>NZ_AP022603.1:0-1385607 GCF_010726955.1 Mycolicibacterium fallax
TCCGAGCCGAACGTGCCGATGTAGAGCAGTGAGACGATCCAGGTGTGCCGGTGCCGCAGCGCGGCCCGCATCGCGGTCATGTCGACGGTCGGGACCCGCAGGTTGTCCATGAACAGCGCCGCGCCGATCCCGGCCACGGCCAGCAGCACCAGATAGACCGCGCAGACCCAGTGAGGCTGCCGGTTACCCGCGGTGGCGATAACCAGCAGCCCCACCAGCTGAACGACGGGAACGCCGATGTTCCCGCCGCCGGCATTGAGGCCCAGCGCCCAGCCCTTGAGCCGCTGGGGGAAAAACGCATTGATGTTGGTCATCGACGACGCGAAGTTCCCGCCGCCGAAGCCGGTCAGTGCCGCGCAGGCCAGGTACACCCAGAGCGGCTGGCCCGGGTTGGCCAGGATCACGATGGTCGCCAGCACCGGCACCGCCAGCACGAAGCCGAGAAGATCGTTCATTCCGGCCACCGAACCGGGCGGTGGCCAGGGTGTAGGGCAGCCGCAGGCAGGCACCGACCAGCGTGGCGGTCGCCGCGATGAGGAACTTGTCGGCGGCGGAGATGCCGTAGACCGACTCGGGCATGAACAGCACCATCACCGACCACAGTGACCACACCGAAAACCCGACGTGTTCGGCGACGACGGACCACAGCAGGTTTCGTTTGGCGATCCGTTCGCCGCCGCCGGCCCACTGCACCCGGTCTTCCGGATCCCAGTCGGTGATCGTGTGCGATCGCGTCATCGCGGTGTGCCCGTCCCGACGGGTGTCCGTCGCTGCGGCCAAGTTAGGAAGGCCGTGTTGCGGTGCCGGGCGCCGCGCGTATCGCCGCGGTGAACTCGGGCTCACCGGGTGTGGCCGCCGGGGTGAGGCCGGGCTTCGAGGGATACTCACCCGGTGGGAAGTGACGGCGTCACCGGGCCCTCGGCCGACGAGTTGCGGGCGTTCGAGGCCGCTACCCGCGATCTGGTCGGCCTGGCGCTGCGCAGCGTCGAGCGCTCGGAGCTGTCGCTGCCCCAGTTCCGGCTGCTGCTGGTGCTGTACGAGTTGGGCACCGTGAGCTCGACGCAATGCGCCCGGGCGCTTGGCCGGCTCCTCGGTCACCCGGCTGGCCGACCGGTTGCACAAGTCGGGTCTGCTGCAGCGCGGTGCCGATCCGCACAATCGCAGCGTGGTGACCTTGCGCTGACGCCCGCCGGGCGACGGGCGGTGCGGCAGGTGACCGATCGGCGCCGGCGTGAGCTGACCAAGGCGCTGGGACAACTGGACCCGCAGCGGCGCCGGGAGTGCGCGGCCACCCTGGACCGGTTGCACGAATTGCTCGATCCGGGCGCCCGGCCGACGGCGCGCATCGCCTGCTGCTCTGAACGTGGTGCCCCGCGCGCTGCGGACCTGGGCAAACCGCTTACCAAATGTCTTGCTCTATGCAACACTTGAGGTGCCGAACCAGCCTTGGGGGCCGGGTCTGGTCATCGGGTTCGGCCCGACGAGTGGAGCAGTCAATGAGCACATCGATCAGTGAGCCGACCATCGACATCGCCGATATCCGGGGACCGCAGAAGCTCGGTCCGTTGACCCCGCTGGTCGGCGACTGGGAGGGCGACGTCGGAATCGACCTGTCCTACCACAACGACGACGACGTCACCGGCCCCACGTCCTACTTCGAAAAGGCCACCTTCACGCCGATTCCGGTGCAGGAGAACGCCAGCAGGTGCTGTGGGGCCTGAACTACAAGATGACCGCCTGGCGCCACGGCGAGGAGGCGATGGACCCGTTCCACGACGAGATCGGATTCCTGTTGTGGGACAAGGCCAACGGCCAGATCATCCGGAACGTGGTCTCGGCCGCGGCATCGCGATCCTGGCGGGCAGCAGCGCCCAGCCCCGGAGACCGGGTGCTGCATTTCGACGCCACCCCGGCGACCCGTCGTACGGCGTCCTGCAGAACCGCTACCTGATGCAGCGCGCCGAGATCCGGGCGTTCACCAGCACCTTCACCATCATCGACGACGAAACCTTCAGCTACACCTCGGATCTGCTGTTGCGGCTGGCCGCCATCGGGCAGGACATGCACACCGACCAGAACACGCTGCGCCGAGTGCGGCGGTTCCACCCGGGCCTGGGGAACTGACCGGGCGCTGGTCACGCCGCGGCGCACACCCAGCCGTCGGGCATGGCGGCCTCGGTCAGCAGCTCGGTGAGATCGGCGGCGCAGTCGAGTCTGGTGGCCTGCGGATAGACGATCGGCTCTTCCTTGTCGTTGTGCACGGCGAGCATCCGAGCAGTTCGCGGCAGGCCGGGTCGGGATCGCCGGCCTCGATGGCGTCCATCGCGCGCCACAGTTCGCCGTGTTCGCGGATCATCACCATGATCGGCATCATCAGCCCGCGATGCGCGGCGGGAACATGAACTTCTCCTCCAGGTAGATGTGCCTGCGCAGGGTGTCCAGGGCGGTCCGCAGCGCGGCCCCGTCGTCGGGGGCGTCCAGGAAGCGTTCGATCTCGGCGTCGATGGCGCGGTGCTCGGCGGTGTAGGCGACGGCGGGATCGGTGGCGTCGGGCGCGGACATGGCGGGCTCCGTTCATCGGCAGCTGCGGGCCCGGCGAGGTGCCGGGCACGCCGTCCACGCTAATTTCGGCGGCCGCACCGGGTAGGGGCCGAACGTCCCCGTTCCGCAGGCGCGGGGGCGCGCCGGTGTTGCCGGCATCACAGCCCAGATCGGGTCAGCGGATGTTTGGCTTCCCCGGGAATTGGCCATCCTGGCTGGCATGAGTGCAACAGACAAGATCAAGAACGCCATTGACGATGCCGCCGGCAAGGCCAAGGAGGCCGCGGGCAACCTGACCGACGACGACCAAAAGAAGAACGAGGGCAAGGCCGATCAGGCCAAGGCGGACCTCAAGGACGCCGGCGAGAAGGTGAAGGACGCCTTCAAGCACTGAGCCCGGCTGCGGCCCGCCCAGCCCAGCGCGGACTCGAAGGCCCGGTGGCGGCGTCGTCGAACAACACGAAGCGCACCTCGGCGACCGGGGTTGGCTGAGCGCACCGTCGCCACGGCGATCCAAGAAAGAAACAACCTCCACGCTGGTCGAGGGTGTTTCTGGTGGTGCCCCGGCAGGATTCGAACCTGCGGCCTTCTGCTCCGGAGGCAGACGCTCTATCCCCTGAGCTACGGGGCGCGGTCGATGCCCGCGCCAGTTGGGCCGGGATAGCGTAACCCATCGGCGCCGGTGATGGTGGCGGGGGCTGCCGGCACCCCCGCGGCGGGAGCGGATTCCGGGGGTGCGCACCCCAGACCATAGGATGAACCCTCGTGACCCCCGCCGATCTCGCCGAGTTGTTGAAGTCCACCGCCGCGGCGGTGCTCGCCGAGCATGATCTCGACGTCAGCGCGCTGCCCGAGACGGTGACCGTGGAGCGTCCGCGCAACCCCGAGCACGGCGATTACGCCACCAACCTCGCCCTTCAGCTGGGCAAGAAGGTCGGCGTCAACCCGCGCGAGCTGGCCGGCTGGCTGGTCGAGGCGCTGCGCGCCGCCCCGGGCATCGCCGACGCGGAGCTGGCCGGCCCGGGCTTTGTGAACCTGCGCATCGACGCCGCCGCCCAGGGCGTCATCGTCACCGACATCCCTGCCGCGGGCGCGGCTATGGCGTCGGCGACGAACTGGCCGGGCAGGCCATCAACCTGGAGTTCGTCTCGGCCAACCCCACCGGACCGATCCATCGGCGGCACCCGCTGGGCGGCCGTCGGGGATGCGCTGGGCCGGCTGCTGACCGCCCAGGGCGCCCAGGTGTGCCGGGAGTACTACTTCAACGACCACGGCGCCCAGATCGACCGGTTCGCCCGCTCGCTGGTGGCCGCCGCCAAGGGCGAACCCGCCCCGGAGGACGGCTACGCCGGCGCCTACATCTCCGACATCGCCGCGAAGGTGATCGAGCTGGCCCCCGACGTGCTGAGCCAGCCCGCGGCCGAGCAGCAGGAGACGTTCCGCTCCATCGGCGTGGACCTGATGTTCACCCACATCAAGGACTCGCTGCACGAGTTCGGCACCGACTTCGACGTCTTCACCCACGAGGACTCGATGCACACCTCCGGCATGGTCGATCAGGCCATCGCCCGGCTGCGCGCAAACGGAGCCATCTACGAGAAGGACGGCGCCACCTGGCTGCGCACCACCGACTACGGCGACGACAAGGACCGCGTCGTCATCAAGAGCGACGGTGAACCCGCCTACATCGCTGGCGACCTGGCCTACTACCTGGACAAGCGCGAACGCGGCTTCGGGCTGTGCATCTACATGCTCGGCGCCGACCACCACGGCTACATCGCCCGGCCTGGCCGCCGCCCAGGCCTTCGGCTACAGCCCGGACACCGTCGAGGTGATGATCGGGCAGCTGGTGAACCTGGTGCGCGACGGGCGCCGGTCCGGATGAGCAAACGCGCCGGCACCGTCATCACCCTCGACGACCTGGTCGACGCGCTTGGCGTGGACGCCGCCCGCTACGCCCTGCTGCGGTCCTCGGTGGACACCCCGATCGACATCGACCTGCAGCTGTGGTCCTCGGCGTCCAGTGAGAACCCGGTGTACTACGTGCAATATGCGCACGCCCGGCTCAGCGCGCTGGCCCGCAACGCCGCCGAGCTGGGGCTGAGCCCGGACACCGCGCAACTGGGCCTGCTCACCCACGAGAAGGAGGGTGCGCTGATCCGCAACCTCGGTGAGTTCCCCCGGGTGGTCAAGACCGCCGCGCTGCTGCGCGAGCCGCACCGGGTGTGCCGCTACCTGAGGACCTGGCCGGTGACTACCACCGGTTCTACGACTCGTGCCGGGTGCTGCCGCAGGGTGACGAGCCGGCCGGCGACCTCAACAACGCCCGGCTGGCGCTGTGCGCGGCCACCCGCCGGGTGATCGCCAACGGACTGGAAATGCTCGGCGTCGGCGCCCCGGAGCGGATGTGAACGCACACCCCGCCGGCCCCCGGCACGCCGAGGAGATCCACCAGCCCGGCGCGCCGGCGCGCCCGGCCGGCGCCGACGAGGCCCGGCTGGCCCCGAACGTGTGGCCGCTGAACGCGGTTCGCGGCGACGACGGCGAGGTGACGCTGGCCGGGTGCCCTGCTCGGCGCTGGCCGCCGAGTACGGCACCCCACTGTTCGTCATCGACGAAAGCGACTTCCGCACCCGGTGCCGGCGGATCGCCGCGGCCTTCGGCGGCGGTGAGCGGGTGCATTACGCGGCCAAGGCGTTCCTGTGCACGGAGATCGCCCGCTGGGTCGAGCAGGAGGGCCTGTCGCTGGACGTCGCGACCGGCGGCGAACTCGCCGTCGCGCTGGCGGCCGGCTTCCCGCCGGAGCGGATCACCCTGCACGGCAACAACAAATCGGTCGACGAGCTGGCGGCTGCGGTGCGCGCCGGGGTCGGGCACGTGGTGATCGACTCGATGATCGAGATCGACCGGCTGGAGCGGATCGCCGCGGAGGCCGGTGCGGTCGTCGACGTGCTGATCCGGGTCACCGTCGGGGTCGAGGCGCACACCCACGAATTCATCTCCACCGCGCACGAGGACCAGAAGTTCGGGCTGTCGCTGGCCACCGGCGCGGCGATGGCCGCGGTGCGCCGGGTCTTCGAAACCCAGCACCTGCGGCTGGTCGGCCTGCACAGCCACATCGGCTCGCAGATCTTCGAGGTCGACGGCTTTGAGGTGGCCGCCCATCGGGTGATCGGGCTGCTGCGTGAGGTGGTCTCGGAGTTCGGTGTGGACAAGACCGCCCAGATGAACATCGTCGATCTCGGTGGCGGACTGGGCATCTCCTACCTGGCCGGCGACGACCCGCCGCCGATCGAGGACCTCGCCGCCAAGCTGGCCGCGATCGTGCGCAGCGAATCGGCGGCCGTCGGACTGCCCGAGCCGACCCTGGTGGTCGAGCCCGGCCGCGCCATCGCCGGGCCCGGCACCGTCACGCTGTACCGGGTCGGCACCGTCAAGGACGTCGCCGTCAGCGCCACCGCTGCGCGCCGCTATGTCAGCGTCGACGGCGGGATGAGCGACAACATCCGGCCCTCGCTCTACGGCGCCGAGTATGACGTCCGGTTGGTCTCGCGCAGCAGTACCGCCGACCCGGTGCTCTGCCGGATCGTCGGAAAGCACTGCGAAAGCGGCGATATCGTCGTTCGAGACGCCTGGCTGCCCGGCGACGTCGAACCCGATGACCTGATCGCGGTGGCCGCCACCGGCGCCTACTGCTATTCGATGTCGAGCCGGTACAACCTGCTCGGGCGGCCCGCCGTGGTGGCGGTGCAAGACGGCAAGTCCCGGCTGGTGCTGCGCCGGGAGACGTTGGACGACCTGTTGAGTCTGGAGGTGAGGTGACCGTGGCTGAGACGGAAAAGCCGGTGGGTGTGGCGGTGCTGGGATTGGGCAACGTCGGCACCGAGGTGGTGCGCATCATGGAGGACAGTGCCGAGGACCTCGCCGCGCGCATCGGTGCGCCGCTGCAGCTGCGCGGCATCGGTGGTGGCGGGTCGCGGCCGACCGCGGCGTGCCCGTCGAGTTGCTCACCGAGGACGTCGAGGCGCTGGTCGCCCGCGACGACGTCGACATCGTCGTCGAGCTGATGGGGCCGGTGGAACCGGCCCGCCGGGCAATTCTCGCCGCGCTCGAACACGGCAAGTCCGTGGTCACCGCGAACAAGGCGCTGCTGGCCCAATCCACCGGCAAGCTCGCCACCGCCGCGGAAAAGGCCCGGGTGGACCTGTATTTCGAGGCCGCGGTGGCCGGCGCGATCCCGGTGATCCGGCCGCTGACCCAGTCGCTGGCCGGTGACCGGGTGCTGCGGGTGGCCGGCATCGTCAACGGCACCACCAACTACATCCTGTCGGCGATGTCGGAGACCGGCGCCTCCTACGACGACGCGCTGGCCGAGGCCGGTGCGCTGGCTACGCCGAGGCCGACCCGACCGCCGACGTCGAGGGCTATGACGCCGCGGCCAAGGCCGCGATCCTGGCGTCCATCGCGTTTCACACCGGTGCAGGCCGACGACGTCTACCGCGAGGGTATCACCGCCGTCAGCGCCGAGGACTTCGCCTCCGCCAAGGCCCTCGGCTGCACCATCAAGCTGCTGTCGATCTGTGAGCGGATCACCAATGCCGATGGCAGCGAACAGGTTTCGGCGCGGGTGTACCCGGCGCTGGTGCCGCTGACGCACCCGCTGGCGTCGGTCAACGGGGCCTTCAACGCGGTGTTCGTCGAGGCCGCCGCGGCCGGTCAGCTGATGTTCTACGGGCAGGGCGCCGGCGGCGCGCCGACCGCCTCGGCGGTGCTGGGCGACGTGGTGATGGCCGCCCGCAACCGGGTGCAGGGCGGCCGGGGGCCGCGCGAATCCAAGTACGCCCGACTGCCGATCGCGCCGATCGGCGTGGTCCCGACCCGGTACTACCTGAGTCTGTACGTGCACGACAAGCCCGGCGTGCTGTCCAAGGTGGCCTCCGAATTCGCCAACCGCGGGGTCAGCATCGCCGAGGTCCGCCAGGAGGGTCTGGTCGACGAGGACGGTCAGCCGATCGGCGCCCGGATCGTGGTGCTCACCCACCGCGCGACCGATGCCGCGCTGTCGGAAACGGTGACGGCGCTGAAGGAACTTGATGTGGTGTCGAGCGTGGCCAGCGTGCTGCATGGAAGGAACCGAGTGATGAACGCACCCGTGCACCGGCCGTGGCCGGGCCTGATCGAGGCATACCGGCACCGGTTGCCCGACGCCGCCAACTGGACCGCGGTCACCCTGTTGGAGGGTGGCACGCCGCTGATCCACGCCAAGCGGATCAGTGAGATGACCGGTTGTACCGTGCATTTGAAGGTCGAGGGGCTCAACCCGACCGGCTCCTTCAAGGACCGCGGCATGACGATGGCGGTGACCGACGCCGTCGAGCGGGGCCAGCAGGCCGTGCTGTGCGCGTCCACCGGCAACACCTCGGCGTCGGCGGCCGCCTACGCCGCCCGGGCCGGCATCACCTGCGCGGTGCTGATCCCGCAGGGCAAGATCGCGATGGGCAAGCTGGCCCAGGCCGTCATGCACGGCGCCAAGATCATCCAGATCGACGGCAACTTCGACGACTGCCTGGAACTGGCCCGGAAGCTGACCGCCGACTATCCGACCATCTCGCTGGTCAACAGCGTGAACCCGGTCCGTATCGAGGGGCAGAAGACCGCCGCCTTCGAGATCGTCGACGCCCTCGGCCGCGCGCCGGATGTGCATTCGCTGCCGGTCGGCAACGCCGGCAACATCACCGCCTACTGGAAGGGCTACAACGAGTACCACCGCGACGGGCTGGCCGAGACGCTGCCGCGGATGCTCGGCACCCAGGCCGCCGGCGCGGCGCCGCTGGTGCTCGGCCACCCGGTGAGTGACCGGAGACCATCGCCACCGCGATCCGGATCGGCTCGCCGGCCTCGTGGAACTCCGCGGTCGCCGCGCGCGAGGAGTCCGACGGCCGGTTCCTGGCCGCCACCGACGAGGAGATCCTGGAGGCCTACCGCCTGGTCGCCCGCACCGAGGGAGTGTTCGTCGAGCCGGCGTCGGCGGCCAGCATTGCCGGGCTGCTCAAGTCCGTTGCCGACGGCTGGGTGCCGCGGCTCGTCGGTGGTCTGCACCGTCACCGGCAACGGGCTCAAGGATCCCGACACCGCGCTGCGGGACATCCCCGAGGTCAAGGCCGTTCCGGTCGACCCGTCGGCCGTCGTCGCCGAGCTGGGCTGGGCTAGCGCCCATCGTGATGGCCGATCAGACTCTTCCCGCCGGGCTCAGCGGTCACGCCGTCGTCTCCGGTTCCAGTGCCAACCTCGGCCCCGGCTTCGACAGCATGGGCCTGGCGCTGGGGATCTCTGACGAAATCTCGGTCCAGACAACCGAATCCGGACCGAGCATCGACGTGGGGAGGGTGCCGGGAGGTTCCGGCAACCTGGGATCATCTGGTCGTCCGCGCCATCAAACGCGGCCTGGCCGCCCACGGGCTGCGGGTCGACGGCCTTAATGTGAACTGTCGCAATACCATTCCGCACTCGCGTGGGCTGGGTTCCTCGGCCGCCGCGGTGGTCGGTGGTCTCGGCATCGCCAATGCGCTTGCCGAGCAGGTCGATTGTGCGCCGCTGGGCATTGCGGAATTGGTGCAATTGTCCGCCGAATTCGAGGGGCATCCCGACAATGCCGCCGCGGCGGTCATGGGCGGGGCGGTGGTGTCCTGGACCGAGACGTCCGAGCCGGGCGCAGCGGCCCAGTATCGGGCCGCCGGTTTGCGGTTGCACCCCGACATCCGACTGTTCGTCGCCATCCCGCAGTTCCGGTCCTCGACCGCGGAGACCCGGGGTCTGCTGCCCGAGCAGGTCAGCCACCTGGACGCTCGGTTCAACATCGCCCGGGCATCGTTGCTGGTGCTGGCGCTGACCGAGCGCCCGGACCTGCTGATGGTGGCCACCGAGGACCTGCTGCATCAGGGCCAACGCGCCCCGGCCATGCCGGCGTCGGCGGAATACCTGCGGCTGCTGCGGCGTTGTGGCATTGCGGCGGTGATCTCCGGAGCCGGGCCCACCGTTTTGGGTTTCGGCCAGGATGCGTCGCTGCCCGAGGAGGCCATCGGGTTTGCCGCCGAGCACGGCTTCACCGTCGGCGAAATCAACGTCGGCCGGGGATTGGTGTGGCGCGGGCGCAATGGCCGCGGATTGATCCGTCATCCGACCCGCCGGGGGTGTTTGTTGCTTCCGATTACATTGCGGGTTATTCTCGTGCCGTCCCCGGTTTTACGCGGTGCTTCCAGCGCCGACACCAGGACGTCCACCAATTCTTCTGTGATTCACCCGTGAGTTGACGATTCACACGTGAGTGGACCGTACGCCTTACGCCGCGAATCCGGCTGTCGCCGTCGCAGAGCCGACGGTGGCACTTCGCGCGCAGCGTCTTCGCTGAGCGCACCGAACCCCCCGACTGAGAAAGCTTCCGGCGGGGGAAAGAAAGGAAATCCGTGACCGATACGGACCTCATCCCGGCCAATGACGCCCCGGCCCCGGCCTCGTCGGGCAAGCTGAGCAGTGCGCTGTCCTCGATGCTGCTGCCCGAGTTGCGCACGCTGGCCGGCCAGGTCGGCGTCAAGGGCGCCTCGGGGATGCGCAAGGGCGATCTGATCGCCGCGATCCGGGAGCACCAGGCCGGTGGTTCCGGCAATGGCGGCGGGGCGGCCAAGGCGGGTTCGGTCAAGTCCGAGGCGCCGGCCCCAAGCGCCGCGCCCAAGGAGGAGGGCCCGAAGGTGGAACCGGCTCAGGCTGAAGCGCCCAAGAGCGAGGCGCCCAAGAGTGAGGCGCCCAGGCAGGACGCCAAGTCCGGTGACCAGGGCGACGGCGGCGGCCAGTCCGGCGAGCCGCGCCGGCGCGAGCGCCGCGGGGCGTCCCGCGATGCCGGCTCGCCGACCGGCCAGGGCGGTGGTCAGGAATCCCGCGGTGACCAGGACCAGAAGTCCGACCGCGGTGACGGTGGCCAGCAGCGCGCCAACCCGGCGGCGGCAACACCGGCGGCGGCAATTCCGGCGGCGGCAACGCCGACGACGACGACGCCCGCGGCGGCCGGCGCGGCCGTCGCTTCCGGGACCGTCGGCGTCGCGAGCGCGGCGGCGGCGAGGGCGGCGACACCGAACTGCGCGAGGACGACGTCGTGCAGCCGGTTGCCGGCATCCTCGACGTGCTGGACAACTACGCGTTCGTCCGCACCTCGGGCTACCTGGCCGGGCCCAACGACGTCTACGTCTCGATGAACATGGTCCGCAAGAACGGCCTGCGCCGCGGTGATGCCGTCACCGGCGCGGTCCGGGTGCCCCGCGAGGGCGAGGGCGGCGGAGGCGACAAGAATCAGCGGCAGAAGTTCAACCCGCTGGTCCGGCTCGACTCGGTCAACGGCGGTCCGGTCGAGGCGGCCCGCAATCGTCCGGAGTTCGGCAAGCTGACGCCGCTGTATCCGAACCAGCGGCTGCGCCTGGAGACCACCCCGGACAAGATCAGCACCCGGGTCATCGACCTGATCATGCCGATCGGCAAGGGCCAGCGCGCCCTGATCGTGTCGCCGCCCAAGGCCGGTAAGACCACGATCATCCAGGACATCGCCAACGCGATCACCCGCAACAACCCCGAGTGCCACCTGATGGTCGTGCTGGTCGACGAGCGACCCGAAGAGGTCACCGACATGCAGCGTTCGGTCAAGGGTGAGGTCATCGCCTCGACCTTCGACCGGCCGCCGTCAGACCACACCCAGGCCGCCGAGCTGGCCATCGAGCGGGCCAAGCGCCTGGTCGAGCAGGGCAAGGACGTGGTGGTGCTGCTGGACTCCATCACCCGGCTGGGCCGCGCCTACAACAACGCCTCCCCGGCGTCGGGCCGCATCCTGTCCGGTGGTGTGGATTCCACCGCGCTGTACCCGCCCAAGCGGTTCCTCGGCGCGGCCCGCAACATCGAGGACGGCGGCTCGCTGACCATCATCGCCACCGCGATGGTCGAGACCGGCTCCACCGGTGACACCGTGATCTTCGAGGAGTTCAAGGGCACCGGCAACGCCGAGCTCAAGCTGGACCGCAAGATCGCCGAGCGTCGGGTGTTCCCGGCCGTGGACGTCAACCCGTCGGGCACCCGCAAGGACGAGCTGCTGCTCGGCCCCGACGAGTTCGCCATTGTGCACAAGCTGCGCCGGGTGCTGTCCGGGCTGGATTCGCATCAGGCCATCGACCTGCTGATGAGCCAGCTGCGCAAGACCAAGACCAACTACGAGTTCCTGGTCCAGGTGTCCAAGACCGCCCCCGGCGGCGCCGACGCCGACTGACCCCGGTCAGGGCACCAGGACCACCCGGGAACCGGCCGGCTCACCGCGGTCCCAGGCGTCGGCGACCTCGCTCAGCGGGCGGGCCCGGGCGCTGCCCTCCGGTGGCACGCTGCCCAGCCCGGTGCCGATGAGCTCGATGCCCGCGCCCGCAGGATCTCCGCGGGCAGGGTGATGTTCGGCCCGGCCATCGAACCGATCTGTACGAAACGCGTGCGGTGATAGCTGGCGGTCAGACCGCTGTTGCCCAGCACGCCCAGGACCTGCTCGGCCGGCGGGCCCACAGGTAGTCCAGGACGGCGTCGATGCGGCGTTCGGCATGCAGCGCGGCGAGTCGGTCGGCGGCCTGCCCGTCCAGGACGATCGTCTCGTCGGCGCCCGCGGTGCGCAGCCAGTCCGGCCGCTCCGCGTTGCGTCCAAGCGCCACCACGTGCCCCGCACCGAACTGCGACTTGGCCAGTTGCACCGCCGTCGCTCCCGTGACGCCGGTCGCGCCGAGGATCACCACGGTCTGACCGGGCTGGATCGCCGCGGCGTACCCAGCGCGAACCAGGACGACAGACCGGCGTTCGGGATGGCTGCCGCCAGCACCGGATCCAGACCCGCGGGCAGCACGGTTGCGGCCGCCGGGTCGACGAGCGTGCGTTCGGCCATCAGCCCGTAGGGCTGCGTGGCGGTGGTGTAGGCCAGCCGCCCGTCGGCGAGCTGGACGACGCCGTCGATGCCGGCGGTGTCAGCGCGGCGCTGCCGTAGTGCGAGCCCGACACCAGCAGCCGGTCGAGGTTCTTGCCGCCGCGGCCAGCACGGTCGCGACCTCGGTGTGCTCGGTGGGTGCCGGCTCGGCGACGTCGCCGTAGCGCGGCGAGGTGCCGAAGGTGTCGACGACGGCGGCCCTCATGATCACTCCTTCGTTGATGCCGTGGTCCCGGAGCGCAGGGCCGGGACGAGATAGCGCTGCAACTGGCTCACCAGCGCGGGCCGGTCGTCGGGGTCGAGCCGCTCCGAGGCGACCGTCGTCACGCTCAGCACCACCCGGGCCACCCACTCGCTGGCCTCATCGAGGTCGTCCACCTCGACCTCGCCGCGCTCGGCCGCCGCGGCCAGGTAGGGCCGCCAGAACGCGGCCAAGTCGGGCACCAGGCCCGCGACCCCGGCTCCGGCGCACGCGGCGAACTCCTCGGGTTCCTCCTGACGCAGCCGCATCAACAGCGAGCCGGGGGAGCCGTAGGCCGAGCGACCCAGCTGGATGCCCGAGGCGATCTGCTCGACGATCCCGTCGACGGCCCCCAGCATGGAGTGCGACTCGCCCCAGTAGACGTCGTTGAGCCGGACCAGCGCGGCGCCCAGCAGTGCGACCTTGTCCGGGTAGTGCCGATAGAGCCAACCGCGCGAGACACCGGCCAGCTCGGCCACCTCGGACACCGTGGTGGCCCGAATGCCCTTGTCCCGCAGGCAGGCCTCGGCGGCATCCATCAGCCGCTCACGCACGGTCTTGGTCGGTGTGGCGGTTTCCACCGGACGCCTCCTTGCAGCCGGGCAGGCAGATGATCGACGATTCTGTCAGGGACCCGAGGCTACCCGGTGGCCCGACACATGGTAGACACTTTTGCAAATCTGTTCACGATCTGGGGAGTTCCGATGGCCGAAACGCTGCAGCAGCTGCTTCGCGAACGTGCCGGACAGGACTCCGTCGCCATCAAACACGGTGATCGCAGTCAAACCTGGGCCGAGCACGTCGCCGAGGCGTCCGCGCAGGCCGCGGCGCTGATCGAGCTCGCCGAACCGGGCCGGTCGCTGCACGTCGGCACCCTGCTGGGCAACACCCCCCGAGATGCTGACCGCGATGGCCGCCGCCGCCCTCGGCGGCTACGTGCTGTGCGGCATCAATGACACCCGACGCGGTGCGGCGCTGGCCAGCGACATCGCCAAGGTGGAATGCCAGATCCTGCTGGTCGACGACGCGCACCGGGACCTGCTCGCCGATTTGGAGCTGCCCGGCGTCACCGTCATCGACGTCGGGGACGCCTCCTGGCCGCACCGCGAGCTGACGCCGCAGCGTGAGGTCGGGCCCGACGACACCTTCATGATGATCTTCACCTCGGGCACCAGCGGCGCCCCCAAGGCCGTCCGGGTTCCGCACGCCATCGTGCTGTTCTCCGCCGGCGCGCTGGTCACTCGCTACGACCTCACCGCCGAGGACACCTGCTACCTGGCGATGCCGCTGTTTCACTCCAACGCCGTCTACGCCGGGTGGGGAGTGGCGCTGGCCGCCGGCGCCGCCATGGCACCGGCGGCCTTCTCGGCGTCGGGATTCCTGCCCGACATCCGCCGCTACGGCGCCACCTACATGAACTACGTCGGCAAACCGCTGGCCTACATCCTGGCCACCCCCGAATCGACCGACGACCGCGACAACCCGCTGCGGGTGGCGTTCGGCAACGAGGCCGCCGACCGCGACATCGAGGAGTTCAGCCGCCGCTTCGACTGCCGCGTCTGGGACGGCTTCGGCTCCACCGAGCTGGCGATCATCATCACCCGCTCCGAGGACACCCCACCGGGCAGCGTCGGACGCGGGTTCCCCGGCGTCGCGATCTACGACCCGGTCACCCGCACCGAATGCGAGGTTGCCCGGTTCGACGCCGACGGCGCGCTGCTCAACGCCGAGGCCGCCACCGGCGAACTGGTCAACACCGGCGGCAGCGGGATGTTCCGCGGCTACCACAACGACCCCGACGCCACCGACGAGCGGCTGCGCGACGGCATTTACTGGTCCGGGGACTTGGCCTACCGCGACGCCGACGGCTGGATCTACCTGGCCGGACGCACCGCGGACTGGATGCGGGTCGACGGCGAGAACATCACCGCGGCGCCCATCGAACGGATCCTGCTGCGGCTGCCGGCGATCAGCCGGGTCGCGGTCTACCCGGTGCCCGACGAGTTCGTCGGCGACGCGGTGATGGCCGCGATCGTGCTGCGTGACGGCACCGAACTGACCCCGGAGGACTTCGCCGCCTTCCTGGCCGCCCAGCCCGACCTGTCCCCGAAGGCCTGGCCGCGGCACGTCTGGCTGGCCGCGGACCTGCCCAGCACCGCCACCAACAAGATCCTCAAACGGGAGCTGGTCGCCCGCGGCACCGACGTCGACGAGGGCGTGCTGTGGCGCCGCGACGGCAAGGCGTACCGGCGCGCCGAACAGGGCCGGAATAGCGGCGAGCCGGCCGGCGTTTTGGGTGCATGACGGATGGCCTGGCATAATCGACCGTCGACCATCTCCGGTTCCGGTTCACGCCCATAAACCCAGGTCTGTTCGGGCGACCCGGCGGCCAACGATTGCAGAGGACACCATGAAAAGCGGTATTCACCCCGAGTACAAAGAGACCACCGTGGTCTGTGGTTGCGGGAACAGCTTCACCACCCGCAGCACCAAGGACAGCGGTCACATCGTGGTGGAGGTCTGCTCGCAGTGCCACCCGTTCTACACCGGCAAGCAGAAGATCCTGGACAGCGGCGGCCGCGTCGCCCGCTTCGAGAAGCGCTACGGAAGGCGCAACGTCGGCAAGGCGAACGCCGAAGCCGACAGCTAGCCGTGTCCCCGGCGCCCGTTGCCGTCGCCTCGCGCGACCGGCCGGGCGCCGGTGTCATTTCCGGCAGCCCCACCGCATCACATCCCCCAGGAGGCGGCGATGACCCAGAGCGCACCGGCGATCGACGCGCTGCTGGCCGAGCACGCCGAACTGGAGAGCCGGTTGGCCGACCCCGCGCTGCACGCCGACCCGGCCGCGGCCCGCAAGGCCGGCCGCCGATTCGCGCAGTTGGCGCCCATCGCGGCCACCCACCGCAAGCTGGTGGCCGCCCGCGGCGACCTGGAGGCCGCCCGCGAGCTGGCCGACGAGGATGAGTCCTTCGCCGACGAGATTCCCGCGCTGGAGCAGACCGTCGCGGAGCTGGACACCGCGCTGACCGACATGCTGGCCCCGCGTGACCCGCACGACGCCGACGACATCGTGCTGGAGGTCAAGTCCGGTGAGGGCGGCGAGGAGTCCGCGCTGTTCGCCGCCGACCTGGCCCGGATGTACATCCGATTCGCCGAGCGGCAGGGCTGGACTGTCACCATTCTCGACGAGACCACCTCCGACCTCGGCGGCTACAAGGACGCGACGCTGGCGATCGCCAGCAAGGGCGACTCCGCCGACGGCGTCTGGTCGCGGCTGAAGTTCGAGGGCGGCGTGCACCGGGTGCAGCGGGTGCCGGTCACCGAATCCCAGGGCCGGGTGCACACCTCGGCCGCCGGGGTGCTGGTCTACCCGGAGCCCGAGGAGGTCGAGGCGGTCCAGATCGACGAGTCCGATCTGCGCATCGACGTCTACCGGTCCTCCGGCAAGGGCGGCCAGGGCGTGAACACCACCGACTCCGCCGTGCGGATCACCCACCTGCCCACCGGCATCGTCGTGACCTGCCAGAATGAACGCTCGCAGCTGCAGAACAAGGCCCGCGCGCTGCAGGTGCTGGCGGCCCGGCTGCAGGCGGTGGCCGAGGAACAGGCCTCCGCCGATGCCTCCGCCGACCGGGCCAGCCAGATCCGCACGGTGGATCGCAGCGAGCGCATCCGGACCTACAACTTCCCGGAGAACCGGATCGCCGACCACCGGATCAACTTCAAGGCGCACAACCTCGATCAGGTCCTCGACGGCGAGCTCGGCGCCCTGCTGGAGGCGCTGGCCGCGGCCGACAAGCAGGCCCGGCTGCAGCAGGCCTGATGCCGTCCGGACAGGCCGGCACGCTGCGGGAAGTGATCCGGGCGGCCACCGCGACGCTGACGCAGGCCGGCGTCGCCTCCCCGCGCGCCGACGCCGAACTGCTGGCCGCGCACGCCGCCGGCGTCGACCGCAGCCGGCTGGCGGTGCTGGAACTGTCCGGTCATCGACTGCCCGACGCCGACGCCGCCCGCTACCACGAGCTGATCGCCGCCCGGGCCCGCCGCGTCCCGCTGCAGCACCTGACCGGGACCGCGGCGTTCGGGCCGGTCACGCTGCAGGTCGGCCCCGGGGTGTTCGTGCCGCGGCCGGAGACCGAGGCGCTGCTGGAGTGGGCCTACGGCGTGCTCGAGCACGCCGGCCCCAGCCCGGTCGTCGTCGACCTGTGCACCGGCAGCGGAGCGCTGGCGCTGGCGCTGGCGGAGCGGCACCCGGGGGCGGCCGTCGTCGCCGTGGACGACTCGGCCGAGGCCCTGGAGTACACCCGGTGCAATGCCGCCGGCACCGGAATCCGGATCCACCGGGCGGACGTCACCGCGGCGGGCCTGTTGCCCGAGCTTGACGGCCGGGTGGATCTGCTGGTGTGCAACCCGCCGTACATCCCGGAGGGCGCCTGCCTGGAGCCCGAGGTGGCCGACCACGACCCGCACCACGCGCTGTTCGGCGGTCCCGACGGGATGTCGGTGATCCCCGCGGTGGCGGCGCTGGCCGGGCGCTGGCTGGTCCCCGGCGGGGCCGTCGGCATCGAGCACGACGACACCACCGCCGACGCGACGGTGGCGGTGTTGCGCCGCGCCGGGGTTTTCGGTGACATCGTGGCAAGAACCGACCTGACCGGTCGGCCGCGGTTCGTGACGGCGGTGCGGTCAGGTCCGGACAATTCCCGACGGGAGGACGACGCGTGACGCAGATGTTCGACTGCGGTGATCCCGAGCAGCGCCGCCAGGGCATCGCCGCGGCGGTCAGCGCCGCCAAGGGCGGTGGACTGGTCGTGCTGCCCACCGACACCGTGTACGGAATCGGGGCCGACGCCTTCGACGCCGAGGCGGTGGCCGCGCTGCTGGCCGCCAAGGGTCGCGGCCGGGACATGCCGGTGCCGGTGCTGGTGGGGTCCTGGCAGACCATCGACGGCCTGGTGTTCCCGGTGCCCTCGGCCGCCCGCGACCTGATCGAGGCGTTCTGGCCGGGCGCGCTGAGCCTGGTGGTGCGCCAGGTGCCCTCGCTGCAGTGGGACCTCGGTGACTCCGACGGCACCGTCATGCTGCGGATGCCGCTGCACCCGGTGGCCATCGAGCTGCTGCGTGAGGTCGGCCCGATGGCGGTCTCGAGCGCCAACATCTCCGGGCAACCGCCCGCGGTGGAGGTCGCCGAGGCGCAGCGCCAGCTCGGCGAGCAGGTCGCGGTCTACCTCGACGGCGGCCCGGCCGCCCGCCGGGCGGCCTCGACCATCGTCGACCTCAGCGGCCCGGCGCCGCGGATCCTGCGGGTCGGTCCGATCAGCGCCGCCGCGATCGCCGCCGTGCTCGGCACCGACCCCGAGGCGCTGCTGGGCTGAGTCCGCTCCGGACCGAAACCCGGTGCGGTGCAGTACGGTGCAATCGATGTTCAGCGGAGGCGGTGCGGACGGCACGACGGCGATGCAGCTGTTGGCGCTGGCCGACCGCGGCGCCGGTGTGCCGCTGCGCGAGCTCGCCCTGGTCGGCCTGGCCGCCGCCGTGATCACCTACTTCGCCACCGGTCCGGTGCGGGTGCTGGCGATCCGGATCGGTGCGGTCGCGATCCCGCGGGACCGCGACGTGCACGTCACCCCGGTGCCCCGGATGGGCGGCCTGGCGATGTACCTGGGGGTGGTCGCCGGGGTGTTCCTGGCCTCCGAGCTGCCGGCGCTGACCCGCGGCTTCGTCTACTCGACCGGGATGCCCGCGGTGCTGGTGGCCGGCGGGGTGATCATGCTGATCGGCCTGATCGACGACCGCTGGGGCCTGGACGCGCTGACCAAGTTCGCCGGCCAGATCACCGCCGCCAGCGTGCTGGTCACCATGGGGGTGGCCTGGAGCGTGCTCTACATCCCGATCGGCGGGGTCGGCACCCTGGTGCTGGATCAGACCGCATCGATTCTGCTGACCCTGGCGCTGACCGTGTCGATCGTCAACGCGATGAACTTCGTCGACGGCCTGGACGGGTTGGCCGCCGGATTGGGCCTGATCACCGCGTTGGCGATCTGCGCGTTCTCCGTCGGCCTGCTGCGCGATCACGGGGGAGACGTGCTGTTCTACCCGCCGGCGGTGATCTCGGTGGTGCTGGCCGGAGCCTGCCTGGGCTTCCTGCCGCACAACTTCCACCGCGCCAAGATCTTCATGGGCGACTCCGGGTCGATGCTGATCGGGCTGATGCTGGCCGCGGCCTCGACGACGGCGG
Source organism: Mycolicibacterium fallax (assembly GCF_010726955.1). Lineage (NCBI taxonomy): Bacteria > Bacillati > Actinomycetota > Actinomycetes > Mycobacteriales > Mycobacteriaceae > Mycobacterium > Mycolicibacterium fallax. Next base: position 19,012 of record NZ_AP022603.1, read on the forward strand.
CCGGCCCGATCTCGCAGAACGCCTACGGCGCCCGCGACGTGTTCGCGTTGCTGTCGCCGTTCCTGCTGGTGGTCGCGGTGATGGCGGTCCCGGCGCTGGACATGCTGCTGGCGATCGTGCGGCGTACCCGGGCCGGCCGCAGCCCGTTCAGTCCGGACAAGATGCACCTGCACCACCGACTGCTGCAGATCGGCCATTCGCACCGCAAGGTGGTGCTGCTGATCTACCTGTGGGTCGGCATCATCGCGTTCGGCGCCGCGAGCACCATCTTCGTGCCGCCGCGCTACACCGGCGCGGTGATGCTGGCGGCGATCGTGGTGGCCGTGGTGGTCACCCTGGTGCCGTTGCTGCGCCGTGGCGGGGACGACGACGAGCAGCCGTACGACTGGCGCACCCAGGGGTTGTGAAACCGGGGGCGGCGGACCCCGCCCCGTCGCTCTACGACGTTCGGTAGTACCAAGATTTTGGGCCTCCTACCATGTGGTACCGTTTTCGCCGGAACCCGAGCGAGACCCACGGGTTGCCGGCCCCCGGGCCGGGCGGCCAGCTGCCGCCCAGGCCGGAATGCGACCGACAAGGGCTCTACCCGCTGGGTGACCCCGACACGGTCGTTGCGCTCCGATACGCTCATCGGGCAGGGCCGCAGTTCGGTGGGTCCCGATGATCTCGACGATGAGGTGAAGCAGTGACGACGCCAGCGCAAGATGCGCCCTTCGTGCTGCCGGCCGTTGCGTTCCGCCCCGCCCGCCTCGGGGTGATCTGCCTGGTCATCGCCGGTGTGGTCACCGCCGTCGCCACCTGGATGGGCACCCCGCTGTTCGGCGCGTTCTTCGCCCTCGGCCTGGCCCTCGGTCTGATCAACGCGCTGCTGGTGCGCCGGGCGGTCACCGCGATCACCAACGAGGCGCATCCGCTCAAGGCCAAGATGGCCGCGAACTCCGCGGGCCGACTGCTGGTGTTCGGCGCGATCGCGCTGCTCATCGCATGGAAATTCCAGCCGGCGGGGCTCGGCACCCCGTTCGGGCTGGCGCTGTTCGAGGCCCTGCTGGTGATCAGCACCTCCCTGCCGGTTCTCAAGAAGCTGCGCGCCCAGGCCAACGCCGACGCCGTATCCAACGACGGATGAAGACAGGATTGATCCGCTGATGACTGAGAGTCTCCTCGCCGAGGCCGCGATCCACGTCGGGCACCACGCCCCGATCTGGCACTGGTTCGGCATGACCATCAACGGTGACACCGTGATCGCCTCGGCGGTCGCCGGCGTCATCGTCATCGCGCTGGCCTTCGTGCTGAAGTCGCAAGTGACCTCCACCGCGGTGCCCGGCAAGCTGCAGCTGTTCTGGGAGGCCATCACCATCCAGGCCCGCGACCAGGTCGAGGGCGCCATCGGCATGAAGATCGCCCCGTTCGTGCTGCCGCTGGCCATCGCGCTGTTCACCTACATCCTGACCGCCAACTGGTTGGGCGTGCTGCCGGTGCAGTACACCGACTCCAGCGGCGCCACCAGCGAGCTGCTCAAGCCGCCGGCCGCCGACATCAACTTCGTGCTGGCCCTCGCGCTGTTCGTGTTCCTCTGCTACCACCTGGCCGGGTTCTGGCGGCGCGGCCTGATCGGCCACCCGATCAAGGTGCTCAAGGGCCACGTCGCGGTCCTGGCGCCGATCAACCTCGTGGAGGAGATCGCCAAGCCGATCTCGCTGTCCCTGCGTCTGTTCGGCAACCTGTTCGCCGGCGGCATCATGCTGAGCCTGATCGCACTGTTCCCGCCGTGGATCATGTGGGCGCCCAACGCCATCTGGAAGACCTTCGACCTGTTCGTCGGGCTGATCCAGGCGTTCATCTTCGCCCTGCTGACCATCCTGTACTTCGGACAGGCAATGGAACTCGACCACGACCACGAAGAGTCCGAGGCACACGCCTACTAGGGCTCCCCAAAACCAACCGCATCACAACAGACCTGGCAGTACCTGTCAGCTATCAAGGAGGAAATAGGAATGGCCGACGCAGCAACGAATGCCACCATCATCCAGGGCGCCCTCATCGGCGGTGGCCTGATCATGGCCGGCGGCGCCATCGGTGCCGGTATCGGTGACGGTATCGCCGGTAACGCGCTGATCTCCGGCATTGCCCGCCAGCCCGAGGCGCAGGGTCGCCTGTTCACCCCGTTCTTCATCACCGTTGGTCTGGTGGAGGCCGCGTACTTCATCAACCTGGCATTCATGGCGCTGTTCGTGTTCGCCACCCCGGGCCTTTCGTAAACCAGCGACATGGGTGAATTGAGCGCAACCATCCTCGCGGCGGAAGAGGGCGGGGGACAGTCGAACTTTCTGATCCCCAACGGCACCTTTTTCGTCGTGCTGCTGATCTTCCTGATCGTGCTCGGCGTGATCGCGAAGTGGGTTGTGCCACCGGTCAGTGAGGCTCTCGCCGCGCGCGAGGCCATGCTGGCCAAGACCGCCGCCGACACCAAGCTGGCGGTCGAACAGGTGGCCGCCGCTGAGGCCGATTACGAAGACGCGTTGGGCGAGGCCCGCACCGAGGCGTCGGCCATTCGTGACGAGGCCCGGACCGCCGGCCGCAAGGCCGTCGACGAGTCGCGTGCGGCTGCCGGCGCCGAAGTGAGCAACACGGTGGCCGCGGCCGGGGCGGAATTGTCGAAGAACGCGGAGGCCGCCTCCACCGAGCTCGATGCTTCGGTGGACGGCCTGTCGCGCACATTGGCCGACCGCATCCTCGGGCTCGATGGTGCGGCCAAAGGCGGGAGTCGCTAGATGTCCACATTCATTGGTCAGCTGATCGGCTTCAGCATCTTGGCCTGGCTGGCGGTCAAGTATGTATTCCCGCTGGTCGGCGGCTTGATGACCAAGCAGCAGGACGCCATCCGGGAAGCGTTGGCCGAAAGCGCGGCCGCATCGGAGAAGCTCGCCAACTCCGACGAGACGCTGGCCAAGATGCTGGTGGACGCCAAGGCCGAGGGCGCGCGGATCACCTCCGACGCCCAGGCCGATTCGGTTCGGATCGCCGAGCAGTTGGGCGAGCAGGCCGCCACCGATGCCGACCGGATCAAGGCCCAGGGCATGGCCCAGGTCGACGCGCTGCGTCAGCAGCAGATCCGGACTCTGCGGTCGGGTCTCGGTGCCGAATCGGTGCGCCGCGCCGAGGAGATCGTCCGGGCCCACGTGGCCGATCCGGCGGCCCAGGCGGCCACGGTGGACCGCTTCCTCGACGAGCTGGACTCGATGGCCCCGGCCGATGCGGCGCTGCCCGGTGCGGTGTCGCTGAAGCTGCGGGCGGCCAGCCGGCGCGCGGTGGCCGATCTGGTCACCAAGTTCGAGGCGGTCAGCAACACCGTCGGCACCGACGAGCTGGTCGGCCTGGCCGACGAATTGGCGGCGGTCAGCAAGGTGCTGCGCGAGCAGACCGAGCTGAGCCGGGTGCTGGTCACCCCGGCCGACAAGCCGGAGGCCAAGCGCGTCCTGGTCGACCGGGTGTTCGCCGGCCAGATCGGGGCCAAGACCCTGGAGCTGGTGCAGCTGGCCGCGGCGTCGCCGTGGTCCAGCGAGCACGATGTGGCTCCGGCGTTCGGCTACCTGGCGCAGTTGGCCCTACTGGTGCGCGCCGAGCGTCTCGACGCCGGCGAGCAGGTGGAGGACCAGCTGTTCCAGTTCGGTCGGGTGCTCGACGGTTCCCCCGAGCTCACCACGCTGCTCAGCGACTACCCCCGCCCGCTCGACGGTCGGCTGTCGCTGCTCAATGATCTGCTGGATCGCGGTGGTTCGGTGCACCCGGTTACCCGGGAACTGCTCGCGCAGGCGCTGGATCTGCTGCACGGTGGTCGCATCGACCTCGTCGTCAACGACCTCGCCGAGGTCGCGGTGACGCGGCGCGGCGAGCTGGTGGCCCAGGTGGCCGCCGCTGCTTCGCTGTCGGAGACCCAGCGCACCCGCCTCACCACGATTCTGGCCCGCATCTACGGGCATCCGATCGCGCTGAAGCTGGATGTCGACCCCGAGTTGCTCGGCGGTCTGCACATCACGATCGCCGACGAGGTCATCGACGGCGCGATCGCGTCCCGGTTGACGGCGGCCCGCGTCGGGCTGCCGGACTGACCGGCATCAACCAGGCACCCATCTCAAAATACAAAGGCAGGAAGACGAAAAGCCATGGCAGAGTTGACTATCTCGGCTGCTGACATCGAAGGCGCGATCGGGGACTACGTAGCCTCGTTCACCCCCGCCTCCGGTCGTGAGGAGGTCGGCACCGTGGTGGATGCCGGCGACGGCATCGCCCACGTCGAGGGTCTGCCCTCGGCGATGACCCAGGAGCTGCTGGAGTTCCCCGGCGGCGTCCTCGGCGTGGCACTGAACCTCGACGAGCACGTCGTCGGCGCGGTCATCCTCGGCGACTTCGACAAGCTCGAGGAGGGCCAGGAGGTCAAGCGGACCGGAGAGGTGCTCTCGGTTCCGGTCGGCGACGCCTTCCTGGGCCGCGTGGTCAACCCCCTCGGCGAGCCGATCGACGGCAAGGGCGAGATCGTGGCGGAGACCCGTCGCGCCCTGGAGCTGCAGGCCCCCTCGGTGGTGGAGCGCCAGTCGGTGTCCGAGCCGCTGCAGACCGGCATCAAGGCCATCGACTCGCAGACCCCGATCGGCCGTGGCCAGCGTCAGCTGATCATCGGCGACCGCAAGACCGGCAAGACCGCGGTCTGCGTGGACACCATCCTCAACCAGCGTGAGGCCTGGGAGACCGGCGACCCGAAGCAGCAGGTCCGCTGCGTCTACGTCGCGATCGGCCAGAAGGGCACCACCATCGCCAGCGTGAAGCGATCGCTGGAAGAGGGCGGCGCGATGGATTACACCACCATCGTCGCGGCACCCGCCTCGGACTCCGCCGGCTTCAAGTGGCTCGCCCCCTACACGGGTTCGACCATCGGCCAGCACTGGATGTACAACGGCAAGCACGTCCTGATCATCTTTGACGATCTGACCAAGCAGGCCGAGGCCTACCGCGCGATCTCGCTGCTGCTGCGTCGCCCGCCGGGCCGCGAGGCCTACCCGGGTGACGTCTTCTACCTGCACTCGCGGCTGCTGGAGCGTTGCGCCAAGCTGTCCGACGAGCTCGGTGGCGGTTCGATGACCGGCTTGCCGCTGATCGAGACCAAGGCCAACGACATCTCGGCCTACATCCCGACCAACGTCATCTCGATCACCGACGGCCAGTGCTTCCTGGAGACCGACCTGTTCAACCAGGGTGTGCGCCCGGCCATCAACGTCGGCGTCTCGGTGTCCCGCGTCGGTGGCGCCGCCCAGATCAAGGCGATGAAGGAGGTGGCCGGCTCGCTGCGTCTGGATCTGTCGCAGTACCGCGAGCTGGAGGCCTTCGCCGCGTTCGCCTCGGACCTGGATGCCGCCTCGAAGGCTCAGCTGGAGCGTGGTGCTCGGCTGGTGGAGCTGCTCAAGCAGCCGCAGCATTCGCCGATGCCGGTGCAGGACCAGGTTGTCTCGATCTTCCTCGGCACCCAGGGCCACCTGGATTCCGTGCCGGTGGAGGATGTGGCCCGCTTCGAGGCCGAGATCCTGGAGCACATCAAGACCTCGCACAGCGAGATCCTGACCGAGATCCGCGACACCAAGAAGCTCTCCGAGGAGCTGGAGGCGAAGCTGGTGTCGGTGATCAACGACTTCAAGAAGGGCTTCCGGGCGACCGACGGTACCTCCGTGGTGCCGGTCGACCCCGAGGTCGACGCCCTCGACGAGGCGGAGGTCTCCACCGAAAAGGTGCAGGTTCGCAAGTCCGCCGCGAAGAAGTAGACCGGAAGGTCTGGTAACCACATGGCAGCCACACTGCGCGAATTGCGTGGACGTATCCGCTCGGCCGGGGCGATCAAGAAGATCACCAAGGCTCAGGAGCTGATCGCCACCTCGCGAATCGTCAAGGCGCAGGCCCGGGTCGAGCAGGCCCGGCCGTACTCGTCCGAGATCACGCACATGCTGACCCTGCTGGCCGGCCACAGTGCGCTCGATCATCCGCTGCTGGTCGAGCGGCCCGAGGCAACCCGGGCCGCCGTCCTGGTGGTGTCCTCCGACCGCGGCCTGTGCGGTGGCTACAACGCCAACGTGCTGCGCCACGCCGAGGAACTGCTGACGCTGCTGCGCGAGCAGGGCAAGGAAGCGGATCTGTATGTCGTCGGGCGCAAGGCGCTGGGCTTCTACAGCTTCCGCAACCGGGCGGTGATCCAGTCCTGGATCGGGTTCTCCGAACGGCCGACGTTCGCGCACGCCCAGGAGATCGCCGAGACCCTGGTCGGCGCGTTCCTGGCCGGCGAAGAGGGCGAACACAGCGTCGACGAACTGCACATCGTCTTCACCGAGTTCAAGACGATGCTGACCCAGTCGGCCGAGGCCCGCCGGATTGCTCCGCTGGTCGTCGAGTACGTCGAGGATCAGACGCCGGTGGCCGAGGGGCCGACGACGCTGTTCACCTTCGAGCCCGACGCCACCACGCTGTTCGAGGAACTGCTGCCGCGTTACGTCGCCACCCGGGTGTACGCCGCGCTGCTGGAGGCGGCGGCATCGGAGTCGGCTTCACGCCGGCGGGCGATGAAGTCGGCCACCGACAACGCCGACGATCTGATCAAGCTGTTGACGCTGGAAGCCAACCGCGAGCGTCAGGCACAGATCACCCAGGAAATCAGCGAGATCGTCGGCGGCGCGAACGCCCTGGCCGACGCAAAAGATTAGTCCCCCGAGAAGCGACCACTTAAGAAGTCAGAGAGCGAAGAAGAATGACTGCTACCGCTGAAACTAAGAGCGACGTCACCGGCCGGGTCGTCCGCGTGACCGGCCCCGTGGTCGACGTCGAGTTCCCGCGTGGATCGGTGCCCAACCTGTTCAACGCGCTGCACGCCGAGATCACCTACGGTGCGCTGGCCAAGACCCTGACCCTGGAGGTCGCCCAGCACCTGGGTGACAACCTGGTGCGCTGCATCTCGATGCAGCCCACCGACGGCCTGGTCCGCGGCGTCGACGTCACCGACACCGGTTCCTCGATCACCGTGCCGGTCGGGCACGAGGTCAAGGGCCACGTGTTCAACGCGCTGGGCCACTGCCTGGACAAGCCCGGCTACGGCGAGGACTTCGAGCACTGGTCCATCCACCGCAAGCCGCCGCCGTTCGACCAGCTCGAGCCGCGCACCGAGATGCTGGAGACCGGCCTGAAGGTCGTCGACCTGCTGACCCCGTACGTGCGTGGCGGCAAGATCGCCCTGTTCGGCGGCGCCGGCGTGGGCAAGACCGTGCTGATCCAGGAGATGATCAACCGCATCGCCCGCAACTTCGGTGGCACCTCGGTGTTCGCTGGCGTGGGGGAGCGCACCCGTGAGGGCAACGACCTGTGGGTCGAGCTCGCCGACGCGAACGTGCTCAAGGACACCGCGTTGGTGTTCGGTCAGATGGACGAGCCGCCGGGCACCCGTATGCGCGTCGCCCTGTCGGCCCTGACCATGGCCGAGTGGTTCCGCGACGAGGCCGGCCAGGACGTGCTGCTGTTCATCGACAACATCTTCCGGTTCACCCAGGCCGGTTCCGAGGTCTCCACCCTGCTGGGCCGGATGCCGTCGGCGGTGGGCTACCAGCCGACCCTGGCCGACGAGATGGGTGAGCTGCAGGAGCGGATCACCTCGACCCGTGGCCGGTCCATCACCTCGATGCAGGCCGTGTACGTGCCCGCCGACGACTACACCGACCCGGCCCCGGCGACGACGTTCGCGCACCTGGATGCCACCACCGAGCTTTCTCGTGCGGTGTTCTCCAAGGGCATCTTCCCGGCGGTGGACCCGCTGGCGTCCAGCTCGACCATCCTCGACCCGTCGGTCGTGGGCGACGAGCACTACCGGGTCGCCCAGGAGGTCATCCGGATCCTGCAGCGCTACAAGGACCTGCAGGACATCATCGCCATCCTCGGTATCGACGAGCTGTCCGAAGAGGACAAGCAGCTGGTCAACCGGGCGCGCCGGATCGAGCGCTTCCTGAGCCAGAACATGATGGCCGCCGAGCAGTTCACCGGCCAGCCGGGCTCGACGGTGCCGCTGAAAGAGACCATCGAGGCCTTCGACAAGCTGGCCAAGGGTGAGTTCGACCACCTGCCCGAGCAGGCGTTCTTCCTGATCGGTGGTCTCGAAGATCTCGCCAAGAAGGCCGAGAGCCTCGGCGCCAAGCTGTGATCGTGGCCGACCGGACTGAGGGAGGTGGTGGCTGATGGCGGCTGAAATGAACGTCGACATCGTCGCCGTGGAGCGCAAACTGTGGTCGGGTAAGGCGACGTTCGTCTTCACCCGGACCACCGCCGGTGACATCGGCATCATGCCCAGGCACATTCCGCTGGTGGGCCAGCTGGTCGAGGACGCCGTGGTGCGGGTCGAGCGTGAGGGCGAGGCCGACCTGCGGATCGCCGTCGACGGCGGCTTCCTGTCCGTCACCGAGGAGGGTGTCATCATCCTGGTGGAGTGGGCGGCGTTCGAGTCCGAGGTTGACGTGGACGTCGCCAAGGTCGACGCTGAGTCCGAAGATCCACGGGTGGCCGCCCGCGGGCGGGCGCAACTGCGTGCCGTGGGGCAACTCGGCTGATTGTTTGCCCCGACCGGGGCGAAGGGGGTTCGCGATGAGCACGACCATGATCGTCATGGTCGTGCTCATCTGCGTCTTGGCACTGACCGCACTGGCGCAGAGCTACAAACTGTGGAGTCTGCGCCAGGGCGGCACCGCCGCCATCCTGCGCGACGTGCCCGCGGCCGGCGGGGCCGGCTGGCGGCACGGGGTGATTCGCTACCGCGGCGGGGAGGCGGTGTTCTACCGGCTGTCCAGCATTCGCTGGTGGCCCGACCGCCGGCTGAGCCGGCGCGGTCTGGACCTGCTCGATCGGCGTGGACCCCGCGGTGACGAGTACGACATCATGACCGACGAGATCGTCATCCTGGAGCTGCGCGACAACGGCGACGACCGGGGTCGCGGCTATGAGCTGGCCCTGGACCGCGGTGCACTGACCGCGTTTTTGTCCTGGCTGGAGTCTCGGCCGTCGCCGCGGGCCCGCCGGCGCAGCGCCTGAGCGCTAGGCCTGCGCTACTCCTTCGTCGCAGCTTGGCCTTCTCCTCGGTGTTGATGGTCGGATTCGGCCTGCGCTACTCCTTCGTCGCAGCTTGGCCTTCTCCTCGGTGTTGATGGTCGGATTCGGCCTGCGCTACTCCTTCGTCGCAGCTTGGCCTTCTCCTCCGCCGGGCCGCCAGAGGACGTCGCCGTCCGGGTTGGCGACCCGCGACAGGATGAACAGCAGATCCGAGAGTCGGTTGAGGTACTTCGCCGGCAGCACACTGACCGATTCGCCGTGCGCGGCGATGGCCGCCCAGGCGGCGCGCTCGGCGCGGCGGGCCACCGTCCGCGCGGTGTGCAGCAGCGCCGAGAGTGCGGTGCCGCCGGGCAGGATGAACGAATCCAGCGTGGGCAGCGATTCGTTGAACTCGTCGCACCAGCCCTCCAGCCGGTCGATGTAGTCCTGAGTGATCCGCAGCGGTGGGTACTTCGGGTCGGCGACCACCGGAGTCGACAGATCCGCGCCCGCATCGAACAGGTCGTTCTGCAGCCAGCGGAGCACCTCGCTCATCGGCGGCGGGGGATTCCCGAGCGCGATCGCCGTCCCGATCGCCGCGTTCGTCTCGTCGCAGTCGGCGTAGGCGACCAGTCGCGGGTCGTTCTTGGCGACCCGGGAGAAATCGCTGAGTCCGGTGTTGCCGTCGTCGCCGGTCCGGGTGTAGATGCGGGTCAGGTGCACAGCCATGGTCCAACCGTACCGGCGGCAACGGTGCGATTTCGCCCCCTCACTACACTTACCGGGGTGAGCGAGGTGTTCGTGGTGACGGGCGGCAGCAGGCTGTCGGGTGAGGTCGCCGTCGGGGGAGCCAAGAACAGCGTGTTGAAGCTGATGGCCGCGAGTCTGCTGGCCGAGGGCACCACGACGATCTCCAACTGCCCCGACATCCTCGACGTGCCGCTGATGGCCGAGGTGCTGCGCGGACTCGGCGCAACCGTCGAGCTCGACGGCGACGTGGCGCGGATCACCTCCCCGGATGAGCCCAAGTACGAGGCCGACTTCGCCGCGGTGCGACAGTTCCGGGCGTCGGTCTGTGTGCTCGGGCCGCTGGTCGGCCGATGCAAGCGGGCCCGGGTGGCGTTGCCCGGCGGCGACGCCATCGGTTCCCGGCCGCTGGACATGCACCAGTCGGGGCTGCGGCAGCTCGGCGCCCGCTGCTGGATCGAACATGGCTGCGTGGTCGCCGAGGCCGACGCGCTGCACGGCGCCGAGATCCAACTGGAGTTCCCGTCGGTGGGAGCGACGGAGAACATCCTGATGGCCGCGGTGCTGGCCGAGGGGATCACCGTCATCCACAACGTGGCGCGCGAACCGGACGTCGTCGACCTGTGCGACATGTTGATCTCGATGGGCGCGCACATCGAGGGTGCCGGCACCTCGACGTTGACGATCGAGGGCGTGCCGAAACTGCACCCGACCACGCACCGCTGTATCGGCGACCGGATCGTCGCGGCCACCTGGGGGATCGCCGCGGCGATGACCCTCGGCGATGTCACGATCACCGGAGTCGACCCATCGCACCTGCAACTGGTCCTGCACAAGCTGCACGACGCCGGCGCCACCGTCACCCAGACCGAGGACTCCTTCCGGGTGGTGCAGTACGACCGGCCCAAAGCGGTCAACGTCGCGACCCTGCCGTTCCCGGGTTTCCCGACCGATCTGCAACCGATGGCCATCGCACTCGCGTCCATCGCCGACGGGACCTCGATGATCACCGAGAACGTCTTCGAGGCTCGGTTCCGCTTCGTCGAGGAGATGATCCGGCTGGGCGCCGACGCCCGCACCGATGGGCACCACGCGGTGGTGCGGGGTATCCGGCAACTGTCCAGCGCGCCGGTGTGGAGCTCGGACATCCGGGCCGGTGCCGGCCTGGTGCTGGCCGGCCTGGTGGCCGACGGTCAGACCGAGGTGCACGACGTCTACCACATCGATCGGGGCTACCCGTTGTTCGTGGAGAACCTGCGGAGTTTGGGTGCGGACATCGAGCGGGTAGTATAGAACGAGTCATCGATCGGTGTGGGCGCGATCACAAAAGATCCCCCAAATCCGAGCTTGACTTCCCGGACCGGATCGGCTTAAGCTAGTCGGGTTGCCCCGGAGAGGGGGAACAAGACAAGAAAGTCTAGGTCCCGCAGAGTCGCAAGACTTTGAAACGGATCGACAGCCTGTTGTTTGAGAACTCAATAGTGTGTTTGGTGGTTTTTGTTTGTTGTTTTTTGCCACGTTTTGATACCCCCGTGTTGGGGCGTGGCTTTTTTTGATGCCAGTTTTTGGTGTCTTGCTTTGGTCAAATGTTTTTCTGATTGAAGATTGCCGGCTGTTTTGTCGGGGTTTTTGTTTGGAGAGTTTGATCCTGGCTCAGGACGAACGCTGGCGGCGTGCTTAACACATGCAAGTCGAACGGAAAGGCCCTTCGGGGTACTCGAGTGGCGAACGGGTGAGTAACACGTGGGTGATCTGCCCTGCACTCTGGGATAAGCCTGGGAAACTGGGTCTAATACCGGATATGATCATGCGCCTCATGGTGTGTGGTGGAAAGCTTTTGCGGTGTGGGATGGGCCCGCGGCCTATCAGCTTGTTGGTGGGGTAATGGCCTACCAAGGCGACGACGGGTAGCCGGCCTGAGAGGGTGACCGGCCACACTGGGACTGAGATACGGCCCAGACTCCTACGGGAGGCAGCAGTGGGGAATATTGCACAATGGGCGCAAGCCTGATGCAGCGACGCCGCGTGGGGGATGACGGCCTTCGGGTTGTAAACCTCTTTCAGTACCGACGAAGCGTAAGTGACGGTAGGTACAGAAGAAGCACCGGCCAACTACGTGCCAGCAGCCGCGGTAATACGTAGGGTGCGAGCGTTGTCCGGAATTACTGGGCGTAAAGAGCTCGTAGGTGGTTTGTCGCGTTGTCCGTGAAAACTCACAGCTTAACTGTGGGCGTGCGGGCGATACGGGCAGACTAGAGTACTGCAGGGGAGACTGGAATTCCTGGTGTAGCGGTGGAATGCGCAGATATCAGGAGGAACACCGGTGGCGAAGGCGGGTCTCTGGGCAGTAACTGACGCTGAGGAGCGAAAGCGTGGGGAGCGAACAGGATTAGATACCCTGGTAGTCCACGCCGTAAACGGTGGGTACTAGGTGTGGGTTCCTTCCTTGGGATCCGTGCCGTAGCTAACGCATTAAGTACCCGCCTGGGGAGTACGGCCGCAAGGCTAAAACTCAAAGGAATTGACGGGGGCCCGCACAAGCGGCGGAGCATGTGGATTAATTCGATGCAACGCGAAGAACCTTACCTGGGTTTGACATGCACAGGACGCCGGCAGAGATGTCGGTTCCCTTGTGGCCTGTGTGCAGGTGGTGCATGGCTGTCGTCAGCTCGTGTCGTGAGATGTTGGGTTAAGTCCCGCAACGAGCGCAACCCTTGTCTCATGTTGCCAGCACGTAATGGTGGGGACTCGTGAGAGACTGCCGGGGTCAACTCGGAGGAAGGTGGGGATGACGTCAAGTCATCATGCCCCTATGTCCAGGGCTTCACACATGCTACAATGGCCGGTACAAAGGGCTGCGATGCCGTGAGGTGGAGCGAATCCTTTAAAGCCGGTCTCAGTTCGGATCGGGGTCTGCAACTCGACCCCGTGAAGTCGGAGTCGCTAGTAATCGCAGATCAGCAACGCTGCGGTGAATACGTTCCCGGCCTTGTACACACCGCCCGTCACGTCATGAAAGTCGGTAACACCCGAAGCCGGTGGCCTAACCCCTTGTGGGAGGGAGCTGTCGAAGGTGGGATCGGCGATTGGGACGAAGTCGTAACAAGGTAGCCGTACCGGAAGGTGCGGCTGGATCACCTCCTTTCTAAGGAGCACCATTTGTTGCCCCGATAATTTTGGGGTTCCCCCATCCCCGTCACAGTGACGGAATCGTGTGGTGGTTGGGATATGTGCCCGGCGCCTGTAGTGGGTGTTCGGGTGGGTGCGCAACAAACATTTCAAGATTTTTTCTTGGCCGGAGTTCGGGGTTTTATCGCTTCGGTGTCACCAGACACACTGTTGGGTCCTGAGGCAACAGGCTCGCAGGCCGGCCCCGTTGGGGTTGGTGCTGGCTTCTGATGTTCTCGCCTGGCCGGGTTTGTCTCCGGTGTTGTGGGTGAGGATTGTTGGGGGTTTTTGTTGTCGCCCTGCTTGGTGGTGGGGTGTGGTGTTTGATTTGTGGATAGTGGTTGCGAGCATCAAGCCGCACGCGTTTGGTTTCTGGCCTGTTGTGGTCGGGGGCCGGCTGATTCGTCCTCTGTTGTGGGGTCGGGTTGGTGGTGTGTGGTTTGTTGTAGTGTGATTTTTTCTCATTTTTTGGTTTTTTGTGTTGTAAGTGTTTAAGGGCGCATGGTGGATGCCTTGGCACTGGGAGCCGATGAAGGACGTGGGAGGCTGCGATATGCCTCGGGGAGCTGTCAACCGAGCTGTGATCCGAGGATTTCCGAATGGGGAAACCCGGCACGAGTTATGTCGTGTCACCCAACGCTGAATGTATAGGCGTTGGGGGGGAACGCGGGGAAGTGAAACATCTCAGTACCCGTAGGAAGAGAAAACAAAAGTGATTCCGTTAGTAGTGGCGAGCGAACGCGGAGGATGGCTAAACCGTGTGCATGTGATACCCGGCGGGGGTTGTGTGCGCGGTGTTGTGGGGCGTTTCTTCTTCAGTCCGCCGACTGGAGCGGGAGTGAGAAATCATTGTGTTAGTCGAAGTGGCCTGGGATGGTCTGCCGTAGACGGTGAGAGCCCGGTAGGCGAAAACATGATGACTCCCGTGGAATGTTCCCCGAGTAGCAGCGGGCCCGTGGAATCTGCTGTGAATCTGCCGGGACCACCCGGTAAGCCTGAATACTTCTCAGTGACCGATAGCGGATTAGTACCGTGAGGGAATGGTGAAAAGTACCCCGGAGGGGTGAAATAGTACCTGAAACCGTGCGCTTACAATCCGTCAGAGCCTTCCACTTTGTGGTGGGGTGATGGCGTGCCTTTTGAAGAATGAGCCTGCGAGTCAGGGGCATGTCGCGAGGTTAACCCGGGTGGGGTAGCCGTAGCGAAAGCGAGTCTGAATAGGGCGTATCCCCGTGAGGGGTGTAGTGGCATGTTCTGGACCCGAAGCGGAGTGATCTACCCATGGCCAGGGTGAAGCGCGGGTAAGACCGCGTGGAGGCCCGAACCCACTTAGGTTGAAGACTGAGGGGATGAGTTGTGGGTAGGGGTGAAAGGCCAATCAAACTCCGTGATAGCTGGTTCTCCCCGAAATGCATTTAGGTGCAGCGTCACATGTTGCGTGCTGGAGGTAGAGCTACTGGATGGCCGATGGGCCCTACTAGGTTACTGACGTCAGCCAAACTCCGAATGCCGGTACGTGTAAGTGTGGCAGTGAGACGGCGGGGGATAAGCTCCGTGCGTCGAGAGGGAAACAGCCCAGATCGCCGGCTAAGGCCCCTAAGAGTGTGCTAAGTGGAAAAGGATGTGCAGTCGCTTAGACAACCAGGAGGTTGGCTTAGAAGCAGCCACCCTTGAAAGAGTGCGTAATAGCTCACTGGTCAAGTGATTGTGCGCCGATAATGTAGCGGGGCTCAAGCACACCGCCGAAGCCGCGGCAATACCTGTATGGGTATTGGGTAGGGGAGCGTCCTGCATCCGGTGAAGCAGCCGTGTGAACGAGCTGTGGAGGGTGTGGGAGTGAGAATGCAGGCATGAGTAGCGATAAGGCAAGTGAGAACCTTGCCCGCCGAAAGACCAAGGGTTCCTGGGCCAGGCCAGTCCTCCCAGGGTGAGTCGGGACCTAAGGCGAGGCCGACAGGCGTAGTCGATGGACAACGGGTTGATATTCCCGTACCCGTGTGTGAGCGTCCCTGATGAATCATCGGTACTAACCATCCAAAGGTGGCTGACTTCTCTTTCGGGAGTTGCGGTCGCCGGCTGCGTGGGACCTTCGGTGGTAGTAGTCAAGCGATGGGGTGACGCAGGAAGGTAGCCGTACCAGTCAGTGGTTGTACTGGGGTAAGCCTGTAGGACGACATCTAGGCAAATCCGGATGTCATATGTCTGAGAGGTGACGCATAGCCGATTGAGGCGAATTCGGTGATCCTATGCTGCCAAGAAAAGCCTCTAGCGAGTGCACACACGGCC
Organism: Mycolicibacterium fallax; assembly: GCF_010726955.1. Lineage (NCBI taxonomy): Bacteria > Bacillati > Actinomycetota > Actinomycetes > Mycobacteriales > Mycobacteriaceae > Mycobacterium > Mycolicibacterium fallax. The sequence goes on from NZ_AP022603.1 coordinate 34,312, forward strand.
CGTACCCCAAACCAACACAGGTGGTCAGGTAGAGAATACTAAGGCGTACGAGTGAACTATGGTTAAGGAACTCGGCAAAATACCCCCGTAACTTCGGGAGAAGGGGGACCCACACACCGTCAACACCCTTGCGGTGGGCAGCGGTAGTGGGTGGCACAAACCAGTGAGAAGCGACTGTTTACTAAAAACACAGGTCCGTGCGAAGTCGCAAGACGATGTATACGGACTGACGCCTGCCCGGTGCTGGAAGGTTAAGAGGACCGGTTAGCAGAACTTGTTCTGCGAAGCTGAGAATTTAAGCCCCAGTAAACGGCGGTGGTAACTATAACCATCCTAAGGTAGCGAAATTCCTTGTCGGGTAAGTTCCGACCTGCACGAATGGCGTAACGACTTCTCAACTGTCTCAACCATAGACTCGGCGAAATTGCACTACGAGTAAAGATGCTCGTTACGCGCGGCAGGACGAAAAGACCCCGGGACCTTCACTACAACTTGGTATTGATGTTCGGTACGGTTTGTGTAGGATAGGTGGGAGACTGTGAAACTCGCACGCCAGTGTGGGTGGAGTCATTGTTGAAATACCACTCTGATCGTATTGGACCTCTAACCTCGGACCGTATATCCGGTCCAGGAACAGTGCCTGGTGGGTAGTTTAACTGGGGCGGTTGCCTCCTAAAAAGTAACGGAGGCGCCCAAAGGTTCCCTCAACCTGGATGGCAATCAGGTGTTGAGTGTAAGTGCACAAGGGAGCTTGACTGCGAGACGTACATGTCAAGCAGGGACGAAAGTCGGGACTAGTGATCCGGCACCTCTGAGTGGAAGGGTGTCGCTCAACGGATAAAAGGTACCCCGGGATAACAGGCTGATCTTCCCCAAGAGTCCATATCGACGGGATGGTTTGGCACCTCGATGTCGGCTCGTCGCATCCTGGGGCTGGAGCAGGTCCCAAGGGTTGGGCTGTTCGCCCATTAAAGCGGCACGCGAGCTGGGTTTAGAACGTCGTGAGACAGTTCGGTCTCTATCCGCCGCGCGCGTCAGAAGCTTGAGGAAAGCTGTCCCTAGTACGAGAGGACCGGGACGGACGAACCTCTGGTATACCAGTTGTCCCACCAGGGGCATCGCTGGATGGCTACGTTCGGACAGGATAACCGCTGAAAGCATCTAAGCGGGAAACCTTCTCCAAGACCAGGCTTCTCACCCTCTAGGAGGGATAAGGCCCCCCGCAGACCACGGGATTGATAGGCCAGACCTATACGCACCGCAAGGTGTTCAGGGAACTGGTACTAACCGGCCGAAAACTTACAACACCCCCACCCCAAAAAAGGGTGGCGGGAACAAAATGTAAGAGACCAAAAATTGCAAGACACACTCTTGCCTCGCAACCACACCACAAACCACAACACCACACCCCCCACCAAAAACACCCCACACCCGGGACACCTAGGGGGCCGGCAGCAACCCACCAGGGTTCGCGCCACCCCCACCACGCGGGGTCACCGGAAAAGTGAATAGAGTTACGGCGGCCACAGCGGCAGGGAAACGCCCGGTCCCATCCCGAACCCGGAAGCTAAGCCTGCCAGCGCCGATGATACTGCCCAACAGGGTGGAAAAGTAGGACACCGCCGAACACACAAAACCCCCCGAGCAATCGGGGGGTTTTGTAATTCCCGGCCTGTTTCGCAATTGCCGACGCCGGGCGGGTCTGTCGGTAATTCAGTCGAACAGCGCCGGCTCGCGGGTTTCGCGTTCTAGGGCCAGCAGCGTCTTCTTGCGGTCCAGCCCGCCGCCGTAGCCGGTGAGGCTGCCGTTGGCCCCGATCACCCGATGGCAGGGCACGATGATGGAGATCGGATTGTGGCCATTGGCCAGCCCGACGGCCCGGGAGGCCTGCGGCGAGCCGATCTGCTCGGCGATCTGGCCGTAGGACCGGGTCTGGCCGTACGGGATCGTCGTCAGCGCGGCCCACACCCGGCGTTGGAAGTCGGTGCCGGCCAATTCCATCGGCAGGTCGAACTCCTGCAGCTCGCCGGCGAAATACGCCGCCAGCTGGGCGACGGCATCGGGGAAGGCGTCGTCGGCACGCACCCACCCGGCCCGGTCGGGCTCGTAGGTCTGATCGTCCATCCGCAGATGGGTCAGGACCCCGTCGTCACCGGCCAGGGTGAGCGGCCCGATGGGGCTGTCGATGATGCGGTAGACGGTCATGGTGCCTCCTTTGGTGGCGGCCAGGTGTTCATCGGATGGTCCGCCCCGAGGGCGGCCCACAGGTATTGGGTGGCATAGGAGCGCCAGGGCCGCCAACGCTCGGCCCGCGCGGTGAGCCCAGCGGAGTCGTCGGGCAGACCGAGGCGGCCGGCGCCCCGGCGAACTCCGAGGTCCCCGCCGGGAAACGCGTCCGGGTCCCCGAGTCCACGCATGGCGATCAGCTCGGTACTCCACGGCCCGATTCCCGGCAGTCGGCTCAGCTGCGCGCGGGCGGCGGCGCGATCGCAGCCCGGATCGAGCACGACGCTGCCGTCGACCAGCGCCCCGATCAGTCCGATCAGGTAACTGCGCCGGGCCGTGGGGAGTGCCAGTCGCTGCGGGTCCAGGCCGAGGAGATCACCGGCGGACGGAAACGTGTGCGTCAGCCCGCCGTCGGGATCGATGATCGGGCGGCCGTGGTCGCGGACCAGCCGGGCGGCGTGCGTGCCGGCTGCCCGGGTGGAGACCTGCTGGGCCAGCACCACGCGAATGGCCAGCTCGTGCTCGTCGACGGTGCGGGGGATCCGTCGTCCCGGCACCGCGCGCACCAGCGCATCGAGCGCGGGGTCGGCGGCCAGCGCGTCGTGCACGGGCAGTGGGTCGGCGTCGAGGTCCAGCAGCCGGCGGCACCGTGCGGTCGCGACGGTCACGTCGCGGAAGTCGTCCAGCCGCAGGGTGCAGCGCACCTGGTCGGGGAACGGGGTCAGGGTGACCACGCCGTTGCCGTGCGGCAGCCGCAGGGTGCGGCGGAACGAGCCGTCGCGGACCTCCTCGCAGCCCGGCGCCGATGTGGCGGCCAGGTGCGCGAACAGGCTGTGGTGGTCGAAGGGTTGCCGGACCGGCAGTCGCAGCGTCAGCGCACCGGGGACCGCGGCCGGGGTGCGGGTCAGCCGGCGCAGCCCGGAGGGCGGGCAGCCGAACACCGAGCGCACCGTGTCGTTGAACTGGCGGACGCTGGAAAACCCGGCCGCAAAGGCGATGTCGCCGAGCGGCAGCGCACTGCTCTCGATCAACAGCCGGGCGGTCTGGGCGCGTTGGGCCCGGGCCAGCGCCAGCGGGCCGGCGCCGAGTTCGCTCTGCAGCACCCGCTCGATCTGGCGGGTGGTGTACCCGAGCCGGGCGGCCAGTCCGGGCACCCCGTCGCGGTCGACGGTGCCGTCGTCGATCAGCCGCATCGCCCGGGCGACGAGGTCGCCGCGGACGTTCCACTCCGGCGATCCCGGGGAGGCGTCGGGTCGGCAGCGTTTGCAGGCCCGGAAGCCGGCGCGCTGCGCGGCGGCCGCGCTCGGGTGGAACGCCACGTTGCCGGGCAGCGGGGTGCGGGCCGGGCAGCTCGGTCGGCAGTAGATTCCGGTGGTGTGCACGGCGACGACGAACCAGCCGTCGAACCGCGAATCCCGGGCGCCGATGGCCCGGTAGCAGCGGTCGAAGTCCTGGTACACACCTCCACACTGGCACGCCGACGGGGCGATGACTAGCGGAAAACCGACATTGCGGCGGGGGATTCAGCGCGGCGGGGATCAGCGGGGCATGGCCAGCACGGTCGCGTTCCCGCGGCCGCGCAGCACCACGCTGTCGCCGAACGTCCAGTGCTGTTGCTCGGCTGCGGTGGCGCCGCGCACCGTCTCGGCCGAGGCCAGCACCCGGCCGGGCACCGTCTTGGACAACTCGCACAGCCGCGCGGCGGTGTTCACCGGGTCTCCGATGACGGTGTACTCGAACCGGTGGTGCGCGCCGACGTTTCCGGCGACCACGGTGCCCGCGGTCACCCCGATGCCGGCCTCGATGTGGGTGAGCTCCGCGCGCAGCCGCGCCGACAGGCTGCGGGCGGCCGCCAGCGCGGCGTCCTGCGGGTGCTCGAGCCGGTTCGGTGCCCCGAACACGGCCAGGCAGCCGTCACCCTCGAACTTGTTGATCAGGCCGCCGTACTGATCGATTTCGTCGACGACGATGCCGAAGAACTGGTTGAGCAGCTCGAGCACCTCGGTGGCGGGGCGGCTGGTGGCCAGCGCGGTGGACCCGATGATGTCGATGAACATCGCGGCGGCGAAACGCTCCTCGCCGCCGAGCTCGATGCTCTGCGACTCCGCGGCCGCGGCGACCTCGCGGCCGACATGCCGGCCGAACAGATCGCGGATCCGCTCGCGCTCACGCAGCCCGCCCACCATCGCGTTGAACCCGCGCTGCAGCTCGCCGAGTTCGGTGCCGTCGAAGACCTGGACGGTGGGGGTCAGGTCGCCGGCCTCCACCCGGGCCAGCGCCTGCCGGACCACCCGGACCGGAGTGGAGGTCAGCCAGGCCGCGATCCACATCAGCAGGAACCCGAAACCCAGGGTGAACGTGCCGATGAACAGCACGGTGATCGCGAGCTGGGTGGTGGTGAGATGGCGCAGCAGGATCGCGAACATCGCGACGAACATGATCCCGGCCACCGGGATGCCGGTGGTGAACAGCCAGGTGCTCATGATCCGGCCGGTCACCCCGGAGGGCAACCGGCCGTCCGGACGTCCGGCGTCCAGCGCCAGCGCGGCGACCGGGCGCAGCGCAAACTCGGTGAACAGATAGCACGCCGCGCTGACCACGATGCCGCAGAACGCCAGCACGAAACTGATCTTCGGAATGAACTGCGGGTCCTGCAGGCCGTAGAGCAGGGTCAGCAGTGCGGTGCCGACCAGCCACAGCATCAGGTTCATCAGGGCCAGTCGCCATGGGGTGGCCAGCGCGCGCCGCTGGTCATCGCGGGTCGGCTCCCGGCCCTCGGTCGCCCACCGCAACGCCTTGACCGTGCGCATCGTCAGCCACGCCGTGCCGAACGCCAGGGCCGCGACGATGTATGCCGGCGTGACGATCACCGAGATCCACCAGACGTCCGGGCCGAACACCGAGGGGTCCGGCAGCGCGACGGTGACCAGCACGATGGCCACCGTGATGCCGACCAGATTCGAGACGAGCAGGGCCGCGGTCAGCAGCAGCTGGATCCGGATGCGCCGGTGCCGGACGCGCTCGGTGGACCGGCCCAGCAGCCAGGAGCCGTACTCCGGGGTATCGGCGAGGCGGCCGCTCTGTCGGGTGGCGCGCTCCAACAGCCGGTCGACCCGTTGGGTGAGGCTCGCCTTCTCGTCCATCGCTGCGCAGCCTATCCCGGCGCCGGTCCTCGACCACCAGGTCTCGGCACGCTGGGCGCTGCCCTAAGCTCGTTCGGGTGCGTCTCGTGATCGCCCAGTGCACCGTTGACTACGTCGGACGGCTCACCGCCCATCTGCCCTCGGCACGGCGGCTGCTGCTGCTGAAGGCGGACGGGTCGGTCAGCGTGCATGCTGACGACCGGGCCTACAAGCCGTTGAACTGGATGACCCCGCCGTGCTGGCTGACCGAGGAGTCCGGCGCGGATGCCACGGTGTGGGTGGTGGAGAACAAGGTCGGTGAGCAACTGCGGATCACCGTGGAGGCCATCGAGCACGACTCCAGCCATGAATTGGGCGTCGACCCGGGCCTGGTGAAGGACGGCGTGGAGGCACACCTGCAGGAGCTGCTGGCCGAACACGTCGAACTGCTCGGAGCCGGGTTCACCCTGGTCCGGCGCGAATACATGACCGCGATCGGGCCGGTGGATCTGCTGTGTCGTGACGAGCAGGGCCGCTCGGTGGCCGTCGAGATCAAACGGCGCGGTGAGATCGACGGCGTCGAGCAGCTGACCCGCTACCTGGAGCTGCTGAACCGGGATTCGTTGCTGGCGCCGGTCAGTGGCATCTTCGCGGCCCAGCAGATCAAACCGCAGGCCCGCACGCTGGCCGCCGACCGCGGGATTCGTTGCGTGACGTTGGACTACGACCAGATGCGCGGCATGGACAACGATGAGTTCCGGCTGTTCTGACCCGGTCGGGGGCGGCTAGATGGCCCGGCGCAACCGTCGTCGCGACACCCCGGCGCCGCCGCCGCTGCCCGGCGGGTCGGAGCGGGTGGAGACCGGGCCCGACGGCCGGGACTTCCGAATCCGGCACATTCCGGCGGCGCGGGCGGTCAAGACCTACCGGTGTCCGGGCTGCGATCACGAGATCCGTTCGGGCACCGCGCATCTGGTGGCCTGGCCGGCCGACGGGGGAGAGACCGCCGCCGAGGACCGGCGGCACTGGCACAGCGCGTGCTGGGCGAACCGGGCCACCCGCGGGCCGACCCGGCGGTGGTCCTGAATCAGTGCGCGGGCTGCGCCGGCGGCTCGGTCAGCTCCATCAGCACCCCACCGGCGTCCTTGGGATGGATGAAGTTGATCCGGGCGCCCGCGGTGCCGCGCCGGGAGGTTTCGTAGAGCAGCCGGATTCCGGCCGCGCGCAACCGGTCCGACAGCGCGTCGACGTCGCTGGTGCGCACGCACAGCTGCTGCAGGCCCGGACCGCTGCGGCCGATGAACTTGGCGATGGTGGACGCCTCGTTGAGCGGGGCCAGCAACTGGATCTGAGTGCTGCCCGCCGGGGTGCCGCGCACGCCGAGCATCGCCTCGATGACGCCCTGCTCCTCGTTGACCTCCTGGTGCAGCACCTCCATGCCGAGGTGGTCGCAGTAGAAGGTTTTGGCCGCTTCCAGGTCCGGCACGGCGATGCCGGCGTGATCGATGGCCGTCACCAGGTCGGGGGTCAGGGCCGAACGTGCATCAACCTGATCGGTGCTCATGGCCTAACGGTAACCTGGGAGTCGATATTGCGACGCGGGCCGGGTCGGATTCGGAGCGGCCCCGCACCCCTGGCTGTGGAGGAAAAGTCGATGACGACGTCGGTGATCGTTGCTGGTGCCCGTACCCCGATCGGGAAGCTGTCCGGCTCGCTGAAGGATTTCTCGGGTTCGGACCTCGGCGCGATCGCGATCAAGGCCGCCCTGGAGAAGGCCGGGGTGTCCCCGTCGCTGGTGGACTACGTGATCATGGGCCAGGTGCTCGGCGCCGGCGCCGGGCAGATGCCGGCGCGGCAGGCCGCCGTCGCCGGCGGCGTCCCGTGGGACGTTCCCGCGCTGAGCATCAACAAGATGTGCTTGTCCGGCATCGACGCGATCGCGCTGGCCGACCAGCTGATCCGGGCCGGTGAGTTCGACGTCGTCGTCGCCGGCGGGCAGGAGTCCATGACCAAGGCGCCGCACCTGCTGCTGGACTCCCGTTCCGGCTACAAGTACGGCGACGTCGTGGTCAAGGACCACCTGGCCTTCGACGGTCTGCACGACGTGTTCACCGACCAGCCGATGGGCGCGCTGACCGAGCAGCGCAACGATCAGGACAAGTTCACCCGCGCCGAGCAGGACGAGTTCGCCGCCGAATCGCACCGCAGGGCCGCGGCGGCCTGGAAGAACGGCGTCTTCGACGACGAGGTGGTGGCGGTCGAGGTCCCGCAGCGCAAGGGCGACCCGATCGTGTTCGCCCAGGACGAGGGCGTCCGGGCCGACACCACCGCCGAGTCGCTGGGCCGGCTGCGCCCGGCGTTCCGCCCCAACGGCACCATCACCGCCGGGTCCTCCTCGCAGATCTCCGACGGCGCGTGCGCGGTCGTGGTGATGAGCAAGGCCAAGGCCGAGGAGCTCGGGCTGGACTGGCTCTGCGAGATCGGTGCGCACGGCGTGGTCGCCGGACCGGACTCGACCCTGCAGTCCCAGCCGGCCAACGCGATCCGGCGGGCCGTGCAGCGTGAGGGCATCAGCCTCGATGAGCTCGACGTGCTGGAGATCAACGAGGCGTTCGCCGCGGTGTCGCTGGCCTCCACCAAGGAGCTCGGCGTGGACCCGGCCAAGGTCAACGTCAACGGCGGCGCGATCGCGATGGGGCACCCGATCGGGGTGTCCGGCGCCCGCATCGTGCTGCACGCCGCGCTGGAGCTCAAGCGCCAGGGCGGCAAGTACGCGGTGGCCGCGCTGTGCGGCGCCGGCGGCCAGGGCGATGCCCTGATCGTGCGTCGCTGAGGTGGGCGGCACGCTGAGGGTGCGGTTGCACGGCGTGACAGACTGGGACGCGTGACTCGACCGCGACCCTCCCGTCCCGCGATGGCCGCCTCGATGGCCGGCGCCGTCGACCTGTCGGCCCTCAAGCAGCGTGCCGTCGCACCGGCCGCCCCGCCCCCGGGTGGGGCGCCGCCGGCTGCCGTGCAGGTCACCGAGGCCAACTTCGAGACCGAGGTGCTGGCGCGGTCCAATCAGGTGCCGGTGGTGGTGCTGCTGTGGTCCCCGCGCAGCGATGCCTGCGTGGAGCTGGCCGACGCGCTGGCCCAACTGGCCGCCGCCGACGCGGGCAGCTGGTCGTTGGCGCTGGTCAATGTCGATGCCAGCCCGCAGCTGGGGCAGATGTTCGGCATCGAGGGCGTGCCGACCGTCGTCGCGCTGGCCGGCGGTCGCCCGCTGGGCAGCTTCCAGGGCCGCCAGCCCGCCGATCAGCTGCGCGCCTGGGTGGACTCGTTGCTGGAGGCCACCGCGGGCAAGCTGTCCGGCGGTGCGCAGGGCGACGCGCCCGAGCAGGTGGATCCCGCGCTGGCGTCCGCGCGTGAGCTGCTGGACGCCGGTGATTTCGTCGCCGCCCGCACGGCGTACCGAGCCATCCTGGACGCCGACCCGGCGCACGTCGAGGCCAAGGGTGCGGTCCGCCAGATCGACTGGCTGGCCCGCGCCTCGGCCGCCGACCAGGACGCCGTCGCCAAGGCCGACGCCGCCCCCGACGACATCGACGCCGCGCTGGTGGCCGCCGACGTGGCGCTGCTCGGCCAGGACGCCGGCGACGCGTTCACCCGGCTGATCGGGCTGATCAAGCGCACCGCCGGTGACGATCGGGCGCGGGTGCGGACCCGGCTGCTGGAGCTCTTCGAGCTGTTCGACCCGGCCGACCCCGACCTGATCAAGGCCCGCCGGGACCTGGCCAGCGCGCTGTACTGAGACCCGGCCTACCGCTCGGGAACCAACCAGAGCGCCGACAGCGGCGGCAGCACCAGCACCGCGGAGGCGGGGCGGCCGTGCCACGGCTCGTCGACGGCCTGCACGCCGCCCAGATTGCCCGCCCCGGCGCCGTGGTAGCCGGTGGCATCGGAGTTGAGCACCTCGCGCCAGCGACCGGTGGCCGGCAGGCCCACCCGGTAGCGGGCGTGCTCGGAGCCGGAGAAGTTGAAGATGCAGGCCAGCGTCGATCCGTCGGACCCGAACCTCAGGAAGCTCAGCACGTTGTTGCCCGAATCGTTGGCGTCGATCCAGGAATAGCCCTCGGGCCGGGTGTCCTGGGTCCACAGCGCCGGGTGCTCGCGGTAGAGCGCGTTGAGGTCGCGCACGAAGCGCTGGATGCCGCCGGAGAACCCGTTCTCCTCGAGCTGGAACCAGTCCAGGCCACGCTCCTCGGACCACTCGGCCCGCTGACCGAACTCCTGCCCCATGAACAGCAACTGCTTGCCGGGGTGCGCCCACTGATAGGCCAGCAGGCTGCGCAGGCCAGCGGCCTTTTCGTGGTCACCGCCGGGCATCCGGCCCCACAGCGTGCCCTTGCCGTGCACCACCTCGTCGTGGCTGATCGGCAACACGTAGTTCTCGCTGAACGCGTAGAGCATCGAGAAGGTCATCTCGTGGTGATGGAAGTTGCGGTGCACCGGATCCCGGCCGATGTAGCCGAGGGTGTCGTTCATCCACCCCATGTTCCACTTCATCGAGAACCCCAGGCCGCCAAGGCTGGTCGGCCGCGTCACGCCCGGCCAGGAGGTCGACTCCTCGGCCACCGTGACGATCCCCGGCGCGGTCTTGTGCACGGTGGCGTTCAGCTCCTGCAGGAACTGCACCGCCTCCAGGTTCTCCCGGCCGCCCTGAATGTTCGGCGTCCAGCCGCCGGCGGGCCGCGAATAGTCCAGGTACAGCATCGAAGCCACCGCGTCGACGCGCAGCCCGTCGATGTGGTACTCCTGCAGCCAGTACAGCGCGTTGGCCACCAGGAAGTTGCGCACCTCGGGCCGGCCGAAGTCGAAAACGTAGGTGCCCCAGTCGAGTTGCTCACCGCGACGCGGGTCGGCGTGCTCGTAGAGCGCGGTGCCGTCGAAGCGCCCGAGCGCCCAGGCGTCCTTGGGGAAATGCGCGGGCACCCAGTCCACGATGACGCCGATGCCGGCCTGGTGCAGGGCATCGACGAGGAACCGGAAATCGTCGGGCGTGCCGAACCGGGAGGTCGGCGCGTAGTAGGAGGTGACCTGATAGCCCCACGATCCGCCGAACGGATGCTCGGCCACCGGCAGCAGCTCCACGTGGGTGAAGCCCTGCGCGACAACGTATTCGGTCAGTTCGACGGCGAGCTGCCGATAGCTGCGCCCGGGGCGCCACGACCCCAGGTGCACCTCGTAGGTGCTCATCGGTTCGAACACCGGGTTGGTCTCGGCGCGCTTGGCCATCCACTGCCCGTCGCCCCAGCGGTAGTCGCTGGCGGTGACCCGGGAGGCCGTCTTCGGCGGCACCTCGGTGGCGAACGCCATCGGGTCGGCCCGCTCGGACACCGCACCGTCGGCGCCGTGGATCCGGTACTTGTACAGCCCGTCGGGCGGGAACCCGGGCCAGAACAGCTCCCACACCCCGGTGCTGCCGAGCACCCGCATCGGTGCCTCGTTGCCGGTCCAGCCGTTGAACTCACCGATCAGGTTGACGCCCTTGGCGTTGGGCGCCCACACCGCGAACGACACGCCGTCGACCACCCCGTCGGCGGTCTCGAAGCTGCGCCGGTGCGCGCCGAGCACCTCCCACAGTCGCTCGTGCCGCCCCTCGGCGAACAGGTGCAGATCCATCTCGCCGAGGGTGGGCAGGAACCGGTAACCGTCGGCGACGGTGTAGACGTCCTGGCCGCCGTCGGCGGCCGGATAGCCGATCTCCAGGCGGTAGTCGATCAGATCGGTGAACGGCAGCGCGACCGCGAACACCCCGGCATCGATGTGCGACATGGGATATCGCTGGCCACCGACCAGCGCGACGACCGCGCCGGCGTGCGGGCGCAGCGTCCGGATCACGGTGTGGTCGTCGTACTCGTGGGCGCCCAGCACCGAATGCGGATCGTGGTGGGTGCCCGAGACCAGGCGGTCGATCTCGCCCGGGCCGGGGGCCAGGTGGGCGGACGGGCTGCGGGTCATCGGATACTCCTGTCAGTCTCGGCGCAGCAGCAGCGCCCGGGTGGCGGCCGGGATCTGCGGCATGTTCACGATGTGGGCCACCGCCCGGTCCGGGTCCAGGCGCACGAAGTTCGTTCGGCCCCAATGGTATTCCTCGCCGGTGATCTCGTCGCGGACCCAGAACCGGTCGTAGTCGTGCATCCCGAGGGCCGCCAGATCCAGCGTCAGGGTGCCCTGCTCGGGGCCGAACGAGTTGAGCGTCACCACCACCAGCACCGAGTCGCCGCTGACCGGATCGAACTTGCTGTAGGCCAGCAGCGCGTCGTTGTCCACGTCGTGGAAATGGATGTTGCGCATCTGGGCCAACGCCGGATGCAGCCGGCGGATCTCGTTGAGCCGGCCGAGGAACACCTCCAGTGACTGCCCGCGCGCCGCGGCGGCGGCGAAGTCCCTGGGCCGCAACTCGTACTTCTCGGAGTCCAGATACTCCTCGCTGCCCTCGCGGACCGGCTGCGATTCGTACAGCTCGAAACCCGAATACACGCCCCACAGCGGGCTCAGCGTCGCGGCCAGCGCGGCGCGGATCGCGAACATCGCCTGGCCGCCGTGCTGCAGGCTGGCGTGCAGGATGTCGGGGGTGTTGACGAACAGGTTGGGCCGGGCCTCGTGCGCGTGCGCGGCGATCTCCCGGCCGAACTCGATGATCTCCCACTTGTCCACCCGCCAGGTGAAATAGCTGTAGGACTGGGTGAAGCCGAGCCGGGCCAGGCCGTAGAGCCGGGGCGGCCGGGTGAACGCTTCGGCCAGGAACAGCACGTCGGGGTCGACGTTCTTGATCTCGGCGATCAGCCAGGCCCAGAAGTTCGGCGGCTTGGTGTGCGGGTTGTCGACCCGAAAGATCTTGACGCCGTGGGAAACCCAGTGCAGCGCGACGCGAAGCACCTCGCCGTACAAGCCGGCCGGGTCATTGTCGAAGTTCAGCGGGTAGATGTCCTGGTACTTCTTCGGCGGGTTCTCCGCGTAGGCGATGGTGCCGTCGGGCAACTCGGTGAACCACTGCCGATGCGCGGCGGCCCAGGGGTGATCCGGCGCGCACTGCAGGGCCAGGTCCAGGGCGACCTCCAGGCCCAGCCCGCGCGCGGTGGCCACGAAGTCGTCGAAGTCCTCGATGGTGCCGAGGTCGGGGTGCACGGCGTCGTGGCCGCCCTCGTCGCTGCCGATCGCCCACGGCGAGCCGACGTCACCGGGGGCGCAGGTCACCGCGTTGTTGCGGCCCTTGCGGTGCACCTTCCCGATCGGGTGGATCGGCGGCAGATACACGACGTCAAAACCCATTTCGGCGACCCGGGGCAGTGCCGCCGCGGCGGTGAGGAAGGTGCCGTGCACCGGATCGCCGGATTCGTCGCGCCCGCCGGTGGACCGCGGAAAGAACTCATACCAGGAGGCGAACTCGGCCAGCGGCCGATCCACCCAGAGCCCGTACTGCCTGCCCCGGCTGACCAGCTCGCGCAGCGGATGCCGGCCCAGCAGCGCGCTCACCTCGTCCGACAGCGCCAGCCCGGCGCGGACCGTCGGGTCCCCGGGGGTGCGCAGTGCGGTGGCGGCGGCCAGCAGCGGATTGCGCTGCCCGCGCGGTACGCCGGTCGCGGCCCGCTCCAGCAGGGCCGCACCGACCAGCAGGTCGTTGTCGAGTTCACTCTCGCTCTGGCCGACCTCGAGCTTGGCCAGCACCGCCTTGCGCCAGCCGGCGACCGGGTCGCCCCAGCCGTCGACCCGGAAGGTCCACATGCCGACCGCATCGGGGCTGAACTGGCCGTGGAAGATGTCCGGATTGTCGGCCTCGTTGGCCATCGGCAGCGCCCACGGCTTGGTCCGGGAGCGTTCTGCCGGTTGGGCTTTCGCCGCCGGCATGACGGTGCCGGGCGGGGTGGCCACCAGCCGTGGATAGCCGGTGCCGTGATAGCGCAGCACCAGGGTCGCCGCCACCGCCTCGTGGCCCTCGCGCCACACCGCGGCCCGAATCGGGATGACCTCGCCGACCACCGCCTTGGCTGGATACTCCCCGCCGGACACCACCGGCGAAACGTCATCGATCTCGATGCGACCGGGCAACCCCTGGGCTCCGTTCTGATCTGAGCGTGCGCGGCGGGCTCGAATCAACCCCTGGACTCCCACCGTAGTCCGACCGCCCGGACCGCGCGGCGTTCCTCGCTGCGCTCGTCGAGTCAGCCGGTGCTGGTACGGCTGACCTCTTCCTCGCTGCGCTCGTCGAGTCAGCCGGCGTAGCGGCTGACGCAGCGGTCCCAGTCACCCAGCACCCCGGCCTGGAACGCGGCGATCCGGGAAAACCCGGCCGGCACGGTGTCGCCGTTGACATCGCTGGCCGCCAGCCCGTTGGTCAGCAGCCCGCTGACCGCCTCGTCGATGTCGCCGGCGGCCAGCTTGACCGAGTGCCCGCCCGGGGTTGCCACCCCCGGGGCGAGCTTGGTGGTCGCGACGCCGGTCAGGCACGCGGTGCGCAGCGCCGCCTCGGCGGTGTCCATCGGCAGCCCCTTGGCGTGCTGCAGGCTCAGCATGTACCGGGAGATCAGCACCGAGTAGGCGGTGTTGTCGCCGACCAGGGAGGTCGGGTCCAGCTCGATGTCGGGGGTGCCCATCGCGGTCAGCGCGGGCATGTCGAGGTAGATGGTGTTGGTCGCCGGACAGTACGACGCCGGCGGGCTCGGCCGGGCGTCCGCGCAACCGGCCGCGGCGTTGGCGTCCAGGCTCAGGGCCGGCGGCGGCGCCGGGGCGAACAGGATCTTCAGTGCCTCGTACACCGCGTGCACCGACTCGTCGGAGACCGGCCAGTCCCCGGTCTGATCGCGCTGCAGTTCCGTGGGCAGCGCGCCGCGACGGGCCTCGATCTCGGCGGCGTCGATGGCCAGGCAGGCCGACGGCCCGTCGGTGAAGCCGGCCTGGAACGCCGAGATCCGCTCGAAGGCCGTGCCGTGCTCGTCGCCGACGCCGTTGATCTCCACGTCGAGCTCGGTCAGCACCGGGTCGCGGATCGACAGCAGCGTGACCAGCAGATCGTTGAGTCCGTCGCCGGTGGACAGGGTGAACCGGGGTGAGCGGTCCTCGGCGACCCAGCGGGTGTAGGCGCCGGCCATGCAGTCGGACTGTTGCTCGCCGACCAGTACCGGGGTGGTGGAGCGCACCAACCGGGCCTGCTGCTGGATCGAATGCCCGTACTCGTGGGCGAGCACCATGGTGATCGCCATGTCCCCGTTGACCCGGCGCAGCGCCGGAAGCAGCACGCCGCGGTCCCAGCCGATGGTGTTGTTGACCCGGCAGAATCCCGCGTTGACCAGCCCGTGGGTCGGGCCGCCGCAGAAGCCGCCGGCGTAGTCGCGGGCGTCCCAGGAACTCAGCGCCTCGACCGGGCGGAACTCGCCGGGCAGGTTGTCCGGATAGGCGTAGGCCCAGTACTGCTCGATGTCGCTGATCGACTGGGCGCCGAGGTGGTCGATCTCGCCGCCGTCGGTGTCCTCGACGGTGCGGGTCGGGGCGATGGCGTCATCGCGCAGCCCGGTCGGCCCGTCGACCGCGGTCATCCCGCCGACCTTGAACGGGTCGGCGAACACCGAGACCGCACTGCCCTCGATGCGGTGGCTGCACCCGACCAGCACCAGCGCGGCGGCGCCGACGGCGAGGGCGGCGCGCATCCTCGGTGACCGCATGGGGAAGACGCCTCTCTGCCGACCGCGCGCTGCCGCGGGTGCCCGCCAGGATAGTGGGCGCCGCCGCTCCGGGCGGCTCACTCGGGGCTCGGCGCCGATTCGGTGTCGGCGCCCCGCAACCGGCGAAGCGCGGCCCGCACCCGCGCACCGTCGGTGGTGGTCCAAAACGGTGGCAGCGACGAGCGCAGGTACCCGCCGTACCGGGCGGTCGCCATCCGGGAATCGAGCACCGCGACCACGCCGCGGTCATCGGCCCGGCGCAGCAGCCGGCCGGCGCCCTGGGCGAGCAGCAGCGCGGCATGGTTGGCGGCCACCGCCATGAACCCGTTACCGCCGCGGGCGGCGACGGCCCGCTGCCGGGCGGTCAGCAGCGGATCGTCGGGCCGCGGGAACGGGATCCGGTCGATCAGCACCAGCGACAGCGACGGGCCCGGCACGTCGACGCCCTGCCACAGCGACAGCGTCCCGAACAGCGAGGTCTGCGGGTCGGCGGCGAACTTCTCCACCAGCAGGGCGGTGGCGTCCTCGCCCTGGCACAGCACCGGGGTGTCCAGCCGCTGGCGCATCTCGTCGGCCGCCGCCCGGGCCGCGCGCATCGACGAGAACAACCCCAGGGTGCGGCC
This sequence comes from Mycolicibacterium fallax, assembly GCF_010726955.1. Taxonomy (NCBI): domain Bacteria; kingdom Bacillati; phylum Actinomycetota; class Actinomycetes; order Mycobacteriales; family Mycobacteriaceae; genus Mycobacterium; species Mycolicibacterium fallax. Next base: position 49,987 of record NZ_AP022603.1, read on the forward strand.
GCCGGCGGCCTCGATCAGCTCGGCGATCTCGCGGTGCTGGGCCTCCGAGGCGCTGCCGTCGCGCCCCGGCGGCGGCAGGTGCTTGGCGATGTAGAGGATGCCGGAGCGGGCGTGGTCGAACGGCGAGCCGACGTCCAGGCCGCGCCAGCGCACCGACTTCTCCGGATCGGGGCTGGTCAGGCCCCAGGCGCCGGCCATCCCGTCGAACGAGCCGCCGAGCGTGAGCGTCGCCGAGGTCAGCACCGTGGTGGTCTCGGCGAACAGGCGGTGCCGCAGCAGCCCGGCCACGCTCAGCGGCGCCACCCGCAGCACGACCCGGGTGTTGCCGCGGATCTCCTCGCGGTCCAGCCACACCACGTCGAGCCGGTCGGGGATCGCCGGGCCGAACGAATCCAGCATCCGGGCGGCGGTGTCGGCGACCTCGTCGAGGGCGGCCACCGCCTCCGAACGCGCGGCCGCGGCCTTCGGATCCGTCGGCGCGGTGTCGATGGCGCTGCGGGCGGCGCCCGCGGCGTCGCGCAGCAGGGTCAGCGCGCGGCCGAGATCCTCGTCGAGGATGTCGATCCGGCCGGCGTCGCGTTCATGCAGGTCCGCCGAGAGCGTCGCGGCCGCGGCGTCCAGGCGCTCGGTCAGTTCGGCGTCGATCAGCCGCCCGCTGCGCCGCGACGCGGTGCCCATCGACGTCGCGGTCAGCTCCCCGGTCGCCACCCCGGTCACCCGGTCGACCAGGTCGTGGGCCTCGTCGACGACCAGCAGCGCGTGCTCGGGCAGCACCGCCGCGTCGGCGATCGCGTCGATGGCCAACAGCGCGTGGTTGGTGACGACGACGTCGGCCCGGCCGGCCTCGGCGCGCGCCCGCTCCGAGAAACACTCGGTGGCGTACGGGCAGCGCGAGGGCCCCAGGCATTCCCGGGCCGACACGCTGACCTGCCCCCAGGCCCGGTCGGTGACGCCGGGCCGCAGCTCGTCGCGGTCGCCGGTCTCGGTGTCCTGCGCCCATTCGTTGAGCCGCACCACCTCCCGGCCCAGGGCGCTGGCGGTGGCCGGGTTGAACAGCTGCTCCTGGGGCAGCTCGGCCTCCTCGGCGCCGGTGCCGCCGGTGTGCAGCTTGTTCAGGCACAGGTAGTTCCCGCGGCCCTTGAGCAGCGCGAAGCTCGGGGTGCGCGGCAGCGTGCCGGTCAGCGCGGCGGTCAGCCGGGGCAGGTCGCGGTCGACGAGTTGGCGCTGCAGCGCGATGGTGGCGGTCGACACCACCACCGGGCCGTTGCCGTCGGCGGCATGTTTGATCGCCGGCACCAGGTACGCCAGCGACTTGCCGGTGCCGGTGCCGGCCTGCACCGCCAGGTGCTCACCGGTGTGAAACGCCCGGTCCACGGCCTCGGCCATCGCCACCTGCCCGTCGCGGCGGGTGCCGCCGAGCGCGGTGACCGCGGCGGCCAGCAGTTCGGTTACCGATGTGTCGGCCATGACTCCTCGTTGTGGCCCGGCGCAATGATCCGGGTCGCGATGGCGGGCTCCCCGTGCGACAGCTTGAGACCTTCCCACGGCAGGGTCAGCAGAGCGTCGGCGACCCGCCGCCGGGCCGCCGCCAGATCCGGGTCGGCCACCACGACGCCGTCGCGCACCAGCGGGGTCATCAGCTCGCGGGCCGGCCCGTCGACCCGCGGCGGCGCGCCGGCCGGGTAGAGGAGTTCCTCGGTGACGGTCCCGGACTCCCGCGCCAGCCGCACCGCCCGCTTGGCGCCGCCGTGGGACACCTTGTTGCTGCTGCGCTTGGTGACCGGCAGGCCGTCGACCTCGACAAGCTTGTAGACCATGCCCGCGGCAGGCGACCCGGACCCGGTCACCACCGAGGTCCCGACCCCGTAGCCGTCGACCGGTTCGGCGCGCAGCGCGGCGATCGAGTATTCGTCGAGATCCCCGGACAGCACGATCCGGGTGCCGGTGGCGCCCAGCGCGTCGAGCTGCTCGCGGGCCTGCCGGGCCAGCACGCCCAGGTCACCGGAGTCGATCCGGATGGCACCCAGCCGCGGGCCGCCGGCGGCGACGGCGTTGGCGATGCCGGTGCTGACGTCGTAGGTGTCGACCAGCAGGGTGGTGTCGGTGCCCAGCGCGGCGACCTGCGCGGCGAACGCGGCCGGCTCGTTCGGGCCGTCCGGGCCGGCGTAGAGCATGGTGAACGCGTGCGCGCTGGTGCCGGTGGTCGGGACACCGAAACTCCGGCCGGCCTCCAGGTTGGAGGTGGCGGCAAACCCCGCCAGGTAGGCGGCCCGGGCGGCGGCGACGGCGGAACGCTCGTGGGTGCGCCGCGAACCCATCTCGATCAGCGTCCGGCCCCCGGCGGCGCTGACCATCCGGGCCGCGGCCGAGGCGATCGCGGAGTCGTGGTTGTAGATCGACAGCGCCAGGGTCTCCAGCAGCACGCATTCGGCGAAGCTGCCGCGCACCGCCAGCACCGGCGAGTCCGGGAAATACAGTTCGCCCTCGGGGTAGCCGTCGATGTCGCCGGTGAACCGGAAATCGCGCAGGAAATCGATCGTCGCCGGGTCGATGTCACCGCGCAGGGCCCGCAGATCGTCGTCGTCGAACCGGAACCGGGCCAGCGCGTCGAGCAGCCGGCCGGTGCCGGCGACCACGCCGTAGCGCCGACCCGCGGGCAGCCTGCGGGCGAACAGTTCGAACACGCAGCGCCGCGCCGCGGTGCCGTCGCGCAGCGCCGCCGAGAGCATGGTCAGCTCGTACTTGTCGGTCAGCAGGGACACCGTCACGGACTCACGCTAATGCCTGGCGGCGTTATCCTGTCGATATGGCCGCCTCCGCACCGACCAAGCCGGCCGATCAGCGGCTGACCGATCCCGTCGACGCCGTCGACGCACCCTGGGTGACGATCGTCTGGGACGACCCGGTCAACCTGATGAACTACGTGACCTACGTGTTCCAGACGCTGTTCGGCTACTCCGAGCCGCACGCCACCAAGCTGATGCTGCAGGTGCACAACGAGGGCAAGGCGGTGGTGACCGCGGGCAGCCGGGAATCGATGGAGATCGACGTCGCCAAGCTGCACGCGGCCGGGCTCTGGGCGAGCATGCAGCAGGACTCCTAGACCGGTGCGCAAATGGAAGCGGGTCGACACCGCTGAGGGACCCCGGTTCCGCTCCGAGCTGGAATCGCACGAGGCCGCCCTGCTGCACAACATGATCGACTCGGTGCTGGAGATGCTCGACGGCCGCCAGGCGCAATCCCCGGCCGACGAACTGGAGGCCATCACCGGGATCCGCACCGGCCCGTCGGCCCCGCCGGCCGACGACACCCTGGCCCGGCTGCTGCCGGACTTCTATCGCGCCGACGCGACCGGGGCCACCGAGATGCCCGACGGGATCGGCCCCGCCGACTTCAACGGCGCGCTGCGCAGCGTGCACGAGCCCGCCATCATCGACGCCAAGCGCGAGGCGGCCACCCGGATGCGCGACACCTGCCCGCGCGACGGCGGACGCCTGGAGCTGACCGAGGCCGACGCGCAGGCCTGGATCGCCGCCGTCAACGACATCCGGTTGGCGCTGGGCACCATCCTGGGCGTCGGCGCGGGCGGCCCGGACCTGCTGCCGGTGGACCATCCGCTGGCCGGGCACCTCGACGTCTACCACTGGCTGACCGCGCTGCAGGAGTACCTGGTGCTGGGACTGATGGGCAAGCGGGCATGAACCGGCACGGCTCGATCACCGACGTCGCCGGCATCCTGGTCGGCCAGCACCACTGGCTGGACGACGACGCCACCCTCGGCACCGGCTGGGCGTCGGGCACGACGGTGCTGCTCACCCCGCCGAACACCGTCGGCGGCGTGGACTGCCGCGGTGGCGCGCCGGGCACCCGCGAGACCGAACTGCTGGACCCCGCCAACAGCGTGCAGTACGTCGACGCGATCGCGCTGTGCGGCGGCAGCGCCTACGGGCTGGCCGCCGCCGACGGGATCATGAACTGGCTGGAGAGTCAGGGCCGCGGCGTCGCGATGTCCGGCGGGCTGGTGCCGATCGTGCCGGCCGCGGTGATCTTCGACCTGCCGGTCGGTGCCTGGTCGTCCCGGCCGACCGCCGACTTCGGCTACGCCGCGGCCCGCTCGGCCGGCACCGAGGTCGCGGTGGGCACCGCCGGTGCGGGCACCGGCGCCCGCTCCGGGGTGCTCAAGGGCGGTGTCGGCACCGCGTCGGTGCGGCTGGGCGGCCGCTACGACGGGGTCACCGTCGGCGCCCTGGCGATCGTCAACAGCGCGGGCAGCGTCATCGACCCGGACACCGGGCTGCCCTGGATGGCCGACGCGGTGCGCAGATTCGGGTTGCGGACCCCGCCGCCGGACCAGGTCGCGGCGTTTGCCGCCCGGGACGCCGAACACAACCCGCTGAACACCACCATCGCCGTCGTCGCGACCGACGCCGCACTGTCCCCGGCCGGCTGCCGGCGGATGGCGATCGCCGCGCACGACGGCCTGGCGCACGCCATCCGCCCGGCGCACACCCCGGTCGACGGCGACACCGTCTTCGCGCTGTCCACCGGCGCGGTGCGGGTGCCGCCGGACCCGCAGACCCCGCCGCAGATGTCTGCGGAGACCCCGCTGCTGGCCGCCGTCGGCGCGGCCGCCGCCGAGGCGCTGGCCACCGCCGTGCTCGTCGGGGTGTTCGCCGCAAGCACCGTCGCCGACATCCCGACCTACCGCGATCTGTTGCCGGGGGCGTTCGCATGACCATCCCGACCGGCCACCTGGGCACCGAACCGGCCAAACCGCGCCCGGCCTGGCAGGTCGGCGCCGCCACCATCGCCGGTTTCGTCGCGGTGCTCTACCTGATCGAACTCATCGACACCGTCGCCGGGCACCGGCTGGACTACCACGGCATCGCGCCGATGAGCGCCGACGGACTCTGGGGCATCGCCTTCGCCCCGCTGCTGCACGCCAACTGGGCGCACCTGATCGCCAACACGATCCCGCTGCTGGTGCTCGGCTTCCTGATGACGCTGTCGGGGATGGCCAGATTCGTCTCGGCCACCGCCGTCATCTGGGTGCTCGGCGGATTCGGCACCTGGCTGATCGGTGACGTCGGCCCCTGCCCGGGCTCCTCCATCCACATCGGCGCCTCCGGCCTGATCTTCGGCTGGCTGACCTTCCTGCTGGTGTTCGGCTGGTTCAGCCGGCGGCCCTGGGAGATCATCGTCAGCGTCATCGTGCTGGTCGGCTACGGCAGCGTGCTGTGGGGCGCGGTCCCGGTGCTCAACCGCTGCGGCGGCGTGTCGTGGCAGGCCCACCTGTGCGGCGCGATCGCCGGTGTGGTCGCCGCCTATCTGCTGTCCGGCCCGGAACGCAAGGCGCGGGCCGAGCGGCGGGCGGTGCGCGGATGACCTCGGGGAAAGAACGCCCCTCGTCGAGTCGCCCGGTGCTGTCGCGGGCGACCTCTTCCTCGGGGAAAGAACGCCCCTCGTCGAGTCGCCCGGTGGGGTCGCGGGCGACCTCTTCCTCGGGGAAAGAACGCCCCTCGTCGAGTCGCCCGGTGGGCGTGTTCGATTCCGGGGTCGGCGGGCTCACCGTCGCCCGCGCGATCATCGACATGCTGCCCGACGAGGAGATGATTTACGTCGGCGACACCGGCAACGGGCCGTACGGTCCACTGCCCATCGCCGATATCCGCGCGCATGCCCTGGCGATCATGGACGACCTGGTCGAACGCGGGGTCAAGGCGCTGGTCATCGCCTGCAACTCGGCGTCCTCGGCGTGCCTGCGCGACGCCAGGGAACGCTACGACGTGCCGGTGGTCGAGGTGATCCTGCCCGCGGTGCGACGGGCGGTCGCGACCACCCGCAGCGGCCGGATCGGGGTGATCGGGACCGAGGCGACCGTCGCCTCCGGGGCCTACCAGGACGCGTTCGGCGCCGCGGTGGGCACCGAGATCACCGCGGTGGCCTGCCCCCGGTTCGTCGACTTCGTCGAGCGCGGCATCACCAGCGGTCGGCAGGTGCTGAACCTGGCGGAGGGCTACCTGGAGCCGCTGCAGCGCGCCGACGTCGACACTCTGGTGCTGGGCTGCACGCACTATCCGCTGCTGTCCGGGCTGATCCAGCTGGTCGTCGGCGACGGGGTGACCCTGGTGTCCAGCGCCGAGGAGACCGCCAAGGATTTGCTGCGGGTCCTCACCGAGCAAGATCTGCTGCGCCCGCACGACCTGCCACCGCCCGGTCGCCGGTTCGAGGCGACCGGCGACCCCGAGGCGTTCCTGGCGCTGGCCTCCCGATTCCTAGGGCCCGCCATCACCGGCGTGGAACCCGCCGCCGGGCACACCCGGCACGCCGACCGGTAGGCCCGGCGGCTGTGATTGCCGCCACGCCGACGGGATGTGCCGATGTTCGGGTCGCGGCCACCGGCGGCATGGCAAGCTGGTGAGGTGCGCGTCACTGTGCTTGGTTGCTCCGGCAGCGTGGTCGGACCGGATTCTCCGGCGTCGGGCTACCTGTTGACCGCGCCGGGCACCGAGCCGCTGGCAATCGACTTCGGCGGGGGCGTGCTGGGCACGCTGCAACGGTTCGCCGACCCGGGCGAGGTCAACGTCTTCCTGTCCCATCTGCACGCCGATCACTGCCTGGACCTGCCGGGACTGTTCGTCTGGCGGCGCTACCACCCGAATGCGCCGACCGGCAAGGCGCTGATGTACGGGCCGGCGGACACCTGGTCGCGGATGGCGGCGGCCTCCTCGCCGCACGGCGCCGAACTCGACGACTTCACCGACATCTTCGACGTGCACTCCTGGTCGGACGGCCAGACCATCAGCTACGGCGCGCTCAACGTGCACGTGCGCGAGATGAAGCACCCCACCGCTTCGTTCGGGATGCGGTTCACCGACCCGAGCGGAGCGGTGCTGGTCTACAGCGCCGACACCGGCATCTGCGACGCCATCGTCGAGCTCGCCCAGGGCGCCGACGTGTTCCTGTGCGAGGCGTCCTGGACGCACAGCCCGAAAAATCCCGCCGACCTGCACCTGTCCGGGACCGAGGCCGGTCAGATCGCCACCGCGGCCGGGGTCGGGGAGTTGCTGCTGACCCACATTCCGCCGTGGACCTCCCGCGAGGACGTGATCGCCGAGGCCAAGGCCGCCTTCGACGGTCCGGTGCACGCCGTGGTTGCCGGCGAGGGTTTCGACGTCCGCTGCACCCGCTCGCGGTAGCAGCGGGCTAGGGTTGCCGGGTGACCAGTCGCGAAGACGGCCGCTCCGATGACGAGCTCCGGCCGGTAAAGATCACCCGCGGGTTCACCTCGCATCCGGCCGGATCGGTCCTGGTGGAGTTCGGCGATACCCGGGTGCTGTGCACGGCCAGCGTCGTCGAGGGCGTGCCGCGCTGGCGTAAGGGCTCCGGCCTGGGCTGGCTGACCGCCGAGTACGCCATGCTCCCGGCCGCCACCCACACCCGCTCGGACCGCGAATCGGTCAAGGGCCGGGTCGGTGGTCGCACCCAGGAGATCAGCCGGCTGGTCGGTCGCTCGCTGCGCGCCTGCATCGACCTGCGTGCGCTGGGGGAGAACACCATCTCCATCGACTGTGACGTGCTGCAGGCCGACGGCGGCACCCGCACCGCGGCGATCACCGGCGCCTACGTGGCGCTGGCCGACGCCGTCACCTACCTGGGCGCGGCGGGCCGGCTCTCTGACCCCCGGCCGCTGTCCTGCGCGATCGCCGCGGTCAGCGTCGGGGTGGTCGACGGCCGAGTGCGCGTCGACCTGCCGTACGAGGAGGATTCCCGCGCCGAGGTCGACATGAACATCGTCGCCACCGACACCGGCACCTTCGTCGAGGTGCAGGGCACCGGCGAGGGCGCGACGTTCCCGCGCTCGACGCTGGACAAGATGCTGGACGCGGCGCTGGTCGGCTGCGAGCAGCTGTTCGAAATCCAGCGCGCCGCATTGGAACTGCCGTACCCCGGGGTGCTTCCGGAGGGCCCGGCACCGAAGAAGGCTTTCGGGAGCTGATGCCTCGGCTGTTGATGGCCACCCGCAACCGCAAGAAGCTGGCCGAGCTGCGCCGGGTTCTCGACTCCAGCGGGGTGGACCTGGTGCTGCTGTCGCTCGATGACGTTCCGGAATACCCGGAGGCGCCCGAAACCGGCGCCGGCTTCGAGGACAACGCGCTGGCCAAGGCCCGTGACGGGTTCGCGGCCACCGGAATCCCGTGCCTGGCCGATGATTCCGGCCTGGCCGTCGACGCCCTCAACGGGATGCCCGGGGTGCTCTCGGCGCGCTGGTCCGGCACTCACGGCGACGACGTCGGCAACTACCGGTTGCTGCTCGCGCAGCTCTGCGATGTGCCCGAGCAGCGTCGCGGCGCCGGATTCGTTTCGGTGTGCGCGCTGGTCTGGGGACCGGGCCCCGACGATCAGCGCACCGTCCGCGGCCAGTGGCGCGGGTCGATCGCCCGCGAGCCCCGCGGTCAGGGCGGTTTCGGCTACGACCCGGTGTTCCTGCCCGAGGGCGACGACCGTTCGGCGGCCGAGCTGAGCCCGGCGGAAAAGGACGCGGTCTCGCACCGCAGCCGGGCGCTGGAGTTGCTGGTGCCCGCGCTGCGCACACTGGCCTGATCGGCCGCCCGGGTCGAGCGCGGCGCGGTCACCCGGTGCAGCAGCCAGCCGAACGGGACGGTGATCGCCAGCGTCGCGGGCCACAGGATCGCCGGTGACCCGGTGAAGATCGGCCAGCCCAGCAGCAGGTCCATGGTCAACGCCATCACCGCGACGTGCAGCAGGAAGATCTCGTAGGAGATTTCGCCGAGGAACACCACCGGCCGCAGGCTCAGCAACCGGTGCCACCAGCCGTGGTCGCCGAGCGCCAGCGGGGCCAGCGCGCAGGTCGCGGCCAGCCCGTAGAGCGCCGCGATGACGACCGGCTGCCACCACCGCACCGGGCCGAGAAACTCGGCGGTGCCCAGCGGGCTGGCCGCCACCAGGTAGCCGGCCACCGCGATCGGCAGCAGCACCCGGGCCCGCGCCCGCACGCCCATCGCCGCCAGCACGGCCAGGGCCATGCCGCCGAGAAACGGCGTCAGATGCGCGGGCAGCCACATCCCGGCCGCGCGGGGCAGCCAGTGGGTGCTGCCCAACACCACCAGCCACACCGGCTCGATCAGCGCCGCGGCGGCCAGCGCGGCCAGTACCGCCCGCGGCCGCCAGCGCGGGCCCCGGCGATGGCGCAGCAGCAGCCACGCCGCGACGGGCAGCAGCGCGTAGAACGACACCTCGACGGCCAGGCTCCACATCTGCGGGAGTCCGACGTGCAGGTAGGTCGCCAGGAAGTCGTCGGTGTAGATGTGCGTGAGGGTGAGGTAGCGCAGCAGCCCCAGCCAGCTCTGACCCGGATTGGGGCCGACGTCGAACACCGTGTAGATGGCGAACGTCACCAGCACGGCCACCAGGTAGGCCGGCACGATGCGGCGGATCCGCCGGCGCGCGTAGCGCGGCGTCGACGGCGCGTCGGCGCCGGATTTCGCGGCGCGGACCCACGGCCGGAACAGCAGGAACCCCGACAGCGCAAAGAAGATCGGCACGCCGATCTCCAGTCGCGCGAAGAGGTTGCCGACGTAACCGTGGCTGAGCATGCCGGTGGCGAATCCGGTGTGGGTGCCGATCACCAGCACCGCCGCCACCGCCCGCAATCCGGTCAGCGCACCGTCGCGGCCGGCCTGGCCGACGGTCATGGTCACCAGTCTAGTGGCCGGACCCCCGGCGATTTAGTAAGCATGGCTAAACACGGGTACGCTGCCCCCTCGTGGATCCTGCCCGCTTCAGCGTGCGCTCCCGGCATCCCTCGGTGCTGGTCGTGGTGCTCTCGGCCGCGGGCATCGCGGTGTCGCTGATGCAGACGCTGATCGTGCCGGTGATCCCGGAGCTGCCGCGGATGCTCAGCGTCGGCGCCGCCGACGCCTCCTGGGCGATCACCGCCACCCTGCTGACCGCAGCGGTCGCCACCCCGGTGTTCGGCCGGTTCGGCGACATGTACGGACCGCGGCGGATGCTGATCGTCAGCGCGCTGGGATTGACGGCCGGGTCACTGGTCTGCGCGCTGAGCAGCACGCTGGTGCCGTTCGTCCTCGGGCGCGGCCTGCAGGGCCTGGGCATGGCCATCATCCCGCTGGGCATCGCGGTGCTGCGGGCCGCGATGCCGCCCGAACGGGTCGGATCGGCGACCGGGACGATGAGTTCCTCGCTCGGCGTCGGTGGAGCGCTCGGGCTGCCGCTGTCGGCGATCATCGCCCAGCACTACCACTGGCACGCGCTGTTCTGGCTGGCCACCGGGCTCGGCGTGACGGCATTGGTGCTGTTTGTGACCCTGGTGCCCGCGGTGCCCCCGGTGTCGACGGGGCGTTTCGACCCGCTGGGCACGGTGCTGCTGGCGGCCGGGCTGGTGCTGCTGCTGCTGCCGATCTCCAAGGGCGCGGTCTGGGGCTGGACCGACCGGCTGACGCTGTCGCTGCTGGCCGCCTCGCTGGTCACCTTCGGGTTGTTCGCGGCGTGGCAGCTGGCGATCCCGTCGCCGATCGTGGATCTGCGCACCACGCTGCGTGCGCCGGTGCTGCTGACCAACCTGTCCTCAATCTGCATGGGCTTCTCGCTGTTCGCGCTGAGCCTGATCGCCCCGCAGATCCTGGAGTTGCCCGCGGCGACCGGTTACGGGCTGGGGCAGTCGCTGACCAGCACCGGACTGTGGTTGGCGCCCGGCGGCCTGGCGATGATGATGTGCGCGTCGGCCTCGGCGGTGCTGGCGGCGCGGCGCGGACCCAAGTTCACCCTGGTGCTCGGCAGCGCGATCATCGCGCTGGGCTATCTGGTCGGGCCGTGGCTGATCGGTTCGGCGGCGCTGATCGGGCTGCTCAACGTGATCCTCAGCATCGGGGTCGGCTTCGGCTTCGCGGCGCTGCCGACCCTGATCAACGCGGCGGTCCCGATCACCGAGACGGCCGCCGCCAACGGCATCAATGCGCTGGCCCGGTCGCTGGGGACCTCGCTGTCCAGCGCGGTGATGGGCGCGATCATGGCCGCCATGGTGGTCGTCGTCCCCGGAATCGACGGCGCGGTGCCGAGTCAGGCGGCCTTCCAGGTCGCCATGTACGTCGCCGGGACGGTGGCCCTGCTGGGCGCGCTGCTGGCGGCGCTGATGCCCGACCCGGTCGCCGCGCTCAGGGCCTGAGCCGGCTCAGACCGCGAAGCGTTCCTTGATTTCCTGGGTCTGGAAATGCTCGACGACGATGCCGACCAGCGGGATGGTGCCGGCCAGCAGCACGCCGATGGTCTTGCCGATGGGCCAGCGGACCTTGACCGCCAGGCTGGCGGTGGCCAGCAGGTAGGCGAAGTACACCCAACCGTGCACGACGCCGATCCAGTTCGGCGGGTTGTCCACGTGCATGATGTATTTGACGTACATCTCGTAGCAGAGCGCGATCAGCCAAACACCCGTCGTCCAGGCCAGCACCCGATACAGGTTCAGCGCCTGGCGGATCTTTTCGACGGGCGCGGCGCCGGTGGGTTCGGTTTTCGGGGCACTCATGCGGTGGTCCTGTCCTGCGGGGTGTCGGTGCCGGCATCGCCGGCGGCGGGGGCGTCGCCGTCTGCGGCGGCCAGGTCGGCAAGATAGCGGTTGTACTCGGCCAGCACCGGGTCGTCGTCCTCGGTGAGCGTCGCGAACCCCGGGCGCGGCGGCAGCAGTTCCTCGGGAATCTCGGTCGGGCGATCCGGGGCCGGCGGCGTCTCGGGGTTGGCCTCCAGGATGACGAACTTGCGGTAGGCGTAGATGCAGAACACCGCGAACATCGGCCATTGCAGCGCGTAGCCGAGATTCTGGAAGGTGCCCGCGTTCGACTCGAAGCGCGTCCACTGCCACCAGCCCAGGGCCAGGCAGCCGGTCGCGGCCAGCAGCGCCAGCGCGATCAGCGCGGGCCGGCGGCGAGGGGGTGCGGACACCCTTCGACCGTACCGTCTGGGCCCCGCCGGGCAGGAATCACCGCTCCCGCGCGGGCCTACCCGACGTCGCGGATGGCCTGTGCCAGCTGCTCCACCACCGCCGGGTTGTGCGGTGTCGGCAGGTAGACGATCGCCAGGTCCAGGCCCTCGGCGCCGAGCGCCAACGCGTCCTCGACGGCCTTCGCGCAGTCCAGATCCGCCTCCATGCGCACGTGCGCGCTGAGGGTGATCTCGGCGGGGTCCCGGCCGATGTCGGCGCAGCGGGCCGCCAGCACGTCGCGCTTGTGCGCGAACTCCGCCGGGGTGCCGCCGACGAAGTTCCAGTGGTCGGCGTAGCGCGCGGTCAGCGGCAGGGTGCGCTTCTCGCCGCTGCCGCCGATACAGATCGGGGGGTGCGGCTGCTGCGGGCCCTTCGGCTCATTGCGGGCGTCGGTGAGTTGGTAGTACCGGCCGTGGAAGGTAGTGGACTCCTGGCTGAGCAGCCCGGTGAGCACCTGGCAGGCCTCCTCGAAGCGGTCGAATCGCTCCCGGATGCTGCCGAGCTCGATGCCGTAGGCGCCGGACTCCTCCTCGTTCCAGCCCGCGCCGATGCCCAGCTCCAGTCGACCGCCGGAGATGATGTCCAGCGCCGAGGCCATGTTCGCCAGCACCGCGGGATGGCGGTAGTGGACGCCGGTGACCATCACCCCGACGCGCAGCCGCCGGGTGGCCTGGGCGAGCGCGGTCAGCGTCACCCAGCCCTCCAGACACGGACCGGTCGGATCGGAGAAGATCGGATAGAAGTGGTCGAAGGTCCAGCCGGATTCGAAGACGTCGATCTCGTCGGCGGCCTGCCAGACCGCCAGCATGTCGGCCCAGGTGGTGTTCTGCGGGGAGGTTTTGAAGGCGAATCGCACGTTCGCCGAGGGTAGTCCGCGCGGCCGTGGCGATGTGCGCCCTTCGCCGCATGCCGGGGCATGATCGAGGGGAGGCGTCGGCGAGGGCGGGAGGTTGCGCAATGGTGCAGGCGATCGTGGTGGGCGCGGGGATGGTCGGGTTGGCCACCGCCTGGCATCTGCAGGAATACGGGGTGGATGTCACGGTCATCGACCGCGGCGGGGTTGCCGCCGGATCGTCGTGGGGCAATGCCGGTTGGCTGACCCCCGGCAAGGCGATCCCGCTGGCCGATCCGAGCCTGTGGGCCTACGGACCTCGGGCGCTGCTGGATCCCGACGCCGCGTTGCACGTGCCGGTGCGGGTGGATTTCGGCTTGTGGGCATTTTTGGCCCGGTTCGCCGCGCACGGCACCCGTCGTTCCTGGGACACCGCGATGGCCGCGCTGACCCCGATCGACCGGATCGCCCTGGCCTGTTTTGACGAGTTCGATGCCGGCGGTGTCCAATCCTGGACGCAACCGGGCCCATTCATCATCGCCTTCGAAAAACCCTCGGAGGCAACCGGTTTCTTGCGCGAGATCGACGGCGCCAATCGGCACGGCCAACAGGTGCCGCTGTCCCGACTGGCCGATCCCCAGGCGCACTGCCCGGTGCTGTCGAACCGGGTCGGTGCGGCCTATCGGCTGGACGGGCAACGGTTTCTGGAGCCCGGGCCGTACCTGGCGGCCCTCGGTGAGGCCGTGCTGGCCCGCGGCGCGCGACTGCTGACCGGCGGTGCCGTCGTCGCGGTGGACGCGGCCGCGCGCCCGGGCGTGCGGCTGGCCGACGGGCAGCAGTTGGCCGCCGACGCGGTGGTGATCGCCACCGGTGCGTGGCTGCCGGAGCTGGCCCGCGGACTTGGGGTGCGCACCCGGGTGCAGGCCGGGCGCGGCTATTCCTTCACCGTCAAGACCGACCGGCCGGTCGAGCATCCGCTGTACCTGCCCAGGCAGCGCATCGCCTGCACGCCCTACCAGGGCCGCTTCCGGATCGCCGGCACGATGGAGTTTCGCCGGCCCGAGGAGCCGCTGCAGCCGCGGCGCATCCAGGCCATCGTCAATCAGGTCCGCCCGCTGCTGACGGGGGTGGACCTCGATGACCGGCACGACGAGTGGGTGGGTTCGCGCCCGGTCACTCCCGACGGCTTGCCGCTGGTCGGTGCGACCCGCGCTCCCGGGGTGTACGTCGGTGGCGGCCACGGCATGTGGGGCATGGTGCTGGGCCCGGCCACCGGCAAGATGCTGGCCAAACGGATCGTCACCGGGCAGACCGATCCGACGATCGCGCCGTTTGACCCGCTGCGCTGAGCTCCGGGCGGCGCGCCCCGTAAAATCTGCCGCACGCGGGCGTGATGGAACGGCAGACATGATGGCTTTAGGTGCCATTGCTCGAAAGAGCGTGTGGGTTCGAATCCCACCGCCCGCACTCAGCTGAGTCGTCAGAACGGTGGCGGGTCGAAGCGGCCGGGGTCCTCGGCGAGGATGGCGGCGTGGTTGCGGGCCCGCTCGGCGGCGATGCGTCGGGCGCGGCTGTTGGCCCGGGGTTGTTTTCGGGCGGGCATCATCAGGGTGCGTCCGGATCGGCGCTTGCGTCGGGGTTTGCCCGGTGGTGGGGCCGGGCCGGTGTTGGTGTCCCAGCCGGGAAACAGGACTCGGCTGAACGGGGCGCTGGTGTAGCTGTGCCCGGTGGGGCTGGTGATGGTGATGCGGCCGTCGGGGTGCTGGACTTCGGTCCAGTCATCCCAGAAGGTCCGCAGCAGGTGATGGAGCCGGCACTTGTCGTTCAGGGCCGAGGGGTGGGTGTGGCCCCCGTCGTCCCAGGGGTTGGAGTGGTCGATGTCGGATTTGGTCGCGGGCCGCTCACAGCCGGGCCAGCGACAGGTCAGGTCGCGGGTGCGGACGAATTCGTCGAGTCGGGCCGACGGCCGGTAGCGGCGTTCGGGATCGGCTGCTGTCGGTGTCGCTACGCGGCGGATGGTCGCGCCGTGGGTGATCAGGTCGGCCACGGTTTCGGCGGAGACGAACCCGCGGCCGGGAATCACCGCGGTGGGCCGGGCCCCGGGTGCGGCCGGGGCGGGGCCGGGCACGGTGTTGACGGGGGCGTTGGTGACGATGTGGTTGGTGACGATGTGGATGGTGACGTGCGCGGCGGGGTGGGTGCCGGTCTTGGCCGGGCAGGTCGGGTTGTCGCAGGCGCAGACCAGCCGATCGGCGTGGGCGGCCAGCGCGCCGAGGGCGTCGGCGCGGCGTTGGGCCAGGGTGCGGGGGTCGTCGTCGCAGACGTTCTTGGCCATCGCGGTCAGCGTTTCGTCCAGCAGTGCGGCATCGACGGCGCTGATCCGGCCCCAGATGGTGCTCAGGTCGTTGTCGTCGTTGCGGGGGTCGCCGATGGTGATCTGTCGGTCGATGCGGGTTCGTTGGGTCCGGCGCACCGCGTCGGGATCCACCGTGTCGATGATCGCGTCGATGGTGGTCTCCAGTTTCAGCTGGGACAGCGGTCCCCAGCGGGTCACCTTCGCGGCGATCTCGGCGTCCACCTCGGCTCGGGCGTCCGGGTCGGTGATCAGGGTGGTGCGCGCGACGATGGTCATCGCCGTCGGCGCGCTGATCCGCCCGGCCAGAAACAGTGCGCCGACCTTGGGCAGCTCGTCGGCCAGGGTGCGGGCGCGTTCCATCAGGCTCAGCGCGCGGCCGTGCTTGATGGTCAGGGCGCAGCCGATTTCGGCGGCGGCGCTGTCCCAGTCGTCGCAGGCCCAGCGCGGGTGTTGTGCGCCGGCGAGTCGGCGGCGGGCCAGCTCGGCGATCGCGGCCAGGTGGTGGGCCTGCACCGCGGCCGCGGTGCGCGCCGAGGCGGTGATGGCGTCGACCAGGGCGGCATCGCCGAGGGTGCGCAGTTCCTCGGGCGCATGCACCGTCGATTCGAACATACCTTCGAATGTACGCCGATGCTGTGACAAGTGCCACGTTCGGCGGGACGGGCGTCAGATCATGTCGTTGCGGGTCAGCCAGCGCATCACCGGCCAGCCGATGAAGACCGGCAGCCAGCAGGTCAGGATCCGGTAGAGCAGCACGGCCGGCACGGCGATTCCCATCGCAACCCCGAAGGCGGCCAGACCACCGATGAGGGCGGCCTCCACCGCGCCGACGCCGCCGGGGGTCGGCGCCGCCGAGGCGAGCGTGCCGCCGACCATTGTCACCACCGTGACCGTCACGAACGAGGTGTCGCCACCGAAGGCCTCCACGCTGGCCCACAGCGCCAGCGCGGCCCCCAACGTCGTTGCCGCACAACCCAGCACGATCAGGCCGAGACGTTTCGGCTCGCGGGCCAGCTCGCCGAGGTCGACCAGCACTTCCTTGAGCTTGGGCCGCAGCTCGGTGCCCAGCCAGCGGCGCAGCTTGGGCACAAACATGAAGGTGCCGACCGCGCCGAGCGCGGCGCCGCCGATCAGGTACAGCACGGTGGCCGACGGGACGAAGTGCGACAGGTCGGCTCGGGTGCCGGCCGCCACGCTGAACACCAGCAGCAGGCTCAGGTGGGTGATGATCTGGACGCTCTGCTGCAGTGCGACGGTGGTGGTCGCCCGCACCGCACCCAGGCCGCCCTTCTGCAGGAACCGGGTGCTCAGGGCCAGGCCGCCGACGCCGGCCGGGGTGGTGGTCGCGGCGAAGGTGTTGGCGACCTGCATGATCGTCAGGTTGCGGAAGCTGACCAGCCGGTCGGCGCAGGCCCACAGTGACAGCGCCGCGCCGACATAGGTCAGCGCCGAGACGCCCAGGCCCAGCAGCGCCCACCACCAGTTGGCGGTGCGCAACTCGGAGAAGAACGTCGGCATGGTGCTGATGAACGGGTACGCCACGTAAACCAGCGCCACCAGCAGCACCAGTTGAATGACCTGGGAGCGGGTGAACCGGGTGATGGTCTCGGTCTGGATCTGGACGGCGCCGGTCTGCTTTTTGACCTCATCGCGCGCCGCGCTGAGCAGGGCGCCCGCGTCGGGCACCGAGGCCCGGATCCGGGTCGGCATGGCGGCCTTGGTCAGCCTCCGGGAGGCCTGCAGAACCTTATCGCGGCCGAAGACCTCGATCGCGGCGGCGACCGTCGGTTCCGCGCCGTAGACGGCGGTCGTGGTGACCAGCAGCTGCGCGATGTCGGCCTGCAGGCCGACATCGGTGGCCCCGAACTCGGCCTTGCCGAAACCGCCGAACAGCACGGTGCTGGCCTCGTCGGTGCTGGCGCCGAACTCGACGGTGAGTTCGCCGATCCGCAGGTCGCCGTGCGAGATCTGGCCGTCGTGCAGTTCGGCCAGGGCCCGCCAGATCCGCTCCACCGGAAGGTCCGCGGTGACCGGTCGGCCCCGGGCGGCGGTGCGGGCGTGCAGCATCCAGCCGCGGTCCAGGACCGCCAGCGCCACGGTCGAGGTGTTGGCCAGGCCGAGGTCCCCGATCGCCACCGACATCAGCGCGCGGTGCTCGACGGCGCGCTGCATGGACGCGTGCAGCGGCGCGGTCTCGGCGCTGCGCAGCCGGACCTTGCGCCAGAACTGGCGGATCAGGCCGCCGGCGCGCTGATTGGGTCCGTAGAGCTCCAGCAGGGCGGCGCCGGGCGTCGGGCAGCAGGGCCGCCAGGTCGGGCCGGGGGTGCGCGGGGCCTGTTCGGTGGCCGGTGCCTGCTGACAGGTGGCCTGCAGGATCAGCGCTCCGGGCCCGGCCGGGCGCACCACCGACAGCGCGGTGACGACGTGTCCGCGGCGGTGCAGCGCACGGATCGCGGCTTCCAGCGGCACCTCGAGCGCCGGGGTGCCGACGACCAGGACGACCAGTGCGCCGATGAACCAGCCGACCGACAGGCCGAGCAGGGAGCGGGCCGGCACGATCGCCGAGACGACCAGGTGGATCGGGACGAATGCCAGCAGCAGGGTCCACCACCAGCGCCGCCAGCGGGCCGGCAGCCAGGGGCCGGACACCGTCAGCATCGCCGCCAGCATGGCGATCCAGCGTGGATCGTCGAGGAACTGGGCGAGCACGGTGTGCAGCCGGTCGGACATGTCGAAGTGCCACTGCGGCGCGGCGAAGCCGTTGCCGCTGACCGACAGTGACAGCACCGCGATGGCGCCGGCCGCCGCGTACGCGCCGAGCAGCTTCCACTGCCGGCCGGCGATCAGCCCGATCAGGATGCCGAACGGCAACACCAGGATCGCGATGCCGTAGGCCAGGTACACCAGGTTGGACTGGGTGGGGGTGAGCACCCCGACGATGTCGGAGATGGAGCGCTCCAGCGCTTCCCAGTCATTGCGGGTGATCATCGAACTGGTGATGATGGTGGCCAGGAAGATGGTCGACAGCGCCAGCCGGATCAGATCGTTGGTTCGGCGGTTCCACGGCAGCAGGAGCTTCCCGGAAACGGCGATCTCGCGCCCGTCCACTCGCATGCCCACGGAACTCCCGGTTGGTCAACAGCCGGTCGACGGCCTGCGGACAATCTACTGGGCGGTGACGCCGATCCCGCCGAGGCAGAACCGCACCAGATGCTCGACGTCGGCGGCCGGCGGTCGTCGGCGTGATCCGATGTACCGGCGCAGGGTGCCCATGGTGGCGTCGTAGACGGTGTCGGCGTCGCGGATCGGGTCCGGCCGGCCCATCCGGTTCAGCGGCTCGGTGAGCAGGTCGCGCAGTGGGGCCATGGTGTCTTCGTCATTGACCCGGTCGTGCGCGGTCGCCGACATCTGGGCCAGCGTGGCATTGCACAGGGTGAACAGCCGGGGGTCGGCGACCTGGGCCAACAGGCCGCGCACCCAGTGGGCGACCTGGACCTCGGGGGCGGGGTCGCCGGCCATCTCGGCGGCCAGCTGCGCGGCCACCACCGCGGTGCCACGGCGCAGCACCGCCAGCAGCAGGTCGTCCTTGCCACTGAAATGCCGATAGAACGTCTTGTTGCAGGTGCCGGCCTCCAGCACGATGTCGGTGACCTTGGGCGGGCCGGGGGAGCAGCGTTCCATCACCCGCACCGCGGCGGTCAGGATCCGTTCGATCTCCGCGTCACGGTCGGTGCCCGGCGCCACCTCGGTGCCCGACGGGCGGGCGTCTACCGTCATCGCGCCCTCCGCCCGCTGGTTGACCGTCGTTGAGAATAGTCCGCCCCGCGGTGCTGCCGGCGGATTTCCCGCTCAGTACTGCCCGGCGTCGAGGAACAGGTCCAGGATCGGGTCGTCGCCGCCGCCGTAGGGCGACAGGTCGGTGCGGCCGGCCTGGGCCAGCACCGCCGAGTCGATGTAGCAGTTGCCGCTGGCCTGTGCCGCCGGCCGGGACAGGATCTCCGCGGCGGCCTCACCCATGATCTGCGGGCTGCGCGACCGGGCGACCATGTCGTCGTCGCCGGAGGCCAGGTTCGTCACCGCGGCCGTGGCGATGTAGGTCTCCGGCCACAGGCAGTTCGACGCGATCGGCACGTCGGCGTACTCGCTGGCCCAGCCCAGCGCCAGCAGCGTCATGCCGTACTTGCTCAGCGTGTAGCTCGGGTGCAGTCCCAGCCAGTACGGGTTCATGTTCAGCGGCGGGGCCAGCGTCAGCACGTGCGCGTTCTGGGACTTGCGCAGGTGCGGGATCGCGGCCCGGGTCAGCAGGAAGGTGCCGCGGACGTTGATGTCCATCATCAGGTCGAACTGCTTGGCCGAGAGCTGGTCGGTGGGCGCGGTGAAGATCGCGCTGGCGTTGTTGATGCAGGCATCGACCCCGCCGAAGGTGTCGACGGCGACCGCGACGGCACGCTCGACGTCCGCCTCGTTGCGGACGTCGCCGACGACGGCGGCCGCGCGGCCGCCGGCCGCCTCGATCTCGGCGGCCGCGGTGTAGACGGTGCCGGGCAGCTTCGGGTGCGGTTCGGCGGTCTTGGCCAGCAGCACCACGTTGGCGCCCTGGCGGGCGGCGGACAGGCCGATCGCCAGGCCGATGCCGCGGCTGGCGCCGGAGATGATCAGGGTGCGGTCCTGCAGTGCCGTCATGGGAGCTCCCGGGAGTCGAAACGCGGCTGCGGAAGGCGACTCCCGCTAGGCGATATTGGCATTCTCTTTTTCTGCAAGTACGTTATCACCGAGGGTTGTCCGGATCGTCGGGATGAAGGAGTGGGCCGCCAATGCGCTTGGGTGTGATGATCGGTGCCGAACGCGGGGACATGAACCGCAAGGTCACCAAGTTGCTCGCCGACATCGAGTGGGCCGAGTCCGCGGGGCTGGACACCGCCTGGATGCCGCAGGTGCCCGACGACTTCGACTGCCTGACCATGGTGTCGCTGATGGGCGGCCGGACCAGCCGCATCGAGCTCGGCACCGCCGTGGTGCCGCTGCAGGCCCAGCACCCGATCGCCCTTGCCCGGCAAGCACTTTCGGTTCATGCCGGGTCCGGCGGTCGGCTCGCGCTTGGGGTCGGGCCGTCGCACCACTGGATCATCGAGGACATGCTCGGGCTGCCGTATAAGCGGCCGGCCGGCTACACCCGCGACTACCTGGAGGTGCTCAACGCGGCCATCGCCGGGCCCGGGCCGGTCGACGTGGAGAACGACACCTTCACCGTGCACAACCCGACCGCGCTGGGCGCCGAGACCAAAATGCCGGTGCTGGTGGCCGCGCTGGGCCCGGTGATGCTGCAGTTGGCCGGCGAGTTCGCCGACGGCACCGTGCTGTGGATGGCCGACGAGCGCGCGATCGGCGACCACATCGCCCCGAAGATCAACAAGGCCGCCGCCGACGCCGGCCGGCCGGCGCCGCGCATCGTGGCCGGCATCCCGGTGTGCCTGTGTGCCAACTCCGAGATCGACGCCGCCAAGCAGCGCGCCAACCGGATCCTGGCCGAGGCCGAGACCTCGCCGAACTACCAGCGGCTGCTCGACCGCGGCGACGCCCGCGACGTCGGGGACCTGTGCGCGGCCGGCGACGAGGAGGCGATCCTGCGCCGGTTCCGGCAGTTCGCCGACGCCGGGGTGACCGACCTGTCGGTGCGGCTGCTGCCGATCGGCGACAACCGCGATGAGCTGATCGCGTCCAAGTACCGCACCCGCGAGGTGATTGGGGCGCTGGCCGCCGAACTACGCTAGGTGGCCGTGACGAACGGTTCCCCGCAGGCCGGTCCGCTGGCCGGCATCAAGGTGATCGAGGTCGGCTCGGTGCTGGCCGGGCCGTACGCCACGCTCATGCTGGCCGATCTGGGCGCCGAGGTCACCAAGATCGAGCCGCCGGCCGGCGACATCTCCCGTCAGGTCTCCGACAGCTACTTCGCCAGCATCAACCGCGGCAAACGATCGGTGGTGTTGGAGCTCGACACCGCGGCGGGGCAGCGCCGGCTCGGCGAGCTGGTCGCCGAATCGGATGCCCTGCTGGTCAATATGAAGCCCTCGGCGATCCACCGGTTCGGGTTGACCTACCAGGCGCTGCGGCGGCACAACGAGAAGATCGTCTGCGTGGCGCTGACCGGTTTCGGGTTGCACGGCGGTGACCATCCGGCGTTCGACCACATCGTGCAGGCCGCCACCGGGGTCGCCGCGATGACCGGCGATCCCGGCGGCCCGCCGACGCTGCCCGGCTACACCTCGGTCGACAACTCCACCGGGCTCACCGCCGCGCTGGGCCTGCTGGCGCAGATCATCGCCGGGCGCGGCGGGCAGCTCGACGTCAGCATGCGCGACGTGATGCTCTCCCAGCTCAACTACCACGCCGCGGCCTACCTCAACGACGGCGTGCACCCGCAGCGGCTGCCCAACGGGGCGCACAAGTTCTACGTGCCGGCCCAGCTCTTCGACACCGCGGCGGGGTACCTCGCGCTGTTCATCACCTACGACGGGTTCTGGCGGGCGTTTGCCGCGGAGGCCGGGCTGTCGGGTTTTGCCACCATGGCCGAACGGGTCGCCAACCGGGAGGCGGTGCTGGCGGCGGTGTCCGCGGCGCTGGCGACCGACACCGCGAGCAATT
The DNA here is from genome assembly GCF_010726955.1 of Mycolicibacterium fallax. NCBI lineage: Bacteria > Bacillati > Actinomycetota > Actinomycetes > Mycobacteriales > Mycobacteriaceae > Mycobacterium > Mycolicibacterium fallax. Next base: position 71,833 of record NZ_AP022603.1, read on the forward strand.
GGGAGACTCGGCTCACCGCGCGCGGGATTCCGGCGGCCGCGGTGCGCACGCTGCCCGAGGCCCTGGACCGCAACCCGGACAGCGTGATCACCGCCGGGCCGTACCGGCTGGTCGGTTGCCCGATCCGGATCGACGGTCACACCCCGGATTACCGGCCCGCGCCGGCGCTGGGCGCCAATCAGCAGTCGTAGTCGACCTCGACCGAGCAGTCCGGAACGCCCTGGCAGGTCAGCACGTAGCCCTCCTCGACCTCGTCGTCATCGAGGGCGTCGTTCACCCGCATGGTCGCCGTCCCGCTGGACAGCTTGGCCATGCAGGTGCCGCAGTTGCCTGCCTCGCAGGAGAACGGCGGGGTCAGCCCGGCGCGGCGGGCCGACTCCAGGATGGTCTCGCCCGGTTGCGCGGTGATGGTGGCGTGCCGACCATCGAGGTGGACGGTCACCTCCGGCCGCTCCGCGGTGCTGCCGGCCGTTGCGGTGTCGGCGGACGCCGGTGAAGTCATGGGACTCTTACCTCTCCAAACGGTGTCGGCAATGGCCACCTCACGCAGCGTGGCAATCACTATGGTAGGTGTATTCTACCGCAACGAGAATAGTATTCTCATCCGGGATTTGCCCGCCGCACCCTCGAGGAGGACCGATGCCCGATCCGGTCGTGCTCGTCGGCCCGCAGCGGTCCTACCGGCGCACCGAACTCGACGCCGACATCGCCGGACTGGCCGCTGAATTGGCCGAACGCGGCGCCGGACCCGGTCGGCGGGTTGCCCTGATGTCGTCGAACCGGCCCGAGTTCGTCGTCGCGCTCTACGCGGTGTGGCGCCTCGGCGCGGCCGTCGTGCTGCTCAGCCCGGCGTGGAAGTCCGGCGAGGTGCGGCACGCACTCGACCTGACCGGCGCCGACATCGCCGTCGGCGATCATCCGGTGCTGGCCGAGCAGCTGCCGATGCGTCACCTCGACGAACCGATCGCGGCCGCTCCGCACGCGCCGCCGCCGCCCGCGCCGGACCCCGGCGACGAGGCGGTGCTGGTGTTCAGCTCGGGCACCACCGGCCTGCCCAAGGCGGTCCGGCACACTCACGGATCGTTCGCCGCCGCGGTCGCGCACTGGCGCACGGTGCTGGCGCTGACCGACCGCGACCGGATGCAGATCGCCACCCCGCCGTCGCACATCCTCGGCCTGCTCAACATCGCCACCATGCTCGACGTTGGGGGTTGGCTGCGACTGCACCGCCGCTTCGACATCGACGCGCTGCTGGCCGGTATTGAGACCGACCGGATCACCGTCGAGATGGCCGTCGCGCCGATCGCGCTGGCGATCGCCGCGCACCCCGAGCTGGAGCGCTTCGACCTGTCCTCGCTGCGCTACCTGATGTGGTGCGCCACCCCGGTCACCGCCGCCGTCGCCGAGACGGTCACCCGCCGCACCGGGGTGTGCTGGCTGACCGCGTACGGCAGCACCGAGCTTCCGGTGTTGGCCTGCAACGAGATCGGATCGGGCCGGCTGGACACCGTCGGGCGGGCGGCTCCCGGGGTGCGGCTGCGGGCGGTCCGTCCCGACGGGACCGCCGCCCCGGTCGGCGAGCCGGGCGAGATCTGGGCGGCCGCGGACTCGCTGATGGCCGGCTATCTGCCCGACTCGGCGACCGCCGAGGCGGTCACCGACGGCTGGTACCACACCGGTGACATCGGTGTGTTCGACGACGGCGGCTGGTTGCAGATCACCGACCGCAGTAAGGAGATGATCAAGGTCCGGGGCTTCCAGGTCGCCCCGGCCGAGGTGGAGGCCGTGCTGCACGGTCACCCGGCGGTCGCCGACTGCGCGGTCTTCGGAGTGCCCGCGGGTGCCGACGGCGAGCGGGTCATCGCCGCGGTGTCCCGCGGCGCCGAGGTGTCGGCCGCCGAACTGATCGACCTGGTGGATTCCCGACTGGCCGGCTACAAACGGCCCGCCGAGATCGTGTTCGTCCCCGAAATACCGCGCCTGCCTTCGGGCAAGGTGCTGCGCCGTGTGCTGAAGGAGCGCCATGGATGTCCGATTGACAAGTGAACAACAGCAGTTGCGTGACGCGGCCGCCAAGCTGGCCGACGATCTGGGCCCCGGCTCGGTCGCCGAGCTTGACGACGCCGCCCGGATCGACCGGCTGGAGCGTGCGCTGGCCGGTACCGGCTGGCGATCGCTGCGCTCGGACGGGGCCTCCGGGGTGGAGGTCGCGATCGTCGCCGAGGAGTTCGGCCGCGCACTGGTCGACGCCGCCTTCCTGGGCCCGGTGCTCGCCGATGAGGCGCTGCGCTGCTCCGGTGGGCAGCCCGCCGACGGGCTGACCGTCGCGGTGGCCGGCGCGGCCTTCGACGCCCGCGGCGCGCGCACCGCGGTCCGGGTGGACGGGCCGGCCGTTGCCACCGCGCCGGTGGGCGAGCCGAACGGCGGCGCCGATCTGACCCGAACCCGCGCCGCGGTAGGCGAATTCGACGCCGTGGGCACTCTTGACGACGACGCCGCGGTGCGCTGGCAGGCGCTGGCGCTGGTGATCACCGCCGCCGATCTGGTCGGGGTGTCCCGGGGCGCCCTGGATCTCGGGGTCGAGTACGCGAAGATCCGCGAGCAGTACGGCAAGTCGATCGGCTCGTATCAGGCCGTGGCGCACCTGCTCGCCGAGAGCCTGACCCTGGTCGAGGGTTCGATCAGCATCCTGCGGCACGCCGCCTGGGCGGTTGACGAACTGGATCCGGCCGAGGCGCTGCGCGCGGCCCGGGTCGCCAAGCTGTACTGCGCGCGCGCCGCCCGCACGGTGTGCGAGACGTCCATCCAGGTGCACGGCGGCATTGGCAACACCTGGGAGTGCCTGGCGCACGTCTACCTGCGCCGTGCGCTCACCTCGACCGAACTGTGGCCCGTCAAGTTGGAGGAGATCGATCTTGGACTTTCGTGATTCGGCCGACGAGGCCGCCTTCCGTGCCCGGCTGCGTGACTGGCTTTCGGTGCACGCCAAGGAGTTTCCCACCTCCGGCGACGAGTACTGGGCAAAACAGGGGGAGTGGCACCGCGCGCTGTATGCCGGCGGCTTCTTCGGGGTGACCTGGCCCAAGGAATACGGCGGCCAGGAACTGCCGCCGGTCTACGACGTCATCCTCGATGAGGAACTGGCCCGCTACGGCGCCCCGCCGCGGCCCAGCCTGGGCTACCTGGTGGTCGGCCTCGGTCACCACGGCAGCGCGGAGATCCAGTCCCGATTCCTGCCGGGCATGATCGACGGCACCCAGCGCTGGTGCCAGGGCTTCTCCGAGCCCGGCGCGGGCTCGGACCTGGCGTCGCTGACCACCACCGCCACCCGGGACGGTGACAACTGGGTGATCAACGGGCACAAGATCTGGACCAGCTACTCCGATGTCGCCGACTGGTGTCTGGTGTTGGCCCGCACCGATCCGGAGGCCAAGCGGCACAAGGGAATCTCGGCGTTCATCGTCGCGATGGACCAGCCCGGTGTGCAGCAGCGGCCGCTGGAGATGATCAATGGCACCACCACCGAGTTCGGCCAGGTCAGCTTCGACGACGCGGTGGTGCCGGCGGAGAACATGGTCGGCGAACCCGGCGCGGGCTGGGCGCTGGCGATGACCGTCGTCGGCCACGAGCGCGAGCCCTCGACGCTGGGGTATGCCGCCCGGTACGGAAAGCTGGTGCGCCAGATGGCCGCTCGCTGTCCGGGGGCGGTGCCCGAGGACCTGGCCTGGGCGGCCGTGCAGACCGAGATGCTCACCCACCACGTGCGGCGGCGGCTGTCCGAGCAGCTCGACGGCATCTCGCACGGCTCGGACGGCTCGATCGACAAGCTGCTGATGACCTGGGTGGACCAGTCCGTTGGGCACGCCGGCCTGGCGGTCGGCGGCACCGCCGACCCGGACCTGTTCAGCGCCTACCTGTACAGCCGCGCGCAGAGTGTGATGGGCGGCACCTCGCAGATTCAGAAGAACATCATCGCCTCACGAATCCTGGGATTAGGAGTCTGACATGTACGGCATGCCAACCGAAATCGACGTCACCGCCGACGGACCGCTGCGGATCATCACGCTGAACCGGCCGGACGCGCTCAACGCCGTCAACGACAACCTGCACGTCGGGCTGGCCAACCTGTGGAACGAGCTCAACGAGGACGCCGGGGCCCGCGCCGCGGTGCTCACCGGCGCCGGCCGGGCGTTCTCGGCCGGCGGCGACTTCAACTACCTCGACGAGTTGCGCCGCGATGAGGCCCTGCGCACCAAGACCATCAAGCACGGCCGCGACATCGTGCTGGGCATGATCAAGTGCCGGATCCCGGTGATCGCGGCCGTCAACGGCCCGGCGGTGGGGCTGGGCTGCAGCCTGGCGGCGCTGTCGGACATCGTCTACATGGCCGAGACCGCGCATTTCGCCGACCCGCACGTGTCGATCGGCCTGGTCGCCGCCGACGGCGGTCCGCTGGTGTGGCCGATGCAGATCAGCTTCCTGCAGGCCAAGGAGTACGCGCTGACCGGCGCCCGGATCAGCGCGGCCAAGGCACTCGAGCTGGGGCTGGCCAACCACGTGGTGCCGGATCCGCTGGCCGCGGCGATGGAATGTGCGCAGGGCATCCTGAAGCTGCCGCAGCAGGCCGTCGAGGCCACCAAGCGGCTGATGAACATGCAGCTGGAGCGCTCGGTGACCACCTCGCTGGACTACGCGAACCTCTCGGAATACGTGTCCTTCGGGACCGCGGACTTCAACCGGATCGTGGACCGGCTGACGGCCAAGAACAAGTAGCCGGACAAACAAAATCGGGAGCCCCGCGGGGCTCCCGATTTTGTTTGTCCGGTCACAGCGCGATGTAGACCGACTTGGTGTTGAAGTAGGCCTCCAGCCCCTTGCGGCCGCGCTCGCCGCCCCAGCCGGACTGCTTCTGGCCGCAGATCGGCATCGCCGGATCGGCGGCCAGCGCGGAGTTGACCCAGATCTGGCCACCGCGCAGCTCATTGGCCACCCGGTGGGCGCGGCCGAGGTTCTCCGTCCAGATCGCACCGGCCAGGCCGTACTCGGTGTCGTTGGCGGCCGCGATGGCCTCTTCCTCGGTGTCGAACGGGATGACCGAGCCGACCGGGCCGAAGATCTCCTCGCGGATCAGCCGCATATCCGGGGTGGTGTTGGTGATGATGGTCGCCTCGTAGAAGTACCCGTTGCGATCCATCCGCTTGCCGCCGGTGATCACCTCGGCGCCGGCGGCCACGCCGTCGGAGACGATGCCCTCGACCCGGCGGCGCTGCTTCTCGCTGATCAGCGGTCCGAGCACGGAATTGGGATCCTCGTTGCCGCCCATCGGCAGCATCTTGGCGAAGTTCGCCAGGCCCTCGACCACCTGGTCGTAGATGCCGCGCTGGACGTAGATGCGCGAGGTGCACGAACAGTTCTGCCCGGAGCCGGCCAGCAGGCCCATGCCCGCCATCATGATCGCCTTGTCCAAGTTGGCGTCGTCGAACATGATCAGCGGGGACTTGCCGCCGAGTTCCAGGGTCAGCCGCTTGAGGTTGCCCGCCGCCGCCTTGACGATCAGCCGGCCGACCTCGGTGGAGCCGGTGAAGGAAATCTTGTCGACGTCGGGGTGCGCGGTCAGGGCCGCGCCGGTGGTCTCGCCGTACCCGGTGACCACGTTGAGCACGCCGTCGGGCAGGCCGGCCTCGCGGAAGATCTCCTCCAGCTTGAGCGCGGTCAGCGGGGTCTCCTCGGCGGGCTTGAGCACCGCGCTGCAGCCGGCGGCCAGCGCCGGGGCGACCTTGAGCATCGCCACGAAGAACGGTCCGTTCCACGGGATGATCAGGCCGACCACGCCGACCGGCTCCAGCTGGGTGAAGGCGTGATAGGTCTCGAAGTTGCCCAGCAGACCGTCGGAGACCATGTTGTAGGAGTCGCCGTGGGTCTTGCCGACCCAGCCGGCGTAGTAGGTCAGCATTTCCTGGGAGACCTTGATGATCTGGCTGGCGCCCATGGCGGTCATGCCGTTGTCCCGGGACTCCAGCTCGGCAAGTTCCTCGGTGCGCTGCTTGATGATCTCGGCGGCCCGGAACAGCACCTCGGCGCGGCGGGCGGCGGGCAGCCTGCGCCAGACGCCCGACTCGAAGGTCTCCCGGGCGCGCGCGACGGCCGCGTCGACGGCGGCCCGGTCGGAGTCGGGTACCTCGGCGATCTGTTCCTCGGTCGAGGGGTTGAACACCGGGATGATGCCCCCGGCCTCAATCACGGGTTCGGTATCGATGGCGTTGCTCAATCTTCTGTTCCTTTCGGCTGGCCGCTCCGGAGGTTACGCGCATAACCAAGTGGAGTCCAGGGCCGGCCGGGAACCGGATGAGATCGGTGGGCGCCGACGGCGTCAGTTCAATTCTCGGACTGGTAGAACTACGTTCTCCAGCTAGCTGGCGGCGGCGAATCCCCGGGCGCAGAAGTTCCAGACCTCCTCGGAGGTGATGGGCTTGATGCCCTCTTCCTCCTCGGTCGGGGCGCTGGACTGGGCGGTGAACATGACGGTCTGCATGGTCATCGCCGCCATCCGGCGGGGATTGACCCCGCCGCGCAGCCGGCCGGCCGCCTCGGCTTCCTCCATCAGCTCGGTGAACAGCATCAACAGCGGGGCGTGCGCCACCCGGACCTCGGTCGGATGCGAGATCAGCAGCTGCGGCGCGAAGTCGGTGAACAGTGGCCGCTTGGCGGACGGATCCGGCCGGGACAGCTCGAAAAGCAGCTCGATGGCGACCTTGAGGCGGTCCAGCGGATCCTCCTGGCCGCCGGTGGCCGCGCGAATCTGGTTGGCCGCCCGACTCAGGGCGTCCTCGAACAGCGCGAGCAGCAGCTCGTGCTTACCGTCGAACTGCAGGTAGAAGCTGCGCAGCGACTGCCGGGACCGGTCCACGACCTCCTGCACGGTGAAGTCGGTGCTGCCCTTTTCGGTGATGATCGCCTGGGCCGCGTCGAGGAAACGCTGCACCCGCTGGGCGGCGCGCAGCTTGGCCGTCTTGATCGACCGTTCGACGGCGCGCTGCTTCCAGGCGGGTTCTTCGCTGGGGCTGCTCACCGGAGGGCCCGATCGCCGCGAACTGAGTGGGACATAGCAGAACTGTAACGGACAATATGTCGAGTTCGGGCACGCTACGGCGGTTTGTGACGCAGATTTCGAGATTATTCCTACCGCATTGTGAGAATGCTATTCTCCCGGGGTAAATCTGCAGGCGATTCGATGAGGTGACCGGATGCTCTTGGAGCTCGATTCCGACCAGCGGTTCTGGCGCGACACACTGCGCGACGCGTTGGCCAAGGAATGCCCAGCGACGCTGGTGCGTTCGGTGGCCGAGGACGGCGCCGACACCGGTGCGCTGTGGCAGACCTACCTGGATATGGGCTGGACCGAACTGACCGACCCGGCCGAGGCCGTCGAGCTGGGTCTGCTGGTCGAGGGACTGGGCGCGGCCACCGACCCCACCCCGTTCCTGGCGACGATGACCCAGTTCAACCCGCTGGTCGGCGCGCTGGCCGACCCGAAGCGCAGCGGCGCCGCCGTTTACGACGGGGTGACCGCCGCCCGCACCGCCACCGGCTGGGTGCTCGACGGCACCTGCCGGCACGTCCTGGACGGTGACCGGGCCGACCGGCTGGCCGTGGTGACCCCCGCCGGGGTGTTCGTGGTGACCCCCGAGCAGGTGCGCGCCCGCCGGGTGCAGGTCTTCGATCCGGTGCTGCACGTCGCCGAGGTGACGTTGCCCGGCGTCGAGGTGGACGACGCCGCGCGGGTGTCCGGCGCCGACGTCGAGCGGGCCCGGCAGGTCGCCCAGACCGGGATGGCGCTGACCATGGTCGGGGCCTGCCAGCGGGTGCTGGACCTGGTGCTCGAGCACGTCGGCAGCCGTAAGCAGTTCGACGTGTTGATCGGCTCCTTCCAGGCCGTGCAGCACAAGGCCGCCGACATGCACGTGGCGATCGAACGGGCCCGCGCGCTGGCCTATTTCGCCGCGCTGACCCTGGCCGAGGGGGACCCGCGCAGCCGGATGGCGGCGATGATGGCCAAGGCCGGCGCCGGCGAATGCCAGTCGCTGGTCTTCAAGCACGGCGTGCAGCTGTTCGGCGCGATGGGCTTCACCTGGGAGAACGACGTGCAGTTCCCGCTCAAGCGGGCCAAGGCCGGCGAGTTGATGCTGGGCGGTGCGGCCGAGCACCGGGCCCGCATCACCGAGGAGTCCCTGGCCGCCGCCCGGCTGGGGGTCTGATCCGTGCAACTGACATTTGACGCCGAGGTTGAGGCGTTCCGCGACGAGTTCGTCGCCTTCCTCGACGAGCACCTGCCCGACGCGGCGGTGGCCGTGCAGCGGTCCGGGTCGACCGCCGACGTGCCGCCGTGGGCCCGGGACTGGCAGCGGGTGATGTTCGATGCCGGCTGGCTGGTGCCCGGGTACCCACCGGAGTTCGGCGGCCGCAACGCCACCATCTTGCAGCAGTACGTCTGGAATCAGGAGCTGTGCAAGCGGCGGATCTACCAGAGCTACAACCCGCAGGGCGTCGGCATCATCGCCGCCTCGCTGCTGACCTTCGGCACCGACGAGCAGAAGCAGCGCTGGGCGGTGCCGATCCTGCGCGCGGAACTGACCGCGGCGCTGGGCATGAGTGAGCCCAACGCCGGATCGGACCTGGCCGGGCTGCGCACCTCGGCCACCCTGACCGCCGAGGGCGACGCGTTCATCGTCAACGGCCAGAAGGTGTGGACCTCCGGCGCGCACGACGCCGACGTCATCCTCACCTTCGTGCGGACCGACCCGGACGCCCCCAAGCACAAGGGCATCAGCGTGCTGGTGATTCCCACCGACACCGAGGGCGTGGTGCGCCGGCCGTTCCCGTCCTGGTGCGACCGCGACGACGTCGACTTCAACGAGGTGTTCTTCACCGACGTGCGAGTCCCGGCGGAGAACCTGGTCGGCCCGCTGGGCGGCGGCTGGGGGGTGGCCAACGGCTCACTGGGACACGAGCGCACCCTGCTGTGGATGCTGTTCGCCGACCGGCTCGATCAGCTGATCGCCGACTACCAGCCGGCCACCGCGCTGGAGCGCGACCAGTACGCCACCCTGCTGATGGATGCCGCCGCGCTGCGGCTGATGGGGTCGGCGGCGATCGCCCGGGAGGCCCGCGGTGAACAGGACACCCAGAGCCTGTCGGTGCTGAAACTGCTTGGCTCCGAGGCGGTTCAGGTCCACTCCGAGCACGCCCTGGACGCCGCGGGCATCGACGGCCTTCGGCATCCGAACGTCTCGGCGAGCTACGCGCCGTTCGGGGAGGACGACGCGTCGACGAGCCTGTTCGAACGGCTGCAGCGGACCTTCGGCGGCACCATCGCCGGGGGCACCTCGGAGATCCAGCGCACCATCATCGCACAGCGGATTCTCGGCCTGCCGCGCTGATCGGGTTCGCCGCGGGCGGGTCAAAGCCGCACCGCCCGCGGCGAACACCGGGTCTTTTCAGGCGCGCCTAGAGTTCGACGAGCCGCGGCGCCGAACCGCGGGCGCGCAGTCCGCCGCCGGCCCGCCGGGTCAGCTCGCGGGAGCTGCCCAGCAGCCCGTCGAGCACCAGCGCCCGCTTGACGTGCACGTGCAGATCGTGCTCGTCGGTGAAGCCGATCCCGCCGAGCACCTGCTGGCAGTGCCGGGCCGCCGTCAGCGCCGCCTTGCCCGCGGCCGCCTTGGCCAGCAGCGCGGTCAGGTCGGGACTTTCGACGGCCGGTACACCGAGGGTGGCCTCGGCGCCCTCGATGGCCACCAGGGCCTCGGCGAGCTTGTGCCGCACCGCCTGAAACGATGCGATCGGCTTGCCGAACTGCACCCGGTCCAGCGCGTGCCGCTGCGCCAACTCGAGCATGGCGCGCGCCGTGCCGACCAGCCACCAGCCCACCGCGCGGCGCGCCTCGCCCAGGCGCATCGTCTCGCCGTCGGGCACCTCGCGCAGCGGCAGCCCGCCGAGCGTCGGATTGTCATCGCGCGCGGTGCGGGTCCAGATCACCCAGCGGCCGCCGGCGTAGGGCAGCGGGGGAGTGCCGCCGGGCAGCCCACCGATGGTCTCCAGCACCACGTCGTTGAGGATCGAGGCGTGCGCGCCGGTCTCCCCGAGCAGCCGGAAGACCAGCGGTATCGCCATATCCGGTGCGTCGGAGAGCATTTCGGCCCAGCCCAGCTCGGCCAGTGCCTCATCGAGTTCGGCCCCCGACGTCGTAGACATGGTCTTGCGCAGGGTGTCTTCCAGCATTGCCAGCGATGCGGCGTCCAGTTCGGCGGACATGGTCATTCCTTCCCGAGGTCGAGCAGCCGACGGGCGATGATGTTGCGCTGCACCTCGGCGGTGCCGCCGTAGATGGTCGCCGCGCGGGAGTACAGGTACTCGGTCCGCCAGGGGTCGTCCTCGAGTTCGACGACACCGGGCAGCAGATCGCGCGCGGTGTCGTAGAGCAGTTGTTCGGCGCCGGCCAGCAGCACCTTGTCGATCGAGGTGTCCGGGCCGAGCCGATGGCCCGCGGCCAGCCGGTGCTGGGTGGCCCGGGACCGGCAGCGCAGCGTGTGCAGCGCCAGATACACCGCGCCCAGGTCCTGATCGACGGCCGCACCCTGGCGCTTGGCGGCGGCGACCAGCGCGTCGAACCGGGCATACAGGTAGGCGATGCGCTGCCAGAAGCAGGTGGAGCGCTCATAGGGCAGCAGGTCCATCGCCAACTGCCAGCCGTCGCCGGGCTTGCCGAGCATCCGGGAGCCGTCGACGACGACGTCGTCGAAGTACACCTCGCAGAACTCGTCGACGCCGTGCATGGTGTGCAGCGGCCGGACCGAGATCCCGGGGGTGTCCACATCGACGAAGAACGCCGTGATGGCCTGGTGGTTCGGGGTGCCGGGATCCCCGGTGCGGGTCAGCAGGATGGCGCGATGCGAGTACTGCGCGAAGCTGGTCCACACCTTCTGCCCGTTGATCACCCACTGGTCACCGCGCGGGGTGGCCCGGGTGCTCAGCGACGCCAGGTCGCTGCCGGAGCCGGGCTCGGAAAAGCCCTGGCACCACTGCTCTTCGCCGCTGAGCAGCTTGGGCACCATCTCGGCGGCCAATTCGGGGCTGGCGTAGTCGATCATCGTCGGTGCCAGCACCTCGAGCATCGAATACGGCCCGGGCTCGGCCAGCCGCCGGCCGACCACCTCCTCCCCGACGATGGCGCGCAGCATGTCCGGACCGCCGAGCCCGCCGGCGTGCTCGGGCCAGCCGTAGCGGCTCCAGTCGGCGTCGTAGAGGGCGCGCTGCACTCGGGCGAACTGCCGCATCTGCGCCGCCAGGCTGTGATCGTCGGGCGGGGTCAGATCGTTGGCGTCGAGCCAGCCGCGCAGCCGGGTGCGAAACTCGGCGGGGTCGTGCAGTTCGTTCATCCGGCTTCGGGCCTGCCGATCGCGTGCGGCCGGCCGTGGTCATGATCGCCGCTGCGCCGAATGAACGTCATGGCACGGGTTTTCAGCCGCCAGCCGTCCGCGGTGCGCAGGTAGGTGTCGCGGTAGTAACCGATCCGCATGTCGTGCTTGGAGTGCTCGATGAAGCACAGCGGCTGGGTGCCCGAGGCGCTGTCGGCGCCCTCGTCGAGGTCGACCAGCGCGGTGCCGGTCATGAACAGCCCCTTGGGAGCGGCGTCGACGAGCACCGGGAACCGGTTGAGCGTGTAGGTCTCGCCGAACGCGCTGTATGTGCCGTCCGGGGTGAACACGCTGATCAGGCCGTCGGTGTCGCCCTGGGTGATGGTGACCGCGTACTTGGCCAGCAGTTGCTGGATCTCGACCAGGTCTTCGATGCGGGTGGGTTTGTCAGTCGGCGTTGTCATTGCGGAAAACCTTACCGCCTTTCATTACAAAATTAACATTGCGTGTAATGCTGATATCTTCCAGCGGATTGCCCGGCACGGCAATGATGTCGGCCAGCTGACCCGGCGCCAGGCGGCCCAGATCCGGGGCGTTGATCAGGTCGGCAGCGACCACGGTGGCCGCCCGCAGCACCGCCTCGGCCGGCATGCCCCACTCGACCAGGGTGACCAGTTCGTCGGCGTTGCGGCCGTGCGGGATGGCCGGCGCGTCGGTGCCGACGGCGATCTTGACGCCGGCCTCATAGGCCGCCTTGATCGAGGTGCGGGCCATCGGGAACATCCGGGCGGCCTTGTCCTGCAGCACCTTCGGTGCTTTGGAGACATCCATCGCCTCGGCCAGCCGGCGGGTGGAGACCAGGAACCGGTCGTGCTCGACCATCATCGCGATGGCCTCGTCGTCCATCAGGAAGCCGTGCTCGATGCAGTCGATGCCGCACTCGATGGCGTGCTTGACCGCCTCAGCGCCGTGGGTGTGCGCCGCCACCCGCAGCCCGCGCCGGTGCGCCTCGTCGACGATGACGCGCAGTTCCTCGTCCGAATAGTGTTGGGCGCCGGGCTCACCGGTCAGTGACATCACCCCGCCCGAGCAGCACACCTTGATCAGCTGGGCGCCGTGCTTGATCTGGTAGCGGACCGCCTTGCGGATCTCGTCGACCCCGTTGGCGATGCCCTCCTCGATGGTCAGCTCCAGCACGCCGGGCATGAACGCGGCGAACATGGTGGGGTCCAGGTGACCGCCGGTGGGGGTGATGGCGTGACCGGCCGGGATGATCCGCGGGCCCTCGATCCAGCCGGCGTCGATGGCCTTGGCCAGCGCCACGTCGAGCAGGTAGCCGCCGGTCTTGACGAACAACCCCAGGTTGCGCACGGTGGTGAAGCCGGCCCGCAGGGTGCGCCGGGCGTTGCCGACCGCGCGCAGCATCCGGGTCGGCGGATCGTCCTGCACCTGGGACAGCCCGGGGTTCTCCCCGCGGCCGCCCATCAGCAGGTTGACCTCCATGTCCATCAGGCCGGGCAGCAGGATCGCCTCGCCGAGGTCGATGACCGGGGCGTCCGGATCCACCTCGGCGACGATCCGGTCGTCCTCGACGGCGACGATGCCGGGGCGAATGATCGCCCCGGCATCGACGTCGAGCAGTCCGGCCGCCTTGAGGGTCAGTCGGGTTGGGCCGCTGGCTCGCTTGGCGTCGGACACCGTTAAACCACCGGCTCCCGGGTGATCTCAACCCAGGCCGCGCCGCTGTCGAGCACGCGCGGCTGCTTCCACACCTCTACCGGGAAACTGACCATCACCACAGACTGCATCAGGTGCATCAGATTCTTGGCGTCTTCGGGCATGTCGTGCAGCGGGAACCGGGCGTCCAGGTAGACCATGACGTCCTCGAGGCGGGCGGTGCCCGCGTCGTAGAGCTCCTGCATCTGCGCCATGGTGGAGTCCAGCCGCTTGGCGTAGCGCTCCGGCTCGGTGGCCAGGCACCAGTCGGTGAACCGCTCCAGGTCGGCGAACTCGGTGGGCAGCATCGTGGTCTCAGACATGAGTGGTGTCCTTTTCACACTGGGTGGGCGCGGCGACGCCATTTTCGGCCAGCTCCGCCTTGTAGTTGTCGACGTACTTGTGCGCGGTGTGGTGCAGGTGGCGCAGCAGCACCTCCTGATCGCAGAGCAGGAAGTCGGTGACCGCCCGGGTGCCGATCTGGGTCTGGGTGGCCTCCAGGGTGTTGGCGTCCTGCAGGGCGTACTCCTTGAACGTCACCGCGGCCAGTTCCTGGGACAGTCGCTGCCGGGTGTTCTTCGGCGGCACGAAGTACAGGTTGGCCTCGAAGATGTGGCTGTCCACCCCGGTCGGCCAGTAGTTGTAGGTCAGGTACCAGCCCGGAACCCACAGCAGCAGGGTGAAGTTCGGGAAGAACTCGAAGCTGTCCTGGCCCCAGGTGGGCTGGCGAGCCGGGTTGACCGCCGGCGGCAGCTCGTCGGGCAGGATGCCCTCGATGTCGGGTCGGTCCCACGGACCGAACAGGCCGCTGTGCAGGATCCGCTCGATCGGCTTGACCATGCTCAGGTCCTTGGGCGGGGACATCCCGCCCCAAGACGAGATCATCGAGTGATCGCCCTTGATGTCGTAGTGCAGCGCCTCGAAGCCGACCTTGGCCAGCTTGGCGGCCTCCTCCGGGGTCGCCTGCTTCATGTGCAGGATCGGTGCGTGGTAGAACTCGACGAACGCGTCGATGAACAGCTTCCAGTTCGCCTTGATCTCGGCCTTGTAGCTGTAGACCTCGGTCATCTCGTGGAACGGGTAGCCTTCCAGGCCCTTGCCGAACTCGCCCATGGACTCGATCAGCGGCTTGGCGTCGTCGTCGAAGTTGACGAAGATGAAGCCCTCCCAGACCTCGCAGCGGACCGACACCAGCGGGTATTCGGTCTTGTCGACGTCGAAGAACTCGTCCTCCTGCTGGATGAAGGTCAGGTCACCGTTGAGCGCGTAGCGCCAGGCGTGGTACTTGCAGGTGAACTGGCGGCAGCTGCCCGAGACCTCCTCGCCGGGGTAGTCGTTCCAGACCAGCTTGTTGCCGCGGTGCCGGCACAGGTTGTAGAACGCCCGGATGACACCGTCCTTGTCCTTGTTGACGATGATCGAGGTGCCCTTGCCGACCGACGGCATCTCGCGGGTGAAGTAGCTGCCGGCCTTGGGCAGCCGCTCCACCCGGCCGACGTGCAGCCAGGTGCGACGGAAGATGGCCTGCTGCTCCAGTTTCCAGTGCTCCGGGTCAATGGAGTCGGTGTAGTCGACCGGTCCTGTGCCCAGCTCGGGCCAGTTCTCGGTCCAGCTACCCGCGGCCGGTTTCGGGAAATGCGCCATGGGGTTACCTGTCCTCTCGGTGTTCGGGTGTTGGCTGTTGGGGTGTTGACTGTTGGGGATCTGCGGGGGAGTCGAGTTGCACGCCAAAGGTGTTGAAGGCCGTCGCCAGGGTGCGGTAGGTGCCCGTGGTGAAGATCAGGTCCATCCGCTGCCGGTCGTCGAGGTGCTCACCCAGGGCGGTCCAGGTGCTCTCGGACAGCCGGGCGGTGTCCTCCAGCTCGTCGACCGCGTCGACGATGAGCTGGTCGACCGGATCGGGGGCCGAGCCGGCTTGGATGCCGGCGATGTCGGCATCGGTGAGGCCGACCATCTTGCCCATGGTGACGTGGTGGTGCCATTCGTAGGGCGCCCGGCAGTGCTGGGCGACGCGCAGGATGGCCACCTCGCGCAGCCGCGCGGGCAGCGGGGAGTTGAACAGCAGGTGCACGTTGAGCGCCAGGAAGGCCTTGGTCAGATCCGGGTGGTGGACCATGGTCGCCAGGCCGTTGCCGGCGGCCTCGGGGTTGCGGCGGGCCCGCGGCAGCATTCCGCGCAGGGCGCTGTCCACCTCCTCGCCCCACTGCGCGGCGGGCAGCGGGGGCAGCAGGATCGCCGGGGCCGGCGACGACGTCGTTTCCACGACTTCTCCTCTCAACTATGAGAATCATATTCTCATAGACGGATAACAGATTTTCATGAATGCGCCGTTTGGTCAACGCGCGGCGGGTTTCCGGCGGTGTCGGGTGTCGTCCGGGCGCGCCGGCGCCGGGCCGCCGAACCCGGGCTGACGTGCATGATCACGCCTGGCTGGGGTTTGATTCTCGCTGTATGAGAAGCTAGTTTCCTACTTCAGAGAACCGAAGGCGTAGCCGCCGCGGTCCCGACAGCAGGGAGAAACATTCAGTGTCCGGTGGAATGAACTTCGAGCTCACCGAGGATCAGCAGCTCATCCGCACGTCGGTGGCCGAACTGTGCACCCGCTTCGACGACCACTACTGGATGGAGCGCGACCTCAACCACGAGTTCCCGCGGGAGTTCTACGACGCCATCTCCAGCGGTGGCTGGCTGGGCATGACCATCCCGGAGGAGTACGGCGGTCACGGCCTGGGCATCACCGAGGCCACCCTGCTGCTGGAGGAGGTGGCCCGCTCCGGCGCGGCGATGAACGGCGCCAGCGCGATCCACCTCAACATCTTCGGCATGCAGCCGGTGGTCAAACACGGCTCCGAGGCGCTCAAGGCCGACACCCTGCCGCGGATCGTCAACGGCGACCTGCACGTCTGCTTCGGCGTCACCGAACCCGGTGCGGGGCTGGACACCTCGCGGATCACCACCTTCGCCAAGCGCGAGGGCGACCACTACCGGGTCAACGGCCGAAAGGTGTGGATCAGCAAGGCCGGGGAGAGCGAGAAGATCCTGCTGCTGACCCGCACCACACCGCGCGAGGACTGCGCCAAGAAGACCGACGGCATGACGCTGTTCCTCACCGATCTGGACCCCGAGCACGTCGACATCCGGCCGATCAAGAAGATGGGCCGAAATGCGGTGGCCTCCAACGAGGTCTTCATCGACGACCTGATGGTGCCCGTCGAGCACCGGGTCGGCGAGGAGGGCCAGGGCTTCCGCTACATCCTCGACGGGCTGAACCCCGAGCGGATGCTGATCGCCGCCGAGGCGCTCGGCATCGGCCGGGTCGCGCTGGAAAAGGCCGTCAAATACGGCAACGAACGGCACGTCTTCAACCGGCCGATCGGGATGAACCAGGGGCTGCAGTTCCCGCTGGCCGACTCGCTGGCCCGGCTGGACGCCGCGGAACTCGTGCTGCGCAAGGCGACCTGGCTCTACGACAACGGCAAACCCTGTGGGCGGGAAGCCAATACCGCCAAGTACCTGTGCGCCGACGCCGGCTTCGGCGCCGCCGACCGGGCCCTGCAGCTGCACGGCGGGATGGGTTACTCCGAGGAGTACCACGTGTCCCGGTACTTCCGGGAATCCCGGCTGATGAAGATCGCCCCGGTCAGCCAGGAGATGATCCTGAACTTCCTCGGCGAGCACGTGCTCGGCATGCCGCGCAGCTACTGACGGCCGGCACCGGGAGAATGTGAGCGTGACCAAACCGCACGGGCCGCTGGCCGGCATCACCGTGATCGCCCTGGAACAGGCCGTGTCGGCACCGATGTGCAGCCGGGTGCTGGCCGACTTCGGCGCCCGGGTGATCAAGGTGGAGAACCCCAACGGCGGCGACTTCGCCCGCGACTACGACACCGTCGTCAACGGGCTGGCCGCGCACTTCGTCTGGGCCAACCGCGGCAAGGAGTCCATCACCCTTGACCTGAAATCTGCTGCCGGACTGGACATCCTGCACCGGCTGCTGGAACGCGCCGACGCGCTGGTGTCCAACCTGGCCCCCGGGGCCACCGCCCGGATGGGGCTGGCGCCGGAGGCCCTGCGGGCCCGGTACCCGGAGCTGATCGCCGTCGAGATCGACGGCTACGGGCCCGGCGGCCCGATCTCGCACAAGCGCGCCTACGACCTGCTGGTGCAGGCCGAATCCGGGGCGTGCGCGGTCACCGGCGGCCCCGGCGCACCGGCCAAACCCGGCCCGCCGGTCGCCGACATCTCCACCGGCCTGTACTCGGCACTGTCCATCATGGCGCTGCTGCTGGGCCGCGCCCGCGGCGCGCTGCCGGCCGGCGAGCCGATGCCCTCGGTCGCGGTCAGCCTGTTCGACACCATGACCGACATCATGGGCTACCCGCTGACCTACACCCAGCACAGCGGCATCGACCAGGTGCCGCTCGGAATGAGTTCCCCGGCGGTGTCGCCCTACGGTGCGTTCGCCACCCGGGACGGGCAGACCGTCGTGCTCGGCACCACCAACGACCGGGAATGGCAGCGGCTGGCCCGCGACATCATCGAGCGCCCCGACCTGGCCGATGACCCCCGGTTCGCCACCAACTCCGACCGCTGCGCGGCCCGCGCCGAACTCGACGCGGCGATCGGAAGCTGGTGCGCCGGGCGCGATCTGGCCGAGATTCAGGCGATCGCCGATGCCGCCGGGATCGGCAACTCCCGCTACAACCTGCCCAGCGAGGTCGTTGAGCACCCGCAGCTGCGTGCCCGGGACCGCTGGCGCAGCGTCGAGACCCCCAACGGGCCGATCCCGGCGCTGCTGCCGCCGCCGGTGATCGCCGGGCACACCGCGGCGATGGGGCCGGTGCCGGCGCTGGGCGAACACACCGATGCCATCCTGGCCGACCTGGGCCTGGACGCCGCCGCCATTGCCGAGCTGCGCGCCGCCGGCGCCATCGGCCCGAACCCCAAGGACGTGACCCCGTGACCGAAGCCGTGATTGCCGCCGCGGTGCGGACCCCGATCGGCAAGCGCAACGGATCGCTGGCGACGGCGCACGCCGCCGACCTGTCGGCGCTGGTGCTCAACGAGCTGATGGCCCGCACCGGACTGGACCCGGCCGTCGTCGACGATGTGGTGTGGGGCTGCGTCGGCCAGGTCGGCGACCAGTCCAGCAACATCGCCCGGTATTCGGTGCTGGCGGCCGGCTGGCCCGAGTCCATTCCCGGCGTGACGGTCAACCGGGCCTGTGGATCGAGCCAGCAGGCGCTGGACTTCGCCGCCGCGGCGGTGCTGTCCGGGCTGCAGGACGTGGTGGTGGCCGGCGGTGTCGAGGTGATGAGCCGGGTACCGCTGGGCGCCACCCGCTCCACCGGCATGCCGTTCGGCCCCAAGGCGCTGGCCCGTTACGACGGCTTCCAGTTCAACCAGGGCCTCGGCGCGGAATTGATCTGCCGGCGCTGGGGATTCGACCGCAGGGCCGTCGACGAGTACGCCGTGCGCTCCCATGAGCTGGCCGCCGCCGCAGCGGACCGCGGCGCCTTCACCGAGCAGATCGTCGCGGTCGACGGATTGGCCGCCGACGAGGGCATCCGCCGCGGCAGCACCGTCGAGAAGCTGTCCGGGCTCAAACCGGCGTTCTCCGACGACGGCGTCATCCATGCCGGCAACTCCTCGCAGATCTCCGACGGGGCGGCCGCGCTGCTGGTGACCACCGCGGCAAAGGCCGCCGAACTCGGGCTGACCCCGCTGGCCCGCTACGTCGCGGGCGCGGTCACCGGCGATGACCCGGTGCTGATGCTGACCGGACCCATCCCGGCCACCGAGAAGGTGCTGGCGCGGGCCGGACTCGGCGTCGGCGACATCGGCGTCTTCGAGGTGAACGAGGCGTTCGCCCCGGTGCCGATGGCCTGGCTGGCCGAGACCGGCGCCGACCCGGACCGGCTCAACCCGCTCGGCGGCGCGATCGCGCTGGGGCACCCGCTCGGGGCCTCCGGCGCGGTGCTGATGACCCGGATGCTGCACCACATGCGCGACAACGGCATCCGTTACGGGCTGCAGACCATGTGCGAGGGTGGCGGCACCGCCAACGCCACCGTCGTCGAACTCATCTGAACCAGCGTCCGAGGAGACCCCATGCGCCGCACCCTGTTCACCGAGGACCACGAGGCCTTCCGCGGGCTGGCCCGCGACTTCATCGAGAAGGAGGTCGTGCCGGCCTACCCGCAGTGGGAGAAGGCCGGCCGGATGCCCCGCGCGGCGTTCGGCAAGCTCGGCGAGACCGGAATCCTGGGGATGGCCATCCCGGAGGCGTACGGCGGCGGCGGGCAGGACGACTACCGCTACAACGTGGTGCTGCAGGAGGAGGCGGCGCGTGCCCTGGTCACGCTGTCGACGGTGCGCACCCAGCTGGAGGTGATCCTGCCGTACTTCCTGCACTACGCGAACGAAGAGCAGCGCGGGCGCTGGTTCCCCGGCCTGGCCGACGGCAGCCTGCTGACCGCCATTGCGATGACCGAACCGGGCACCGGCTCGGATCTGGCCGGCATGCGCACCACCGCGGTCCGCGACGGCGAGGACTTCATCCTCAACGGTGCCAAGACCTTCATCACCGGCGGCATGCAGGCCGACCTGGTGATCGTGGTGGCCCGCACCGCCACCGATCCGGACAACCGCCGCCGCGGGCTGACCCTGCTGGTCGTCGAGGACGGGATGGCCGGGTTCGAGCGCGGCCGCGAGCTCGACAAGATGGGCTGCAAGGTCCAGGACACCGCCGAGCTGTCCTTCACCGACGTGCGGGTGCCGGCGGCCAACGTGCTCGGTGAGGTCGACGAGGCGTTCGGCTACCTGGGCCACAACCTGGCGCAGGAGCGGCTGACCGTCGCGGTCGGGTCGGTGGCGCAGGCCCGCTCGGCGATCGCCGCGGCCATCGAATACACCAAGAGCCGCACCGCGTTCGGCACCCCGGTGGCCTCGTTCCAGAACACCAAGTTCGAGCTGGCCGCGTGCTCGACCGAGGTCGAGGCCGGCCAGGCGATGCTGGACGCGGCGGTCGCCGAACACGTCGAGGGCCGGCTGTCGGGCGCCGACGCCGCGCGGACCAAGCTGTTCTGCACCGAGATGCAGGCCCGGGTGGTCGATCGTTGCCTGCAGCTGTTCGGCGGCTACGGCTACATGATGGAGTACCCGATCGCCCGGCTCTACACCGATGCCCGGGTGACCCGGATCTACGCCGGCACCAGCGAGGTGATGAAGGTGATGATCGCCAAGGACCTGGGCCTGTAGCGGTTCTGCGCGCCGGCGAAAGTGACGCTTGCCACAACGCGCCGAGTAACCTACTGTACGTTCATTAAGTAGGTTTCCGCCGGACCGAAGGACGCCCAACCCCGTGTCATCTGCCAGGCCCTATGCCACCCTGCTCGCCAAGGGTGAGGACCGCAAACAGCGGATCTTGGCGGTCGCGCAGCGGCTGGTGACCCGCAACGGCTGGCGCAACACCACGCTGGCGCAGATCGCCCGGGAGGCCGGGGTGAGCGCGGCCGGGCTGCTGCACCACTTCGAGTCCAAGGAACAGCTGCTGCACGCCGTCGTCGATGCCCGCGACGCCGATGACGACGCGCACTCCGACCGCGCCGGGGATCTGCTCGAGCAGATCGCCCGGGTCGGCGAGCGGGTGGACCGGGCCCCCGAGCTGGTCGGCACCTACTCGGTGCTGCTGGTGGAGAACCTGATGCCGGAGGCCCCGCTGCACGATCGGTTGCTGATCCGTCAGCGCGCGGCCGTCCAGATCGTCACCGACCTGATCGCCCGCGGCCAGGCCGACGGGCGGTACCGCACCGACTTCGATCCGGCCCTGAAGGCCGTGCAAATTGTGTCCCTCGTCAACGGAATGGAAATTTCATGGCTGCTCGATCCTTCAATCCCGCTGCAGGAAGCGCTGCGGGAGTACGCGAGAACGCTGGCGAGGGAGTTCGCACCGGACGCATCGTGAGGTACCGCCTCGACGTGGTGGCGCCCAACGTGGACGACGCGGTGCGCGCGGCCGGCGGCTGGATGTTCGATCGGGTGATGGCCGGCTGGGACGTCCGGGTGATGGTGGCCGAGGGCGGCGACTTCCGTCCGCTGCGGATCATCGGCGCCGAAATCGCCGACCTGGAAACCGAACTCGTGCGGGGCCCGGCCGGCACCCACCCCAACGCGCTGGCGGTGGCCGCCGAACTGTACGGCCGGGACGGGCGCATTCGCGAGGGTGTGCGCCAGGCCCTGGAACACGGCGGCACCGAGGTCACGCTGTGGGGCGACTTCTGGCCCAGCGAGCTCGATCGCAGCGTCGGGTCGGTGCAGCACCGGCTGACCGTCGCCGCCCGGGCGTTCAAGGCCCAGGCGCTGACCGCCGCGGGAATCGCCGACGAGCCGGGCTGGGCGGAAACCTTCCGCAGTGCGGCGCTGTGCTGCCCGATCGTCGCCGACCTGGTGCCCGCCTAGGGCGCCGGCGGGGCTACTCCTCGACGATGGAGATGGCCTGGCGCGGGCACTGCCGCACGGCCTCGCGGATCAGCTGCTCGCGCTCCGGGGTCACCTCGTCGTCGAGCACGTTCAGATTGTCCTGGTCATCGAGGTCGAACACCTCGGGAATGATGCCCATGCAGACCGCGTTGGCCTCGCACAGGTCGTAGTCGACGACCACCTTCTTCGTCATCACAGCACCTTCACCGGGACGTGGTGGTAGCCGGCCACATTCTGCATGTGCACCCGCTGGAGGCCGTCCCACTGGACCTCGTAGCGCGGCATGAAGTCGAGCAGCCGGTCCATCGCGATGATGGTCTCCAGCCGGGCCAGCGCGGCGCCCAGGCAGCTGTGGATGCCGTAGCCAAAGCCCATGTTCTGTGCCTCGGTGCGGTCGCGCTCGATGTCGAACACCCCGGCGTCGCTGAACGCGCGGGGATCGCGGTTGGCGGCGGCCTTCATCAGGAACACCGGCTTGCCGGCCGGGATGGTGACGCCGTGCAGCGTCGCCTCGCGCAGGGTGAACCGCACGTTGTAATGCACCGGGCCGTCGAAGCGCAGCATTTCTTCGACCGCGCCGGGCAGCAGGCTGCGGTCGTTGCGCAGCTTCTCCCACTGCTCGGGGTGGCGGGCGAAGGTCACCACCGCCGAACCCACCAGCTTGGTGACGGTCTCGGCGCCCGCGCCGCCGAGCAGCGAGGTGAAGCCGGCGATCTCGATGTCGTCGAGGGTGCGGGTGCCGCCGGCGTCGTCGGGCACCTCCGCGGCGATCAGCCGGCTGATCATGTCGTCCTGCGGGTTGGCCCGGCGATCCTGGGCCAGCTTGTAGTAGTACATGCCGGATTCGATGGAGGCGGCCATGCCCGCCTCGGTCAGCCCCATCTGGCCCGGCTCCCGCGACAGCGAGGTGTCGATCCACTCCCGCACCTTCTGCCGGTACTCCTCGGGTACCCCGGCCATCCGGGTGATGACCTCGACCGGGAAGGGGCCGGAGAAGTCGGCGACCACGTCGAAGTGCTCCGGGTCGACCTTCGACAGGTACTGGTCGACGAGGTGCTCGATGGTCTCGCGCTGGGACTGCACGGCCCGCGGGGTGAAGGCCTTGTTGACCAGGCTGCGCAGGTAGCGATGATCCGGCGGGTCCATGAAGATGATGGACTTCTGCACGCCCTCCTCGGACCGGATCATCGACAGGTCGCAGCCGCGGGAGGAGGAGTACGTCTCGTGGTCCTTGAGGGCGGCGGCGACGTCGGCGTGCCGGGTCAGCGCGTAGAAGTCGTGTTCGGCGCTGTAGTAGACCGGCGCCTCGTCCTGCATCCGCAGGTAGATGTCGTACGGATCGTTGTAGTACTCATCGGAGAAGGGGTCGAAAACCACCGACGGCTTGGTCATGAGGGCTCCTCCGCAGTTGGCTGACGGGCGGGAAGTTACGGAACAAGGCTGATGTGTAACGCTAGCAGCTTTGTGGTGCGCAGGGCAGGGGTTTGGCCGGAATTTTGACGCGCGTCAGCGGCCCAGGCCCGCGTCGACCAGCGGGTCGAGCCGGCCGAGATCGGTGCCCAATTCCGCGGCGGTGGCGCGCACCACGGCGACGTCCTTGCCGATGAACTCGGCGACGGCGGCGATGAAGGTTGCCGCCGACCCGGCCCGGGCGATATTGCCCATCGCCGCGCTGGCCCCGCTGCCGTGCGGCAGCGCGGCCAGCAGCGCCGGCTCGGTCAGCCCGAGCCGCGCGCCGAGCGTCACGGCCTCGGCCACCAGGCCGACCTGCGCGGCGAACAGCGCATTGTTGACCAGCTTGGTCTTCTGCCCGGCGCCGGTCGGGCCGGCGTGCACGATCGGATCGGCGTAGCACGCCAGCGCCGGGCGGGCCCGGTCCAGCGCGTCCCGGTCGCCGCCGACGAACACCGTCACGCTGCCCGCGGCGATGTCGTGCGGGCCGCCGCTGACCGGCGCGTCGAGCACCGCCACCGCGTTGCCGGCCGCCCGTTCGGCGACCGCCGCGGCCGTTGCCGGGCTGCCGGTGGTGTGCAGCACCAGCACCGAGCCCGCCGGCATCAGCGCCGGCAGCTCCCGCCCCGGTCCGGGCTCCAGGCACAGCGCCCCGACCTGCTCGTCGGTGAAGACGCAGACCACCACGACCTCGGCGCCGGCCGCCGCATCGGCGACCTCGGCGACCGGGGTGGCGCCGAGCTCGGCCAGGGCGGCCCGGTTTTCCTCGGTGCGGCCCAGCGCGCGGACCTGATGGCCGGCCGCGGCCAGCCGCGCCACCATTGGGGCGCCCATCCGGCCCGCGCCGATGAAACCGATCCTCAACGCGGATGCCCCATCGCCGCCAGCGCCGCGTCGGCGGCGTCGAACACCTTGCCCTGGACGGCGCCCGCGGTGTCGGCCAGGCTGGCCGCCAGCCGGACGTCCTTCTGCAGCAGTCCGCCGGCGATCGGCGCGAGGTTGTCCAGGGTGCCGCCGAACATCGCGATGCTGCCCAGCGCCTTGCTGTTTGCCGAGCCGCGGGTGACCACCTCGCACATCTTGTCCCGCGGCACCCCCAGGGTTTCGCCGAGTTCCAGCAGGCTGATCGCGCTGCCGAGGTTCGCGCTGAACAGCAGGTTGTTCAGGATCTTGGTGACCTGGCCGGCGCCGAGCGGGCCCAGGTGCACGATCGGGTTGGCGTAGCTCTCGAAGATCGGCCGCACCCGCGCCACGTCGGCGTCCTCGCCGCCGACCATCACCAGCAGGGATTTGGCCTCCACCGCCGGAGCCCCGCCGGAGACCGGCGCGTCGACGATCGAAATACCCTGCGGGGCGGCCTTTTCGGCAAGTTCCCGGCAGGTGTCGGGGTGGATGGTGCTGTGCACCACGATGGTGCCGCCGGGCGCCATCCCGGCCAGCAGGCCGGTCTCGCCGTAGACCAGTTCGCGCACGTCGTCGTCGCCGACCACGCACAGGCACACCACGTCGCTGGCCGCCGCCAGCGCGGCGGGCGTCTCGGCGTAGCGGGCGGGGGTGTCGGCGTAGGGCTCCAGCGAGGAGGCTCGGCGGGCCCACAGCGTGGTCGGGATGCCCGCCTCGGCGATGGCGCGGGCCATCGGGCCGCCCTGGCTGCCCAGTCCGATGAATCCGACTCGTGTCACGTGGCCTCCCTAGCCGATGGCATTACTGAATGCATTTCTGTAGATACGACAGTACGCTGCGGTGATAGTCCTCGGCCCGGTGTCCCAGGCTCAGGTTGTGCCCGGCGCCGACCTGGCGGGACAGCTCGACGCTCGGCGCCGCGGTGAACAGCGCACCGACCTGCGCC
The DNA here is from genome assembly GCF_010726955.1 of Mycolicibacterium fallax. NCBI lineage: Bacteria > Bacillati > Actinomycetota > Actinomycetes > Mycobacteriales > Mycobacteriaceae > Mycobacterium > Mycolicibacterium fallax. The sequence goes on from NZ_AP022603.1 coordinate 96,742, forward strand.
ATCGCGGAATCATCGTTGCGCCAGACCCGTTCGTGCTCGCCGAGGGTGAAGCGCACCGGCACCCGCACCCGGGCGGCCAACTCGGGGAAGGTCTGGGTCCAGGTGGACACCAGGTCCGCCTCATACCCGGGGGAGATCGGCCCACCGGGGATGCGCACCGCGCCGGCCACCCCGCTCGGGTAGAGCTGAGCGGGCTCCCACAGCAGCTCGCGCAGCCCGGTCGGGATCCGCTCGGCCGAGGCGCCGGCCAGGATCCGCCGGGCCTCGGGCTGCTGCTCGATGCCGGTGCCGGAGATCTCGATCCCGAGCAGGTCGGCGCCGGTGGGCGCGGTGGCCATCCGCAGCACCAACTCGCTGCCGTTGGAGTGCGCCAGCAGGAAGATCCCGGCGCCGCGGTCCCGGTCGCCGAGAATGGCCTCGACGGCCCGGTGTGCCATCTCGACGCGCCGCGCCGGATCGGCGAACTCCTCGGGATACAGCGCCGAGGCGCCGAAGCCCGGCCGGTCCAGGCTCAGCACGGTGAACCCGGCCTCGGCCGCCAACCGCGGCAGCGACTGCTCGGGATGCCCGGGCGGATCGAAGTAGGCGGCGTGGGTGGCGCCGCCGTGCACCGCGACGATGGTGGCGCGCGGTGACCCGACGGCCGACAGGATGCCCGACATCGGGACCCCGTCGACGAGCACGACGCGCGGGGTGCTCATTCGGTGCGCAGCAGCAGCACGCCGCTGGGGGTGAGACCGCCCGAACTGGCCACCGCCACCTTGGCGTTGGCGACCTGTCGGTCGCCGGCCTCGCCGCGCAGCTGGCTGACCGCCTCGTGGATCAGCCCCATGCCGTGGGTGCGCCCGTGCGAGAGCTGGCCGCCGTGGGTGTTGAGCGGGAGCACCCCGTCGCGGGCAATATTGGTACCGCCGTCCAGGAAGTCTTTCGACTCGCCGATGCCGCAGAACCCCAGCGCCTCGATCCAGGACAGGCAGTTGAAGGTGAACCCGTCGTAGAGCTCGGCCACATCGACATCGGCCGGCCGCAGATCGGTGCGGGTCCACAGGTGCGCGGCCTGGCCGAGCACCTGCGGCTCGTGGGTCAAGGTGGTCTGGTCCCAGTCGGTGCGCTCGATGATCTGGGTGCCGACCGCCTCGATCCGCACCGGCGGCTTGGCCAGGTCGGCGGCGGCGTCGACGGCCGAGACCACCACCGCCACCGCACCGTCGCACGGCACGTCGCAGTCGTACAGCCCGAACGGCGTGGTGATCGGCCGCGCCGACAGGTAGTCCGCCATGGTCATCGGATCTCGGTAGATCGCCGTCGGATTCAGCGCGGCGTTGGCGCGCTGGTTCAGCGCGATCCAGCCCAGGGTCTCCCGGGTGGTGCCGTAGCGGTGAAAGTGCCGCTGCGCGTTGAGCGCCAGGGTGTGCGCGGCCGACATCGCCCCGAACGGCATCTGCCAGCTGTTGGTGCGGGTGCCGCCCGGCGGGGAGATCCGGCCCTCCTTCATCAGCGCCTGGAAGGTCGCCTCCCACAGGGTGCGGAAACACAGCACGTGCCGGGCCATCCCGGTGGCGACGGCCATCACCGCGGCGATCACCGAACCGCCGGGGCCGAAGGTGTCCATGCCGCCGTTGATCCAGGTCGGTTTGATGCCGAGGGCTCCCTCCAGCACCGACACCCCGCCCTCGCCCATGCCGACGGCGTCCATCGACGGGTAGGTCGACAGGCCGTCGATGTCATCGAGGGTCAAACCGGCGTCGGCGACGGCGGCCTCACACGCCTCGATGGTCAGCGACAGCGGCGGCACCATCAGCCGCCGGCCCATCCGGGACGCACCGATCCCGGTGATCGCCGCGCGGTCCTCGAACTTCTCCCGGGTCAGCATCGGGCGCACGTGCCGGGCGAAGTCGGTCGGCGCGATCTCGTCGGCCGGCAGCGCGCCGTGCTCGACGGGCTGCACCGGCGCGAACAGCGGCAGCCACACGTCGTCGTGCTGCTCGAAGTACACCTCGACGATCTGGCCGATCTCCAGATCGGTGCCGTCGCCGGTGATGTTGGTGGTCAGCCGAACCCGCGGATCCTCCTCGATGGCCACCTGCGCCACCACGTAGGGCGGCTTGAGGCCGGGCATGGCGAAGCGATGGTTGACGGTGAACGCCGAGAGCACCGCCCGGCCGGACACCGCACGCACCCCGAGGTCGTGGCTGCGGCAGTACCGGCAGATCGGCTGCGGCGGATGGATCAGCGCCGAGCAGGCCTGGCACTCCTGGATCCGCAGCGTCCCGTCGGCGCCGGAGTGCCAGAAGAACTCGTTGTCAAAGGTCAGCTGCGGCAACGGAAGTCGATGACTCACCGGGTGAACCCCCACTCTGCCTCGTTGGAATCAACCTTCAGATGCTCGGCCGGGTCCGGGTCGGCCAGATCGCCGCGCGGTGGCGGCGGATCGTCGGGGCGACGCTCGCTGTACTCCATGATGGCGTGCACCGGGCAGTCCATCAGCGCACGCAGCACCGCGTCGCGGTCGGCCTCCGGGATGTCGCCGTCGCCGACCAGCACGGCATACCCCCAGTCGTCCAGGGAGAAGTACCTCGGCGCGTGTTTGGCGCAGACGCCGAACCCGTCGCACAGCGTGCGGTCCAGCTTGATGCGCATCCGATCGCTCACTGTGCCTCCACCTCGAAGGGACGCTGGGGTGCGTACCCGCCCGGACGGCAGTCCGGGCAGGCGTGCTCGAGGTGCGCGGCGACCTCGGCGGGGAACTTCTCCAGCAGACTGGCGGCGATATTCGTCGCGGCGTCCAGGGTGCCGCAGGCGCCGCGCCCGGGCAGCACCTGCGACCAGCGGCGCAGCGCATCGACGTCCTCGGCGGCGGCGGTCTGCTCGCGCAGCGCCACCGCCACCGCGGCCATCGCGGCGGTGCCGTTGAAACAGGACCCGCACTGTCCGGCGTTCTCCCGGCCGAAGTACTCCAGCACCGCGGCGGCCACCGCGACCGGGCATTCGGCGGTGATCAGCGACACCGCACCGCAGCCCAGGCCGCTGCCGATCGCGGTGAACCCGGCGTGGTCGACGGTGGCCTCGAGCACCTCCCGGTTGACCAGCCCGGCGAAGTACCCGCCGAGCAGCGCGCCGCGCACCGATTCGGCCGGCACCCCGCGGTGGGCGAGCAAGTCCGCCACGCGCACCCCGTGCGGCAACTCGTAGAGCGCGGCGTCGCGGCCACCGCCGGTGACGGTGCACAGGAAGGTGCCCGGCGAGGCGTCGGTGCCGGACTCCCGGTACCGCGCCGCGCCGTGCTGCGCGACGTAGGGCAGGTTGGCCAGTGTCTCGACGTTGCTGACCAGGGTCGGCAGCCCGCCGATGCCGGCCAGGAACGGTCGCGGCGGCTTGTCGGTGGGTTTGGCCGGCCCGCCGTTGACCGCGCGCACCGCCGCGGTCTCCTCACCGGCCACGTACGCCGGGTCGACGACGCGCAGGCTGACCGTCAGCCCGGCCAGCCCGTCGGGGCCGAGTTCGGCCAGCGCGTCGGTGATCGTCGCCGCGGCGCCCGGATCGGACAGGTAGACGTGGGCGTTCCGGGCGCCGACGATGTGGGCGGCCAGCCGCAGCCCGTCGAGCACCAGGTGTGGGCGGTGCCGAAGCAGCCAGCGGTCCTTGATCGAGGCCGGTTCGCCCTCCTCGCCGTTGGCCAGCACCACGGTGTCCCAGCCGGCCAGCGCCGAGGTGCGCACCGTGCGCAGCTTCACCCCGAGCGGGAACGCCGCGCCGCCGCGGCCCAGAATCCCGGCGGCGTGCACCTCGGTCAGCAGTCCCTCGGGGTCGCCGAGTGACCGGTAGCCCCCGGCGGCGGTGTAGGCGGCCAGCGACTCGGTGCCGGGCTCGGTGCGCAGCAACCGCGGGGTCAGGCCGGGCCAGCCGGCCACGGTCAGCGAAGCGGTGGTGGCGTGCGCGGTCATGCGTACCTCCTGCGGACCGGTGCCCGGCCGTGGCTAGGCTCGAAAACGTGCGAACTGCGGTGGTGCGAGTGGGCGTCGACCTGGCCGGCGCGTTGACCCCCGACCAGCTGGCTGCCGGGGCGGCCGAGCTGGGCCGGGCGGCCGGCGCGGCGGGACTGGAACTTCTGGAGAACAACCTGGCGGCGATGCCGCCGAGCCGCCGGGAGATCGAGTTGCTGATGACCGGCGCCGACCCGGATCAGTTGCGCGACATAGCGATCGGCATGTGCGCCACGGCCTTTGGCACCGAGCCGGTGCCCGGCGTGGTGACCTTCGTCAGCCACGGCACCGACGAGGACGCCGCCGGGGTGCTGGCCGGCTTCGGGGTCACCGGCGACATCGACCGCAGGCCCGGCGATCAGGGCTGGGACATCATCACCGTCACCCTGCGGCGCGAGGATCTCACCCGCATCCCGGAGAGCCGGATCCACACCGCGTTGGAGTCGGCGACCAACGCCGAGATCCACATCCGCACCGTCTGACGGCGCCCGGCCGGGCATCAGCGTCCCAGGAATTCCAGGATCGCCGGTGCCGCCTGCACCCAGGTGTCGAACATGTTGAACCGCTTGACCTTTCCCGATGCCCGGTCCTCGGCCGCGCGTTCCCAGGCGTCCTCCGGCCAGGGCGGGTCGATCAGGGTGGAGCCCTTGATCAGGCAGCTGATCTCCAGCGAGGTGCGCTTGGGGTGGTCCATGTCGTTCTCGCCGCCGCGGATGATCAGCGTGGGCACGGTGATGTTGTCGAACAGCTCGTCCTCAACGCCGGGAATGGTCTGGCCCGGTTTCGGCACGAAGGCGTTGAGCCAGCGCAGCATCAGCTTGAGGAACGCATCGGGATCCTGGCCCAGGATGCGCGCCTGGTTGTCGGGGTTCTCGGCGATCCGCTCCTGCCACTCGTCGATCTTGGCGACCGCCTTCATGCCCGCCCCGCGCACCGCCAGGATGCTCGGCACGATGTAGTAGGAGCCCAGCACGAAGGATCCGTACACCCCGCCGACGATGTTCCACACCACCAGCTTGGTGGCGATCTCCGGGTAGAGCATGGTGGTCAGCATGGTGTCGCGTGCTCCGCCGGAGCCGCCGGCCAGGATGCACGGGCCGATCCCCAGGGCGCTGATCAGCGCGTGCAGCGTCTCGGCGCGCATGTGCGATTCGCTCTGGCCGTAGAACTGCACGTCGGAGCGGCCGCAGTTCGGCCGGTCCCACAGCAGCACCCGGTAGCCGCCCGCCACCAGTGCCTCGGCCAGCGGTCGCAGGCCCGGAATGTCCTTGCTGAACCGGCCGCCGGGCGTCAGGACGATGAATTCGCCCTGGTTGCCGAGGATTTCGTAGACGACATTGCCGCCGTTGATCTGCACAACGTGCTCACCCGGGGTGAGGTCGGTGGCCACCGGTGTCCCTTCTCTCAGGCCTGGACCAGGACGTCGTTGCCGACGACCCGGACCGGGTAGGTGCGGATGCTCCATTCGGGCTTGACCGCGGTGGTTCCGGTGGCCAGCTCGAATCCCCATTGATGCCAGGGGCAGTAGATGAATTCCATGTCCCGGACCATGACGGCATCGCCGGGCACGTTCTCGTCGACGATGTTGCGGCCGCGGGCCCGACCCGAGCACAGCGGTCCGCCCTCGTGCGGGCAGTAGTTCGCGATCGCGTAGAAGGTGCCGTTGACGTTGTACACGCCAACACCGTGTCGGCCGATCGGCACCAGTTTGTGTGTCCCCGGCGGGATTTCGTCGACGGTGGCCACCACGTGTTCGCGGCCCTGGGCCAGCCGGGGTTCTTGGGGATCGTTGCTCACGGTCAGAACACTCTCACTTGTCCCTCGAGGGCGGGCACGGTATCGGGCAGGTGGTAGGTCTGGATGCCGTTGCGGAACATCACCGCCTCGCGGGCGTGCTCGGGCAGGTGCTTGACCAGCCAGCGCGGGTCGTCGAACGTCCAGTGCGGGTAATCGCTGGAATAGAGCAGGATCTTCTCGCACTCCATCCACTCGAACGCCCGCATCAGCTCGGTCTTGTCCTCGGGATAGTCCAGCGGCTGGGTGGTGAACTTGATGTGCTCCTTGACGTACTCGCTGGGCTTGCGCTTGATGTCCAGCCAGGACTTGCGGGCCTCATACAGCGCGTCCATCCGCCACATCAGCGGCAGGATCCAGGTGAAGGCGTGCTCGATGAACACGATCCGCAGGGTCGGGAACCGGTCGAAGACGCCGTCGAAGATCAGTGACATCACCTGATTGGCGGCCAGCAGCGAGTAGCTGCACATGAAATCGTGGTTGTAGCTGGGGAACCCGACCGGCGGGATCGGCAGCGTCTCGAACTGGCCGCGGGCCAGATGGCAGCTGATCACCAGGTCGTGTTTGGTGGCGGCGGCCCAGACCGGGTCGTAGCACGGGTCGCCCCAGGACGGCCGGGGTTCGGCCTTGATCAGGATCTGGGCCATATACGGGTGGCCCGCCCAGGTTTCGATCTCGGCGACCGCCGAGGCCGGATCCTCGATGGCCACGCAGATCGACCCGCGCCAGCGCTCGTGCCAGTTGTTGTGCGCGTCGAGCCAGTGGTTGGCCAGCCACAGGTTGGTCGCCGTGCAGAACGCGGCGGTGGCTTCCGGGATGCGCATCTCGCCGTGGATGGGCTCCAGGATGGCGATGTCGGAGCCGGCCTCCATGATGAGCTGCTTGAGCGCGAGATCGGGGTCGCTGCAGGCGAATTCCCCGTCGGCGGGAAAGGAGTCCACCCGCATGGCGTAGGAGTGCGCGTAGTCGGGTGCATCGTAGAAGATCTGCTCGCCGACCCGGTGGGAGCGGAAGTACTTGCTGCGCCAGGGCTCGGGGATGTAGTCCACCAGCTCGCCGCGGCGAGGCACCGGATGCACATCGGAGTCCACGCAGCGCACCGCGATGCGTTCGGCCGGGGTGACCCGGTCGGTGGCGGTGGTGTCGGCGGTGACGGTCATGACGTGGCCAGCCCGGCGCCGATCTCGATGCCGTAGAGCTCGGCGGCGTTGCGCCAGCAGAACTTCTCCCGCTGCTCGGTGCTGTAGGCAGCGGGCACCTTCAGTTCGGCGAGGTGCCAGTGCGGGTAGCTGGAGCCGAACATGGTCATGTCGTCCTTGCCGGTGAATCCGGCCCATTCGCCGGCGAACTCGACGTCGCCGGGTCCGTCGAAGGCACCCTGGACGAAGAACACGTGGCCGGGCAGGTAGTCGCTGGGCATCTTCGGTGCCCACGGGGTCTGCTCCAGATGCGGCCGGCCGAAGCAGTCCATCCGCCAGATGAACGGGGTCAGCAGATCGCCGGCGCCGTCGGCCCAGACGAACTTCAGTGCGTCGTAGCGCTCGAAGACGCCCTCGGCGATCATGTTGAGCAGGTGATAGATGTAGTTCAGGCCCATGAAGCCGGCGTACTGCTCGTGGGTGCGGGTGCGTCCGGACGGGGTCGGTGGGAAGGCGATGCCGGCACCGACCTCGATGTGCGCGGCGATCGGCAGCCCGGCGTCGATGGCGGCCTCATACAGCGGCCAGAACTGCGGTTTGCCGTACAGCTCGCGGGACTGCAGCGGGATGCCGATCTGCACCACCTGAGGGTGGTCCTTGTACTTGTCGATCTCGCGCAGCGAGCCGGCCATGTCGTCGGGATCGACCCGGATGGTGCCGCGGAACCGCTGCCCGAATTCGGGGTGCTCCAGCCACCGGGTCACCATCATCTCGTTGTGCGCGGCCGCGATCGCGGTGCCCAGGTGGCGGTCCGGCATGATGCCGCGGGTCATCGGGTGCAGCACCGCGATGTCCACGCCGCGGTCGACGAACAACTGCTCGGCGACGACGTCGACATCGGAGCCGGGGTACTGGCCGTCGGGCCCCTTGGTGCCCCTGGCGTATTCGCCGCCCGGCGCGCCGTACCAGTCCATCTCATAGTCCGGGAAGCCGCGGCTGCGGAACGGCTCGCGCATGAAGTTCTGCCGCAGGTCCTTGTTGGACCCGAAGAAGATGTGAACGCTCGCGTCGATCACCGGGGTGCTGGTGCCGTCGGCATGCTCGAACATGGGGCGGCCTCCTTCCTTGGCTCATGGTACAACGAGGTTCTACCTCATGAAGAATCTTATTCTCGGAATGTCGACGCGGCGTCGCGCTGCCCGCCCGGGCCTCGGAGAAGACGTAGATTTCCGCAGAGCGAGAATGCTATTCTCCATGTTCGCGCGGGCCGCCGGAGGTGGTCGGCCACCGATTGTCTGCCGCCGGAAGGGACGCGAATGCAACTGAGTTTCGATGCCGACGTGGAGGCGTTCCGGGCCGAGTTTGTCGATTTTCTGGAGCGCAACCTGCCGCCGGAGGCCGAGACCGCCGAACGGTCCCGGACCTGCTCGCACATCCCGGAATGGGCCCGGCGTTGGCAGCGACTGCAGTTCGACGCCGGCTGGCTGCTGCCCGGCAACCCGCCGGAGTTCGGCGGTCGCAACGCCTCGGTGGTGCAGCAGTACGTGCACCGCGAGGAGCTGTCGCGGCGGCGGATTTACCACACCTACAACCCGCAGGGCGTGGGCATCGTGGCCGCCTCCATCCTGTCGTTCGGCACCGACGAGCAGAAGCAGCGCTGGGCGGTGCCCATCCTGCGCGCGGAGCTGACCGCCTCGGTCGGCATGAGCGAGCCCGGCGCGGGCTCGGATCTGGCCTCGCTGCGCACCCGCGCCGACGACGCCGGGGACCACTTCGTGGTCAACGGGCAGAAGGTGTGGACCTCCGGCGCCCACGACGCCGACGTGCTGCTGACCTTCGTGCGCACCGATCAGGACGCCCCCAAGCACAAGGGCATCAGCGTGCTGCTGATCCCGACCGAGTCCGAGGGTCTGATGCGCCGGCCGTTCCCGACGGTCTGCCACCAGGACGACGTCGACTTCAACGAGGTGTTCTTCACCGACGTGCGGGTGCCCAAGGAGAACCTGGTCGGCCCGCAGGGCGGCGGCTGGCGGGTGGCCAACGGTGCGCTGGGCCACGAGCGCACCATGATGTGGATGCAGTACGCCGACCGGCTGCACAACCTGATCACCGACTTCGATCCGCGCACCGAACTGGACCGCGACAAGTACGCCACGCTGCTGATGGACCACCAGGCGCTGCGGCTGATCGGCTCCGGCGCCATCGCCAAGGCCGACCGCGGCGAGGTGGACCTGCCGGCCATCTCGGTGCTCAAGGTGCTTGGCTCGGAGGCCGAGCGCGACGCCACCGAGGCCGCCCTGGAGGCCGCCGGCATCGACGGGCTGCGGCACCCCGCCTCGACGGCGCCGTACGCGCCCTATGACCTGGACTACCTGTCGGCCAGCTGGATGGAACGGTACTTCCGCAGCTTCGCCGGCACCATCGCCGGCGGTACCTCGGAGATTCAGCGCAACATCATCGCCCGCGGGCTCGGGCTGCCGCAGCGCTGATCCCGGCCGCTTCGTCGCACAGTTGCAGCGCGGCGCGCTCGACGGTGTCCTCATCGAGCAGCACCCGTAACGCGGCGTCGCCGAGCGGGATGAAGCTGTCGGCGCTGGCCACCCGGGCGATCCGGCCGCCGAAACCCCCCTCGACCAGGGCGCTGAGCACCTGCTGGCCCACCCCACCGGTGCGCCGGGTCTCGTCGACGATCAGTACCCGGCCGGTGGCGGCGGCCTCGCGCAGCAGATCGGCCACCGGCAGCGGCGCCAGCCAGCGCAGGTCGACAACGCGGCAGTCGATGCCCCGGGCCGCGCGCAGCCGGCGGGCCACCCGCAGGCTCATCGGGACGCCGTTGCCGAACGTCACCAGGGTCAGGTCGGTGCCGGCGCCGTGGATCCGGGCGGTGCCGACCCGGCCGCCGAGGGCGCCGACGGTGCCGCTGAGCCAGCCGCCGTCGCCGGGCTCGTGCAGATCGCGGGCGTGGTAGAGCGCAATGGGTTCCAGGAACACGCTGAAGGTTCCGGCGGCGGCCGCGGCCGCCGCGCAGCCGGCCAGCATGGCCGCGGCGTCGTCGGGATGGGCGGGGGAGGCCACCACGATGCCCGGGATGTCCAGCAGCGCGGCCACCGAGTTGTCGTTGTGGAAGTGGCCGCCGAAGCCCCGCTGATAGCCGTAGCCGGCCACCCGCAGCACCGCCGGATTGCGGTACTGGCCGGTGGAGAAGAACTCCAGGGTGGCGCCCTCGCCGCGGATCTGGTCGAGCGCGTTGTGCAGGTAGGCCAGGTACTGGATCTCCGGGATGGGCAGCAGACCGGCCAGTCCCGCGCCCAGTGCGATGCCCAAGATGGTCTGCTCATCGAGGATGGTGTCGAACACCCGGGCCGCCCCGAAGTCCCTCTGCAGCCCGCGGGTCACCCCGTACACCCCGCCCTTGCGGGCCACGTCCTCGCCGAAAACGATTGCACCGGTGCGGTTCCGGAGAACGTCGTGCAGGGTGGTGTTGATCGCCTGGGCCAGGGTCAGCCCGGCGGGAACCGGCGCGGCGGCCGGCGCGGAGGCCTCGCGGGCGCGCCGGGCGGCCTCGGTCAGCGGCGCGACGACGGCCGCCGCGGAGTCCAACTGGTCGGCGCCGGCAACCTCGGCGGCCAGCGCGGCCACCGTCGCGCGGGTGTCCTGATAGCGCGCCAGCAGGTCCGCGGCGCTGCGGTGGCCGCGCTCGATCAGCAGCGCGGCGGTGGTCAGCACCGGGTCGCGGGGGTAGTCCGCGGTGATTTCTTGGGTTGTGCGGTAGGCGGTTTCGACGTCGGAGCCGGCGTGTCCCAGCAGCCGAACGGTACGCAGGTGCAGGAATGCCGGGCGGCGGTGCCTGCGGACATGGTCGGCGGCCGCGGTGGCCGCGGCGTACACCGCGGGCAGGTCGGCGCCGTCGGCGTCGAAGTAGTCCAGCCCGGGCCCGGTGGCGTAATTCGCCGCGATCCAGCCGTCCGGGGTCGGGGTGGAGATGCCGATCCCGTTGTCCTCGCAGACCAGCAGCAGCGGCACCGGCAGCCCGCGGTAAGCGGCGTTGCGGGCGGCGTTGATCGCGCCGAGCGCGGTGCTGTGGTTGGCCGAGGCGTCCCCGAAACTGCACACCACCACCGCGTCCGACGGCCACGGACAGTCGGCGAACCGGTGCGCCCGGCTCAGCATCAGCGCCAGGCCGAACGCCCGCGGCAGGTGCGAGGCGATGGTGGAGGTCTGCGGAATGATCGCCAGATCGTGGCGGCCGAACACCTTGTGCCTGCCGCCGGCGATCGGCTCCGCGGTGGCCGCGACGATCCCGAGCAGCACGTCGCGCAGCGCGCCGCGGCCGTCGCCCAGCTGGGCGGCGCGGTGCAGGAAGAACGCGCCGGAACGGTAGTGCAGCAGGGCCGGGTCGGTCGGGCGCAGCGCGGCGGCCACCGCGGCATTGGACTCGTGGCCCGAGGACCCGATGGTGTAGTAGCCGCGGCCGGCGGCGCGCAGCCGGCGGGCGGCCAGGTCCAGGTGGCGGCTGCCGATCTGGGCCTGAAAGATTGCGCACGCCGCGCCGACGGTCAGCGCGGATCCGGGTGCGACCGGGTCGGCGTCGGAGCTGCCGCCGACGGTGTCGGGGTAGCCCCGCAGCGCGGCGAGCAGGCGGTCGTCGATGGGTTCGGTCATGGCGGCGGGTCAGCCGAAGTTGACGCCCTGGGCCAGCGGCAGCTCGGTGGAGTAGTTGACCGTGTTGGTGGCCCGGCGCATGTACCCGCGCCAGGCGTCGGACCCGGACTCGCGGCCGCCGCCGGTGGTCTTCTCGCCACCGAACGCGCCGCCGATCTCCGCACCCGAGGTGCCGATGTTGACGTTGACGATGCCGCAGTCGGAGCCGTCGGCGGCCATGAACCGCTCGGCCTCGCGCTGGTCGAGGGTGAAGATCGCCGACGACAGGCCTTGCGGCACGTCGTTGTGCAGGGCGATGGCCTCCGCCAGGGTGCGGTAGCGCAGCACGTACAGGATCGGCGCGAACGTCTCGGTGCGCACGATCTCGGTCTGGGCGGGCATCTCCACGATCGCCGGCTCGACGTAGTACGACCCGTCGGAGGAGTCCCGGCGGCCGCCGCCGACCCGCACCGTGCCGCCCTGAGCGACGGCGTCGTCGAGCGCGGCGGCCATGTTCCGGTACGCGCGGCCGTCGATCAGCGGCCCGACCAGGGTGTCCTCGGCGAACGGGTCGCCCACCGGCAGCCGGCGGTAGACCGCGCACAGCCGGTCCAGCAGGGTGTCGGCGACATCGTGGTGCACGATGACCCGCCGCATCGTCGTGCAGCGCTGGCCGGCGGTGCCGGCCGCGGCGAACACGATGCCGCGCACCGCCAGGTCCAGGTCGGCCGACGCGGTGACGATCGCGGCATTGTTGCCGCCGAGCTCCAAGATGGTGCGGCCGAACCGGGCGGCCACCCGCGGGGCGACCTGCGCGCCCATCCGCTCCGAACCGGTGGCGCTGACGACCGGCACCCGGGGGCTGTCCAGCAGCACCGCGGCGTCGTCCGCCGACGCGGCCACCAGCGTGTTCAGGTTCGCCGGGGCGCCGACCTCGGCGGCGGCCCGGTCGAACACCGCCGAGCAGCCGGCGGCGGTCAGCACCGCCAGCTCCGAGGGCTTCCACACCACCGCGTCGCCGCAGACCACCGCCAGCACGGCGTTCCACGCCCACACCGCGGCGGGGAAGTTGAACGCCGAGATCACCCCGACCACGCCGATCGGATGCCAGGTTTCCATCAGCCGGTGGCCGGGGCGCTCCGAGGGCATGGTGCGGCCGTCGAGCTGACGGGACAGCCCGAGGGCGAAGTCGCAGATGTCGATCATCTCCTGCACCTCGCCGAGGGCCTCGGAGGCGATCTTGCCGACCTCGACGCCGATCAGTTCGGCGATGTCGGCCTTGTGCTCGGTGAGCAGCTCGCCGAATCGTTTGATCAGCGCGCCGCGCACCGGCGCCGGGACGGTGCGCCAGGCCAGATAGGCCTGGTGCGCGGCGTCGATGGCGGCGGCCACGCCGGGCGCCCCCGCCCCCGGATAGTCGAACAGGTCCGCCCCGGTGACCGGGGTGCGCGCGGTGACCCGCGGGCCGTCGGCGCCCAGCGCGGCGCCGTCCAGGGCGGCCAGGTCGACGCCGCAGCGAGCCAGCGCGTCGCGGGCGCGGCTGCGCAGCTCGTCGGTGTCGGGCAGCGTGATGACCGGACTCAGACTGGTGCTCATGGGGTGATCCTTCTCCCGGTCAGCGGCCGGCGTGGGCGAATCGGCGGCCGGCCTTGGTGTCGCACAGCGCGGCGAAGCCGATGTCCTCCTGGCGGATGAATCCGGTCCGCGGCAGCCGGCCGGCGGCGACGAGTTCGACGACGGCGACCGCGGAGGCGGCGGTGGTCCAGGAGATCGCGCGCCACCGGTGCCCGCCGATGTCACAGGGCAGATAGCCGCGAACGTAGTTCTCCCGGAACGGCTTTGAGTGCTTAACGCCCTCGACGGCGGCGTGCAGGTAGACGATGTCGTCGTTGACCGGGGGCTTGGCGTCGACGATCAGCTCGCCGACCAGGTCCCGGCGATCGCGCAGCCGCAACTCGTCGAACAGAAAGCGCATCTGCTGGAAGTGCCCGGGGTAGCGCAGGGTCTTGTAGTCCAGCCGCGCCACCTGCCCGGCATAGGTCCGGCACATGGTGCCCAGCCCGCCGGAGGTCAACGCGGCCTCCAGCTCGACGCCGCCGATCAGCACCCGTTCGGTGTCGGTCATCGCCGGCACCAGTTGCGCGAGGCCGCCGCGCAGCACCTCGGCGTCATTGAGGTATTCGTTGACCACGCCCTCGGCCGACCAGTTGACCGCGTAGCCGAGCAGGCCGGTCGGGTTCTGCGGCAGCGCACCGACCTTGAGCTCGATGGAGCGCACGCTGTCGAACTCCTTGGCCATCGAGGCACCGATGATGCCGATCAGCCCGGGCGCCAGCCCGCACTGCGGCACGAATGCCGCGTCGCCGCCCTGGTCGGCGAGCTCGATCACCCGGTTGGTGGTGGGCACATCCTCGGTGAGGTCGAAGTAGTGCACGCCGAGTTCGCCCGCCGCCTCGGCGACGGCGATGTTGAGGTGAAACGGCAGGCAGGACACCACGGCGTCGACGTCGGCCAGCGCGGCGCGGGTGGCCGCGGGATCGGTGACGTCGGTGACGCGGGCGGTGAACCGGGCGTCCGGAGAGACGGTGGCGCGGGCGTCGTGGCCGACGACGGCGAAATCGGAGTCGGTCAGCATCTCGGCGACCAATTCGCCGACCTTGCCGAGGCCGAAGACCGCTACTCGCTCGATGCGCTGTGCCATGGCGGTGTCCTCCGGGGTGCGCGGGGGCGTCGCCGGTCGGCGGTGACCGAGGACGGGGGTACCTCCAGCCTGGCAGCCGTGCCCGCCCCGGGTCATTGTTGGGCGAGCTGCCGATGACGGGTTGATCTTGTTCACCGATCACAAACCGGCCTACGCTGAGTCATGGTGCTCGACGACGGCGCGGTGCGACTGGGCGGTCGGTGCCGGGTCCGCGACCTGGTGAATGTCTCCGAATCGGTGGGCCTGGAGCTGGCCGGCGACCCGGCCGGAGGCGACACACCGGTGACCCGCACGGTGCTGTTCGACCCGCTGGCCGCGCTGCGCCCGGTGCCCGGAGCGGTGCTGCTCGGCGTCGGGCTGGCCGCGCAGCTGGTCGACGTGTCCGCGGTGCTGGCCGAGGCGGCGACCGCGGGGTACGCCGCGCTGGTGGTGCGCCGGGGCACCCTGGCCGCCGGCCCGGGCCTGGCCGCCGAGGCCGACGGTCACCGGCTGGTGCTGCTGACCGTCGACGACGACGCGGACTGGCTGGGGGTGGAGGCGCGGCTGCGGGCGGCGATCCTGGCCGCCGCCCAGTTGGCCGGCGGGGTTCCGGCGATCGCCACCGGTGACCTGTTCGCGGTGGCCGAGGCGATCTCCGATTCGGTCGGCGGGGCCGTGGTGATCGAGGACGCCGACCTGCGGGTGCTGGCCTACTCGTCGGGGCAGTACCCGATCGACGAACCGCGCCGCAACGCCATCCTGGGCCGGCGGGTGCCGTTCGCGCCGGAGAACCCCGGCCAGTACCGGCAGGTCTACCAATCGGCGTCGGTCTGCCGGATCAAGGCGGTCGGCACCGACCTGGATCGGCTGGGGGTGGCGATCCGCTCCGGGGATGAGGTGATCGGCTCGCTGTGGGTGACGGTGCCCCCGGCCGGACTGCGCGCCGGCTCGGAGCGGCACCTGACCGACGTCGCGCCGGTGGTGGCCGTGCACCTGCTGCGGGCTCGGCAGTCCGAGGACCTGGCCCGCCGGCAGCGCAGCGAGGCGGCCGCCGAATTGATCTCCGGCGGTGGGGATCTGCGCGACGCCGCCACCGTGCTGGGCTTCGTGCCGGGGGCGCCGGTGGCCGCGATGACGATCGCCGCCGTCACCCCGGCGCAGCGGCTGATCGCCCGTCGGCAACGGTTCGCGGCGCTGGTCGAACTCACCTGCCAGTCCCGGAAGCTGGTGGTCGGGGTGGCCGGTGCCGGGGATCTGGTGCAGGTGCTGTGCTCGGCCCCGACGCTGTCGGCGCCCGACGATCTGATCGCGGCGGCCGAGGCGATCGTCGGGTCGGCGCGCAGCGCGCTGGAGCTGACCGCGGTGGTCGGCATCGGGCCGGTGGTCACCGCGGTCCCGCAGATCCGGGCCTCGGCGCAGCGCTCGGCCAAGGTGGCCACCCTGTTGCGCCGGGAGCCGGGGCTGCCCGCGGTGGCGACGCACCGGCAGATGGCGGACCGGACCAGCTTCGCCGACCTGGCGGCGGCCGCCGCCGACGATCCGCGACTGGTCTCCGAGCGGGTCGGCGAGATCCGGGCGCACGATCTGCAGTTCGGCACCGATTTCGCCGAGCTGCTGCGGGTGTATCTGCGCAACTGGCGCGACGCCACCCGCACGGCGGCGGCCCTCGGCGTGCACCCCAACACGGTGCGCTATCGGCTCGGCCGGATTGCGGCGATCTTCGGCGTCGACCTCGCCGATCCCGACCAGGTGCTGCCGATCTGGCTGGGGCTGGAGGTGCACAAGCGCTCCGGCGAACCGGCCCCTCCGCCTCGAGAGTGAAAATATTTTCACGCTCGCGCCCGAGAGTGAAAATATTTTCACACTCGAGGGGGCAGACGCGGGAACGGCTGGGCGGGGACGGCTGGGCGGGAACGGGCGCGGCTGCGGCTACAGGGCGAACGAGTACCCGCCGTTGACCGGGATGGTCTGACCGGTGATCCAGGAGCCCTGCTCGCCGGCCAGCACCACCGCCAGCGCGGCGAGGTCGTCGGCGACGCCGGGGCGCCGGATGGCGTAGCCGGACAGGATCGCCTTGGCCTGCGGTGCATCCGGCTCGGCCCACAGCGGCTCGGTCATCGGAGTGCGCATGGTGCCCAGCGCGATATTGTTGGCCGTCACGCCGTGGCGACCGGATTCCAGCGCCACCGATCGGGTGAGCGCGGCCGCGCCTGCCTTGGACGCCCCGTAGGCCGCACCGAAGGCATCGCCGGTGCGGGCCGCGTCGGAGACGATCGTGATGATCCGGCCCCAACCGCGCTGCTCCATCCCGGGCAGCGCGGCCCGGGTGCAGTGCAGCACGCCGTAGAGGTTCACCCGCAGGAACGGCTCCCACCCGGCGGGCTCGGAGTCCGCGAACCGGCCGCGCGTCCCAAACCCGTCCGGCCCGGCGTTGCCGGCGTTGTTGACCAGGATGTCCACCGGGCCGGCATCGGCCACCGCGGCGGACACCGCCGCGTAGTCGGTCACGTCGAACGGCACCGCGCGGGCGGCGCCGCCGGCGGCCCGGATCGCGGCGGCCACCTCCTCGGCGCGCTCCGCGCGCAGGTCGTTGACCAGGACCTCGGCGCCGGCCTCGGCGAAGGTGCGGGCCAGGCCGTGCCCGACGCCCTGGCCGGAGCCGGTGATCAGGGCGGTGCGGCCGGACAGGTCCAGATTCAGCGTCATCTCGCTCCTCTCGCGCGATATCCCCACCGCGCGCTCCCAATCTAGTTAGAGTGGCTTTCAACTGTACGGGTAATCGAAAACAATGGCGGCAGAAAGTATTTGACGTCGATGACAGTCAAGGGAGTGCTTGTGGCCAGTGAGGCGAACGAGACCGGCGTGTTGGCCGGCGACGACCGAATGCTGATCGACGGTGAGCTGCAGCATGCCGCCGGCGGCGCCGCCTTCGAGGTCATTCACCCGGCCAGCGAGCAGGTCGTCGGCCGGGCCGCCGACGGCACGGTCGAGGACATGGGCCGCGCGGTCGCCGCGGCGCGACGGGCCTTCGACGACGGCAGCTGGTCGGCCGACCTGGAGTTCCGCAAGCACTGCCTGATGCAACTGCATGACGCGATGGAGCGGAGCAAGGAACGGCTGCGCCGCATTCTGATCACCGAGGTCGGCTGCCCGGTGACGGTCACCGGCTCCCAGATCGAGAGCCCGATCCACGAGGTCAAGCACTGGGCCGAGTTCGGCGCCGACTTCGAGTACCTGCGCGACACCGGCCTGCACGACACCCCGCTGGGGCCGGCGCGTCGGATGCTGCGCTACGAGCCGGTCGGCGTGGTCGGTGCGATCACCCCGTGGAACGTGCCGCTGTATCTGAACATCGCCGAGACGGTGCCGGCGCTGATGGCCGGCAACACCGTGGTGCTCAAACCCGCGCAGCTGACCCCGTGGTCGGGCAGCGAGCTGGGCCGGATCGTGGCCGAGGAGACCGACATCCCGGCCGGGGTGTTCAACGTGGTGACCTCCAACGCCAACGAGGTCGGCGCCGCGCTGTCGGCCGATCCGCGGGTGGACATGATCACCTTCACCGGGTCGACGGCCACCGGCCGGGCGATCCTGGCCGCCGCCGCCCCGACGGTGAAGAAGACCCTGCTGGAGCTCGGCGGCAAGTCCGCGCACATCGTGCTCGAGGACGCCGACCTGAACGCCGCCATGCCGCTGGCCGCGATGATGGCGTGCGTGATGTCCGGGCAGAGCTGCGTGCTGCCGAGCCGGATCCTGTTGCCGCGCAGTCGCTACGAGGAGGGCATCGGGCTGCTTGCCACGATGATGCAGAACTTCCCGGTGGGGGACCCGTGGACCCCGGGTGTCATGCAGGGGCCGCAGATCTGTGCCGCGCAGCGCGAGAAGGTACTGGGCCTGATCGCCTCGGGCGTCGCCGACGGCGCCCGACTGGTGACCGGCGGCGGCATCCCGGCGAACCTGCCGGTCGGCTACTACACCGAGCCCACCCTGCTGGCCGACGTGGACCCGAACAGCCGGATCGCCCAGGAGGAGATCTTCGGTCCGGTGCTCACCGTGACGCCGTACGACACCGACGACGAGGCCGTCGCGATCGCCAACAACTCCATCTACGGGTTGTCCGGCGAGGTGTCCGGCGCCGACGTCGACCGGGCGTTCGCGATCGCCGCGCGGTTGCGCACCGGCAACGTCACCATCAACGGCAAGAGTCACTTCGGCATCGACAGTCCGTTCGGCGGCACCGGTCAGAGCGGCCTGGGTTATCGCAACGGCACCCACGGCTACCAGGAGTACCTGCACATCAAGACCATCGGCATGCCCGAATAAGGCTGGGCAACAAGGGAATTCGGGGTGTGACGCGCAATCGTGCGACACACCCCGAACTTGTTTCCGGGTGGCTCGGGACTTCATATACATCCGTGTATATCGAATACAGATATGTATAGTAGTGATCGGCGTCATAGCTGGGGCATCGCCGATGCCCCCTTCCGCTGCCCGAGGAGTTCCCGCATGACCACAACCCAACCCGGCTACTGGTTCGACAACGCCCTGGCGCTCGACGACATCGAGTCTGGGCGCTACCGGATGGACATCAGCACCGGCCGCTACGTCGATGCCGACGTGGTCCGGGCGGAACACGACAACATCTGGATGAAGGTCTGGCAGGCCGCCGGCCGCGAATCCGAGCTGCCCGAGGTCGGCGACTGGAAGGAATACCAACTGCTGGACCAGTCCTTCCTGCTGATTCGCGGCCGGGACCACCGGGTTCGCGGGTTCGTCAACGCCTGCCGGCACCGCGGCAACGTGCTGTGCAAGGGCAGTGGCAATGCCAAGCGGGGCATCCTGTGCCAGTACCACCTGTGGTCTTACGACCTGGAGGGCAAGCTCAAGGGCGCACTGCGGGAGCGGGAGAACGTGCTGACCCAACTGGACAAGGAAAGCCTTGGCCTGCTGGAAGTTTCGGTCGACTGCTTCGCCGGGTTCATCTTCCTCAACCCCGACCCGAACGCCGCGCCGCTGCGAGAGTTCCTCGGCGCTGAGGTGGTCGACCTGCTGGAGCCCTACCGGCTGGACCAGATGGTCACCGTGCTGGATGTGCGGGAGGCGTTGAACTGCAACTGGAAGGTGGTGATGGACGCCTTCTCCGAGGGCTACCACATCTCCGGGATCCATCCGCAGCTGCTGCAGGTGGTGATGATCGACCCGAGCACCACCCGGTACCGGTTCTTCGACAAGCACAGCGTGTCCTGCGCGCCGTTCGAGGTGGCCGGCAAGAAGTACGGTCTGGAGGAACAGATCGAGGGCATCATGGGCCTGCCGGAAACCTTCCCGTCGGTCACCGCCGTGCTGCCGCGATTCGCCGAACTCGTCGGCGAATACCGCGACGAGGCGGGTGTGCTGAACCTGCCGGAGGGGGTGACCCCGCGGACCCTGCTGCAGCGGGCAACCCGGGAAACTCTGACCGGAATGGGATTCGACGTCGGCGGCCTGACCGACGCCCAGATGAGCGACAACAACGGCTGGGTGCTGTTCCCGAACTTCTTCATGACGGTTCGGGCGGGGGAGGCCACCGTCATCCTCGCCCAGCCGCACGAGAGCGGAGACCCGAACCGCTGCTACTGGCACATCCTCAGCGTCATGTGGCTGCCCGAGGAGCACCGCGAGGCCTTCGCCGCCGCGCATCTGGAGGTCACCGAAGCCGGCAGCTTCCCGTATTTTCTCGCCCTGCAACAGGATTACGAGCAGATGCCGCGTCAGCAGCGCGGGTTGCGCAACACCCGGCTGGAACACATGTCGCTGGTCAAGGAGGAGGTGGTGATCGCCCACTTTCACTCCGTGGTGGATCGCTATCTGGCCGGAGCCGCGCAGTGACCGATCTTCGCGACGCGCTGCTCGGCCGCGACGGAAATGCCAGGCGGGCGATCGAGTACGCCGTCGTCACCAAGGCGGTGGTGGACGGCGCCAAGGAACCCGGGTTCGGTGCGGCGAGCTGGAATCCGCTGCGGGACATGATCGAGGTCGACGAGTTCGTCCGGGTCGGCAACTTCAAGGAGACGATGGACTGGGCCGGCTACGTCGGCTTCCTGACCGGCTGGGCGCCGGCCGCACAGTGGGACGCCACCTTCAAAAGGGTCACCGAGGTCGACGGCCGGGTCTTCCTCGAACTCGAGGAACGCAGCACGATCGGTGACCTGCACAGCGTGGTCAACTCGCTGTCGGTGTACGAGTTCAACGCCGCCGGCAAGATCACCCACATCGACGTCTACCTGCAGATGCCGTTGCCGCCGCCCGAACTGTTGGCCGGCTACCAGGATGTGGAGATCACCCGATGACCGACGAGCCGGATTTCTTCACCGACAACGGGTTGCTCGCCGACCCCTACGACTATCTGGCCGGGTTGCGCCGAGATCACCCGCTGCGCCGGGAACCGCACCACGACGTCGTGATGGTCACCGGCTACGACGAGGCCGTCGCAATCTACAACGACACCGAGGGGTTCTCGTCGTGCATCTCGGTGACCGGGCCGTTCCCCGGCTTCCCGGTGCCGCTGGACGCCGAGTCCGACATCCCGGCGCTGATCGCCGCGCACCGCGACGAGTTGCCGATGAGCGATCAGCTGCCCACCTTCGACCCGCCGTCGCACACCGCGCACCGCGCGCTGCTGTCGACCATGATCACCCCCAAGCGGCTCAAGGAGAACGAGGAGTTCATGTGGCGGCTGGCCGACCGGCAGTACGACCTCGCGCTGGCCGGTGATCGCTGCGAGTACATCGCCGACTACGGCAGCCCGTTCGCCATGCTGGTGATCGCCGATCTGCTCGGCGTGCCCGAGTCCGACCACCCGGAGTTCCACCGGGCCCTGTTGGAGGATGCCGCGGGCACCATCGGCAGCAGCGACGGTGACACCATGCACGCCAGCCCGCTGGAATATCTGTACGGCAAGTTCAGCGGCTACATCGGTGACCGTCGGGCCCACCCGCGCGAGGATGTGCTGACCGGGGTGGCGGCCGCGAAGTTCCCCGACGGCCGCACCCCGCGGGTGATCGACGCGGTCCGGGTTGCGGCGAATCTCTTTGCCGCGGGCCAGGAAACCACGGTGCGGCTGCTCAGTGCGTCGGTGATGATGTTGGCCGAGGACCGCGAGCTGCAGGCCCGGCTGCGCGCCGATCGCGGCCTGATCCCCAGGTTCATCGAGGAGTGCCTGCGGCTGGAGAGCCCGGTGCGCGGGGATTTTCGGCTGGCCACCCGCGACGTCGAGGTCGGCGGCGTCACCGTGCCCGCGGGCAGCACCGTCATGCTGGTCAACGCGGCCGCCAACCGGGACCCGCGCCGCTTCGCCGACCCGGACACCTTCGATCTGGACCGGCCGAACGCACGTAACCACATCGCTTTTGGGCGCGGCGTGCACAGCTGCCCGGGCGCACCGTTGGCCCGGGTCGAGGGCAAGGTGAGCCTCAACAGGCTGTTCGACCGCACCGAGGAGTTCTGGATCGACGAGGACCGGCACGGCCCGGCCGATCAGCGGCGCTACCGCTACATCCCGACGTTCATCCTGCGTGGGCTGACCCGGCTGCACATTCGGTTCAGCCCGGCCCGATGATCAACTGGGCTGGGCGGCCTCGGGGTCGGCGGGCTCGACGTGCGACATCACCATCTCCAGGTAGGGGCGGTAGAGGTTCTCGGAGTCGATGTGACTGCCCAGGGTGATGCCCTCGTAGGTGGCGATCAGCACCTTGGCCAGCAACTGCGACGGCACCCGCAGCCGGGCGCCGATCTTGACCAGATGGGCGTCGATGTAATCGGCCAGCGACTGCGCGGTGGCCTGGCGCTGGGCGGCAACCCGCTCGCGGACCTCGGGATTGCGCAGCAGGAACAGGGTGAACTCGTACCCCAACGCCGCCCGGTGCGGCTCAGCGATGGTGAGCATCCGCCACCGGTCGGCCAGCTGGTCGGAGTCGAAATCCCCGACGGTCCGGAACGAATCGACGATGTCGTTGAAGCCGTCCAGGAAGCGTTGCAGCTGGCGCTCCATCACCGCCAGGAACAACTCCTCCTTGGTGCCGAAATGCGAGTAGATGGCGCCTCGGGTGTAGCCGGCGGACTCGGCGATGACCTCCAGGGCGGCCGCCCCGAAACCCTGCCGCGCCACCACTTCCTCGGCCGCGTCGAGCAACAGGTTGCGGGTGTGCTCGACGCGCCGCTGCCGTGTCCAACGTTCCACCACAACTACATCTTTGCAGGCCGCCGGCCGTCGTCGGCCCGCATGTCACCGGTTGGTTCGCCAACCCCCACCGAAAGGAAACCGATGGACCTCGTTGAGCGGATCGCCAAGCACCGCCGGATGGCGGAGAGCTACCGCGACAAATACGTGCTGCAGAAGGTCGCCGACGGCGAGCGTTACGACGAGTGGGAATTCGCCGACGACGCGGTCTACACCTCGCCCTACTTCGTCGCCGGCCAGGAACTGGTCCTCAAGGACGTGGCGACCTCGTTCGATGTGGCGGCGACCGTGGAGGCCAAGGCGTACTCGGTGGTGTTCCCGGACTGGAAGCCGGTGGACTACCGGGTCTGGCCGGCCGAGAACGGATTCGTCATGCGGTACCGGTGGGAGGGCACCACCACCGACGGGGAGACGATGGGGTTCTATTCCATCAGTTTCGTCGACACCAACGAGGACGCCCAGATCACCCACTGGTCGACCTACGTCAACGACGAGGAGTACGGGCCGTTCCTGGAGCGCGCGATCGGGGCGCGCGGACCGTTCCACGGCGACGAGTACATGCAGGCGCTGGCCCGGCACTTCGAGAAGCACGGGCTCAGTGTCTGACCGGGTGGCCCTCGGGTCTGGCCGGGTGGCGGTCGTCACCGGCGGCGGGTCGGGGATGGGGGAGGCCAGTGCCCTGGAGTTGGCCCGCCGCGGCGACAGGGTCGCGGTGCTCGACGTCGATGAGGCCGCGGCGCGCCGGGTGGCCGAGGCGATCAACCTCGCCGGCGGGACGGCGATCGCGGTGCGCGCCGACGTGGCCGACCGCTCGTCGGTCGACGCCGGCTACCGCCGGGTGCGTGCCGAACTGGGGCCGATCGAGATCCTGGTGACCAGCGCGGGCAAGGTGGGCTTCGGCAAGTTCACCGACATCAGCGTCGAGGACTGGCACCGGATCGTCGACATCAACCTCAACGGCACCTTCCACTGCTGTCAGCTGGCACTGCCCGACATGCTGGCCGGGCGGTGGGGCCGGATCGTGATGATCTCCTCCTCGAGTGCCCAGCGCGGCGCGCCCTACATGGCGCACTACGCCGCGGCCAAGGGGGCGGTGATCACCCTGACCCGATCGCTGGCCAACGAGTACGCCGCGAAGGGCATCACCGTCAACAACATTCCGCCGTCGAGCATCGACACCCCGATGACCCGCCAGTCGCAGGCCGACGGGAAGCTCGGCTCGTCGGAGGAGTTGGCGAAACGGATCCCGATGGGACACCTGGGCACCGGCGAGGACATCGCCGCGGCGGTGGCCTACTTCTGTTCGGAAGAGGCCGGTTTCGTCACCGGCCAGGTCCTCGGCGTCAACGGCGGCGCGGTGATCTGAGCAAAAACCCAGGGTGTGGGGCTGGCCCGGGTGCCCTACTTCCAGTCGATGACCGCGGTGTTTTTCCCGGGCCAGGGTGTGGGGCTGGCCCGGTGCCCTACTTCCAGTCGATGACCGCGGTGTTTTCACCGGGCCAGGGTGTGGGGCTGGCCCGGGTGCCCTACTTCCAGTCGATGACCGCGGTGTTTTCACCGGGCCAGGGTGTGGGGCTGGCCCGGGTGCCCTACTTCCAGTCGATGACCGCGGTGTTTTCACCGGGCCAGGGTGTGGGGCTGGCCCGGGTGCCCTACTTCCAGTCGATGACCGCGGTGTCCTTCCGCTCGGTGATCGGCCGGGCCAGTTCCTGCTCGTCGCAGATGCGCTGCAGGTTGGCCAGTGTTTCCTCCAGACCGGGGCCCATTCGCTTGCCGGGGGTGAAGGTGGCCGGCAGGTTCCGCATGCCCTGGATGACGCCGATGGTGTCGTAGTGCACCGCGCCGGCGGGGTCGCACTGGTAGTCCGGCATCCGGTCGAGCACCGCCATCAGCATCGACTTGAACACCGTGCGGGCCACGTTCGAGCCGGCGCAGCGATGCACGCCGAGCCCGAAGCTGAAGTGCCGGTTGCCCTTTCGATCCAACACGATGTCATTCGGGTTCTCGAACACCTGCGGGTCGCGGTTGGCCATCGCCCAGGACAGCCACAGCCGCTCACCCTCCTTGAACTGGGTGCCCTCGAACTCGGTGTCGGCGGCGAAGGTGCGGCCGTCCCCGGGGGCGGGGGTGAAGAACCGCAGGAACTCCTCGGTGGCCGGAGCCAGCAGCGTGTCGCGCTCCTCGGTCAGCCGCTTGCGCTCCTCGGGATGCTCGCCCAGCCACTCCAGGGCGTGCGCGGTCAACGCGGTGGTGGTGTCGAAGCCGCCACCGATCACCAGGCCCAGGTTGCCCAGGATCTCGATCTCGGGGGCCGGCTTGCCGTCGATCTCGGCGTGCACCAGGGCACTGACCAGCCCGGGCCGGGGAGTCTCCTTGACCTCCACCATCGCCTTGATGATGTCCAGGCCCATCTCGCGGTGCATCTCGTTGATCCGCTCGCGGTCCGGGGAGTCCTCCGGGGTGTAGACCGAGGCGTGCGTCGGCTCGCTGTAGACCTTCCACTTGTTCAGCTCGACGCCCATCATCGCCAGCGTCAGCACCGCAGGCACGACATTGGCCAGGTCCTCGACGAAGTCGATCTGACCGGTCTCGATCTTCTCGTCGATGGCCGCCCGGGTGATCTCGTCGACGAACGGCACCCAGCGCTTGATCGCCGCCGGCGACAGGTACGGGTTCATCACCCCGCGGTAGTTGCTGTGCTCGGGCTCGTCCATCTCCAGGATCCCGCCGCGCACATAGGAGGCGCGGCTGGCAACCGGAATGCTGATGCCCTGATACCCGGTCCCGGTGCCGGAGACGTCGTGATCGTTGGACACCACCGGGCAGCGGGCCAGCTCGAAGACCTCCTTGCTGCCGGCGGCCACCCAGTGGCCGCCGTAGGTCTCCGTCCACGCCATCGGGCACTTGGCGTGCATCTCCTCGGTGATCGTCTCGAACTGCAACCGGTACTCCGGGCTGTGCCGATCGAAGTGATACGGGGTGGGCTTGTCGACGCTGACATCGTCGATACTCACGGCGTTGTCTCCTTGTTGTGCTGAACGATCCGACGGCCCGATCTGCGGGCCGGTCGGCGTCATTCGATGTTGATCGCTTGCTCGGGGCAGGACTGGGCGGCCTCGCGCACCGCGTCCTGCTGATCCTCGGGAACGATTTCGTTGACGGCCGTGGAATGACCGTCGACGTCATCGAGGACAAATGAGTCGGGGGCGATCATCGCGCACAGGGTGTGGCCCTGGCACTTGTCGCGGTCCACCCATACCTTCATGTGTGCATCCTTATCGCCGAATCATGCTGTGGTGCCGAATTATGCTGCGGTGCAGCGGGTTTGTGGATCAGACGTGGTAGTCGTACCACTTCAGGTAGCCGCCTGCGTCGACGCGCAGCTGCATGCCGGTGACGAAGCGGGACTCATCGGAGGCCAGCCACAGCACGGCGTTGCTGATGTCCTCGGGGTCGACGTAGGGCACCCGCATGGCCTGCTGGACGGCGAAGACCGGCTCGGCGTCGGCGCGGGTCGGGTTCTCCAGATCCGGGCGGAACGACTTGTACATCGGCGGGCTCTGCAGCATGTCGGTGTTGCAGTTGGTCGGGTGCACCACGTTGGCGCGGATCCCGCGCACGGCCAGCTCGGTGGCCAGGTAGTGCACGTACTCGGAGATCATCCGCTTGGACACCATGTAGCCCATGCCGCCCGGGTCGCCGCCGGGGTTCGGCTTGTTGTGCGCGTCCATCAGCGCGGCCGCGGACGCGGTGGCGATGATCGACGCGCCCTCGTTGAGATGGGGGAGCGCGACCTGGATGGCATTGATGGTGCCGATCAGGTTGGTGTTGATCCCGTCGGTCCAGGCCTGCATCGCCGGTGCACCCTTCATGGCGGCGACGCCGGCCTGGGCCACCACGATGTCGAGCTTGCCGAACTGCGCCAGGCCTGCCTCCAGGGCGGCCTGGAGCTGGGCGGCCTCGCGGACGTCGGCCTTCACCGCGACGATGCCGCGACCGGTCTTCTCCACCAGCTTGGCGGTCTCATCGAGATCCTCCTGGCTGGCCATCGGGTAGCCGATGGTGTCGATGTTCTCGCAGATGTCGACGGCGATGATGTCGGCGCCCTCTTCGGCCAGCCGCAATGCGTGACTGCGGCCCTGGCCGCGGCCCGCGCCGGTGATGAATGCGACCTTGCCCTGAACGCGTCCCACGGTCTTCCTTTCGCCCGGGCCCAGCGGCCCGGTCAGAATGTCGATTTTCGATTATGAGAATCCTACTCTCGCGGCGCAACGTGACACAAGGTTTGTGGACTGACAGTCTTGTAATGCGCGTTTTCCCATCGCGGACGGCAGGGTGGGCTATCTTGGCAATCCCCGGGACGCCTCGCTCCCGGGCTGGCGTTCTCGACATCGGGCTGTAGGATTCGCGACGAATGAGAATGACGTGTCCATAGCCAACCCAGGAGACTCGATGGCATCCCCAGACGCAGTCGCAACGACCGGCGGCGCGACCGCAACCGATGACCGGCGGCCCGCGCGGCGCCTGCTGATCGACGGAAAGCTCGTCGAAGCGCAGGGCGGCGCGACCTACGCCAGCCTCAACCCGGCCACCGGCGAGGTGCTCGCGCACGCCCCGGACGCGACCGTCGCCGACGCCGAGGCGGCCATCGCGGCGGCCCGCACGGCCTTCGACACCACCGACTGGTCCACCAACACCGAGCTGCGGGTGCGCTGCCTGGAGCAGTTGCACGCCGCGCTGGTGGCCCATCGCGACGAGATGGGCCAGCTGACCACCGACGAGGTCGGCGCCACCCCGGCGCTGCTGGCCGGCGCCCAGTACGACCAGCCCGTCGCCATCGTCAAGTACTACGCGGACCTGCTGCGGGACTACCCGATGACCGAGGACCTCGGCAACATCGAGAGCCGCGGAATGCAGCACCACCGCTGGGTGGAGAAGGAGGCCGCCGGCGTGGTGGCGGCCATCATCGCCTACAACTACCCCAACCAGCTGGCGCTGGCCAAGCTCGCCCCGGCGCTGGCCGCCGGCTGCACGGTGGTGCTCAAGGCCGCCCCGGACACCCCGCTGATCACCCTGGCGCTCGGCGAGCTGATCGCCAACCACACCGACATCCCGGCCGGGGTGGTCAACGTGATCTCCGGCGTCGAACCGGCCGTCGGTGCGGCGCTGACCGTCAGCCCGGACGTCGACATGGTGACCTTCACCGGCTCGACCCCGACCGGGCGGGCCATCATGGCCGCGGCCAGCGAGACGCTGAAGAAGGTGTTCCTGGAACTCGGCGGCAAGTCCGCGGCGATCATCCTCGATGACGCCGAGCTCAACATGGCCACCATCTTCGCGGCGTTCTCGATGGTCACCCACGCCGGCCAGGGCTGCGCGCTGACCTCGCGGCTCCTGGTGCCGCGCTCGCGGCGCGACGAGATCGTCGAGATGATCAAGACGCACTTTAGCCACGTCCGCTACGGCGATCCCAACGAGCCGACCACCTACATGGGCCCGCTGATCAGCGAGAAGCAGCGCGACAAGGTCGATGCCATGGTGCAGCGCGCGGTCGCCGCCGGCGCCACCCTGGTCACCGGCGGGCAGAAGCAGGGACCCGGGTTCTTCTACACCCCGACCCTGCTGGCCGACGTCGACCCGGACTCCGAGATCGCCCAGGAGGAGGTGTTCGGCCCGGTGCTGGCGGTCATCGCCTACGACGACGATGACGACGCGGTGCGCATCGCCAACAACTCCATCTACGGACTGTCCGGGGCGGTGTTCGGCGATCAGGACCGCGCGCTGGCGCTGGCCCGCCGGATCCGCACCGGAACCTTCAGCATCAACGGCGGCAACTACTTCAGCCCGGACGCACCGTTCGGCGGGTTCAAGCAGTCCGGCATCGGCCGGGAGATGGGTTCGGCCGGGCTGGAAGAATTCCTGGAGTCCAAGACCTTCGCAACGGTGGTGGGGTAGCCGATGAGCAAGCCACTGGAGGGCGTGCGGGTGCTGGAAGTCGCCATGTACGGCTTCGTCCCCTCGGCCGGTGCGGTGCTCGCCGAATGGGGCGCCGAAGTCATCAAGGTCGAGCACGCGGTCACCGGCGATCCGCAGCGCGGGCTGCGCCAGACCGGGTCGCTGCGCGTCGAGGGCGACCCGAACCCCAACATCGAGCACGCCAACCGCGGCAAGCGCAGCATCGGCCTGGAGATGGGCACCCCCGAGGGGTGCGAGGTGCTGCTGGAACTCGCCCGGCGCGCCGACGTGTTCCTGACCAGTTTCCTGCCCGGGCACCGCGCCAAGTTCGGCATCGACGTCGACGACATCCGCGCGGTCAACCCGACGGTGATCTACGCCCGCGGCAGCGCATTCGGCCCGCGCGGCGAGGAAGCGGCCAAGGGCGGCTACGACATGACGGCGTTCTGGTGCCGGGCCGGCACCGCCGCCTCGATCACCCCGCCGGGCCTGGACGGGATGATCGGCCCGCCCGGACCGGCCTACGGCGACACCATCTCCGGCACCAACCTGGCCGGCGGCATCGCCGCGGCGCTGTTCAAACGGGAGCGCACCGGCGAGCCGTCGGTGGTCGACGTGTCGCTGCTGGGCAGCGGGCTGTGGGCGATGGGGCATCTGATCGCGCTGACCTCGCATCTGGACGAGCTGCTGGTCAATCCGCCGCCGAACAACGCGGGATCGCCGATCAACCCGCTGGTGCACCTGTACCCGACCTCCGACGATCGCTACATCTCCTTCGTGATGATGCAGCCGACCAAGTTCTGGGGCGACGTGTGCCGGCACCTGGACCTGCCGGAACTGGCCGACGATCCCCGGTTCGGCACCGCCGAATCCATCGCCGAGAACACCCCGGCGGCCGTCGAGATCATCGAGAAGGTGATCAAGACGCGGCCGCTGGAGCAGTGGAGCGAGCGATTCGCGACGCTGGCCGGGCCGTGGGCGCCGGTGCAGGACACCCTGCAGGCGGCCTCCGATGCGCAGGTGCGGGCCAACGAGTACATTGTCCGAGCCGGTGATCTGGATCTCGTTGCCAACCCGGTGCAGTTCGACGTCACCGCGCCCCAGACCGGGCCGGCGCCGGGCTTTGCCGAACAGACCGACGACATCCTGCTCGAACTGGGACTCGACTGGGACCGCATCATCGAACTGAAGACCGCAGGCGCGGTCACCTAACGGATCGGAAGCGCCCACGACATGATCACCCTGTCTGCCGCGAATCCTCGCGCCGACCAGGCGATTTCATCGCCGGTTGACGTAAGTGGCATTACATTTTCGGGAAAAAGTGTTGTGGAGCTCGCAATTTCCTACACTGTGACCGATTGCCTGGGCCAAGAAGATCGGGGTACCGGCCGCGGTGCGGTGGCCCAGGCACGACCCGGAACCGATGGCAGCGCCCTGGAAGGACCGGCAATTGGCGACTAAGAGCCCCGAGCGTTGGTCCACCGGCATACCCGTCATCAAGAATCTGTCCCAACCCGCCCAGGCCATCGGCGGCCTGTTCTCGATGGGCGCTGACGCGATCCGGTTCATCTTCGTGCGGCCGTTCCAGTGGCGGGAGTTCCTGGAACAGTCCTGGTTCGTCGCTCGGGTGTCGCTGGCGCCGACGCTGCTGGTGGCGATTCCGTTCACCGTGCTGGTGTCGTTCACGCTGAACATCCTGCTGCGCGAACTCGGCGCCGCTGACCTGTCCGGCGCGGGGGCGGCGTTCGGTGCGGTGACCCAGCTCGGCCCGATGGTGACGGTGCTGATTGTTGCCGGGGCCGGGGCCACGGCGATGTGCGCGGACCTCGGCTCGCGGACCATCCGCGAGGAGATCGACGCCATGGAGGTGCTGGGCATCAACCCGGTGCAGCGGCTGGTGACGCCGCGGATGCTGGCCTCGGGCCTGGTGGCCTTCCTGCTCAACAGCCTGGTCGTGATCATCGGCATCCTGGGCGGCTATGCCTTCTCGGTGTTCATCCAGGACGTCAACCCCGGTGCCTTCGCCGCGGGGATGACGCTGCTGACCGGGGTGCCGGAGGTGCTGATCTCCTGTGTCAAGGCGCTGTTGTTCGGCCTGATCGCCGGCCTGGTGGCCTGCTACCGCGGGTTGACCATCACCGGCGGCGGCGCGAAGGCGGTCGGCAACGCCGTCAACGAGACGGTGGTGTACGCGTTCATGGCGTTGTTTGTGGTGAACGTGGTGGTCACCGCCATCGGCATCCGGATGACGACGGGATAGCGCATGAGTACTGCCCAGATCGTGCGGACCTGGTTTCCGCGCCTGGTCGACAATCTTCGGCGTCCGATCGACGTGTTCTCCGGCATCGGCGATCACGTGCTGTTCTACGGCCGGGCGCTGGCCGGTGTGCCGTACGCCGCCGTGCATTTCCGTAAGGAGATCATCCGGCTGATCGCCGAGATCTCGATGGGCGCCGGCACGCTGGCGATGATCGGCGGCACCGTGGTGATCGTCGGCTTCCTGACCCTGGCCGCCGGCGGCACCCTGGCGATCCAGGGTTACTCCTCGCTGGGCAACATCGGGATCGAGGCGCTGACCGGCTTCCTGTCCGCGTTCATCAACGTCCGCATCGCCGCGCCGGTGGTGGCCGGGATCGGACTGGCGGCCACCTTCGGTGCCGGTGTCACCGCGCAACTCGGTGCCATGCGGATCAACGAGGAGGTCGACGCGCTGGAGTCGATGGGCATCCGGTCGGTCGAGTACCTGGTATCCACCAGGTTCATCGCCGGCATGATCGCGATCACGCCGCTGTACTCCATCGCGGTGATCCTGTCCTTTGTGGCCAGCCAGTTCACCACCGTGGTGCTCTTCGGCCAGTCCGGCGGCCTCTACCAGCACTACTTCGACACGTTCCTCAATCCCATCGACCTGCTGTGGTCCTTCGTGCAGGCGATCCTGATGGCGGTCACGATCCTGTTGATCCACACCTACTTCGGCTATTTCGCCGCGGGCGGGCCCTCCGGGGTCGGCGCCGCGGTCGGCAACGCCGTGCGCACCAGCCTGGTCGTCGTCGTCTCGGTGACGCTGCTGGTCTCGCTGGCGATCTACGGCTCCAACGGCAACTTCAACCTGAGCGGCTAGGGGAGAGGCAAGCGTGAACGCACAGCCCATCGGTGCCCGCCCGCACCGCGCGCCGACCAAACGGCGGCAGCCGGCGGCCTGGGTGCGCCCGGTCACCGGCCTGGCCGCGGTCCTGGTGCTGGCCCTGGTGGCCACCGTCGCCGTCGGCCTGTTCCAGGGCGCGTTCACCAAGACCCTCCCGGTCACGGTGATGGCGCATCGGGCCGGCCTGGTGATGAGCAACGACGCCAAGGTCAAGATGTACGGCGTGGAGGTGGGCCGGGTCTCCTCGATCGAGTCGCTGCCCGACGGGATGGCCGCGCTGCACCTGGCGATGAACCCCGAACTGATGAAGATGATCCCGGGCAACTCCCGCGCCCAGATCGCCTCCTCGACGGTGTTCGGCGCCAAGTACGTGCAGTTCGACCCGCCGACCAGCGGGCCCGTCGGCACCCTGCAGTCCGGCCAGGTGCTGCCGGTCGACCACGTCACCGTCGAGATGAACACGGTGTTCCAGCAGCTGGTGACGGTGCTGGAGAAGATCGACCCGATCAAGCTCAACGAGACCCTGGGTGCGCTGAGCCAGGCCACCGGTGGTCGCGGTGAGCAGTTCGGCCAGACGGTCACCGACCTGAACGCCATGATCGGCAAGCTGGAGCCCAGCCTGGACAACCTCGGCACGACGATGGAGCTGATGGCGCCGGTGGCCGAGGCCTACGCCGATGTCACCCCGGAGCTGGTGGAGACGGTCACCAACACCAACCGGATCAGCCAGAGCATCGTCGAGGAGCAGAAGAACCTGGATGCGTTCCTGGTCAGCATGATCGGGCTGGCCGACGTGTCCAACGACGTGATCGGCGGCAACCGGGAGGGGCTGAGCACGGTGCTGAACCTGCTGCGGCCGACCACCGACCTGCTCGACGAATACGCCCCGGGCCTGAACTGCTCGCTCAAGGGCATGGAATACCTGCTCTACCAGCCGCCGACGATGGAGCCGGGCATCTTGGTGAACGTCGCGTTCACCCTGCACGTCGACCGCTACCGCTACCCGCAGAACCTGCCCAAGGTCGCGGCCAGCGGCGGACCGCACTGCATGGGCCTGCCCTACATCGGTTTCGGCAACAAGAGCAAGTACCTGGTCACCGACACCAACGCCAACCCGTGGCAGTACGGCAACCAGGGCATTCTGCTCAACTCCGACGGACTCAAGCAGATGCTGTTCGGCCCGCTGGACGGCCCGCCGCGCAACTCCCTGCAGATCGGAATGCCCGGATGACCCGCGCTCGAAGCACCCTGATCAAGTTCGCGGTGTTCGCCACGGTGATGTCGGTCCTGACGGTGTTCCTGTTCATGGCCTTCGGCGAGTTCCGCAGCGGCAAGGTCAACTCCTACAGCGCCGTCATCGACGACGCCTCCCGGCTGGCCTCCGGCGACTCGGTCCGGGTCGCCGGGGTGCGGGTCGGCACCGTCAACGACGTTGCGCTGCAGCCCGACCACACCGTGACGGTGAAGTTCGACGCCGACCGCGGCATCCGGCTCACCGAGGGAACCGAGGTGGCGGTGCGCTACCTGAACCTCGTCGGCGACCGGTACCTGGAACTGATCGACAAGCCCGGTGACGCCCGGGTACTGCCCGCCGGAGCCCAGATCCCCAAGGAGCGCACCTCCGGGGCACTGGACCTGGACATGCTGCTCGGCGGCCTGCGCCCGGTGATCCAGGGCCTCAACCCGCAGGACGTCAATGCGCTGTCCTCGGCGCTGATCCAGATCATGCAGGGCCAGGGCGGCACCCTGGACTCGCTGCTGAGCCGCACCTCGTCGTTCTCCTCCGGCCTGGCCGACGACAACCAGGTCGTCCAGGAACTGATCGACAACATGAACACCGTGGTGGGCACGCTGTCCAAGGACGGCGAGAAGTTCGACGGCGCAGTCGACAAGCTGGAGAAGCTGATCAGCGGGCTCGCCGAGGACAAGGACACCCTCGGCGATTCGCTGACCAAGCTGGAGGACGGCACCAGCTCGCTGGCCGACCTGCTGACCCAGGCCCGCGCCCCGCTCAAGGGCGACGTCATCGAACTCAACCGGGTCGCCACCCTGCTCGACGATGACAAGGCCACCCTGGACACCGGCCTGGGCCGCGCTCCCGGCAACTACCGCAAGCTGGCCCGGCTCGGCTCCTACGGCAGCTGGATCATGTACTACATCTGCGGTCTGCAGGTCCGCGTCACCGACCTGCAGGGCCGGACCGCGGTGTTCCCGTGGATCAAGCAAGAAGCCGGAAGGTGCGCGGAGATCTGATGCGTAAATACCGCGAATCCAATCTGATCCGGGCCGGCATTCTCGGCGCCGTGCTGATCCTGCTGATCATCGCGATCGGCCTGCAGCCCGAGCGGATCACCCAATGGGCCACCTCGGTGCGGCATCAGGCGCTGTTCACCGAGGCCGGCGGCATCATGGTCGGCAACGACGTGACGCTGTCGGGGATGAAGATCGGCTCGGTGACCGACGTCGGCCTGCGCAACGGCGATGCGCTGGTCACCTTCACCACCGAGGGCCGGTACCCGCTGGGCTCCCAGACCACCGCGCATATCCGCACCGGATCGCTGCTCGGTGAGCGGGTGCTCGCCCTGGAGTCCGACGGCAGCGGAACGCTGCCGCCCTCGGAGATCATCCCGACGACGCGGACGTCCTCGCCGTATTCGCTGACCGACGCGATCGGCGACCTGACCAGCAACACCGCGGACACCGACACCGGCTCGCTGAACGCCGCGCTGGACACCCTGTCTCAGACCCTCGACGAGATCGCCCCGCAGCTCGGCCCGACCTTTGACGGGCTGAGTCGACTGTCGAAATCGATCAACAGCCGCAACGAGAACCTCGGGGCCCTGCTCAAGAGCGCCGGGAACGTGACCAAGGTGCTCGGCAAGCGCAGCCAGCAGTTGAACACGCTGCTGCTCAACGCCGATGCGCTGCTCGGCGTGCTCAGTGACCGTCGCCAGGCCATCATCGACCTGATGGCCGCCACCTCCGCGGTCACGCTGCAGCTGCGCGGCGTGGTGGCCGACAACGAGGAGCAGCTGGGTCCGACGCTGGATCGGCTGAACTCGGTGACCGCGGTGCTGGAGAAGAACCGCGACAACATCACCAAGATGCTGCCGGACATGAAGAAGTTCATGCTGTCCCAGGGCGAGACGCTGGCCAACGGCCCGTACTACAACGCGTTCGTGCCGAACCTGGGTGTCGCCCAGATCGCACTGCAGCCGTTCATGGACTACGCGTTCGGCTTCCGGCGCGGTGTCAACGCCGGTCAGCCGCCGGACAATGCCGGCCCGCGCGCCGAACTTCCATTGCCCTACAACGGGATTCCCGGAGGGGCCCGCTGATGAAAAAGTCACTGCGTAACGGAATTGCGCTCGCCGCGGTCGTGGCCCTGGTGCTCGGCGGTGCCTACGTCGTGCAACGGGTGTTCTTCGGCCCCCGCACCGTCAGCGCGCTGTTCGACACCGCCACCGGCATCTATCCCGGCGACGAGGTGCGGGTGTCGGGGGTCAAGGTCGGCACCATCTCCGCGATCACCCCGGAGGGCACCCAGACCCGGCTCACCCTGAAAGTCGACCGCGGCGTGCCGGTGCCCGCCGATGCCAAGGCGATCATCGTCGCCCCGAACCTGGTGGCCGCGCGCTATGTGCAGTTGGCGCCGGCCTACAAGGGCGAAGGCCCGACGATGCCCGACAATGC
Organism: Mycolicibacterium fallax; assembly: GCF_010726955.1. Taxonomy (NCBI): domain Bacteria; kingdom Bacillati; phylum Actinomycetota; class Actinomycetes; order Mycobacteriales; family Mycobacteriaceae; genus Mycobacterium; species Mycolicibacterium fallax. Next base: position 131,987 of record NZ_AP022603.1, read on the forward strand.
CGAAATCCCCCGGGAACACACCGCGGTTCCGGTCGAGTGGGATGAGGTCAAGACCCAGTTGATGCGGATGTCCACCGAGCTCGGTCCGCGCAGCGGTGTCGACGGCACCTCGGTGTCGCGGGTGATCGACAGTGCCGCCAACGCCCTGGACGGCAACGGCGACAAGCTGCGCGAGACCATCAAGGAGATGGCCGGGGTATCCCGGGTGCTGGCCGAGGGCAGCGGCAACATCGTCGACATCATCGAGAACCTGCAACTGTTCGTCACGGCACTGCGCGACAGCAGCGCCCAGGTGGTGTCGTTTCAGAACCGGCTGGCCTCGCTGACCAGTGTCGTCGACGGCGGTCGCTCGGATCTCGACGAGGCGCTGGTGAACCTGTCGGCCGCCACCGTCGAGGTCAAGCGATTCATCCACGGCACCCGGGACAAGACCGCCGAGCAGATCCAGCGGCTGACGAACGTGACGCAGAACCTGGTCGACAACCAGATGAACGTGAAGAACATCCTGCACATCGCCCCGAACGCCTTCGTCAACGGCTACAACATCTACAACCCGAACTCCGGCAGTCCGCTGGGCCAGTTCGTGTTCAACAACATGTCCAGCCCGCTGGAGTTCATCTGCGGGGCGGTCGGTGCGGTGGAGAACGTCACCTCACCGGAGACCTCCAAGCTGTGCGCGCAGTACCTCGGGCCGGCGCTGCGGTTGATGAACTTCAACGCCATTCCGTTCCCCATCGCGCCGTACCTGATGCCCTCGGCCAGCCCGGAGAACATCGTGTATTCCGAGCCCAGCCTGGCCCCGGGTGGTACCGCGGGCAAGCCGTCCGCACCGGAGCCGCCGCCGGCGGTGTCCGCCTACGGCGGGCTGCCGCCGGGACCGCCGCCGCCCGCGCCGTTCACCGGTCGAGCGCCGGGGGAGGCCCCGCCGGGCGCCCAGCAGATGCTGCCCGGTGGCGGGTATTCCCCGCCGAACGTGCCGTCCTCGCTGCCGGCCCTGCTGAACCCGGGTGGAGGAGGACAGTGAAGCGCTCGAAGCCCAACAGCCACCGGGCCGTGCGGATGGTCGCCGTGGCCGGCCTGTCCGTCGCACTGACGACCGGCGGCTGCGCGTTCCAGGGCGTCAACTCGTTGCCGCTGCCGGGTGCGGTGGGACGCGGCTCGGACGCCAAGGTGTTCCACGCCGAGATCGCCAATGTAGCGATGCTGGAACCGAACTCGCCGGTGATGATCAACGACGTCGTGGTCGGCAGCGTGCGCAAAATGACGGTCAAGGACTGGCACGCCGATGTCGAGTTCTCGGTGCTGCCCGATGTGGTGGTGCCGGAAAACGTTCAGGTCAGCGTCGGCCAGACCAGCCTGCTTGGCTCCATGCACGTGGCCCTGAAGACACCGTTGAACGAGCAGCCGCACGGCGCCCTGGCGCCCGGCACGGTCATCCCGATCGACAGTGCGTCGACCTTCCCCACCACGGAGAAGACGCTGTCGTCGCTGGCGGCCGTCGTCAATGGTGGCGGGTTGGGTCAGATCGGCGATGTCATCCACAACTTCAGCATCGCGATGAGCGGCCGCGAGGCCGACTTCCGCGACCTGCTGACCCGGATGGACAAGTTCGTCACCACGCTGGACACTCAGCGGGACAACATCATTGCGACCATCCGTTCGATGAATCGGTTGGCCTCGACGTTCGCCGAGCAGAACGATGTCATCTCCGATGCGCTGGTGAAGATTCCGCCCGCGCTGGAGGTGCTGAGCAAGCAGCGGCCGAAGTTCGTCTCGGCGATGCAGAAGTTCGGCACGTTCAGCGCGACGGTCAGCGAGTTCAGCGGTGACTCCAAGGACGATCTGGTGGCCAACCTGGCCAACCTGGAGCCCGCGTTCAAGGCGCTCGCCGACGTCGGCCCGTCGTTGGCGGCCATCATCGAGTACGCGGGTCACTTCCCGTTCACCCAGAGCTTCATGGACCGGTCGATCCGCGGTGACTTCTACAACCTGTTCGCCACCATCGACCTGACCGTGCCACGGCTCAAGCACAGCCTGATGCTGGGCACCCGGTGGGAACAGCAGGACGCCGGCCTGGTCCCGACCTACGGTGACCCGACCTATCTGAACTACACCTATGACCCGCTCAAGACCGGGGTCGCGGCGCCGCCGCCGCTGAGCGGGGTGCCGCAGGGTGAGCTCACCATGCCGCAGGCCCCGCCGCCGCCGGCCAACATCGGCCCGGTGCTGCCCGCGGTGCCCCCTCAGCCGATGCTCGGTGCGCCCCAGGCGGTTTCGCCGCCGGCGGACTCCTCCTCGTCGATCTTCGCCGGACCGTATGGGAATGGTGGCTGATGCTCACACGTTTCGTCAGGACACAGCTGATCCTGTTCACCATCGCGTCGCTGGTGGGTGTGGCGGTGATGCTGTTCGGCTACATGCAGTTGCCGACGCTGCTCGGGCTGGGACGCACCGTCGTCAAGCTGGAGCTGCCGGCCACCGGTGGGCTGTACAAGTTCAGCAACGTCACCTACCGCGGGGTGCAGGTCGGCAAGGTCACCGGGGTGGACCTCACGCCGACGGGCGCGGTGGCGACGCTGTCGCTGGATTCCTCCCCGAAGATCCCGGCCGCCCTGACGGCGCACGTGCGCAGCATGTCGGCGGTCGGCGAGCAGTACGTCGATCTGCAGCCCAGCACCGACGAAGGGCCGTACCTGGCCAGCGGGTCGGTGATCCCGCGGGAGGCCACCACCATCCCGCAGGCCGTCGGGCCGATGCTCGACCAGGTCAGCGCGCTGGTCGACACCATCCCCAAGGAACAGCTGTCCAAGCTGCTCGACGAGACCTACAAGGCGTTCAACGGCACCGGGTACGACTTCGGCTCGATGCTGGACTCGGCGTCGACCATCAGCCGGGAGGGCGACCGCATCGCCGACCGCACCCGGGCCCTGGTGGATGACTCCGTTCCGCTGCTCAACGCCCAGGCCCAGACCACCGATTCCATCCGCACCTGGGGGCGCAGCCTGGCCGGCATCACCGGGCAGATCAGCACCCGCGACGCCGAGGTTCGCAACGTGCTGCGGGAGGGTCCGGCGTTCGCCGCGGAGGCCTCGGCGCTGCTCAACCAGCTCAAGCCGACGCTGCCGATCCTGCTGACCAACCTGACCACCATCGGCCAGATCGGTGTCACCTACCACGCCTCGCTGGAGCAGCTGCTGGTGCTGCTCCCGCCGTACGTCGCGCAGATCCAGACCTACGCGCCGACGAACAACCCGGCCGGCCTGCCCAACGGTGACTTCTCGCTGGGCCTGGCCGATCCGGTGCCGTGCACGGTGGGCTTCCTGCCCCCGTCGGCCTGGCGCAGCCCGGCCGACACCACCACCATCGACACCCCGGACAACCTGTACTGCAAGCTGCCGCACGACTCACCGATCGCGGTGCGCGGTGCCCGCAACTACCCGTGCCAAGGCTTCCCGGGCAAGCGGGCACCGACGGTGGAGCTGTGTGAGGACCCGCGCGGCTATCAGCCGCTGGCCCAGCGTCAGCACGCCCTCGGGCCGTACCCGTTCGACCCGAACCTGGTGTCCCAGGGCGTGCCGATCGACTCCCGGGCCCTGCCGGACTCCAACACCTTCGGTCCGGTCGACGGCACCCCGCTGCCGGAGGGAATGGCGGCTCCGCCGCCGGGATCCCCGCCCGCGCCGCCGGCGGGTCCGCCGCGCTTCCCGGGGATGGGCCCGGGCGCGATGCTGCCGGGGCAGCCGCTGTACACCGCGCCGCCGGTGGCGCCGCCACCGGGCGCGACGGCACAGAATCCGCTGACCGCGCCGCTGCCCCCGGTCGAGGCGCCGGGTGGGGTGCACATGCCCGATGTGCCGAATCTTGGTCCGCTGCCGGACATTCCGCAGATGGGCACCGGGGTCCCGCCCGGGCCGGTGGGCAGCCCGGAGGTGGCGCCGTCGGCCTACAGCAACGGCGCTGCGGCGACCCAGCCGTCCATGCAGGTGACCAAGTACAACCCGCGCACCGGGGAGTACACCGGCAGTGACGGCGCCCAGTACCAGCAGGCTGACCTGGTGACGCAGCCCAAGAGCTGGCAGGATCTGCTGCCCAGCTGACCGGTGTCAAACGAGAAAGCCGGCCCCCCCGGGGGCCGGCTTTCTCGTCTGGGCAGTGTCGGAAATGTGTTGGGCGGCAGGGCCGCTCGGCTCGTTCCTCGCCTCGTCGAATCAGGCGGTGCCTTAACGCCTGATCTCTTCCTCGGCTCGTTCCTCGCCTCGTCGAATCAGGCGGTGCCTTAACGCCTGATCTCTTCCTCGGCTCGTTCCTCGCCTCGTCGAATCAGGCGGTCTTCATATAAAAGGGGATCCGCACGGTCGGCCACGCGTTGCGCCCGCAGGAACCGCTGGGGCCGACGGTGTAGTTCTCGCCGGCGAACTCGCCGGAGGAGTAGGTGGCATCGACGAAGCCCGATTCGTTGACCGGGTAGAACTTGTAGATGCGCAGGCCCTCCACCGGGACGCCGTCCTCGCAGAACCGCCAGTTGGGCACCGCGCGCTTGACCAGCCACAGGCCGTTGGTGGTGTAGATCGGCGCGGTCCAGCCCTCGTTGCTGGTCACCGTGCCGTTGCACAGGCTCGGCGACGAGCACTGGGTGGAGATGTTCCAGGTCTGCAACTCGCCGGGCTGTTCCTGGTAGCGGTCATTGATCTTGGCCCACGCACCGTTGGAGCTGGCCTGATACGTGCCGTTGATGCCCCAACCGGGGTCCGCAACCGCGGGTGCGGCGCTGAGCAGTCCGACAGCCGTCATCGCGGCGGCCGCCAGGGCGGCGATTGCCTTCCCGGTCGATGCGGTCATCGGCATGCTCCTAGAATCGCATTCTCAAAGCGCCAGAATAACATTGGCGCGCGCTGAGCCGAGTGGCATTCCCGCAACATAGCCGCGGTTACCCGGCACTTGTTCAGACGAAATCCACCTCGGAAACCTTCATCCGATCCCCGTCGCGGGCCAGGCTGACGGCCAGCCGGAAGGTCTGCGGCTCCTGGCGTCCGTCGGTGACGTTGGTGGCCTGGGAACGGGCCGCCACCAACACCACCGCGTTGTCGGCATCCATCGATTCGACCGCGGTGGTGCCGATGGTGACCTCGGTGACCACCTTGGACCGCTGCAGCCCCTTGATGAGCAACTCGGCCTGCTCGGAATACTCGGCGTGGAACCGCCCGGTGGAGCCGTCGAGCACCCGCCCCACGCTACCCTCGGCATCGTTGAAGTCCAACGACATCATGTTGACCACACCCTGGCGGGCGATCGCCTGGTACTCGGCGGCTCGCTGGGTGCGAACGTCCAGCCCGCGCTGCTGCCAGAGCATTGCCCCGGACAGTGCCGAGAGGCCGCAGATCGCGAGCACCGCGGCCGCGACCAGGACCGCGCGGCCGCCGGGCCGGCGAATCGACCGTCGGCCGGTACCGGCGTTGTCGCCGGCCACCCGGGCGGCGAGTTCCCGCAGGGCCTCGGCGCGGGCGCGGGCCGCGACCGCGCGGGCTTGGGCGTCGCGGGCGGCGCGTTCGGCCGCGTCGGGCTCGGGGTGCGGGCCCGATTGCGCTGAATCGTCGGGCATTACGTCCTCCTGAGGGATGGTCGATCCAGTAATCTTCTCAGAAACCGAGAAGCGGATTTCTCGGACCGGGCGAAAGTAGTCGATGTGCGTGTGAGTGCGGGAACCAAGGCCATCCTCGGAGCATCGCTGTTGGCGACCAGCCTGCTGGCGGCGCCGCAGGCCGGCGCCGGGCCGCAGACCTGTAACGACGCGTTCTGTACCCCGGGCATCATGCCGTACCGGGTGCTCGGGGCGCCATGCGACAACACCACCTACTACGTCTTCGGCACCGCGGTGGCCGGACCGTCGATCGAGCCGGGCCGGCTGCTGTTCTGCGGTTCGCCGCGGCGCTATGAGCCGCGCTGGTTCCGATCCCCGGAGATGCACGGTATCCGCAATCTCGACGAGAGCTGCATCGGCGAACTCAGTTCGGCTGCCCAGGCGCCCGATGGGCTGTTCCTGATGTGCGTGTCGGTGGACGGCAAGAGCACCTGGCAGCGCGGCGACCTGTAGGCCGTCGCGGGCCCGCGGAATCGGGACGCGGGCCCGGCGGAGGGGTGAAACCCTAACCGGCGCTCACCAATTCCGCAGTGAGCACAGCGCGCCCTTGGGGCCGCTGCCGGTCTTGACCACCACGCCGTCGACCTCCAGCACGCAACCGAAATTGGGCGTCGGGAAGTTCGGGGCCTCACCGCTCTGCACGGTGACCATCGCCCACATCTCCGGGTCGGCCAGCATGGTCTCCAGCACCCACGGCTGGCCGGGGCCCAGATCCACGTCGGCGCGCGGGCTGAACTGGAACGGATTGTGGCTGTAGTCGGAGAACATCACCGGTTCGGTGTCGCGGTAGTAGATCCGCGCCCAGATCGGGCCGTCGGCGCTGACGGTGTAGCGGATGTGGTGCAGCGCCGGCGCCGGCGGTGGCGGGGGATCGTCGGCCAGCGCGGGCGTGGCAGGCGTCAGGGCACCGGCCAGCAGGGCAGCGGTCGCGGCCGTCAGGATGGTCTTGCGCATGTCACAACCTCAGCAGGGCGAAGGGGTAGACGAGCGTACCGCCGGGAGCGCCGTCGCAGCCGGCGTCGAAGGTGGAGGTCATCTCACCGGTCAGGGTGTTCTCATCCCAGCTGTACACGTCGTGGGTGGGCACCACCGGTCCGTAATAGATGTTGCCGCAACGCAACCCGAACGGATTGTCAATCACCATGGTGTACCGGCCGTCGGCCAGGGTGGCATTGATGTTGCTGTAGGAGGCCTTGGCGACCGGCTGCGGGATCATCTGCGCGGAGATACAGCCGGGGATCGGGGTGGCGTTCTCGTCGCGGCACGGCGCGGTGGCCACCAGGATCCAGGTGTGGAAGTCGCGACGGTCCGGGATGACCAGGTTGTAGTTGCCGAAGAACATCTTCGCCGACGCCGGGGGTGCCAGCACCAGCGCGGTTGCCGCCGAGAGGACGGCCACCGCCATCGCCACGAGCTTCAACTGTTTCCTCCCGGATCGGACACCGCGACCTTCGGCTGACTATAGAACGCCGCTCCGCGTCCCGCCGCGGCTAAATCGGATTCGCCCCGATACAGTGCGGGAGATTGGCATTCTCGTTGCTGGAGAATAACATCCTCGTTGACCCGTGGAGGTGTGAACAACCGATGCGAACGATCCCCGCCGAACTGGCGCAGCGGTACCACGACGAGGGCTGGTGGACCACCGACACCCTCGGTGACCTGCTGGCCCGCGGCCTGGCCGCCGCCCCGGACGCCGAGTTCCGGGTGCACTCGGCGGTGCGGCCCTACACCGGCACCTTCGCCGAGGTTGAGCACACCGCCCGGCGGCTGGCCGCCGGTCTGGCCGCCCGCGGCGTCGGTCCCGGCGACGTGGTGGCCATGCAGCTGCCGAACTGGATGGAGGCCGCGGCAACGTTCTGGGCCTCCGCACTGCTCGGAGCGGTGGTGGTGCCCGTCGTGCACTTCTACGGGCGCAAGGAGCTCACCCACATCCTTGGCGATGCCAAGCCGCGGGTGTTCATCACCGCGGAATCGTTCGGGCACCTGCAGTTCGACGCCGAGGTCGCCGCCGAGGTGCCGATCGTCGGTGTGGTGGGCCGCGACTTCGAGGACCTGCTGGCCGCCGATCCGATGCCCGAGGTACTGCCCGCCGATCCGGCCGGTCCGACCCTGATCGCCTACACCTCCGGCACCACCAGCGTGCCCAAGGGCGTGGTGCACAGCCACCGCAGCCTGGTGCACGAGACCTATCAGCTGGTCGGGCAGAACCGCCGCGACACCGGCAAGATGCTGACCGCCACCCCGGTCGGGCACTTCATCGGGATGGTCGGGGCGCTGCTGATGCCGGTGCTCAGCGGTACCGCGATCAACCTCACCGACGTGTGGGATCCGGGCAAGGCGCTGGCGTTGATGAAGAGTGACGGCCTGTCCATCGGTGGCGGGCCGCCGTATTTCGTCACCAGCCTGCTGGAACACCCGGACTTCACCACCGAGCACCTGGCCGGGGTGCGCACGGTCGGGTTGGGCGGATCCACCGTCCCGGTCGCGGTCACCGAGCGGCTCGACGCGATGGGCATCGTGGCGTTCCGGTCCTACGGCAGCACCGAGCACCCGTCGATCACCGGGTCACGCTGGGACGCGCCGAAATCCAAGCGGCTCTACACCGACGGCTGCCCGCTCTCGGGCGTCGAGGTGCGGCTGGCCGAGGACGGCGAGATCCTTTCCCGCGGACCGGACCTGTGCCTGGGCTATACCGACGACGCGCTGACCGCGCGGGCCTTCGACGACCAGGGCTGGTACCACACCGGCGACATCGGGGTCTTCGACGACGACGGCTATCTCACCATCACCGACCGCAAGGCCGATGTGATCATCCGCGGCGGTGAGAACATCAGCGCGGTCGAGGTGGAGGAAACGCTGCTGAGCATGCCCGGTATCGCCGAGGCGGTCGTGGTGGCCACCCCGAACCCGCGGCTGGGTGAACAGGCCACCGCCGTCCTGCGCATGCTGCCCGGCCACCCGATTCCCGAACTGGACGACGTGCGAGCACATTTCGCATCCTGCGGGATGGCCCGACAGAAATGGCCCGAACAGCTGGTGGCGGTCGAAGACTTCCCGCGGACCGCCAGCGGAAAGGTGCAGAAGTACAAGGTCAGGCGCGACCTTGCCGACTGAGCCGGGCCCGGCCCTGGTCATCGGGGCCAGCGGATTTCTGGGCTCGCACGTGGTGGCCGCGCTGGCCGCTCGCGGCGACGACGTCCGGGTCATGCTACGAAAGACCAGCTCCACCAAGGGCATCGACGGCCTGGACGTGCAGCGCTGCTACGGCGATGTGTTCGACGCCGACGCGCTGCGGGCGGCGATGACCGGCTGCAGTGTCATCTACTACTGCGTGGTCGATGCCCGGATGTGGCTGCGCGACCCGGCGCCGCTGTTCGCCACCAACGTCGAGGGACTGCGGCAGGTGCTGGAGGTGGCCACCGAGCCCGAGATCGCCGCCGGCCTGCGACGATTCGTGTTCACCTCCACCATCGGCACCCTGGCGGTCAGCGACACCCGGCCGGTCACCGAGGACGACCCGCACAACTGGACCGAGGGCGGCCCCTACATCGAATCCCGGGTGGCCGCGGAGAACCTGCTGCTGGACTACTGCCGCGACCGCGGCCTGCCCGGTGTGGCGATGTGCGTGTCAACGACATACGGCCCGCGCGATTTTGCGCCCACCCCGCACGGCGCCCAGATCGCGATGGTCGCCGCGGGCCGGATGCCGGCCTATCCGGACTTCGGCCTGGAGGTGGTCGGCATCGAGGATGCCGCGGCGGCGATGCTGGCCGCCGCCGAACGTGGCCGTCCCGGGCACCGCTACATCGTCTCCGACCGGTACATGAGCATGCGGGAGATCCAGAACGCCGTCGCCGACGCCGCCGGGGTGCGCCGGCCCTGGCTGAAGATCCCGCGCCCGGTGCTGCGGGCGGGCGCCCGGCTCAACGACGTCGCCGCGGCGCTGCTGAACCGGGATCTGCCGTTCGCCGCGGCCGGGCAGCGGATGACCGAACGGATGTCGCCGCTGGACCACGCCAAGGCCGAACGGGAGCTGGGCTGGCGGCCCCGGCCGACCGAGGTGTCACTGGCCGCGGCGGCGGAGTTCTTCACCGCCGCCGGCTGAACCGGCTCAGACCGTCGGCGCGGACCGGCCGGTGGCCGCGTGGTGGCCGGCCCGGAAGCCGAAAACCATGGCGGGGCCGATGGTTCCGCCGGCGCCGCCGTAGGCCCGGCCGGTCACCCCGGCCATCGCGTTGCCGGCCGCATACAGCCCGGGGATCGGCTGCCCGGACACGTGCAGCACCCGGGCATCGGCGTCGGTGCGGGGACCGCCCTTGGTGCCCATCACCCCGATCGCCACCGGTACCGCGTAGAACGGCGCGGTGTCCAGCGGGCCGAGGGTCTGGCCGGCCGGGGTGTCGGCGTCCGGGTCGCCCCAGTAGCCGTCGTAGGCGCTGGCGCCGCGGCCGAAGTCCGGATCCGTCGGCGCCGAACCGGCGGTGTTGGCATTCCAGTCCGCCACCGTCCGGGCCAGGCCGTCGGCGTCCACCCCGATCGTGGCGGCCAGCGCGGCCAGGTCGGCGGATTCGCAGAACCAGTCCGGCGGCTGGCCGCCGGGCTCGACGCCGAGGAACCCGTACTTCTTCAGGTGCCCGGCATCGAAGACGATCCAGGACGGATCGTTGACGTAGCCGTCGCGCGGGTGCAGGTATTGGAACGCCCCGGACATCGAGTTGTAGTCGCTGGCCTCGTTGACGAACCGCCGGCCGGACCGGTTGACGATGATGCTGCGCGGCCGGGTGCGCTCCAGGCGCACGCTGCGGCTGCGCTGTTGGCCACCGAGAATGTCGCCGGGGATCTGGATGATCGGCACCCACCAGGCCTCGCCCATGTTGGCCAGATCGGCGCCCTGGGCCATCGCCATCCGCAGCGCGTCGCCGGTGTTGGCCGGCGGGGACACCGGGCCGTGCATGGGGCCGCGCAGGAACGCCTCGACCATCCGGGTGTCCCACTCGAAGCCGCCGTTCGCCAGGATCACCCCGCGCCGGGCCCGCACTGCGCGGGTGTCGGCGCCGGCCTGGATCCGCACCCCGACGACGGTGCCGTCGACGTTGATCAGCTCGACGGCCCGGGACTCGGTGCGCGGGGTGACGCCGCGGTCGAGCAGTCCGCGCAGCAGCCCGCCGATCAGGGCGGCCCCGGCCACCACCAGGTCCGCATCGCCAGCGCCGATGTCGGCGTGCAACCGGGCCCGGGTCTCGGCGTCGATGCCGACGTTGGAGAAGTCCGCCGGGAAGGAGGTGATCTTGTCGCCCCAGCCCGAGATCCGGTCCAGGTTGTAGGGCGCCGGGCCCAGCGAACGCCCGCCGCCGGGCCGGCCGCCGGGCAGTTCGGGCTTGTAATCGGGGAAGCCGGTGGCGATCTCGAAGCGGACATCGCTGTTGTCCTCGACGAACGTCAGCATCGGTGCGCCGGTCCGGACGAAGGTCTCCACCAGCGCGTCGTCCATCGCCCCGTAGGACTGGGCGCGCAGGTAGGCCATCGCGTCGGCGACGCTCAGCGCACCGTCGGGGCTGCGATCGTGGGCGGGAATCCAGGCGATGCCGCCGGAGACGGCGGTGGTGCCGCCGACGGTTGCCGACTTCTCGTAGACCTCGACCGCCGCTCCGGCGGTGACCGCGGCCAGCGCTGCGGTCAGCCCGGCACCGCCGGTGCCCAGCACCACCACATCGGTCTCGTGGTCCCAGCTGATGGTGTGGTCGCTCGGAGTTTGCACGCCGGTTGAGGTCACGGTGTTTCCCTTCGGATCAGGCCAGGATCTGCGCCAGCGCGTGGGCGGCGTCGACGACGGCGTTGCGGCCGCGCTCGACGACGTCCTCGCGGTGCGAGATGAGGTTTATGCAGGTCGGTGGGGCGGGTCGGTCGCGAGGTACCGGTACGGCCAGGCCGTAGGTGTTGGGTTCGATCTCGCCGTGGGTGATCACCCAGCCGCGGTCCCGGGTCAGGGTCACCAGCTCGCGCTCGTCGGACCGCGGCGGCATGCTGGCCAGCAGGGCCACCCCGGCCGCGCCGCGGTCCAGGCGGTACCGGCTGCCCTCCTGGAAGGACAGCTGGTAGGGCACGTGGGTCGGCACGATGACGGCGACGGCGACCTGCTGGTCACCCTCGGCGATCAGCAGGGACACCGTGGCGCCGAGTTCCTCGGTGAGTGCCCGCAGCGTCGGCAGGCACAGCGCGCGGATGTTGTTGTCAAAGGAGGCGCCGAGCACGGCCAGCCCGGAGGCCGAGCGGTAGCGGCCGTCTTCCCCCTTGGCGACCAGCCGGAACTGGGCAAGCGTGCTCAGCAGCCGAGAGGCGATGGTGCGGTGCACCCCGATGTGCTCGGCCACCGCCGCGATGGTCAGCCCGCCCGGTGCGGCGGCGACGGCCTGCAGTGCGGTCAGTCCCCGGGCCAGGGTCTGGGATCCGGGAGCGCCCGCCGGCGCGCCGGCGGCCGCCGTGGGGGCACCCTTGACAGACGTCACCGTGAAAGCCATCCTCTATACATAGTGCACATACATGTGCGATTTTAGCACATTGACCTCGCGGCAAAAGAGAAATGTGTTATCAATAGATGAGAACGTCATTATCGCATGTCGAAAGGGGTCCGGTGGCCGAGTTCGAGAGCATCTGGAGTGATCTGCAGGGTGTTGCGTTCTCCCAGGGCTACCTCGATGTGGGCGGCGTACGGACCCGCTACCTGCACGCGGGCGACCGGGACAAGCCGGCCCTGGTGCTGCTGCACGGCAGCGGCGGACACGCCGAGGCGTACGTGCGCAACCTGGAGTCGCACGCCGAACACTTCTCCACCTGGTCGATCGACATGCTCGGCCACGGCTACACCGACAAGCCCGGCCACCCGCTGGAAGTCGCGCACTACGTCGAGCATCTGATCGGCTTCTTCGACGCGATTGGGGCCGACCGGGTCCACCTGTCCGGTGAGTCACTCGGCGGCTGGGTCGCCGCCCGTGCGGCCGCCGACCACCCGGACCGCATCGCGCGACTGGTGCTCAACACCGCCGGTGGTTCCCAGGCCGACCCCGAGGTGATGGCGCGGATCCGCACCCTGTCGATGGCCGCCGTCGAGGCCCCCACCTGGGAGACCGTGGCGGCCCGGATCAAGTGGCTGATGGCCGACAAGTCCAAGGACTACGACGACATCGTCGCCAGCCGGCAGGCCATCTACCGGCAGCCCGGGTTCCTCGGCGCGATGAGCGACATCATGGCGCTGCAGGACCCGGTCATCCGTGCTCGCAACATCATCGGCCCCGAGGTGTACGGCAGCATCGGCGCGCCCACCCTGGTGCTGTGGACCTCCGACGACCCGACCGCCGATGTCACCGAGGGCAGGCGCATCGCGTCGATGATCCCCGGGGCGCGCTTTGAGGTGATGCCGGACTGCGGACACTGGCCGCAGTACGAGGACCCGGCGAACTTCAACCGCATTCACCTCGACTTCCTGCTGGGGCGCTGAGCGGTGGCCGACGGCACCCCCACGCAGCCGGCGCCGGACTCCGGCAATGTTGATGTCAACGTCGACGTCGATGTCGATGTCGACGTTGTCATCATCGGCGCCGGGCCGGTCGGCCTCACCCTGGCCAACGTCCTTGGCCTACAGGGGATCCGAACCTCGATCGTCGAGGAGCGCGACACCCTCATCGACTACCCGCGCGGGGTCGGCCTGGACGACGAATCGATGCGCACCTTCCAGTCCATCGGGCTGATCGAGGCGATCCTGCCGCACACCGTGCCCAACCAGATCCTGCGGTTCTTCGACTCCAACCGCCGGCTGCTGGTGGAAATGGCCCCGCCCGACGCCCGATTCGGCTGGCCCAAGCGCAACGGCTTCGTCCAGCCGCTCGTCGACGCGGAACTGCTGCGCGGCCTGGACCGCTTCGAGCACGTCCGGGTGCGCTGGGGTACCCGGATGGCCGGCGCCGAACAGGACAGCACCGGGGTGAGCGTGCGGCTCGACGACGGCGACACGCTGCGCGCCCGGTATCTGATCGGCTGCGACGGCGGCCGCAGCGCCACCCGCCACCTGATGGGGGTGTCCTTCGAGGGCACCACCTCGGCGACCCGCTGGCTGGTCATCGACCTGGCCAACGACCCGCTCGGACACCCCAACAGCGAGGTCGGCGCCGACCCGGACCGGCCGTACGCGTCGATCTCGATCGCGCACGGCATCCGGCGTTTCGAGTTCATGATCCATCCCGAGGAGACCGACGAACTGGCCGCCGACCCGGCGTTCGTGTCCCGGCTGCTGTCCACCTTCGTCCCGGACCCCGACCGCGTCGACATCATCCGGCACCGGGTCTATACCCACCACTCCCGGATCGCCGGTTCCTTCCGCGCCGGCCGGATCCTGCTGGCCGGTGACGCTGCCCACCTGATGCCGGTGTGGCAGGGCCAGGGCTACAACAGCGGCATCCGCGACGCAGGCAACCTCGGCTGGAAGCTGGCCGCGGTGGTCGACGGCCGCGCCGGGGACGCGTTGCTGGACAGCTACGACACCGAACGCCGTAAGCACGCCCGCGCCATGATCGACCTGTCCACCCTGGTCGGGCGGGTCATTTCGCCGACCAATCGGACCGTCGCCCGGCTGCGCGACGGGCTGATCCGGGCCGCCGCGATCGTGCCGTCGCTGCGCCGCTACGTGCTGGAGATGCGGTTCAAACCGATGCCGCGCTACGAGGAGGGGGCGGTGGTGCATGCCAGCACCCCGCCGGCGCCGGACTCCGCGGTCGGCACCCTGCTCATCCAGCCCACCGTCGACACCCGCACCGGCACCGGACTGCGTTTCGACGATGTGGCCGGCACCGGATTCGCCGTGCTGTGCTGGAACAACGATCCGCGCATCATCCTGGGCGCCGAGCAGTTCGCCGCCTGGAAATCGTTGGGCGCCACCTTCATCGCGCTGCGCCCCAACACCCAACTGCACTGGGACGACCCCAACGGCAGCGCCGACGACGATGTCGTCATCGTCGGCGATCGCACCGGAGCCTTCAAGCAGTTCTTCGATGCCCGCACCGATTCGGTCGTCTTCCTGCGCCCGGACCGCTGCATCGCCGGCAGCTGCGTCGCCCAGCGGGCCCCCGAACTCGGCGCGCGCCTCATCGCGGCCCTCGACCTGCATCCGAGCCCGGCCGAAGGCGGTGAATCCAATGGCGCAACTGGCCCTGTGCTGCATCTCGCACAGCCCGCTGCTGAACCTGCCGGGCCCGCCGGCTGAGCTGCTGGAGGACATCCACGCCGCGCTCGGCCGGGCCCGCGAGTTCGTCGCCCGCTTCGATCCCGAACTGGTGGTGGCGTTTTCGCCGGACCACTACAACGGCTTCTTCTACCGGCTGATGCCGCCGTTCTGCATCGGCACCGCCGCCTCCGGCGTCGGTGACTACGGCAGCCACGCCGGGCCGCTGAACGTGCCCGCGGAGCTGGCCATGGACTGCGCCGCGGCGGTGCTCGAGGCCGGTGTGGACGTGGCGCTGTCGGCCGGCATGGACGTCGACCACGGCACCGTGCAACCCCTGCAGGAGCTGTTCGGCGGGGCCACCGCGGTCCCGGTGATCCCGGTCTTCATCAACTCGGTGGCCACCCCGCTGGGCCCGATCCGCCGGGCCCGCGCGCTGGGCACCGCGATCGGCGACTTCCTGGCCGGGCTGGACAAGCGGGTGCTGGTGCTGGGATCGGGTGGACTGTCCCACGACCCGCCGGTGCCGACCCTGGCCACCGCGCCACCGGCCGCGCTCGGCCGCATCGTCGGCGGCGCCCCGATGACCGCCGAGGCCCGCGCGGCGCGCCAGCGGCAGGTCATCGCCGCGGCCGCCGAGTTCGCCGACGGCCGCGGGCCGGCCCGCCCGCTGAACCCGGACTGGGACACCGCGCTGCTCGATCTGCTCGACAGCGGCCGCGTCGACGGCGTCGATCACTGGACCAACGACTGGATCGCCGCGCAGGGCGGCAACTCCGCGCACGAGGTCCGCACCTGGGTGGCGGCGTTCGCGGCGCTGGCCACCGCCGGGGACTACCGGACCGAAAACCGTTACTACCGACCCGCCCCCGAACTCATCGCGGGCTTTGCCATCAGGACGGCGGTGCCAGCATGAACGGCGAATTCGACCACACCGTGGACGTCCTGGTCGTCGGCAGCGGCGGCGGCGGGATGACCGCGGCGCTGACCGCCGCCGCGGCCGGCCTGGACACCCTGATCATCGAAAAGTCCGCGCACTTCGGCGGCTCCACCGCGCTGTCCGGCGGCGGCATCTGGGCGCCCGGCGCGCCGGCGCAGCGCCGCGCCGGCTACACCCCGGACCCCGACGAGGTGTTCGGCTACCTGCAGCAGATCACCGCCGGCCTGGTCAGCGACGCCCGGCTGCGCGCCTACGTCGACGCGGCCCCGCAGATGATGGATTTCCTGGAAAAGTCCAGCCCCTGGCTGGAATTCGTCTGGAAGCCCGGCTACGCCGACTACTACCCGGAACTCCCGGGCGGCTCGGAACTGGGTTCCACCATCAACGTGCCGGCCATCGACCTGCGTGAACTCGGCGACGACGAGGCCGCGCTGCTGGCTCCGCTGGCGCTGGCGCCGCGCGGAATCTGGTTCGCACCCAAGGACCTTCGGCTGTTCTACCAGGTCCGGCAGAACTGGCGCGGCAAGGCCGTGCTGGTCAAACTGCTCTACCGGATGTTCCGCGCCCGGGTGTTCGGCGACCGGATGGCCGCCATCGGGCAGTCGTTGGCCGCCCGGATGCGGCTGGCCCTGCGCGAACACAACATCCCGCTGTGGTGCGACACCCCGATGACCGAGCTGATCACCGACGGTGACGGCGCGGTGATCGGCGTCGCCGTGGAACGCGACGGTGCCACCGAACGCATCGGTGCCCGCCGCGGGGTCATCCTGGCCAGCGGCGGCTTCGACCACGACATGGCCCTGCGCCGGCAGCACCTGCCGGCGCTGGACCGGGTGTCCCAGATCGCCGGTGAGGGCAGGGACTGGAGCTTCGGCAACCCGGCGGCCACCGGCGACGGCATCCGAGCGGCCGAAAAGGTCGGCGCGGCAACCGAGCTGATGGATGAGGCGTGGTGGTTCCCGGCGATGTGCTGGCCCGACGGCCGCCTGCAGTTCATGCTCAACGAGCGGATGATGCCGTCCCAGTTCATCGTCAACGGCGCCGGGCAGCGGTTCATCAACGAGGCCGCCCCGTACATGGACTTCGCGCACGCCATGATCGAGGGCCAGGCCGGCGGCGTCACCCACATCCCGTGCTGGTTGATCACCGACCAGCGGTCCTTTCACCGCTACGTCGTCGGGGGACACCTGCCGATCCCGAAGATCCCGTTCGCCCCGGTGCCGACCGGCGCGAAGGTGCCGCAGGCCTGGCTGGACTCCGGCATCGTCAAGACCGCCGGCAGCATCGAGGCGCTGGCAAGCCAGATCGGGGTGCCGCCGGCCGCGCTGGCGCGCACGGCCGACCGGTTCAACGAGCTGGCCCGCAACGGCCACGACGACGACTTCAATCGAGGGGACAGCGCCTACGACAACTACTACGGCGACCCGACCCTGCCCAACCCCAACCTGTACCCACTGACCAAGGCGCCCTACTACGCATTCCAGATCATCCTGGGCGACCTGGGCACCTCCGGCGGACTGTGCACCGACGAGAAGGCCCGGGTGCTGCGCGCCGATGGCAGCGCCATCGACGGCCTGTACGCGGTCGGCAACGTCTCGGCCGCGGTGATGGGGCGCAGCTACGCCGGTGCCGGGGCCACCATCGGCCCGGCCATGACATTCGGCTACCTCGCCGCCCGGGACATCGCCGCCCGGGACAAACCGACCAGCCACCAACAACTTCCGGCCGGCGCCCAACCGTCGGCGGAATCCGACCAGACATCCTGAGCAACTCCAGAGGAGGCATCGATGAAGATTTCGCTGTTCTATGAGTTCCCGCTGCCGCGGCCGTGGACCGAGGACGACGAGCACCAGCTGTTCCAGCACGGGCTCGACGAGGTGGAGGCCGCCGACAAGGCGGGCTTCTCCACGGTCTGGCTGACCGAGCACCACTTCCTGGAGGAGTACTGCCACTCCACCGCGCCGGAGATGTTCCTGGCCGCGGCCAGCCAGCGCACCAAGGACATTCGGCTGGGCTTCGGCGTCATGCACCTGCCGCCGGCGATCAACCACCCGGCCCGCATCGCCGAACGCGTCGCCACCCTGGACCACCTGTCCAACGGGCGCGTCGAATATGGCACGGGTGAGGGTTCCTCGGTCGCCGAGCTCGGCGGCTTCAACATCGACCCCGCCGACAAGCGCGCGCAGTGGGAGGAGGCCCTGGAGGTCTCCATCCGCTGCATGGTCGAGGAGCCGTTCAGCGGGTTCAAGGGCGCGCACGTCGACATGCCGGCCCGCAACGTCATCCCGAAGCCGCTGCAGAAGCCGCACCCCCCGGTCTGGGTGGCCTGCACCCGGCCGGCCTCGGTGCAGATGGCCGCGCAGAAGGCGATCGGCGCGCTGAGCTTCGCCTACACCGGGCCCGAGGCGCTGAAAGAGCGGGTCAAGGGTTACTACGACGAGTTCGAGGCCGCCGGCATGCCGGTCACCCCGGCGATCAACCCCAACATCCTGGCCATCGGCGGCGACCTGTCGATGATGGTGGCGCGCACCGACGACGAGGCGCTCAAGCGGCTCGGCATCGGCGGCGGGTTCTTCTCGTTCGGCATCATGCACTACTACCTGACCGGCATGCACGTGCCCGGCCGCACCAAGGTGTGGGAGCGCTACCAGCAGGCCGTCGCCGAGGATCCGACCCTGGCCTACGGTCCGGGCCGCGGTGCGATCGGTTCGCCGAACACCGTGCGGGAGTTCCTGCGCAGCTACGAGGCCAGCGGTGTCGACGAGATCATCCTGCTGCTCAACCCGCGCAGCCACGAGGGCACCATGGAGTCCATCGAGATCATGGGCCGGGAGATCCTGCCGGAGTTCATCGAGCGTGACGCCAAGGCGGTGGCGGAGAAGAACCGCCGCCTGGAGCCGATCATCGAGAAGGTCGAGGCCCGCCGCCGTCCGTCGAACGCCCCGGTGTTCGACGAGACCTACAACTTCGGCGGCCTGCCGACCGGCCGGGGCGGCAAGTTCACCGCCGGGGAGATCCCCGAGGCGATGGCCGAGATCAACGAGGGCCGGGTCAAGGCCGCCCAGGCGGAGAAGGCCGCCCGGGAAGCCGCGAGCTGAGCGTGACCGCCGAGGAACTGGTGCGCTACGACGGCCGGCACGTCGTCGTCACCGGTGCCGCCTCCGGCATCGGGTCCCGGGTCGCCGCCGAGTGCGCGCGACTCGGGGCCCGGGTCACCGGATTGGATCGCCAGCACCCCGAATCCGGCGCTCCGATCACCGATTTCGTGCCCGTCGACCTGGCCGACGCCGGCTCGGTGGCCGCGGCCGCCGCGGCGATCGACGGCCCGATCGACGTGCTCTTCAACGTCGCCGGGGTGTCCTCGGGAATCGGGGATCCGCTGGCCGTGGTCACCGTCAACTTCCTCGGCACCCGGGCCCTGACTGAGGCGGTGCTGCCGGCGATGCCAGAGGGTGCGGCGATCGTCAACGTCTCCTCGCTGGCCGCCCGCGACTACCGGGCCAACGCCGCGGTCACCACCGGGCTGCTGGACACCGCCGGCATGGCCGAGGGCATCGACTGGTGCGTGGCCAACCCGGCAGCGCTGGCCGACGGCGGCTACCGACTGTCCAAGGAGGCGCTGATCCTGTGGGCGATGCGGCTGACCGGGCCGCTGGGCGAGCGCGGCATCCGGATCAACACCTCGGCGCCCGGAGTGACCGACACCCCGATCTTGGAGCAGCTGCGCAGTGCCTACGGCCAGCAGTTCCTGGACTCCTTCGTCGCCCCGCTGGGCCGGCACTGCCGGCCCGAGGAGCAGGCCGCGGTGCTGCTGTTTCTGGGCAGCGGTGCCGCGAGTTATCTGACCGGGCAGGTGATCTGGGTCGACGGGGGTATCCTCGGCCAGGCCACCGCCGCCGAACTGACCGGCAGGAGCTGACCGATGACACCGGATCCGGGCAGCCCCGTCGAACCGTCCAGCATGGCGCAATTCCGGCGCGTCGCCGATGACGTGCGCAACTGGGGCCGCTGGGGCGACGACGACGAACTCGGCACGCTGAACTTCATCACCCCCGACAAGGTCGCCCAGGCGGCGGCGTCGGTACGCGACGGCAAGATCTTCGCCCTCGGCACCGATTTCGGTTCCGGCGGTCCGCAGGGCGCCTTCCGGTTCCGCAACAATCCGGTGCACGTGATGACGGTCGACGGTGGGGACGCCGAAACGCTGGCCGGCTACGGCCCGCCTTGGTTGCAGAACCCGGTCGCCGGGGAGGTCGCATCGTTCTTCGCCGACAACCCGTTTCGGTTCAACGACGACATGATCGTGATGCCGTTGCAGGCCGCCTCGCAGTGGGACGCCTATTCGCACGTGTACTACGAGGACAAGCTGTACAACGGGTTCCCGGCCGACTCGGTCACCAGCTTCGGTGCGGTGCACTGCGGCATCGACAAGGTCGACGTGAAGGGCGTCACGTCCCGAGGCGTACTGCTGGACGTTGTTGCGCACCGCGGTGCCGACACCTTCCTGCCACCGGGCGCGCCGATCACCCCGGCTGAACTCGACGACATCGCCCGTGCCCAGGGGGTCACCGTCGAGGAGGGGGACATCGTCGTCGTGCACACCGGCTGGTGGACCCGGTTCGATCAGACCGGTGACGGTGCCGAGGCCGGTTCCGGACTGCACTGGAGCTGCGCGTCCTGGCTGCACGACCACCGAGTCGCCGCGGTGGCGTCGGACAACCTGATGGTTGAGGATCCCGACCCGGCGGCGGGGGTGGCGGGCACCTTCCTGCCCATGCACATGCTGTGCCTGCGCGACATGGGCCTGATGCTGGGGGAGTACTGGGACCTCGGCGCGCTGGCCGCGGACTGCGCCGCCGACCGGCGCTATGACTTTCAGCTGATCGCGCCGCCGCTGCGGGTGGTCGGTGCGGTCGGCTCCCCGGTGAATCCGATTGCGCTGAAATAGCAGAACGTGAAGTAGGAGAACCTGAAGTGGGAGAACGGTGAGCATGACGAGCACGTCCTTTGCGCCGCTGGTGGTCGGTATCGGCGGCACGCTGCGTGCGGACTCCTCGACCGAGCGGGCGCTGCGGCACTGCCTGGACGCCGTCGAGCGGCTCGGCGGGCGCACCAAGATGTACGGCGGCCCGGACCTGGACCTGCCGATGTACGCCCCGCACCATCTGGAGCGCACCCCCAAGGCCGCCGAACTGGTGGCCTCGTTGCGGGAGGCCGACGCCGTCGTGGTCGCCTCGCCGGGCTATCACGGCGCGGTCTCCGGCCTGGTCAAAAACGCCCTGGACTACATCGAGGACCTGCGCTCGGATCCGCGGGTGTACCTGGACAACACCCCGTGGGGGGTGATCACCTGCGCCTACGGTTGGCAGGCCGCGGTCGGCACGCTCGGGCAGCTGCGGGTGATCGGGCATGCGCTGCGGGCCTGGCCCACCCCGCTGGGGGTGGCGATCAACTCGGCTGAACCGGTGTGGAACGCGGCGGGGGAACTCGTCGACGAGGCGGTGCGCAACCAGCTGGAGATGCTGGCCGGCCAGGTGCTGCGCGGGGCCCGCAGCTTTGCCGCGGCCCGCCCGGACCAGGAACAGTGAGCATGCGGTTCGTGCTCGTGCACGGTGGTTTTCACGCCGGTTGGTGCTGGGAGCGCACCATCGCCGCGCTGGAGGACCTCGGCCACCAGGGGGTGGCGGTTGACCTGCCCGGCCACGGCGCCCGGCTGGAGGAGGAGTCCACGCTGGCCGGCCGCACCGCGGCGATCACCGTGGCGATGGAACCCGGTGACGTGCTGGTCGGGCATTCCGGCGGCGGCTTCGACGCCACCCTGGCCGCCGACGCCGCACCGGATCTGGTGTCGCACATCGTGTACCTGGCGGGCGCACTGCCGAGGGAGGGGCGCAGCTACCCCGAGGCGGTGGCGATGCGTGACCGCGAGAACGGTGATTTCGACGCCGACGCCGGAAAGATGCTGCAATATCTCGATGTTTCCGATGACGGTGCGATGACGTTCGCCGACATCGAGGGTGCGCGCAGCCACTTCTACCACGATTGCGATGAGCAGACCGTGCGCTGGGCCTTCGATCGGCTGGGCCCGGAACGGTTCGGTGAGACGAGTTTCGCGCCGGTGTCGGTGCCCCGGTTCTGGGACGCCGACCTTGCGCGCAGCTTCATCCGCTGCGAACAGGACCGGGCGATGCCGCGCTGGCTGGCCGACACGGTGGCCCACCGACTCGGTGTCGAGCCGCTGAGCATCGACGCCTCGCACTCCCCGTTCCTGAGTCGGCCCGAGGAACTGGCCCGGCTGCTGGTTCATGCCACCTCCACCCGGCCCGTCGGGCCGCTGATCCCGGACTGAGGGCCGCAATGATGTTGGAGTACAAGAGCATCGAGGTTGACGGTCTGGAGACCGGCTACCTCGAGGCGGGCTCCGGTGCGCCGGTCGTGCTGCTGCACGGCGGGGAGTTCGGCGCCAGCGCCGAGCTCGGCTGGGAGCGGCTCATCCCGCTGCTGGCCACCCGGTTCCGGGTGCTGGCACCGGACCAGCTCGGTTATGGGCGCTCGGCCAAGGTCGTCGACTTCGTCGACGGCCGCGGGCTGCGGATCCGGCACGTCGCCGCGTTCTGTCGCGCGCTGGGCGTCGAATCGGCGGCGTTCGTGGGTAATTCGATGGGCGCGATCAACCTGCTGGTCGATGCGACCTCGCCCGACCCGGTGCTGCCGATGGCGAAAATGGTGACGATCTGCGGCGGCGGAGAGATCCAGCGCAACGAGCACGTCAGCGCGCTGTATGACTACGACGCCGACCTCGAGGCGATGCGGCGCATCGTCACCGCGCTGTTCGCCGATCCGGCCTATGCCGCCGACGACGACTACGTGCGGCGCCGCCACGAATCGGCGACGCTGCCCGGGGCCTGGGAGGCGATCGCCTCGGCCCGGTTCCGCCGCCCCGGATCGGAACCACCGGCCGCGGCGTCGACCGCGCGCCCCTACCACCGCATCTCGGTACCGGCGCTGGTCATCGAGGGCGGCGGCGACAAGCTGCTGCCGGCGGGCTGGGCGGCCGAGATCGCCGGTCAGATCCCCGGCGGGCGCTGCGCGGTCGTCGCGGACGCCGGGCACTGCCCGCAGATCGAAGCACCGGAGACGGTGGCCGAACTGCTGATGGAATTCCTCTCCGATTCAGAAACGGATGGCCTGTGATGAGTGCAGAACTTGCCGACAAGGTGGCGGTGGTGACCGGTGGCGCCGGCGGCCTGGGCCGGGGCATCGCCGAGCGGCTGCTGGCCGAGGGCGCGAAGGTGGTCGTCGGTGACGTCGCCGCGCCGCCTGAGCCGCTGGGCGGCGACGCGATCTTCCGGGTGACCGACGTGTCCGACATCGACCAGGTCGGTGCCCTGGTGGCCACCGCGATCGAGCAGTTCGGCGGGCTGGACATCATGGTCAACAATGCCGGGGTCTCGGGCACCATGCATCGGCGCTTCCTCGACGACGACCTGGCCGACTTCGCGCACGTGATGGGGGTCAACGTGCTCGGGGTGATGGCCGGTACCCGGGACGCGGCGCGCCACATGGCCGAGCACGGCGGCGGGTCGATCATCAACCTGACCTCGATCGGCGGCATCCAGGCCGGCGGCGGGGTGCAGACCTACCGGGCGTCCAAGGCGGCGGTCATCCAGTTCACCAAGTCCGCCGCCATCGAGTTGGCCCGCCACGAGATCCGGGTCAACGCGATCGCGCCGGGCAACATCCGCACCGCGATCGTCAGCAAGTCGGCCTCGGCCGAGGACCGCGAACGCATCGAGGCGTTCGAGGCCGGCATTCGGGCGCAGATGCGCAACGATCGTCCGCTCAAACGGGAGGGCACCATCGAGGACGTCGCCGAGGCGGTGGTGTACCTGGCCGGGGACCGGTCGCGCTACATCACCGGGGTGGTGCTGCCGATCGACGGCGGCACGGTGGCCGGCAAGGTGCTGCCGACCCGGCCAAAGTCGGACACCACCCAATAATTAATTCAATCACTTGACTTAAATTGTGGGTAACGGTTTACTGGGCCACATGGCCGCCCCGACCGCACGCCGCGAGCGTGCCGACGCCACTCGGGAGGCGATCCTGGCCGCGGCCGAGCGGCTGTTCGCCGAGCACGGCGTCTCGGCGGTGTCCAACCGGCAGATCAGCGAGGCCGCCGGGCAGGGCAACAACACCGCCGTCGGCTACCACTTCGGCACCAAGGCCGACCTGATCCGCGCCATCGTCCGCCGACACAACGAGGCCGTGGAACGGCAGTGCCAGCAGATGGTCGCCCGGCTGGGCCCCGCCCCGGTGCTGCGGGACTGGGTGGAATGCCTGGTGTACCCGCTGGCCCGGCATCTGACCGAACTGGGGGAGCCCGGCTGGTATGCGCGGTTCTCCGCGCAGCTGATGCCCGACCCGGCGCACCGCGACATCGCCTCGGCGGAGTCGCTGACCTCGGCGGCCGTGCTGCGGATCATCGAGGGCCTCAAGGCGGCGCTGCCCGAGCTGCCCGAGGAGGTGCGCGCCGAGCGCAACGCGATGGCCCGAACCCTGATCGTGCACACCTTCGCCGACCGGGAGCGGGCGGTGGCCGCCGGCGCCCCGACCCGCCACCGCGACTGGGGGACGGCCGCGGCCGCCCTCACCGATGCCCTCACCGGGCTGCTGCAGGCCCCGGTGACCAGCCCCGATCAGCGTGAGGAACAGCCATGAAGGTGACCGTCGATGCGAACAAGTGCGTCTCCAGCGGCAACTGTGTGCTCAACGACCCGGAGGTCTTCGACCAGGACGAGGACGCCGGGGTGGTGATCCTGCTGCAGGAGAACCCCTCGCCCGAACACGCCGCCGCGGTGCACGCCGCCGCGCTGGCCTGCCCGGGCCGCGCCATCACCGTCGAGGACTGACCAGGCCAATTCGCCCACCCCAATTCGTCCCGCCCCGATACCACCGAACCGACCTCGAAGGACCCCGCCATGACCGAGACCGTCGCCGAATCCCGCACCGACCTGCCCGACTACCCGATGGAGCGCTCCGGCGCCTGCCCGTTCTCCCCGCCGACCCAGATGCTGGCGATGACCGAGACGGCGCCGTTGTCGCGGGTGCAGATCTGGGACGGCAGCACGCCGTGGCTGGTCACCGGCTACGACGTCGCGCGCAGCCTGTTCGCGGACACCCGGATCAGCGTCGATGACTGCATCGACGGCTTCCCGCACTGGAACGAGCACATGCTGTCCATCTCGACGCGGCGGCCGCGTTCGGTGTTCAACACCGACGCCGAGGAGCACACCCGGTTCCGCCGGATGCTGTCCAAGCCGTTCACCTTCCGCCGGGTGGAGGGACTGCGCCCGATCATCCAGAAGGTGACCGACGAGGCCATCGATGCGATCCTGGCCGGCCCGCAGCCCGCCGACATCGTCGAGCAGTTGGCGCTGCCGGTGCCGACCATCGTGATCAGCGAGATGCTCGGTGTGCCCTACGCCGACCACGAGTTCTTCCAGGAACACGCCAACCGGGGGCTGGCCCGCTACGCCACCGCCGAAGACACCGCCAAGGGTGCGATGGGCCTGCACAGCTACCTGGTCGACCTGGTCAAAAAGAAGATGGCGAACCCGGCCGAGGATGCCCTGTCGGATCTGGCCGAGCGGGTCAACGCCGGGGAGATCGACGAGAAGGAAGCCGCCCAGCTGGGCACCGGCCTGCTGATCGCCGGGCACGAGACCACCGCGAACATGATCGGGATCGGTGTGCTGGCGCTGCTGCAGAACCCCGAGCAGGCCGACCTGCTGCGCGAGACCGATGACCCGAAGCTGGTCGCCAACGCGGTCGAGGAACTGATGCGCTACCTGTCGATCATCCAGAACGGTCAGCGCCGGGTGGCCCTGGAGGACATCGAGATCGCCGGGGTGACGATCAAGGCCGGTGACGGCGTGATCATCGACCTGGCCCCGGCGGACTGGGACCCGAACCAGTTCGCCGATCCCGACCGGCTGCGGCTGGACCGCGAGAACGCCGGCCAGCACCTGGGTTTCGGCTACGGCCGGCACCAGTGCGTCGGTTCGCAGCTGGCCCGCGCCGAGATGCAGATCGTCTTCCAGACCCTGCTGCGCCGGATCCCCACCATGAAGCTGGCGATCCCGTTCGCCGACGTCGACTTCAAGAACGACCGGCTGGCCTACGGCGTGTACAGCCTGCCGGTCACCTGGTAGCCCGCTACGGCAGCTCGACAATCACCTTGCCCAGCGCCCGGCGATCGGCGACGAACCGGATCGCCGCGCCGGCCTCGGCCAAGGGGAACCGGGCGCCGATGTGCGGGGCGATCCGGCCCGCGGCGAACATCTCGTGCAACTCCGCGGTGTCGCGCGCGGCCTCCTCGGGATGGTCGGTGAAGAACGTCCGGATCTCCATGCCGCACACCGTGATGCCCTTGAGCAGCACCAGGTTCAGCGGGATCGACGGGATCTGCCCGCTGGCGTAGCCGAGCGTGACGAAGCGGCCGCCGCGGGCCAGGGCGCGCAGCGCCGGCTCCGCGTAGCGGCCGCCGACCGGATCCAGCACCGCGTCGGCACCGACACCGTCGGTGGCCGCCTTGATCTCGTCGCGCAGGTTCTGCCGGTCGTAGTCAATGACCACCTGCGCGCCGCGCGCGGTGCACAGCGCCAGCTTCTCCGCCGACGACGCCGCCGCGATCACCCGGGCGCCCAGCGCCACCGCCAGGTCGACGGCGGCCAGGCCCACGCCGCCGGCCGCGCCGAGCACCACCACGGTGTCGCCGGCGCCGATGCCGGCGGTCGAGCGCAGCGCGAAGTAGGCGGTGCGGTAGGTGACGCCGAAGGCGGCGGCGGCGTCCAGGCCGACCCCGTCGGGCACCCGGGTCACCGCCCGGGCCTGGACCGCGACGTACTCGGCGAACGCGCCGACGAGCACCGAACCGGCGACCCGGTCACCCGGTGCAAAACCGGTCACCCCGGCCCCGACGGCCACCACCTCGCCGGCGAACTCACTGCCGGGGGTGAACGGCGGCGGCACCGCCACCTGATACCCGCCGGACAGGAACAACATGTCCGGAAAGTTCACCGCGGCGGCGCGCACCCGGACCAGCAGCTGGCCCGGACCGGCGGTGGGGGTGGGGATTTCGGTCAGCACCAGGTCCTCGGGGGTGCCGTAGGCGGTGCACCGGATCGCCCTCATGCGCCGACCCCGCGCAGGCAGAACCGCACCAGAGCGGCGATGTCCTCGGCGCCGGGCCGCTCGCCGGACCCGACGTAGCGGCGCATGGTGGCCGCGGTCAGCCGGAACACCGCGTCGGCGTCCCGGCCCGGGTCGGGCCCGCCGAGAGCGGTCACCGGCGCGAGCAGCAGCTCACGCATCGGCGCCATCACCGCATCGGTGGCCGCGCCCTCGTCGGTGCTCGACAGCTGCCCGGCCACCGCGCGACTCATGCTGATCAGATGCGGGTCCGCGACCTGGGCCAGCGCACCCTCGATCCAGCGGGCGATCTGCCCGGCCGGCTCGGGCTCCTTGCCCATCTGATGCTCCAGGTAGCTCACGATGATCCCGACGCCGCGTTCCAGCACGGCCAGCAGCAGCTCATCCTTGCCGGCGAAGTAGCGGTAGAACGCCTTTCGGGACACCCCGGCCTCGGCGACAATGTCGGTCACCGTCGGCGGCTCCGGGGCGCAGCGGTCCATCACCCGCACCGCGGCGGTCAGGATCCGCTCGACCTCCTCGTTGGCCTCGCGGTGCCGCTCATCCAGGGCGCGTTCGACGGCCGCGTCGACCCGGGAGGTCATCACGCCCGGTCCCGGGGCAGCGCCGGGATCTCATCGAACCGATCCCCGTACTTGGCGCGCGCGGCGGCGAGTCGGACGTCGGTGAACTCCGAGGGCCACTGCGGATCCTCGGCCGCATAGCCCTTGAGCAGTTGCCGGGCCAGGTTGACCTTGTGCGCCTCGGTCGGACCGTCGGCCAGGCCCAGCGCGATGCCGCCGAGCAGCACATTGACCAGCGGCAATTGCTGGGTCAGGCCCATCGCGCCGTGTACCTGGATGGCCCGCAGGCCGATCGACTTCAGCAGCTTGGCGGTCAGGATCTTGCACACCGCAATCTCGGCGCGCGCGGCGGTCTGCTGGCCGTTGTCGATCATCCAGGCGGCGTGCAGCACGGTCAGCCGGAACGGCACCAGCTCGGCGTAGGAGTCCGCGATGAACTCCTGCACCAGTTGCTTGTCGGCCAGCGAACTGCCCTGGGTGAAGCGGCTTTTCGCGCGATGGGCCATCATGTCGATGGCGCGCTGGGCCACGCCGATGCTGCGCATCGCGTGATGCAACCGGCCACCGGCCAGCCGGGACTGGGCCACCAGGAAGCCCTGTCCCGGCTCGCCGAGCATCGCCGAGGCAGGCAGCCGCAGGTCTTGGAACCCGACCAGGGAGTGGCCGGGTTCGTGCGGCAGCGAGCCGACCAGGTGATGGGTCGCCTCGATCACCAGACCGGGGGTTCCCGCGGGCACCAGGAACGTCGACGCGCCGCGGTGCACCGGCACATCCGGGTCGGTGATCGCGACGACGATCAGGAACGACGCGATCTCGGCGTGCGAGGCGAAATATTTGCGGCCGTTGAGCACCCAGTCGTCGCCGTCGCGGACCGCGCGGGTGGTGAACACCCGGGGATCGGCGCCGCCCTGCGGTTCGGTCATCGCAAAGCAAGAGAAGATCTCCCCGGACAGCAGGCCCGACAGATACTCCGCACGCTGCTCGGGGGTGCCGAAGCGGGCCAGGATCTCGGCGTTTCCGGTGTCGGGGGCCTGGGTGCCGAACACGATCGGGGCCCACGGGCTGCGGCCCAGGATCTCGTTGATCAGCGTCAGCTTCACCGCCCCGAAGCCCTGCCCGCCGAGTTCGGGCCCCAGGTGCGGGGCCCACAGCCCGCGGTCGCGGACCTGCTGTTTGAGTGGGTCGAGGATCGCGCGGCGCTCGTCGTCGGGCGGCAGGAACTCGCAGCCGGGGAAGAGCACCTCCAGCGGCTCGACCTCGTCGCGAACGAACTGCCGGATCCAGGCGAGCTTTTCCTCGAATTCGGGTTCGGTGCAGAAGTCCCAGGCCATGGTGGGTGTCCTTTCGTTACGGGATGCCGCCGTCGGCCCGCAGGATGGAGCCGGTGGTGTAGCTGGACGCATCGGACATCAAAAACAGTGCGGCGCCGACGATTTCGGGCGGCTTCCCGGCGCGGCGCAGGGCGAAGTGGCCAAATGGGTTGGTGTCGCCGAAGTCCCAGGCCTTGGCAATGTCGGTGAGGAAGGGCCCCGGCATCAGCGTGTTGACCCGCACGGTGGGCCCGAACGCGGCGGCCAGCCCCTCGGTCATCGCGTTCAGCCCGGCCTTGGCGGCGGCATAGGGGATGAACGACGGGTGCGGTCGCAGCGAGCCGTGCGTGCTGACGTTGATGATCACGCCGCCACCGGCGGCGACCATCCGCTCGCCGGCCAGCGCCGAAAGCCGGAACGGTCCCTTGAGGTTCAGCCCGACCACGGCATCGAACATCTTCTCGGTGACATCGGTCTGCTTGTCGTACACCGGCGACATGCCGGCGTTGTTGACCAGCACATCGAGCCTGCCGAACCGGTCGTAGACGGCCTCGATCAGCCCGTCGAGCTCGTCCCAGTGCCCGACGTGCACCGCGTACGGCAGGGCGGTGCGGCCGGTTTCGGCCTCGATCTCGGCGGCGGTGGCCCGGCAGCTGTCCAGCTTGCGGCTGGCGATGACGACGTCGGCGCCGCACCGAGCGGCCGCCAGCGCCATCTCCCGGCCCAGCCCCCGGCTGCCGCCGGTGACCAGCACGACGCGGTCGGTGAGGTCGAACAGGGCGCCGGGACCGTCCATCTCAGGCTCCCGTCGCGGTGCCGGCCAGCCGCGCGGCGGTCTGCATCAGGGCCGGCACCATCGGCCCCATCGCCGCGGCGACCTGCGGATCCACCGCACTGCCTTGCCGCAGCGAGGCCGCGTAGGTCTTCTCCAGCATGATCCCCAGCTTCCAGTTCGCCAGCACCAGGTAGTAATCGATGTTCTCGGTGGACAGCCCGCTGAGCTTCTCGTAGTGCGCCAGCAGCTCACCGCGCTTGGGCATGCCGGTCATGTCGAGGTAGAAGCCGTCGGCGGCGGGCTCCTCGCCCTCGTACCCGAGCAGCGCCCAGGCCAGGTCCAGCAGCGGATCGCCGACGGTGGTCATCTCCCAGTCCACGATGGCGGCCAGCCGGCCCGGGGCGCCGTGGCCGAACATGACATTGGCGAACTGGTAGTCGCCGTGCATGATGCCGGGGGTGTAGCGCTCCGGCCGGTTCCGGCGCAGCCAGTCGGCTGCCTCGTGCAGCCCGGGGAGTTCACGCACCTGGTACTTCGCCAGGAATCCGAGCCACCGGTCGACCTGGCGCTCGTGAAAGCCCTCCGGCCGGCCGAATCCCTGCAGGCCCCGGCCGCGCCAGTCCACCCGGCCCAGCATCGCCGCGCCCGCCACCAGCTGGAAGCCCAACTCCCGGCGGGCGGCCAGGTCGGTGTCGAAGGGCGGTTGCCAGCCGTCGCCCATCGGGCTCCAGCCGTCGATCTCGGCCATCACGTAAAACGGCTGCCCGAGCACCGTGCCGTCGGGGTCGGCGGCGATCAGTGCGGCGTGCGGAACGTCGGTGCCCGACAGTGCGCGCACCAGCCGGATCTCGCGGCGCAGGCCGTCGAGTCGGGCGGCGTCGGCGCGGGGTCCGGGCATCCGCAGCACCATCGGGTGGCCGCCGCGATCGATTCGGTAGAGCACATTCTGCGAGCCCCCGCTGAGCACCGTCAGCACCGGCAGCTCGCCGTCGCCGGGCGCCCCGGTGGTGTCGAGGAACCGGCCGAGGGCGCCGGGGTCCGGCGCGGGGAAATCAGACATGAATACTCCTGGGTCTAAGGACGGAGACTAACAGTCTCCTGATCAAGATCGAAGGTATTCAAGGATTTCGTGAGACGGTCGCCGGCCGTCGGCGGGTTCCCGCCGCGGTGCCGGGCCGGCCCGGACGGGCGTCCCGCGACGCGGAATTCGCGAGAATAGACTGCCGAAAAAAGAGAAGCTTATTTCCGCTGGCCGGGGCCGACGCAACGGCCCGATCTCGGCGGCAAAAACTGTGCGGTTTCGCACCCGGCTGATAACGTCATTACCAATCGTCGCGCGCGATCGGGCGCGACAGCTCAGTCGACCGAGCATTCCGCGAGCGGCGGAACCGAACGGAGGGTCTAGATGTCCATCCAGTCCACGCTGTATCCCCCCGGCGGCTTTGGTGCGCCGAAGGACCGCCGCGGGCACGCCGCCGGTGACCTGGGCCTGCCGCCCGGCACCGTGGTGTTCTCCGCCGACAATCACATCTCGGTCGCCGACGACATCTTCTACGAGCGATTCCCCGACGACCTCAAGGGCGCCGCGCCGCGGATCTGGTACGAGGACGGCGCCTACATGGTCGGCATGAAGGGCAAGTCCTGGGTGGGCGGCGACTTCGGCCGGGTGCTGATGCAGTACGACGATCTGGCCGGCGCCGCGTCGAACAACATCGCCGCGCGCATCGCCGAACTCCGTCAGGACGGCATCGAGAAGGAACTGGCCTTCCCCAACGCCGTGCTGGCGCTGTTCCACTACCCGGACAAGGCGATCCGCGAGCGGGTGTTCCGGATCTACAACGAGCTGATGGCCGACCTGCAGGAGCGTTCCGGCGGTCACTTCTACGGCGTCGGGCTGATCAACTGGTGGGACCCCAAGCGCACCCGTGCCAATCTGGAGGAGCTCAAGGCCCTCGGCCTGAAGACCTTCCTGCTGCCGCTGAACCCGGGCAAGGACGACGACGGCAACATCTACGACTACGGCGGCGCCGCGATGGACCCGGTCTGGGACGAGATCGAGGCCGCCGGGCTGCCGGTCACCCACCACATCGGTGAGACCCCGCCCAAGACGCCGTGCGAGAACAACAGTGTCGTGGTCGGCATGATGATCAACGTCGACTCGTTCCGCGAACAGTTCGCCAAGTACCTGTTCTCCGGGATCCTGGATCGCCACCCCAGTCTGCAGATCGGCTGGTTCGAGGGTGGGATCGCCTGGGTGCCGACCGCGCTGCAGGACGCCGAGCATCTGCTGGCTTCCTACCGGCACATGTTCAATCACGAACTGCACCACGACATCCGGTACTACTGGGACAACCACATGCACGCCTCGTTCATGGTGGATCCGCTGGGCCTGGAGCTGATCGACAAGATCGGCGTGGACAAGGTGATGTGGTCCAGCGACTACCCGCACAACGAGAGCACCTTCGGTTACTCGGAGAAGTCGCTGGCCGCCGTCGTGGCGGCGGTCGGCCCGGAGAACGCCGCCAAGATCGTCTCCACCAACGTGCAGAATTTCCTGGGGCTGGCGTGACCGAGCGACCCACGCCCGAGGAGATCATTCAGTACGAGAAGGACCCGAAGACCAAGATCGCGACGGTGACGTTCAACCGTCCGGAGTTCCTCAACGCGCCGACCTCGATGGCCCGGCTGCGCTACGCCGACATCCTGCGCGCCGCCAACGCCGACAACGACGTGAAGGTGGTGATCATCCGCGGCGTCGGGGACAACCTGGGCAGCGGGGCCGATCTGCCGGAGTTCATGGAGGGCAACGACAATCCGGCCGCCCGGCTGGCCGAGCTGCGGCTGGAGGACGACGGGGTCGGCGAGGTGACCTACCCGCCCAAGGGCACCTTCCGCAACGGCGCCACCATCAGCGCCTGGTATGCCAACTCCCAGGCCGGCAACCGCGCGCTGCAGGACTTCAAGAAGATCAGCATCGTGGAGGCCAAGGGCTACTGCTACGGCTGGCACTTCTACCAGTGCGCCGACGCCGACCTGGTGATCTCCAGCGACGACGCGCTGTTCGGTCACCCGTCGTTCCGCTACCACGGCTGGGGCCCGCGGATGTGGACCTGGGTGCAGATGATGGGGCTGCGCAAGTTCCAGGAAATGGTCTTCACCGGCCGGCCGTTCACCGCCGCCGAGATGTATGACTGCAACTTCCTGAACAAGGTGGTGCCCCGCGACCAGTTGGAGGACGAGGTCGCCAAGTACGCCCTGGCATGCGCCCGAAATCGACCGGTGGACACCGTCTTTCAACAGAAGATGTTCTTCGAGATCTTCAAACAGCAGCAGGGCGAATACCTGGGCAGCCTGCTGAGTGCGTTCTTCGAGTCGATGGGCAACGGGGTGGCCAACGACAGCGACGACGACCTGGACATGTTCGAGTCGATCGACAGTGGGTTGTCGGCGGCGGTCAACGACAACGACAGCAAGTTCCCGCCGGAGTTCCGGCTGTCCAAGAAGAACCGGAACAAGAAGGACTAGCTCTGGTGCAGTCCGGGCAACAGGACGCAACAACGACACCACCGCTGGACGGATACACCGTGGTGGACCTCTCCGGCGGGATCGCCGGGGGATACGCCGGCAAGCTGCTCGCCGACGGCGGCGCCGACGTGGTCAAGATCGAACCACCCCAGGGTGATCCGCTGCGCGGCTGGTCGGCCTCGGGCGCGGCGGTCGACGCCGTCGCCGGCGGCCCGCTGTTCGGCTACCTGGCCGGCGGCAAGCGCAGCCTGGTCGCCGACCCCGAGTCGGCCGCCGACCTGCGGCTGATCGAGGACCTGCTGGCCGGCGCCGAGGCGGTGCTGTGGTCACCGGGCTCGGCGCTGGCCGAGTGCGAATCGCTGGCCCCGGAGCAGATCCTGCGGCGGCACCCGCAGCTGAGCGTCACCGCGCTGACGCCGTTCGGCCTGCACGGGCCGTGGACCGGCCGGGCGGCAACCGAATTCACCCTGCAGGCCTGGTCCGGCGGGGCGATCGGGATCGGTCGGGGGGAACAGGGCCGGGCCCCGGCGCACGTCGGCGGGCAGGTGGGGGACTGGCTGGCCGGTGCTTACGCCGCCGCGCTGACGCTGGCCGCCCGGGCCGGTGGGGGAGCCCGGTTGGTGGACCTGTCGCTGCTGGAGGCCCAGATCCTGGGCCTGACCTACTACCCGGTGACCTACTTCCAGATGCTCGGCCACCCGTGGCGCGACGCACGCCGGCCGACGGTGCCCGGGGTCGCCCGGGCCGCCGACGGGCTGGTCGCACTCGGCTGCGGCACCGCCCAGCAATGGTTCGACCTGTGCGCGATGTCCGGGCACCAGGAGTGGATCGACGAGGACTCCACCCTGACCATCACCGAGCAGGCCAACCTGCACGCCGAGGAGCTCTACGCCTGGCTGGCCACCGAGCGCGTCGAGGACGTCCGCGACCTCGCCTCGGCGTTCCGCATCCCGAACTCGCCGGTCGGCAACGGCGCCAACGTCACCAGCATGGACCACTACCGCCAGCGCGCCAGCTTCGTGACCAACCCACGTGACGGCTTCACCCAGCCCGGGCACCCCTACCGGCTCGGCGGGGTCACGCTGCGCCCGCCGGCTGCCGCCCCCCGGCTGGGGCAGCACGACGCCGAAATCCGCGCTGCCGCACCGGCGGTCGCGCCGGCGCCGCGCGGCGAACCCAATCCGCTGCCGTTTGCCGGGCTCCGGGTGCTGGACATGACCACCTTCTGGGCGGGCCCGTCGGGCACCCACCTGCTGGCCATGCTCGGCGCCGAGGTCATCCACCTGGAGTCCACCCCGCGCCCCGACGGCACCCGGCTGATCGCCGGCATCCCGGTCACCGAGCCGCAGTGGTGGGAGCGCTCGCCGATTTTCTCCGGGCTGAACACCAACAAGTCCAGCCTGACCGTCGACTTTCAGACCGAGCAGGGCCGCGACCTGCTGCGCCGGCTCATCCCGACCTGCGACGTCGTCGTGGAGAACTTCACCCCGCGGGTCATCGAGCAGATCGGCCTGGACTACCCGATTCTCAAGGAGTTGCGCGAGGACATCATCATGGTGCGGATGCCCGGTTTCGGGCTGGACGGGCCGTGGCGCGACAACCCGGCGTTCGCCTACATCATCGAGGACGCCTCCGGCCTGAGCTGGCTGACCGGCTATCCCGACCGCACCCCGTACGAGCCGTATTCGCTGGGCGACCCCAACGCCGGCATCCACGCGTTGGTCGCGCTGCAGTTGGCGCTGGAGCACCGGCGCCGCACCGGGCAGGGCACCCTGGTCGAGGCCGCGATGATCGACGCGGCGCTGTCGATTGCCGCCGAGCAGGTCATCGAATACACCGCGCACGGTGTGCTGCTGCAGCGCGACGGCAACCGCGGCCCGGGTGCCGCGCCGCAGAACATCTACCAGTGCGCCGGCATCGATGAATTCGGCCGCGAGGACAATTGGGTGGCGATCGCGGTGGCCACCGACGGGCAGTGGGCCGCGCTGCGGACCGCGCTCGGGGACCCGGGGTGGGCGAGCGGCCCCGAGTTGGCCGAGGCGGCCGGCCGTCGGGACCGCCACGATGAGATCGATGCCGAGCTGGCCGCCTGGTGCCGGACCCGCGGCGGCGACGAGATCGTCGAAACGCTGTGGGCCGCCGGTGTTCCGGTGGCCAAGGTGATGCAGCCGCACCGGCAGACCGAACTGGCGCCGCTGGCCGCCCGCGGCTTCTTCGAGGAACATCGGCACCCGGTGGCCGGGCTCGCCGCGCACAGCACCGTCCCGGCCCGGATGTCGGTGGCGCCATCGCGCTTCCACCGCGCCCCGGCCCCACTGCTCGGCCAGCACAACGCCGAGATTCTCTCGGGGCTCGGGTATTCCGAGGCCGAGATCGCCGCCCTCGCCGAGGCCGGGGTGATCGGGACCGCCCCGGCGATGGGCGGCCGAAAGGCCACCTAGAAACAGCAGAGCCGGGAGTCCCCCTCAGGTCTCCCGGCTCCGTTCTGGGTGCCGCTACTTCAGGCAGCTGCCCGCGTCCACGGGCAGGGTCACCCCGGTGATGTAGCGGGCCTCGTCGGAGGCCAGGAACAGCACCGCGTTGCTGATGTCGACGGCTTCCACCCACGGGATCGGCAGGGTGTGGAACAGCTGGCAGATCGGCGCCATGTCGTCGGGGCCAGGGTTCTCCAGGTCCGGGCGGAACATCTTGAAGGTGCCCTCGTTGTGCAGCATCGGGGTGGCGACGTGCGTCGGGTGCACGGTGTTCACCCGGATGCTGTGCTGCCCGAGCTCGACGGCGAAGCCGCGCATCAGGCCGACCACGCCGTGCTTGGCCGCGACGTAGTTGCCGCAGTGCGGGTAGGCCTTCAGGCCGCCGACCGAGCTGGTCAGCACGATCGAGCCGCCCTTGCCGCCGGCGATCAGATGCGGCACGCCGGCCTTGACCGACTTCCACACCCCGGACAGGTTGATGTCGATCATCTCGTCCCAGTCCAGCTGGCTGGTCTCGTGCAGCACGTCGCCGCCGTTGCCGATGCCGGCGTTGGCGACGATGATGTCCAGCCCGCCGAGCTGCTCGACGCCGCTGTCCACGGCGGCCTTGACGCCGTCGAAGTCACGGACGTCGACCTCGGCGGTCACCACCCGGCGACCCAGTCCCTTGACCAGCTCGGCGGTTTGGGCCAGATCGTCGGACGTCGATGCCGGGATGGCGGTCTCGGTGCCGGGGCGGATCGGCGCGCAGATGTCGATCGCGATGATGTCGGCGCCCTCCTCGGCCAGCCGCACCGCGTGGCTGCGGCCCTGGCCGCGCGCCGCGCCGGTGACCAGCGCGACCTTGCCGTCGACTCTTCCTGCCATGTGTTTCCTCGCTTCTCGGGGTTGGTGGTGCTCAGGGATGTGCTGGAACGGGATTGCTTCGGGTGTTCACCCGACGAAGGTGGGCATGGCTTCCCAGCCGCGTACCGCAGTGGTCTGGGACGGCTTGGCGTTGGCCCAGTCGACCTCCCACTCGGGGAAGCGCTTGAGGATTTCCTCCAGCGCGATCCGGCCCTCCAGCCGGGCCAGGGCATTGCCCATGCAGAAGTGCGTGCCGGCGCCAAAGGTCATGTGCGAGCGCTGTTCCCGGTGGATGTCGAACACCTCGCCGTCCGGCGGGAAGCGCCGGTGGTCGCGGTTGGCGGCGCCGATCAGCATCAGCATCGCCGAGCCCTCGGGCACCGTCTGGCCGTAGTACTCGACATCGCGCGCGACGTAACGGGCGATCTGCAGCGCCGGCGGCTCCCAGCGCAGGATCTCTTCGATGGCCTGCGGGATCAGGCTCGGATCGGCGGCCAGCTGGGCGCGCTGCTCGGGGTAGTCCGCCAGAGTCTTTGCGGCCCAGCCGATCAGCCGGGTGGTGGTCTCGGCGCCCGCCGTCGCGATGACGATCAGGTACATCAGCAACTCGTCGCGCGACATCTTGCGTCGCACCCCGGTCTCATCCTCGAACTCGGCGTTGAGCAGGTCGGTCATGATGTCGTCGGAGGGGTGCTCCATCCGCCAGTCCAGGAACTCGCCGAACACCTCGCCGGTGGCCAGCGTGTCGACCTTCTCCTTCTGCAGCGTCTCTTCGCCGTGATCGGTGATGGCGCGCTGGCGATCCTCGGGGATGCCCAGCAGCATGCCGATCACCCGCATCGGCATCTGCTCGCCCAGATCGTTGACGAAATCGAACTTCCCGGTTCCGACGATCGGGTCCAGGCAGCGCGCGGTGAACTCGCGGATCTGCGGCTCCAGCGCCAGCACCTTGCGCGGGGTGAACACCCGGGACAGCAGATTGCGGTGGATGTTGTGGATCGGCGGATCCTCGAAGATCAGCGTGCCGGGCGGAATCTCCATGCCGGACTTGATGATCTCCAACAGTGCGCCGCGTCCGGAGATGAACGTCTCGTGGTCGATGACCGCCTTGTTCACGTCGTCGAAACGGCTCAGCGCGTAGAAGTCCTGCTGCTCGTTGTAGTACAGCGGGGCCTCTTCCCGCAGCCGGGCGAACACGGCGTAGGGATTCATGTTCAGCTCGACGCTGTAGGGGTCGTAGTACAGGTCGGCCTCGGTCGTGGTCATCTCAGCGCTCCGGGTTCTCGACCGCGTCGAAGGTGATGTGGATGTCGGTGAGCCCGCGCAGGATGAAGGTCGGCTCGTAGCTGAAACGACGGTCCTCGGCCGGGCCGTGGAACTCCTCGTCCAGGGCGATGTTGGTCATCCGGTCCAGGATCCGCTCGATCGACACCCGGCCCTCGACCCGGGCCAGCGGGCCGCCGGGACAGGAGTGCGCGCCCCGGCTGAACGCCAGGTGCTCGCGGACGTTGTGCCGGTCGATGTCGAACTCGTGCGGGCACTCGAAACGCCGGGGATCGCGGTTGATCGCGCCCGGGTTGATCATCAAGATGGTGCCGGCCGGGATCTCCACCCCGCCGAGCACGGTGTCCTTCTTGGCCAGCCGGAACGCCGACTTGACCGGGCTCTCCATCCGCAGCATCTCCTCGACGAAGTTCGGGATGCGGGAGCGATCGTTGCGCAGTCGATCGACCACCTCGGGATGCTCGGCGAGCACCCGCATGGCGGCGGACAGCAGCTTGGTGGTGGTCTCCTGGCCGGCGGCGAACAGGAACGTCGCGCTCTTGACCACGTCGATGATCTCGGGGGTGTCACCCTCGGGGTACTTGGCGGTGGCCAGGCCGGTCAGGATGTCCTCGCGCGGGTTGGCCCGGCGGTCCTCCAGGTAGGCGCTGAACTTGTCCTCGAGCCACTGCAGCGGGTTGTGGTCCATGGTGTTGCCGTCCAGCGATCCCACGGCGTTGCCGGGGCGCGGCGCCAGCATCTGGCGGAACTCCTCGTGGTCCTCCTCGGGCACGCCGAGCAGGTCGCAGATCACCAGCATGGAGAACGGCTTGGCGTACTCCTCCAGGAACTCACACTTGCCGTTGGCCAGCACGTCGTCGAGGAACTTGTCGGCTAGCGGCCACATGAAATCCTCGTTCTCCTTGAGCCGCTTGGGCGTCAGGAGCCGGTTGAGCAGTGACCGGGCCCGGGTGTGCTGCGGCGGGTCCATGGTGACCATGTGCTCGCTCATCAGCAACTGATCTCGGTGCGCCTCGATCTGCTCGGTGATGTCCGGGCCCTCGGGGGTGAAGGGCAGCGGCGGGAAGGGGCCGCCGACGGCGATGCAGGACGAGAACAGGTCGGCGTCCTTGTAGACGATCGAGGCCTCTTCGTGTCCGGTCACCGCGACCACGCCGTAATTCGACGTCTTGAGAACCGGGCATTGCGACCGCTGGTAGTCGTAATACGGGTACGGATCGGGGACCAGGGCGGGATCGGTGAAGTAATCGATGTTGTCGAAGTCGACACCGGACTCGGTTTGCGTCAAGGCGGAATTCTCCTGAAGGGGCTGACAGGTGCTGAGCACCTGCTTAGCATGTGACGTGGGGCACGGTCAAGAACCGGCGGTGCCCTACCATGGCGCCCGGCGGTCGAGGGCAAACAGAGAGGGCAAACCATGGCATCCCCCGCGGCATCCCCTGCGGCTTCGGCCGCCGGCGCGCAGCGACGGTTGGGCGCCCCGGAGGCGAAGAACCGGACCGTGCTGCTCGACGCGGCCGAGGCGTTGATGCGGGAAGAGGGCTACGCGGCGGTCACCTCGCGCCGGGTCGCGGAGAAGGCCGGGCTCAAACCGCAGCTGGTGCACTACTACTTCCGCACCATGGACGCACTGTTCCTGGAGCTGTTCCGGCGTCGGGCCGAACAGATGCAGTACTACCAGGAACTGGCGCTGCGCTCGGCGCAGCCGCTGTGGGCGTTGTGGGAGCTCAACACCGATCCGGCCGGTACCGGGATGACGATGGAGTTCATCGCGCTGGCCAACCACCGCAAGACGCTGCGCGCGGAGATCGCCCGGTTCGGCGAGCGTTTCCGCCGCGAACAGATCCGGGTGTTCACCGAGGCGATGGCACGCTACAACGTGCCGTTCGAGGAGTTCAGCCCGACGGTGCTGATCGTGCTGCTGACCGGGGCCACCCAGGTGCTGGTGCAGGAGGAGCTGCTGGACATGACCGTCGGGCACCGCGAGACCCATGAGTTCGCCGACCGCTGGCTGACCTATCTGGAGGGTCCCCGGGCGCTGCCCGAGGACTGGCGCAGCGCCGCCGCCGAGCTCCCGGAAGACGTCTCCGACCAGGACTGATGTGCCATCCCCTGCCGGCTTATTGCTTTGCGCGCAGTTGTGAGAATATGATTCTCGTCAACCGGAAGGGAGAATTTCATGGGTCAACTGTCGCACAGGGTCGACATTCCGTTTCCGCTCTTCGACGCGGACAACCACCTCTACGAACCCCCGGAGGCGCTGACCACGTACCTCCCCAAGGAGTACAAGGACGTCGTCCAGTACGTCGAGGTCGAGGGCCGCACCAAGATCGCGATCCGCGGCCAGATCAGCAACTACATTCCGAACCCGACCTTCTCGGTGGTCGCCAAGCCCGGCGCCTGGGAGGAGTACTTCAAGTTCGGCAACCCCGACGGCAAGAGCAAGCGTGAGCTGTTCGGCGAGCCGATGAAGTCCATCCCGGCCTTCTTCGAGCCCGCGCCGCGGCTGGAGCTGATGGATCAGCTCGGCCTGGACCGCACGCTGATGTTCCCGACGCTGGCCAGCCTGGTCGAGGAGCGGCTGCGCGACGATCCGGTCGCCATCCACGTGCTGATCCACTCGCTGAACCAGTGGCTCGACGACGTGTGGGGCTTCAACTACAAAAACCGCATCTTCACCACCCCGGTGATCACCCTGCCCCTGGTGGACAAGGCGATCGAGGAGCTGGAGTGGGCCGTCAAGCGCGGCGCCCGCGCGATCCTGGTGCGCCCCGCCCCGGTGCCCGGGTTCCGCGGTCCGCGCTCGTTCGCGCTGCCCGAGTTCGATCCGTTCTGGCGCAAATGCGTCGAATACGACGTGTTCGTCGGCATGCACTCCTCCGACAGCGGCTACTCGCGCTACACCTCGGAGTGGGACGGCGCGGCGCAGGAGATGCTGCCGTTCCAGACCAACGCGATGGCGATCCTCAACGAGTGGCGCCCGATCCAGGACGCGGTGGCCTCCTGGGTGATCCACGGCGCGCTGTTCCGGCACCCGAAGCTGAAGGTCGGCATCGTTGAGGCCGGCTCCAAATGGATGTTCCCGCTGCTGGATTCGATGGCCGAGGTGTACAAGAAGGCTCCCGAGGCCTTCCTGGGCAACCCGATGGAAGAGATCAAGAACCGGATCTACGTCTCGCCGTTCTACGAGGAGGGCATCGACGATCTGATCGACCTGATCGGTGTCGATCAGGTGCTCTACGGTTCGGACTGGCCGCATCCGGAGGGGCTGGCCGAGCCGACCCACTACGTCACCGCGCTGGAGCATCTCTCGGTCGAGGACCAGGCCAAGATCATGGGTGGCAACCTCGGACGCCTCGTCACGGTGTGACGTCGCGCCGCATGGCAACACAATCGAATTGGGAGACCATCCCCGAGATGGTGCTGTCCGTCGGCGACCGCTTCGGAGATTCCGAGGCGGTCGTCGACGGCGCCCTGCGGCTGAGCTTCACTGAACTCGCCGACCGGGTTCGGTGCGCCGCCGGGGCATTCCGTGCCGAGGGCATCGGCCGCGGTGACCGGGTGGCGATCTGGGCGCCCAACTCCGCCCACTGGCTGATCGCCGCGTTCGGCCTGCTGACCGCGGGCGCGGTGCTGGTGCCGGTCAACACCCGGTTCAAACCCGACGAGGCCGCCGACATCATCACCCGCAGCGGAGCGAAAGCCGTTCTGGTGCAACAGGGTTTCCTCGGACTGGACTACACCGGCCCGGCTGGGGTGCGCACCATCGACCTCGGCTCGGACTTCCTGACCTCCGGATCGCCGTATGAGTGCCCGGGCATCACCGGCGGTGACGTCGCCGACATCATCTACACCTCCGGCACCACGGGCCGGCCCAAGGGGGTGATGACCAGCCACGCCCAGAACCTGCGGCTCTACGCCGAGTGGACCGACCTGGCCGATCTGCGCCGCGGCGACCGGTACCTGATCATCAACCCGTTCTTCCACACCTTCGGCTACAAGGCCGGCTGCATCGCCTCGATGATCCGCGGCGCGACCGTGCTGCCGATGCCGGTGCTTGACCTGGACGAATTGGTGAGCATCGTGGAACGCGAACGCATCACCATGCTCCCCGGGCCGCCGACGCTGTACCACTCGCTGCTGGAGGTGGCCCGCGACCCAGGGGCCCGGGCCCGGCTGGCGACCCTGCGGGCCGCGGTGACCGGCTCGGCCGACATCCCGGTGGAACTGATCCGCCGGGTGCACGACGAGCTGCCGTTCCAGACGATCATGACCGGCTACGGTCTCACCGAGGCCGGCACCGTGACCGCCTCGCGGCGCGGGGACTCCTTCGCCGACATCGCCGGCACCGTCGGAATAGCTTGCGCCGACATGGAACTGGCCACCGCCGAGGACGGCGAACTACTGGTTCGCGGGTACAACGTGATGCTGGGCTACCTCGATGACCCGGAGGCCACCGCGGCCGCGGTCGACCCCGACGGCTGGCTGCACACCGGCGATCTGGCCACCATCGACGACGACGGCCGGGTGCGCATCGTCGGGCGCAAGAAGGACATGTTCATCGTCGGCGGGTTCAACGCCTACCCGGCGGAGATCGAAAGCTACCTGCTGGAGCACCCCGGCGTCGCGCAGGTGGCCGTCGTCGGCAGCCCCGATGAGCGGATGGGACAGGTCGGCAAGGCGTTCGTGGTGCGCGCGGCCGGAACGGCACTGGCCGAGGCCGATCTGCTGGATTGGGCGAAGGCGCGGATGGCCGGCTACAAGGTCCCGCGCCGGGTAGTGTTCCTCGACGAGTTGCCGTTGAATGCCACCGGCAAGGTGATGAAGGATCAACTGGTGTGAGGCG
Source organism: Mycolicibacterium fallax (assembly GCF_010726955.1). NCBI lineage: Bacteria > Bacillati > Actinomycetota > Actinomycetes > Mycobacteriales > Mycobacteriaceae > Mycobacterium > Mycolicibacterium fallax. The sequence goes on from NZ_AP022603.1 coordinate 174,610, forward strand.
CCCATGAGCGAGGGCAACCCCAGCATCGCGGGGATGTACCGGCACTCGATGGTGATCGCCTCGGACTTCCGCATACCGTCGCCGGAGAAGGTCCGGCCGCTGCTGGAGCGCAACCGGTCGGGGCTGGCCGAGATGGGCGCCCACCACGTGCTGATCTATCGCAGCATCGCCGAACCCGGCCGGGTGCTGGTGATGATCGGGTTGGGCGGTCGCGAGCCGGTGGTGGATCTGCTGCGCTCCGGGGCCTTCCACAGCTGGTTCGACACCGTCGGCGTGCAGGATCTGCCCGCGGTGTTCGCCGGGGAGATCATCGAACGCTTCGACTTCACCGAGCACGGCGGTGGTGGCGATGAGCCCGGGCACGCGGTGATCGCCGCGATCGTCGCGGCCCAGGACACCGCGCTGCTGGCGGTGAACCTGGGGGCCTCCCGGGAACGGTTCCGGGCCGCCGGGATCCGCAAGACGTGGGTGTTCGGGGCCTTTGACGATCCCGGTGAGGTGCTGATCCTGCAGGAGGTTGCCGACGAAGCGGCGGCCAAGGCGTGGGTGCGTCGGCACGACGCGGCCGCGGACTGGATGGCCGAGACCGGCATCGGCGTCTACCCGCCGCTGTTCCTCGGCGAATTCGTCGCACTGGTCGAGGTCGACCCGCCGGCGTGAGCCGGCCGTTCTCAGATCGGATCGAAGCCCGAGATCAGCCACTTCCCGTTGACCCGGTCCAAGGTCACCAGGATGCTGCTTTGGGCGACCGACGGCGTGGTCAGTGTTTCGCTGGTGGTGGCCTGATTGATGAACAGCAGCACCTTGGCGGTGTTTGCGTGCATCTCGGTGACCGCGCCCCGCGCCACATTCGCCGTGGTGGAGACCTGCTTGGTCTGCACCGCCGGACGCACCGCCTCGTCAGTGAAATCGATGTAGTAGTCCAGGAAGTCGCCGGTCAGCCGGGACTTGGCGTCGCTGAGATCGGACTCCAGGGTCTCCGGTGAGTAACTCAGGATGGCCACCGCGCCGGACTTGGCGACGTCGAGCACGGTGGCCTGGGCGGCGGCGTCGGTGAGCTGGGCGGGCCGGTAGCTGGTGAAGTACAGCGTCACCGCCAGCGCCGCGCTGGCCAGCAGCAGCACCGCCAGGGTGATCGCGCCGATCATCGCCCAGCGCAGCCGCGCACCGGCCTCGGCGGCCAGCGTCTCGGCGGGCACCGCCGGCTCCTCCCCGGCGGGCTCCTCCCCGGCGGGCTCCTCGGCCTGCGGTGCGGTCTTCTCCAGCGAGACCTGCTCGATCACGGCCTCACTGACCGGGACGTCCTCCATCGAGACCGTCGGTTCGGCGGGGCCGGCGTTCAACTGGCCGGCGTTCAACTGGTCGGCGTTCAACTTCGGCTCCTGGCTCACAGTACGAACTCCACCTTCGACATCTTGATCTGGTCGCCGTCGCGGCTGACGGTGACGCGCAGCCGCCACGCCCGCGGAGGCTGTTTGGCGGCCGCGGTGTTGGACACCTCGGAGCCCGCGGCGACCAGCACCACCGCGGAATCCCGATACAGCTCCTCGACCGCGCTGGTCTTGACCTCGGCCGTCGTGGTGACCTTCGAGCTGCGCAGCACGGTCAGGAAGTCGCCGCGGGACCTCTCGAAGTCGTCCCGGAATTCCCCGGTGGTGGTGTCGATCAGCCGCTGCAGGTCTTCGTCGCCCTTGGTGAAGTCCATCGACAGCAGGTTGACCACGCCCTGGTTGGCGGCCGCGACGAACGCGGCCTTGTGCTCGGCGATCTCGCGCTGCGCGCCGCGGTTCCAGACGATGAACGCGCTGAGCCCGATCAGGATGCCGACCAGCACCATCGCCACCGCCGCAGCCACCCAGGCGCCCAGGGCCGCGGTGAGCCGCGGCCGGCGCGCCGGCCGGCCAGCGTCGGTCTCCTCGGCCGAGGACTCGGGGGCCTCCGGCGTGGGAGCGTCGGGCTCGGGCTCGGTTTCGGGCTCAGGCTCGGAGTCCGCCGCGGCCGGTTCGTCGGGCTCGGGCTCGGTTTCGGGCTGGCCGGGCGCCTCGGCTCGGGCGCGGGCGGCCAGCGCGGCCGCTTCGGCGGCCTGGGCCTCGGCTTCGGCAGCCTCGGCCTCCGCCGCGGCGACCAGCGCCAGCACCTCTTCGCTCGCCAGCTGGCGGCCCTGGGCCGTTTCGGCGTCGAGCTCCGGCGCGGCGTCGTCGGTGCGGCCCGATCGGCGCGACCACCTGGACAACCTCGGCATTGTCCGGGCTACCTCCTGCTCAGCGTCGATGTGGGCGAGAACGACGTTACTCCCCGGTTGGTGTGATCACCCACCGGCGTTTCCGTTTCTCCGCCTCAATTGCGTACCCGCCAGCGGAAATGAAATTTCCATTTTCCGGAAATCCGATCCTCTGGTGCGCGCGGAGCCAAGGCGCAACCGGGCGACCGAGGGGAAACTCTCCGCACCGACGGTACCGGCCTGTGTCCACCGGACGGGTATCGCCGTGGTGGGATTGACCCGTTCGGGTTACCGTCGTCGCCCCAGCCAGGAGGTATTCGTGTCCGACGCCAACGATGACGCGATCACCGCGCAGCACCTCGTGGCCGACGAGCCGGGTGACCCCGGTCGCTGCGCACCGGCGATCCGCGCTCGCGGAATCCGGGTCAGCGGACCGTGGGGACCGGTGTACGGCCCGGTGGATCTCGACGTCGATGCCGGTGGCGTCACGGTGCTGCAATGCCCGACCGGCTCCGGGCGGACGGCCCTGCTGCTGACCCTGGCGGGCCGGATGAAACCGAAGTCCGGGACGATCAGCGTCTTCGGCCGGACCCGGGCCAAGGACATCTTCGCCCACTCCGGGCTGGCCGGCATTGACGAGCTCGACGCCGTCTACGAATCGGTCACCGTGGGCGATCTGATCACCGAGCAGCTGCGCTGGGCCGCCCGGTGGTATCGGTTGGTGCCCCGTGCCGACGCCGACGACCTGCGCCGGGTGTGCCGGCCGGTGTTCGGCGACCTGCCGCTGCCGCCGCTGAGCGAGTACGTCGAGGAGCTCACCGAGCTGGACCGGCTGCTGCTGCGGATCACGCTGGCCAATATCAATCGTCCGGAGTTGCTGGTGGTCGGCAACCTCGATTACGTCACCAGCGACCGCAACCGTGAGTTGTTGCTGGACCGGCTGATCGCGCTGGGCGCCGACCAGACCATCGTCACCACCAGCGTCAACCCGCTCGCCGCCCGGGACAACCTGACCCAGCTGCCCGTCGAGAACGTCGCCCGCGCGGAACTGGCCCGGCTGGCCAATGACCCGCACCCCGCACCGTCGCCCGCCGCTGCCGTCCCGGCCGGTGAGAAGGGAACCGAGTAACCGTGCTTGCCGGAATGTCGCTGGGGACCGATATCAAGCGGTACAGCCGCGGAGCGTTGCCGAGGATCGCGCTGGCGGTCGTCGTGCTGCTGCCGCTGCTGTACGGGGCGATGTACCTGTGGGCGTTCTGGAATCCCTTCAACGAGGTGAACCGGGTACCGGTGGCGCTGGTCAATGCCGACACCGGCACCGTGGTGGACGGCAAGCCGCTGCACGCCGGGGACCAGGTCGCCCAGGCGCTGATGGATTCCGGCCAGTTGGACCTGCACGAGATGTCCGCCGAGCAGGCCGCCGCCGGGGTGTCCTCGGGCAAGTACTACTTCTCGATCTCGCTGCCGGAGAACTTCAGCGCCCGGATCGCCTCGCCCACCGGCAAGAATCCCGAGCAGGCCCAGGTGGAGTTCACCTTCAACGGTGCGAACAACTATCTGGCCTCGATCATCGGCCAGAACGCTGCCCGCGAGGTGATCAACGAGGTGAACGCCGAGATCGGGCAGCAGGCCGTCGAGACCGTGCTGACCGGGCTCACCGACGCGGGCGCGGGCCTGGGCCGGGCCGCCGACGGCGCGCAGCAGCTGGCCACCGGCTCCCGGGCGCTGTCCACCGGGCTGACCACCGCCCGGGACGGTTCGGCGCAGTTGGCCGCCGGCACCAAACAGCTGCGCACCGGGGTGGACAAGGCGCTCACCCCGATGATCGATGTGCTGGCAGATCTGGACACCCTCGAGGTCAACCCCGACGACATTGCCGAGGCGGCCGGGCACCTGGCGGCGGCCGTGCGCTCCACCAGCGAGCGGGTCGAGGCGCTCAACCTCAACTACGGGCAGGCCGCCGTCGTCGTCGACCAGGTGGTCGCGACGCTGCGCAACAGCCCCGATGAGACCGTCCGTCACACCGGGGATTTCCTGGCCAGCGCCCAGCGGCTGATGCGGGCCAAGGACCTGGACCCGGCCACCCCCGCCGGGCTGGCCAAATTGCGGGAGAACTCCGCCAAGCTGGAGCACGACCTGGCCGACCCGACCAGCAAGCTGCGGGTGTTTCTGACCAAGGCCACCAGCGGCGAGCTGCGCCGGGACGCGATCAAGCTGCGCGACGGGGTCGATGCGCTGGACAATGGGGCCCGCGCGCTCAACCGCGGGATGGTCCAGCTGGCCGACGGCGCGGTCAAGGTGGCCGACGGCAACGCCGAGCTGGCCGAACAGCTGCGCGCGGGCACCGCCCAGGTGCCGTCCTGGACGCCCGAGCAGCGCGCCGCCACCGCCAAGACCCTGGCCGCACCGGCGAAACTACAGCTCATCGAGCACAACCCGGTGGCGACGTTCGGGACCGGATTCGCGCCGTTCTTCATGCCGCTGGCGTTGTTCATCGGCGCGCTGATCGTCTGGATGGTGCTCAAGCCGCTGCAGGCCCGTCCGATCGTCAGTGGACTGAGCGGGTTGCGGGTGGCGCTGGCCTCCTACTGGCCGGGCCTGCTGATCGTGGTGGCCCAGGTCGCGGTGATGTACGTGGTGGTGCACTTCGGCGTCGGGCTCAACGCCAAGTACCCGCTGGCCACGGTGGCGTTCCTGACACTGGTTTCGGCGGCGTTCCTGGCCATGATTCAGGCGTTCAACGCGGTGTTCGGGGTCGCCGTCGGCCGGGTGGTGACGCTGGCGTTCCTGATGTTCCAGCTGGTTTCCGCCGGCGGCATCTATCCCGTGGAGACGACGGCCAAACCGTTCCAGTGGATCCACCCGTTCGATCCGATGACCTACGCGGTCAACGGGCTGCGCCAGCTGACCGTCGGCGGCATCGACGCGCGGCTGTGGATCGCGACGGCGGTCCTGGCCGGGATCCTGGCCGGGTCGCTGGCGTTGAGTTCCTGGTCGGCCCGAAGAAACCGGCAGTACACGATGGAGCGGCTGTACCCACCGATCGAGGTGTAGCGCTCAGTCCTCGCGCCGGGGTTGCTCGAAGTACTCCAGCAGATAGCGGCTCTCCTCGATCTCACCGATGGTGCGCCGCGCCTTGCGCCGGGTGATCAGGATGGCTCCCGCGGTGAATGCCCAGACCGCGTACTGCACGCACCAGGCCCATCGGAACGCGTCGAATGAGTAGCCTCCGGCGGCGCCGATCACCGCGCCCATGGCCTGCATCACCAGCAGCGAGGCCAGGAAGCCGCCCATGTTCACGATGCCCTGCGCGGTGCCGAGGATGCTGCCGGGATTGAAGGTGCGGGCGAAGTCGAAACCGACCATCGAGCCGGGGCCACCGATCGAGATGATCACCACCAGCAGCACCAGCAGCCAGACCGGGGCCGGGCCCGGCAGCATCAGCACGGCGGTCCAGATCGCCGCGTTGCTGGCGATGATGCCCAGCACCAACCGGGCGCGGCGATGCGGGTAGCGGCTGGTCCAGATGCCGATCACGATGCCCGCGGAGATGGCCGCGGCCACCGACACCACCAGCATGGATCCGGCGGCCTCCCGGGACATGCCCTGCGCGGCGGTCAGGTACGGCACGCCCCACATCAGGGCGAACACCGTGACGGAGAACTGCGTACCCATGTGGATGAAGAATCCGAGCCGGGTGCCGGGGCGCAGCCACACCGTATTGAGGCTGGACAGGGTTTCCCGGACCCCGGCCGAATGCAGGTTCGGCACCCGGCCCGCCGGGGTGTCGCGGACCAGCGCGAGCACCAGCACGACGGCCAGCACGCCCAGCGCCGTCGCCGACAGGTAGGCGGCGCTCCAGCCGCGGCCGAGCAGGATCGCCAGGAACGGCAGGGCCGAGAGCACCTGACCGAACTGTCCGCAGATCCCGGTCAGCTGGTTGACCAGCGGGATCCGTCGTTCGCTGAACCAGTAGGGCACCAGGCGCAGCACCGAGATGAAGGTGAACGCGTCGCCCAGGCCCAGCAGCGCGCGGGCGGCCATCGCCGACGGCAGCGATTCCGTCGCGGCCAGCGCGAACTGCCCGCCGGCCATCAGCAGGCCGCCGACGGCGATCATCGCCCGCGAGCCGAACCGGTCCAGCAGCAGCCCGGCCGGCACCTGCGCGGCGGCGTACACCACGACCTGCAGCACCACGAAGGTCGACAGCGTGCTGGGGCTGGCGCCGAAGCGGTTGGCGGCGTCGAGGCCGGAAACCCCGAGCGAGGTGCGGTCCAGCACCGCCACCACGTAGGCCAGCAGACCGGTGGACCAGACGATCCAGGGGCGAATCCCCATCGGCGTTCTTTCTCTCGCGATGCTGCGGGCCACGGCTGGGCCCGGTCCATTATCGGCGCACCGGATTCCGGTTCGTCGGGGGATAAGGTTCCGCCAGCGAGGCTCCTTGGATCAAGCGAATTTCTGTCCTGGGGTGTGATCGTGGCCTCGCTGTCCCGCCGTGACCTGCTGAGGCTGCCCGAGGCGCGTGAGCTGTACCGGGCCGGGCTGAAGATCGTGTCCTGCTACCAGTTCGGCAAGGGCGAGACCGCCGACTGGCTGCCCGGTGCGTCCGCCGGTGTCGAGCACGCCAAGCGGGGCTGGCAGCTGCACACCGCCGCGGGCGGTCCGATCGGCGCCCCGGTGTACGCCTCGATCGACGACGATCCCAGCTATGCGCAGTACCGGGCCCAGGTGGCGCCATACCTGCGCGGCTGGGAGTCGGTGATCGGGCGCGTCGCGCATCCGGCCGCCCACCTGCACCAGGTGGAGATCGATGCGCGCAGCGTTGGGGGCGTCGACGTCAATCACGTACTCAAACCGCAATTCGGGCAGTGGGATTGACCCGGGGCGCGAGGTTACTTCCCAGTAAGGAAGCCAGCAAACATTTGCTTGGTTGGGTCGCGGGGCTCGCCGCCTCGAGTGTGGCCGAACACAATGCGGCTTCGTGCGGCCCGCGCGGGCGAAATCAAATTATAACGATTTGATAACGCAAGCGCTGTGAACTGCGCTGTTCTCCTTACTGAAGCGTAACCACCTGCTTCCAGCAGCTTTGTCCGGTCAGTGTCAGGCGCGCCCGCGGCCGGTGGCGGCCTCGCGATCGGTTACCCATCCGTAGAACCCGCGAGTAACGATTTCGCACGCAGAAATGTCGCGTTCCTTATGACACTCTTAGTACAGCTGCCCGGGGGCTTTCTGACCCGTCGGGCGGGACAGGCCACCGGCCGCCGACACCCGCGGTTTCACCACCGGTGTCCGGCGCCTGGTTCAAGGACGAACCTGGTTCACGGATGAACCGCGGCCGACGACGACGCAGACAACCGCAGGGAGAGCGACAAGGTGACGATCCACGAGCACGGGCACGTTTCCATGAACGACGATGGCAGCGCCGCCGGGCACAGCTCCACCGGATCGAACTACGCACTGGTTGATCGACTGACCGCGGGGGAGCCCTACGCGGTCGGCTTCGGCGGCCAGGGCGCCCCGTGGCTGGAGACGCTGGAGGAACTGGTCTCCTCGGCCGGTATCGAGACCGAGCTGGCCACCCTGGCCGGTGAGGCCGAGTTGCTGCTCGAGCCGGTCGCCAGCGAGCTGCTGGTGGTCCGTCCCATCGGATTCGAGCCGCTGGCCTGGGTCCGCGCGCTGGCCGCCGAGGAGCCGGTGCCCACCGCCAAGCAGCTGACCTCCGCCGCGGTCTCGCTGCCGGGTGTGCTGCTCACCCAGATCGCGGCCGTTCGCGCGCTGGCCCGCCAGGGCATGGATCTGGTCGCGCACCCGCCGGTGGCCGTCGTCGGCCACTCCCAGGGCGTGCTGGGGGTCGAATCGGTGCGCGCCGGCGGCAGCCAGGACGTCACGCTGCTGGCGCTGGCGCAGCTGATCGGCGCCGCCGGCACCCTGGTCGCGCGTCGCCGCGGTATTTCCGCGCTCGGCGACAACCCGCCGATGGTGTCGGTGACCAACGCCGAGCCCGAGCGGATCCGTGCGCTGCTCGACGAGTTCGCCCAGGACGTGCGCACCGTGCTGCCCCCGGTGCTGTCCATCCGCAACGGGCGGCGCGCCATGGTCATCACCGGCACGCCCGAACAGCTGTCCCGCTTCGAGCTGTACTGCGAGCAGGTCGCCGACAAGGAGGCCGCCGAGCGGAAGAACAAGGTCCGCGGCGGTGCGGTCTTCGCCCCGGTCTTCGAGCCGGTGGAGGTGGAGGTCGGTTTCCACACCCCGCGGCTGGCCGGTGCCGTCGACATCGTGGTCGGCTGGGCCGCGGCGGTCGGCATCGACCTCGACCTGGCCCGGCGGATGACCGAGGCGCTGCTGATCGAGGAGGTCGACTGGGTCGACCAGATCGACACGGTGCACGCCGCAGGCGCACGCTGGATCCTCGACCTGGGCCCCGGAGACCTGCTGACCCGGATCACCGCCCCGGTGATCCGCGGCCTGGGCATCGGCGCCGTCCCGGCCGCCACCCGCGGCGGCCAGCGCAACCTGTTCACCATCGGTGCGGTGCCCGAGGTGGCCCGGCCGTGGAGCAGCTACGCCCCGGCCGTCGTCGCGCTGCCGGACGGCTCGGTGAAGCTGTCCACCAAGTTCACCCGGCTGACCGGCCGGTCGCCGATCCTGCTGGCCGGCATGACGCCCACCACCGTCGACGCCGCGATCGTCGCCGCGGCCGCCAACGCCGGCCACTGGGCCGAGCTGGCCGGCGGCGGCCAGGTCACCGAGGAGATCTTCGACCGTCGGATCGCCGAGCTGAACACCCTGCTCGCGCCCGGCCGGGAGGTCCAGTTCAACTCGCTGTTCCTGGACCCCTACCTGTGGAAGCTGCAACTGGGCGGCAAGCGGCTGGTGCAGAAGGCCCGCCAGTCGGGCGCCCCGATCGACGGCGTCGTGGTCACCGCCGGCATCCCCGATCTGGAGGAAGCCGTCGCGCTGATCGAGGAGCTCAACGAGATCGGCATCAGCCACGTGGTGTTCAAGCCGGGCACCATCGACCAGATCCGGTCGGTCATCCGGATCGCCGCGGAGGTCCCGGGCACCCCGGTCATCGCCCACATCGAGGGCGGCCGCGCCGGCGGCCACCACTCCTGGGAGGACCTCGACGACCTGCTCCTGAGCACCTACTCCGAGCTGCGCGGACGGTCCAACCTGACGATCTGCGTCGGCGGCGGCATCGGCACCCCCGAGCGGGCCGCCGAATACCTGTCCGGCCGGTGGTCGCAGGCGCACGGCTACCCGCTGATGCCGGTCGACGGCATCCTGGTCGGCACCGCCGCGATGGCGACCCTGGAGGCCACCACCTCCCCGGCGGTCAAGCAACTGCTGGTCGACACCGTCGGCACCGATCAGTGGGTCGGGGCAGGCCAGGCCGCCGGAGGCATGGCCTCCGGGCGCAGCCAGCTCGGCGCCGACATCCACGAGATCGACAACACCGCCTCGCGCTGCGGGCGGCTGCTCGACGAGGTCGCCGGTGACGTCGACGCCGTGGCGGAGCGCCGCGACGAGATCATCGCCGCGATGGCCGACACCGCCAAGCCCTACTTCGGCGATGTCGCCGACATGACCTATCTGCAGTGGCTGCGCCGCTACGTCGAGCTGGCGATCGGCGACGGCGACTCCACCGCCGACACCAAGTACGACGACTCGCCGTGGCTCGATCGCACCTGGCGGGACCGCTTCCAGCGGATGCTGCAGCGCGCCGAGGCCCGGCTGGCGCCGGTGGACGCCGGCTCGATCGACACCAAGTTCGCCGACACCCCCGCCGGCGAGGCGCTGCTGGAGAACCCCGACCGCGCGCTGGCCGAGCTGCTGGTCGCCTACCCGGACGCCGGCGCGGTCACGCTGCACCCGGCCGACGTGCCGTTCTTCGTCGAACTGTGCAAATCGCTGGGCAAGCCGGTCAACTTCGTCCCGGTGATCGACAAGGACGTGCGGCGCTGGTGGCGCAGTGACTCGCTGTGGCAGGCGCACGACGCCCGCTACTCCGCCGATCAGGTCTGCGTCATTCCGGGCACCGCCGCCGTCGCCGGCATCACTCGCGTCGACGAGCCGGTCGGGGAGCTGCTCGACCGGTTCGAGCAGGCCGCCATCGACGACACGCTGGCCGCCGGCGCGACCCCGACCCGGGTGCTGTCCCGGCTGGAGAACGTCACCGGACCGCTCGCGCTGGTGCTCTCGGCCCCCGACGTGCTGTGGGCCGGGCGGATCGCCACCAACCCGGTGCACCGGATCGCCGCGCCGCAGGACTGGCAGGTGCACGAGAACGGCACCGCCATCGAGCATCGCACCGGCGCCCGGCTGGCCGCCGACGGTGCGGCCGTGGTGCTGTCGGTGCCGCTGTCGGGCACCTGGATCGACATCGCCTTCACCCTGCCGCCGACCACGGTCGACGGCGGCGCGCCGGTGGTCTCGACCGCCGACGCGGCGACCGCGATGCGCGCGGTGCTGGCCATCGCCGCCGGGGTCGAGGGCCCCGACGCCCTGCCCCCGGTCGTCGACGGGTCCACCACCGTCACCGTCGGCTGGGACCCCGAGCGGGTCGCCGACCACACCGGGGTCACCGCGACCTTCGGCGCGCCGCTGGCGCCGACCCTGTCGGTGGTGCCCGATGCCCTGGTCGGCCGCTGCTGGCCCGCGGTGTTCGCCGCCATCGGCGCCGCGCACACCGACGTCGGCTTCCCGGTCGTCGAGGGCCTGCTGAGCCTGGTGCACCTCGACCACGCCGCCCGCCTGCTGGCGCCGCTGCCGGCCGAGCCGGCCCGGCTGACCGTCACCGCAACCGCCGGCGCGGCCTACGACACCGAGGTCGGCCGGGTGGTGCCCGTCGAGGTCACCGTGCGCGACGCCGACGCCCAGGTGCTGGCCGTGCTGGAGGAGCGCTTCGCCATTCGCGGGCGCACCGGTGCCGTCGAGCTGACCGACCCGGTCCGGGCCGGTGGCGCGGTGTCGGACAACGCCACCGACACCCCGCGCCGCCGGCGCCGCGACGTGATGCTGACCGCGCCGGTCGACATGCGCCCGTTCGCGGTGGTCTCCGGCGACCACAACCCCATCCACACCGATTGGGCCGCCGCGCTGCTGGCCGGCCTGCCGGCGCCGATCGTGCACGGCATGTGGCTGTCGGCCGCCGCCCAGCACGTCGTCACCGCCACCGACGGCAAGCCGATCCCGCCGGCCAAGCTGCTGGGCTGGACCGCCCGCTTCCTCGGCATGGTCGCCCCCGGAGACGAGGTCGACTTCCGCGTCGACCGGGTCGGGGTGGACCTGGGCGGGGAGGTCCTGGAGATCTCCGCGCGGGTCGGCTCCGACCTGAAGATGTCGGCGACCGCGCGGCTGGCCGCGCCCAAGACCGTCTACGCCTTCCCCGGCCAGGGCATCCAGTCCAAGGGCATGGGCATGGACGTGCGGGCCCGCTCCAAGGCCGCGCGCAAGATCTGGGACAGCGCCGACAAGTTCACCCGCGAGACGCTGGGCTTCTCGGTGCTGCACGTGGTCCGCGACAACCCGACCAGCCTGATCGCCGCCGGTGTGCACTACGAGCACCCCGAGGGCGTGCTGTACCTGACCCAGTTCACCCAGGTGGCGATGGCCACCACGGCCGCGGCGCAGGTCGCCGAGATGCGCGAGCAGGGCGCCTTCGTGGAGGGCGCCATCGCCTGCGGCCACTCCGTCGGCGAATACACCGCGCTGGCCTGCGTATCCGGTGTGATCGAGCTCGAAGGGCTGCTGGAGGCGGTGTTCCACCGCGGCTCCAAGATGCACGACATCGTGCCGCGCGACGAGCGGGGCCGGTCCAACTACCGGCTGGCCGCCATCCGGCCGTCCCAGATCGACCTCGACGACGCCGACGTCACCGATTTCGTCGCCGAGATCGCCGAGCGCACCGGTGAGTTCCTGCAGATCGTGAACTTCAACCTGCGCGGCAGCCAGTACGCGATCGCCGGAACCGTCCGCGGCCTGGAGGAACTGGAGCGAGAGGTCGAGCGTCGTCGCGAGATCAGCGGCGGCAAGCGGTCGTTCATCCTGGTGCCCGGCATCGACGTGCCGTTCCACTCCAGTGTGCTGCGGGTCGGCGTGGACGATTTCCGGCGCAGCCTGGAGCGCGTGCTGCCGCGGGACCGCGATCCGGAACTGGTGGTCGGGCGCTACGTTCCGAACCTGGTGCCCCGGCCGTTCACCCTGGACCGCGACTTCATCCAGGAGATCCGCGATCTGGTGCCGGCCGAGCCGCTCGACGAGATCCTCGCCGACTACGACACCTGGCGTAACGAGCGGCCCAGCGATCTGATGCGCAAGGTTGTCATCGAGCTGCTGGCCTGGCAGTTCGCCAGCCCGGTGCGCTGGATCGAGACCCAGGACCTGCTGTTCATCGAGGAGGCCGCCGGCGGTCTCGGGGTGGAGCGGTTCGTCGAGATCGGCGTGAAGAACGCGCCGACCGTCGCCGGCCTGGCCACCAACACCCTCAAGCTGCCCGAGTTCGCCCACAGCACCGTCGAGGTGCTCAACGCCGAGCGCGATGCCGCGGTGCTGTTCGCCAACGACACCGACCCGGAGCCGGAACCCGAGATCGAAGAGGCAGCTCCCGAAGCCGCCCCGGCCGCGGTGGCCGCGCCGGCACCGGCGGCCGCGCCGGCCGCCGGATCCGGTGGCCCGCGCCCCGACGACATCACCTTCGATGCCGCCGATGCCACGGTCGGCCTGATCGCGCTGAGCGCCAAGATGCGCATCGACCAGATCGAGGGGCTGGACTCCATCGAGTCCATCACCGACGGTGCGTCCTCGCGTCGCAACCAGCTGCTGGTCGACCTGGGTTCCGAGCTGAACCTGGGTGCCATCGACGGTGCCGCCGAGGCGGATCTGGCTGGGCTCAAGGGACAGGTCAGCAAGCTGGCCCGCACCTACAAGCCGTTCGGCCCGGTGCTCTCCGACGCCATCAACGATCAACTTCGTACGGTGTTCGGTCCGTCGGGCAAGCGCCCGGCGTACATCGCCGAGCGCGTTGCCAAGGTCTGGGAGCTGGGCCCGGGCTGGGCCAAGCACGTCACCGCCGAGGTGGCGCTGGGTACCCGTGAGGGCAGCAGCGTCCGCGGCGGTGACCTGGGCGACCTGCACCCCGGCGCACTGCCGGACACCGCCGGCGTGGACAAGGTCATCGACGCCGCCGTGACCGCCGTCGCGGCCCGCCGGGGCGTGGCAGTGTCGCTGCCTTCGGCCGGCGGTGCCGGTGGGGGCGTGGTGGATTCGGCCGCACTCGGGGAGTTCGCCGAGAAGGTCACCGGCCCCGACGGCGTGCTGGCCTCGGCCGCTCGCCTGGTGCTGGGCCAGCTCGGTCTGGATGCGCCGGTGGGCGTCTCCGAGGCGTCGACCGACGCCGAACTGATCGACCTGGTCACCACCGAACTCGGCTCGGACTGGCCGCGGTTGGTGGCCCCGGCCTTCGACGGCAAGAAGGCCGTCGTGTTCGACGACCGCTGGGCCAGCGCCCGGGAGGATCTGGTCAAGCTGTGGCTGGCCGACGAGGGCGAGATCGACACCGACTGGTCCCGACTGTCCGAGCGTTTCGAAGGTGCCGGGCATGTCGTTGCCACCCAGGCGAATTGGTGGCAGGGCAAGTCGCTGGCCGCGGGTCGCATCACCCATGCCGCATTGTTCGGGCGGATCGCGGCCGGGGCGGAGAACCCCGGCAAGGGCCGCTACAGCGATGAGGTTGCCGTGGTGACCGGGGCCTCCAAGGGCTCGATCGCCGCGTCGGTCGCCGGGCAGCTGCTCGACGGCGGAGCCACGGTCATCGCCACCACCTCACGTCTGGACGACGACCGGTTGGCGTTCTACAAGGAGCTGTACCGCGAGAACGCCCGCTTCGGCGCCACCCTGTGGGTGGTCCCGGCCAACATGGCGTCCTACTCCGACATCGACAAGCTGGTCGAGTGGGTCGGCAGCGAACAGGTCGAAAGCCTTGGGCCGCAATCGATCCACCTCAAGGATGCGCAGACCCCGACGCTGCTGTTCCCGTTCGCCGCGCCGCGGGTGGCCGGAGACCTCTCCGAGGCGGGGGCACGCTCGGAGATGGAGATGAAGGTCCTGCTGTGGGCCGTGCAGCGGCTCATCGGTGGGCTGTCGACGATCGGTGCCGAGCGGGACATCGCCTCACGGCTGCACGTGGTGCTGCCGGGCTCGCCGAACCGCGGCATGTTCGGTGGCGACGGTGCCTACGGCGAAGCCAAGGCCGCGCTCGACGCGCTGGTGAACCGGTGGAGTGCCGAGGGCGCCTGGACCGACCGGGTCAGCCTGGCGCACGCGCTGATCGGCTGGACCAAGGGCACCGGGCTGATGGGTCACAACGACGCCATCGTCAGCGCGGTCGAAGAGGCCGGCGTCACCACCTACAGCACCGCGGAGATGGCGGCCATGCTGCTGAAGCTGTGCACTCCGGAGTCCAAGGTGGCTGCCGCCGGGACACCGATCAAGGTGGACCTGACCGGCGGGCTGGGTGACATCAAGCTCGACATGGCCGAGCTGGCCGCCAAGGCCCGTGAGGAAATGTCCGGTGCCGCAGCCGAATCCGCTGACGACGAGGACGAGGGCGCCCTTGCGGCGCTGCCGTCCCCGCCGCGCGGACACCACCCGGCACCCGCACCCCAGTGGGACGACCTCGATGTTGACCCGGCCGACCTGGTCGTCATCGTCGGCGGCGCCGAGCTCGGCCCGTACGGCTCGTCGCGGACGCGTTTCGAGATGGAGGTTGCCGGCGAACTGTCGGCCGCCGGTGTGCTTGAGCTGGCCTGGACCACCGGCCTGATCAAGTGGGAAGACGATCCCAAGGCCGGCTGGTACGACACCGCAACCGGTGAGCTGGTGCCCGAATCGGAGATTGTGGAGCGCTACCACGAGGAAGTCGTGCGGCGCTGCGGCATCAGGGAGTTCGTCGATGACGGGGCGATCGACCCCGATCACGCCTCGCCGCTGCTGGTCAGCGTGTTCCTCGACAAGGACTTCAGCTTCGTGGTGTCCAGCGAGGCCGACGCGCGGGCGTTCGTGTCCTTCGACCCCGAGCACACGGTGGCCCGGCCGGTGCCCGATTCCGGTGACTGGCAGGTGATCCGCAAGGCGGGCACCGAGATTCGGGTTCCGCGGAAGACCAAGCTGTCGCGCACTGTCGGCGCCCAGATTCCCACCGGGTTCGACCCGACGGTGTGGGGCATCACCCCGGACATGGTCAATTCCATTGACCGGGTGGCGCTGTGGAACATCGTCGCCACCGTCGATGCGTTCCTGTCCTCGGGCTTCACTCCGACCGAGCTGATGCGTTGGGTGCACCCGAGCCTGGTGGCCTCCACGCAGGGCACCGGCATGGGCGGCATGACCTCGATGCAGACCATGTACCACGGCAACCTGATGGGTAAGGCAAAGCCGAACGACATCCTGCAGGAGGTGCTGCCCAACGTTGTTGCCGCACACGTCATGCAGAGCTACGTCGGTGGATACGGTGCGATGGTCCATCCGGTCGGCGCCTGCGCCACCGCCGCGGTGTCGGTCGAGGAGGGGGTCGACAAGATCCGCCTCGGCAAGGCCGACCTGGTGGTGGCCGGCGGCTTCGACGACCTGACCCTGGAGGCCATCATCGGCTTCGGTGACATGGCGGCCACCGCCGACACCGAGGTGATGCGGGCCAAGGGCATCAGCGACGCGAAGTTCTCCCGGGCCAACGACCGCCGTCGTCTCGGCTTCCTGGAAGCCCAGGGCGGTGGCACCATCCTGCTGGCCCGCGGCGACCTCGCCGTGAAGATGGGCCTGCCGGTGCTGGCCGTGGTCGG
Organism: Mycolicibacterium fallax; assembly: GCF_010726955.1. Lineage (NCBI taxonomy): Bacteria > Bacillati > Actinomycetota > Actinomycetes > Mycobacteriales > Mycobacteriaceae > Mycobacterium > Mycolicibacterium fallax. Next base: position 190,675 of record NZ_AP022603.1, read on the forward strand.
CTACGCGCAGAGCTTCGCCGACGGCGTGCACACCTCGATTCCGGCTCCGGGCCTCGGGGCGCTGGGCGCCGGCCGGGGCGGCCGGGACTCGCAGTTGTCCCGCTCGCTGGCCAAGCTGGGGGTCGGCGCCGATGACATCGCGGTGATCTCCAAGCACGACACCTCGACGCTGGCCAACGATCCCAACGAGACCGAACTGCACGAGCGGCTCGCCGACTCGATGGGTCGCTCGGCGGGGGCCCCGCTGTTCGTCATCAGCCAGAAGACGCTGACCGGGCACGCCAAGGGCGGTGCGGCGGTGTTCCAGATGATGGGTCTGTGCCAGGTCCTGCGCGACGGCGTCATCCCGCCCAACCGCAGCCTGGACTGCGTCGACGACGAGCTGGCCAGCTCCGGTCACTTCGTCTGGGTGCGCGAAACGCTCGACATGCGGGGGAAGTTCCCGCTCAAGGCCGGTCTGGTCACCAGCCTCGGGTTCGGTCACGTGTCGGGTCTGGTCGCACTTGTGCACCCGGAGGCGTTCATCGCCGCGCTGGATCCCGCCGATCGCGACGACTACCGCAAGCGCGCCGCGCAGCGCACCCTGGCCGGTCAGCGTCGGCTGGCCGCGGCGATCGCCGGTGGCCGGCCGATGTACGAAAAGCCCGCCGACCGCCGGTTCGACCACGACACACCGGAGAAGCGTCAGGAAGCGGCCATGCTGCTCAATGCGGAGGCTCGCCTCGGTGACGACGATCTGTATGTGCGGTGAGCGCATACCCGGAAAAGTGAGCTAGGTTCGCAGCCATGGCGATTGTGGGCATAGGCATCGATCTGGTTTCCATACCGGATTTCGCCGAGCAGGTTGACCAGCCGGGCACGGTGTTCGCCGAGACATTCACCCCGGGGGAGCGTCGGGACGCCGCCGACAAGAGTTCGGTGGCGGCCCGGCACCTGGCGGCCCGCTGGGCGGCCAAGGAGGCGGTGATCAAGGCCTGGTCGGGTTCCCGGTTCGCGCAGCGGCCGGTGCTCAAGGAGGCGATCCACCGCGACATCGAGGTGGTCACCGACATGTGGGGTCGGCCCAAGGTGCGGCTGTCCGGCGAGATCGCCGAGCACCTGGCCGACGTCACGATCCACGTCTCGCTGACCCACGAGGCGGACACCGCCGCGGCGGTGGCCATCCTGGAGACGCCGTAGCCGATCAGCCGAACCGGCTGTAGCAGTCCTCCAGGTTCGCGCCGACCAGCCCCGAGCGGTAGGCGACGATCCGGGTGAACCCGGCGGGAACCGTGCCGCCGTCGACGTCGCTGGCGGCCAGCCCGTTGCTGAGCAGCCCGGCCACCGCCTCATCGATGTCCCCGGCTGTCAGCACCAGGGTGGCCCCGGACGGCGTCTTGACCTCCTGGGCCATCGCGCGCTGGGCGGCCCCGGTCAGGCAGGCGGTGCGCAGCCCGACCACCGCGCCGCGCAGCGGCATGTCCCGGCCCTGCTGCACGGCCAGCGCATAGCGCGAGGTGAGCAACGCCAGCGCGGAATTGTCGCCCTGGACCAGCACCAAGTTCTTCTCGCTGGCCGGCTGCCCGACCTTTTGGAGTCCGGGCAGGTCGACGGCGATGGTGTTGGTCGACGGGCAGTAGGAGACCGGCGGGGTGGCCTCGGCATCGGCGCACGGTGACTCCGTCAGCGCAAGTGTCGGCGGGTTCGCCGGGGCGTAGACCGCGCCGAGCACCTCCATTGCGTTGCCGAGCAACTCCTCGTCGATCTCGGCGTCGCGGCTGATCAACCCGCCGAGCGGATCCACCTTGAGGGAGTCGGGCAGATCGCCCTGGCGCCGTTTGATCTCGGCGGCGTCGATGCCGGCGCATGCCGAGGATCCGGAGGTGAAACCGAGCTGGAACGCGCTGATCCGCTCGATCGCGGTGCCGTGCCCATCACCGGGGTCGTCGAGTGGCGACAGCACCGGATCGCGCAACACCAGCAGGCCCGCCAGCACCTTGTTCAGGCCCTCACCGGTGCTCAGCTCGAATCGGGTCGAGGACCCCTCGGCGACCCAGCGCAGGTAGTCGCCGGCGAAGCAGTCCGCCTGCTGCTCGGCGACCAGCACCGAGGTGCGCCGGGGGTTGGTGAGATTGGCCATCCGCTGCAGCGCATGGCCGTACTCGTGGGAGAGCACCCCGGTGACGGCCAGCTCGCCGAAGAACTTCTTCGCGATCGGCAGGAACAGCCCGCGGTCCCAGGAGATCTGCCGGTTTCCCAGGCAATAGCTGGCGTTGACCACTTCGTAGGTGTCGTGCCCGCAGAACTCCGGGCCGTGTTCACGGGCGTCGTAGGACATCAGGCTGTCGACCGGGCGGAAGGTGCCGGGCAGCGCGGGGGAGTAGTTGTTCTCCCAGTACTCCTCCAGATCGTTGATCGACAGCGTCGCCAGCTTGTCGATGTCCCCGTTGTCGGTGTTGATCACCGCACCGATTGGTGCCGGGCCGTCCGGACGCAGCCCGCTGGGCCCTTCGGTGACGGCCATCCCGCCGACCCGGCTGGGGTTGTACAGCGAGGAGGTCGCCTGACCCTCGACAACGCCGCCGCAGCCGGCCAGCACGAGCACCACGGCCGCGGCCAGACCGGCCAGGGAGGTGTGCTTCACCCGGAGCTTCATCCGAAACAGCTTAGTTCGCCCGCTGCGCCGCAAAGCACGGCTTTCCCGGGTGGGAATAGGCTTGGCCGATGACTGATCTCGCCGCCCGCGTTGCCGAGGTGCTGCCGTCGGTGCGGGCCGACCTGGCGGACCTGGTCCGGATCGAGTCGGTGTGGGCCGACCCGGCTCGGCATGCCGAGGTGCACCGCAGCGCCGCGGCGGTCGCCGAGCTGCTCACCGGCGCGGGTTTCCCGGACGTCGAAATCGTCGCCGCCGGAGGCGCTCCGGCAGTCATCGCCCGCCATCCGGCGCCGCCCGGTGCACCGACCGTGTTGCTGTACGCGCACCACGACGTCCAGCCCGAAGGCGATCCGGCGCAATGGAACTCGCCACCGTTCACCCCGACCGAGGCCGACGGCCGGCTCTACGGTCGGGGCGCGGCCGACGACAAGGCGGGCATCGCGATCCACCTGGGGGCGATGCGCGCGTTCGGCGGCGCCCCACCGGTCGGGCTGACGGTGTTCGTCGAGGGGGAGGAGGAATCCGGCTCCCCGACGCTGGGCGCGCTGCTGCACGCGCACCGCGAGGCGCTGGCCGCCGATGTCATCGTCATTGCCGACTCGGCCAACTGGACCACCGAGATCCCCGCGCTGACGGTGTCGCTGCGCGGTCTGGTGGACTGTGAGGTTGAGGTCGCCACCCTGGACAAGGGGCTGCACTCGGGGCTGTGGGGCGGGGTGGTGCCCGACGCGCTGGCCGTGCTGGTGCGGTTGCTGGCCAGCCTGCACGATGACGACGGCAACGTCGCGGTCGCGGGCCTGCACGTGCCGCCGCAGTCGCAGCAGTCGCTGGATCTGACGCCCGAACAGGTTCGCGCCGATGCCCGGCTGCTGGCCGGGGTGCGGGAGATCGGCAGCGGCACCGCGTGCCAGCGGATGTGGTTCAAACCCGCGGTCACGGTGATCGGCATCGACACCACCGCGGTTGCCGCCGCGTCGAACACCCTGCTGCCGCGGGCCCGGGCCAAGATCAGCATGCGTGTCGCGCCGGGCGGTGACCCCGCCGCGCATCTGGCCGCGCTGCGGGCGCACCTGCAGGCCCACGCGCCGTGGGGAGCACAGGTCAGTGTCACCGACGGCGAACTGGGTCAGCCCTACGCGATCGACGCGACCGGCCCGATCTACGACGCGGTGCGCGCAGCGATGCAGACGGCCTGGGGCGTCCCGCCGGTGGACATGGGCATGGGCGGGTCGATCCCCTTCATCGCGGAGTTCGCCGCGGCGTTCCCGGCCGCGACGATCGTGGTCACCGGGCCGGAAGACCCCGCGAGCGCGGCGCACAGCGTCAACGAAAGCCTGGACCTCGGGGTACTGGCCCGGGCGACCACCGCCGAGGCGCTGTTCCTGGCGGCCCTGGCGCCGGGGGACTGACCTCTTCCTCGCGTCAGACGGTGTTGTTGCGTCTGATCTCTTCCTCGCGGAAAAACGCCGCTCGTCGAATCAGACGGTGTTGTTGCGTCTGATCTCTTCCTCGCGGAAAAACGCCGCTCGTCGAATCAGACGGTGACCCGGGCGCGGCCGGACCAGAACGGGGTGCGCAGGTCCCGCTTGAGGATCTTGCCGGTCGGGTTGCGCGGCAGCGCCGCCAGGATGTCGATGTCCTTGGGGCACTTGTAGTGTGCGAGCCGGTCCCGGCACCAGCCGATCAGCTCCGCGGCGGTGGTCGACGACGCCGAATCGGGGGCCAGGGCGACCGCGGCGTGCACGGCCTCCCCCCACTTCTCGTCGGGCACGCCGAACACCGCGACCTCGAGCACCGCCGGATGCTCGGCCAGTGCCCGCTCCACCTCCAGCGAGTAGATGTTCTCGCCGCCGGAGATGATCATGTCCTTGAGCCGATCCTCGACGAACAGGTAGCCGTCGGCGTCGATGCGGCCGATGTCGCCGGTGCGCAGCCAGCCGTCGGCGGTGATCGCCTCGGCGGTGGCCTCCGGGCGGTTTCGATAGCCCTTCATCAGCTGCGGTGTGCGGAACCACAATTCGCCCTGCTCGCCGCGCGGGCGATCGATGCCGGTCTCCGGGTCGACCACCCGGAGCTCGGCCTGCGGGACCAGGGTGCCCGCACTGATCAACCGCTCGGGGTGTGCGGTGTCGCGGTGATCGTCGGGCATCAGATGGCTGATCACCCCGCACACCTCGGTCAGGCCGTACACCTGAATGAAGTCGGTGTTCGGCCACGCGGCCAGCGCGGCGCGCAGCAGCGGCAGCGGCATCGGCGACGCGCCGTAGCTGAATGTTTTGAGCGCGCCGAACAACCCGACCGCGTCCGGCCCGGCCTCGAGCACCATGGCCAGCACCGCCGGCACCAGGAAGGTGCGGTTGGCGCCGGCCAGGATCGCGCCGGCCAGCGAGGCGCCGTCGACCTCGCGGGTCATCACCGACGGGAAGCCGTCGTGGATCGGCACCTGGACGTAGGACGAGCCACCGACGTGGAACAGCGGCATCGACACCATGCACTTGTCGCCCTCGTCGAAGGCCCAGCCCTCGTGCGAGCACCGGGTGTGCGCGATCAGGTTCGCGTGGGTCAACTCCACGCCCTTGGGGCGGCCGGTGGTGCCCGAGGAGTACATGATCAGCACCGTGTCGTCGGGGTCGCGTCCGGTGGCGGGCGCGACGGGTTCCGATCCGCGCACCAGCGCCTCGTACTCGTCGTCGTCGGTGCCCTCGGGGGTGATCCCCACAACGGTGGCGATGGCCGGCAGCCGGTCGGCGACGGCGGCGATCAGCGGGCGGAACTCCTCCCCGACGATCAGCAGTTTGGCCTCGCTGTCGTTCAGCACATACTCCAACTCGGCGCCGGCCAACCGGAAGTTGACCACCACGGTGGCCGCGCCGAGTGAGGCGGCCGCCATCGTCAGCTCCACCCCGGCGGGATGGTTCTTGTCCAGGAACGCCACCGTGTCGCCGACGGCGATGCCGCGGTGCTGCAGCGCCCCGGCCAGCCGGCGGATCCGGGCATGCCACTGGGCCCAGGTCCAGGTCCGGCCCAGATAGCTGATCGCCTCGCCGTTGGGGGTGGTCTCGGCCCAGTGCGTGAGCCGGTCGTCGAGCAGGGTCGGGATCGGGGCGGTTGCGGTCATGGCGCGGTCCTTGTCTGGTCGGCGGATTCGTGGTCGGGTGCCCACGGGTACTTGCCTGCGGGCAGGATCGCGGCTGTCTTGAACATTAACCGCAGAGTCCGTTCGTCGGCGCTGTTCACGGTGATGCCGGTCAGCGCCCGGGCCCGCGGATGCTGCATGGCCCGGATGGCCGCCTTCGGGGCCAGCCGCTGCCACCAGTCCGACGGTGCGAAGATCTCCGCGCGGAAGCGCTCGAAATGCTCTCCGGCGGAAAGTTCTGTGGCGCAACGTTGTTCGAAGTAGTCGCGGAAGTCGGGCCAGTGCTGCGGCATTGGACGGGTGGAAATTCCATAGCGCCGATACCATCGGCAGCACTGTTGGTAGAGCTGTTCGTGCGCGTCGGGATCGAGCGGGCCGAGCCGCTCGGCCACCGCGAACACGGTGTCCACCAGCGTCGCGTGCTGAAAGTGGAACAGCTCCGGGTTCAGCGAATGATAGGACCGTCCGGTGTCGTCGACGCCCTTGACGTGTTCGTGGGCGAACCGGATGAACGGCCGCATGTCGCGGGCCGATCCGGCGATTTCGATGACGGCGGGCATCGTTCGGCGTTCGTGCTGCCAGATCCGCTCCCGGTACAGCGAGTGCTGGAAGATCCCCGCGGCAATACCGGGATGCAGCAACTGCAGGCAGATGGCCCGCGGCAGCATCAGCAGGAAGCGTCGGTCGGCCAGGCACCGACGAAGCATGTCGGTCAGATCAGTGGCTTCTTCCGCTTGAGCCGCCAGCGCAGATCTTTCATCAGCACCGCGTAGTTGTAGGTCCGCAGCCACTTGGGGATGAATCGGTTGACGTAGGAGACGAACAGGAAGAGGTGCTCGAAACGGCGCCGGTCGGTTTCGGTCCACTCCACGCCGAGCTGCTCCCGGAAGATCGGGGCCAGGAAGCCAATGGTCAGGAACCGCAGCAGCGGTGCCAGCAGCACCCGCGGCACCACATTGATCATCTTCAAATCGATGAGGTCGCAAAGGAAATCGCCGACGAAATCATCGATCTGGATGCGTTCGCACGCGGTGTTCCAGTACACGTCGAAGTCGGCGCGGCTGGCCGGCCACATCTCCTCGGTCACCTGCAGGGTGGTGCCGATCGGCATGGCGCTGCGAAAGAACGTTTCGGCCTGCTCGTCGGTCAACGCGCCGTGCAGCAGCTGGTAGGTGTCCTCGTAGAAGATGAACAGGCAGGCGGCCACCCACAGTTGCAGCTCGCGGTTGAACGCGTTGTATTTCACCGGGCTTTCCGCGGTGGAGCGGACCTGCCGATGGGCGACGTTGACGGCCTCCCGGTAGGCCAGGCGCTCCTCCTCGGTGCCCAGGATCGCCACCGCCATGTACTGCGCGGTGGTCCGCAGCCGCTTCCACGGGTGGTGCATCAGGGCGCCGGAATGCACCCGACTCTCGGCCACCCCGTAGCCGACCTCCGGCCAGCTCAACTGCATGACCACGTTCGCCGCCGATGCCGCCGACGACCAGAAGTCGAGCGCGTCGGTGACCGTGACCACCGGCTTGCGGTTCCAGCGTCGGGTGCGCTGGGTGACCTTTATTCGGGTCTGCGCGCAGGTCAGCGCCGGTGACTGCGGGTCGGCAGCCAGGTCGGGCAGGTAGTGCGTGGGCATCGGGATTCCTTTCGGCAGACTGTCGGGGGCGAGGGTCGGGGGGCGTTCAGAGGGTTTCGACGTTGCCGACCAGCCACCGGTCGCCGCTGCGCTGCAGGCTGACCAGCATCCGGTAGCGCTGCTTGTTGCCCGCGGGGGCGGTCACGTTGGTGACCTGCTGGTCGACGAACGCGATCAACGTCGCGGTGTGCTCATCGAGGCTTTCCACGGCGACGTGTTTGGCGGTGGCGGTGGCCACGCCCTTGCCGGCCGTGACGATGTCGCGCAACGCCGCCACCATCTCGTCGTACTTGCGGCCGAACTCCGGGGTTGAACCGGCGGTGACGGTCGCCTTGTTGGCGTCCAGGTTCTGGTAGTCGAAGGAGGACATCGCCGACAGGTAGCCGCGGGTGGTGTCGACGGCCTCGTTCTGCATCCGATGCAGCTCGCTTTGCTGGTAGAGCGTGTAACCCAGGGCCGAGCACACCGCCACGAAGGCGACGATCAGCCCGGCGAGCAGGGCATGCCAGAGCTGGATGCCGCCGCGCCGGGTGCCCTCGCCGGGATCGTCCGAGGCGCGGGTGTCGGTGTCGGTGTCGATATCGGCGGCGGGGGTGCCCTCCGGCGGAGCATCGGTCTGGTGATCCGATGCGGCCGGCGCCTCCTTGGTGTCAATTCGGGACACGATTGCCTTTCAGGATCATTCGCCACTTGTAGGCGAGTTCGGCCAGGGTGGGGATCTTGATCGGGTCCGCCACGACCTCGGGGCCGACCAGGCCGCCGGGAGTGGTGGAGTTCTGCGTGCCGAGCTCGTTGGGCCGCGGCGCGTTGGCCGCACCGCGCATCTGGGTGTCCGGGGCGGGTGGGCAGTAGCGCACCAGGTTCGGTTCAACGGGGCTCAGATCCCCGATGGTGCGACGCTCGACGTCGTGCACACAGACCGGACCCTGGGTCGCCACCAATGCGAAGTCGGCGCGGTCACCCTTGACGATCGAGGACAGCGCGTTGAGCCCGTCGGGGATGCTGGTGAGCCCGGCATCGAGCGCGGCCTGCCGGTCGCCGATGATCGGCGTGACGGTGGCCAGATTGGCCAGCGTCGCACCGAAGGTGCCCCGGTAGGTGTCCAGCACCGTGCGGATCGCGGCCAGCGTCCCGGGCGCGTGGTCGGTCAGGTACAGGAAAACCGGGCCGCTGTCGTCGAGTTGCCGGGTGAAGCCGGCGGCCGCGGCCATGCCGCGGGTGAAGCCGGTGCCCTGGGCGGACATGGTGGTGACCAGCCGGGCCGTGCCGTCCATCAGCGGTGCCAGATCGCCCATCTTCGCGCGCATCCGGCCGGAGATGACGGCGCCGTTGTCGATCAGGGTGGCCAGGCTCGGTCCCAGCCCGGTGAACGAGGCGGACAGTTCGTCGGCGACGGCGCCGACGGCCTCGACGTCGATGCCGCCGACCAGGTGCGCGGCGTCGGACATGACGCGGTCCATCTGGACCGGCTGGCGTTCTGCGGGGGCGGCAATGGTGTCGCCGGCCTCGAGGTATGGGCCCGCGTCGGACTGCGGAAGGATGTCCACGCTCTGGATGCCGACCGCGGTGCTCATCCCGACCGTCATGATCGAATCGCGGGGAATCGCGGTGCCGGGGCGGATTTCCAGGGCCACCGCCGCGGTGCCGTCGGGGCCGAGCCGGACCGCGGTGACGGAGCCGACCTCGACGCCCCGAACGGTGACGCTGGTACCCCTGGTCAGGCCGAAGGCGTCGGACATGGTGGCGTGCAGCGGCATCGGTTCGCGCAGCCCCGCGGGGCCGGCGACGAACTGCACCCCGAAGGGCACCACCACCGCGGCGATGGCCAGGAACATCAGCATCTGAACCACGACCAGGCGCCTCATCGCAACCCCCCGGACAGAAAGCCCTCCAGGGCTTCCGCGCCGCCGATCGGTGTGCCGTTGACCAGCAGCCCGCCGGTCAGCAGCTTGTCCAGGCTGCCCGGAATGTCCAGCGCGCCGTCGAACACCATGTAGTCGCCCTTGACCGAGTCGGAAATCCGGGACAGGAAGGTGTTCATTGAGCCCAGGGTGGCGGCCAGCCGGTCGTTGTAGCCGCCCAGTGCGGTGATCACGGTGCCCGCATCGTGCACCACCACGCCGATATCCTGTTCGGCCAGAACCGAGTTCGCGGTGGCGGCCAGGGCAGTGGTGGAGGCGAACAGGGTCGCGATCTTGGCGCGCTGGATGTCGAGCACGGCGACCAGCTTGGGCACCGAGTCCAGGTAGGCCTCCACGGTGCGCTGCTCGGCGGCGAACCGGCCGCTGACCTCGGCGGCCAGCGCCAGGGCCTGGTCGAATTCACCCTGATGCTCCGCGGTCTTGCCGGTCAGTGCGGTCATCGCGGTGATCAGGGTGTGGATCTTGTCGCTGCGGCCGGCGAACGCCTGGTTGAGCTCGGTGACGATGGTGGTCAGTTGGTCGACGCCGCTGCGTGACATCAGCGCGCCGAAGGTGGCCAGCGCGCTCTCGATCTGCGGGCCGAGTTCGGTTCGGCTGGGCGGGATGACGTCGCCGTCGCGCAGCGCGGCCTGGGATGGCTGCTCGGGTGCGGCCAGCCGGATGTAGGGACTGCCGAGTGCGGACGGAAGCTCCACGCTGGCAACGGAGTTCGAGGGCAGGTCGCTGTCGGAGCGGACCGACAGCCGCACCGATGCCCCGGACGCAGTGGTCTTCATGCCCGCCACCCGGCCGACCACCTGTTGCCCGTCGCGAACGTCGGCGCCGAGGGTGATCCCGTCGGCGGTGGGCAACACCACCGTGATGGACATTGCCGGCCCGGCGACCGACCGTCCGACCGGGAGATCCTGGATGCCGATGTCGCTGACCGCCCACAGCGCGGCGGCCGTCGACCCGGCGACGCCGAGTATCGCCAGCACGGTCCGGGGTTTGGCAGCCATGGACATCACCTCGGGTACCGGGGATTGGGCGGTGGCGCGACTCCGGTGATGGCGGTGATGATGCCCAGCGGATCGGAGCGGCTGATCGGATAGGAGATCGGGTTGGTCAGGCCAAGGCCGGAGCAGATTGGCCACCGGGTGCGTTCGCAGAAGTCGTGTGCGGCGGCGAACTGGGTCAGCCGCGATGACACGTTGAGCCGGATGCGACCGCGCCGGTCGGGGCCGATCGTTGCGCCGAGGTTCTGCATCATCAGCGGGACCAGGTCCATGAACTCGGCCAGGCCGCCCTGATGGCGTACCAGGATGTCGCCGACGGCGTTGAGGTTGCCGGAGATGGAACCCAACTCGTCGCCGTGCTTGTCGACGACGCGGGTCACCTCGTCCAGCACGGTCTGCAGGTCGCTGACGGTGCCGGTGACGTCGAAGTTCTGGTCCGCCCACGCGTTGCCGAGCTGGCCGAGCTGTTCGGTCAACTCGCTGACCGAGACCTGGCGCTGATCGAACGCGGCCATCAGGGTGGACAGATTTTGCACGACGGCGTCGATGTCGCCGCTGCGGGCGCCCAGCACACCGGTGGCGGTGCCCAGGTTGCGGACCGCGGTGTTGAACTGGCTGCCCTGGTTGCGCCACTGGTCGGCGCCCCGGGACAACAGCGTGGAGAGGTCGCCGTTCTCCGGGCTCAGCGCCGCGGACAGGGTGTTCAGGCTGCCGAGCATGCTGTCGAAGGTGATTGGGGCGTGCGCCCGTTCGGCGGGGATGACCTGGCCATCGGACAGTGTCGGCCCGGTTCCGGAATAGGCAGGCCCGAGATCGACGCTGCGATCGCTGATCAGGGCCGGGCTCAGGATGTAGGCGTTGACGTCGGCGGGCAGTGCGATGTCACCGGGCACCGACATGCTCACCCGCACCGAGGTGCCCTGCGGCTCAACGGCGGTGACCTGGCCGACCGGGACGCCAAGGATGGTCACCTTGCTGCCCGGGTAGATGCCGTTGACGTAGCTGAAATCCGCGTGCACGGTGGTGGCGGTGTCGGTGCGGGCGAACACGAACCAGCTGCCACCGCCGACGAACATCGCCAGCCCGACCGCGATCACCACGGCCCGTCGCATCCCGATCATCGGCACTCCCGTTGAATGTTGAGCGCGCACAACAGGTTGTCCGGCATCACGATGCTCGGCGAGTTGACGTCGGCCCAGTTCCCATTGCCGGTGGCGTTGGTGATCGCGCGGATCGCCGCCGGCATCTTCAGCAAGGTCTGGTCGATCCGTTCGGCGTTGTTCTTCAGCGTGGCGGTGACGGCGGACAACCGGGTGATCAGTTCACCGAACTCGGCCTGCCGGTCGCGGTAGACGGTGCTCAGTTGGTCGAGTACCAGCGACAGGTTGCCGACCACCTGGCCGAGGGCCTGACGGCGGGCGGTGAGACTGCGCACGATGGCTTTGGTTCCCGCCAGCGTGTCGACCAGGTTGTCGTTCTGTTCGACGAACAGGTCCGACAGTGACCGCGAAACCCGCAGCAGCGCGTCGAGTTTCTCGCCGTTGTCGGCGAACACGGCGCTGGCGCTGCCGATCCCGGCCAGCGCGGTGCGCAGGTCGGTGTTGTCGGCCGGCAGCGAGTCGGAGACCGTGCGCATCGCCTGGGTCAGGGCCTGCTGATCAACCCCGGCGGCCGCGTCGATGGCCTTGCGGCCGACGTCTTCGAGGCTGTACGGCACGGTGGTTCGGGCCAGCGGAATCACGGTGGGGGAGTCGGGTTCGGCCACACCGGCCGGCATGATGTCGAAGAATCGCTTGCCCAGCACCGTGCGCAGCCGCACGGTTGCGGTGGTCCGGTCGCCGAGGGACTGCCGGGAATCGAGGCGGAAGCCGACCCGGACATGATCACCGGCCAGCGTGATGCGATCGATCTGGCCGGCGGGCACCCCGGCGATGTACACCGGATCGCGGGCTGTCAGGCCGCTGGCGTTGGCCAGTTCGGCGGTGTACTCCTGGGTGCGCACGTAGTACCAGGCCCGCGGCAGCGCGACCGTCGCCAGCGTCACCAGGATCAGCGCCAGGGTGCCGATGGTGCCCAGTGCCAGCGGCACCGACGGGTTGTGGCGGCGTTGTTTGGAGAACAGGAAGAGCACCGCGCCGACGAACAGGTCGATCAGTTTGACCAGCAGCATCATGGCAGGCACACCTCGGAATGGCGGCTGCCGAAGATGTTGGCCTCGTGCTTGGCGATCTTCAGGGTGAAGTTGCACAGGTACAGGCTCACGAAACCCCCGTAGCTGGTCGAGCGGTTGATGGCGTCGGAGAACTGTGGGAGTCGCTCCAGGAACCCGGTGAATTCCGGGGTGCTGTCTTCCCAGGTGGCCAGCAGGGCATTGAGGTCGCCGATGGCCGCACCGTAGGTCTGGCCGGAGCTTGCGACGGTGGCGGCCAGCGTGCTGAGCACCGCGTTGCTCTGGTCCAGCATCAGGTCCAGTTGGCCGTCGGGCCCGTTGACGGTGGCGGTCAGGCGATGCAGGCCGGCCAGCATCTGCTGCAGTTCGGGCCGGCGGGCGTCGACCGAGGCCATCGTGGTGGACAGGTTGTTCAGCACGGTGCTGAACAACTCCGCGTTGCCGCCCATCGAGGCGCTCATGGCGGCGATCTGGGCGAGCAGCGTGCTCACGCTCTGTTCCTGGCCGGCGAAGGTTTCGACGAACCCGCGGGTCAGGGCGTTGACCTGGTCGGGTGCCAGCGCGTCGAACAGTGGCTTGAAGCCGTTGAACAGCGCGGTCAGATCGACCGCGGGGGTGGTCTGGGCCAGCGCAATGGTGTCCCCGGGAGACAGCCGGGCGGACTCGCCGTCGGTGGACACCGCGATGATGGCGCCGCCGGGGTCGGACAGCGCGACGTAGCGGGCACCGAGCATGTCCCCGTAGCGGACCGCGGCGGTGACGTTGGTCGAGAGCGAGACGTCCGCCCGCAGCCGCAGGCTCACGTCCGCGCGAGCGGTGCCGTTTCCGTTGTCCGCGAAGCGAATCGAGTCGACCCGGCCGACCCGGATGCCATTCATCATGACCGGGTTGCCGGCGTTGAGGCCCTCCACGCTGCTGAACTGCGCGACGTATTCCGCGCTGGGGCCGCGTACCGGCATGGACAGGGTGTTGACCACCAGCACCCCGCACATCAGGCCGATCAGACAGAACAGGGTGAGCTTGACCCAGGACATCGGTGCGAGCTTCATGACATCGCCACCTTGGTGCCGCGGACCAGCGGGCCGAGCACCACCACGGTGGCGATGTTCGGCCGTTGCGCCGGGTGCTGCCCGCCCAGCACGGCATCCTGGAGCAGCGTCAGCGCGCCGGCCTCGTCGTCGCCGCCGACGATCGCCGATGCCGGGTGAGCCTCGGCGGGATAGGGCGACGGCGCCGGAGCGGGTCCTGCGGGCGCGGGTTCAGCCGGGCCCGGGGCCGGGGACAGCGGCAGCCCCTCGGGGTCCACCAGCTGGTGCGGCACGGGCATGTTGGCGGCGGGGGTGGAGGGATCGACCGGGGACAGCGTCGCGTAGCGGGTGGGCGCGCCGGTGCCGGGATCGACCGCGGTGGCATCGGCGCAGTGCGCGCCGCGCAGCTCGCCATAGCTCGGGCAGTCGGCGCCGGAGTAGGGCATCGGTTCGGCGAAGGTGCCGACGGCGGTGATGCTGAACTTGCCGGTGGCGAAGGTCCGCGCGCCCCCGTCCCCGAATGCCTTTGCCCCCGAAAGGGTGTCGACCAGGCGCTGGGGCCGGGCGGCCGTGGTGGCCAGCACCGCGCCCGCGGCGTCGAGAATGGTGATGAGCTCACCGCGGTGGTCGGCCAGGAACGGGGTCAGCACCGACCCGAGGCCGGCGAGGGCATCGAGCGCCGAGGTGAACGACGGGTCGGCGACCATTCGGTTGGACACCGCGGTGGCCGCGGACAGGGTCTCGATGATGTCGGGTGTCGCGGTGTGCAGGCTTTGCATGACGTCGCGGAATTGCGGTGTGGCGTCGAGGAATCGCAGCGCCGAGGGCGTCAGGGTGCCGGCGACGTCGCTGAGATTGTCGATGGTGGTGCCGAGGTCGCGGCCCCGGTTGCGCAACCCCTGGCTCAGGGCGGTCAGGGCGGTCTGCATCCGTTCGGGTTTGATCTTGGCGAAGATGGTGACGACCCTTTTGAACACGTCGTACATCGCGGTCGCCTCGGCGCTGTCGTCGACGGCGATCACCGCGCCCGGCGCCAGGCCGGTCGCCGGTCGCGGGCCGGGCCGGTCGGCCAACTGCAGGTAGATGTCGCCGAAGAAGGTCCGCGGTACCACGCGCACCACCACGGAGTTCGGGATGAGGTCCAGCGACGCCCGCTCGATGGCCAACCGCACCGTCGAGGCGGTGGTGCCGGAACGGATTTCGGCAATGTGCCCGACGTTGACGCCGTGGTACCGGACCGGGGCGTCGGTGCTGATCAGGCCGGCAGCCACCGGGACGTCGACGTACACGTCGTCCAGTGGGTCCAGGTGTCCGGTTGCGCGACCGACCAGCAGCGCGGCGACGACGATGCCCGCGGCCGTCGCGCACAGGCCGCGCAGCGCCAGGGTCGGCTTGCCGGGCGAGTGCCTGCGGCGGTGCGCCCTCATATGCCCATCCCGGGGATCTCGGGGACCAGGCCCCACAATGCGAAGGTGAGCAGTACGTCGAGGACACCGATGGCCAGGATGGCGGTGCGCAGCGCGCGACCGGCGGCCTGCCCGACCCCGGCCGGCCCGCCGGAGGCGAAATATCCGTAGGTGCAGTGCACCAACGCCACCACGACGGCGAAGATGACCGCCTTGATGCCGGAATACAGCAGGTCCTGCGGGCCGAGCGCGAGATGGAAGAAGTAGTCGTAGGTACCGGCGGAGGCGCCGTTGAAGAACACCACCACCGTTCGGGTGGACAGGTAGCTGGCCAGCAGGCCGATCATGTAGATGGGGACCACGCACACGATGGCCGCGAGCACCCGGGTGCCGATCAGGTAGGGCACCGAGTTGATCCCCATGGCATCGAGCGCGTCGATCTCGTCGGAGATCCGCATCGCGCCGATCTGCGCGGTGAACCCGGTGCCGACCTTGGCGGCCAGCGCGATCGCCACCACCACCGGCGCCAACTCTCGGGTGTTGGCGATGGCGGCCAGCATGCCGGACATGGTGTTCATCCCGACCAGGTCCAGCCCGCGCTGGGTTTCAACGCCCAGCATCATCGCCGCGGCCAGCGACATGGCGAAGACGATGCCGATGGTGCCGCCGCCGGACAGCAGCGAGCGGGTTCCGAAGGTGACCTCGCCCACCTGCCCCAGGGTGTGTCTGCGGTAGCGCACCAGGGCTTGGGGCAGCGACAGCAGCACCGCGAGATAGAAGCCGACGTGCCGTCCGAGGGTGGCCAGGCCGTCGTAGACGCCGGTGACCGGTCGACTGAGCTGATGCCACTGCGCGGAGGTGGTGACGGCGGTCATCGGTAGTTCCCCACCGCGGGCACCGCGACCGTGTAGAGCGCGGACAGGATGGTGTTGAGGATGAAGACCAGCGCGAATGCCATCACCACGCCCTCGTTGACCGAGTCCGCGACGCCGCGTGGTCCGCCCCGGGTGTGCAGACCCTTGAAGGTCGCCACCAGGGTGGCGGTCAACCCGAACAGCGCCGCCTTGACGATCGCCATCAGGAAGTCCGAGACCTGGCCGTATTGACTGAAGGTGGCCAGGAAGCTGCCGGCGGGCAGTTGCTGGACGTAGATGTGGTACAGGTAGCAGGCCAGGACGCCCACAAAGGTCACCATGGCGCACAAGGTGATTGACACGATGACCGCGGCGACGAGCCGCGGTGCGACGAGCCGCTCGACCAGGTCCAGGCCCATCACCTCCATCGCGTCGATCTCCTCGCGGATCTTGCGGGAGCCGAGGTCGGTGCAGATCGCCGCGCCCGCGACGCCGGCCATCATCAGTGCGCAGACCAGCGCGGCGGCCTGGCCGACGACGATGAACGCCACCACTGCCCCGGAGTAACCGCCGGCGCCGATCCGCCCGGCGAGTTCGCCGACGGAGACCGCGATGAAGACCCCGATCGGCATCATCAGCAGCAGCGACGGCCCGGTGCACACCCGCCCGATGAACAGCGTCTGGCTGACCACCTCGAACAGCGACAGCCGCCGGCGAGTGGCCGCGACGGCGACGCTCACCAGTGCCTGCACCGAGAACCCGATGATGTAGCCGGCCTGCGTCATCAGGTCGCGCATCGGGCCCCGGGGGGCCGGTAACTCATAGGTCATGGTGCTTCTTCCCCGATCGAACACCGGGCGGGTGTTGCCGCTGCTGTTGGCCGCATCGGTACCTCCGCCGGGTGAAGCATGTCACGGCTGACGCCGCGCCGCAAGGATTAAGTTAATGACGATTCTTCATAAATCTGGTTATCCAGCACGGCCGAGCGACGTCGAGGAACCGGTCAATAATGCTGTGGTACAGGAGATTCAAAACATATGCGGCAATTTTCAAATTTCCATAGGCGATCATCAGTTCCTCAGCCGTCGCTGCGGGTTAGGGTGAGGCATGGCGACCGTGAATGCTGAGCCGATGCCGACGGTGAAGCGTCGACCCAAGGACCGCAAGGCGCAGATCGCCCGGGCGTCCGCCGAGGCGTTCAGCGCACTGGGCTATCACGCGGTGAGCATGGGGGACATTGCCGCCCGGGTGGGGATCTCCGCGGCCGCGCTCTACCGCCATTCCGCCAGCAAGTACCAACTCTTTCGCGACGCCGTCATCGCGCTGGGCGAGCAGTTGGTGAACCAGACCGCCTTTGCCGACGACGCGCCCGGCGACACCGATGCCGCCGAGTTGCTGGACCGGGTGATCCGGGCGCTCATCGACACCTCGATCGCCAACCGCACCTCCGGCGGGCTGTACCGCTGGGAGGGCCGCTACCTCAACGACGAGGATCAGGCGGTGTTGATGGGCCAGATCAACCTGGTCAACCGGCGGCTGCAGCGGCCGCTGGCCCGGCTCCGGCCGGAGCTGGACTCCTGGCAGCGCTGGACCCTGTCATCGGCGGCGCTGAGCGTGATCGGCAGCATCGCCGACCATCGGGCCCGGCTGCCTGTGGCCGAAATCCGCGAGTTGCTGCGGGAACTGACGCATGCGGCGCTGGCCGTCGAGCTGCCGACGATCGCCGAGGACGGGGAGGCCCCGGACCTGGGAACCCCGGTCGCGGCGGGCCGCTACGAGGCCCTGCTGACGGCCGCGATGCGGTTGTTCAGCGTCCGGCACTACCACGAAACCAGCATGGAGGACATCGCCGCAGAGGTGGGGATGCCGGTCTCGGGCATCTATCGATACTTCGCCGGCAAGGCCGACCTGCTGGCGGCGTCATTCCGGCGGGCCGCCGATCGGGTCTCCGGTGATCTCGCGAATGTCCTTGCCGCGCAGACTGATCCAGAACTCGCGCTGCGGGAACTGATCGACGCCTACGTGGCGCGGTCGTTCGACGACCCGGAGCTGGCGTTCGTGTACTACACCGAGTGGGGCAACCTTCCGGTCGCCGATCGGGCAATCCTGCACAACGTGCAGGTCGCGACGGTGCAGGCGTGGGCCGCGTTGGTGGTGGCGGCGCGCCCGGAGCTGCCACCGGAGCGGGCCCGGTTCGCCGTGCACGCGGCCTTCGCTCTGGTCGTGGACCTGGGTCGGCTGGTCGGCTACGACAACACCGAGCAGTCCCGGGCCCGGGTGCGGGTGTTGATGGCGGCGGTGTTGCTGGGCGATCCCGGGCGGTGATCAGACCGCGAGGTCCCGGCGCAGCTTGGCGACGTGGCCGGTGGCCCGCACGTTGTACTGTGCGACCTCGATGTCACCCTTTTCGTCGACGACGAAGGTGGACCGGATCACCCCGGTGACAACCTTGCCGTAGAGCTTCTTTTCGCCGAAGGCGCCCCAGGCGGTGAGCACCTTCTTGTCCGGATCGCCGAGCAGCGGGAAGGTCAGCGCGTCGCGGTCGCGGAACTTCGCCAGTTTCTCCGGCTTGTCGGGGGAGATGCCGATGACGTCGAGCCCGGCGCCGTTGAGTTCGGCCAGGTTGTCGCGGAAGTCGCAGGCCTGCTTGGTGCAGCCCGCCGTCATCGCGGCCGGGTAGAAGTACACGATCACCTTGCGTCCGGCGTAGTCGGACAGCTTCACCACATTGCCGTCGGCGTCGGGCAGCGCGAACATGGGGGCCTTGTCGCCCGGTTGCAGACGAACGTTTTCGGTCATGGGGGTCTAGGGTAGTTCGGCAGTACGGCGGGTAGGCAGCGCGTGGGCAAAAGGAGCGACAAGTGGCGGATCGGGATCCCGAGGTCATCAAGCAGGAGATCGACGCGGCCCGTAGCCAGCTGGCGGTGACTGTTGACACCCTCACCGAGCGGGCCAACCCCCGTCGGCTCGCCGACGATGCGAAGTCCCGGGTCCTGCAGCTGGTCAACACTCCCGCCGTCAAGGCCACCGTCGCCGGGGTGGCCGGGCTGGTCGTGGTGGTGATCGTGGTGCGGTTCCGCCGCCGACGCCAGCTGCGCTGAGCGCCGCCGCGGTCCCGCGGGAAGGCAGGTCGGTGATGCTGGGGGTGCTCAGGTGAGCGGTGCGGACGATGCACGCCAGCCGGTGCCCGACGTCGACGACCCGCGGTGGCTGCCGCCCAAGCCTCGCCGGGACCGCTCGCTGGTGATCGCCGGCGCCGTCATCGTGATCGCCCTGCTGGTCGGGCTGGTGTTCTCGCTGTTCGGCGGCGCCAGCGCGATCCTGCGCGACGACGACCGGTCCGCGGCCGTCACCATCGGCACCACCGAGGGCAGCGCCGACTACTGGCCGGTGCTGCGGCGGCTGGCCGCCGCCGAGGGCATCACCATCACGGTCGTCAACTTCTCCGACTACGCCCAGCCCAATCCCGCACTCGCCCAGGGCCAGACCGACCTCAACCTGTTCCAGCATCTGCAGTTCCTGGCCAGCTACAACGTCGCCGCCGGGCAGAACCTGGTTCCGGTCGGTTCGACGCAGGTGGTGCCGCTGGGCCTGTACTCGCGCCGCTACGACACGGTCGCGAAGATCCCGCGCGGCGCCGAGGTCGCCATCCCCAACGACCCCACCAACCAGGCTCGCGCGCTGCTGGTGCTGCAGCAGGCCGGTTTGGTGCGGTTGCGCGGCGGCGGCAGCGTGCTGTCCACCCCGGCCGACGTCGACACCGCCGCCAGCCGGGTGAGCGTGGTCCCGATCAGCGCCCAGCAGACGGTGACCTCACTGCTGTCGGTTGCCGCCGCCGTCATCAACAATGGTTTTGCGATGGACGCCGACATCGACCCGTCCTCGGCGATCTACAACGACGACCCCAACAGCCCGGCCGCGGCGCCCTACATCAACGCCTTTGTGTCCCGCTACGACGACCGGGACAACCCGGTGTTCGCCCGGATTGTGGAGATCTACCACTCCCCGGAGGTGACCCGGGCGGTGATGGAGGCCTCCCGTGACACCTCGGTCATGGTCGATCTGCCCGCCTCGGAACTGCAGCGGATCACCGCCGACCTCGAAGCCCAGCTCAAGAGTCAGTAGCGGCAGAAAGCAGCAGCGATGGCCCCGATCGTCGAATTCATCGACGTCTCCAAGACCTACCCGGTGCGCGGCGACACCGGGGCCTTCGAGGCGCTGTCGGGAATCACCCTGGCCGTCGAGGCCGGCACCATCTCGGCGGTCATCGGCGGCTCCGGCGCAGGCAAGTCCACCCTGGTCCGGATGATCAACGCGCTGGAACGTCCCAGCTCCGGGCGGGTGCTGGTGGAGGGCGCCGACATCACCACGCTGCGCCCCAAGCAGGTCCGTGAACTCCGCACCCGGATCGGGATGGTGTTCCAGCAGTTCAACCTGCTGTCCTCGCGGACGGTGTACGGCAACATCGGCTTCGCGCTGGAATCGGCCGGTGTGGCCCGGGCGGCGCACCGCGACCGGATCGCCGAGCTGCTGCACTTCGTCGGGCTGGCGGAGAAGGCCTGGGCCTATCCGGGCGAACTGTCCGGCGGGCAGAAGCAGCGGGTCGGCATCGCCCGCGCGCTGGCCGCCAACCCGCGGATCCTGCTGGCCGACGAGGCCACCTCGGCGCTGGACCCGCAGACCACCAACGATGTGTTGCGGCTGCTCAAGAAGGTCAACGAGGAACTCGGCATCACCGTGGTGGTGATCACCCACGAGATGGACGTGGTCCGCAAGATCGCCGACCGGGTCGCGGTGCTGGACCGCGGGCGGCTGATCGAGGAGGGCAGCGTGTACGACATCTTCGCCGAGCCGCGCACCGAGCTGACCGCCAGTTTCGTGGCCACCGCCATGCACAACACCCCGTCGGTCGAGGACGCCGCCGCGTTGTCCGGCAGCTACCCGGGCCGGCTGGTCGCCGTCGGCGTCGGTGACCGGCGGCGCATCGGCGCGGTGCTGGCCGAGGCGGTCCGGGCCACCGACGTGGGATTCGAGTTCGCTTACGGCGGTATCTCGGCGCTGGGCGGGCGTTCGGTCGGCAGCCTCACTTTGGAGCTGACCGGACCCGACGCCCAGGTGGACGCGGTCATCACCGCGCTGCGGGAGCACACCAGCGTGGCGGAACTGTGAACATCGACTGGGAGGTGCTGCAGCCGATCTTCTGGCAGTCGCTGTGGGAAACCCTGCAGATGGTGGTCGTCACGCTGGTTGTCGGCGGTTTCTTCGGGCTGGTGATCGGCGTGCTGCTCTACACCACCCGCGGCGGCGGCATTCTGGCCAATCGCTGGGTGTACACCGTGCTCAACGTGTTGGTGAACTTCGTCCGGCCGATTCCGTTCATCATCTTCATCGTGGCGATCGGGCCGCTGACCCTTGGTGTCATCGGCACCACCATCGGCACCAAGGCGGCGATCTTCGCGCTGATCATCGCCGCCTCGTTCGGCATCTCCCGGATCGTCGAACAGAACCTGGTGGCGGTGGATCCCGGCGTGGTGGAGGCCGCCCAGGCGATGGGCGCCGGCCCGCTGCGGATCATCACCCGGGTGTTGCTGCCCGAGGCGCTCGGCCCGCTGATCCTCGGCTACACCTTCGTCTTCATCGCGGTGGTCGACATGACCGCGGTCGCGGGTTCGGTCGGCGGCGGCGGGCTGGGCAACTTCGCCATCGTCTACGGCTACCAGCGGTTCAACTGGGTGGTCACCTGGATCGCGGTGGCCGCCATCATCGTGCTGGTGCAGGCCGCGCAGTTCTTCGGCAACTGGCTCGCGGCAAAGGCGCTGAACCGCCGGTAGCGGAAGCGGGCTACCGGTACGGGTTGGGCACCCGGCCGTGGCTGGCCTCGGTCAGCAGCGGCAGGGTGGCGAAGGTGACCGCGGGCAGCCGGACGTCGGTGCCGTCGCGCAGCCGGGCCCGGGCCCAGTTGCCCTTCACGAAGTGCAGGCCATCGATGTCGGCCCAGTCCAGCCGGGTGCTGCCCAACAGGGTGCGGGCGGTGACGCCGTCGGCGTCGGCCTCGGTGCGCAACCGTGCGATCGCCACCGAGGCGAGCACGGCCAGCAGCAGCAGCGGGGAGAGCCACGGCCAGGCCAGCACCGGCACCAGCATGACCAGGACCATGAAGCCGACGGCCAGGTGTGCCATCGGGGAGATTCGGATCACGACCGGCTTATTCACGCGGGCCATGATACGGCCGGTTCGACGAGCGGCGTTTTTCCGCGAGGAAGAGGCCGGCCGCGGTGGTGCTGCCGGTTCGACGAGCGGCGTTTTTCCGCGAGGAAGAGGCCGGCCGCGGTGGTGCTGCCGGTTCGACGAGCGGCGTTTTTCCGCGAGGACGAGGCCGGCCGCGGTGGTGCTGCCGGTTCGACGAGCGGCGTTTTTCCGCGAGGAAGAGGCCGGCCGCGGTGATGCTGCCGGGTGATTTGACGGTTGACCTGTGCGGGGACTACCGTCGAGGCCATGCGGAAGCTCGTAGTACTTGGTCAGCGCGTTGGTGCGTGACCGGTCGTAGCTATCCGTAGCACCAACGCGCAACCCTCGTGCAGCATGTGAGCTGGCGAGGGTTTTTTGTTGCCCGGCAGAAATTTGTACGAAACCTAGAACGAATGAGGACACCGTGAGCGCTCCGACGACGCGACCAGCGGAAAAGCCTGGGATCGATGCGCCCGCCCCCACCCCCGGCAACGGTTCCCCGGCGCCGGCCGGCAAGGCGGCCGACCGTGGCGCGGGCCGCACCGTCGCCCCATACCAGCTGACCGGCGCCGAGTCGGTGGTCCGTTCGCTGGAGGAACTCGACGTCGACACCATCTTCGGCATTCCCGGCGGCGCGGTGCTGCCGGTCTATGACCCGCTGTTCGACTCGAAGAAGCTGCGCCACGTGCTGGTGCGCCACGAGCAGGGTGCCGGGCACGCCGCCAGCGGCTATGCGCACGCCACCGGCCGGGTCGGCGTCATGATGGCCACCTCCGGGCCGGGCGCGACGAACCTGGTCACGCCGCTGGCCGACGCCCAGATGGACTCCATCCCGGTCGTCGCGATCACCGGGCAGGTCGGCCGCGGCCTGATCGGCACCGACGCGTTCCAGGAGGCCGACATCTCCGGCATCACCATGCCGATCACCAAGCACAACTTCCTGGTCAACAACGGCGACGACATCCCGCGGGTGCTGGCCGAGGCGTTCCACATCGCGGCCTCCGGCCGGCCGGGCGCGGTGCTGGTGGACATCCCCAAGGACATTCTGCAGGCGCGGTGCACGTTCTCCTGGCCGCCGGTGATGGAGCTGCCCGGTTACAAGCCGAACACCAAGCCGCACAGCCGGCAGATCCGGGAGGCCGCCCGCTACATCGCCGAAGCCACCAAGCCGGTGCTCTATGTCGGCGGCGGCGTGATCCGCGGCGACGCGACCGCCGAACTGATGGAGCTGGCGCAGATCACCGGGATTCCCGTCGTCACCACCCTGATGGCGCGCGGCGCGTTCCCGGACAGCCACCCGCAGCACATGGGCATGCCGGGCATGCACGGCGCCGTCGGCGCGGTGGCCGCGCTGCAGCGCTCCGACCTGCTGATCGCCCTGGGCACCCGATTCGACGACCGAGTGACCGGTCAGCTGGATTCGTTCGCGCCGGAGGCCAAGGTCATCCACGCCGACATCGACCCGGCCGAGATCGGCAAGAACCGGCACGCCGACGTCCCGATCGTCGGTGACATCAAGGCCGTCATCGTCGAGTTGATCGCCGCGCTGCGCAAGGCCGATGTGCCCGGCAACCTGGCGCTGGACGACTGGTGGGAGTACCTGGGCGGGGTGCGCGCCACCTTCCCGCTGAGCTACGGCCCGCAGAGCGACGGCAGCCTGAGCCCGGAGCTGGTGATCGAGCGGCTCGGCGAGATCGCCGGCCCGGACGCCATCTACGTGGCGGGTGTCGGCCAGCACCAGATGTGGGCCGCGCAGTTCGTCAAGTACGAGAAGCCGCGTACCTGGCTGAACTCCGGCGGCCTGGGCACCATGGGCTTTGCCATCCCGGCGGCGATGGGCGCCAAGATGGCCCGCCCGGAGGCCGAGGTGTGGGCCATCGACGGCGACGGCTGCTTCCAGATGACCAATCAGGAGCTGGCCACCTGCGCCATTGAGGGTGCGCCGATCAAGGTTGCGCTGATCAACAACGGCAACCTCGGCATGGTGCGGCAGTGGCAGACGCTGTTCTACGGCGAGCGCTACAGCCAGACCGACCTCGCCACCCACAGCCAGCGCATCCCGGACTTCGTGAAGCTGGCCGAGGCGCTGGGTTGCGTCGGATTGCGTTGCGAGCGTGAGGAAGACGTCGACGACGTGATCCGGCAGGCCCGCGAGATCAACGACCGCCCGGTGGTCATCGACTTCATCGTCGGTGCCGACGCCCAGGTGTGGCCGATGGTGGCCGCAGGCACCGGCAACGACCAGATCATGGCCGCCCGCGACATCCGCCCGCTGTTCGACAACGAGGACCAGGTCTGATGAGCGACCCGAAAAACCGAGGAGCCCGCGCATGACCACCACGCACACGCTGTCCGTCCTGGTGGAGGACAAGCCCGGCGTCCTGGCACGAGTGGCCGCGCTGTTCTCCCGGCGCGGCTACAACATTGAGTCGCTGGCGGTGGGACCCACCGAGTCCAAGAGCATGTCCCGGATGACGATCGTGGTCTCGGTGGAGGATTTCCCGCTGGAGCAGATCACCAAGCAGCTCAACAAGCTGATCAACGTGATCAAGATCGTCGAGCAGGACCAGGAAAACTCGGTGTCGCGCGAGCTGGCGCTGATCAAGGTCCGGGCCGACGCCGGCAGTCGCAGCCAGGTGATCGAGGCGGTCAACCTGTTCCGCGCCAAGGTCGTCGACGTCTCCACCGAGTCGCTGACCATCGAGGCCACCGGAACCCAGGACAAGATCGAGGCCCTGCTCCGGGTGCTGGAGCCCTATGGCATCCGTGAGATCGTGCAGTCCGGCACCGTGTCGCTGGCCCGCGGCCCCCGCGGCATCGGCACCACGAAATCCTGACGGCGACGGTCGGGGCGGCCGGCCCGCCCGCGGCACCGGCACCGGAAAAATCGTGACACCACGCATGACCCCTAACAGAGATAGGAAATAGCAAGTGGCAGTTGAGATGTTCTATGACGACGATGCGGATCTGTCGCTGATCCAGGGCCGCAAGGTTGGCGTCATCGGTTACGGCAGCCAGGGCCACGCCCATTCGCTTTCGCTGCGCGACTCCGGCGTCCAGGTCAAGGTCGGCCTGCGCGAGGACTCCAAGTCCCGCGAGAAGGTGCTCGAGCAGGGGCTGGAGGTGGACACCCCCGAAGAGGTCGCCAAGTGGGCCGACGTCATCATGCTGCTGGCGCCGGACACCGCGCAGGCCGAGATCTTCACCCGCGACATCGAGCCGAACCTCAAGGACGGCGACGCGCTGTTCTTCGGCCACGGCCTCAACATCCACTTCGGCCTGATCAAGGCCCCGGAGAACGTCACCGTCGGGATGGTCGCCCCGAAGGGCCCCGGCCACCTGGTGCGCCGGCAGTTCGTCGACGGCAAGGGTGTGCCCGCGCTGATCGCCATCCACCAGGACCCCAAGGGTGAGGGCCAGGCGCTGGCGCTGTCCTACGCCAAGGGCATCGGCGGCACCCGGGCCGGCGTCATCAAGACCACCTTCAAGGAAGAGACCGAGACCGACCTGTTCGGTGAGCAGGCCGTGCTGTGCGGCGGCACCGAGGAACTGGTCAAGGCCGGTTTCGAGGTCATGGTCGAGGCGGGCTACGCCCCGGAGATGGCCTACTTCGAGGTGTTGCACGAGCTGAAGCTGATCGTCGACCTGATGTACGAGGGCGGCATCGCCCGGATGAACTACTCGGTGTCCGACACCGCCGAGTACGGCGGCTACATCTCCGGTCCGCGGGTCATCGACGCCGACACCAAGGAGCGGATGCGCGCCATCTTGAAAGACATCCAGGACGGCACCTTCGTCAAGCGCCTGGTCGCCAACGTCGAGGGCGGCAACAAGGAGCTCGAAGGCCTGCGCAAGAAGAACGCCGAGCACCCGATCGAGGTCACCGGCAAGAAGCTGCGCGACCTGATGAGCTGGGTGGACCGGCCGATCACCGAGACCGCGTAGCAACCGCGCACCGATCTCTGCAACGGCGAGGCCCGTCCCGAATCACCGGGACGGGCTTCGTCGTATCGGTGCCGGGAGCCCGAATTCCCGTCTGAGCGCGGTGCGGGCGGCGTAGAACCCGCACATTCCGTGCACCCCGCCGTTGGGCGGGGTCGCCGCCGAACACAGGTAGGCGCGGGGCACCGGCAGCGCCCACGGGTTGGCGCGCAGCGTCGGGCCGGCCATCGCCCGCCACATCGAGTTGCCGCCGCCGGTGATGTCCCCGCCGACCAGGTTGGCGTTGTGCCCGGCCATGTCCGAGGCCGGCACGCTGCGCACCGCCAGCACCACATCCCGGAAGCCGGGGGCAAAGCGCTCCACCGCGGCGGTCACCGTCTCGGCCTGGTCGACCGGGGAGCCGTGCGGCACATGGGCATATGTCCAGAACGGTCGCCGGCCGCGCTCATCGATCCGAGTCGGGTCGCCCACGTGTGGAGAGGCCGCCAGCACCATCGGCGACTGCGCGTGCCGGCCGGCGCCCACCGCCGCTTCGGCCGCTGCCATCTGATCCCGCGAACCGCCGAGATGGAACGTCGCGGTCTCCAACAGCCGGGGATCTGCCCACGGAATCTCCTCGGACAGAACGAAATCCACCTTCGCCACGCCCGCGCCGTACCGCAGTCTCCGCAGCCGGGCGGCATACCGGTTCGGCAGCTCCTCGCGATAGATGCCGAGCAGGGCGCGGGCCGGCAGGTCGTAGATGACCACCCCGGGAGGAGGTGTCGTCACCGGCTCACCGAGGACCAGTTCACCGCCGTGGGCGGTGAACTCGGTCAGCATCGCCTCGACGATCGCCTGGCTGCCGCCGGTGGGAACCGGCCACCCGACGGTGTGCCCGAGCGCCGCCAGCGCGGTGCCCAGACCGGCGGCCGGCAGCGAGTTCAGCGGGCGCACCGCGTGCGCGGCCACCCCGGCGAACAACGCCTGGGCGTCCTCGCCGCGCAGCAGGCGTCCGCCGGCACTGGCCTGGGCGGCCACCCGCAGCCCCAGCGCCCCGGCCAGGGCCGATTGCCGGGGCAGCGAGCGCTTGTCGGTGAGCATGACGTCGGCCACGGCGGTGTTGTCGCCGGTCAGCGGCGCGAACATGGCCCGCCAGGAGTCGGGATGGCGCAGCTGCGCGCAGGTCCGCTCCAGGTCGCGATACGCCAGCGCGGCGGGGCGCCGGTCCAGCGGGTTGGCGTAGGAGATCGGCGGGCTGGTCAACGCGACCCGGTCGGCCAGCCCGAAGGCCCGGAAGAACGGCGAGGCCAGCGCCATCGGGTGGATCGCCGAGCAGACGTCGTGGGCGACGCCGGGGTACTCGGGGTCGGGCAGCGTGCGAGCGCCGCCGCCGACGGTGGATTGCGCCTCGATGATCCGAACCCGCAGACCGGCGCGGGCGCAGGTGAGCGCGGCGCTCAGGCCGTTGGGGCCACTGCCGACGACGGTGACATCGGTCATATCCGTCTCTTTCGCCAGGTCGGGCCCGGTTGGGGGGATGGACGCGCTTTGTGGCCGCTCACGGCCGCCCATTAGGCTGTCCGGGTGAGTCTTCCTGTTGTACTGATTGCCGACAAGCTCGCCCCATCGACGGTGGACGCCCTGGGTGACCAGGTAGAGGTCCGCTGGGTGGACGGTCCGGACCGGGAGAAGCTGCTGGCCGCGGTTGGCGACGCCGACGCGCTGCTGGTGCGCTCGGCCACCACCGTCGACGACGAGGTGCTGGCCGCCGCGCCGAAGCTCAAGATCGTCGCCCGCGCCGGCGTCGGCCTGGACAACGTCGACGTGGATGCGGCCACCGCGCGCGGCGTGATGGTGGTCAACGCCCCGACGTCCAACATCCACAGCGCGGCCGAGCACGCCGTCGCGCTGCTGCTGGCGGCGGCCCGGCAGGTGCCCGCCGCGGACGCCACGCTGCGCGATCGCACCTGGAAGCGCTCGAAGTTCTCCGGCGTCGAGCTGTTCGGCAAGACCGTCGGCGTCGTCGGGCTGGGCCGGATCGGTCAGCTCGTGGCGCACCGGCTGGCGGCCTTTGACACCGACATCGTCGCCTACGACCCCTACCTGCCGGCCGCCCGCGCCGCGCAGTTGGGCATCGAGCTGCTGCCGCTCGATGAGGTGCTCGCCCGCGCCGACTTCATCACCATGCACCTGCCCAAGACCCCCGAGACCGCCGGCCTGCTGAACCGGGAGGCGCTGGCCAAGACCAAGCCCGGGGTGGTCATCGTCAACGCCGCCCGCGGTGGCCTGATCGACGAGCAGGCACTCGCCGACGCCATCACCAGCGGCCACGTCCGGGCCGCCGGGCTGGACGTGTTCGACACCGAGCCGTGCACCGACAGCCCGCTGTTCGAGCTGGAGCAGGTCGTGGTGACCCCGCACCTCGGCGCCTCCACCGCCGAGGCGCAGGACCGGGCCGGCACCGATGTGGCCGAGAGCGTGAAGCTGGCGCTGGCCGGTGAATTCGTGCCGGACGCGGTCAACGTCGGCGGCGGCGTCGTCGGCGACGAGGTCGCCCCGTGGCTGGACCTGGTGTCCAAGCTGGGTGTGCTTGCCGGTGCGCTGTCGCCGGAGCCGCCGGTGTCGCTGGCCGTGCACATCCGCGGCGAACTGGCCGCCGAGGATGTCGCGATCCTGGAACTGGCCGCGCTGCGCGGGCTGTTCTCCACCGTGGTCAGCGAGCAGGTCACCTTCGTCAACACCCCGGCGCTGGCCGCCACCCGCGGCGTCACCGCGGAGCTGACCAAGACCGCCGAGAGCCGCAACCACCGCAGCGTGGTGGACATCCTGGCCGTGCAGTCCGACGGGTCGTCGGTCAACGTGGCCGGCACGCTGGCCGGCCCGCAGCTGGTGCAGAAGATCATCCAGATCAACGGACGCAACCTGGATCTGCGCGCCGAGGGCTACAACATGATCGTCAACTACCTGGACCGGCCCGGCGCGCTCGGCAAGATCGGCACCCTGCTCGGCTCCGCCGAGGTGAACATCGAGGCCGCCCAGCTGTCCCAGGACGCCGAGGGCGACGGCGCCACCATCATGCTGCGGCTGGACCGCGACGTGCCCGAGGAGGTGCGCGCCACCATCGCCGATGCGGTCGGCGCGACGACGCTGAAGGTGGTTGACCTGTCATGAAGCTCGCTGTCATCGCCGGAGACGGCATCGGCCCGGAGGTAATCGCGCAGGCCACCCGGGTACTCGACGCGGTGCTGCCCGGGGTCGAGAAGACCGACTACGACCTGGGCGCGCGGCGCTACCACGCCACCGGTGAGCTGCTCACCGACGAGATCATCGAGGAACTGCGCGGCTACGACGCGATCCTGCTGGGCGCCATCGGCGACCCGTCGGTCCCGTCGGGCGTGCTGGAGCGCGGGCTGCTGCTGAAGCTGCGCTTCGCCCTCGACCATCACATCAACCTGCGGCCGTCGAAGCTGCAGGCCGGGGTGGATTCGCCACTGGCCGGCAATCCGGCGATCGACTTCGTGGTGGTCCGCGAGGGCACCGAGGGCCCCTACACCGGTACCGGCGGCGCGATCCGGGTGGGCACCGAGCACGAGGTGGCCACCGAGGTCAGCCTCAACACCGCCTTCGGGGTGGAGCGGGTGGTGCGCGACGCGTTCGCCCGCGCGCAGGCGCGCCGCAAGCACCTGACCCTGGTGCACAAGACGAACGTGCTGACCTTCGCCGGCTCGCTGTGGGCCCGCATCGTCGCGCAGGTCGGGGCCGAATACCCCGAGGTCGAGGTCGCCTACCAGCACATCGATGCCGCGACTATCCACCTGGTCACCGATCCGGGCCGCTTCGACGTGATCGTCACCGACAACCTGTTCGGCGACATCATCACCGACCTGGCCGCGGCGGTGTCCGGCGGCATCGGGCTGGCGGCCAGCGGCAACATCGACGGGTCGCGGCGCAGTCCGTCGATGTTCGAGCCGGTGCACGGCAGTGCCCCCGACATCGCGGGGCAGGGGATCGCCGATCCGACCGCCGCCGTGATGAGCGTGGCGCTGCTGCTGGCTCACCTTGGCGAGGACGCGGCGGCGGCCCGGGTGGATGCGGCCGTGGAGAAGCATCTGGCGACTCGCGGGGATGCGGTGCTGTCCACCGTCGAGGTCGGCGATCGGATCCTGGCGAACCTGTAGCCAGTACGCCTCGGCCGGTATAGATTCGGCGACTAGACAGATTTCAATAGTTGTCTAGTAGGGGTTGTCATGGGTTTTACCAGTCCCGATCTGCCGAAGGTGGATCCCGCCGAATGGCGCCGGGGAACTCGCGCACAACGGTTGCGACCGATGGCGCGGCACATCGCCGAGCGCGGCATGGGCTATCCCGACGTCTTCTATCCGCTCTACGCCGTCAAGATCGTCGGGTACATCCTCGGCGGCTTGGCGTTCGCCCTGGCCACCAAGGGTATTGACGGCTGGGCCAACATCGGGCAGTGGTGGGCCGAACCGATCGTCTTCCAGAAGGTCGTGCTCTGGTCGATGCTCTTCGAGGTGCTCGGCCTCGGCTGCGGCTTCGGTCCACTGACCGGCAAGGTGATGCCGCCACTGGGCTCGCCGCTGTACTGGCTGCGCACCGGCACCGTGCGGCTGCCGCCGTGGCCCGGCCGGATTCCCGGGACCGCGGGCGACCGCCGCAGCGTGGGCGACGTGCTGCTGTACGCCGGCCTGCTGGCCGCGGTGATCTCCGCGTTGCTCTCGGACGGCACCGGCCCGGTCGCCGGACTGGATTCGGCGGTGGGACAGCTGCCGGGCTGGAAGGCCCTGCTGGTGGTGGCGTTGCTCGCGCTGATCGGCCTGCGGGACAAGACCATCTTCCTGGCCGCCCGCGGTGAGGTGTACGGCACGCTGACGCTGATGTTCCTCATCCCGGGCGTCACCATGATCGTCGGCGCAAAGTTCGTGCTGCTGGCGATCTGGCTGGGCGCGGCGGTGTCGAAGATGAACCGGCACTTCCCGTACGTCATCGCCACCATGATGGCCAACAATCCGTTCATCCGGTTCAAGGCGCTGCGGCGGATGTTCTTTCGCCGCTATCCCGATGACCTGCAGCCCAGCTGGATCCCGAGAATGCTCGCCCACATCGGCACGGCGATCGAACTGCTGGTTCCGCCGGTGCTGTTCTTCTCCCACGGTGGGGTGGTGACCTACGTCGGAGCCGCCGTGCTGATCCTGCTGCACCTGATCATCCTGTGCTCGATTCCGCTCGGCGTGCCGCTGGAGTGGAACGTCTTCATGATCTTCTCGGTGGCAACGCTGTTCGTGGACAAGGCGGCAATCGGCCCGGCGGACATGGTGTTTCCCTGGGCATGGCTGGTTATCGCCGTGATGACGGTTGTCGTCGTCACGGTCGTGATCGGGAACCTGTTCCCGAAGCGGGTGTCATTCCTGCCGGGCATGCGCTACTACGCCGGCAACTGGGATGTCTCGGTGTGGTGCGTGACCGAATCGGCGGCGCAGAAGATCTCCGACGCGCGGATCGGGCTGGGCCTGTTGCCGCACAAGCAGATTGAAAAGTTCTACGGTGCCGAGGATTCCGAGGTGCCCAAGGAACTCGCGCTGGCCTTCCGGGTGATGTTCGCCAACGGGCGAGCGCTGCTGACCCTGCTGGGGCGGGTGCTTCCGGCCGGGCGCGAGAAGGACTACGCGATCCTCGAAGGTGAGCAGTTCTGCGCCTACGCGGTCGGCTGGAACTTCGGCGACGGACACCTGCACAACGAGCAATTGGTGGCGGCGCTGCAGGCCCGCTGCGGGTTCGAGCCCGAAGAGGTGCGGGTGATCCTGGTCGACGGCCAACCGATCCACCGGCAATCGCACGAATACCGCCTGGTCG
Source organism: Mycolicibacterium fallax (assembly GCF_010726955.1). Lineage (NCBI taxonomy): Bacteria > Bacillati > Actinomycetota > Actinomycetes > Mycobacteriales > Mycobacteriaceae > Mycobacterium > Mycolicibacterium fallax. Next base: position 222,474 of record NZ_AP022603.1, read on the forward strand.
ACGCCGCGACAGGGGAATTCGAGCGCGGCACCTTCCAGGTTGCTGACACCTGCGCGCGTCAGCCCTGGCAGGACGACGTGCCGGTGCGACTGCGTTAGTCGGACGTGCGCCGGTGCAGCCGTGCGCCCAGGTTGGTCTTGGCCAGGTCGATCAGCTCATCGCCGCGGCCCGACAGCAGGGTCTTGGTGGCCCACAGCGAGAAGCCGGCCAGCTGCGCGGCGGTGATGGTGGGCGGAATGGACAACTCCTGGCGCGCGGTGAGCACCTCGACCAGCGCCGGACCCGGATGGGCGAACGCCGCGTCCAGTGCGGCGTCGATTTCGCTGGGCCGTTCCACCCGGCTGGCATGGATGCCCATCGCCCGGGCCACCTCGGCGAACACCGGATTGTCCAGCCCGGTGCCGTAGTTCACGATCCCGGCGGCTTTCATCTCGATTTCGACGAAGCTCAGCGCACCGTTGTTGAACACGATCATCTTCACCGGCAGGTCCGCCTGGACCAGGGTGAGCAGGTCGCCGAGCATCATCGACAGCCCGCCGTCGCCGGACAGCGTGACGACCTGGCGACCGGGATTGCCGGCCGCAGCGCCGATCGCCTGCGGCACCGCGTTGGCCATGCTGCCGTGATTGAAAGATCCGAGCAGCCTGCGGCGACCGTTCATCCGCAGGTAGCGCGCCGCCCAGATGACCGGGGTGCCGACGTCGGCGATGAACACCGCGTCGTCGGCGGCCAGCGCGTCGACCCGCCGGGCCAGCAGCTCCGGCAGCACCGGGGTGCGATCGCGGTCACCGCCGGCAACCCGGTCCAGCTGTTCCCGGGTGCGCAGGTAGGTCTGCCGTGATCGCTGCAGATGCGCGGAATCGGCATGCGGGCGCAGCGTCGTATTCAGCTGCGTCAGGGTGTCTTTCACCGATCCGACCAGGGCGACGTCCACCCTGGTGCGGCGGCCGATGTGTTCACCGCGCAGGTCGATTTGAATGACCCGCGCGCGCGGGGGATAGAACTGTCGGTAGGGGAAGTCGGTGCCCAGCATCAGCAGGACGTCGGCGTCGGCCATCGCGTCATAGCCGGATCGAAAGCCCAGCAACCCGGTCATGCCGACGTCGTACGGGTTGTCGTATTCGACGAACTCCTTGCCACGCAGGGTGTGTACGACCGGGGCCTGCAGCAGCTCTGCGACGGTGAGCAGTTCGGCGTGGGCGCCCTGGCAGCCGGCGCCGGCCAGGATGGTCACCGATCGCGCGGAGTTCAGCAGTTCGACCGCGCGACCCAACTCGATCGGATCGGGCAGCCGGGCCCCGGAGCCGGCGGTGATCGGCCCGGCCGGTGCGTCAACGTCGATCTTGGCGGCCAGGATGTCGCCGGGGATGGTCAGCACCGCGACCCCGCGCCGGTCCAGTGCCGCCCGGATCGCGATGTCGAGCAGGTATGGCAGCTGGTCGACGTGCGAGACCAGTTCGCTGTACACGCTGCACTCGGCGAACAGGTTCTGCGGGTGGGTCTCCTGGAAGTAGCCGCTGCCGATCTCGGCGCTGGGGATGTGCGAGGCGATCGCCAGCACCGGCACCCCGCTGCGGTGCGCGTCGAACAGTCCGTTGATCAGATGCAGGTTGCCCGGTCCGCAGCTGGCCGCGCAGACCGCCAGGTTCCCGGTCAGGGCGGCCTCGGCGCCGGCGGCGAACCCGGCGGCCTCCTCGTGCCGCACGTGGACCCAGTCCAGCGTGCCGTCCCGGCGCAACGCGTCGGTGAAGGCGTTCAGGGAGTCGCCCGGCAACCCGTAGATGCGTTGCACGCCAGCGGCTTTGACGGTGTCGAGGATCAGCTGGGACACGGTTCGCGCCATGGCGGCTCCGATCATCGCCCGATGCGGGAGGTTTCAGTCTATCGCCGGGGCTGGATCAGGCGAGCCGGCGGGCGGTCACCATCGCGACCAGAAACTCCTCCAGGTGCGCGCGGTCGACCTCGACCTCACCGCGCAGCCAACCGGTCACCAGGTCCAAACCGCCGGCCACCAAAGTCCAGGCGGCCAGGTCGATGTCGGTGTCGAGCGGGTTCTCGATGGGCAGCAGGGCGCGGCCCTGCTCGGCCATGATGGCGGCCAATGTCCCGATCACCTCGCGGCGGCGGGCCCGCAGTGCCTCGGTGGCCTGCGACTCGATCAGCAGGTGGCCCCGACGCGGATCCGCGGTCAGGTAACCCAGGCCGCTGGCGATGGCCGCACGGGCCCGCAGCAGGGGATCGGGCGGGCTCGCGGAGAGAGCTGCCACCATTTCAGCTGCCGCGGCGGTCATCTGGGTGTCGAAGGCCGCGACGAGAAGGTCATCGGTGTTGGCGAAGCTTTCGTAGAAGTACCGGTCGTTGAGCCGGGCCGCGACGCACACGCCCCGGACGGTCAGGCCGGCCACCCCGGACTCGGCGATCACGTCGGTGGCGGCGTCGATGAGTGCGCCGCGGCGGCGGGCTTGGCGCTCACCGGCGGTGGCTCCGCCGTAGGTGCGCGCCCGGGCCGACATGGCGTTGATTGTCGCACCCTTGACCCGCGTAGCCATCTGGTTGAGACTGTCACCAGATATCCGTTGGGCGACGGAAGGGCAAGTTTGATGGGGTCCACCGCACCGAAGTTGCCGAATCCGGCTGCGCTGTCGGACTTCCCGTTCAACGTGTTCGTCCGGTTGCTGGCCGACGGCGATGTGCGGGCGACCGCCGCGCAGCGCGGATCCTTCCGACGCTTCACCGACCTCGGTGACCCGCTGGCCGACGACGTCGTGGCGATGATCGCGGCGATGCCGCCTCGGCTGGGCCGGGCGATGTTCGAGACCGCAGTGGAGCGCGGTATCGACGCGGTGCCAGATCCGCCGCCGGAATTGGTGGCGTTCTTTGCCCAGGTCGACGACCAGCCGTACTGGCTGGACTACGACAAGCTCGCGCTGGCCGCCCGGGTCAGCATGCGCACCGGTTTGGTGGGGATCGGGCTTGCGCTGCCGGGGCTGGCGCTGACCGGGGGGTACCTCGCCGCCAAGGCAGACAAGCCGCTGGTGGGCACCGGGGATCTGCACCGGATGGCACCGCGGCGCCTCAACGAGACCGCCACCTGGTACATCGACGTGACCTCGCCGGGCGGATTGCGCCGATTCGCCCCGGGGTTCACCGGAACGCTCCGGGTCCGATTGATGCACGCGCAGGTACGCGCGGCGATGCATCGCCGCGCGGATTGGGACTACGACAACTGGGACGCACCCATCAATCAGGTGCAGCTGGCCGGCACGCTGATGCTGTTCTCGCTGGCGAACCTGGCCGGTTGCCAGGCGATGGGGATGCGGTTCTCCGATCGGGAACGCGATGCGGTGTACCACTTCTGGCGTTACGTCGGGATCCTGATGGGGGTGCATCCGGAGCTGGTGCCCACCTGCGAGGCCGATACCTGGCGGTTGTTCTGGCTGGAGGCCGACACCGAGTTCGCCCCCGACGAGGATTCGGCGCGGCTGGCCGCGGCCCTGCATGATCGCCGCGAGGACGGTTGGCAGACCGAGGCGGCCCGGGCCTACCTGTCGGCCTACAGCCGGCTGATGCTCGGCCGCAGCAACGCCGACCGGCTCGGCCTGGCCGACAACAAGCCGTTGCAGGCGGCGGTCGTGGCCACCGCGGCCGTCAACCGGGTCTTCGACTACCACCGGGTGGTGCCGGGAATGACCCGATTGGCCGAGGAGATGGGGCAGCGAGCCCGGCGAGGATTCATCGCCCGCGGCCTCAAGGCCAGTGGCGGCGACCGGTCCTACCGCCGCCACGACAGCCTGACCGAGTGACTCTCAGTATCTGAGATTGAAGTTCAACAGCCTGAGACGGCCATGGCAGCATGGCGGCATGGATATCGACGCGATCGGCACCGCCCGACGCTGGTCGATTCTGGCGATCGCGCTGAGCGCGACGCTGTTCAGCAACGTCTTCATCAACGGCATGGCCTTTCTCATCCCGACGTTGCACAGTCAGCGCGGCCTGGACCTGGCCCACGCCGGGTTGGTGTCGGCCATGCCGGCCTTCGGCATGGTGATGACGCTGATCGTCTGGGGCTACGTGGTGGACCGGATCGGCGAGCGCACCGTGCTCACCGTCGGATCGGCACTGACCGCGGCGGCCGGATTTGCCGCCGCGGCAGCGGATTCCCTTCCGGCCGTGCAGGTCTGGCTGTTCCTCGGCGGGATGGCCGCGGCCAGCAGCAACTCGGCCAGCGCGCGGATGGTGGTGGGGTGGTTCCCGCCGCAGACCCGCGGGCTGGCCATGGGCATCCGCCAGACCGCGCAACCCCTCGGGGTCGGGCTCGGCGCCCTGGTGATCCCGCAGATCGCCGCCACCCACGGGGTGTCGGCCGCGCTGCTGTTCCCGGCGGCGGTGTGCGCGGTGGCGGCGGTGTTGTCGGGCGTCGGACTGCTCGACCCGCCGCGTCCCGATCGCGCCGATGCGCACCCCGACGAGTTGGCCAACCCGTACCGGGGATCAAACACGCTGGGGCGGATCCACCTGGTCTCGGTGCTGCTGGTGGTTCCGCAGGCCCTGGTGTGGACCTTCACCCTGGTGTGGCTGATCGCCGACCGGGGCTGGTCGGCGCCGGCGGCCGGTGCGGTGGTCACCGCCGCGCAGTTGCTCGGTGCGGCCGGGCGGATCGCCGCGGGCCGGTGGTCGGACCGGGTCGGCTCCCGGCTGCGTCCGATCCGGGTGATCGCCGCGGCCGCCGCGGTGTCGATGGCGCTGCTGGCGATCACCGAGGTGTTTGACTCGCCGTGGTCGGTGGTCATCATGCTGGTGGCCTCGATGGTGACGGTGTCCGACAACGGCCTGGCCTTCACCGCCATCGCCGAGATCGCCGGCCCGTTCTGGAGTGGCCGGGCACTCGGGGTGCAGAACACCAGCCAGTTGTTCGCCGCGGGCGTGGTGCCGCCGGCCTTCGGGGCGCTGATCACCTCCGCCGGTTACGCGGCGGCGTTCGGGGTGTGCGCGGTGTTTCCGCTGCTGGCACTGCCGTTCATTCCGGTGGCCGCCGATCCGCTGCGCGACTGAACCCGTTGCGGTCCAACGTCACCGGCGAGTGCCGGTGTCAGGCAGCCTGCTGCTGCCGCAGCGTGTCGAAGAGGCATTTCTCCATCGGGCTCAGCGGTTTTCGTCCCAGCAGAACCGGGGGAGCGGTGGACCGGTAGTGGTGGCCGGTGGGGGTGGTGAGCTCGGTGGTGTGCCGGTCGGCATCGATCGGTGCGACGAGCCAGCCGGCGGCCTGCTTGTTGTGATTGCACGCTTCGCAGGTGCCCTGGCCGTTGCGCTCACTGGTCGGACCGCCCCGGGTGGCGGGGGTGATGTGGTCGGTGTGACGGATGGGTGCATCGCAGTAGGGCGTTCGGCAGGAGTGATCCCGAAACCGGATCAAGGTCGCCAGCCCCTTGGGGAACAGCCGCGACCTGGACTCCATCGCCACCAGCGCCCCGCTGCCGGGGTGGGCGTAGAGCCGGCGCAGCGTCGCCCGGACCTCCGGGGTGTCCAGCGCCGCGGCGATCAAGCTGCGAGCGATGTCGGCGGGAACCGGCCCGAAGCCGGGCACCACCGCCGGATCGTTGCCGCCGACCAGCGTCTGATCGGAGAGGACCAGGCTCACCGCGATGGGTTCGGGTGTCTGGGCGGGGCGGCCGGTGATCCGTTCGATGAGGGCGTCGGCCATCAGCTGGCCGCGGGTCCGCCCGTCACCGTTGCCGTCGGCGGCGCGGCGCAGCGCGGCATAGACGGAAACGCCCTTGGCCATCGGCAACAGCGCTGTCAGGTAGACCATGTTGTCCGGTGCGGGCCGGATGGTGACGCAGCGGTCGGCCTCGGCCTTCACCGCGCGGTCGACAACGGCATGCGGGTCGAGCCGATAGGCGATGGCCTTGGCCGCCGCGGCGATTCGTCCGTCGCCCAGCCCCGCCAGCGCCCCAGGGTCGGCACACAACTCGGCATCGAGGGTGGCGCGGTCGCCGACCTCCAGGCAGGCCGATTCCCGCACGATCAGCGTCGCGCGCCACTCCGAGAGCGCCCCGGTCTCCAGGGCCTTCAGGGTGTGCGGCATCTCATGGACCAGGGCCTGGGCGAAACCCAGATGCCGATTCCCCCGATTCGGTGAATCGTGGCGGGCCAGCGCGATCTCGGCGGCCAACCCGCGCCCGCGCCGCGCGGCCGGCACCCCGGCGGCGACCTCGGCGTCGTGACGCACCGTCGCCAACTGAGCCGACAGCCGGGCCTGCGTCGCGGCGGCCTGCGACTTCAGCCGTTCGAGCTCGGCGATGCCGGATACCAGCGCGGCCTCGTCCTGCAGGTCAACCCCCGACGTCGCCAACTCGAACATGACTCAAGCGTATGGGCGCACACCGACAGAAATCGGTCCGGAACGGGGGCCAGCCACCCGTCAACGCTGAGAATTCGGTGAGAATGTGCGAGCGGGTCGGGGCCGCGGCTCCCGGTGATCCGGCGCACGGCGATCCTCACTACGCTTGAGCGATGCGCCTAGGACGAGTTGCCACCCCCGCCGGGGTGGTCTTTGTGGTGATCGAGGGTGACGGCGACGACGCCGTGGCCAAGGAGATCGCCGAGCAATACCTGTCTCGCAACCCGACCTTCACCGGTCGCAGCTGGCCGATGGCCGATGTGCGGCTGTTGGCCCCGATCCTGGCCAGCAAGGTCATCTGCATGGGCAAGAACTACGCCGCGCACGCCCGGGAGATGGGTGGCGAGGCACCGGAGGATCCGGTGATCTTCCTCAAGCCCAACACCGCGATCATCGGCCCGGGCGTGCCGATTCAGCTGCCCCACGACGCGAACCCGGTGCACCACGAGGGCGAACTCGCCATCGTCATCGAACGGCCCTGCAAGGACGTGCCCGCCGACCGGGCCGCGCAGTACATCCTGGGCTACACCATCGCCAACGACGTCTCGGCGCGCGATCAGCAGCAGAAGGACGGCCAGTGGATGCGGGCGAAAGGCCATGACACCTTCTGCCCGGTCGGCCCGTGGATCGAGACCGCGGTGGACCCGTCGGATCTGGATATCCGCACCGAGGTCAACGGGCAGCCGCGCCAGGACTCCAACACCGCGTTCCTGCTGCACGACGTCGGCGCCATCATCGAGTGGGTGTCGGCCGTGATGACCCTGCTGCCCGGCGACCTGATCCTGACCGGTACCCCGGAGGGCGTCGGGCCGATCGAGGACGGCGACACCGTCGCCATCACCATCGAGGGCATCGGAACCTTGAGCAACCCCGTCGTCCGCAAGCCAGACCCCGAAGGAAAGCCGTGACCGTACGCGTCCGTTTCTGCCCGTCGCCGACCGGCACCCCGCACGTCGGCCTGATCCGCACCGCGCTGTTCAACTGGGCCTACGCCCGGCACACCGGCGGCGCGTTCGTGTTTCGGATTGAGGACACCGACGCCGCCCGGGACAGCGAGGAGAGCTACCTGGCGCTGCTGGACGCGCTGCGCTGGCTCGGCATGGACTGGGACGAGGGCCCCGAGGTCGGCGGACCGTACGGTCCGTACCGCCAGTCGCAGCGCCGCGACTCCTATCTGGAGGTGGTGCAGAAGCTGCTCGACGCCGGCGAGGCCTACGAGGCCTACTCCACCGCCGAGGAGGTCGAGGCCCGGCACCTGGCCGCCGGGCGCAACCCGAAGCTGGGCTACGACAACTTCGATCGGGACCTCACCGACGCCCAGCGGGCCGAGTTCCGGGCCGCCGGCCGCTCGCCGGTGGTGCGGCTGCGGATGCCCGACGCCGACATCACCTGGACCGACCTGGTTCGCGGGCAGACCACCTTCCCGGCCGGGTCGGTGCCGGACTTCGCGCTCACCCGCGGCTCCGGCGACCCGCTCTACACACTGGTCAACCCCGTCGACGACGCCATGATGAAGATCACCCACGTGCTGCGCGGCGAGGACCTGCTGCCCTCGACCCCGCGCCAGATCGCGCTGTACCAGGCGCTGATCCGGATCGGGGTGGCCGAGGCGGTGCCGCAGTTCGCGCACCTGCCCTCGGTGCTGGGCGACGGCAACAAGAAGCTGTCCAAACGGGATCCGCAGTCCAACCTGTTCCTGCACCGCGACCGCGGGTTCATCCCCGAGGGTCTGCTGAATTACCTGGCGCTGCTGGGCTGGTCGATCGCCGACGACCGCGATCTGTTCAGCCTGGCGGAAATGGTGGAGGCCTTCGACGTCGCCGACGTGAACTCCAACCCGGCCCGGTTCGACCAGAAGAAGGCCGACGCCATCAACGCCGAGCACATCCGGCGACTCGGCGCCGAGGAGTTCGCCGACCGACTGGGCGCCTACCTGCTGGCCCACGGCCACCACCTGGATCTGACCCCGGCGCAGTTCGCCGAGGCGGCCGAGCTGGTGCAGACCCGCATCGTGGTGCTCGGTGACGCCTGGCCGCTGCTGAAATTCCTCGACGACGAGCACTATTGGATCGAGGAGAAGGCCGCCGCCAAGGAGCTGTCCGCGGCCGCCGCACCGGTGCTCGACGCCACCCTGGCCGCGCTCGATCCGGTCGGGGACTGGACCGCCGAGGCGATCGAGGCCGCCCTCCGGGAGGCTCTGATCGAGGGGCTGGAACTCAAGCCGCGCAAGGCGTTTGGGCCGATCCGGGTGGCGGTCACCGGCTCCACGGTGAGCCCACCGCTGTACGAGTCGATGGAGCTGCTCGGCCGCGACCGCAGCCTGTCCCGGTTGCGGCAGGCGCGGGCGAACCTGCCCGCCGAACAGGCCGATTAAGCCCCCGCGAAAATCTTTGATAGTCTGCTCGTCGGCCGTCACCGGCTGGCCCGAACCTCTCCCGCCCGCGGACATCCGCCCGCCGGCAACACCGGGAAATGGGTTCTGACCAGCCAAGACAGGTCGCCAATGGGGTATGGTGTAATTGGCAACACAGCTGATTCTGGTTCAGCCATTCTAGGTTCGAGTCCTGGTACCCCAGCAGCATGACCTCCCGTCCGCGGGTGGTCACGCCACCGGCAGCGGTTTTGGTCGGCGCGGTTCGCTGCGCTAAGCTGTCACAGCGGTTCCCGCCGAGTGATCGGTGTGAATCAGTTCTGGCCCCCGTCGTCTAGCGGCCTAGGACGCCGCCCTCTCACGGCGGTAGCGTGGGTTCGAATCCCATCGGGGGTACCAGTCAAAAGTCCCCTCCCGAATATCGGGAGGGGACTTTTGTTCTGTCGCAGGCTCTTTGGCTGCTGGAGCTAGGACTGCGGCGCGGTGGAGCCGGACAACGGCATGGCGGGCAGGCCGAGCTTGCGGTGATCCCAGGACCGGGTGCGGGTGGGCAGCAGCCGGAGGCCGATCCGCTTGTTGAGGATCATCTCGACGGCCGGCCGGAGCTCCTCGGTGTAGGGGCCGGTGTAGCGCTCCCACACGCTGATGCCCACCCGGAACACCGCCTCGGCGTCGTCGACCAGCTCGGCGGTGCCCTCGAAGGACACCCCGCGCAGGGTGTCGTAGGTCTGGCCGTCCTCGATCAGGAAGGTGTAGCGGGCGTCGCGGCGCAGGTTGACGGCCTTCTGCGACTTGGCCTTGGTCTCCAGCCAGATCTCACCGTCGACGATGCCGTACCACATGGCCACCAGGTGCGGCTGGCCGTCGGGCCCGACGGTGGCCAGGGTGCCGGTGCGGCTGTGGGTGACGAAATCGGTGATCTCGTCGTCGGACATCACGATCTGCTGGCGCTGCTTGCTTCCCATCCGCCGATTCTGACAGGTGCCGGCCGGGACCGCCCCGGGACCGGGCCTACAGCCGCCGGGTCAGCGCGTCGGCGGCGGCCACCAGGTCGGCGGCCCAGCGCTCGCCGGGGCGCCGGCCCATCCGGTCGATCGGCCCGGACACCGACACCGCGGCGACGACGCTGCCGGCGTGGTCGCGGACCGGTGCGGCGACACTGGCCACCCCGGACTCCCGCTCGGCCGCGCTCTGCGCCCAGCCCCGTCGGCGGACCTCGGCGAGCACACGGTCGGTGAACTTGGCGTTCGGGAGCACCGACTGCTGGGTGCGGTGATCGGCATAGGCGAGCAGGACTTTGGCGCCGGATCCGGCCGTCAGCGGCAGGTGGGCGCCGACCGGGACCGTGTCGCGCAGCCCGGCCGGCGGTTCCAGGGCTGCCACGCAGACCCGCGCGGTGCCCTCCCGCCGGTACAGCTGCACGCTCTCGCCGGTGATCTCGCGCAGCCGGGGGAGCACCGCGGCGGCCGCCCCCAGCAGTGGGTCGCTGACGTTGGCGGACAGTTCCACCAGGGCCGGGCCCGGGCACCAGCGGCCGTCGCCGTCGCGGGCCAGCAGCCGATGGATTTCCAGGCCCGCGGCCAGCCGGTGGGCGGTGGCCCGCGGCAGCCCGGTGCGCTCGCAGAGTTCGGCCAGGCCGCACGGCGACTCGGCGACCGCGTGCAGCACCCCCACCGCTTTGTCGAGGACGCCGATACCGCTATTCTGTCTCACAGAGAGATACTAACGTCCCGCATTGTGAGATTGCCAGCCCATGCGATCCCACGCGAACGAATCGAGTCGTGATGTCCGAACAGTCGCAAACCGCACCCCGAACGATGGCCGAGAAGGTGTGGGCCGATCACGTGGTGGCCACCGAACCCGGGGAACCCGACCTGATCTACATCGATCTGCACCTGGTCCACGAGGTCACCAGCCCGCAGGCGTTCGACGGGCTGCGGATGGCCGGGCGCCCGGTGCACCGGCCCGACCTGACCATCGCCACCGAGGACCACAACGTCCCCACCATCGACATCGACAAGCCGATCGCCGACCCGGTGTCACGCACTCAGGTCGAGACGCTGCGGCGCAACTGCGCCGAGTTCGGTATTCGGTTGCATCAGATGGGCGACCGCGATCAGGGCATCGTGCACATCATCGGCCCGCAACTGGGGCTGACCCAGCCGGGCATGACGATCGTCTGCGGCGACAGCCACACCTCCACCCACGGTGCGTTCGGCTCGATCGCCATGGGCATCGGCACCTCGGAGGTCGAGCACGTGCTCGCCACCCAGACGCTGTCGCTCAAACCGTTCAAGACGATGGCGGTCAACGTCGACGGCGAACTGCCGCCGGGCGTCAGTGCCAAGGACATCATCTTGGCGGTGATCGCCGAGATCGGTACCGGCGGCGGCCAGGGGCACGTCATCGAGTACCGGGGCAGTGCCATCGAAGCGCTGTCCATGGAGGGCCGGATGACCATCTGCAACATGAGCATCGAGGCCGGTGCCCGGGCCGGCATGGTCGCCCCCGACGAGACCACCTACGCCTATCTTCAGGGCCGCCGGCACGCACCAACGGGCGCGGACTGGGACGCCGCGGTGGCGGCGTGGAACGGGTTGCGGACCGATCCCGGTGCGGTGTTCGACACCGAGGTGCGCATCGACGCGGCCTCGTTGAGCCCGTTCGTCACCTGGGGGACCAACCCCGGCCAGGGAGTACCGCTGTCGGCGACGGTGCCCGACCCGGAGACGATGCTCAACGACGCGGAGAAGGTGGCCGCCGAGAAGGCGCTGGCCTACATGGATTTGGCGGCAGGCACGCCGATGCGGGACATCCCCGTTGACACCGTCTTCGTCGGTTCCTGCACCAACGGCCGGATCGAGGATCTGCGGGTGGTGGCCGAGGTGCTGCGGGACCGCAGGGTCGCCGACGGTGTCCGGATGCTCATCGTGCCCGGGTCGGTCGGGGTCCGCGAGCAGGCCGAGTCCGAAGGCCTCGGTGCGATCTTCGAGGCCGCCGGGGCTGAATGGCGTCAGGCCGGCTGCTCGATGTGCCTGGGGATGAACCCCGACCAGCTTGCCCCCGGAGAGCGCAGCGCCTCGACGTCCAACCGCAATTTCGAGGGCCGCCAGGGCAAGGGTTCACGGACCCACCTGGTCTCACCGGAGGTCGCCGCGGCGACCGCCGTGCGCGGAACCCTGTCGTCGCCCGCCGATCTGGCCTGAAGGAAGAGGAAGAAATGGAAGCCTTTCACTCACATACCGGCATCGCCGTTCCGCTGCGGCGCTCGAATGTCGACACCGATCAGATCATTCCGGCGGTATACCTCAAGCGCGTCACTCGGACGGGGTTTGAGGACGGATTGTTCGCCTCCTGGCGCAATGACCCGTCGTTCATCTTGAATCAAAAGCCCTTCGATCGGGGTTCGGTTCTGGTGGCGGGCCCGGACTTTGGTACCGGATCCTCGCGCGAGCACGCCGTCTGGGCGCTGATGGACTACGGCTTCCGGGTGGTTATTTCCTCGCGATTCGCCGACATTTTCCGGGGCAATGCCGGGAAGGCGGGGCTGGTGGCGGCCCAGGTTTCCCAGGACGACGTCGAGCTGTTGTGGAAGTTGATTGAGCAGCGTCCCGGCTTGGAAGTGACTGTCAACCTTGCTGATCGGACGATCAGCGCCGAAACGGCGGTGCTGCCGTTCACCATTGACGATTACACCGCCTGGCGACTGCAGGAGGGCCTCGACGATATTGGTCTTACGCTGCGCAAACTCGATGCCATCGAGGCATACGAGCAGCGGCGGCCGAGCTGGAAACCGCATACTCTGCCGGTGCCCTGAGCATCAGCAGCGGTTCGCAATTCGGTGCGGAGCCGCCGATTTCGAACCGTTGTGAGCGCGATCCGGGCGGCCAAACGGATTGTCGAAAAGTTCGCTGGCGATAACGAAACCGCGCGTGGCGCTTGGAAATCAGGCTTGCCAGGGATTACCGTGTCCTCTAGTCGGTCCACAATGGGCCACCGGCTTCGGAGGAATTGTATGAACAAAGCAGAGCTCATCGACGAACTCACGGAGAAACTGGGCTCGGACCGTCGGCACGCAACCGCTGCCGTCGAACATGTCGTGGACACCATCGTGCGCGCGGTGCATCGCGGCGAAACCGTGACCATCACCGGCTTTGGCGTATTCGAGCGGCGTAAGCGCGCGGCCCGCGTCGCGCGTAATCCGCGCACCGGCGAGACGGTCAAGGTGAAGCCGACCTCCGTTCCGGCCTTCCGCCCGGGCGCGCAGTTCAAGGCGGTTGTCTCTGGGGCCCAGCGTCTTCCGGCGGCCGGCCCGGCCGTCAAGCGCGGTGCCTCGACCGCGGCGCCGGCCAAGGCTGCCAAGAAGACGGCGGCCAAGAAGACCGCCGCCAAGAAGACCGCCGCCAAGAAGACCGCCGCCAAGGCCGCACCGGCCAAGGCCGCCACCAAGTCGGTGGCGAAGGCCGCCACCAAGGCGCCCACCAAGAAGGCCGCGGTGCAGAAGGCCGCTCCGGCCAAGACCACCCGGGCCGCGACCAAGGCGCCGGCCAAGACTGCGACGAAGGCCGCCACCAAGGCGCCGGCCAAGGCCGCGACCAAGGCGCCCGCCAAGAAGGCCGCGGTGCAGAAGGCCGCTCCGGCCAAGACCACTCGGGCCGCGACCAAGGCGCCGGCCAAGACCGCGACCAAGGCAGCCACCAAGACGGCCAGCAAGGCTCCGGCCAAGAAGGCCGCGGTGAAGAAGGCCGCTCCGGCCAAGAAGGCCGCGACCAAGGCTCCGGCCAAGAAGGCTGCGGCCAAGAAGGCCGCACCGGCCAAGCGCGGCCGCAAGTAGATTCGGGCTCAAGGGCGCCGCGGAGCAATGCTCCGCGGCGCCCTTTGCCGTCGGTGCCGGGGTCAGTTCCGGACGGGCAGCGGGCTGGCGATGTGGTCGGCGGCAATCAGCCGACCGTTGTGCAGGGACAGCACCCAGATGCTGCCCTTGCGATTGCGGGACTTATCGGCGGACACCGCGTCCCGCTCGCACCACCAGTCGATGATGTGCGGAATCACCTTGCCCTGCGAGCAGACTGCCCGGGTGCCGGGTAGTTCGGCGATCTGGAGGAACCGGTGCCGCGCGGCCTTACGGTTGTCCGCGTAGGCCTCCTCGGTCAGGGCGGGCTCGTTCTCGATGGCGACCCGCAATGCCTCGGCGAGTGGTTCCAGCGTCTGATGGCATCGGGTGCGGTCGGCGGCATGCAGTCGCTCAGCCCCGAATGCCAGCAGCAGCGGCACCATCGCCTCGGCCTGGGTGCGACCGTTGGCGTCCAGCGGCCGGCACCGATCGTCACCGTGATAGCGGCTCTTGCGCCCGGCGGTGGCGTGCCGCACCACCAGCAGGGTGTGGGTGTCGTGGGGCAGCCTGGCGAAGCGGCGCAACACCTTACGATCCTGCGGATAGCCCAGGCGATCGGCCGCGGCGGCCACCGGCAGCCACTCCAACCGATCCACCTCCCGGTTGGCGAGGAAATCGCCGTCGTCGGCGCGGGCCGCCCAGTAGGTGACCTTCTTCTCCCCGGAACCGTTCAGCAGGTAGCGCGCGGTGCCCAGCCGGCGGCCCAGCCGGGACCGGAACCCGGTCTCCTCGAAGATTTCCCGGACCGCGGTGGCCGGTTCGCTCTCACCCTTGTCGACCTTGCCCTTGGGCAGCGACCAGTCGTCATAGCGGGGCCGGTGGACGACGGCGACCTCCGGTGCGCCGTCGGCACCGGGGCGCCACAACACCGCGCCGGCGGCCAGCACGGGCCCGGTGCGGTGGCCGCTCTTACCGCGGTGGTCATGGGTTTCGCTGGGCACCTGTACTCCTGCGGGGTTGATCCGTCCGGCGACCGATACCGACTCAGCTGTGTCGGCTCGCCATCATGGCGACCTGGTGATCGCGGCCGGGCCGACCGTCGTGCGGCGACGGCGTCCAGGCGCCGTCGGAGCCGAGCTCCCAGCACAGGGTTGCCGGATCCAGCGCCGAGTTGAACACCGTGTCGAGTTGGGCGGACAGCCGCGGATCCTTGACCTGCACCAGCACCTCGACGCGGCGGTCGAGGTTGCGGTGCATCATGTCCGCGCTGCCGATCCAGAATTCATCGATGGCGTTGAAGTGAATGATCCGTGAGTGCTCCAGGAACTGGCCGAGAATCGAACGCACGGTGATGTTCTCGGAGAATCCCTCGGCGCCGGGGCGCAGCGCGCAGATGCCGCGGACGACGATTTCCACCTTGACCCCGGAAAGCGAGGCCCGGTACAGCGCGTCGATCACCTGCTCGTCGACCAGCGCGTTCATCTTCATCCGGATCCGGGCGTCCTCGCCGCGTCGGGCGGCGGCGATCTCGCGGTCGATCCGCTCCACGATGCCGCGGCGGATGCCCTGGGGGGCGACCAGCAGATTGCGGTAGGTGTCCTTGCGTGAGTAGCCGGTCAGCGTGTTGAACAGGTCGGTGAGGTCGGCGCCGATCTCCGGCGAGGCGGTCAGCAGGCCGACATCCTCATACAGCCGAGCGGTTTTCGGGTTGTAGTTGCCGGTGCCGATGTGGCAGTAGCGTTTGATCGAGGAGCCCTCCCGGCGAACCACCAGCGCGGTCTTGCAGTGGGTTTTCAGGCCGATCAGGCCGTAGACCACGTGCACGCCGGCCTGCTCCAGTTTGCGTGCCCATTTGATGTTGGCCTGCTCGTCGAAACGCGCCTTGAGTTCGACCAGCGCGACCACCTGCTTGCCGGAGGCGGCGGCGTCGATCAGCGCGTTGACGATGGGGGAGTCCCCGGAGGTGCGGTACAGGGTCTGCTTGATCGCCAACACATCCGGGTCGGCGGCGGCCATCTCGATGAACCGTTGCACGGTGGTGGAAAAGGAATCGTAGGGGTGATGCAGCAGCAGGTCACCCTCGCGCAGGTTGCTGAACAGGCTCTTGGCCGACTCGGAGAACATCGCCGGGGTCGACGGCACAAACGGCCGGTCCTTGAGCTTGGGCCGGTCCACCCCGTACACCTGCCACAGTGCCGTCAGATCCAGCAGGCCGGGGACGGTGACCACGTCGTCGGGATCGACGTCCAGCTCGCGCAGCAGCAGCTCGAGCATGTTCTCGGTCATGTCGTCGGCCACCTCGAGCCGGACCGGCTTGCCGAAGCGGCGCCGGGCGAGTTCCCGCTCGAGGGCCTGCAGCAGGTCCTCGTCGCGGTCCTCCTCGACCTCCATGTCGGCGTTGCGGGTGATCCGGAACGCGTGCTGCTCAACGATTTCCATGCCCGGGAACAACACCGGCAGGAACGCCGCGATCAGCTCCTCCATCGGCAGGAAGCGGACGTTGTGATGGCCGTCCTCGCGCTGGGCGTCCTGCAGCTTGACGAACCGGGCGACGTTGTCGGGCACCTTGATTCGGGCGAAGTGCTGGGTGCCGTCCTCGGGCTGACGAACGGTGATCGCCATGTTCAGACTCAGCCCACTGACGAACGGGAACGGGTGCGCCGGATCCACCGCCAGCGGGGTCAGGACCGGGAAGACCTGCTCCATGAAGTACTTCGACAGCCGCTCGCGGTCGCTGCCGTCGAGGTCGGCCCAGGTCACCACGAGGATGCCCTGCTCGGCCAGCGCGGGGCGGACGGACTCCATGAACACCTTGGCGTGCCGGACCGAGATCTGCTGTCCGCGTTCGCCGATGCGCTGCAACTGCTCGCGCGGCGACAGCCCGTCGGCCGAGCGGACCGACAGGCCCATCTCGTCGCGGCGCTTGAGCCCGGCCACCCGCACCATGTAGAACTCGTCGAGGTTCGAGGCGAAGATGGCCAGGAACTTCGCCCGCTCCAGCAGCGGCAGCGAGGTGTTCTCGGCCAGCTGCAGCACCCGGTTGTTGAAGTCCAGCCAGCTCAGCTCGCGGTTGAGGTAGCGATCCTCGGGCAGGTCCTCGAAGACCGCCGCGGCGAGCAGGGCCTCGGAGTCGCCGTCGGCGGGCTGCGCACCGTCCCCGGTGATGGTGTGTGCTGTGGCATCGGTCTCGGTCACGCCTCGATCATTCACCATCACCGTTTCGGTCGCTAGGAGCGTGTCGATGACCGCTCGTCGACGGCTCGTGTGGCCGGGCCCAGCCCGATCCGCGCGGCGGCCGCCAGGTCCTCGGAGGTGTCGATATCGCAGCGCAGGCCCGGCCAATCGCCGGTCAGTTCCACCGCGCCGGAGTTCCGGTGCCGGCTCGCCGAGTCGGCACCGAAGTGCGGCTCGCACGGCACCCCGAAGGCGAACAGCGCCGCGGTTCCGGTGCGATGCCGGTCGGCGACGAAACTGCGTGGGTGCGCCTCGGCCCGGTCCAGGGCGTCGGCGAGCTCGCTGGATCGCAGCGCGGGCAGATCACCCTGCAGGATGACCACGTTGCGTGGCCGAGCACCGCGTGCGGTGATGTGGGCGACCGCGGCGCGCAGGGCGTTGTTGAGCGGATCGGGATGTCCCGGCGGTGTCGGATCGGCCAGCGCGAGCATCCCGAGGTCGGCCACCGCGCTGGTCACCGCCCGGTCCGGGGTGACCACCGTGACCGCGGCCGCCCCGAGCACCCGGGTGGCCGCGGCGGCGGTGTCCAGCAGCATCGCCAGCACCAACTCCTCGCGCGCGTCGGCGGAGAACTGCGCAGACAGCCGGGTCTTGGCGGCCGCCAACCGCTTGACCGCGATGACCACGGCGGTATCGCCGGGGATCCCGGGTGGGGTGCGGCTCATGCTGGCCATCCTGCCAGTGCCGGTCGGTACGCTGACGAGCGCCGGAGGCATTTGCGTGCCCCGGACTTCGGGTCGCGTTGGCCCGGCGGACGAAATGATGGGGAGCTATGGCCGGCACTGTGCGGACCGCGACGGTGATGGGCGCGGGCGCCTGGGGAACGGCGCTGGCCAAGGTGCTCGCCGACGGCGGGATCGACGTGCGATTGTGGGCCCGCCGGCCCGAGCTGGCCGAGGCGATCAACGCCACCGCCCGCAATGAGGACTACCTGCCCGGCATCGCGCTGCCTCCCGGAGTGCGGGCCACCTCCGATCCGGCGGCCGCGCTGGGCGGCGTCACGACCGTGCTGCTCGGCGTCCCGGCCCAGCAGCTGCGGACCAACCTGGAGCAGTGGGTGCCGCTGCTGGACCCCGACGCCACCCTGGTCAGCCTGGCCAAGGGCATCGAACTGGGCACCCTGATGCGGATGACCCAGGTGATTCAGCAGGTGAGCGGGTTCGACATCAATCAGATCGCGGTACTGTCCGGGCCGAATCTGGCCAGTGAGGTGGCCGAGGGGCAGCCCGCGGCCACCGTGGTGGCCTGCACCGACTCCGGGCGCGCGGTGGAACTGCAGCGCGCGCTGAACACCGGCTACTTCCGGCCGTACACCAACACCGACGTCGTCGGCGCCGAGATCGGCGGGGCCTGCAAGAACGTCATCGCGCTGGCCTGCGGGATGGCCAACGGCATCGGGCTGGGCGAGAACACCGCGGCGGCGATCATCACCCGCGGGCTGGCCGAGATCATGCGACTGGGCATGGCCTTGGGGGCGCAGCCGACGACGCTGGCCGGGCTGGCCGGGGTCGGGGATCTGGTGGCGACCTGCACGTCGCGCCATTCGCGCAACTTCTCCTTCGGTCGACGGCTGGGCCAGGGGATGACCATCGAGGAGGCCCGCAAGGCCGGCGAGGGTCATGTCGCCGAGGGCTTCGCCAGCTGCCAGTCGGTGCTGGCGCTGGCCTCGAGTTACGGCGTCGAGATGCCGCTCACCGATGCGGTCGCCCGGGTCTGCCACCACGGGCTGTCGGTCAACCAGGCGATCGCCCTGCTGCTGGGGCGGCGTACCAAACCCGAGTGATGAGCACGCTGCCGCGCCGCTACGGCGACTCCACCCGAACGCTGAAGGCGGCCACCCCGCCGGCGCAGCCGGGACGGCCGGTGGCCCCGGGCCCGGTGCCGGTGTCGGCGTACCACCTGTCCGCCGACGAATCCGCCGAGCTGGACACCTACGGCCGGGCGTCCAACCCGACCTGGCGGCAGCTGGAGGCCGGCATCGCCGAGCTCGAGGGTGCAGCCGAGGCGCTGGTGTTTGGATCCGGGATGGCCGCGGTGACGGCCGCGCTGCGGGTCCTGGTCCGGCCCGGCAGTGTGCTCGTCGTGCCGGCCGACGGCTATTACCAGGTCCGCCGCTTCGCCGCGGAATCGCTTGCTCCACTGGGGGTTACCGTCGTCGAGGCCGATCACGCGGAAATCTTCGAGGCGGCCGAGCGGGCCGATGTGGTGCTCGCCGAGACCCCGGTGAACCCGACCCTGGACGTCGTCGACCTGCACCGGCTGGCGAGGCTGTGCCGCGGCCGCGGTGCGCGCCTGATCGTCGACAACACCGCGGCCACCCCGCTGGCGCAGCAGCCGCTGGCCTGCGGCGCGGACCTGGTGGTGGCCAGCGCGACGAAGGCGCTGTCGGGCCACAGCGACCTGCTCGGCGGTTACCTGGCGGCCAGTCGGGGTGAACTGATGGCCGCCCTGGCGCGGGAACGGCTGCTGACCGGTGCGGTGCTCGGCGCGTTCGACACCTGGCTGCTGCTGCGCAGCCTGGCCGGCGCCGGACTGCGCTACGGACGTCAGTGTGCCAACGCCCAGGCGCTGGCCACCATGCTGACCGGGCACCCGGCGGTGCGGTCGGTGCGTTACCCGGGCCTGCCCGATCATCCCGGTCACTCGGTGGCGTGCGCGCAGATGCAGCATTTCGGTTCGCTGGTGTCGGTCGAACTGGCCGACGCCGCCGCCGTGCACGCACTGGTGGCCCGCAGCGACCTGCTGGTGGCCTCGACCAGCTTCGGTGGCATGCACACCTCGGTCGACCGTCGGGCCCGGTGGGGTGATCCGGTCGGCGACGGGTTCGCCCGGATCTCGCTGGGCATCGAGGACACCGACGACCTGCTGGCCGATTTCGGCCGCGCACTGGGCTGAACCGGGCTCGAGCACGGTCACGGTAGCCTGTTTGTCTTGTGAGCGCCGAGAACCGTATTCGTGTTGCCGTTGTGTTCGGTGGGCGCAGCTCTGAGCACGCCATTTCCTGTGTGTCGGCGGGCAGCATTCTGCGGAATCTGGACCCCGCGCGGTTCGAGGTGATTCCGGTGGGGATCACCCCGGCGGGTTGCTGGGTGCTCAGCACCGCGACCGCGGAGAAGCTGGCGATCGTCGACGGGCAGCTGCCGGAGGTGACCACCGATTCGGGTACCGCGCTGATGCTGGCGGCCGACCCGACCCGCCGCGGCGAGTTGCTGTCGGTGGGCCGCGATCCCGGGGCGGTGCTGGCGTCGGTGGATGTGGTGTTTCCGGTGTTGCACGGCCCGTATGGCGAGGACGGCACCATCCAGGGATTGCTGGAGTTGGCCGGGGTCCCGTATGTGGGGGCCGGGGTGTTGGCCAGTGCGGCCGGGATGGACAAGGAGTTCACCAAGAAGCTCCTTGCGGCCGACGGGCTGCCGATCGGTGACTACGTGGTGCTGCGCCCGGACCGGGCGGCGCTCAGCGACGCCGAGGTCGCGCGGTTGGGATTCCCGATGTTCGTCAAACCCGCGCGCGGCGGATCGTCGATCGGGGTGTCGCGGGTGACCGACGCCGCCGGGTTGGCCGCGGCGATCGCCGAGGCTCGTGCCCATGACCCGAAGGTCATCGTGGAGGCGGCGGTGATCGGCCGCGAGGTGGAGTGCGGGGTGCTGGAGTTCCCGGACGGGCGCCTGGGGGCCAGCGCGCTCGGGGAGATCCGGGTCGCCGCCGACGGCGGGCCCGCCGACGGCTTCTACGACTTCGCCACCAAGTACCTGGTGGATGCCGCCGAACTCGATGTGCCCGCCGACGTCGAGCCGGCGATGGCCGATCGGATTCGGGAGTTGGCGATCCGGGCGTTCCGGGCGATCGACGGACAGGGTCTGGCCCGGGTGGATTTCTTCCTCACCGCCGACGGCCCGGTGATCAACGAGATCAACACCATGCCCGGGTTCACCACCATCTCGATGTACCCGCGGATGTGGGCCGCCAGCGGTGTCGACTACCCCGCTCTGCTCGCCGCGATGGTCGACACCGCCGTCGCCCGCGGCACCGGACTGCGCTGAGACGACACGCCGGGTTGGGCCGGCGATAAGTTTCCCGGCGCCGGTCGGTCTTAGTTGGCTTCGACGGCGCCGATCCGGCCCTTTCGGGCTTTCCGGCGGTATCGGCGCTGAGTTTTCGACAATTTCGGTCTCGTTGATTATGTTGTGCGACAACGTATTACCCGTTTGAACCCGGGACGTATCCGAAAACGTAGGCCCCCGCGGCGGGGCCTGATCTGCTTGCATCACGAAGAAGTTTGCTGCGCGGTCGCGCGTGGGAGTAAGGCTAGGCGTACCTATTGTTTCTCAGGTAATCCTAAGCTAACTTTCAGCGTCGTCACCATCCCGTGACATCGAATCGAGACGAGGAGATCTCAGTGCAGCATGCACTCCAGACCGGGGCCGACGACGGCTCCGGTCCCGCCGTTCCGCGGGCGCTCAGCCGCAAGAGAAGGCTCGCCGTCGCGGGCGTGGCCGCCATCGGCGCGAGCGCCATCGCGATCACCCCGGTCGCCGCGGGCCCGAACCTGGTGGCCGCACAGCATCGTGACGTGGCCCTGACGGCCGGCTACACGCCCAACCCGCTGGTGACGGATTCCCCGCTGGATGTCTACGGCGGCATCCTCGGCATCACCGGCGAGAACCTGACCGGGCTCGGCGAGTCCTTCATGGCCAATCCGTTCCCGCTGCTCAGCCAGGTCGCCGCGAACCAGTTGGGCTACGCCGACCGGATCGGTACCGCCTTCGAGAAGATCCAGACCAACATGGACGGCTTCTTCGCCGAGGGCACGGTCAAGCCGGGCCAGGCCGAGCACGACGAGAACGGCTACCTGATCAAGGGGAACCGGGTGGGCGCCGGCAACGGCTACGTCTACGGCACCAACGCGATGATCGCCCTGCAGAAGGGCGACATCTTCCGGGCCTACCAAGAGTTCAACGCCTTGGTGCTGTACAGCAACACGGTTGCGACAACCCAACTCGGCGGCCTGATCATGGACACCACCGTCACCACCAAGTGGTACAACGCCCCCGACGGTGCGCTGACCACGGACGCCGTGCACTATAAGGATGCCGCCGGCAACGTGGTTGCAGCGGACACCGATGGCGCGCAGGCGGTGCCCAACACCGTTGCGACACTGGCGGACGGCACTCCGTACACGACGACGAGCACCAACCGTGGCATCCCCGGTCAGCTGGTGCAGAACGTCTCCAACGCGTTCAGCGCGCTGGCGAACAAGACGAACATCCAGTCCGGGCTGTTCTACTCGAGCTTCGCGGCGTTTGCCGGCGTGCCCTACGAGGTCTCCCGCAACGTCGCCGAACTGGTCCAGGCCATTCAGGCCGGCGAGCCCGAGACGGCGATCAACGTGCTGGTCAACAGCCCGGGGATGACGATCAATGCCCTGTTCAACGGGTTCGATTACTCGGCTACCGACAAGGAAACGTGCACCGGCGGCAATGCCTGCGTCCCGGTGGTTTCGTGGCCCGGGCTGTTTGCGCCGCTCGGCGCGCCCAAGTCCGATGGCAAGACCCCGCAGCATCCCGGCGGCCTGATCTACCAGGCGCTGACCGGGATGGGACTGTCGGTGGGCAAGGCAATCGACAATGATCCCGAGACCGAGCGGTCGCTGTTCTCCGGGCTGAATGCGTCCAGCCTGACCTCGGGCCTGAACCTCAAATCCCTGACCCCGGGCGGCAACGCCAAGGTCGAGGTCGCCAAGGTTGAGGGCGCCAAGGACGAGGTCGGCAAGGATGAGCTCGTCACCAAGGTCGACGAGGCGGGCAACAGCAAGGGCAACGACACCGCCGTGACGACCCTGCGGTCCACGACCGACACTCCTGAGGCGGCGGTTTCTGCTCCCGAGCGCGTCGTCGACGCCAAGAAGGAGCTGAGCGACACCGCCGCGGAGGCCAAGGACGCCACGGACGCCGTGACCAAGACGGTCTCCAAGTCCGAGCAGCGCAGGGCCAAGGCGCAGGAGCGGATCGCCAAGGTCAACGACCGGATCACCACCTCGATCCAGAAGGTCACCGACGGGGTCAAGAAGGCGACCGGCCTGACCAAGTCCACCAAGAGCGAGTCCACCAAGAGCGAGTCCTCCGGCAGCAGCAAGGATTCGGGCGGCGGCTCGAGCAGCGGCGGCTCCTCGGGCGGCTCAAGCAAGGGCGGCTCGAGCAGCGGCGGCTCGGACAGTTAGTTCTCGCCGCAAACCAGCACCGGGCCCCCTCCCTGGCGGAGGGGGCCCGGTCTGCGGGCGGGGGCGCTCAGCGCGGCGGGCCCGGATCGATCGGCCGGGCCGGCAGCGACTCGGCGATCGCCACCGACAGCTGCTGGATCGGGCCGGGACCCGAGCCGTCGGGCAGGGTGAGCGCGATGTACACCGGGCGATCGACCGCGAACCAGCTCACCAGCCCGGCGTCGGCGACCCGAAACCACTGCACATCATTGACCACCTGCAGCGGCACGCCGACCACGAAATCGCCGGGGCGGTCCAGCCCGCAGCGCATGATGACCGGGAGCTGGCCGGTGTCGCTGCGCCAGGCCAGCACCCCGGCCGGGGCCGGCTCCAGAATCTCCGCGCGCCGGTAGTCGTCGAGCGACTGCGGCGCGGCGGCGAGCAGTTCCGTGCAGTCGGCGGAGCCGGCCTGCGGCGCGGGCAGCGTGGCCACCGGCACCGGCCCCTGGCTGGGCTGCCGATTCAGCGCGATCACGATGATGGTCAGGACCGCCGCCACCCCCAGCACCAGCGCGATCGCGACCACCGGGCGCGGCGGTCCGTCGGCGGGCTCGACGAGCGGCTTCGCCGGGGTGGACTCGTCGTCGTCGGTCATCGCTGTCTCCTCGCCCGTGCAGTGCGATACTCGGACCCGTCGGCCCGGGTGCTGAAGCAACCTACCGCAGGCCACCCCGACCAGGAGGTGACGTGACCGAAGGCCCGACCCTCGGCGAACTCGGCGAATTCGCCGTCATCGACGCCATCACCGCCGGTCGGCGGCACGGCGATGCGGTGCGAGTTGGGCCCGGTGACGACGCCGCGGTGCTCGACGCCCCCGACGGCCGGGTCGTCGCCTCCACCGACATGCTGGTGCAGGGCCGGCACTTCCGGCTGGACTGGTCGAGTCCCGAACAGGTCGGGCGCAAGGCGATCGCGCAGAACGCCGCGGACATCGAGGCGATGGGCGCGGTGCCCACCGGGTTCCTGGTCGCCTTCGGCGCCCCCGTCGACACCCCCGCCAGCGCGGTCACCGCGCTGTCCGACGGGTTGTCCGCCGAGGCCGCCCGGGCCGGGGCGTCGATCATCGGCGGCGACCTGGTGGCCAGCCCGCAGTGGACGGTTTCGGTGACCGCCCTCGGCGACCTGGCCGGACGGCCCGCGGTGCTGCGGTCGGGGGCGAGCGCCGGGGACGTCGTCGCGGTGGCCGGCGAGCTGGGCCGATCCGGCGCCGGCTACGCGCTGCTGGACGCCGGCGCCGCCGAGCCCGCGCTGGCCGCGCTG
This sequence comes from Mycolicibacterium fallax, assembly GCF_010726955.1. Taxonomy (NCBI): domain Bacteria; kingdom Bacillati; phylum Actinomycetota; class Actinomycetes; order Mycobacteriales; family Mycobacteriaceae; genus Mycobacterium; species Mycolicibacterium fallax. The sequence continues at coordinate 246,832 of NZ_AP022603.1, forward strand.
GTGGACCGCCACCTGGTCCCGCAGCCGCCCTACGGTCAGGGTGCCCGCGCGGCGCGGGCCGGGGCGACGGCGATGACCGACGTCTCCGACGGGCTGATCATCGATCTGCGCCAACTGGCGGCGGCCTCCGGCGTAGGGATCGACCTGCACACCGCGCGACTGGCGGCCGACCGCGACGCCCTGACGGCGGCCGCGGTGGCGCTGGGCGCCGACCCGTGGGCGTGGATCTTCGGCGGGGGAGAGGACCACGCGCTGGTGGCCTGCTTCCCGGCCGCCGCGGTCCTACCGCAGGGCTGGCGGCTGATCGGGGCGGTCACCGCCGAGCACGACGGGGTCACCGTTGACGGCGGCGGGTGGACCGGCCGGCCGGGCTGGGACTCGTTCGGCTGAGTTCACCGACGGTAGGTTGAGCGGGTGAGCGAACCCGCTGCGACATCGGTGACGTCCGGACCGCGACCGCTGGCCGAGTTGATCGACCCGGGCTGGGCGTCGGCGCTGGCCCCGGTCGGCGACCGCGTCGCCGAGCTGGGCACGTTTCTGCGCGGCGAACTCGGTCAGGGCCGCGGCTATCTGCCTGCGGGGGAGAACGTGTTGCGGGCGTTCACCTTTCCCTTCGACGCGGTCCGGGTGCTGATCGTCGGACAGGACCCCTACCCGACCCCGGGGCACGCCATGGGCCTGAGCTTCTCGGTCGCCCCCGAGGTACAACCGCTGCCGCGCAGCCTGGTGAACATCTTCACCGAGTACAGCGCGGACCTGGGGCTGCCGAAGCCGTCCAACGGGGATCTGACGCCGTGGGCCCGACGCGGGGTGATGCTGCTCAACAGGGTGCTGACGGTCAGCCCGGGCACCCCGGCCTCGCATCGCGGCAAGGGCTGGGAGGCGGTCACTGAGTGCGCGATCCGGGCGCTGGCCGAGCGCCCGGCGCCCTACGTCGCGATCCTGTGGGGCCGCGATGCCGGCACCCTCAAACCGATGCTCGGGCCGCGCTGCGCGGTGATCGAGTCCCCACACCCGTCGCCGCTGTCGGCCTCCCGCGGGTTCTTCGGTTCCCGCCCGTTCAGCCGGGCCAACGCCCTGCTGCGCGAGGCCGGCGCCGAACCGGTGGACTGGCAGCTGCCCTAGCCGGGGGAGGGACGCGAAAAGCGCCCCACCACCGCGAACGGTGAGGGGGCGCTGATGCGCTGGGATCGCCCGGGAAGGACGACCTCAGCCGCGCAGGACCTTGCCGGCCTTGATGCAGGAGGTGCAGGCGTTGACGCGCTTCTTGTTGCCGCCCGGGCGGTCAACCGAGTGCACGACCTGGATGTTCGGGTTCCAGCGCCGGTTGGTGCGCCGGTGCGAGTGGGACACCGACTTGCCGAAGCCGGGGCTCTTTCCGCAGATGTCGCAGACGGCAGCCATGTGTAGCACTCCTCGAAGTCGATACTTGGGGGCCAACAACCTGCTCGGGTGGCCCGACAACCTGACCAGAATAGGTGAGGATGTGGAAAAGGCCAAAATCCGGAGTCGGGGATGTCGGGGCGGGTGGCTAGGCTGGGCCGACAACCGATCGGATTGGGAGGCGGCGCGGGCATGTCGGAACGTCGGCTCGACGGCACGGTGCTGCGGCAGTGGGCACACGCCAGCGTCGGCGACCTGATCGGCCACGCCGACGAGATCAATCGGCTCAACGTCTTCCCGGTCGCCGACTCCGACACCGGCACGAACATGCTGTTCACCATGCGTGCCGCGGTCGCCGAGGTCGACGCGCAGGCCCCGGCCGGTGACGTGGTGGCGGTGTCGGGGGCGCTGGCCGCCGGGGCGCTGCGCGGCGCCCGCGGTAATTCCGGGGTGATCCTGTCCCAGATCTTGCGCGGCCTTGCCGAGGTCACCGCGGCGCGGGCGGCGGGCCCAGACGGGTCGGGCGCCATCGATTCCGCGGGTCTGGCAGCTGCGCTGCGCCACGCGGTGGCGACAGTGGTGGCCGCGATGGGTGGCGAGGTGATCGACGGGACCGTCGTCTCGGTCCTGCAGGCCGCCGCCGCGGCCGCCGAGGCCGGCGCCGACGACAGCCTGCCGGTGACCCTGGCAGCCGTTGCCGAGGCCGCCGCGGTTGCCCTCGATCGCACCCCCGAACAGCTCGCGGTGCTGGCCGAGGCCGGTGTCGTCGACGCCGGCGGCCGCGGACTGCTGGTGTTGCTCGACGCGCTGCGGGCGGCCGTCACCGGCCACCCGCCGGTGCCGCGGCCGCGCTATCAGCCGAACCCGCCGGCGGGCCGGCCGGACCCGTGCCCGGCGCCCGCTGCGGACCCGCTTCCGGTGCCCGGGCCGCCCGCCTTTGAGGTGATGTACACCCTGAGCGGCATGCCCGCCGCGGCCGGGCCCGGCCTGCGCCGGAGCCTGGAGGATCTCGCCGACTCCGTCGTCATCGCTGCCGAGGGCGCCGGGCCCGGCGGCGACCACTCCGTGCACGTGCACACCGATGACGCCGGCGCGGCGATCGAGGCAGGCCTGGCCCTCGGCACGCTGTCGCGGATCCGGATCGCCGCGCTCAGTGGCCCGGGCTCCGAGGTCGCCCCGGCCGGCTGGGCGCGGGACCGCGCGGTGCTCGCCGTGGTCGATGGCGACGGTGCCGAGGGACTGTTCGGTGCCGAGGGCGCGGTGGTGCTGCGACCCGAACGCACCGCCGACGGCCCGTTCGTCAGCGCCCACCAGCTGCTGCGCGCCGTCGTGGACACCGGCGCGGCCAAGGTGATGGTGCTGCCCAACGGCTACATCGCGGTGGAGGAACTCGTCGCGGGCTGCACGGCGGCCATCGGCTGGGGCATCGACGTGGTGCCGCTGCCGACCGGCTCGATGGTGCAGGGGCTGGCCGCCCTCGCCGTGCACGATCCGGCACGCCGCGCCGTCGACGACGGCTACGCGATGGCCCAGGCGGCCGGCGCCACCCGGTACGGGTCGGTGCGCCGGGCCACCGAGGATGCGCTGACCTGGGTCGGTCCCTGCCACGTCGGAGACGGCCTGGGCATCGCCGGCGACGAGGTGCTCGTCGTCCGCCACGACATCGGTGCGGCCGCCCGGGGACTGGTCGACCTGATGCTCGCCGGCGGCGGCGAACTGGTCACCGTGCTGCTCGGCGACGGCGTCGACGACGAGGTCGGGGACGCGCTGGCCGACCACGTCGGCCGGCATCACCTGGGCGCCGAGCTGGTCTGCTACCGGACCGGGCACCATGGCGACGCGGTCCTGGTGGGGGTCGAATAGTGGCCGGACTCGATGACCGGCTCGACTACGTGCTCGGGGCCAAGGCGGCCGAACCGCTGGAGCAGCACTTCGGTATCCGCACCGTCAACGACCTGCTGCGGCATTACCCGCGCAAGTACATCCAGGGCTCCACCGTGCTCAGCGAGGACGACCGGCCGCCGCAGGAGGGCGACCACGTCACGTTCGTCGAGACCATCACCGGGGTCAGCGCGCGGTGGACCAACCGCAAACCGGCGAAGATGTATCTCGTGGTCAACCTCGGCTACCGCGAACCGAAACTGACCGCGACGTTCTTCAACGCGAACTATACGAAGAACCTGCTGGCCGAGGGTGCCAAGGTGATGATCTCCGGGGAGATCAAGAAGTTTCGGGGCGACCTGCAGCTGACCCACCCGCATTTCCTGATCCTGGAATCACCCAACGGGCAGGAGGGCAAGGGCAGCCGCGCGATGGTGCGGTTGTCGGCGGCGGCCAAGGACGCCGACGGGGTCACTGGGCTCGACGCGTTCCGGCGTGATTCGCTGCCGATCTATTCCGCGGCCGCCAAACTGCAGAGCTGGGACATCTATCTGTGCGTGCGCCAGGTGCTCGCGGTGCTCGACCCGGTCGAGGATCCGCTGCCGGACTGGGTTGTGCGGCGCTTCGATCTGATGTCCGAGGACGAGGCGCTGCGCGCGATCCACCTGGCCGAGAACGCGATCGAGCGGGATCGCGCCATCCACCGGATCCGGTTCGACGAGTCCGTCGGCCTGCAGTGGGCGCTGGCCCGGCGCCGGTACGGCGAGCTCTCCGAGAGTGGCCCCGCGGCGCCGCTGAAGGACTCCGGGGTCCGGGCGGACCTGTTGTCCCGGTTGCCCTTCCAGCTCACCGATGGGCAGTTGGAGGTGCTCGATGTGATCTCCACCGAGCTGGCCGCCACCCGGCCGATGAGCCGGATGCTGCAGGGCGAGGTGGGCTCGGGCAAGACGGTCGTCGCGCTGCTGGGGATGGCGCAGCTGGTCGATGCGGGCTATCAGTGCGCGTTGCTCGCGCCGACCGAGGTGCTGGCCGAACAGCACGCCCGGTCGATGCGCAACATGCTGGGGCCATTGGCGATGGCCGGCCAGCTCGGCGGCGCCGAGCACGCCACCCGGGTGGCGCTGCTGACCGGCTCGATGACCGCGGCGCAGAAACGCGAGGTGCGCGAGGAGATTTCGTCCGGGCAGGCCGGCATCGTGATCGGCACTCACGCGCTGCTGCAGGACGCGGTGGAGTTCGCCCAGCTCGGGATGGTCGTCGTCGACGAGCAGCACCGGTTCGGCGTCGAACAGCGAGATACCCTGCGCGCCAAGGCCACCGGCGGGATCAGCCCGCACCTGCTGGTGATGACCGCCACCCCGATCCCGCGGACCATCGCGCTGACGGTGTACGGCGACCTGGCCATCTCGACGCTGCGCGAGCTGCCCAAGGGGCGCCAGCCCATCACCACCAAGGTCATCTTCTCCAAGGTCAAGCGGTCCTGGCTGGACCGCGCCTGGGAGCGGATCCGCGAGGAGGTCGAGCGGGGCCGGCAGGCCTACGTGGTGGCACCGCGGATCGATGAGGACGACGACGCCCGCCATCCCGACGACGGCGACACCGACGCACCGAAGGACCGCGAGGGCGCCCGCCAGGCCACCGCGGTGCTGCCGCTGTATGAGCGGCTGGGGATCCGGGAACTGCGCGGCCTGCGGCTGGGGCTGATGCACGGCAAGCTCAGCGGCGAGGAGAAGGACGCCGTGATGACCGCCTTCCGCGCCGGCGAGGTGGACGTGCTGGTCTGCACCACGGTGATCGAGGTCGGGGTCGACGTGCCGAACGCCACCGTCATGGTGGTGCTCGACGCCGACTGGTTCGGCATCAGCCAGCTGCACCAGCTGCGCGGGCGGATCGGCCGCGGCGAGCACGCCAGCCTGTGCCTGTTGGAGACCAAGCTGCCGCCGACGTCGCGGGCCGGGCGGCGGCTGGAGGCGGTCGCCGACACCCTCGACGGCTTCGCCCTGGCCGACCTGGATCTGGCCGAGCGGCGCGAAGGTGACGTGCTGGGCCGCGACCAGTCCGGGCAGGGGATGGGGCTGCGGCTGCTCTCGCTGCTGGAGCACCGGGAGATCATCGAGACCGCACGGCTGCTCTGCGATGAGATCGTCGCCGACGACCCCACCCTGTCCAACCATCCCGGAATGGACCGGCTGGCCGCGCACTTCGTCGAACACGAACGCATCGAATACCTGGACAAGTCATGAAGCCCGCGGTGCGGCTCTGGCTGATCCTCGCCACCGTGCTGGCCGTCGTGGTGGCGGTGCAGGTGGTGCTCGCCGCCAACAAGCGATCGGCGTCGTTCGCGGCCGAGGCCGACGTTCCGACGGTGACCGCGGGCACCGACGTACTGGCCGGCATCACCGTGCTGCCGCAGCGGATTCGTGGTTACGACTACCGGCGCGCCGCCTACGGGCAGGCCTGGACCGACGAAAACGACGCACCCGGCGGCCACAACGGCTGCGACACCCGCAACGACATCCTCAATCGCGACCTGGTCGACAAGACCTACACGGCCATCAAACGCTGCCCGGACGCCGTCGCCACCGGGGTGCTGCACGACCCCTACACCAACGCCACCGTCGACTTCACCCGCGGCGCGAAGGTCGGGCAGGCGGTGCAGATCGACCACATCGTCCCGCTGGCCTACGCCTGGGACATGGGTGCCCGGGACTGGCCGGAGGGACTGCGGGTGCGGTTCGCCAACGACCCGGCCAACCTGCTGGCGGTGCAGGGCCAGGCCAACCAGGACAAGGGCGATCTGCCGCCCGGCCGGTGGATGCCGCCCAACCGCGCGTTCTGGTGCCAGTACGCCATGCAGTTCATCGAGGTGCTGCGCGGTTACCGACTCCCCGTCGACCAGCCGTCCGCGGACGCGCTGCGGGAGGCGGCCGCGACCTGCCCGGCCGGCTGAACTCAGGGACCGGTGTAGCTGACCGGGTCCGGGCGGTACCGGGTGCCGTCGCTCAGCGCGGTGATCCGGTCCATCTCCGCCTCGCTCAACTCGAAGTCGAACACCGCGAAGTTCTGCTCGATCCGCTCGGCGGACACCGACCGGGGGATCACCACGTTGCCCAGCTGCAGGTTCCACCGCAGCGCGACCTGCGCCGGGGTCCGGCCGTGGTCGGCGGCGATGGCGGTCAGCACCGCATTGTCGAGCAGCTGGCCCACACCCAGCGGGCTGTAGGCCTCGGTGACGATGCCGCGTTCGGCGTGCAGCGCGCGCAGCTCGGACTGGTTGAGCAGCGGGTGCAGCTCGATCTGGTTCACCGCGGGCACCGTGTAGACCAACTTGATGACCTTGGACAGGTACTCGGCGGTGAAGTTCGCGACGCCGACCGATCGGGTCAGCTGCTGGCTGCGCATCCCCAGCAGGCCGGCGAAGCTGTCGACGTACTTGCCGTTTGCGGCGGCCGGCCAGTGCACCAGGTACAGGTCCAGGTAGTCCAGGCCGAGGGCGTCCAAACTGGCTTTGCAGCCGTCCTGGGAACTCTGAAAGCCCTGGTCGGCGTTGGCCAGCTTCGAGGTGATGAACAGCTCTTCCCGCGCAATCCCGGACGCCGCGATGGCGCGGCCGACGCCGGCCTCGTTGTGGTAGGAGGCCGCGGTGTCGATCAGCCGGTAGCCGTGTTCGAGCGCGGCCGACACCGCCCGCTCGGCCTCGGATTCCGACAGCCCGCCGACGCCCAGGCCGAGAACCGGCATGGTGTTGCCGTCGTTGAGCTCGATGCGTGCAGCCGTCGTTCCCGACATGTCACCCCACCTGCGATTGACCGGACGCCGACCGGCTGGACACGCGGATCGGCCTGACGATCAGACTTTAGTGACCGGATTCACCCCGGCGCTGGCCGGTGCCGATACGGTCGGTAACTGTGACGATCTCCCTGAGGCCGCGACGCCGGCTGCCCGAGCCGATTCTGCGGGTGGCGAATCGGGCGCTCCCGTCGATCCTGCGCACCGTCCCCGCGCCGCTCAAGCGGTTGGGCTCCGGTGGCCGGGCCGTGGTCATCGACGGCAACACCCTGGATCCGACACTGCAGGCGTTCTTGGCCGGCTACCGGATCAGCGGCCACCAGGGCCTGGTCATCGACGACGACGTGGCCGCCAGCCGGCGCGGCGTGCACGACGCCACCGTCAAGTTCGCCGGCGGCCCCGACTCCGGGGTGACCAGCACCGAGGTGACCATTCCCGGCCCGGCCGGTCCGATCGCCGCTCGGCATTACCGGCCCGCCGACCCCGGCCCGGACCCGCGGCCCCTGCTGGTCGCGTTCCATGGCGGGGGCTGGGTACTGGGCAGCCTGGACGGCTGGGACGGCAGCTACCGGCTGATCTGCCACGACGCCGACGTCGACGTGTTGTCCATCGACTACCGGCTGGCCCCCGAACACCAGGCGCCCGCCGCCGTCGACGACTGCTACGCCGCCTACCTGTGGGCGGTCGCGCACGCCGACGAGCTCGGCGCGGACCCCGCCCGGATCGCCGTCGGCGGCGACAGTGCCGGGGGCTGCCTGGCCACCGTGGTGTCCCGGCAGGCGCGCGACAACGGCGACCCGCTGCCCGCGCTGCAGCTGCTGCTCTACCCGGTGACCGACGCCACCGCGACCACCCGCTCCCGCGGCCTGTTCGGGTCCGGCTTCCTGCTCACCGCCCTGGACATCGACTTCTTCATGGACTGCTACCTGGGCGGATCGTCGGTGTCGCCGACCGACATCCGGGTCTCGCCGCTGCGGGCCGAGGACCTCTCCGGGCTGCCGCCCGCACTGGTGATCACCGCCGGGTTCGACCCGCTGCGCGACGAGGGCGAGGCCTACGCGCAGCGGCTGCGCGAGGCGGGGGTGCCGGTCGATCAGCGTCGCTACGGCTCGATGATCCACGCGTTCGTCAACTTCAACGGATTCGGCGGCGGCGTCAGCCGCGCCATCGCCGACGTCAACTCTGCGCTGCGGGCCCACCTGAGCCGCTGACCCTCCGGGTACCCTGGAGCTGCCCTCACCTAGGGCCCCCCTTCCGCCGAGCACGAGGATTTCCCGCCAGTGGCAGCCAAATCGAAGAAGAACGCGAAGTACGACCTGCGCTCCGCGGAGAGCAAGCGTGACATGTGGGTGAAGATCGGCCTGACCGGGCTGGTCGTCGTCTTCGCCGTGGCGTTGGTCGGCTACATCCTGGTCAACGGCGAGCGGCAGCGGGCCGCCGGTGAGGTGGTGGCCATTCGGGCGGTGAGCCCCACCGTCATCACTGCCGAGGGCAGCTCCGATCCGAAGGCCGTCATCTCGGTGTACGAGGACTTCCACTGCCCGCACTGCGGTGCATTCGAGAAGAGCCTCGGTTCCACGCTGGGCAAGATCGTGGACAGCGGTGCGGCGGCCGTCGACTACTACCCGGTGTCGATCATGGACCAGGCCTCCAGCACGCGCTTTTCCACCCGGGCTGCCAACGCCGCGTTCTGCGTGGCCGCCGAGGACACCACCCCGACCAAGGAGGCGTTCCAACGCTTCCACGCCGCGCTGTTCGCCCAGCAGCCCGCCGAAGGCGCCGCGGCGACCCCGGACGACAAGGCGCTGATCGAGCTGGCCCGCCAGGCCGGCGTCGTCGGCAAGGTGCCCGAGTGCATCAATGCGGGCCGCAACAACGACATGGTCCAGGGGCTGGCCCGGGCGGCCGGCATCACCGGCACCCCGACCATCCGGATCAACGGCGAGGATGTCGCGGTCAGCGACAAGAACGGCATGTTCCTGAGCCCGGACGAGTTCATCGCCAAGATCACCGACATCGTGGGCGACGTCCCGGGCCTGCAGGCCGCGGCCAAGCCGGCCTCGTGACCGAGGTTGAGGTGACCGAACCGACCGACGCGCGGAACGAACGCGACGCGGTACCGGTCGGCAAGGCGAGCGCCTGGTACATCCTGATCGCCGGCGTGATCGGCCTGATCTCCTCCTTCGTGCTGTCGGTGGAGAAGATCGAGATGCTGATCAACCCGCGGTACGTGCCGTCGTGCAGCCTCAACCCGGTGATGGCGTGCGGTTCGGTGATGGAGTCGGCGCAGGCCGCGGTGCTGGGCTTCCCGAACCCGCTGATGGGCCTGGTCGCGTTTCCGATCGTCATCGCCACCGGTGTGCTGGCCGTCGGCGGTGTCCGGCTGCCGCGCTGGTACTGGTCGGGTCTGCTGGCCGGCACCGCCATGGGCGCGGGCTTCGTGCAATGGCTGATCTTCCAGAGCCTGTACCGGATCGGGATGCTCTGCCCGTACTGCATGGTGGTCTGGTCGATCACCATTCCGCTGCTGGTCGTCGTCGCCTGCATCACGTTGCGGCCGCTGGCCGGTAATCCGGTGGCGCGCGTGCTGTACCAGTGGCGCTGGCCGTTGGTGGTGCTGTGGTTCACCGCCGTCGTCCTGATGATCCTGGTGCGGTTCTGGGCCTACTGGTCCACCCTGATCTAGCCGCCTGGTGCAGAGGAGACAATCGGTGACCGTCGAGGTATCGGCATCCGGGGGTACCCGGGTGGCGGCGCCGTTCGCCGGTGCGCTGACGTTCTTGGTGCCCGACGGCGCGGCGGTGTGCACCGGCCAGACCATCGCGATCGTCGAGGCGATGAAGATGGAGGCCGGTATCACCGCGCCGAGGCCGGGGGTTCTTGCCCTCGCCGGCGCCGACGGCCCGGTCGAGGGCGGGGAACTGCTGGCGGTGATCCGCTGACCCGGATCATCGGCGGCGCGGCCGGCGGGCGACGGATCGCGGTGCCGCCGCGGGGGACCCGGCCCACCACCGACCGGGTGCGTGAGTCGTTGTTCAACGTGCTGGCTGCCCGGCTGGATTTCGACGGGCTGGCGGTGCTCGATCTCTACGCCGGGTCCGGCGCGCTCGGGCTGGAGGCGCTGTCCCGCGGCGCGGCCGGTGCGGTGTTCGTCGAATCGGATCCGCGGGCGGCCGCGGTGATAGTGGAAAACATTGCTGCGCTGCGGGTTTCGGGGGCTTCGGTGCACCGCGGCACGGCGGCGTCGCTGCTCAGCGCCGAGGCGCCGATGGCGATGGATCTGGTGTTCGCCGACCCGCCCTACGACGTCGCGGCCGCCGACATCGAGGCCCTGCTGGTGGATCTGACCGGCAACGGCTGGGCCGGGGCGGGCACCGTCGTGGTGGTGGAGCGGCCGAACACCGGTCCGCGGCTGACCTGGCCGGTCGGCTGGGCGCCGTGGAAGGAACGCCGCTACGGCGACACCCGGCTGGAGATCGCCGAGCGGCAGGCCCGCTAACGGCCAGCCCGGTCAGCCGGACAGGGTCAGCAGCAGCCGGACCAGCTCGGCCTGGCGGTGGGTGCCGGTCTTGTCGAAGATCCGCTGCAGGTGGGTGCGGACCGTCGTCAGTGACACCGAAAGTTCCTCGGCGATCGGGGCCAGGCCCTTGCCCCCGAGTATCCGGACCGCGACATCGGACTCGGCCCGGGTCAGCCCGTAGATCCGGCGCAGCACGTCGGCGGGCGGCTTCACCGGCAGGTCGAGGTCCACGACGACCGTGAGCACGGCGCCGTCGGCGGCGGGCAGCACGTGCAGCAGGTAGGGGCGTTTCCCGGACGGCCGGTTGCAGAGCACCCACTGGGCCGCCGGGTCGGTACTCCCGCCGGGTGTCGCGGCGGCGCTGATGGCGGCCTGCAGTCGCGTCCGGCCGGACGTTTCCTCGATGCGCAACCGTCCGCCGCGCCGGGAGAGCCCGTCGCTGTGCTCCAGGATCGCCTCGGCCGCCGCGTTCGCGTGGATCACCGCGCCGCCGCGGTCCAGTAACACCAGGCCGCGCTGGATGCTGTCGGCGGCCCGCTCGGCGTCTTCGGCGTTCAACACCCGGCCGTGTAGTCGCTGTTCGATGTGCAGGGCCTGCTGTACGTGCGGGATCAGCGCCGCGAAGACGGCGGCGCGAGCGGCGGTCTCGAACCGCGACCCGTCGCCGGCCACCAGGAAGGTGACGTTGTCCCCGCCGGCGGTCAGCCGGACGAAGAATCCCCGGGTGAAGCGGTGCGGGCGCATCCAGTCGACGTCGAACTCCGAGCCGGCTGCCCGCGCGATGAGTCCGCTGCCCGGCACCATCAGGCCGACCGGGCCGGCCTCCACGTCGGCAAGCACGTAGTCGATCGGGTGGTAGTAGTCCTGGTAGGCGGTGCGGGCATCGTCGGCCATGCAGGTGCAGCGGGGCACCCGGCTCGCCCCGTCGGAGACCACCAGGCCGGCGGTGCCGCCGTCGAACAGCAGCTGGATGTCGACCATCACGCTCGGCCAGTCCTGGGGTGCGAGCACGGCGCCGTGGATCCGGGCGGCTATTCGGGAAAATTCATCAAATGTGACCATATGTTCTCCCTGGCCACCCGTGGGACGGGTGAAATTCTAGCCGCGTTTCTCAGTCATTTGAAGGATGTGTATGACCGTGTTTCTGCGGTTTCCTTGATGACGTGTCCGCGGCAAACGTGCAGCGTGTCAACGTGACGTCGTGTCGGAATGCGATCACCGGGGAGTTGGTCGAATTAAATTGCGGGAATGTGTCTTTGGTGCCCGATGATGCCTCTCCACATTTGCAGAAGCTAAGTGCTGGGTGCTTTCTGTGGGTCCCCTGGGAAAATTCCGTGGTGCGCCGGGGCCGCGAGCCGGCCCCGGCACCCGGGGGTGCCTGTAGCGTCCTGAGCCATGAGTGGTGCGGTCTGCCCGGGGTCCTTCGACCCCGTAACCCTGGGACATGTTGATGTGTTCGAACGGGCCGCGGCCCAATTCGACGAACTGGTCATCGCGGTGCTGGTGAACCCGAGCAAGAAGGGCATGTTCACCGCGGCCGAGCGGATGGAGATGATCACCGAGGCGACCGCGCATCTGCCGAACGTCCGGGTCGAGTCCGGTTCCGGGCTGGTCGTCGACTTCGTCAAGGCGCACGGCCTGACCGCGATCGTCAAGGGTCTGCGCACCGGCACCGACTTCGAGTACGAGCTGCAGATGGCCCAGATGAACCGGCACGTTGCCGGGGTGGACACCTTCTTCGTCGCCACCAGCGCGGAATTCTCGTTCGTGTCGTCCTCGCTGGCCAAGGAGGTCGCCAGCCTCGGCGGCGACGTGTCGGCGCTGCTGCCGGAGGCGGTCAACCGGCGACTGGCGGCGAAACTGCGGAACTGACCGCGACACACCGGCGCGACAATCCACGTCACAGCAGTAACACCATGCACACTGGTAACACCATTAACAGATCGTGGAGGCTGCGCCGTGTACCGAGTTTTTGAAGCGCTCGACGAGTTGGGCGCCATCGTCGAAGAGGCCCGCGGCGTGCCGATGACGGCCGGCTGCGTGGTTCCGCGCGGCGACGTGCTGGAACTGCTTGACGACATCAAGGACGCCATCCCCGGCGAGCTCGATGACGCCCAGGACGTGCTCGATGCCCGCGACGGCATGCTGCGCGAGGCCAAGGCGCACGCCGACCAGATGGTCGGTTCGGCGACCACGGAATCCGAATCGATGGTCAACCACGCCCGCGCCGAGGCCGACCGGATGCTCGCCGACGCCAAGGCCCAGGCCGACCGGATGGTCGCCGAGGCCCACGCGCACTGCGACCGCTCGGTCTCCGAGGCGCACGAGGAGGCCAACCGGCTGGTCACCACCGCCAAGCGGGACCACGAGTCGATCATGGCCCGCGCCAAGGCCGAGGCCGACCGCCTCGTCGAGAGCGGCAACATCTCCTACGAGAAGGCCGTTCAGGAAGGCATCAAGGAGCAGCAGCGCCTGGTGTCCCAGACCGAGGTGGTCGCCACCGCGACCGCCGAGGCCACCCGACTGGTCGACTCGGCGCACGCCGAGGCCGACCGACTGCGCGGCGAATGCGACATCTACGTCGACAGCAAACTCGCCGAGTTCGAGGACTATCTCAACGGAACGCTGCGCTCGGTCGGCCGTGGACGGCACCAGCTGCGCACCGCCGCCGGCACGCACGACTACGTGCAGCGGTAACGGCGGATCGGGGGGGCCTGCGACCGACGTAGGATTCCGACCATGCCTGCTGCACATCCGCTGAGGTTCGACGTCTCCAGGCTGGGCCGCCGTCCCGGCGCCTTGATCACCCGCGCCGAGACGGTGTCCAGCCCGTCGCGCATCGGACTGGACCTGATCGCGGTGCCCGAGGGTGCGCCGATGCGGCTGGATCTTCGGCTGGAATCGGTTTCCGAGGGCGTTCTGGTCACCGGAACCGTGTCGGCGCCGATCGCCGGGGAGTGTTCGCGCTGCCTGACTCCGTTCGACGACGACGTCGAGATCTCGGTGACCGAGCTGTTCGCCTATCCCGACAGCGCCACCGCGGCCACCGCCGAGGCCGACGAGGTCGGCCACCTCGTTGACGACACCGTCGACCTGGAGCAGTGCGTCGTCGACGCGGTCGGGCTGGCCCTGCCGTTCGTACCGCTGTGCCGCCCGGACTGCCCCGGCCTGTGCCCGCACTGCGGGATCGCGCTGGCCACCGCCGAGCCCGACCACCACCACGAGATCCTCGACCCGCGCTGGGCCAAGTTGGCCGACCTCGACGTCACCGACGAACCCCGTGGCGGCAATGCTTGAGGACCGCACACCGCTGCTGGCCGCGCTCGGCGTCGAGCTGCCCGAGGACCTGCTGACGCTGGCGTTGACGCACCGCAGCTACGCCTACGAAAACGGCGGGCTGCCCACCAACGAGCGCCTGGAGTTCCTCGGCGACGCCGTGCTCGGCCTGACCATCACCGACGAGCTCTACCACCGCCACCCCGACCGCACCGAGGGGGATCTGGCCAAGTTGCGGGCCAGCGTGGTCAACACCCAGGCGCTGGCGGAGGTCGCCCGCGGCCTCACCGACGGCGGGCTGGGGGCGTTCCTGCTGCTGGGCCGCGGCGAACTCAGCAGCGGCGGCACCGACAAGTCGTCGATCCTGGCCGACGGGGTCGAATCCCTGTTGGGCGCGGTGTATCTCGCGCATGGGATCGCCACCGCGCGGGTGGTCATTCTGCGGATCTTCGCCGAACTGCTCGACACCGCGCCGACGCTGGGTGCCGGGCTGGACTGGAAGTCCAGCCTGCAGGAACTCACCGTGGGGCGCGGCCTCGGTCCGCCCAGCTACCTGGTCAGCTCCACCGGACCCGACCACGACAAGGAGTTCACCGCGACCGTGGTGGTCGCCGACGCCGACTACGGCGAGGGCACCGGGCGTACCAAAAAGGAGGCCGAACTCAAGGCCGCCGCGGCGGCCTGGACCGCCCTGGAAGGCAACCCGGCGGGAGACTGATGCCCGAACTGCCCGAGGTCGAGGTGGTGCGGCGCGGACTGGCCGGCCACGTGGTGGGACGCACCATCACCACCGTGCGGGTGCATCACCCCCGGGCCGTGCGCCGGCATCCGGGCGGTGCCGCGGATCTGATCGGTCGGCTGCGCGGCGCCCGGATCACCGGAACCGGCCGCCGCGGGAAATACCTGTGGCTGCTGCTCGACGACGGCGAGTCCGGCGCACTGGTGGTGCACCTGGGCATGAGCGGCCAGATGCTGCTCGGTGGGGTACCGCGCGCCGAACACGTGCGAATCTCGGCGCTGCTCGACGACGGGACCGCGCTGAGCTTCGTCGACCAGCGCACCTTCGGCGGCTGGCAGGTCGCCGAGCTCGTCGAGGTCGGTGGGGTCGAGGTGCCGCAGCCGGTCGCGCACCTGGCCACCGACCCGCTGGACCCGGCCTTCGACCGCGACGCCGTGGTGAAGGTGTTGCGCGGCAAGCACTCCGAGATCAAACGGCAACTGCTCGACCAGACCGTCGTCTCCGGGATCGGCAACATCTACGCCGACGAGGCACTGTGGCGGGCGCGGGTCAACGGCGCCCGGCTCGCCGACGGGCTGTCCCGGCCGAAGCTGGCCGCCGTGCTCGACGCCGCCGCCGCGGTGATGACCGACGCGCTTTCTCAGGGCGGAACCTCGTTCGATTCGCTGTATGTGAACGTCAACGGCGAATCCGGGTACTTCGACCGGTCGCTGAACGCCTACGGCCGCGAGGGCCAGGGGTGCCGGCGGTGCGGGGCGATCATCCGGCGGGAGAAGTTCATGAACCGCTCGTCGTACTACTGCCCGAGCTGCCAACCCCGGCCCCGCCGGGCGCCGAGGGCGCGCTCCGGTACCCGACACACCGGTGGCGGCGTACCCGGTTGAGCGCTGGGGGAAGAAGTGCGCGCTCGGGGTGCCCAGAGCGCCGACGATAGGCTGCCCGGAAAGCCTGGCGCGTGAGAGGAATACCTGAGATGACCGAACTCTGGGTGCAGCGCACCGGAACCCGCCGCTACACCGGGCGCAGCTCGCGCGGCGCCGAGGTGCTCGTCGGCTCGGTGGACGTCGAGGGCGTGTTCACTCCGGGTGAGCTGCTGAAGATCGCGCTGGCCGCCTGCGCGGGCATGAGCGCCGATCAGCCGCTGGCCCGCCGGCTCGGCGACGACTACGACGCCCGCATCGAGGTGTCCGGCGATGCCGACCGGGACAACGAGGTCTATCCGGCGCTGGCCGAGACGCTGCGCATCGACCTGACCGGGCTGACCGAGGCCGAGGCCGCGCGGGTGCACACCGTGGTGGCCCGCGCCATCGACAGCGTCTGCACGGTCGGGCGCACCCTGAAGGCCGGCACCGAGGTCACCTTCGAGATCGCCGACGGCCGGGGCTGAGCGATGTCCGAGCAGGTCCGGCTCACCGCCTGGGTGCACGGCCGGGTCCAGGGCGTCGGCTTTCGCTGGTGGACCCGCTCGCGCGCGCTGGAGCTGGGCCTGACCGGCTACGCCAAGAACCAGCCCGACGGCCGGGTGCTGGTGGTGGCGCAGGGGCCGCGGCAGGCCTGCGAGGGACTCCTGGAGCACCTGGGCGGTGGCCGGACCCCGGGGCACGTCGACACCGTCGTGGCGGACTGGGCCGCGGCCGGGGAACCGATCAGCGGATTCGTCGAGCGGTAGCGATCGGCGCACCGGGGCGCCTGGTCGGCCGCCGCGCGGTTACGCACCGGTAATCTGGGCCGTTATGCATCTGAAGAGTCTGACGCTGAAGGGCTTCAAGTCCTTCGCCGCGCCCACGACTCTGCGCTTCGAACCGGGCATCACCTGCGTGGTCGGCCCCAACGGTTCCGGCAAGTCCAACGTCGTCGACGCCCTGACCTGGGTGATGGGCGAGCAGGGCGCCAAGGCCCTGCGCGGCGGCAAGATGCAGGACGTCATCTTCGCCGGCACCTCCAACCGCGCGCCACTGGGCCGCGCCGAGGTCACCCTCACCATCGACAACTCCGACAACGCGCTGCCGATCGAATACTCCGAGGTGTCCATCACCCGCCGGATGTTCCGCGACGGCGCGGGCGAATACGAGATCAACGGCACCAGCTGCCGGCTGATGGACGTCCAGGAACTGCTCAGCGACTCCGGCATCGGCCGCGAGATGCACGTCATCGTCGGGCAGGGCCGGCTGAGCCAGATCCTGGAATCGCGACCGGAGGACCGCCGCGCCTTCATCGAGGAGGCCGCCGGCGTCCTCAAGCACCGCAAACGTAAGGAAAAGGCGGTCCGCAAGCTCGACGCGATGGCCGCCAACCTGGCCCGGTTGACCGACCTGACCACCGAACTGCGCCGCCAGCTCAAGCCGCTGGGCCGGCAGGCCGAGGTGGCCCGGCGCGCGGCCACCATCCAGGCCGACCTGCGCGACGCCCGGCTGCGGCTGGCCGCCGACGACCTGGTCGCCCGGCAGAGCGAGTTCGCCGGGGTCGGTGACACCGAGGCCGCGCTGCGCCGCGAGCACGAGGAGGCCGCCGAGCGGCTGGCCGTCGCCGCCGAGGAACTCGCCGCCCACGAGTCGGCGGTGGCCTCGCTGAGCCAGCGCGCCGACGCCGCCCAGCAGGCCTGGTTCCGGCTTTCGGCGCTGGCCGAGCGGGTCGGCGCGACGGTTCGCATCGCCGCCGAGCGGACCCAGCTGCTGGAGGCCGAACCCGTCGCGCACACCGGGGCCGACCCCGACGCGCTGGAGGCCGAGGCCGACGAGGTCGCCGCCCACGAACAGCAACTGCTCGCCGAACTGGACGAGGCCCGCGAGCGCGCGGAGTTCGCCCGCGCCGAACTGGCCCAGGCCGAATCGGTGGCCGCCGAGGCCGAACGCGCGCACCTGGCCGCCGTCCGCGCCGAGGCCGACCGCCGCGAGGGCCTGGCCCGGCTGACCGGCCAGGTCGAGACGATGCGCGCCCGGGTGGAATCCATCGACGAACGGGTCGAGCGGCTGTCCGAGGGCATCGAGGCGGCCGCGGCCCGGGCCCAGCAGGCCCAGGCCGAGTTCGAGACCGCGCAGGGCCGGGTCGGCGAACTCGACGAGGGCGAGGCCGGGCTCGACGAACAGTACGAGCGCACCGTCACCGCGCTGCGGCTGGCCGAGGAACGGGTCACCGAACTGCAGGCCGCCGAGCGCGCCGCCGAACGCCAGGTCGCCTCGCTGCACGCCCGGATCGACGCGCTGGCCGTCGGCCTGGACCGCAAGGACGGCGCCGCCTGGCTGACCGAACACCTCGGCGGCGGCGGAATCTTCGGCACGCTGGCGGGCCTGATCAAGGTCGCCGCCGGGCACGAGACGGCGCTGGCCGCGGTGCTGGGCTCGGCCGCCGACGCGCTGGCCGCCGACGGCACCGTCACCGCAGGCTCGGCCGTCGCCGCACTCAAGGCCGCCGACGGCGGCCGGGCCGCGCTGGTGCTGGGGGACTGGCCGGTGACCGAGCCGGAGGACCTGCCCGCGCTGCCGGCCGGGGCGCGCTGGGCGCTGGACCTGGTCGAGGCGCCCGCTCGGCTGCGCGGCGCGCTGACCGCGATGCTGGCCCGGGTCGCCGTCGTCGACGACATCGAGGCGGCGTTGACGCTTATCGAGGCGCATCCGCAGCTGCGCGCGGTCACCGGCGAGGGGGATCTGGTCGGCCTGGGCTGGGTCAGCGGCGGTTCCGACCGCAAACCGTCGACGCTGGAGATCACCTCCGCGATCGAGCGGGCCCGCACGGAGCTGGCGGCCGCTGAAACCCAGGTCGGCGAGCTGGCCGCGGCGCTGTCCGGCGCGCAGGCCGAGCAGACCGACCGCCGCGATGGCGCCGAGCAGGCGCTGGCCGCCCTCAACGAGTCCGACGCCGCCATCTCGCAGATCTACGAGCAGCTCGGCCGGCTCGGGCAGGAGGCCCGCAAGGCCGAGGAGGACTGGCAGAGCCAGATCCGCCGGCGCGACGAGCTGGAGTCCGGCCGCGCCCAGACCGTCGCCGAGCTGACCGAGCTGGAAACCCGGCTGTACAACGCCGAGGAGGTCCCCGCCGAGCTGCCCGACGAGCCCGACGACCGCCAGTACCTGGCGATGGCCGCCGACGCCGCCCGCAGCGCCGAGGTGGAGGCCCGACTGGCGGTCCGCACCGCCGAGGAACGCACCAATGCCGTGCGCGGCCGGGCGGATTCGCTGCGCCGGGCCGCCGCGGCCGAGCGGGAAGCCCGGCTGCGCGCCGAGCGGGCCCGGGTGGCCCGCCGGCACGCCGCGGCGGTGGCCGCCGCCGTCGCGGAGTCCGGCCGCCAGGTCGCCGGCCGGCTGGCCGGCGTGGTCGCCGTCGCCGCGCAGCGCCGCGACGCGTTCACCGCGCAGCGTCACGAACGCGCCGCCGGGCTGACCGCCGCCCGCGCCGAGGTCGACACTCTGAACGCCCGGATCGCCGCGCTGACCGACTCGCTGCACCGCGACGAGGTGGCCAAGGCGCAGGCCGCGCTGCGACTGGAACAGCTGGAGCAGACCATCCTGGACCAGTTCGGCCTGGCCCCGGCCGATCTGGTCGCCGAGTACGGCCCCGACATCGCGCTGCCGCCGACCGAGCTGGAGCTGGCCGAGTACGAGCAGGCCCGCGAGCGCGGCGAGCAGGTCACCGCACCGGCACCGATGCCGTTCGACCGGCCCACCCAGGAACGCCGCGCCAAGCGCGCCGAGAAGGAGCTGGCCGAGCTGGGCCGGGTCAACCCGCTGGCGCTGGAGGAGTTCGCGGCGCTGGAGGAGCGCTACAACTTCCTGTCCACCCAGCTCGAAGACGTCAAGGCGGCCCGCAAGGATCTGCTCGACGTGGTCGAGCAGGTCGACGCCCGGATCCTGGAGGTGTTCACCGAGGCCTACGCCGACGTGGAACGCGAGTTCGCGCAGGTGTTCTCCGCGCTGTTCCCGGGCGGGGAGGGCCGGCTGCTGCTGACCGACCCGTCGGACATGCTCACCACCGGGGTCGAGGTCGAGGCCCGCCCGCCGGGCAAGAAGGTCAAGCGGCTGTCGCTGCTGTCCGGCGGGGAGAAGTCGTTGACCGCGGTGGCGATGCTGGTGGCGATCTTCCGGGCCCGGCCGTCCCCGTTCTACGTGATGGACGAGGTGGAGGCCGCCCTCGACGACGTGAACCTGCGCCGGCTGATCGGGCTGTTCGAGCAGCTGCGGGAGAAATCTCAGCTGATCGTCATCACCCACCAGAAGCCGACGATGGAGATCGCCGACGCGCTCTACGGCGTCACCATGCAGGGCGACGGCATCACCCAGGTGATCTCGCAGCGGATGCGCGGCCAGGAGCTGGTCAGCAGCTGAGCAGCCCGCCCCCGCCGCCGCCGGGTCGCCTGAAACAATGAGCGCATGCCGATCGAAGCCTGGATTGCCATCGCCGTCATCGCGGTCCTGACCATCACCGTGCTGATCGTCGGGCTGGTGCGTTACCGCAGCCGGACGATCAGCCTGACCGCCCCCGAGGACGCCGACAAGCAGCTCGATCGCTCCGGCGGCTACGCCGCCAAATCGGGCATCAGCTTCAGCGAGGGCGGCACCGCGACGCTCGACCCGACCGGGCTGCCGGGCGTCGGCGACGATGCGGCCGTCCCGCGCGACGCCCCCAAGCGCACGATTTCCGAGGTCAAGCTGCCCGAGCCGGAGGCTGAAGCACCCCAGGTTGAGGTTGACGTCGCTGAGGTCGCGGCCCCCGAGGCCGACGCCGTGGTCGCCGAGCCCGAACCGGTCGCCGAGCCGGAGCCCGCGCCGTCGGCCCCGGAGCTGGACACCATCGCGCCCACCGAGGGCCGGCTGGACCGGCTGCGCGGCCGGCTGGCCAAGTCGCAGAACGCGCTGGGCAAGAGCGTGCTCGGCCTACTCGGCGCCGGCGATCTCGACGAGGACTCCTGGCAGGACGTCGAGGACACCCTGCTGATCGCCGACCTGGGCCCGACGGTCACCGCTGCGGTGATGGACGAGCTGCGGGCCAAGTTCGCCGCCAGCGGCGCCCGGACCGGTGCGGAGGCCCGGCAGGTGCTGCGCGACGCGCTGATCGGGCAGCTGCACCCCGAGTTCAACCGCTCGATTCGGGCGTTGCCGCATGCCGACGCGCCCTCGGTGCTGCTGGTGGTCGGGGTCAACGGCACCGGCAAGACCACCACCGTCGGCAAGCTGGCCCGGGTGCTGGTCGCCGACGGCCGCCGGGTCGTGCTCGGCGCCGCCGACACCTTCCGCGCGGCGGCCGCCGACCAGCTGCAGTCCTGGGCGTCGCGGGTGGGCGCCGAGGTGGTGCGCGGCGCAGAGGGCGCCGACCCGGCCTCGGTCGCCTTTGACGCCGTCGACAAGGGCATCGAGGCCGGCGCCGATGTGGTGCTGGTCGACACCGCGGGCCGGCTGCACACCAAGACCGGCCTGATGGACGAGCTGGGCAAGGTCAAGCGGGTGGTCGAGAAGCGCGCCGTGGTCGACGAGGTGCTGCTGGTGCTCGACGCCACCATCGGCCAGAACGGGCTGGCGCAGGCGAAGGTGTTCTCCGAGGTCGTCGACATCACCGGGGTGGTGCTGACCAAGCTCGACGGCACCGCCAAGGGCGGCATCGTGTTCCGGGTGCAGCAGGACCTCGGCGTACCGGTGAAGCTGGTCGGACTGGGCGAGGGGCCCGACGATCTGGCCCCGTTCGAGCCAACGGCGTTTGTCGACGCACTGCTGGGCTGAGCGCGAAGCGCGAGGCCCATGCGGTGCGCATGTCACTGCACTGCTGGGCTGAGCGCGAAGCGCGCGGCTATTGCCCGGCGGGGGTGACCCGGATGTGGATGCTCTTGGCCAGCGGCTGGTCGCTCTGCGCGCTGTAGTCGGAGTGCCCGATCAGCACGTTCATTTCCGGCATGTAGCCGGCGGCGCTGCCCTTCGGGGTGTCGTAGGCGATGGCGCGGTAGGACCGGAGCGCGCGCTGCGAGCCGTCCTTGGACGTCGAGACGATGTCGACCAGCGCGCCGTCGGCGATCCCGCGGGCGGCCATGTCCGCCGGGTTCAGGAAGATCAGCTCGCGAATGTTCTTGACGCCGCGGTAGCGGTCGTTGTTCGAGTAGATGGTGGTGTTCCACTGGTCGTGGGAGCGCATGGTCTGCAACACCAGCATGTCCGGCTCGGGCGGGTGGGCCGCGGTGGCCAGCGGTGCGTGCGAGAACTGCGCCCGCCCCGACGCCGTCGCGAACACCCGCTCCCGGGCCGGCTGCGGGATCCGGAACCCGGTCGGGTTCTTGATCAGGTCGTTGAACCCGGCGAATCCGGGCAGCACGACGGCCATGTCGTCGCGGATCCGGTCGTAGTTCGCGACGTACTCCTCCCACGGTGTGGTGCTGTCCGGCAGGGTGGCCCGGGCCATCCGGGCGATGATCTCCGGCTCGGACAGCAGCGCTTCGGACGCCGGTTTCTTCTTGCCGTAGGACACGTGCACCATGCTCATGGCGTCCTCGACGGTCTGCCCCTGTGGCCCGTCGCGCTGGATGTCGATCTCGGTGCGGCCCAGGCAGGGCAGGATCAGCGCCTTGCGGCCGTGCACCAGGTGGCTGCGGTTCAGCTTGGTGCTGACCTGCACGGTCAGCGCGCAGCGCGACAGCGCCTCGGCGGTGTAGTCGGTGTCCGGGGCGGCCAGCACGAAGTTGCCGCCCAGGGCGATGAACACCGCGACGTCCCCGCGGTGCATCGCCTCGATGCTGCCGACGGTGTCCAGGCCGGGAGTGCGCGGCGCGGTGATGCCGTGATGCGCGTCGAGCGCGTCGAGCAGGGCGGCGGGCGAGTGGTGGTTGATCCCGCAGGTCCGGTTGCCCTGCACGTTGCTGTGCCCGCGCACCGGAGCCGGCCCGGCGCCGGGCCGGCCGATGTTGCCGCGCAGCAGCAGCACGTTCATGAATTCCCGGATCATGTCCACGGCGTGCTCGTGCTGGGCCACGCCCAGGCACCAGCTGACGATCGTCCGGCCCGCCCGCAGGTAGAGCTCGCCGGCCTGGCGCAGCTGCGCCTCGCCGAGCCCGGAGGCGGCGACCAGTTCGTCCCAGCCGGTGGCCTGCACCAGGGCCCGGTACTCCTCGAGACCGACGGTGTGTTCGGCCAGGAACTCGCGGTCCAGCGCGGTCGGGTCGGTGTCGGCGGCCTCGAACACCACCTTGGCGATTGCCCGCATCAGGGCCATGTCCCCGCCGGGGGCGACCTGCAGGTCCAGCGACCCGGTTTGGCTGGACCGGAACAGCGCCATGTCCAGGAAGTCGTGCGGGACGATTGTTTTGGTGGAGGCGACCTCTACCAGCGGGTTCACGTGCACCACCTGGGCGCCGCTGCGCACCATGGCGGCCAGTGTGGTGAGCATCCGCGGAGCGTTGGACGCGGCGTTGACGCCGAGCAGGAACAGCAGGTCGGCCTCGGCCCAGTCCTGGACGTCGGTGGTGCCCTTGCCGGTGCCGATCGACGCGGTCAGCGCGCGGCCGGACGCCTCGTGGCACATGTTGGAGCAGTCCGGCATGTTGTTGGTGCCGAATTCCCGCATGAACAGCTGGTAGATGTAGCTGGACTCGTTGCTGAGCCGGCCGGAGGTGTAGAACGTCGCCGCGTCCGGGGTCGGCAGCCCGCGCAGTTCCTCGCCGATCAGCGCGAACGCCGCATCCCAGGAGATCGGCACATACCTGTCCAGTTCGGCGTCGTAGACCATCGGGTCGGTCAGCCGACCGGCGTCCTCCAGCTCGAAGTCGGTCCACTGGGCCAGCTCGGTGACGGTGTGCGCGGCGAAGAACCACGGCCCGACCCGCTTGTGTGTCATCTCCCAGGTGACGTGCTTGATGCCGTTCTCGCAGATGTCCAGCAGCAGGCCGTCCTGGTCGTCGGGCCACGCGCAGCCCGGGCAGTCGTAGCCGCGGATCGGGTGGTTCATCTGCACGAGGGCCTTCGGTCCGGCGATCGGCAGCCGCTGCCGCGCGATCACCTTGCCCACCGACAGCGCCGCGCCCCAGGCGGCGGCGGGGTGCCGGTAGGGCTGCTGGGACCAGTCGCGATCGGTCACCGGACCGTAGCCGCCCTGCCGGGGTTGCCGGGCCATCAGGCCGGGGGCCGGGCCGGCCGGTTCGGGGCGCTGACCGTCGGCCGCGTCCGGGCCGTTGGCGTTGTGCTGAGTGTCGGTCATGTCGGTGTCCTTCAGCTCGCCCGACTGTGGTCGGCCGGGGCGTCGGTGCGGATGCGGTCCGGGTGGGTGTAGACGTTCATCGAATCGCCGCGCAGGAACCCCACCAGGGTGAGGCCGGTCGCGTCGGCCAGTTCCACCGCCAGCGAGGACGGTGCCGACACCGCGGCCAGCATCGGCACCCCGGCCATCACCGCCTTCTGAGCGAGCTCGAAACTCGCCCGGCCGGAGACCATCAGCACCGTGGCGCGCAGCGGCAACCGATCGGCGAGCACCGCCCACCCGATCACTTTGTCGACGGCGTTGTGCCGCCCGACGTCCTCGCGAAGCACCAGCAATTCGCCGCTGTCGGCGTCGAACAGGGCTGCGGCGTGCAGCCCGCCGGTCTTGTCGAACACCGCCTGCCGGGCGCGCAACTGCTCGGGGAAGGTGGTCAGCACGGCGGCGTCCAGCTCGGCGGGGTCCTCGGCCAGCCGGTAGCGCGACACCGTCTCGATCTCCTCGATGCTGGACTTACCGCACAGCCCGCAGGCGCTGGTGGTCAGGAATCGCCGGGACAGTTCCGGGGCGGGGGCGGCCACGCCGGATGCCAGGGTGACCTCGAGGATGTTGTAGGTGTTGGCCGCACCGCCGGATCCGGGGCCACCGCAGTGCATGGCCCGGTGCAGCTGCTCGCCGCGGCTGATCACGCCCTCGGAGACCAGGAAACCGGCGGCCAGCTCGACGTCATGGCCGGGGGTGCGCATGGTGATGGCGAGTTGGGCGTGGTTGACCCGGATTTCCAGCGGCTCCTCGACGGCCAGCAGGTCGGCCCGGCGGCGCCGCTCGGCGTCGCCGACGACGATTCTGGTGACCGGATGTCGCGCCGTGATGCGGCCCATGGTCTGAGGCTACCGCCGGGGCCCGACGGCCACGGCCGGACCGCCAACTCGCGGCCCGGCCGCGCCGGGCCGCCGGCGCGTAACAACGCCGAAACGCGGGGCGGGCATCCATTCACACCGGTGAAACACGGGAGAACCACGGGGGAAACCCGGGCGCACGAACCTTTGCGGGAGGCCGATCACGTCGGCGTAGGTTTCCAAGGAGGTTTGGCCAAAGTGCTACCTGATACCGCGTTCGCACCATTCGGGCCGGGGGGCCTGAGCACGGGCGACACCGCCTGGGTGCTCGTCTCGGCCGCCCTGGTGCTGCTGATGACCCCGGCGCTGGCGTTCTTCTACGGCGGCCTGTCTCGGCAGAAGTCCGTTCTCAACATGATGATGATGTCGTTCGGCTCGATCGGCGTGGTCGGCATCATCTACGTGCTGTGGGGCTATTCGATGTCGTTCTCCTCCACCCACACCGGGGGATCGGATATCGGCGGCGTCTTTGACAACCCGTTCTCGCTGTTCGGGCTGACCCAACTGACTCAGACCCGCGAGATCGACGGCCAGCAGGCCTTCGTCGCCGGCGGATTCGGCACCGTGCCGGCGATCGTCTGGGTCGCGTTCCAGCTGACCTTCGCCGTCATCACCGTGGCGCTGATCAGTGGCGCGGTCGCCGAGCGGATGCGGTTCGGCACCTGGCTGGCATTCGGCGGCATCTGGGTGACCCTGGTGTATTTCCCGCTGGCCCACATGGTTTGGGGCGGCGGTCTGCTCTCGGGCAGTGAGAACAGCATCGCCGCATGGCTTTTCGGGACCACGACGGCGCAGGACGGCACGGTCACCGCGAACGTCGCCCCGATCGACTTCGCCGGCGGCACGGTGGTGCACATCAACGCGGGCATGGCCGCGCTGGTGCTGGCCGTTCTGCTGGGCCGGCGCACCGGGTTCGGCCGGATCGTGTTCCGTCCGCACAACATTCCGTTCGTGATGCTCGGCGCGGCGCTGCTGTGGTTCGGCTGGTTCGGCTTCAACGTCGGCTCCGAGGGCGCGGCGAACATGCACGCCGGGCTGGTGTGGATCAACACCACCGTCGCGACCGCCGCGGCGATGCTGGGCTGGCTGGTGGTGGAGCGGATCCGCGACGGCCACGCCACCAGCGTCGGTGCCGCCTCGGGCATCGTTGCCGGACTGGTCGCGATCACCCCGGCCTGCGGGTCGCTGTCGCCGATCGGCGCGATCGGGCTCGGCGCGGTCGCCGGTGCGCTGTCCTCGCTGGCGATCGCGCTGAAGTACAAGCTCGGCTACGACGACTCGCTCGACGTCGTCGGCGTGCACCTGGTCGCCGGGTTGTGGGGCACCGTGGCGATCGGGTTGCTGGCCACCGACACCGGGTTGTTCTACGGCGGTGGCATCCGGCAGCTGGTGGTGCAGTTGGTGATCGCGCTGGCCGCGTTGCTGTTCACCGCCGTCCTGACGATTGTCATCGCGTTTATCGTTAAACCCCTGGGATGGCGGATAAGCAAGGAAGACGAGCACACCGGAATCGACGAGACACTCCATGCGGAAACGGCTTACGAACTCAGCTGATCGCATACAACTGCTTTGGAAGGGAATGACCAGATGAAACTGATCACCGCGATCGTCAAGCCATTCACCCTCGAGGACGTCAAGACCGGGCTGGAGGAGGCGGGCATCCTGGGCATGACGGTCAGTGAGGTCCAGGGCTACGGCCGGCAGAAGGGCCACACCGAGGTCTACCGCGGCGCCGAATACGCCGTCGACTTCGTGCCCAAGGTCCGGGTCGAGGTGGTGGTCGAGGACGCCGCCGTCGACAAGGTGGTCGACATCATCGTGCACGCCGCCCGCACCGGGAAGATCGGCGACGGCAAGGTCTGGGTCAGCCCGGTCGACACCGTCGTACGCGTCCGCACCGGCGAACGGGGCGGTGACGCGCTCTAGCCGCAACCGGCGCGATCGAAGGGAGGCCGGACATGGCTGATGAACCCCGGGTACCCAAGCCGGCCACCGACCTGGTCGCCGCGGCGCGTCGACTCGGCGCCGGCGGTGAGCACCGGCTGGATTCGGCGGCGCTGCGCGCGGCGCTGGTCGACCTGCACGAGGTGTGGTTGACCGGCACGGCCGCCGACCTCGGCATCACCGAATCCAGCGGGTTCGCCATCGTCGCCACCGGCGGACTGGGGCGCGGCGAAATGCTGCCGCATTCCGACCTGGATCTGCTGCTGCTGCACGACCAGATGGCCGCTGACACGGTCACCGCGGTGGCCGAGGCACTGTGGTACCCGCTGTGGGATGCCAACATTCGCGTCGACCACAGTGTGCGGACGGTCGGGGAGGCACTGACGGTGGCGAGCACCGACCTGGCCGCGGCGATGGGGCTGCTGGAGGCCCGGCACATCGCCGGCGACCCGGAATTGTCGACGCTGCTGATCCGCAACGCGCGCCGGCAGTGGCGGCTGGGCATCGCCGGGCGGTTTCCCGAGATCGTCGAGCACACCCAGGCCCGGTGGGCGCGCAGCGGCGAGATCGCGCACCGCGCCGAGCCGGACCTGAAGAACGGCCGGGGTGGGCTGCGCGACGTGCAATTGCTCACCGCGCTGGCCGCCGCCCAGCTCGCCGACGTGCACCCCGGCGCGGCCGGGGCGAGCGCGCCGGTGGGTTCGCTGGCCGACAGTCAGCGGGCATTGCTGGACGTGCGTACCGAACTGCATCGGCTGTCCGGGCGCGGCCGGGACACCCTGCTGGCCCAGCACGCCGACGAGATCGGCGCGGCGCTGCGTATCGGCGACCGGTTCGACCTGGCCCGCGCGCTGTCGGACGCCGGACGCACCATCGCCTATCACGTCGACGCCGGGCTGCGGACCGCCGGAAACGCGCTGCCGAAGCGGGGATTTGCCGCGCTGCGCCGGCCGATCCGTCGTCCGCTCGACGAGGGCGTGATCGAGTACAACGGCGAGGTCATGCTGGCCCGCGAGGCCCGCCCGCAGCGCGATCCCGGCCTGGTGCTGCGGGTGGCCGCGGCATCGGCGGTGACCGGCCTGCCGATGGCCGCCGCGACGCTGAACCGGTTGGCCGACTCCGCCCCGGAAATGCGCGCGCCCTGGCCGGCGTCGGCGCTGCAGGACCTGCTGGTGGTGTTGGGCACCGGGTCCTCGGCGGTGAGCACCATCGAGGCGCTGGACCGCACCGGCCTGTGGGGACGGCTGTTCCCGGAATGGGGGGCGGTGCGTGACCTGCCACCGCGCGACGTCGTGCACGTCTGGACGGTGGACCGGCACCTGGCCGAGACGGTGGCCCAGGCCGGCGCGCTGACCACCCGGGTCTCCCGCCCGGACCTGCTGGTGCTCGGTGCGCTGCTGCACGACATCGGCAAGGGCCGGGGTGGGGACCACAGCGTGATCGGCGCGGAGCTGGCCGCGCAGATCGGCACCCGGCTGGGGCTGTGGCCCTCCGATATCGACGTGTTGGTCGACATGGTGCGATACCACCTGCTGCTGCCGGACACCGCCACCCGCCGTGACCTGGCCGATCCGGTCACCATCGCCGAGGTGGCCAACACCCTCGGCGGTGATCTGCAACTGCTGGAACTGCTGCACGCGCTGGCCGAGGCCGACGGATTGTCCACCGGACCCGGGGTGTGGGGGGACTGGAAGGCCACCCTGATCGGGGACCTGGTGCGCCGGACCCGGCTCGCGCTCGCCGGTGAACCGCTGCCGCGGGCCGACCCGATCGCCGAGCGGCACCGGGCGCTGGCCGCCGCCGACGACGAGGTGCACGTCGAGCTCGTCGACGGTGACGGGCCCGGCACCTACCGGGTGACCATCATCGCCCCGGATCGCCGGGGCGTGCTGTCCCGGTCGGCCGGGGTGCTCGCGCTCAACGCGCTGCGGGTGCATTCGGCGTCGGTGAGCAGCGCGCACGGCAGCGCGATCGACACCTTCGTGGTCGCCCCGCACTTCGGCAGGCCGCCGGCGGCCGAACTGCTGCGCCAGCAACTGAGCCTGGCCATGGCCGGCGACGTGGATGTGCTGGAACTGCTGCGCGGGCGGGCCGGGGACGGCGCCGAGCACCGGCGCGAATCGAGCACCCGGGCGGCGGTGCCGGTCAACCCGCCGACCGCGCCGCCACGAATCCTCTGGCACGACGGGCCCGACGCCGACCGCTGGCTGGTGGAGGTCCGGGCCACCGACGTCACCGGGTTGCTGGCGGAGCTGACGGCGGTGTTCGAGCGGGCCGGCGCCGATGTGGAGTGGGCCAAGGTGACGACCCTGGGCGCGTCGGTCATCGACGTGTTCAGCATCGCCGCACCCGCCGGCGCCGACCCCGCGTTGCGGCAGCGGCTGGAGGCCGACCTGTACGCGGTGCTGCCTGCGCCGCCGCCGGTGCCGGCCGCCGAACCGGAATGACATGACGCCGCGGCCCTGCGGTTAGGCTGGTCCCCGTGTTTGAATCCCTCTCCGACCGGTTGACCGGTGCGCTGGCCGGGTTGCGTGGCAAGGGCCGGCTGACCGACGCCGACATCGACGCCACCGCCCGGGAGATCCGGCTGGCGCTGCTCGAGGCCGACGTGTCGCTGCCCGTCGTGCGCGAGTTCATCGTCCGGGTCAAGGACCGCGCCAAGGGCGCCGAGGTCTCCGGCGCGCTGAACCCGGCCCAGCAGGTCGTCAAGATCGTCAACGAGGAACTCGTCGGCATCCTCGGCGGCCAGACCCGGCAGCTGAGCTTCGCCAAGACCCCGCCGACGGTGATCATGCTGGCCGGCCTGCAGGGCGCCGGTAAGACCACATTGGCCGGCAAGCTCGCCAAGTGGCTGAAGGGCCAGGGCAACAATCCGCTGCTGGTGGCGTGTGACCTGCAGCGACCCGGTGCGGTCAACCAGCTGCAGGTGGTCGGTGAGCGGGCCGGGGTGACGGTGTTCGCCCCGCACCCGGGGACCGCGCCCGGGTCCACCGAGATCGCCGGCGCCGGACCGGGCGACCCGGTCGCCGTCGCCGCCGCCGGCCTGGCCGAGGCCAAGGCCCAGCACTTCGACGTCGTCATCGTCGACACCGCGGGCCGGCTCGGCATCGACGACGTGCTGATGGCGCAGGCCGCCGCGATCCGCGACGCGGTGTCGCCCGACGAGACGCTGTTCGTGCTCGACGCGATGATCGGCCAGGACGCGGTGGCCACCGCCGAGGCGTTCGGCGCCGGCGTCGGTTTCACCGGCGTGGTGCTGACCAAGCTCGACGGCGACGCCCGCGGCGGTGCGGCGCTGTCGGTGCGCGAGGTCACCGGCGTGCCGATCCTGTTCGCGTCCACCGGCGAGAAGCTGGAGGACTTCGACGTCTTCCACCCCGACCGGATGGCCAGCCGGATCCTCGGCATGGGCGATGTGCTCACCCTGATCGAGCAGGCCGAGCAGGTCTTCGACGCCCAGCAGGCCGAGGCCGCCGCCGCGAAGATCGGCACCGGCGAGCTGACCCTGGAGGACTTCCTCGACCAGATGCTCGCCATCCGCAAGATGGGCCCGATCGGCAACCTGCTGGGCATGCTGCCCGGCGCCGGCCAGATGAAGGACGCGCTGGCCGCCGTCGACGACAGCCAGCTCGACCGGATCCAGGCCATCATCCGCGGCATGACGCCGGCCGAGCGGACCGACCCGAAGATCATCAACGCCTCCCGGCGGCTGCGCATCGCCAACGGCTCCGGCGTCACCGTCACCGAGGTCAACCAGCTCGTCGACCGGTTCTTCGAGGCCCGCAAGATGATGTCGCAGATGGTCGGCGGCATGGGCATTCCCGGGATGGGCCGGCGCTCGGCCACCCGCAAGCAGGCCAAGGGCCGCAAGGGCAAGGGCAAGGGCAAGGGGCGCGGGCCGACTCCGCCGAAGTCCCCGTTCGGCGCCGGGATGCCGGCGGGCATGCCCGCCGGGTTCCCGGACCTGACCGGGATGCCCAAGGGCCTGGACGAATTGCCGCCCGGGCTGGCCGATTTCGACCTGTCCAAGCTGAAGTTCCCGCCGCAGAAGTAACGCCCACACCGGATCGGGGGGTCCCGCGATGCGCCTGCACATCCGCGGGACGGTGCTGCCCGACGGCGCGCCGGCGCAGTGGTGGATCGTCGACGGGGTGCTGTCGGCCGAACCGGTCGCCGGCGCCGACACGGTGTTCGACGGCGGCTGGATCATCCCAGGTCTGGTCGACGCGCACTGCCACGTCGGGCTCGGCCCGCAGGGCGGCGTCGAGCTTGACGAGGCGATCGGGCAGGCCGAGGTCGAACGCGACGCCGGGGTGTTGCTGCTGCGCGACGCCGGCTCCCCGGTGGACACCGGCAGCCTCGACGATCGCGAGGACCTGCCGCGGATCATCCGCGCCGGTCGGCACCTGGCCCGGCCCAAGCGCTACATCCCGGGCCTGCCGATCGACATCGAGGACGAGTCCCAGCTGCCGGAATACGTTGCGGCCCAAGCCCGCCGGGGTGACGGCTGGGTGAAGCTGGTGGGGGACTGGATCGACCGCGGGGCCGGCGACCTGGCACCGCTGTGGTCCGATGAGGTGCTGGTCGCGGCGGTCGAGGCCGCGCACGCCAACGGCGCGCGGGTGACCGCGCACGTGTTCGGCGAGGACGCGCTGCCCGGGCTGATCAAGGCCGGCATCGACTGCATCGAGCACGGCACCGGGATCACCGAGGACGTCATCGAGCTGATGCTGGCCCACGGCACCGCCCTGGTGCCGACCCTGATCAACATCGACAACTTTCCCGGTATCGCCGAGAAGGCCGGCCGGTACCCGGCCTACGCCCGGCACATGCGGGAGCTGTACGCCAGCTGCGCGGACCGGATCGGCGCCGCGCACGAGGCCGGGGTGGCGATCTACGCGGGCACCGACGCCGGCGGCATGATCGCCCACGGCCGGATCTCCGATGAGGTCGCCGCGCTGCGCCGGGTCGGCCTGAGTCCCACCGAGGCGCTCGGAGCGGCCTGCTGGTCGGCGCGGGACTGGCTGGGCCGCACCGGGATTGAGCACGGCGGGCCGGCCGATCTGCTGTGCTTCGCCGAGGATCCGCGACTGCCCGGGGTGCTCGATCACCCGGACCTGGTGATCCTGCGCGGCCGGGTCTACCGATGACCCACATCGAGTTCATCCCGAAGGCCGGCGCAGCTCTGGCGACGCTGATCGGCATCTGGAATTTCCCGGTCGGTTCGCAACTGCAGATCGTTCGCGACGGTCGCGGCATCCAGATCGTCGAGACGCGCTCCGGGCGGGAGATTCCCGCCGAGGAGTTCTATGTGCCGCCCAGCGATCGTCGCGCGGGGCCTGCGGTGCCGGCCGGCCACCGGCCGATCGGGTTGGCGGACACCGGGTTGCGCGGTCGGGTCGCCCGGATCATCACCGATCCCGGGGTGTACTACGACCTGCCGCTCGACCGCGTCGAGGTCGTCATCGCCGACGACGAACCCAACATCTATGCCGAACTGCAGGTGTATCTGGCCGAGGCACCGGAGCGGACCTCGGCGATTCACCACAGTCACCTGGCGGTCGCCGACCAGCGGCCCGCCGCGGAACCCGCGGCCGGTGCGACGCTGGAGCAGCGGATCACCCGCGCGGTCCTGGATCCGCAGCGGTACGACCGGATCGTCGACGCGGCGCGGGGCCGGGAGCTGTACGTGGCCATGAAGATCGGGGCGGACGGCAGCTCACCGCTGTTCCTCACCTCCGCGGCGGCGGGGATGGATGCACTGCTGCAGGTCTACACCGGCCGACAGCGCCCCGGGATCCGCTACGGCGGAATGTCGCTGGAGGCCATCGTCGAGGTGCTGCGGAAGACCCCCGAACTCAACGGGGTGCACCTGATCAACGACGCCGACGACTGGGTGGTGCTCGGCCGAGGGGACCTCGGGCTCGACGACGGTCGGTAGCGCTACCCGAGAGTGCCCGAGGCCTGCGCGAAACCCCAGTCCAGCAGCCCGATGGCCTGGCCGTAGAGGTCGCCGCTGCCCTTCATCAGCACCACCACCAGCGCCCGGCCATTGCGTTGTGCCACACCGGCGTAGGTCTTGCCGGCCAGGTTGGTGAACCCGGTCTTGCCGGCCACGTCACCGGGGTAGCGGGCCAGCAGTTCGTTCTGGGCGTGCAGCGTCTTGGCCCCGCCCTTGCCGTTCGGGAAGGACGCCTCCCGCTGCTGAAAGATTTGGATCAGCACCGGGTACTTCATCGCGGCCCGGTAGATGATCGCCAGATCCCTTGGTGTGGTGACGGTTTCCCAGCCGGGGCCGTCCAGGCCGGACGGCGACATGACCCGGGTGCTGGTGGCGCCCAGGCTCGCGGCCTTGTTCGTCATCCGGGTGATGGCCGCGCGGTAGCCGCCGAGCATGTCGCCGAGCAGGTTCGCCGCGTCGTTGCCCGAGACCATCAGCAGCGCGTCGAGCAGCTGACGGGCGGTGTAGACCTGCCCGGGCACCAAACCGACGCAGGAACATTCCACCTTGGTGTGGGCGGCGGTCGCCCGCACGGCGGTCTCGGGGCGCAGATTGTCCAGCACGGTCATCGCCAGCAGCGTCTTGATGGTGCTGGCCGGGGCGTACCGGCCGGTGGGGTCCTTGGAGGCCAGGATCGCCCCGCTGGCGATGTCGGCGAGCACCCAGGCCCGGGCCGGCCCGTCCGGCGGTACCGCGGTCGGCACCGCCGACGCGGTGGGCAGCCCCGCGATCACCAGCAGCACGCTCAGCAGGACGGCCACCGTCGCACGGCGGATGCGCAGCACGGGGGGCACAGCCATGGCCGCCGACGCTATCGGCGCCGGGTCACCCCTGGGCCCCGGCGAGATTGCGATTCGGCGTCTTCGGGCCGGCCGGCGCTCCGGCGGCTACAGCATGCCGATGCCGGCGCCCTGGTGCTGGGCGAAGCCCCAGTCCAGCAGACTGGCCGCCTGATCCCAATAGGTCGGCCCGCCCTCGCGGACCAGGCCGTACATCATCGCGATGACCAGCCGCCGCCCGTCGCGGGCGGCCGCCCCGACGAACGTCTTGCGGGCCAGGTCGGTGTAGCCGGTCTTACCGCCGAGGAAGCCCGGGTAGCGGTGCAGCATCTCGTCCTGGTTGATCAGGACCCGCTCGCCGCCCTTGGCCGGGAACACCGCGGTGGGCTGGGCCAGGACGCCGGCCAGCACCGGGTAGCTCATGGCGCCCCGGAAGATCACCGCCAGGTCGCGCGGCGTCGACCACATCGAGATCCCGGGGCCGTCGATGCCCGACGGGCTGCCGGCCCGGGTGGCGGTCGCGCCGAGTTGGGCGGCCTTGGCGTTCATCTTGGCCACCGCGGTATCGGCGCCGCCGAGCATCCGGGCCAGGGCGTTGGCGGCGTCGTTGCCCGACACCAGCAGCAGCCCGTCGAGCAGCTGCGCGACGGTATAGCTCTGGCCCGGGGCGACCCCGGCGCAGTTGCATTCGACGTTGGTGTCGGCGGCCTCCGCGACGGTGCTGGCATCCAGCGGCAGCTCGTCGACGACCACCTGGGCCAGCAGCGTCTTGATGGTGCTGGCCGGCGCGCTGCTGGCGTACTCGTTGCGGCCGGCGAGGATCTCGCCGGTGTCCATGTCCGCGATGATCCAGCTGGCCGCCGGCCCGTCCGGGATCGCGGTGGAAACCTGTGGTTGCGGGTCGCCGGGCTCGGCGACGGCGGCTGTCGGAGCGACGAACAGGCACAGCGCGGCGAGCAGCGCCGGCAGAACACGATGCATGGGGATCCACAGTAGCCAGCGGCGGCCGCCACAACGGTGTGCAGGGCGCTCAGTTTCGGGTCGCGGCGGCCGGCGATGTAGTTCAATCAGGCGGTGCTGAGCCTTGCCGAGATCTCCGACCGGCTGGAGATCCAACAGTTGCTGGTGGCCTATTCGACGGCGATCGACGGCCGCGACTTCGACGCCCTGGACGCCGTCTTCACCCCCGACGCCTACATCGACTACCGCGAGAGCGGGGGAATCGACGGGCGGTACCCGCAGGTCAAGGCCTGGCTGGCGGAGGTGCTGCCGAACTTCCCGGCCTATTCGCACATGCTGGGCAACTTCGACATCCGGATCGACGGGGACAGCGCCACCGCGCGCACCATCTGCTTCAACCCGATGGTCTGCAATGCCGAGACCAAGCAGTTGCTGTTCGTCGGACTCTGGTACGAGGACGCGCTGACCCGGACCGTCGACGGCTGGCGGATGACCCGCCGCGTCGAGGTCAAATGCTTCGACAAATTCCTCTGAGGCCCGTGGCCGGCGGCCGGCGATTTCGGCCGGGGCCCGGACTCTGGCAGAATGGGCAGCCGTCTGTCCGCGGCCACGGCCGTGCGGCGGTCACACACGTGAGGCAAAACCGGATCCGGGCAGTCCGCCCGGCATCGCCGAATTGCAGCGTGGCAACACTCGAGGAGATTTTCCGCAGATGGCTGTCAAGATCAAGCTCACCCGGCTTGGCAAGATCCGCAACCCCCAGTACCGCATCATCGTCGCCGATGCGCGCACCCGCCGCGACGGCCGTTCCATCGAGGTGATCGGCCGGTACCACCCCAAGGAAGATCCCAGCCTGATCGAGATCGATTCCGAGCGCGCCCAGTACTGGCTCGGCGTCGGCGCCCAGCCGACCGAACCCGTGCTCGCGCTGCTGAAGATCACCGGTGACTGGCAGAAGCACAAGGGCCTGCCGGGCGCCGAGGGCACCCTGAAGGTCAAGGAGCCCAAGCCGTCCAAGCTCGAGCTGTTCCAGGCCGCCCTCGCCGAGGCCGACGGCGCGCCGTCCGGCTCGGCCACCACGCTGAAGAAGAAGCGCAAGAAGGACGAGGCCGCCGAGGCCGCGGCCGAGGCGCCCGCGGAGTCCGCTGAGGCGCCCGCTGAGGGCACCGAAGAAGCCGCGGCAGAATGAGCACCGTCGTCGTTGACGCCGTTGAGCACCTGGTGCGCGGCATCGTCGACAACCCCGACGATGTCCGGGTCGACCTGGTGACCAACCGTCGCGGCCGCACCGTCGAGGTCCACGTCCACCCCGATGACCTGGGCAAGGTCATCGGGCGTGGCGGGCGTACCGCCACCGCGCTGCGGACCCTGGTCGCCGGCATCGGCGGCCGTGGCATCCGCGTCGACGTGGTCGACACCGACCAGTAACGCAGCCCCGCTCATGGAGCTGGTGGTGGGCCGGGTCGCCAAGGCGCACGGCATCGGCGGCGAAGTCGTTGTCGATGTCCGCACCGACGACCCGGACCTGCGTTTCGTGCCGGGGAAAACCCTGCGCGCCAAGGGATTCCGGGGCGCCCCGGACCGTGATCTGCTGATCGACACGGTCCGGGCGCACGGCAGCCGGCTGCTGGTGCGGCTGGCCGGGATCAACGATCGGGACGCCGCCGACGCGCTGCGCGGCACGTTGTTCATCATCGACTCCGCCGAGCTGCCGGCGATCGGTGAACCTGACGAGTTCTACGACCATCAGCTGGAGGGGCTGGCCGTGCACACCGTCGACGGTGACGTCGTCGGCGTCATCGCCGAGGTGCTGCACACCGCCGCCGGTGAGTTGCTGAGCGTGAAAAACGAAGCGGGTAAGGAGATCCTGGTGCCGTTCGTCGCCGCGATCGTGCCGACCGTGTCGCTGGAACGCGGTGTCGTCGAGATCGATCCGCCCGAGGGGCTGCTGGACCTGGAATCGCTGGGGTAGCGCCGGCCATGCGGATCGATGTCGTCACCATCTTCCCGGACTACCTGGCCCCGCTGCGGCAAGCCTTGCCGGGCAAGGCGAT
Organism: Mycolicibacterium fallax; assembly: GCF_010726955.1. NCBI lineage: Bacteria > Bacillati > Actinomycetota > Actinomycetes > Mycobacteriales > Mycobacteriaceae > Mycobacterium > Mycolicibacterium fallax. The sequence goes on from NZ_AP022603.1 coordinate 283,219, forward strand.
TGAGTCCGGCATCGTCGAGCTCGGCGTGCATGATCTGCGCAGCTGGACCCACGATGTGCACCGCTCGGTTGATGACTCGCCCTACGGCGGTGGCCCCGGCATGGTCATGAAGGCCCCGGTCTGGGGCGCGGCGCTCGACGAGATCTGCACGCCCGAAACGCTGCTGGTCATCCCCACGCCGGCCGGGACGCTGTTCGACCAGGCCACCGCGGCGCGGTGGAGCGCCGAGTCGCACCTGGTGTTCGCCTGCGGGCGCTACGAGGGCATCGATCAGCGGGTGGCCGTCGACGCCGCCCGCCGGATGCGGGTGGCGGAGGTCTCCATCGGCGACTATGTGCTGGCCGGTGGGGAATCGGCCACCCTGGTGATGGTCGAGGCGGTGGTCCGGCTGCTGCCCGAGGTGCTCGGCAACCCCGAGTCGCACCGCGACGATTCGCATTCCACCCACGTCGGTGGCCTGCTGGAGGGGCCGAGCTATACCCGCCCGCCGCTGTGGCGGGAGCTGGAGGTGCCCGAGGTGCTGCGCTCCGGCGACCACGCCCGGATCGCGGCGTGGCGTCGGGAACAGAGCCTGCAGCGCACCCGGGAGCGTCGGCCGGAGTTGCTGGACTAGCCGATCCGGCCGTCGGGGAACATCGTCTTGACCACCTCGGTGATGGTCTGGCGGGCGGTGGCGTCGTCGGTGGCCTGCAGCGAGTAGACCACCATCACGTAGCGGCGCTGCGGGCCGATGACGCCGGTGGACAGGTGCATCCAGTCCGCGCCGATGCAGCACATCCAGCCCTGCTTGACCGCGACCGGCTCGGCGGACAGGCCGTCGGGAATGCCGAAGCGCTGCGGATAGCCGTCGACGCCGGTGGCGGTGGACTGGCTCAGCGCGCCGATGATGATGTTGCCGCGGTCCTGCGGCAGCCCGCCGGTGCCGGCCAGCAGCATGTCGTAGTAGCGGACCAGATCGCCCGCGGTGGTCAGGGTGTTCCACCACCGGCCGTTGCCGGGGCCGCTGGTCGCGCCGAGGCCGTAGCGGGTGGCCACCCGGCTGATGATCACGTTCCCGCCGCCGCGCTCCCAGAACTCCTCGGCCGCCCCGTCGTCGGAGGACCGCAGCATCAGCTCCAGCTTGGCCCGGTCGGCGGCGTCCAGGTTCGGCTCCCGGAACAGCAGGTCGTCGGCGATGAACAGCTTGGCGACCGAGGCGGTGGCCAGCGCGCGCGGCGCGCCGCCGGAGACCCGTTGGCCGGTGTTGCGATCCAGCAGCAGCACGTTCACCCGGGCGCCCTGATCGGCGGCCTGGGACACCGCCAGTTCGGTGCGCCCCGGCAGGCCGTCGAAGGCCGCGCTCGGCGGGGCCGCGGGCTGGTCGAAAACCGGGGCCAGCGGGGTGACGATCTGCGGGCCGTGCGCGGGTGGGGCGCCGTACACCCGGGCCTCGCAGGCGCTGGTCAGCGCGGCGGTCAGGACGACGACGGCCACCACCACGGGCATCGCGGCGACTCTGGTCGCCCTGGCTGACCGCCGACACATGGTTGCCCCTCGCTGCCGAATCGTGATTGCGTGTCGCGCGGGGCCGCCAGTCCGCTGCGCCGCCCGCTCAGAGTAATCATCGCCGGGCGTGATCGCGAAGTTACCTGCGTGCCGGTGGTGGGCGGCCGCGATTTCGCCGGTGGCGGGGGATCTGGCACAATTGAGCAGTTGTCACCGCCCGCCGGTTCACGCCGTGCACCGCGAGACGACCCCCGAATGCCCATCGGCTCGGCAGCAGATTCGCCCGGAAACGGCCGGATCGCGGTGCCCACGAGCCGCGACCGCTAGGAAGAGCATGAACACGCTGGACTTCGTCGACCAGGCGTCGCTGCGCGACGATATCCCGACCTTCGCCCCCGGCGACACGGTCAACGTGCACGTCAAGGTCATCGAGGGCTCCAAGGAGCGCGTCCAGGTGTTCAAGGGCGTGGTGATCCGGCGTCAGGGTGGCGGCGTGCGGGAGACCTTCACCGTGCGCAAGGAGAGCTACGGCGTCGGCGTCGAGCGGACCTTCCCGGTGCACTCGCCCAACGTGGACCGCATCGAGGTCGTCAGCCGCGGCGCCGTCCGTCGCGCCAAGCTGTACTACCTGCGCGAGCTGCGCGGCAAGAAGGCCAAGATCAAGGAGAAGCGCTGACGGTGCCCGGCGACCGCCGAGCCGCACTGATCGCGACTTGATGCTGTGACCGACTCCCCGGACTCGGTGGATCCGACCGACCCCGACGACAGCACCACCGGCACACCGGAGGGCTCCGACGCCGAGGACACCGGCAAGCAGGACACCGGCAAGAAGAAGTCGACCGTCCGCGAGATCGCCACCCTGGCCGCGATCGCCCTGGTGATCTATTACGTCATGCTGACGTTCGTCGCCCGGCCGTACCTGATTCCCTCGGAGTCGATGGAGCCGACGCTGCACGGCTGCCCGGGCTGCACCGGCGACCGGATCATGGTCGACAAGCTCACCTACCGGTTCTCCGAGCCCGAACCCGGCGACGTGGTGGTCTTCAAGGGGCCGCCCAACTGGAACGTCGGCTACAAGTCGATCCGCTCGGACAATGCCGCGCTGCGCGCCGTGCAGAACGCCCTCGCCGTCGTCGGCTTCGTGCCGCCCGACGAGAACGACCTGGTCAAGCGGATCATCGCGGTCGGCGGTCAGACCGTGGCCTGCCGCATGGATACCGGCCTGACGGTGGACGACAAGCCGCTGCGCGAGCCGTACCTGGATCCCGAAGTGCTGCGCGTCGACCCGGCGGTCTACCCGTGCCTGGGCCCGGAGTTCGGTCCGGTGACGGTGCCGGAGGGCCGGCTGTGGATGATGGGCGACAACCGCACGCATTCCTCGGACTCCCGGGCGCACTGCGAGAACGGCACCGACCTGCAGCAGACCGGCGTCTACTGCACCGGGGACCCGGACTACGGCACGGTGCCGGTGGACCACGTGATCGGCAAGGCCCGGTTCATCGCCTGGCCGCCGGGACGCTGGGGCGGGGTCGAAGCGATCAACCCGCAGCAGGATGACAGCGCTCACCAGGGTCAATAGGTGCCCAGCTGGCCGCCGCGCACGATAATCCGCAGGTCCTCCGGTCTGCGCACGCTGGAGGCCGCGCTCTATCGCGGTGGTCTGGGCCCGGTGGCCGGGGTCGACGAGGTCGGCCGCGGGGCCTGCGCGGGACCGTTGGTGGTCGCGGCGTGTGTGCTCGGACCCAATCGGCTCGACAGCCTGGCCCGGCTGGATGACTCCAAGAAACTGACCGAGGCCGAGCGCGAGCGACTGTTTCCGTTGATCCGGCGCTATGCGCTGGCTTACCACGTGGTGTTCATCGACCCCGCCGAGGTGGACCGGCGCGGGGTGCACATCGCCAACATCGAGGGCATGCGCCGGGCGGTTGCCGGCCTGGCGCTGCGACCCGGCTATGTGCTCTCGGACGGTTTCCGGGTGCCCGGGCTGACCGTGCCGTCGCTGCCGGTGATCGGCGGCGACGCGGCGGCGGCCTGCATCGCGGCGGCCAGTGTGCTGGCCAAGGTGAGCCGTGACCGGTTGATGGTCGCCATGGACGCCGACCATCCCGGCTACGGCTTCGCCGAGCACAAGGGCTACAGCACCGCGGCGCACACCGCGGCGATGGCCGCGCTCGGGCCGTGTCCGCAGCATCGGTACTCGTATGTGAACGTGCGACGAGCCGCCGCGAGGTCGTGCGGCGAGCCGACGCGGCGGCTCGGACACGGGTAGGGGACAATGGGTGGTCACCGGACAGAAGGACAGCAGGGTAGATGAGCGCTGAGGATCTCGAGAAGTACGAAACCGAGATGGAGCTCTCGCTGTACCGCGAATACAAGGACATCGTCGGACAGTTCAGCTACGTCGTGGAGACCGAGCGCCGGTTCTATCTGGCCAACAGCGTGGAGCTGATTCCGCGCAACGCCGACGGCGAGGTCTATTTCGAACTGCGGTTGGCCGACGCCTGGGTGTGGGACATGTACCGGCCGGCCCGGTTCGTCAAGCAGGTGCGGGTGATCACCTTCAAGGACGTCAACATCGAAGAGGTCGAGAAGCCCGAACTCCGGCTGCCCGAATAGCCGAGCCTCAGATTCGCACCACCCGGCGCACCGCGATGCGCTCGGCGCCGCACTTGCGGCAGTCCAGTGTGCGCAGCTTCAGTCGCAGGTTGGCCATGCTCAGCGCGCGCTGGCAGAACGGGTAGCAGCACCCGCAGGACAGCGTGATCCACCACATCGCCGAGTGGTCCTCGGTGCTGCAGAAGCCCTTGCAGGTGCACAGGATCTCGGGTTCGAAGTCCAGGGCAGCCAGTGAGATTTCCAGGTCTGCGGTCGTGATCGTCACGAGGCTCAGGGTAAAGCTGAGGTTGAGGGTGACGCGGGAGGCGCGCCCGGTGCGTCGGGATCGCAATCGAATTTTTCTCGAACCGTGACGTTGTCCGGCGGTCAACGGCGCCGACGGCAATTGTGGATCAATCTGGGGCTGGGGACAACTCGGTGGAATCGGCGCGAATCCGCCCGGCGCCGAGGCGAATCTGTCGTGCCCGGCGCGCACCGTTGGCCCATGACAGTTCCCAGAACGCCCACCCGCGCCGAGATCGGTGCTCTCGGTGAGAAATTGGCCGTGGCCCACCTGCAGGACGACGGACTGCAGATCCTGGACCGAAACTGGCGCTGCCGGTACGGCGAACTCGACGTGGTCGCCGAGTGCGAATCCGAAACCGGCCGGGCAACCCTGGTTTTCGTCGAGGTCAAGACCCGCACCGGGGACGGCTACGGCGGCCTGGCCGAGGCGGTCACCCCGGTCAAACTGCGCCGGCTGCGACGGCTGGCCGGGCTGTGGCTGCGCGATCACGACGGCTGCTGGTCGACGGTGCGGATCGACGTCGTCGGGGTGCGGCTGCACCGCGACGGGTCCGCGGCGATCACCCACCTGCGGGCGGTGGGGTGATGGCGCTGGGCCGGGCCTACTCGGTGGCGGTCCGCGGACTGACCGGCGAGATCGTCGAGATCGAGGCCGATGTGGCCTCCGGCCTGCCCGTCATGCACCTGGTGGGGCTGCCCGATGCCGCCGTGCAGGAATCCCGGGACCGGGTCCGCGCCGCGGTGACCAACAGCGGCTTCGACTGGCCGATGATGCGGCTGATCTGGGCGCTCTCGCCGGCCACCCTGCGCAAGGCGGGCAGCGCCTATGACCTGGCGCTGGCCGCCTCGGTGCTGGCCGCCGACCGCAAGCGCCGCTGGCCGCGGCTGGAAAAGACCGTGCTGTTGGGCGAATTGGCGCTCGACGGCCGGGTGCGCCCGGTCCGCGGCGTGCTGCCGGCGGTGCTGGCCGCCGCGCGGGAGGGCTGGCAGACCGCGGTGGTGGCGCTGGACAACCTCGCCGAGGCGGCGCTGGTGGGCGGCATCGAGGTGCTCGGGGTCGGCACCCTGACGCAACTGGCCGACTGGCTCGACGGCTCCGGCGCGCTGCGGCCGCCGGGCCCACCCGTCGTCGCCACCGGCGCCGACGAGCCGCAGCCCGACCTCGCCGATGTGATCGGCCAGGCCCAGGCCCGCTACGCCGTCGAGATCGCCGCCGCAGGCGCGCACCACCTGATGCTCACCGGGCCGCCCGGGGTGGGGAAAACCATGCTGGCCCAACGTCTTCCGGGACTGCTGCCGACCCTGTCGGACGACGAGGCGCTGGAGGTCACCGCGATCCACTCGGTGGCCGGGCTGCTCTCGGAGGCCACCCCGCTGATCACCCGGCCGCCGTTCGTCGCGCCGCACCACACCTCGACGGTCGCCGCGCTGGTCGGCGGCGGGTCCGGGATGGCCCGGCCGGGCGCGGTCAGCCGGGCACACCGCGGGGTGCTGTTCCTGGACGAATGCGCCGAACTGTCCCCGACGGTGCTGGAGGCCCTGCGCACGCCGCTGGAGGAGGGTGAGGTCCGGCTCGCCCGGGTCGACGGGGTGGCCCGGTATCCGGCCCGGTTTCAGCTGGTCCTGGCCGCCAACCCGTGTCCGTGCGCGGCGCCGGACCCGCGAGACTGCACCTGCGCGGCGGCCGCGAAACGCCGCTACCTGGGCAAGCTGTCCGGTCCGCTGCTGGACCGGGTCGACCTGCAGGTGCAACTGCACGGGGTGCGGGCCGGGGCGATGGTCGGCGCGGCGGGCGAACCGACCGCGGTGGTCCGCGACCGGGTCTGCCGGGCCCGCGCCGCGGCCGCGCAGCGCTGGGCCGAGATCGGCGCGCACACCAACGCCGAGGTGCCCGGGCCGCTGCTGCGCCGCAAGTTCCGGCTCGGTCACCGGGCGATGGCCCCGCTGAACCGGGCGCTGAACACCGGTGCGCTCAGCGTCCGCGGGGTGGACCGCTGCCTGCGGATCGCCTGGTCGGTCGCCGACCTGGCCGGTAAGACCGCGCCCGCGGAGGACGAGGTGGCCATCGCGCTGGGATTCCGGCAGGGCGGAGCGGCCCGATGAACGGGCCTGCCGCGGTGCGCTATGACGCCGCGCTGCACGCCTGGGCCTATCTGTCCCGGGTTGCCGAGCCACCGTGCCCGGAACTCGCCGCATTCGTCGAGCGGGTCGGCCCGGTGCAGGCCGCCCGGGACATCTGGGCCGGCGCCGAGCCCGCCGAGCTGTCGTCGTACGTCGGGGCCCGGCGCGGATTGGACTGTGGCGGTGCCGATCTGGATGCCCTGGCGGCCCGCGACGGCCGGCTGTTGACCCCCGACGACCCGCAGTGGCCGTACCTGGCGTTCCGGTCGTTCGCGGCCGGGGCGGGCAGCGTCAGGCGGGAGGCCCGGGAACCGCTGGTGCTCTGGGTCCTGGGCCCGGCCCGGCTCGACGAGGTCGCCGACCGGTCGGTCGCCGTCGTCGGGACCCGGGCCTGCACGAGCTACGGCGAACAACTGGCCGCCGACCTGGCCGCCGGGCTGACCGACGCCGATTTCGCCGTGGTCTCCGGCGGGGCCTACGGCATCGACGGGGCGGCGCACCGGGCGGCGCTGGCCTGCGAGGGCACCACGGTGGCGGTGCTGGCGGCCGGCATCGACGTGCCCTATCCCAGCGGCCATTCGGCGCTGCTGCACCGGATCTCGCTGACCGGCGCGCTGCTGACCGAGTACCCGCCGGGCACCCGGCCGGCGCGGTACCGCTTCCTGACCCGAAACCGGTTGGTGGCGGCGCTGTCTCGGGCCACCGTGGTGGTGGAGGCCGGGTTGCGCAGCGGGGCGGCCAACACCGCGGCGTGGGCGCGGATGCTGGGCCGGCCGGTGTGCGCGCTGCCCGGGCCGGTCACCTCGGCGGCCTCGGCGGGCTGTCACGAGATGCTGCGGGCGGGCACCGCCGAGCTGGTCACCCGCGCCGAGCAGGTCGTCGAGGTGGCCGGGCGGTGCGGTGAATTGGCCGAGGAGCCCGAACATCCCGGCACCCCGCTCGACGAGCTGGGGGAGGCCGAGAAGCGGGTGTACGAGGCGCTGCCGGGCCGCGGGGGCGCGACGGTGGAGGAGGTCGCCCGCGACGCCGCGCTGCCGCCGCAGCAGGTGCTGGGTCCGCTGGCGCTGCTGGAACTGTCCGGGCTCGCCGAGAGCCGGGACGGCCGCTGGCGGATCTGTCGCCGCGAGTGAGCGCTCAGCCGAACTGGGCGCGGATGAAGCCGGCCAGCAGCACCGCGAACCCGCCGACCTCGCCGACGATCAGCAGCACCATCCCCAGATGCAGTCCGGCGGTGGGGTGTTCGAACTGGTTGGTGGTGTCCCGGCGTGCACCGTGCAGCATGTAGCTGGCGATCGCCACCACGAAGAAGAACACCGTGGTCATCGCGGCGGCCAGGTTCAGCCACCCGGGCCAGGCGCTGAGCTCGACGAACACCGCGATCAGCAGCGTCGCGAACGAGTACAGCAGCGCGGCGCGGTGCGCGATGTCGACGTAGGGATGCGCCAGATGGTCGGGGCTGGTGGCCATCTGGCGGTACTTCCAGACGCCGAGCAGCAGCGCCAGCAGGAAGATCAGGCCCGCGGCCAGCAGGGTGATCGCGGTGGCGGTTCCCACGGTGGTCATCGTCTGATTGTGCACGCCCGGCCCGGCTCCGCCGCCGCCACGCTCACTGCTGCCCGGTCAGCACCCGCGCGGCGGGCCCGAACATGGTGGTCTTGATCGCCCCCAGGGTGCCGCGATCCTTGCCGTGCAGCGGACGCAGCAGGTCCACCGCCGCGCCGGTCACCTCGTCCTCGCCCGCGGTGGCATCGACGATGCCGAAGGCGAGGGCGTCCGGGCCGCCGAAGCGGCGTCCGGTCGTCATCGCGGCAACCGCGGTCTGCGGGGTGAACTTGGCCTGCAGCAGCGCGGCCATGCCCGGGGTGAACGGAATGAGAATGTCGACCTCGGGCAGGCAGAAGAACCCGCGATCGGTGCGCATCACCCGAAAGTCGTGCGCCATCGCCAGCATCGCGCCGGCCCCGAAGGCGTGCCCGACCACCGCGGCGGCGGTCGGAATCGGCAGCGTCAGCATCCGGGCCAGCAGCCGGTGCACCCGATCGACGTACCAGTCCAGCCGGTCGCCGTTGGCGCCCAGCCAGTCCAGGTCCAGGCCGTTGGAGTAGAACTTGCCGGCACCGGTGCTGACCAGAGCCTGCGCACCCTCATCGAGGGCTCGGTCCAGGGCGGCGTCGATGTCGTCCAGGCGGGTCGGGGAGAACCGGTTCTCGTCGTCGCCGAGGGTCAGTACCGCGATCTGGTCGCGGAATTCGAGCTGCACGGTCATGGGGTGTCCTCTCGTCGGGATTCGGTGGTGGTGTTGGTCGGTTGGTGCCGGCGCGGCGGGGCGGGCCCGACTCGCAGCACGGCTTCGACGGCGGCGCGCAGCTGCCGGAGCGCGATCGGCGTGCTGCGCCGGCCGCGCTGCAGCACCAGCGCGGTGGGCAGGTCGACGATGCAGGCGGTGACGGCGTCGATGGCCGCCCCGTCGCGACGGTCCCACAGCGCCTCGGCGAGCCGCCGCATCAGCGCGACCAGCGATCCGTCCAGATCGCGCAGCTGCCCGGCGATGTCGTCGGGGACCCCGTCGGCGAGCAGCTGTGCGCGGGGCACGGTGAGCAGCAGCCGCGCCGAGTCCGGGTGCGCGGCGGCGAAGGTGACCGGGGCCTCGGCGGCGGCCAGCACCGCCCGGGCGGCGGCATCGGTGCCGGGGTCGGCGAGCGCCTCGTCCACCAGCGCGTTCTGCAGGGTGAGGAACCGGCGGCCGGCCCGCAGCCAGGCGTGTCCCAGCAGTGCGCCGCGGGAGCCGAAGCGGTGGTAGAGCGCGCCGTTGGAGACCCCGGTCGCGGTGCTGATCGCCCGGATGGACACCGCCGCCGCGCCGTCGCCGGCGGCCAGCGCGTCGACGGCGTCGAGCACCGTGTCAGTGTCGTACACCTGGGGCCGCGCCATCGGGCCACAGTAACAGAGCGGGTGCTCTGATAACCGCGGTCCGCGGCGCGCTCGTATAGTCGGTGCGATGGCCGCCCGTCCACTGCACAGCTTTGAGGTCGTCCGCACCGAACAGATCGCGCCGCACCTGGTGCGGGTGGTCCTCGGCGGTGCCGGGTTCGACACCTTCACCCCCAACGCGTTCACCGACGGTTACGTCAAGCTGGTGTTCGTTTCGCCCGCCGTCGATGTCGAGGCGCTGCCCCGCCCGCTGACCAACGACAGCTTCGCCGTGCTGCCCGAGCACCAGCGGCCCAGCGTGCGCACCTACACCGTGCGCCGGGCCGACCCGGCCGCCCGCGAACTGACCATCGACTTCGTCACGCACGGCGACCACGGCGTCGCCGGGCCGTGGGCGCTGGCCGCGCAGCCCGGCGACCGGCTGTTCGTGATGGGCCCCAGCGGTGCGTTTGCCCCTGACCCGGAGGCCGACTGGTACCTGTTCGCCGGCGACGAGGCGGCCATCCCGGCCATCAGCGTCGCGCTGGAGGCGCTGCCCGACGACGCCCTCGGGCGGGTGCTCATCGAGGTCGCCGGCCCCGACGACGTGCTCGAGCTGGCCGCACCGGCCGGCGTGCAGATCCGCTGGGTGTTCCGGGGTGGCCGCGCCGACCTGATCGACGACGAACGCGCCGGCGACAACGCCCCGCTGATCGCCGCGGTCCGCGAGGCCGACTGGCTGCCCGGGCAGGTGCAGGTCTTCATCCACGGCGAGGCGCAGGCGGTGATGATGAACCTGCGGCCCTACATCCGCAAGGAGCGCGGCGTGCCCGCCCGCTGGGCGTCGTCGATCTCCGGCTACTGGCGGCGCGGCCGCACCGAGGAAACCTTCCGGCAGTGGAAACGCGAACTCGCCGCGGCCGAAGGCGGCGAACCGGCCTGAGCTCTGGCACGGTGGGGGAGTGCATCCGTCGCTGACCGGCGTCCTGGAGGACTTCGCCGAACACCTCGCGCTGGAGCGGGACCGGTCCGCGCACACCCGCCGCGCCTACCTGGGCGACGTCCGCGCGCTGCTGGAATTTCTGGACCGCCGGGTCCCCGGTGCCGGCCTGGATGCGCTGTCGCTGCCGGTGCTGCGGGCCTGGCTGGCCGACCAGGCCGCCGCCGGGGCGGCGCGCAGCACGCTGGCCCGGCGCACCTCGGCGATCAAGACGTTCACCGCCTGGGCGCACCGGCGCGGCCTGCTGGCGGGCGATCCCGCGGTCCGGCTGCAACTGCCCAAGGCGCATCGCACCCTGCCCGCCGTGCTGCGCGCCGACCAGGCGCTGCAGGCCATGGACGCGGCGAAATCCGGTGCCGAACAAGGTGATCCGCTGGCCCTGCGGGACCGGCTGATCGTCGAACTGCTGTACGCCACCGGCATCCGGGTCAGCGAACTGTGCGGACTCGACGTCGACGACGTCGACACCGAACGCCGGCTGCTGCGGGTGCTCGGCAAGGGCAACAAGCAGCGCACCGTGCCGTTCGGCGAACCCGCGCAGGACGCGCTGGATGACTGGCTGCGGCACGGCCGCCCGGAACTGGCCGGCCCGTTGTCCCCGCCGGCGCTGCTGCTCGGGGCCCGCGGCGGCCGGCTCGACCCGCGCCAGGCCCGCACCGTCGTGCACCAGACCGTCGCCGCCGTCGCCGGGGCGCCGGACATCGGCCCGCACGGACTGCGGCACAGCGCGGCCACCCACCTGCTGGAGGGCGGGGCGGACCTGCGGATGGTGCAGGAACTGCTCGGCCACAGCACCCTGGCGACCACCCAGCTCTACACCCACGTCACCGTCGCCCGGTTGCGTGCCGTGCACGACCAGGCCCACCCGCGGGCATGACGGCCGACCGGCGCGAGATCGCGCTGCCGGACGTCCGGGTCAGCTACCTGAGCTGGACCGGCCCGGACCCGGCCGGGCCGGTGGTGGTGCTGCTGCACGGCGCCGGGGTGGACAGTGCCGAATTGTCCTGGGGGCAGATCGGTCCCGGCCTGGCCGCGGCCGGATACCGGGTGATCGCCCCGGACCACCCCGGGTTCGGACACAGCCCGGCGGCCCCGTGGTCGATGACCCAGGACCGGTTGGTGGGCTACGTCGGGGATTTCGTCGACGCGCTGCGGTTGGATCGCTACGCGATCGGCGGGCTGTCGCTGGGCGGCGGGATGGCCATCGGGCACGTGCTGGCCCGGCCGCAGCGGGTCGAGCGCGCGATGCTGTTGGCCAGCTACGGCCTGATGCCCCGGCTGACCGACGGCCCGCTGTCGCTGCCGCGGCAGCTGCTGACCTGGCTCGCGGTGCGCTCCGGGCTGCTGGAAACCGCCACCCGGGCGCTGGCCGGCGCCGGGTGGACGCTGGACTGGAGCCTGGCGCAGATCGTCCGGGACCCGGCCCGGCGCACCCCGGAGCTGGCCGCCGCGGTCCGGGCGGCCACCAGATCCGGACGCGGCATGGCCGAGTTCGCCCAGTGGCAGCGCGACCAGGTCCGGTGGAACCGGCAGGCCACCGACTACACCCCGGCGTTGCCCGGATTCGCCCGGCCCGCGCTCATCATCCACGGCACCGCAGACACCGGCGTGCCGTGGCGGCGGGCGGTTGCCGCGGCCGATCTGATCCCGGCGGCGACCGCGCTGATCCTGCCCGGCGCCGGGCACTGGGTACAGCGCGACCGGCCCACCGAGGTACTCGCCGCGATGACCGACTTCCTGGCCCGTTCATGACCGCAGCGGCTTGAGCCGGATCGGGGTGCCGGCCAGCAGGCCGAGCGGGTCGAGGTAGTCCGCCCGGGCCGACGGACCCCACATCGCGCCCCAGTGCAGGCACGCCGCGGCCGCGCACCCGGGATGCCCGGCGGCCAGCACCCCGAGCGGGGTCGAGGCGTCCACCGCCTGACCGACCCGTACCGCCGCAACCACCGGCTCGTAGCTGGTGTGCAGCCCGCCGGGGTGCGCCAGGGACACCACCGCTCGCCCGGCCAGCCGGCCGGCGAACAGCACCGTCGCCGGCCCGGCCGGGTACACCGGCTGGCCCGGGCGCCCGGCCAGATCCACCCCCCGGTGGCCGCGCCGCCAGTCCGGGCGAGGCGCGTCAAAGCCCCGGGTGACGGCCGGGGCGGGGCGCAGCGGCCAGGTCAGCCGCAGCCCGTCGGCCGCGCCGGGGGCGACGGGCACCGCCCCGAGCACCCCCAGCGTCGCCAGCCACCCGGCCAGCACCGCGCGCATCCGCATCCGTCCAGTCCACCCGGCCGTCGCGGCCGCGGCCAGCCCGATGTCGGGAAGCTGGGGAGCAATCGGCGGCTGTGCAGCGCCCGGCGTGGAAAAAGCATCCGGCTCGACGGTGTAAACTTCCCTGCGCAGCTCGTTTGCGCGGGCTGACTTCGCGCGTCCGCACACAGGTATGTGTCGGTCGGTCCCGCCGGGCAACCGGTCGGGCCCGGCACACCGCAGGCGCCAGGGTCCGGTCTCAGCCGAGGCACGGACGACAACCGACAAAAAGAGGTATTGCCACTCATGGCTGTTGTAACCATGAAGCAGCTGCTGGACAGCGGCGCGCACTTCGGGCATCAGACCCGACGCTGGAACCCCAAGATGAAGCGGTTCATCTTCACCGACCGCAACGGCATCTACATCATCGATCTGCAGCAGACGCTGACCTACATCGACAAGGCCTACGAGTTCGTCAAGGAGACCGTCGCCCACGGCGGGACCGTGCTGTTCGTCGGCACCAAGAAGCAGGCCCAGGAGTCCATCGCCGAGGAAGCCACCCGCGTCGGCATGCCGTACGTCAACCAGCGCTGGCTGGGCGGCATGCTCACCAACTTCTCCACCGTGCACAAGCGCCTTCAGCGGATGAAGGAGCTGGAGGCGATGGAGCAGACCGGCGGCTTCGAGGGACGCACCAAGAAGGAAATCTTGATGCTGACCCGCGAGAAGAACAAGCTGGAGCGCAGCCTCGGCGGTATCCGCGACATGGCCAAGGTGCCGTCCGCGGTCTGGGTCGTCGACACCAACAAGGAGCACCTGGCCGTCAACGAGGCGATCAAGCTGGGCATCCCGGTCATCGCGATCCTGGACACCAACTGCGATCCGGACCAGGTCGACTACCCGATCCCGGCGAACGACGACGCCATCCGCTCGGCCGCGCTGCTGACCAAGGTGATCGCCTCCGCGGTCGCCGAGGGCCTGCAGGCCCGCGCCGGTGCCGGTGCCGCCGACGGCAAGCCCGAGGCCGGCCAGGAACCGCTGGCCGAGTGGGAGCAGGAGCTGCTCGCCGGCGCCGCCGCCGGTGGCGAGGCCCCGGCCGCCGAGACCACCACCGACGCCTCCTAGTCGCCACCGGTCTCCGGACAGCGGCGCTGTCCGGAGACCGGCGCTGGGACCATCCGAAACGTTTCGAGGAACTTTTATGGCTAACTACACCGCCGCCGACGTCAAGCGGCTCCGCGAGCTGACCGGCTCCGGGATGATGGACTGCAAGAACGCCCTGGCCGAGTCCGACGGCGACTTCGACAAGGCCGTCGAGGTGCTGCGGATCAAGGGCGCCAAGGACGTCGGCAAGCGCGCCGAGCGCGCCACCGCCGAGGGCCTGGTCGCCGCCAAGGGCGGCGCCCTGATCGAACTCAACTCCGAGACCGACTTCGTCGCCAAGAACGCCGAGTTCCAGGCGCTGGCCGACGAGATCGTCGACGCCGCGCTGGCCGCCAAGGCCAACGACGTCGAGACCCTGCTGGCCGCCAAGGCCGGCGACCGGACCGTCGAGGAGGCCATCGCGGCGCTCTCGGCCAAGATCGGCGAGAAGCTGGTCCTGCGCCGGGCGGCGTACTTCGACGGCACCGTCGAGCCCTACCTGCACAAGCGGGCCGCGGACCTGCCGCCGGCCGTGGGTGTGCTGGTCGAGTACACCGGTGACGGCAAGGACGCGGCGCACGCCGCGGCCCTGCAGATCGCCGCGCTCAAGGCCCGCTACCTCACCCGTGAGGACGTCCCGGCCGATGTCGTCGCGGGCGAGCGCCGGATCGCCGAGGAGACCGCCAAGAGCGAGGGCAAGCCGGAGGCGGCGCTGCCCAAGATCATCGAGGGCCGGGTCAACGGCTTCTTCAAGGACGTCGTGCTGCTGGACCAGCCGTCGGTGTCCGACAGCAAGAAGACCGTCAAGAGCCTGCTCGACGAGGCCGGCGTGACCGTCACCCGGTTCGTCCGCTTCGAGGTCGGCCAGTCCTAAGCCTGGGCAACAGAAAAACTTGAGCGGCGCACCAACCGCTCAACCGTAAGGCCCCGCACCACCGGCGATCCCGGTCGTGCGGGGCCTTACCCATTGGCGGGCGGCCGCTTTGCTAGCGTTCGTGCAATGGCATCGGTGCACGCATTCGGCGACGACGCGCTTTCTGACCTCGATGCGGTCGGCGCCGTGCAGGCGCTGCGCCGCGGCGCGGTGTCGGCGGCCGAACTCGCCGAGGCCGCCATCGCGCGGACCGAGCGGGTGAACCCCGACCTCAACGGGCTGGCCCTGGCCACCTTCGACCGGGCCCGCGCCCAGGCCGCCGATCCCGGCGCCGGCCACTTCGCCGGGGTGCCGTCGTTCATCAAGGACAACACCGACGTCGCCGGGCTGCCGACCATGCAGGGCACCGACGCCTGGGCGCCGACCCCGGCCCCGGTGCACGGCGACTTCGCCCGGATGTTCCTGGGCACCGGGCTGAACATTCTCGGCAAGACCCAGATGTCGGAGTTCGGGTTCAGCGCGGCGTGCGAGCATCCGCGGCTCGGTGCGGTGCGCAACCCGTGGGACCCGTCGCGCACCGCGGGGGCGTCCTCGTCGGGCTCGGGCGCCCTGGTGGCCGCCGGTGCGGTGCCGATCGCGCACGCCAACGACGGCGGCGGGTCGATCCGGATCCCGGCCTCCTGCAACGGCCTGGTCGGCCTCAAACCGTCCCGCGGCCGGCTGCCGCTGGAGGCGGCGCACGCCGAGATGCCGATCAAGATCGTCGCCAACGGGGTGCTCAGCCGCTCGGTGCGCGACACCGCGGCGTTCTACCGCGAGGCCGAAATCGCTTGGGCCAACCCGAAACTCCCGCCGATCGGGGACATCACCGGGCCGGGGCGGCGACGGCTGCGGATCGCGGTGACGACCCGCTCGATCCGCCGGGAAAGCGCCCCGGAGGTGTGCGCGGCGACGCTGCGCACCGCGGCGTTGCTGGAGGAGCTCGGCCACCACGTCGAGCAGCTCGACGAGCTGCCGGTGCCGGACAACTTCGTCGACGACTTCGTGCTGTACTGGTCGCTGCTGTCGATGGCGCTGGTGCGCAGCGGCCGGCGGCGGTTCGGGCCGAGTTTCGACCCGGCCCGGCTGGACAACCTGTCCCGCGGGCTGGACCGGCACGCCGCCCGCAACCTGCATCGGCTGCCGCTGGCCATCGCCCGGCTGGCGCTGACCCGGCGGCGCACCGCCGCGCTGTACCACCGGTTCGACGTGGTGCTCACCCCGACGCTGGCCGACCAGCCGCCCGCCGTCGGGCACCTCGATCCGATGGCCGACTACGCCCAGATCATCGACCGGCTGATCGACTGGGTGGCGTTCACCCCGCTGCACAACATCACCGGTGAGCCGGCGATCTCGCTGCCGCTGGCCCGCTCGGCGGCCGGGCTGCCGATCGGGATGATGTTCGGCGCCCCGCTGGGCGCCGACGCCAGCCTGCTGGAGCTGGCCTACCAGCTGGAGGCCGCCGCGCCGTTTGCTCGGATCCAGGACGGCTAGCCGGCGTCAGCCCTCGGCGGCCACCAGGGACTCCAGCTGCACCGCCGGGTTCTCCCGGATGAAGGTCTGCAGTCGCCACGGGGTGGAGAACAGCGCGAGCCGGACACCGTCGGTGCGGGTCAGCACCTCGGCGGAGAACTGCTGGTTGACGAAGTCGACGTCCTCGGCGGACACCACCCGGGCGACCTGATAGGGCAGCGCCTCCAGCGTGATCGGCGCGCTCAGCTCGGTGGCCATCCGGTGCACCGCGACCTCGAACTGCATCGGGCCGACCGCGGCCAGCACCGGCGCCTGATCGCCGCGACGATCCGAGCGCAGCACCTGCACGACGCCCTCCTGGGCGAGCTGCTCGATGCCGCGGCGGAACTGCTTGTGCTTGCTCGGGTCGGTGCCGCGGGCGACCGCGAAATGCTCGGGGGAGAAGCTCGGGATCGGCGGGTACTGCACCGGCTCGTCGCGGTACAGGGTGTCCCCGGGGCGCAGCGCGGCGGCGTTGGCCAGCCCGATCACATCGCCGGGCCAGGCGGTGTCCAGGGTGCCGCGCTGCTGGCCGAACACCGATTGGGCGTACTTGGTGACGAACGGCTTGCCGGTGCCCGCGTGGGTGAGCACCTCGCCGCGCTCGAAGGTGCCCGAGTACACCCGCGCGTAGGCGATCCGGTCCCGGTGCGCCGAATCCATCCCGGCCTGGACCTTGAAGACGAACGCGCTGAACGGCGCCTCGCAGGGCCGCGAGTTGCCGTCGGCGTCGCGGCCGCCGCTCGGCGCGGGCGCCAGCCCGACCAGCACGTCGAGCAGCTGGTTGACCCCGAAGTTCAGCGCCGCGGAGGTGAACAGCAGCGGGCTGGAGCGGCCGGCCAGATAATCCTCCCGGTCGTAGTCGGCGCCGTCGGCGCTGAGCAACTCGGACTCCTCGACCGCGGTGTCCCAGTCCACCCCGGCGGCGGCATGCGCGTCGGCCGCGGCGATGTGCTCCTCCGGCGCGATGGTGGCCCCGCCCGCGGTGCGGGTGAACCGGATGAAGTCGCCGGTGCGCCGGTCCAGCACCCCGTGGAAGTCGCCGGCGATGCCGACCGGCCAGGTCAGCGGCGTCGGCCGCAGGCCGATCCGGGTGTTGATCTCGTCGATCAACTCCAGCGCGTGCCGGCCCGGGCGGTCCCACTTGTTGATCACCGTGATGATCGGGATGCCGCGGTGCTTGCAGACCTGGAACAGTTTGAGCGTCTGCGGTTCCAGGCCCTTGGCGGCGTCGATCAGCATGACCGCGGAATCCACCGCGGTCAGCACCCGGTAGGTGTCCTCGGAGAAGTCCGCGTGCCCGGGGGTGTCGAGCAGGTTGATCACCGCGTCGCGGTACGGGAACTGCAGCACCGTGGAGGTGATCGAGATGCCGCGGGCCTTCTCCATCTCCATCCAGTCCGAGACGGTGGCCCGCCGGCCGGCCTTGCCGTGCACCGCGCCCGCCTCGGTGATGGCCCGGGCGTGCAGCGCCAGCGCCTCGGTCAGGGTGGATTTGCCGGCGTCGGGGTGGCTGATCACGGCGAAGGTGCGACGCCGGGCGGCCTGCGCGGCGATTCCGCTCGTCGGTGCGGGTTCGGTGGCGGCGGTGGCGGCATTGTCGGTCATATCGGTTGCGATGGTATTTGTTCCGGCGGGCAACCCGGAAACCGGCAACCCAGCAACCGCCAACCGCGCAACCGGCAACGACGCGGGCCGCGGGTTCGCCCCGCCTATGCTGAACCAGCCAGCGCCCACCACCCGACGAAGGGGAGTGCATGACCTCCGGGCCCGATGACCCGCAGTCGCGCGAACCGCGCACCCACCAGGTCGGCGGCATGCGCTGGCAGGAGCCCGGTGTCAGCGTCCCGCGGCCACCGACGCTGGCCGAGGCCCGGGCCCGGGAGCGGGCGCTGCGCGCCCAGGAGGCCGCCGAGGCGTTCGCCGCCGAGCAGCGCGCGACCGCCGAGGCCCGCAAGGCCGGGCAGAAGAAGGTGCTGATGGGCACCGTCGCGGTGGTCGGGCTGGTCGGGGCCGTCGCGCTGGGCTACCAACTGCTCAACAACAGCGATGCGCGGACCGTCCAGGCCACCTGCGTGCGCGACGGCAGCGACGAGGTGGTCCCGGACAGCTACTGCGCCAGCGGCCACAGCACCGGCGGCGGGCTGTTCATCTTCGCCGGCGCCCCGTACCGCTACTACTACGGCGGCAGTAACCAGGGCATCGGGTCCCGGGCCACCGGCGGCACGCTGACCGTGCCCAGCGGCGCGGTCGCCAAGACCAAGTCCGGCGCCACCGTCTCGCGCGGCGGCTTCGGCGTCGGCTCCAAGAGTTCGGGCAGCTAGGTGCGCCGCGAACATCACCGGCCGCGGCCGGGCTGGCAGCAGATCGTCGCCGACCAGGGGCTGTGCTTCGGCAGCCCGGCGCGGGACGCGACCGGCGCGCCCCGGCCGTACTGGGACGAGTCGGTGCACTACGTGTTCGACATGGACGAGGTGCTCTCGCTGGAGGCCAGCGTCGAGGTGCTGCACTCGATGTGCCTGCAGGCCGTCGAGCAGGTGGTGCTGACCGAGCGCTACCGGGACTTCGGACTGCCCGAGTGGAGTTGGGCGCACATCGAGGCATCCTGGCGCCGAAACGACCCCTACCTGTACGGGCGCTTCGATCTGCGCTACGACGGGCGTCGCCCGCCGGTACTGCTGGAGTACAACGCCGACACCCCGACCTCGCTGCTGGAGGCCGCGATCCTGCAGTGGTACTGGAAGACCGAGGTGTTCCCCGCCGACGACCAGTGGAACTCGCTGCACGAGAAGCTGGTGGCCCGCTGGGCCGAGCTGCGCGACCGGCTGCCCGGCGAGGAAACCCACTTCACCTGGTCGGCGGCCGACGCCAGCGGCGAGGACAACGTCACGCTGGCCTACATCTCCGAGTGCGCCGCGGAGGCCGGCCTGCACGCGGTCGGGCTGCCGATCGAGCAGATCGGCTACGACAGCCTGCTGGGCCGGTTCGTCGACCTGGAAGAGGCACCGATCGCCGCGCTGTTCAAGCTGTACCCCTGGGAATGGATCCTCGACGACGAGTTCGGCCGCCGCGCCGTCGAACAGCTGCCCGCCACGCTGTGGATCGAGCCGCTGTGGAAGGCGCTGCTGTCGAACAAGGCGCTGCTGGCGGTGCTGTGGGAGATGTACCCGGGGCACCCGAACCTGCTGCCCGCCTACGTCGACGACCCGCACGAGCTGACCGAATACGTGCGCAAACCCAAGCTCGGCCGGGAGGGCGCCAACATCAGCATCGTCGGCGCCGGCCAGCAGACCCAGACCGGCGGGGTGTACGGCGCGGAGGGCTACGTCTACCAGCTGCTGGACCCGCTGCCCGAATTCGACGGCATGCGCCCGGTGCTGGGCGCCTGGATGGTCGGCGACGAATCCGCGGGCCTGGGCATCCGGGAGACCGCGACCCTGATCACCGACGACGGCGCCGCCTTCGTCCCGCATCGGATCCCGCAGTGAGCCGCGGCATGCCCCCCGGAAAGGACCCCTGCTGATGACCGTTGCCCTCGGCCCGGACTACTGGTCGACGCTCGGCCACGGCGCCTCGGCGATCGTGCTCTACACGATCGTCGGGATCGCCCTGATGGTGCTCGGGTTCTTCGTCATCGACTGGACCACCCCCGGCCCGCTGCGCCGCCTGGTGCAGGCCGGCCGGCCCAACGCCGCGGCGGTGACCGCCGCCGGGATGGGCTCGATGGCGCTGATCGTCGTGCTGGCGATCTACGCCTCCACCGGGGACCTGGCCGGCGGCCTGGTCAACACCCTGGTGTTCGGTTTGCTCGGGATCGTCGCGCAGGCGGTGCTGGTGCGGCTGGTGGAGGCCGTCACCGGCATCGACCTCGGCACCATGCTGGCCGCCGAGCGGTTCACCCCCGAGGTGCTGGTGGTGGTCGCGGCGTATCTGGGTGTGGCGCTGATCGTGGCGGCCGCGATCCTGTAGCGCGGGCGCGCGGGCCGCTGGCCCAGATGGATTCCGTCGACGCCGATGAGGCAGGATGTTGCTCAAGCTCGATGCCCGCCGAGCAGATGCCCGCCGAGAACCCGAGGAGTCCGATGGGAGAGCCCGCCAGCAACGGCGAGACGGAGATTCGGCCCAGGTACTCCCGGGTGCTGCTGAAGCTCGGCGGCGAGATGTTCGGCGGCGGCGCGGTCGGCCTGGACCCGGACGTGGTGGCGCAGGTGGCCCGGCAGATCGCCGAGGTGGTGCGCAGCGGCGTGCAGGTCGCCGTCGTCATCGGCGGCGGCAACTTCTTCCGCGGCGCGCAGTTGCAGCAGCGCGGCATGGAACGCACCCGCAGCGACTACATGGGCATGCTCGGCACCGTGATGAACAGCCTGGCCCTGCAGGACTTCCTGCAGAAGGAGGGCATCGACACCCGGGTGCAGACCGCCATCACCATGGGGCAGGTCGCCGAGCCCTACCTGCCGCTGCGGGCCGCCCGGCACCTGGAGAAGGGCCGGGTGGTGATCTTCGGCGCCGGCATGGGCCTGCCGTACTTCTCCACCGACACCACCGCCGCGCAGCGCGCCCTGGAGATCGGTGCCGAGGTGGTGCTGATGGCCAAGGCGGTCGACGGGGTCTTCACCGACGATCCGCGCAGCAACCCCGACGCGCGGATGCTGCCCTCGATCAGCCACCGCGAGGTGCTCGACCGCGGCCTGAAGGTGGCGGATGCCACCGCGTTCAGCCTGTGCATGGACAATGGCATGCCGATCCTGGTCTTCAACCTGCTCACCGATGGCAATATCGCCCGGGCCGTCGCGGGTGAGAAGATCGGAACACTGGTCAGCAGCGCAACCGCCGAGACCGCGAATTAGGGACGGGAGAAACCAGCCGTGATCGACGAGGCCCTCTTCGACGCCGAGGAGAAGATGGAAAAGGCCGTGGGAGTCGCGCGCGACGACCTGGCGTCGGTGCGCACCGGCCGCGCCAACCCGGGGATGTTCTCCCGGGTGAACATCGACTACTACGGGTCGATGACCCCGATCACCCAGCTGGCCAGCATCAACGTGCCCGAGGCCCGGATGGTCGTGATCAAGCCCTACGAGGCCGGCCAGCTGCGCCACATCGAGGACGCGATCCGCAACTCCGACCTGGGCCTGAACCCCAGCAACGACGGCACCATCATCCGGGTGGCGATCCCGCAGCTGACCGAGGAGCGTCGTCGCGAGCTGGTCAAGCAGGCCAAGGGCAAGGGTGAGGACGCCAAGGTGGCGGTGCGCAACATCCGCCGCAAGGCGATGGAGGAACTGGCCCGGATCAAGAAGGACGGCGAGGCGGGCGAGGACGACGTGGCGCGCGCCGAGAAGGAGCTGGACAAGTCCACCCACGGCTACACCGCCGCGATCGATGACCTGGTCAAGCACAAGGAAGCGGAGCTGCTGGAGGTCTAGCCCTCCAGCGACACAGCGCCGTGGCCTCCACCGACACCGACCTTCCCGCGCCGAAGAAGTCCCGCGCCGGGCGTAACCTTCCCGCCGCCATCGCCGTCGGCGCCCTGCTGGGCGGTGCGGTCATCGTCTCGCTGAGCATCGCCCCCGCCTGGGTGTGGGTGGCACTGGTGGCCGGGGCCATGGCCGTCGCCACCCACGAGGTGGTCGGCCGGCTGCGCGACGGCGGGTACTGCATCCCGCTGATTCCGCTGCTGGTCGGCGGGCAGGCGACCATCTGGCTGACCTGGCCGTTCGGCACCACCGGCGCGCTCGGCGGGTTCGCCGGCACGGTGCTGGTCTGCCTGATCTGGCGGCTGCTGTCCCAGGGCTTGTCGGCCGCCCCGCAGAACTATCTGCGGGATGTGGCGGTGGCCGTGCTGCTGGCCGCCTGGATCCCGCTGTCCGGGGCGTTCGCGGCACTGCTGATCTACCCCGACGACGGCCGGGCGGCGCTGTTCGCCATCATGCTGGCCGTCGTCTTCTCCGACATCGGCGGCTACACCGCCGGGGTGCTGTTCGGCAGGCACCCGATGGTCGCGGCGATCAGCCCGAAGAAATCCTGGGAGGGCTTCGCCGGCTCGCTGATCGCCGGCACCGGGATGGCCGTCGCGGCGGTCGCCCTGCTGATGGATCGGCCGGCCTGGATCGGCATCCCGCTGGGCATCTTCCTGGTCATCACCGGCACCCTCGGTGACCTGGTGGAATCCCAGGTCAAGCGGGATCTCGGGATCAAGGACATGAGCAACCTGCTGCCCGGGCACGGCGGGCTGATGGACCGCATCGATTCGCTGCTGCTGTCGATGGCGGCCGGCTGGATCGTGCTCACCGTGCTGACCTGACCCCGGGCCGGTCGCGGTCGGATTCGCCGGAATGGGCCCCCGGGCCCGATACTGGACGGCAGTGAAACAGGAACTTGTCTTCGAGGCCCCGCGCCGGCAGATGCCGCCGCGGCATTTCGCCGACCTCGACGAGGCCGGCCGGCTGCAGGCGGTCGCCGACCTGGGCCTGCCGGCGTTTCGGGCCAAACAGCTGGCCAACCAGTACTACGGCCGGCTGACCGCCGACCCGGCCGCGATGACCGATCTGCCCGCGGCGCTGCGCGGCCGGCTGGCCGAGACGCTGTTCCCGACGCTGCTGACCGCGGTCCGGCAGATCGAGTGCGATGCGGGGGAGACCCGCAAGACGCTGTGGCGGGCCGGCGACGGCACCACCGTCGAGTCGGTGCTGATGCGCTACCCGCAGCGCAACACCGTCTGCATCTCCTCGCAGGCCGGCTGCGGCATGGCCTGCCCGTTCTGCGCGACCGGCCAGGGCGGGCTGACCCGCAACCTGTCGGCCGCCGAGATCCTGGAGCAGGTCCGCGCGGCCGCGGCGACGCTGCGCGACGAGCACGGGGACCGGCTGTCCAACATCGTGTTCATGGGGATGGGCGAGCCGCTGGCCAACTACAACCGGGTGATCTCGGTGCTGCGCCGGATCATCGCCGCGCCGCCGAACGGGTTCGGCATCTCGGCCCGCTCGGTGACGGTGTCGACGGTCGGCCTGGCGCCGGCGATCCGCCGGCTGGCCGACGAGGGGCTCGGCGTCACCCTGGCGCTGTCGCTGCACGCCCCCGACGACGAACTGCGCGACACCCTGGTGCCGGTGAACAACCGGTGGAACCTCGCCGAGGCGCTGGACGCCGCCCGCTACTACGCCGACACCACCGGGCGACGGATCTCGGTGGAGTACGCGCTGATCCGCGACGTCAACGACCAGCCGTGGCGGGCCGATCTGCTGGGCAAGAAGCTGCACGCGGCGCTGGGGCCGCTGGTGCACGTGAACCTGATCCCGCTGAACCCGACGCCGGGCAGCCAGTGGGACGCCAGCCCCAAACCCGTCGAGCGGGAGTTCGTTCGCCGGGTCCGCGCCAAGGGGGTCACCTGCACGGTGCGTGACACCCGCGGCCGCGAGATCGCCGCGGCCTGCGGTCAGCTCGCCGCGGAGGGCTGAGGATCAGCGGGCCGGGCGCAGCCAGCCGCGCCGGCGGCCCCACCAGTCGCGAATCAGGAAGACGGCACCCAGGGCGGCGAAGCCGATCACCCAGGCGTGCTCGACGGCGCCCTCGTGGAACCCGCGCATGAACGCCAG
Organism: Mycolicibacterium fallax; assembly: GCF_010726955.1. Taxonomy (NCBI): domain Bacteria; kingdom Bacillati; phylum Actinomycetota; class Actinomycetes; order Mycobacteriales; family Mycobacteriaceae; genus Mycobacterium; species Mycolicibacterium fallax. The sequence continues at coordinate 307,031 of NZ_AP022603.1, forward strand.
CAGCAGCAGGATCCCGGCCAGGCCGACGATGTGCCAGGTGCGGTAGTTGATCCTGCTCCAGCCCCACTCCGCGGAGGGCACGTCAGCGGTATCGACCTCGTCGTTGTAGCGCTCCACCTCGGTGCTGACCACAGCGGCTCCTCACAGTCTGACTGATGTCCGGGCACATCATTCTGACACACCGCCGTTGCCGCCGACCTGCGACCCGGACACCTCCGCCGGGGGGGCCGGGACCGCGCGTACCGCCCGGTAGGCGGCACGGCCGAACAGCTCGGCGAGTTGGTCGGGGTCCGCCGAGCCGGAGCCGGCCAGCCGGGCCTGCACCGAGGTTTCGCAGATGGCCAGAAAGACGTCGGTCAGCACCGGCGCCGCAACGTCGAGGTCGGTCACCTGCCAGCGTTCCAGCAGCGGCCGGAGTACCACGGCGATCCGGCCGCGGACCTCGGCGCGGCCGTGCCCGATGGCGGGGGCCAGCGCGGCGTCGGGTTGCTCGGCGTAGATGATCCGCCAGAACATCGGCCGCTGCGCCACCGCCTCGAACAGCGCGCGGAATCCGTCGACGAACAGCTGCTGGATCGAGCCGGTGCGTTCCGGGGGCAGCATCGCGAACAGGCCCTGCAGGCCCAGCTGGGTCTCCCGCTCCAGCAGCCCGGTCAGTACCTCGGCGCGGTCGGCGAAGCAGGCGTAGACCACCGGGCGGCTGACCGCCATCCGGTCGGCGATGGCCCCCATGGTGACGCCGGCCAGCCCGCTCTCGGCGGCGATCTCCAGCGCGGCGTCGAGCACCTGCGGGCGACGTCGTTCCGGCCCCAGGTAGGCGGCGCGGGAACGGGTGGCGGTCACGATGAGCGATATTGTCACGCCCGGCCTGCCGTCGCGCCCGAACAGCCGAGTTTTCGTCGTCGGCCGCCCGGCACGGCACAATGGACGGGTGACGTCGCGTATTCGGGTCCTGATCCTCGGCAGCACCGGGTCGATCGGCACCCAGGCACTGGAGGTCATCGCCGCCAACCCCGATAAGTTCGAGGTGGTGGGCCTGGCCGCCGGCGGCGGCAACGCCGCGCTGCTCGACGCCCAGCGTGCCGCGACGGGGGTGACCAACGTCGCCGTCGCCGACCCCGGCGCGGCCGAGCGGATCGGTGGGGCGCGCTACGTCGGCCCGCGCGCGGCGACCGAGCTGGTGGCGAACACCGAGGCCGACGTCGTGCTCAACGCGCTGGTCGGGGCGCTGGGGCTGGAGCCGACGCTGGCCGCGCTGGACAGCGGCGCCCGGCTCGCGCTGGCCAACAAGGAATCCCTGGTGGCCGGCGGCCCGTTGGTGCTGGCCGCCGCCGCGCCGGGCCAGATCGTTCCGGTGGACTCCGAGCACTCCGCGCTGGCGCAGTGCCTGCGCGGCGGCAGCGCCGAGGAGGTGGCCCGGCTGGTGCTGACCGCCTCCGGCGGGCCGTTCCGCGGCTTCAGCGCCGCCGACCTGGTGTCGGTCACCCCGGAGCAGGCCGGGGCGCACCCGACCTGGTCGATGGGCCCGATGAACACGCTGAACTCGGCGTCGCTGGTCAACAAGGGCCTGGAACTCATCGAGACCCACCTGCTGTTCGGCATCGACTACGACCGCATCGACGTCGTCGTGCACCCGCAGTCGATCGTGCATTCGATGGTGACCTTCACCGACGGCTCCACCCTGGCCCAGGCCAGCCCGCCGGACATGAAGCTGCCGATCGGACTGGCCCTGGGCTGGCCGGACCGGGTGGCCGGGGTCGCCGCCCCGTGCGACTGGAGCACCGCCTCGACCTGGGAATTCGAGCCGCTGGATCACACCGTGTTCCCGGCCGTCGAGTTGGCCCGGCACGCCGGGCGCACCGGCGGCTGCCTGACCGCGGTCTACAACGCCGCCAATGAGGAGGCCGCCGCGGCCTTCCTGGCCGGGCGGATCGGCTTCCCGGCGATCGTGGCGACGGTGGCCGAGGTGCTGCACGCCGCAGACGCCTGGTCGGCGCAACCGGCTACCGTGGAAGACGTACTCGACGCCCAACGGTGGGCGCGCGAGCGGGCGCAGGGCGCAATCGCACAGGAGGTGTTGTCGGCACGATGATGTACGCGATTGGTGTCGTGCTGTTCGCACTGGCCATCTTGCTCTCGGTGGCCTGGCACGAATGCGGGCACATGTGGATGGCGCGGGCCACCGGCATGAAGGTGCGCCGGTACTTCATCGGGTTCGGCCCCACGCTGTGGTCCACCACCCGGCCGAACAAGCTGGGGGACACCGAGTACGGGATCAAGGCCGTCCCGCTGGGCGGCTTCTGCGACATCGCCGGGATGACCGTGCACGACGAGATCGCCCCCGAGGACCGCAAGCACGCGATGTACCGCCAGAAGGTGTGGAAGCGGGTCGCGGTGCTGGCCGCCGGACCGGGCATGAACGTCATCCTGGGGCTGGTGGTCACCTACGGCATCGCCGTCGCCTGGGGCCTGCCCAACCTGAACCCGCCGCCGGCCACCATCGCCGAGACCGACTGCGTGGCGCCGGAAGTCTCGTTCGGCAAGGTGGCGGACTGCACCGGGGCCGGCCCGGCCGCGGCGGCCGGCATCCGCGCCGGCGACGTCATCGTCGGGGTCGGCGGCACGAAGGTGTCGAGCTTCCCGGAGGCGGCGTCGCGGATCCGACAGAGTTCGGGCCCGACCGAGGTGACCGTGCAGCGCGACGGTCAGCGGATCGACCTGGTCGTCGACGTCGCCCGCACCCAGCGCTACGTCTCGGAGACCGAGACCGCCGAGGCCGGCGTGATCGGGGTGAAGGGCGTGCAGGGTGGGCCGGCGGCGTGGAACGACTACAACGCGCTGACCGCGGTGCCCGCGACCTTCGTGTTCACCGGTGAACTGGGCGTCAAACTGACCCAGGCGGTCGCCAACATTCCCAGCAAGATGGGTGCGCTGGTGCGCTCCATCGGCGGTGCCGAGCGGGACCCGGAGACCCCGATGAGCGTGGTCGGGGCCAGCCGGATCGGCGGCGAGACCGCCGAGCGGGGCCTGTGGGTGATGTTCTGGATGATGCTGGCCCAGCTCAACTTCGTGCTGGCGCTGATCAACCTGCTGCCGCTGCTGCCGTTCGACGGCGGCCACATCGCCGTCGCCTGCTACGAGAAGGTCCGTGACCTGCTGCGCAAGGTCCGGGGGCTGATGCCCGCCGGTCCGGTCGACTATCTCAAGCTGATGCCGGCCACCTATGTGATCCTGGCGGTCGTCGGGGTGTTCACCGTCTTGACCATCACCGCCGACCTGATCAACCCCATCACGATCCCGAAGTAGTTCTGGCGAGGAGATTGTCATGACGTCCATCGGACTGGGCGTTCCGGCGCTGCCGGCGCCGGTACTTGCCCCGCGGCGCAAGACCCGTCAGCTCATGGTGCGCGATGTGGGTGTCGGCAGCGACCACCCGATCTCGGTGCAGTCGATGTGCACCACCAAGACCCACGACGTCAACGCCACCCTGCAGCAGATCGCCGAGCTGACCGCGGCGGGCTGCGACATCGTCCGGGTGGCCTGCCCGCGTCAGGAGGACGCCGACGCGCTCGCCGAGATCGTCGCGCACTCCAACCTGCCGGTGATCGCCGACATCCACTTCCAGCCCAAATACATCTTCGCGGCCATCGACGCCGGGTGCGCGGCGGTGCGGGTCAACCCGGGCAACATCAAGGAGTTTGACGGCCGGGTCGCCGAGGTGGCCAAGGCCGCCGGGGACGCGGGCACCCCGATCCGGATCGGGGTGAACGCCGGATCGCTGGACAAGCGGTTCCTGGACAAGTACGGCAAGGCCACCCCGGAGGCGCTGGTCGAGTCCGCGCTGTGGGAGGCCTCGCTGTTCGAGGAGCATGGCTTCGGCGACATCAAGATCAGCGTCAAGCACAACGATCCGGTGGTCATGGTGGCCGCCTACGAGCAGCTGGCCGCGGTGTGCGACTACCCGCTGCACCTCGGGGTCACCGAGGCCGGGCCGGCCTTCCAGGGCACCATCAAGTCGGCGGTGGCTTTCGGGGCACTGCTGTCCCGCGGGATCGGCGACACCATCCGGGTGTCGCTGTCGGCGCCGCCGGTCGAGGAGGTCAAGGTCGGCAACCAGATCCTGGAGTCGCTGAACCTGCGGCCGCGCGGCCTGGAGATCGTGTCGTGCCCGTCCTGCGGCCGCGCCCAGGTCGACGTCTACACCCTGGCCAACGAGGTCGCCGCCGGCCTGGAGGGCCTCAATGTCCCGCTGCGCGTCGCGGTGATGGGCTGTGTGGTCAACGGTCCCGGTGAGGCCCGGGAGGCCGACCTCGGGGTGGCCTCCGGCAACGGCAAGGGGCAGATCTTCGTCAAGGGCGAGGTCATCAAGACGGTGCCGGAATCGCAGATCGTGGTGACCCTGATCGAGGAGGCCATGCGATTGGCCGAGGAGATGGGCACCCCGATCGATCTCGAGGACGGGTCAAGCGCCAGCGGTCCGCCGACGGTGACCGTAAGCTGAACGGACGGCCAGCCATTGCGGAAAGTGCCGTAGAAAGAGCTCAGATGTCGGCGCCGCCGTACTTCCGCCCGGTTGACGAAAGCCGGGTGTCGATGGTGCGCGACGCCGCCGCCGTGGCGCGGGTGCTCGACGCGGATCCGGTGGGCAGCGCGATGGTGGCGGCCCGGGTCGCCGAACACGGCATCAACCCCGCCGCGATCGGCGGCGAACTGTGGACCCGCGGTCGCCCCGAGGATTCGCTGTGCTTCTCCGGGCCCAACCTGATGCCGCTGCGCGGGGACCCGTCGGACCTGGCGGCCTTCGCCGACAAGGCGGCCGCCGCGCCGCGGCGATGTTCCTCGCTGGTCGGTTACGCCGACCGGGTGCTGCCGATGTGGCGGCGGCTGGAGACCGGGTGGGGTCCGGCCCGCGAGGTCCGCGACAATCAGCCGTTGCTCGCGCTGTCGGGCCCCCCGGTGTGCGCTCTCGACCCGCTGGTCCGGCGGGTGCGGATGGCCGAACTCGACGCCTACCTGGTCGCCGCCGTCGAGATGTTCATCGGTGAGGTCGGCGTCGACCCGCGGATCGGCGACGGCGGCCGCGGCTACCGCCGCCGGGTGGCCGGGCTGATCGCCGCGGGCCGGGCCTGGGCCCGGTTCGAGGGGCCCGAGGTGGTGTTCAAGGCCGAGGTGGGCGCGCAGTCCCCGGCGGTGGGGCAGATCCAGGGCGTCTGGGTCCGGCCCGACCGGCGCGGCCACGGCCTGGGCAGCGCCGGGACCGCGGCGCTGGCCGCCGCGATCGTCGACGGCGGCCGGATCGCCAGCCTGTACGTCAACGACTACAACACCCCCGCCCGGGCCGCCTACGCGCGGATCGGGTTCGCCCCGGTCGGCACCTTCGCGACCATCCTGCTCGACTGAGCCGAGGTCACCACCCGGTCAGCGCCTCCAGCCGGGCGTAGCCGGCCTCCATCCCGTCGACCATGCCGGTGGAAAGGATCTGTTCGCGCAACTCGTTGCTGGGATAGAACACCAGCAGGGTGGCCAGGGTGCCGCCCTGCACCGGCGTCAGGGTCAGCTCGTTGTGGGTCGGCCCAGGGTCACGGCGCGATTGCGGCGGCATCTCGGTGTGGCGTCGACGATCTTGGCGGTCTCAGACGTAACATTCGTCCCAATGGCAACTCAAACCTCATCCGTAACGCGGCTTGGTCGGCTGCTGGTGGCCGGCGTGCTCGCGGCGACGATGTCCGTGAGTGCCTGCACCCCGCGGCCGGACGGACCCGAGCCCGCCGCCCAGGAGTTCTTCGATGCGCTCTCGGCCGGCGACACCACCACCGCCGCGGATCTGACCGACCGGCCCGAGGACGCCCGGGCGGCGATGAACGCGTCGTGGACCGGCCTGCAGGCCGACCGCATCGACATCGCCGCGCTGGGCTCGCGATTCACCGAGGACACCGGGACGGTCAACTACCGCTACACCTGGCACCTGCCGAAGAACCGCACCTGGACCTACGACGGCCAGCTGAACATGGTCCGCGACGAGGGCCGCTGGCAGGTGCGCTGGACCGCGACCGGGCTGCACCCGAGCCTGGGCGAGAACCAGAGCCTGCAGCTGCGCTCGGATCCGCCGCGACGCGCCTCGGTCAACGAGCTCGGCGGCAGCGACGTGCTGGTGCCCGGCTATCGCTACGCCTATCAGCTCGACGCCCGCCAGGCCGGCCGGGAACTGATGCCCAGCGCGCAGGCCGTCGTCGAGGTGCTGCGCCCGTTCGGCGGACCGCAGGATGCGCAGCTGCTTGCCGAGCAGGCCAGCTCCGCGGATCGGCCGATGGACCTGGTCACCCTCAGCCAGCAGGACAACGACAAGGTTGCGGACGCGCTGGCCAACCGTCCCGGGATCATCCAGATCCGGCAGGCCGACCTGCTGCCCACCGACCCGGCGTTCGCCCCGGCGCTGATCTCCGAGGTGGAGAAGTCGGTCGTCGACGATCTCGACGGCGAGGCGGGCTGGCGGGTGATCAGCATCAACCAGAACGGTGCCGAGACCGACGTACTCAACGAGGTGGCGCCCGCGCCGGCCCCGTCGGTGTCGATCACCCTGGACCGCGCCGTGCAGAACGCCGCGCAGAACGCCGTCAACGCTCAGGGCCGCAAGGCGATGCTGGTCGTCATCAAGCCCTCCACCGGCGACATCCTGGCCGTCGCGCAGAACGCGGCCGCCGACGTCGACGGGCCGGCGGCCACCATGGGCATGTACCCGCCGGGATCGACGTTCAAGATCATCACCGCCGGCGCGGCCATCGCGCGCGACATGGCCACCCCCAACACGCTGCTGGGCTGCCCCGGCGAGATCGACATCGGCCACCGCCGGATTCCCAACTACGACCGGTTCGACCTGGGCGTGGTGCCGCTGAGCAAGGCGTTCGCCAACTCCTGCAACACCACCTTCGCCGAGCTGGCCTCCAAGATGCCCCCGCGCGCGCTGAACCAGGCCGCCGCCCGGTTCGGCCTGGGCCGGGACTACCTCATCGACGGTGTCCCGACGGTGTCCGGTTCGGTGCCGCCGACGGTGGATCTGGCCGAGATGACCGAGGACGGCTTCGGCCAGGGCAAGGTGCTGGCCAGCCCGTTCGGGATGGCGCTGACCGCGGCCACCGTCGCGGCCGGGCACACCCCGGTGCCGCGGCTGATCCTCGGCCACGAGACCACGGTGACCGGCGAGGCGGGCACCGTCGCCCCCGAGGTGCTCGAGGGGCTGCGCTCGATGATGCGGTTGGTGGTCACCAACGGCACCGCCAAGGACCTCAACGGCTACGGCGACGTCCGGGGCAAGACCGGTGAGGCCGAGTTCGAGGGCGGCTCGCACGCCTGGTTCGCCGGCTACCGCGGCGATATGGCCTTCGCGGCGCTGATCGTCGGGGGCGGCAGCTCGGAGTACGCGGTGCGGATGACCCGGCAGATGTTCGACAGCATGCCCGACGGTTACCTCGCCTGAGCGGCGCAGATCATATAGCCGCTGGTCAGCGGGGCCGCTAGGCTGGGTCCGTCATGACTGTCGAGGAAAACCAACCGCTGCTGCGCGTCGACCAGATCCCGGTGTGCATCGATCAGCCGGTGCCGCGGGCCGATCAGCCGGTGCTGCGGATCTCTGACGCCGACCGCAACGGCACGCTGCGCCGGCTGCACAATGCCGTCGCGCTCGGGCTGATCGACATCGAGGAGTTCGAGGAACGCTCGGTGCAGGTCGCCACCGCCCGGCAGCGCGACGAACTCGACCTGCTGGTCGGCGATCTGCCCGGCCCGGGCGCGGTGGTCACCTCGGCCACCGACCGCGTCGAGCTGCGCGGGGTGTTCGGATCGCTCAAGCGCCAGGGGGAGTGGACCGTGCCGACCCGGTTGGCGCTGTACCGGCGGATGGGCTCGATCGGGCTGGACCTGACCCGGGCCCGGTTCGCCGGGGCGATCGTCGTGATCGAACTCGACCTGAAGTTCGGCTCGCTGGACCTGCGGCTGCCCGACGGGGCCAGTGCCTCGATCGACGACGTCGAGGTGGTGGTGGGCAGCGCCCGCGACCACCGGCCCGACGCGCCCGCCGACGGCCGACCGCACGTCATCCTCACCGGCCGGGTGGTCGGCGGCTCGGTGGACATCCGCGGCCCGCGCCGGACGCTGCGGGACCGGGCCGCGCGACTGCGGCCCGGCCGGGGCCGGTAGCTCCGCGGCCGCGGCGGCTCAGGACCGCCGGTCCAGCACCGCGAAGGACAGCGTCGCCCGCGCGGCCAGCCGGTTGCGCCCGACATCGGTCAGGTCGACGGCGGTGACGATCAGCCGTTTCCCGGCGCGCACCACGGTGGCCTCGGCGCGGGCCGGGCCGTCGATGACCGGTGCCAGGTAGTGGATGTTCAGGTCCGCGGTGGTGACGTCCTGCTCCGCCCCGACCTGGCGGCCGGACAGGATCCCGGCGGCGATGTCGATCAGGGTGGCCAGCAGCCCGCCCTGCAGGGCGCCGCGCACGTTGGTCAGGTCCGGCCGGTTGTCCATCTCCATCACCACCCGGTCATCGGTTTCGGTGACCATCCGGTAGTTCAACCGGTGCAGCAGGTGCGTGGTCTCCGTGTCCGTCATGGCCCAACGGTAGCAGTGTTCTCCTGGCAGGAGAGTGAGCTTCTCGCCGACGCTGGCCGCGGTCGCCCACCGGGCGGCGATTACGCTGGACCCATGTCCGTGCGCGCCCCCTTGCACCCCGGTCGGGTGTCAGCGACCCTGCCCGTGCCCAAGTCGATCGAACGCCCCGAATACGCCTGGCAGCCGACGGTCAACGAGGGCACCGAGCCGTGGGTGCAGACCCCGGAGGTGATCGAGAAGATGCGGGTCGCCGGGCGGATCGCCGCCGGTGCGCTGGCCGAGGCCGGGCGGGCCGTCGCCCCCGGGGTGACCACCGACGCGCTGGACCGCATCGCCCACGACTACATGGTCGATCACGGCGCCTACCCGTCCACCCTGGGCTACCGGGGATTCCCGAAGTCCTGCTGCACCTCGCTCAACGAGGTCATCTGCCACGGCATCCCGGATTCGACGGTGGTCCAGGACGGCGACATCGTCAACATCGATGTGACCGCCTACATCGACGGGGTGCACGGCGACACCAACGCCACCTTCCTTGCCGGCGAGGTCAGCGAGGAGCATCGCCTGCTGGTCGAACGCACCCACGAGGCCACCATGCGGGCGATCAGGGCGGTCCGGCCCGGACGCTCGCTGTCGGTCGTCGGCCGGGTCATCGAGGCCTACGCGAACCGGTTCGGGTACAACGTCGTTCGGGATTTCACCGGCCACGGCATCGGCACCACCTTCCACAACGGGCTGGTGGTGCTGCACTACGACCGGCCCGAGGTCGAGACCGTCATCGAGCCCGGTATGACGTTCACCATCGAGCCGATGATCAACCTCGGGTCGCTGGACTACCAGATCTGGGACGACGACTGGACCGTGGTCACCCAGGACCGCAAGTGGACCGCCCAGTTCGAGCACACCCTGGTGGTGACCGACGACGGCGCGGAAATCCTCACCCTGGCGCCTTGACCCGGGCGGGGGCGCTGCTGGTCGCCGGCACCAGCTCCGATGCCGGCAAGTCGATGGTGGTGGCCGGGCTGTGCCGGCTGCTGGCGCGACGCGGGGTGAAGGTCGCGCCGTTCAAGGCGCAGAACATGTCCAACAACTCCGCGGTCACCGTCGAGGGCGGCGAGATCGGCCGGGCCCAGGCCGTGCAGGCCCGGGCCGCCGGCCTTGAACCCAGCGTGCGGTTCAACCCGATCCTGCTCAAGCCGGGCAGTGACCGCAGCTCCCAGCTGGTGGTCCGCGGCCGGGTCGCCGCGACGGTGCGCGCCGCCGACTACCTGACTCACCGGGACCGGCTCGCTGCCGTCGTCAACGACGAACTGGCAAGTCTGCGAACCGAATTCGACGCGGTGATCTGCGAGGGTGCGGGCTCGCCCGCGGAGATCAACCTGCGCGCCACCGACCTGGCGAACATGGGCCTGGCGCGGGCCGGCGGGCTGCCGGTGGTGCTGGTCGGCGACATCGACCGCGGCGGCCTGCTGGCGCACCTGTTCGGCACGGTGGCGATCCTCGACCCCGCCGACCAGGCGCTGATCGCGGGCTTTCTGGTCAACAAGTTCCGCGGCGACGCGACTCTGCTGGAGCCCGGGCTGCGCCAACTCGCCGCGCTGACCGATCGGCCCAGCTACGGCGTGCTGCCGTATGCCCAGGAGCTGTGGCTGGACACCGAGGACTCGGTGTCGGTGCTGGCCGGACGGGTGGTCGGGATACCGCAACCTCCGGTCGGCAGCCAATCGCTGCGGGTCGGGGCGATCCGGCTGCCGCGGATCTCCAACTCCACCGACATCGAGGCGCTGGCCGCCGAGCCCGGGGTGCAGGTCCGGTGGATCGACGACGCCGCCGACGCGGTGGGCCTGGACCTGCTGGTGCTGCCCGGCAGCAAGTCCACCGTCGCCGACCTGGACTGGCTGCGGGCCCGCGGGCTGGCCGAGGCGATCGAGGCGCACGCCCGCCGCGGCGGGGTGACGCTGGGGATCTGCGGCGGTTTCCAGATGCTGTGTCGGCGCATCGAGGACCCGGTAGAGTCCGGCCGCGCGGCGGTGCCCGGGCTGGGGCTGCTCGACGCGGAGATCGAATTCGTCGCCGAGAAGACCCTGGCGTTGCACCGGGAGCCGCTGAGCGGCTACGAGATCCACCACGGCCGGCTCGGCACCAGCGCCGCCGCGGATTGGGCGGGCATCGGGCTGTGCGCACCCGGACGGCCCGTCTACGGCACGCACTGGCACGGCGTGCTGGACAACAACGCGTTTCGCCGCGGCTGGCTGACCGAGGTGGCCGCGGCCGCCGGGCGGGACGGCTTCGTCGTCGCCGAGGACACCGACGTGCCGGCCCGGCGTGACGCCCAACTGGACCGGATGGCCGACCTGCTGGAGGAGCACGCCGACGTCACGGCGTTGCTGGCCCTGCTGGACGGCCCGCCGCCGGTGCGGGCCACCGTGTCGACCGGGCTGCGGCGGTAGCCTGACCGGATGCCCAATCTCCGCCCGGCGCCGCGTGGCGCGTTGCGCGGGCTCGCCCGGCGCGTGCTGGCGGTGGCGGCCGTCGGCGCGGTGTCGGGCTGCCACGTGGTGGCCGGCACCCCGACCTGGCCGGGGGCGACGCTGGCCGGCGCCGCGCTGAGCGAGGCGGACTTCCCCGACGGCCCGCGGTTCGCCCGGATCGAGGACGACCCGGGGGCGCCCGACGGCGCCGGTGAGGCCCCGAGCATGTTGACCCGGCCGCAGGGTTGTTCCAACGGGCTGACCAACGTCATCGCCGCCTCGGCCGAACGCGGCCCGGGCAGCGGGCTGAAGTACGAGGTGCGCTACAACGGCGCCCGGATCGTGATGGCGCTGCTGTCCTGGAACCTCGACCTCGACGAGCTGGCCAGCACCGCCAAGCGCTGCGAGCATTTCTTCGTGTTGTTCGACCCGGCCGCCAAGGGCATCCCGATGACGACCACGGCGCTGCCCACCGACCGCGAAGACGAACTGCTCTACCGCCAGACCATGACCCTGGACGCCGTGGACGCCGACGTCTACATGGGATTCGCGAACGTCGGCGGGCGCGGACTGTTCGGCGTGGCGTTCCCGCTGCCCGACACCGAGATCACCGCGACGGCCGATCTGCCGCAGACCTTTTTGGAGATTTTCGGCCGGCAGACCGATCGGATGCGCGCGGCCTGAATCTCCGGTGTGACCGGCCTGGGAATCGGGCCAATTCCCGCCGGGCGGCGGTCCCGGCTCGCTAGCGTGGTGCGGTGGCGGCCAGAGCACCGGGGACACCGGCACGATCGGCCCGGCCGGCGGCCCCGCCGCCCGCGACGATCAGCGTCGACGGGCTCGCCGTAGCGGTCACGGTGTCCGTGTCCGGGTCCGACCGCAGCGGGAACGTGGTGCTGCTGGGTGCGGTCCCGGCCGCCCGCGACGCCTACGGCGCGATCTGCGCCCGGTTGCACAACGCCGGGCTGCGCACCGTGGTGATCGGCACCGCCGGTGTGCCGCCGGACGCGGTGCCCGCGGTGCTCGACGCGGTCGGGGTGCGCTGGGCGGTGCTGTTCGGCGACCGGTCCGGGGCGGAGCTGGCCTGGCAGCTGGCCGCCACCCGATTCGACCGGTTCACCGCGCTGGTCGCCGTCGACCGTGGCCACCCCCGGGCCTGCGGCGACGACGGCGCCCAGGGCTGCGGGCCGGTGGAACTGGACACCACGATTCTGGTCAGCACGCCCGCCGCGGCCGCCGCCGCCCGGGCCAGCCGGCGCTACGTCCACGGCGACTTCCGGCAGGTGGACCTGCTCGACCGGCGCCGGGTCACCGAATCCGCCGCCCAGCTGGCCGCCGAGATCGTGCTGCGCAGCGCCGACTGGTGAGCCAAGAAAAACCGGCCCCGGGCGGATGCCTCGGGGCCGGACTCGGGGTGGGCCGGACTGACTACTTGTCGGAGCCGCAGCTGCAGGAACTTCCGCAGGTGCAGTTCTCGCAGGTGCAGTTCGGATTGCTGCAGGCGCTCGATTCGTTGCTCATATTGCAATATTACTATGGGTCGCCCCGCGGGCACGGCGATTTGGCCGCCGCACCGGCCCGGTGGTTGTCACCCGGGCGGCCGGACGTGATGGCGCTCACCAGTTGCCACCCGATAACCTCATAGCCGATAACCCGCCGTGCCCGCAGACGTTCGGGGCCCGGCGGCCGCGCAATCGCGAAGGGCGAGGGACCGGTGGCAGACACTGCAGTGACCAAGACCGATGTCGTACTGATCGGCGCCGGGATCATGAGCGCCACGCTGGGGGCTTTGCTGCGTCTGGTCGAACCGGATTGGTCGATCACCGTGATCGAACGACTCGACGCGGCCGCCGCGGAGAGCAGCGACCCGTGGAACAACGCGGGCACCGGCCACTCCGCGCTGTGCGAGCTCAACTACACCCCGGAGAAGGCCGACGGCAGCATCGACATCACCAAGGCGGTGACGGTCAACGAGCAGTTCCAGGTGTCCCGGCAGTTCTGGGCGCACGGGGTGGAAAACGGTGTGCTCACCGACGTCCGCAGCTTCCTCAACCCGGTGCCGCACGTGTCGTTCGTGCAGGGCGCCGACCGGGTCGAATACCTGCGCAAGCGCCGCGACGCGCTGGCGGCCAACCCGCTGTTCGCCACCACCGAGTTCACCAACGACCACGACGAGTTCGCCCGCCGGCTGCCGCTGATGGCCGCCGGCCGCGACTTCACCGAGCCGGTCGGCCTGAACTGGACCACCGAGGGCACCGACATCGACTTCGGTTCGCTGACCAAGCAGCTGATCAACTTCGCCGTCCGCAACGGCACCTCGGTGCTGTTCGGCAACGAGGTCACCAACCTCAGCCGCAACTCCGGGGGCTGGTCGGTGAAGGTGCGCAACCGTCGCACCGGCGACAAGCAGACCATCGACACCCGCTTCGTGTTCGTCGGCGCCGGCGGCGAGGCGCTGCCGCTGCTGCAGAAATCCGGTATCCCCGAGGCCAAGGGGTACGGCGGCTTCCCGGTCGGCGGGCAGTTCCTGCGCGCCTCCAACCCCGCGGTGACCTCCCGGCACCAGGCCAAGGTGTACGGCTTCCCGCCGCTGGGCGCCCCGCCGATGTCGGCGCCGCACCTGGACACCCGGATCATCAACGGCAAGCCGTGGCTGATGTTCGGCCCGTTCGCCGGCTGGACCCCGAAGTTCCTCAAGCACGGCAAGTTCACCGATCTCCCCGCGTCGGTGAAGCCCAACAACGTCGGCTCGATGCTCGGGGTGGGGCTGACCCAGCTGGACCTGACCACCTACCTGATCCGGCAGCTGGCGCTGTCGGATTCCGAGCGGGTCGACGCGCTGCGCGACTTCGCGCCCACCGCGCAGGACGCGGACTGGAGCCTGGTGCACGCCGGTCAGCGGGTCCAGGTGATCAAGCCCGCGGAGCAGGGGCTGGGCGGCACCCTGGAGTTCGGCACCGCGGTGCTCGCCGCGGCCGACGGCAGCCTGGCCGGCCTGCTCGGCGCCTCGCCCGGCGCCTCCACCGCCGTCCCGGCGATGCTGGATGTGATGGCGCGCTGCTTTGCCGACCGCTACCAGGGCTGGGTGCCCAAGCTGACCGAGATGATCCCGTCGCTGGGGACCAAGCTCTCCGCCGAGCCCGCGCTGTTCGACGAGGTGTGGTCCTGGACCCAGCGGGCCCTTGCGCTGGAATCCACCGCGGTGGTACCCGCCGCCGACGGCGACGGGCTCTGACGGGCCGTGACCCCCGCGTTGCGCCGGGCCTGGGCCCAGGACCTCGACGCCGCCACCCTCTACGAACTGCTCAAGCTGCGCGTTGAGGTGTTCGTCGTGGAGCAGGCCTGCCCGTACCCGGAACTCGACGGCCGCGACCTGCTGGCCGAGACCCGGCACTTCTGGCTGGAACTGCCCGACGCCGCGGTCGCCGAGACCGGCGACCGGGTCATCGCCACGCTGCGGCTGATGGAGGAGCATCCCGGCGGGGAGAAGGCGTTCCGGATCGGCCGGGTGTGCACCCGTCGGGACCGGCGCGGGGCCGGGCACGCCGCGCGGCTGCTGACCTCGGCGCTGGCCGAGGTCGGATCGCACCCGTGCCGGGTCGACGCCCAGATCTACCTGACCGAGATGTACGCCCGGCACGGGTTCGTCGCCGACGGGCCGGAGTTCAGCGAGGACGGCATCCCGCACGTCCCGATGGTCCGGCTGGTCGGCCGGGGAGAGGGAGCATCGTGAGCAGCGCCGACATCCCGCCCTACCCGTTCAGCGCGATCGTCGGACATGATCGGCTGCGGCTGGCGCTGCTGCTGTGCGCGGTGCGCCCGGAGATCGGCGGGGTGCTGATCCGCGGCGAGAAGGGCACCGCGAAGTCGACGGCCGTGCGTGCCCTCGGCGCGCTGCTGGCCGGGGTGGACGGCGGCCGGCTGGTGGAACTGCCGATCGGGGCCACCGAGGACCGGGTGATCGGCTCGCTGGACCTGCAGAAGGTGCTCGGTCAGGGCGAGCACGCGTTCTCCCCGGGCCTGCTGGCGGGTGCGCACGGCGGCGTGCTCTACGTCGACGAGGTCAACCTGCTGCACGATCACCTCGTCGACATCCTGCTCGACGCCGCGGCGATGGGCCGGGTGCACATCGAGCGCGAGGGCATCTCGCATTCCCACGACGCCCGGTTCGTGCTGATCGGGACGATGAACCCGGAGGAGGGCGAGCTGCGGCCGCAGCTGCTGGACCGGTTCGGGCTGACCGTCGAGGTGCGGGCATCCCGCGACGTCGAGGTGCGCACCGCGGTGATCTCCGCCCGGCTGGCCTACGAGGCCGATCCGCACGGGTTCGCCGCGCGCCACCTCGACGCGGAGGCCGAGCTGACCGGCAAGATCGCCGCCGCGCGGGCCCGGGTGCCGCAGATTGTGCTGCCGGACAACGAATTACGGCGGATCGCCGGGCTGTGCGCGGCCTTCGACGTCGACGGCATGCGGGCCGATCTGGTGGTGGCCCGCACCGCGGTGGCGCACGCCGCGTGGCGCGGCGCCGACCAGGTGGCCGCAGAGGACATCCGGGTCGCCGCGGAGCTGGCGCTGCCGCACCGCCGCCGCCGCGACCCGTTCGACGATCCGGGCCTGGACCCCGAACTGCTCGACGAGGCGCTCGGCGACCCCGATCCGGACCCGGACCCCGACCCGACCGGCGGCGGTGAGCCCGATCCCGGCGGACCACCGCCGGATTCCGGGCCGCCGAGGTCCCCGGACGGCCCGGGTGCCGACGCCGGGGAGACCGGCGCCGGCTCCGACGGTCCCGGTGCGGCGCCGAACCGGCCGTCGGCCCCGCCCACGGCGACCTTCCGCACCCGCGCGCTGCGGGTCCCCGGCATCGGCGAGGGCGCGCCGGGCCGCCGCTCGGTGGCCCGAAACCGGACCGGAGCGGTGATCAGCCCGGCCGGTCCCGACGACGAAACAGCCTCCGGCATCCACCTTTTCGCGACCCTGCTGCGCGCCGCCGAGCACGCCGGCGGCCCCGGACCGCTGCGTCCCGGCATCGCTGACCTGCGCCGGGCGATCCGCGAGGGCCGGGAGGGCAACCTGGTGATCTTCCTGGTCGACGCCTCCGGGTCGATGGCCGCCCGGGACCGGATGTCGGCGGTCACCGGCGCCGCGCTGTCGCTGCTGCGCGACGCCTACCAGCGTCGGGACAAGGTCGCCGTGATCACCTTCCGCGGCCGCCGCGCCGACCTGCTGCTGCCGCCGACCTCCTCGGCGCACATCGCCGGGCGCCGGCTGGCCCGGTTCGACACCGGCGGCAAGACCCCGCTGGCCGAGGGCCTGCTGGCCGCCCGGGACCTGGTGACCCGCGAACGCATCCGCGACCGCACCCGCCGGGCCCTGGTGGTGGTGCTCACCGACGGCCGCGCCACCGGCGGTCCGGATCCGCTGGGCCGCACCCGCACCGCCGCCGCCCGGCTGCGCGCCGAGGGTGCGGCGTCGGTCGTGGTGGACTGCGAGACCTCCTTTGTGCGTTTGGGTTTGGCGGGCGAACTGGCCCGGGCCCTGGACGCCCCGGCGATCCGGCTGGACCAGCTGCGCGCCGACACCCTGACCGCCGCGGTCCGCGCGGCCGCCTGAGAACCAGGAGACCACCATGCCCAAGGGGCAACCGGTATCGATTCCCGACGACGGCCTGAGCACCCGGGCCCGGCGCAACCAGCCGGTGCTGGCCGTGCACACCGGCGCCGGGAAGGGAAAGTCGACCGCCGCGTTCGGGATGGCGCTGCGGGCCTGGAACGCCGGGCTGGCGGTGGCGGTCTTCCAGTTCGTCAAGAGCGCCAAGTGGAAGGTCGGCGAGGAGTCGGCGTTCGCCGCGCTGGACCGCGCGCACACCGACCACGGCGTCGGCGCGCCGGTGCAGTGGCACAAGATGGGTTCGGGCTGGTCCTGGTCCCGGCGGCAGGGCGAGGAGTCCGATCACGCGGCCGCCGCCGCGGAGGGCTGGGCGGAGATCTCCCGGCGGCTGGCCGCCGGCGCGCACGACTTCTATGTGCTCGACGAGTTCACCTACCCGCTGAAGTGGGGCTGGATCGACACCGATGAGGTGATCGCGACGCTGGCCGCCCGGCCGGGCAACCAGCACGTGGTGATCACCGGTCGCGACGCCCCGCCCGCGCTGATCGAGGCGGCCGACCTGGTCACCGAGATGACCAAGGTCAAACACCCGATGGACGCGGGCCGAAAGGGCCAAAAGGGCATCGAGTGGTGACTGTCCCGGCGGTGGTGATCGCCGCGCCGGCCTCCGGCAGCGGGAAGACCACGCTGGCCACCGGTCTGCTGGGGGCGCTGCGCCGGGCCGGGCACCGGGCGGCCGGGTTCAAGGTGGGGCCCGACTTCATCGACCCCGGCTATCACGGGCTGGCCACCGGCCGGCCGGGCCGCAACCTGGACCCGGTGCTGGTGGGACCCGAGCTGATCGGACCGCTGTACCGGCACGGCGCGGCCGGCAGCGACATCGCCGTCGTCGAGGGGGTGATGGGCCTGTTCGACGGCCGGATCGCCGCCGGCACCGGGCTGCCGGCCGGGTCGACGGCCCAGGTCGCCGGCCTGCTGGGTGCCCCGATCGTGCTGGTGGTCGATGCCCGCGGCCAGAGCCAGAGCCTGGCCGCGCTGCTGCACGGCTTCGCCAGCTTCGATCCGGGCACCGCGCTGGCCGGGGTGATCCTCAACCGGGTCGGTTCGCCGCGGCACGAGCAGGTGCTGCGGGAGGCCTGCGCGACGGTCGGCCTGCCGGTGCTGGGGGCGGTGCCCAGGACCACCGAACTGGAACTGCCGTCGCGGCACCTGGGCCTGGTGACCGCGCACGAACACGGCGCGGCCGCCGACGCCGCGGTGACGGCGATGGCCGAGGTGGTGTCCCGGCACGTCGACGTCGCCGCGGTGGCCGCCCTGGCCCGGGCCGCGGCGGCCACCGCACCGTGGTCGCCGCACCGGGCGGTCGGAGAACCCGTGCCCGGGCGCCCGGTGGTGGCGGTGGCGGCCGGCCGGGCGTTCACCTTCGGCTATCCCGAGCACACCGAGCTGCTGGCGGCCGCCGGCGCGGACGTGCTGACCTTCGACCCGCTGGCCGATGTGCTGCCCGAGCGCACCGCCGCGGTGCTGCTGCCCGGCGGATTCCCGGAGCAGTACCCCGAGGAACTGTCGGCCAACGCGGCGCTGCGGTCACAGCTCCGCGACTTCGGCGGGCCGGTGTACGCCGAGTGCGCCGGGCTGACCTACCTGATGGACGACCTCGACGGGCACCCGATGTGCGGGGTGCTGGCCGGCTCGGCGCGGTTCACCGCGCGGCTGACGCTGGGCTATCGGGACGCCGTGGCGGTCGCCGATTCCTGTGTGCACCGGGTCGGGCAACGCGTCGTCGGCCACGAATTCCACCGGACCGCAGTCGATTACGCCGACGACTACCCGCCGGCCTGGAAGTTCCGCGACGGCGCGGGCAATCCGGTGTCCGACGGCGCCGTGCGCGGCGCGGTGTTCGGCTCATACCTGCACACCCATCCGGCCGCGACCGGCGACGCGGTCGCCAGGTTCGTTGGGCTGGCCGCCGAGCGCGTCGCTAAGCTCACCGGGTGAGCGAGAACGCCTACCTGGTCGGGCTGCGGCTGGCCGGGAAGAAGGTCGTGGTGGTCGGCGGCGGCAGCGTCGCCCAGCGCCGCCTGGGCCTGCTGGTGTCCAGCGGCGCCGATGTACACGTGGTGGCCCGCACCGCCACCCCCGCGGTGGAGGCGATGCCCGGGGTCACCGTCACGCTGCGCGACTACCGCGACGGTGACCTCGACGGCGCCTGGTACGCCATCGCGGCCACCGACGATCCGGCCGTCAACGCCGCCGTCGTCGCCGAGGCCGACCGCAGGCGGGTGTTCTGCGTGCGCGCCGACGCCGCGGTCGACGGCAGCGCCGTCACCCCGGCCACCTTCGCCCAGGACGGCCTGGCGGTCGGTGTGCTGGCCGGGGGAGAGCACCGTCGGTCCGCGGCGATCCGCACCGCGATCCGGGAGGCGCTGGCCGGCGGGCTGGTCACCCCGATCGCCGAGCCGTCGGCCAGTCAGGCGCTGGCCGGCACCGTCGCCCTGGTCGGCGGCGGCCCCGGCGACCCGGAGCTGATCACCGTGCGCGGCCGCCGGCTGCTGGCCCGCGCCGACGTCGTCGTCGCCGACCGGCTGGCGCCGCCGGAGCTGCTTTCCGAACTGCCGCCGCACGTCGAGGTCATCGATGCCGCGAAGATCCCCTACGGCCGGGCGATGGCGCAGGAGGCGATCAACGCCGTGCTCATCGATCGGGCCCGGGCCGGGTCGTTCGTGGTGCGGCTCAAGGGCGGGGATCCGTTCGTCTTCGCGCGCGGCTATGAGGAAGTTCTCGCCTGCACCGAGGCTGGGATCCCGGTCACCGTCGTTCCCGGGGTTTCCAGCGCGATCGGGGTGCCCGGGCTGGCCGGCGTTCCGGTCACCCACCGTGCGGTCAATCACGAATTCACCGTGGTCAGCGGCCATGTTGCCCCGGGCGCGCCCGGATCGTTAGTGAATTGGGACGCACTGGCCGCGATGACCGGCACGATCGTGCTGCTGATGGCCGTGGAGCGCATCGAGCTGTTCGCTGACGCGCTGCTCAGGGGCGGTCGAGCTGCGGAAACACCGGTTCTGGTGGTGCAGCACGGCAGCACCCCCGCTCAGCGTGTCGTACGCGCGACGCTGGCCGACGCGGCCGCGGTGATGCGGGCCGAAGGAGTGCGCCCACCTGCGATTATCGTGATCGGACCGGTCGTCGGGCTGGCGCTGCCGGAGTAGGGCCGCCGAGTCGCCGGGCTTAAACTCCTCTTAAGATTACTGTAGAGTAGGTCCCCATGACGGCTCTCAGCGACGCCGAGCAGGCGATGGCGGCCACCGATTCCGGGCGCCGGGACGACAGCGCACGGCGCACGGCCCGGGCAACCGGCGGCTACGCCAGCCGACTCCCCGAAATGCTGCCCTCCTGGCGGTTCATCTCCGCGGTCGTGGCGATCGGCGGCATGCAGCTGCTCGCCACCATGGACAGCACCATCGCGATCGTCGCGCTGCCCAGGATCCAGGAATCCCTGAACCTGTCCGACGCCGGCCGCAGCTGGGTGATCACCGCCTACGTGCTCACCTTCGGCGGGCTGATGCTGCTCGGTGGGCGGCTCGGCGACACCATCGGCCGCAAGCGCACCTTCATCGTCGGCGTCGCACTGTTCACCATCGCCTCCATCCTGTGCGCCTCGGCGTGGGACGAGGCGACCCTGGTCATCGCCCGGCTGCTGCAGGGCGTGGGCGCGGCGATCGCCAGCCCGACCGGCCTGGCCCTGGTGGCCACCACCTTCCCCAAGGGGCCCGCGCGCAACGCTGCGACGGCGGTGTTCGCCGCCATGACCGGCATCGGTTCGGTGATGGGCCTGGTCGTCGGCGGCGCGCTGGTGCAGCTCGACTGGCGGCTGGCCTTCTGGGTCAACGTGCCGATCGGCGTGGCGATGATCTACCTGGCCCGCAACTCGCTGAGCGAGACCGCACGCGAGCCGATGAAGCTCGACGCCGCGGGCGCGCTGCTGGCCACCCTGGCCTGTACGGCCGCGGTGTTCGGCTTCTCCTGCGGTCCCGAATACGGCTGGGACAGCCCGGTGACGCTGATCTCCGGTGCCGCGGCCGCGGTGTTCTTCGGCGCCTTCGTGCTGGTGGAACGCTCCGCGGAGAACCCGGTCGTGCCGTTCGCGCTGTTCCTCGACCGCAATCGGCTGGCCACCTTCGGCGCGATCTTCCTGGCCGGCGGCGTGATGTTCACCCTGACCGTGCTGATCGGCATCTACGTGCAGGACATCCTGGGTTACAGCCCGCTGGAGGCGGGCATCAAGTTCATCCCGTTCGTCATCGCCCTGGGCATTGGACTGGGATTGTCCAGTCAACTGGTGTCGGTGTTCTCCCCGCGGGTACTGGTGATCGGCGGCGGAATCCTGGTGCTGGGCGCCATGCTCTACGGATCCACCCTGCACGAGGGCATCCCGTACTTCCCGAACCTGGTGCTGCCGATCACCGTCGGCGGCTTCGGCATCGGCATGATCGTGGTTCCGCTGACGGTGTCGGCGATCGCCGGGGTCAGTTTCTCCGACATCGGCCCGGTCTCGGCGATCGCGCTGATGCTGCAGAACCTCGGTGGCCCGGTGGTGCTGGCCATCATCCAGGCCGTCATCACCTCCCGGATGCTCTTCATGGATCCGAGCACCCGGGATGTGAAGGTCGCGGACATGACCGACGCCCAACTGCATGCGCTGGACCAGGGCTACGCCTACGGCATGCTCTGGGTGGCCGCTGTCGCCGTGCTGGTCGGTGCGGCCGCGCTGTTCATCGGCTACACCGCCAAGGAAGTCGCGCACGCCCAGGAAGTCAAGGAAGCCATCGATGCCGGAGAGCTGTAGCCCGTGGTGCTGACCCACCGGATGCTGGCCGGCGCGATCCTGGCCGTCGGCCTGACGCTGACCGGGTGCAGCAGCGACGGGGACCGGCCGGCGCCACCGGCGGCGGACTCCGGCGCGGCGCTGAACAGCGCCACCGCGCAGTCGGTCGTCGACGCCATCGTCGCGGCGGACCTGGCCGCCCCGAACGCCCACGACGACACCGCGCAGCGCTGCCCGAAGATCGGCTGCCTGCAGGCGGTGACCACCGACACCGTGACGGTGCTGAAGTTCCCCAGCACCGGCACCGCGCTGCGCCATCTGGGCCAGCTGCCCGACGGCTACGGCATCGAGGACTTCGTGGTGGTGTTCGATCCGGCGGTGCCGGCCGAGCAGCGCACCCGGTACCAGCGCGCCATCTCCGGCGCCGTGCGCTGAGAACCGGCCGCGTCGATCGCCGCGCGGCGGATGGGTAGGCTGATCGGCTGTGATCACCCGCATGTCCGAGCTGTTCCTGCGCACGCTGCGCGACGATCCCGCCGACGCCGAAGTCCCCAGCCATAAGCTGCTGATCCGGGCCGGCTACGTCCGCCCGATCGGTCCCGGCCTGTACAGCTGGCTGCCGCTGGGGCTGCGGGTGCTGCGCAGGATCGAGCGCATCGTCCGCGAGGAGATGGATGCCATCGGCGGGCAGGAGATCCTGTTCCCGGCGCTGCTGCCGCGGGCGCCCTACGAGCAGACCGGCCGGTGGACCGAGTACGGCGAGAACCTGTTCCGGCTGCAGGACCGCCGGGACAATGACTACCTGCTGGGGCCCACCCACGAGGAACTGTTCACCCTCACGGTCAAGGGGGAGTACAGCTCGTACAAGGACTTCC
The DNA here is from genome assembly GCF_010726955.1 of Mycolicibacterium fallax. Lineage (NCBI taxonomy): Bacteria > Bacillati > Actinomycetota > Actinomycetes > Mycobacteriales > Mycobacteriaceae > Mycobacterium > Mycolicibacterium fallax. The sequence goes on from NZ_AP022603.1 coordinate 329,416, forward strand.
CGGTCGTGCTGTACCAGGTGCAGAACAAGTACCGCGACGAGGCGCGGCCCCGCGCCGGCATCCTGCGCGGCCGCGAATTCATCATGAAGGACTCGTACTCCTTCGACGTCGACGACGCCGGGCTGGTCCGCGCCTACAACAACCACCGCGATGCCTACCAGAAGATCTTCGACCGGATCGGGCTGCGCTACGTCATCGTCTCGGCGGTGTCCGGGGCGATGGGCGGCAGCGCGTCGGAGGAGTTCCTGGCCGAGAGCGAGGTCGGCGAGGACACCTTCGTGCGCTGCCTGGAGTCCGGCTACGCCGCCAACGTCGAGGCGGTCACCACCCCGGCCCCGGCCGGGCGGTCCGACGACGAGATCGCCGCGCTGCCCGCGGCCGTCACCCACGACACCCCGGACACCGAGACCATCGCCACCCTGGTGGACTGGGCGAACGCCGCCGGCCTGACGCAGTTCGCCGGCCGGACGGTGACCGCCGCCGACACCCTGAAGAACGTGCTGCTCAAGGTTCGCCAGCCCGGTGGGGACTGGGAGCTGCTGGCGATCGGGGTGCCCGGGGACCGCGAGGTCGACGACAAGCGGCTCGGCGCGGCGCTGGAACCCGCCGAATACGCGATGCTGGAGGCCGCCGACTTCGCCCGGCACCCGTTCCTGGTGAAGGGCTACATCGGTCCACAGGCGCTGCGCGACAACGGCGTGCGCTACCTGCTGGATCCCCGGATCGTCGCGGGAACGAGCTGGATCACCGGCGCCGACGCCCCCGGCCGGCACGTGGTGGGGCTGGTCGCCGGCCGGGACTTCACCGGCGACGGGACCATCGAGGCCGCCGAGGTCCGCGACGGCGACCCGTCCCCGGACGGGGCCGGTGCGCTGGTCAGCGCCCGCGGCATCGAGATCGGGCACATCTTCCAGCTGGGCCGCAAGTACACCGACACCTTCTCCGTCGACGTGCTGGGGGAGAACGGCAAGCCGGTGCGCCCGACCATGGGCTCCTACGGCATCGGGGTGTCCCGGCTGGTCGCGGTGATCGCCGAGCAGTGCCACGACCAGATGGGGCTGCGCTGGCCGTCGAGCGTCTCACCGTTCGACGTGCACCTGGTGATCGCCAACAAGGACGAGCAGGCCCGGGCCGGCGCGACCGCGCTGGCCGCCGAGCTCGACGGCCGCGGCCTGGAGATCCTGTTCGACGACCGGACCGCCTCACCGGGGGTGAAGTTCAAGGACGCCGAGCTGCTGGGTGTGCCGTGGATCGTGGTGGTCGGGCGCGGCTGGGCCAACGGCGTGGTGGAGCTGCGCGATCGGTTCAGCGGGGAGACCCGCGAGATCCCGGTTGGCTCAGCAGCCGAGGAAATCGCGGCCGCGCTCGGGTCGTAACCCTCAGCGCATGGTGGCGTGCAGGGCGTCGGTCATCGCCTCGATCGCGGCCTCGCGATCCAGCGGCCAGCCGTCGATCAGCCACAGGTGCATGAACGCGTCGACCATGGTGTACATCATCGCGACCGACAGCCGGATCTGCGCCTCGGTCGCGCCGGGCATGGCGCCGACCTCGATCCATTCCCCGACGTCGGCCTCCATGGTGGCCCGGTGCGCCGCGGCGAACTCGGGGTCGGCCGCGCGGGCCTGGTGCAGCGCGGTGTAGAGCTGCGGCGCGGAGGTGTAGAAGTCCACCACCTTCTCGAAGAAGGCCCGGATCGAGGGCCGGCCGGACGGGCCGCCGCGCGGGGCGTCCTGCTGGGACCACACCGCCATCGCGGTGTTGCGCAGTTCGCGCAGCACCGCCGCCTTGCCGTCGAAGTGCAGGTAGAACGTCGCGCGGCCGATGCCGGCGCGGCGGGCGATGTCGTCGACGGTGACCGCGACGTAGCCGCGTTCGGCGAACGCCGCCAGCCCGGCGGTCAGAATGTGGTCGCGGGTCAGCAGCCGGTGCCGGTCGCGCATGGTGAGCTTGGGCGCGGCCGCGGCGGTACCGGTCACCGGATCACCACCCCCTCCAGCTGCCCGGCGGCGCGCCAGTCCGCCAGCATCTGAAAGAAGTCGGTCGGCTTTCCGCCGTAGTTGGTGGCCAGCATGCCGTGCGGATTCTCTTTGTCCCCTTCCGAACTCAGGTAGCTCGGCGTGCATTCGGCATAGAACGCCTTGGGTTTCTCCGAGGCCTCGTGCATGGCGGTCAGCCAGGAATCCTCGGCCTCCCGGGTGGCCTCGATGGTGCTGGCGCCGCGCTCGAGGAAGGCGGTGACCAGGTAGGCGAAGTGCCGGGCGCGTTCCTCGGCGGTGTGGGTGTAGTTGGGCGACACCCCGGACTGGGTGTAGCCGAGGAAGAAGCAGTTCGGGAAGCCGTTGGTCTGCAGCCCGTGGAAGGTCCGCATGCCCTTGGCCCACTTGTCCGAGAGCCGCACCCCGTCGCGGCCGGTGACCTCGAAGCCGAGCTGACGGGTGAACTCGGTGCCGACCTCGAACCCGGTCGCGAACACCAGCGCGTCGAGCTCGTACTCCACCCCGCCGACGACGACGGCGTTCTCGGTGAACCGCTCGACGCCGCGGCCGTCGGTGTCGACCAGAGTGACGTTGGGGCGGTTGAAGGTCAGCAGGTACTGGTCGTGGAAGCCGAGGCGCTTGCAGTTGATGCGGTACCAGGCCTTCAGCGATTCGGCGGTCGCCGGGTCGGTGACGGTGTCGTCGATGCGGGTGCGCAGCCGTTCCATCGCCTCCCAGTCCAGCCGGAACAGCAGGTCGGTGATCTCCTCGGGGGTCATCTCCCTGCCCAGCCGGGCGGTTTCGCGGATCACCGCCGGCTCGGCCAGCTCCAGTGACTTGCGGGTCCAGCCGTCGTCGGTCAGGTCGAGGTCCATCTCCACCCCGGCGGTGACCCGGGTGAAGTTCTCCATCCGCTCGCGCTGCCAGCCCGGCTTCAGGGTGGCCGCCCAGTCCGGATCGGTGGGCCGGTTGTTGCGTTCGCTGATGGTGCTCGGGGTGCGCTGGAATACGTACAGCTTCTCGGCCCACTCGCCGAGGAACGGAATGCATTGCAGCCCGGTGGATCCGGTGCCGATCACGCCGACCTTCTTGTCGGTCAGCCCGGTCAGCCCGCCGGTCTCGTCGCCGCCGGTGTACCCGTAGTCCCAGCGGCTGGTGTGGAAGGTGTGCCCGGCGAACTCGTTGATGCCCGGGATGCCGGGCAGCTTGGGCCGCGACAGCGACCCGGGGGAGATGGTGACCAGGTTGGCGGTGAACTCGTCGCCGCGGTTGGTGGAGACCACCCAGACCGCGGCCGCGTCATCCCAGCGCAGGCCGGTGACGGTGGTCTGCAGCAGCGCGTTGTCGTAGAGGCGGTAGTGCCGGGCGGCGTTCTGCAGGTGGGTGCGAATCTCGGTGCCGTGCGCGTAGCGCTCGGTGGGCAGGTAGTTCAGCTCTTCGAGCAGCGGCAGGTAGATGTAGGACTCGATGTCGCACTGGGCGCCGGGGTAGCGGTTCCAGTACCAGGTGCCACCGAAGTCGCCGGCGGTGTCGAGGACCCGGATGTCGGTGACGCCGGCCTCGCGCAGCCGGGCGGCGGCGATGATGGTGCCCAGCCCGGCGCCGATGAAGGCGACCTGGACGTGATCGCGCACCGGTTCGCGTTCCAGCGGCTCGCAGTACGGGTCGTCGGCGTAGTGCGAGAAATCGGCGGTGACCTCGACGTACTGCTCGACGGCGTCGGTGCGCAGCCGCTTGTCGCGTTCGAGGTCGTACTTGGCGCGCACCCAGGCGGCGTCGTACTCGGCCGGTTTGGGCCCCAGGGCGGCAGCCGGTTCGGGCATCTCGTCGCTCCTCGCGTTGGAATTTCACTGCGCTGCAATTTCGCTGGACAGTGTGTCCAGTCAGCAGACTGGATGTCATCGTGCCACACCGGGTGGTCATTTCCCAGGGCTGGGCGACCGCCGGAGTCCCTCCGCCGAGGCAGGTGCGCTGCTAGCGTGGTGGTAGGGCGCTTGGGGGGCCCGCCTGGCGGCGGAGTGATCGGCAAGGGGTGACGATGAGGATCTTCGGTATCGCGGCGGCCGTAATCGCGCTCGGCTGGGCGCTGGCCGCACCGGCGTCGGCAGACCCCAGCGTCGTCGGCAGTTACGACGTGGTGAACTCGCCGGAGGTGTGGACGGTGACCAGCTGCGGTGCGGACTGCGTCGACGTCGCCTCCAACACCGGACCCAATCGGCATCTGCATCTGAACGACGGCCGGTGGCTGTCGACGCCGTACGTCGGTTCGGTGCACTGCCCGGTGGACAACAGCGAGGCCACCGCCGAGATGGTGACGACCGTCGACGCGAATTTCACCGGCTACACCGACAAGATGCTGAAGGTGATCGGCACCTGCCGGGACGGCTATTCGTTCATCGGTCAGACCATCGACGTTTCCGGTGAATTGATCAAGCGGCCCTGACCGACCTACTCGGCGGTGCGGCGCTCCAGCCAGGCGACCAGCGAGCGGCCCGCCTCCAGCACGTGCTGTTCGGCGATCCGGCGGGCCCGTTCGGGGTCGCGCGCGGCGATAGCGTCGAGCAGTTGGCGGTGCTCGTCGAGGGAATGTTGCTCGTGCTCGGGGAACAGCGTCAGGAAGTTGAACGGCACCACCCGGACCGCCTGGCGGACCTGGGCCACCAGTCGGGGCGAATGCGCGGACCGGTGGATCTCCTGATGGAACCGCCAGTTCGCTTCGCCGATGCCGTCGCCGCCGGAGCGGGCCTCCACCTCGGTGGCCAGCCGGCGCAGCTCGGTGAGTTCCTCGTCGGCGATGCGCTCGGCGGCCCAGGCGGCGGCCTGGCCGGTCAGCACGCCCAGGATGGTGAAGCTGTCCAGCACGTCCTTGGTGCTGATGCCGATGACGGTGATGCCCGAGCGCGGGGCGATGTGCACCAGGCCCTCGAAGGACAGCTCCAGCAGGGCCTCGCGCACCGGGGTGCGGCTGGTGGCGAACTCGGCGGTGATGGCGTCCAGGTCGATCCGGCTGCCCGCGGGCAGCGCCCCGGTGAGGATGCGGTCGCGCAGTTCGCGTGCCGCGCGCTCCCGGACGGTCCCGGATACGTCGACCGAGCTGGACATGCCAGGAACGGTAGCACGAAACAAGGGCTTGATATCTGATATATCAGATGTTAGATTTCCGCCATGACTAGCGCGAAGCAGCGACAGATGTCCCTGGTGGCCTTCATGCAGGCGGGCAGCACCTCGGTGTACTCCGGCTCCTGGCGTCATCCCGCCAACGAGCCCGGCTACCTCGACGCCTCCTTCTACGCCAAGATCGGCCGCCAGCTCGAAGAGGGCTGCTTCGACCTGATGTTCTTCGACGACCGGCTGGCGATGCCCGGCATCTACGGCGGCTCGGTCGACGAGGCCGTGCGCTACGGCGCCCGCCCGGTCAAGCTCGACCTCGGCGTGGTGCTCGGGGTGCTGGCCCAGGCCACCTCCAAGATCGGCCTCGGCGGCACCTACTCGACCACCTACTACGCGCCGTATCACGTCGCCCGCACCTTCGGCAGCCTCGATCACCTCTCCGGTGGCCGCGCGGCGTGGAACGTGGTGACCTCCATCAACGACAGCGAGGCGCAGAACTACGGCGTCCAGCAGATCCTCGGACACGACGAGCGCTACGACCGCGCCGACGAATTCCTCGAGGTCGTCACCGGACTCTGGGAGACCTGGGAGGACGGCGCGATCATCGCCGACCGGGCCGCCGGCATCTTCGCCGACCCGGCCAAGGTGCACGAGTTGCACCACAACGGCCAGTACTTCTCCTCCCGCGGGCCACTGACCGTGCCGCGCACCCCGCAGGGCCGCCCGGTGCTGCTGCAGGCCGGATCCTCGGGCCGCGGACGCGAATTCGCTTCCCGCTGGGCCGATCTCATCTTCACCGGTGACCCCGGCATCGAGATCGCCCGCAGCCACTACCGCGATCAGAAGGACCGCATCGCCGAGGCCGGCCGCGATCCCGAGCAGGTCAAGATCTGCCCGATGGCCTACGCGGTGGTCGGCGAGAGCGAGGCGCAGGCCCGCGACCGCGAGGCCATGCTGCTCAACGACCTGGTGCACCCGGAGGCGTCGCTGGCACTGCTCTCGGAGCTGATGAACTACGACTTCGCCCAGCACAGCCTGACCGACCCGGTCACCGACGAGCTGATCGCCTCGGTCAACGGGATCCGCGGGCTGGTGCAGAACCTGCGCCAGCACATCGGCGACAACGTCACCGTCGGCGACCTCGCCGCGCACCGCGCCACCCTGCTGCAGGGCCCGCGATTCGTCGGCACCGGCGCCCAGGTCGCCGATCAGATGACCGAATGGTTCGAGACCGGGGCCTGCGACGGCTTCGTGCTGGCCGCCTCACACTTCCCCGGGGCCTTCGAGGACGTGGTCCGGATGGTGGTGCCCGAACTGCAGCGCCGCGGGCTGTTCCGCGACCGCTACCAGGGCTCGACGCTCCGCGAGCACCTCGGCCTGGACCGGTACGAGTCGGCGCCGGCCGCTGCGGCAGCGATCTGAATGGGCAGCCAAACCGGGGCCCTGCTGGAGGGCGTGCGGGTACTGGATCTGGCCACCCTGGCCGCGGCCCCGCTGGTGGCCACCTACCTCGGTGAGTTCGGTGCCGACGTCATCAAGATCGAGCAACCCGGCTCCGGCGATGCCATCCGGTCCTGGGGCAACCAGCGCAACGGCGTCGGGCTGATGTGGAAGTCGGTGGGACGCAACAAGCGTGGCGTCACGGCGAACCTGCGCGACGCGCGCGGCCAGGACCTGGTGCGCGGGCTGGTGCGGCACGCGGACGTCGTCATCGTCAACACCCGGCCGCAGACGCTGCGCAAGTGGGGCCTGGACTACGACAGCCTGCGCGCGGTCAACGAGAAGATGATCATGCTGCACATCACCGGGTTCGGGCTGTCCGGCCCGAAATCCGAGCGGCCCGGCTTCGGCACGCTCGGCGAGGCGATGAGCGGTTTTGCCAACATCACCGGCGAGGCCGACGGCCCGCCGACCCTGCCGCCGTTCATGCTGGCCGACGGGGTGGCGTCGCTGAATGCGGCGTACGCGGTGATGATGGCGCTGTACCACCGGGACGTGCACGGCGGTCCCGGCCAGCTGATCGACGTCAACCTGATCGACCCGCTGTCCCGGCTGATCGAGCAGACCCTGCTCGGCTACGACCAGCTCGGCCTGGTGCCGACCCGAGCCGGAAACCGTTGGGACATCTCGGCTCCGCGCAACACCTACCGCACCTCCGACGGGAAGTGGCTGGCCATGTCCGGCAGCTCACCGGCGCTGGCACTGCGGGTGTTCACGGCGATCGGCCGCGACGACATGGTCACCGACGGCGACTTCTCCGACCCGCAGCGCCGGCTGGCCCGAGCCAGGGAGGTCGACGAGGTGGTCGCCGAATGGGTTGGCACCAAGACCCTTTCGGAGGCGATGGCGGTGTTCGACGAGTACGAGGTCGCCGCCGCGCCGGTCTACGACATCACCCAGTTGATCGCCGACGAACAGCTGCGGCACCGCGAGGTGTTCGTCAGCGTCGACGACGACGAGCTCGGCGCGATGACCGTGCAGGCTCCGGTGCCGCGGTTCTCCGAGGCACAGGGCCGGGTCGAGCACCTCGGGCCCACCCTGGGGGAGCACAACGCCGAGGTGTACGGGGATTTACTCGGTTTGACCGCAACCGAACTCGATGAATTGCGCGCCGACGGCGTGCTCTGAAACCAACCGCAAAAGAAAGAGACGGAACCATTCGATGACCGGGCTACTGCGCCGCTCCGAACTCGCCCTGCCGGCCTGCAACGACCACATGTTCGCCAAGGGCGCCAGCTGCGGCGCCGATCTGGTGTTCCTGGATCTGGAGGACGCCACCCCGGTGTCGCTGAAGGTGGAGTCGCGGGCCAAGGCGATCCGGGCGCTGAACGAGCTGGACTGGGGCCACACCGCCCGCGCCATCCGGATCAACGGACTGGACACCCCGTGGTGCCACGACGATCTCATCGAGGTGGTCACCGGGGCCCGGGAGAACCTGGACACCGTCGTCATCCCCAAGGCGCTGACCGGCCGCGACGTCTGGTGGGTCGACGTGATGCTGACCCAGCTGGAGGAAAAGCTCGGCCTGACCAAGAAGATTCGGCTCGAGGTGCTGATCGAGGAGGTCGAGGGACTGGCCAACGCCGAGGAGATCGTGCGGGCCAGCCCGCGGCTGGACGCGGTGATCTTCGGGGTCGGCGACTTCTCGCTGTCCCAGGGCGCCCGGGTGGACACCAACTTCGATCCGCTGGACCCCTATCCCGGTGACTTCTGGGCGTACGCACGCAACAAGGTGATGGTCGCCGCCCGGATCGCCGGCATCGATGCCATCGACTCGCCGTATCCGGACTACCAGAACCTCGCCGGCTACGAGGCCGAGGCGCGGCGCTCGTCGCTGTACGGCTACACCGGCAAGTGGGCCATCCATCCGTCGCAGATCCCGATCGCCAACGCGGTGTTCGCCCCGACCGAGCAGGAAATCGCCCTCGCGCAGCGCAACATGGCCGCCTACCGCGAGGCCGAGGCCGCCGGCCGCGGCGCCGTCGGTGTCGAGGGTGTGCTGGTCGACGCCGCGCACGTGAAGAAGGCCAAAGAGGTGCTGGACCGGGCGGAGCTGATCAACAGCGCGGCGCGCTGAGCGCCGGCCGGGCGCCGTCGGCGGCCGGGGGAACCGCCGATCGGCGATCAGCGCCGCGCGGCCCGGTATATGTTTGACCCCGACCGGCCGGCCGACCCGGCCCGCCGGAAGTGCACGACCGAGAGGTGGGCGATGAACCGCTGGACAACGATGCTGGCCACCGCGTTGACGGCGACGGCGCTGCTCACCGGGTGCTCGGGGACCGTGCTGAACAAGGGCGGCGACACCACCTGCCAGGACTTCGCCGCCGCCGACGAGAAGACCCAGAACGAGACCCTCAACAAGATGCTCAAGGACGAGGGCAAGAACGCGCCGTCGAACATCGAGCTCTCGGCGACCCGGGCCGCGGTGGTGGGTTACTGCAAGACGCTGGGCAGCCCGGACACCCCGATCAGCAAGGCGCCGCACCTGTAAACGGTCCCGGTCACCCGGCCGGGGGATAGGGCAGCCCGGTGGACAGGTCGGGGTTGACCTCCACCGGCCGGCCCAGATACGGGAACGCGCGCTGCGGGCAGGCCTGCCGATCGCAGATCTTGCAGCCCGCGCCGATCGGCACCCGCGCCTCGGCGTCGGCCAGGTCGACCCCCGCCGCGTACACCAGCCGCTCGGCGTGGGCCAGATCGCAGCCCAATCCGATCGCGAAGCTCTTCTGCGGCCCGAGATAGCGGCTCGGCTCGGTGGTGGTGCTGCGGGCGATCCAGAAGTAGCTGCGCTCGTCGGGCATCTGGGCCACCTGGGTGAGAAACTCACCGGGCCGCGCGAAGGCCCGGTGCACCACCCACAGCGGGCAGTTGCCACCGACCCGGGAGAAATGGAATGCGGTGGCGGACTGGCGTTTTGAGATGTTTCCTGCGGCATCGGTGCGGACAAAGATGAACGGCACGCCGCGCGCGTCGGGCCGCTGCAGCGTCGAGAGCCGGTGACACACCGTCTCGAAACCGACCTGAAAGCGACGCGCCAGCGCGTCGATGTCGTAGCGCAGTGTCTCGGCAGCGTCGAGGAACTGCCGGTAGGGCAGCAGCAGCGCCCCGGCGAAATAGTTGGCCAACCCGATCCGGGCCACCTCGCGGGCATCGGTGCTGAGCTGGTCGTCGGCGGCCAGCACGGCCGAGATCAGCCCCCGGTACTCCAGCAGCGCGATCTGGGTGGCCAGCTGGAACGCCCGCTGACCGGGCTGCAGCCAGCGGGCCAGCCGCAGTGTCCGGCCCGGCGCGTCGAAGACCCGTTTGACGTTCGCGTGCAGGGTGTCGTCCAGAATCACCCGGATGCCGTGGCCGGCGGCCAGGTGCTCCACCAGCCGGGTGTCCAGCCCGCCGACCCGCATCCGGTTGTCGGTGAACAGCGCCTCGGCGGCCAGGTCCAGCTCGCCGATGTAATTCTTGCGGTCGTAGAAGAAGTCCCGGACCTCCTCGAACGGCATCGGCTGGGTGCCGTCGGGCAGTGGCCCGGTGCCGTGGGTGGCGTGGCCGTGCAGCGTCTCCAACTCGGTACGCGCATCGTGCAGGCGGCGGTGCAGGCTCACCAGGGTCTTACCGACCTCCGGCATCCGCGCGACGAGTTCCTCGATCTGGCCCGGCCGAACCGCGGGGTCGTCGAGGATCGCCCGCAGGTCGGCGATCAACCGGGCGTCGGTGTCCGGCGCGAAGTACTGCGGCGGCAGGTCGAAGCGCTGGGTCAGCGCCAGCAGCACCGGCACGGTGATCGGCCGCTGATCGTTCTCCAGCTGGTTGACGTAGCTGGTGGACAGTCCCAGCGCGCGGGCCAGCGCGACCTGGGTCAGGCCCTGCTCCTCGCGCAGCCGCCGCAACCGGGCACCCGCGAACGTCTTCGCCACGGCGCAAACATACTCCGCGAAGCTTACGCAAAGTTCGCAAACCGGTCCGGGAAAGGACGCAAAAGTACGCATTTACCGGTACTTTCGCCCGGTAATCCGCGTGCGTACGGTGCGAAATATGCAGATTCACGACGTTCGTACCCACCGCAGCGCCGAGGACTTCCCGCGTAGCGAGCACCTCGCCGCCAAGATCGCGGCGGTCGCCGCCGACCCGGTCGCGGTGCCCGCCGACACCCGGGAGATGGTGCTCAACCGCATCATCGACAACGCCGCGGTGTCCGCGGCCGCGGTGCTGCGCCGCCCGGTCACGGTGGCCCGGGTGCAGGCCCAGGCCCACCCGGCCGCCACGGGTGCTGCCGTCTTCGGCATCGGCGGCAGTTACTCGCCGGAGTGGGCGGCCTGGGCCAACGGCGTGGCGGTCCGTGAGCTCGACTTCCACGACACCTTCCTGGCCGCCGAATACTCCCACCCCGGCGACAACATCCCGCCGCTGGTCGCGGTCGCCCAGAAGCTCGGCGCCACCGGGGCCGATCTGATCCGCGGTCTGGCCACCGCCTACGAGATCCAGGTCAACCTGGTCAAGGGCATCTGCCTGCACAAGCACAAGATCGACCACGTCGCGCACCTGGGCGCCTCGGCGGCCGCGGGCATCGGCACCATGCTCGGGCTCGACGAAGACACCATCTACGCCGCCATCGGCCAGGCACTGCACCTGACCACGGCCACCCGGCAGTCCCGCAAGGGCCTGATCTCCAGCTGGAAGGCCTATGCGCCGGCCTACGCCGGAAAGGTCGCGATCGAGGCCGTCGACCGGGCCATGCGCGGCGAGGGATCGCCCGCCCCGATCTGGGAGGGCGAGGACGGTGTCATCGCGTGGCTGCTGGAGGGCCCCGAGCACACCTACCGGGTGCCGTTGCCGGGCCCCGGTGAGGCCAAGCGCGCCATCCTGGACAGCTACACCAAGGAGCACTCCGCCGAATACCAGAGTCAGGCGCCGATCGACCTGGCCCGCCGGATGCGGGACAAGATCGCCAACCTCGGCGACATCGAGTCGATTGTGCTGCATACCAGCAACCACACCCACGTCGTGATCGGCACCGGCTCGGGCGACCCGCAGAAGTTCGATCCCGACGCCTCCCGGGAGACCCTCGATCACTCGGTGATGTACATCTTCGCCGTCGCGCTGCAGGACGGCAGCTGGCACCACGAGCGCTCCTACGCGCCTGAGCGCGCGCACCGGCCCGACACCATCGAGCTGTGGCGCAAGATCTCCACCGTCGAGGACCCGGAATGGACCCGGCGCTACCACAGCCTGGACCCGGCCGAGCAGGCCTTCGGAGCTCGCGCCGAGATCCGGCTGACCAACGGCGAGGTCATCACCGACGAGCTGGCCGTCGCCGACGCACACCCGCTCGGTGCCCGGCCGTTCGCCCGTGCGCAATACATCAACAAGTTCCTGGAACTGTCCGAGGAGGTCATCGAGCCCGCCGAGCAGCAGCGCTTCCTGGCCGCCGTGGACACCCTGGCCGATGCGCCGGCCGGCGGGGCCGACGCGCTGAACATCCTCGCCATCCCGGAGATGCTGGCCAAGGCGCCGACCATTGCGGCCGGGATCTTCGGATGAGCGGGCTGCTGGGAGCCTCCGCGTCGCCGGCGGACAAGCGTCGCCGGTTCCGGCGGGTGCTGGAATCCGGCCAACTGCAACGCTTTCCGGGGGCCTTCTCGCCGTTGGTGGCCAAGCTGGTCGCCGAGCTCGGGTTCGACGGGGTGTACGTCTCGGGTGCGGTGCTCTCCGCCGATCTCGGCCTGCCCGACATCGGACTGACCACCCTGACCGAGGTCACCGCCCGCGGGGCGCAGATCGCTGCGGCCACTGACCTGCCGACCTTCATCGACGCCGACACCGGTTTCGGTGAGCCGATGAGCGCCGCGCGCACCATCACCGTGCTCGAAGACGCCGGATTGGCGGGTGCTCACCTGGAAGACCAGGTCAACCCGAAGCGCTGCGGGCACCTCGACGGCAAGGCCGTGGTACCGGTCGAGGACATGCTCAAGCGCATCCGCGCCGCAGTCGCCGCGCGCCGGGATCCGAACTTCATCATCTGCGCCCGCACCGACGCCGCCGGCATCGAGGGCATCCCGGCCGCCATCGACCGGGCCAAGGCCTACGCCGACGCCGGAGCGGATCTGATCTTCACCGAGGCGCTGCACACCCCGGCCGACTTCGAACAGTTCCGCGCCGCGGTGGACACCCCGCTGCTGGCGAACATGACCGAGTTCGGCAAGTCCGAGCTCCTGACCGCCGAGCAGCTGTCGAATCTCGGCTACAACATCGTCATCTACCCGGTCACCACGCTGCGGTTGGCGATGTTCGCCGTCGAACAGGGTCTGCGGGAAATCGCCTCGGCCGGAACACAAGCCGGCCTGCTGGATCAGATGCAGCACCGCGGCCGGCTGTACGAGCTGCTGCGCTACGCCGAATACAACCAGTTCGACACCGACATCTTCAACTTCTCAGCTCAGGGAGCGAAGCGATGACCGTCACCGAAGATCCCCGCAAGATCCACAAGGGCCTGGCCGGCGTGGTGGTGGACACCACGGCCATCTCCAAGGTGGTGCCGGAGACCAACACCCTGACCTATCGCGGGTACCCGGTGGGGGACCTGGCCGCGCAGTGCAGCTTCGAGCAGGTCGCCTACCTGCTGTGGCACGGCGAGCTGCCCACCGACGACCAGCTGGCGCTGTTCACCGAGCGTGAGCGGGCCGCGCGCCGGATGGGCCGGTCACTGAGCACCCTGCTGACCAAGCTGCCCGAGACCTGCCACCCGATGGATGTGGTGCGCACCGCCATCAGCTATCTCGGTGCCGAGGACCCCACCGAGGACGACAGCACCCGGCAGGCCAACCTGGAGAAGTCGCTGCGGATGTTCGCGGTGCTGCCGACCTTCGTCGCCGCCGACATGCGCCGTCGGCGCGGTCTGGACCCGATCGCCCCGCACTCCCATTTGGGCTACGCGGAGAACTTCCTGAACATGTGCTTCGGCGCGGTGCCCGAACCGGCGATCGTGCGGGCGTTCGAGGTCTCGATGGTGCTCTACGCCGAGCACAGCTTCAACGCCTCGACGTTCGCGGCCCGGGTGGTGACCTCCACCCGGTCGGACATCTACAGCGCGGTGACCGCGGCGATCGGCGCGCTCAAAGGCACCCTGCACGGCGGTGCGAACGAGGCCGTCATGCACGACATGATCGAGATCGGCGAGCCGCAGCGCGCGGCGGAATGGTTGCACGGCAAGCTGTCCGGCAAGGAAAAGGTGATGGGCTTCGGCCACCGGGTCTACCGCAACGGGGACTCCCGGGTGCCCGCGATGCGGCAGGCGCTGGCGGCGGTGGCGGCGCTGCGTGACGGCCAGAACTGGGTCGATATCTACAGCGTGCTGGAAAGCGCGATGTACGCTGCGACCAGGATCCGGCCCAACCTGGACTTCCCGACCGGGCCTGCCTATTACCTGATGGGATTCGACATCGGCAGTTTCACCCCGATTTTCGTGATGAGCCGCATCACCGGGTGGACTGCGCACATCATGGAACAGACCGCGTCCAACGCGCTGATCCGGCCGCTCAGCGAGTACGCCGGACCGCCGCAACGTCCACTGGGATAGGTGCCGATGATTTCCAAGGTCCTTGTTGCCAACCGCGGTGAGATCGCCATCCGCGCCTTCCGCGCCGCGTTCGAACTCGGCTTGTCGACGGTTGCGGTGTATCCGTTCGAGGATCGCAACTCGGTGCACCGGCTCAAGGCTGACGAGTCCTATCAGATCGGCGAGCAGGGCCATCCGGTCCGGGCCTACCTGAGCGTCCCGGAGATCGTGTCGACGGCGCTGGCCGCCGGGGCCGACGCGGTCTACCCGGGCTACGGGTTCCTTTCGGAGAACCCGGAATTGGCCGCGGCCTGCGTGGCGGCCGGCATCACCTTCGTCGGGCCGTCGGCCGAGGTGCTGGAGCTGACCGGCAACAAGGCCCGCGCCATCGCGGCGGCTCGGGCCGCCGGCCTGCCGGTGCTGCGCTCCTCGAACCCCTCGGCCGATGTCGCCGAACTGACCGCGGCCGCGAAGGAGGTGGGCTTCCCGGTGTTCGTCAAGGCGGTCGCCGGCGGCGGCGGGCGCGGCATGCGCCGGGTCGCCGAACCGGGTGAGCTGGCCGAGGCGATCGAGGCCGCCAGCCGGGAGGCCGAATCGGCCTTCGGAGATCCGACGGTGTTTCTGGAACAGGCGGTGATCAATCCCCGCCACATCGAGGTGCAGATCCTCGCCGACGGCCACGGCAACGTGATCCACCTGTTCGAGCGGGACTGCTCGGTGCAGCGCAGGCACCAGAAGGTCATCGAACTGGCGCCCGCGCCGAGCCTGGATCCCGAACTGCGGGAACGGATCTGCGCCGACGCGGTGGCATTCGCCAGGCACATCGGCTATTCCTGCGCGGGCACCGTGGAGTTCCTGCTCGACGAGCGCGGCAACTACGTGTTCATCGAGATGAACCCGCGCATCCAGGTCGAGCACACCGTCACCGAGGAGATCACCGACGTCGATCTGGTGTCCGCCCAGCTGCGCATCGCCGCGGGGGAGTCGCTGTCGGATCTGGGCCTGAGCCAGGACGCCGTGACCATCCGGGGCGCGGCGCTGCAGTGCCGGATCACCACCGAGGACCCGGGCAACGGGTTCCGCCCGGACACCGGGCGGATCACCGGCTACCGCAGTCCGGGCGGCGCCGGCATCCGGCTCGACGGCGGCGCGAACCTCGGCGCGGAGGTCGGCGCGCACTTCGACTCCATGCTGGTCAAGCTGACCTGCCGGGGCCGGGACTTCGGCACCGCGGTGCGCCGCGCGCGCCGCGCGCTGGCCGAGTTCCGGATCCGCGGGGTGTCGACGAACATCGGCTTCCTGCAGGCGGTTCTCGACGATCCGGACTTCCTGGCCGGGCGGGTGACGACGTCGTTCATCGACCAGCGCCCCGCCCTGCTGACCGCCCGGACCAGTGCCGACCGCGGGACGAAGATCCTGCACTTTCTGGCCGACGTGACGGTGAATCAGCCGCACGGGCCGCGGCGCACCTCGGTCTATCCCCGCGACAAGCTGCCGGCGGTGGACCTCGACCTCGCGCCGCCGCCGGGATCCAAGCAGCGGCTCGAGGAGCTGGGGCCCGCCGGATTCGCGCTGTGGCTGCGGGATTCGCCCGGGGTGAAGGTCACCGACACCACCTTCCGCGACGCGCATCAGTCGCTGCTGGCGACCCGGCTGCGCAGCAGCGGGCTGCTGCGGGTGGCGCCGTATGTGGCCCGGCTGATGCCGGAGTTGTTGTCGGTGGAGTGCTGGGGCGGCGCGACCTACGATGTGGCACTGCGGTTTCTCAAGCAGGACCCGTGGGAGCGGCTGGCCGGCCTGCGCGAGGCGATGCCCAACATCTGCCTGCAGATGCTGCTGCGCGGCCGAAACACCGTCGGCTACACGCCGTATCCGGTGGCCGTCACCGACGCGTTCGTCGACGAGGCCGCACGCACCGGGGTGGACATCTTCCGGATCTTCGACGCGCTGAACAATGTCGACTCGATGCGCCCGGCCATCGACGCGGTGCGGGCCACCGGCAGCACGGTCGCCGAGGTGGCGCTGTGCTACACCGGGGACCTCAACGACCCCAACGAAACCCTGTACACCCTGGACTATTACCTGCGCCTGGCCGAACAGATCGTCGCCGCCGGCGCGCATGTGCTGGCCATCAAGGACATGGCCGGGCTGCTGCGCGCGCCGGCCGCGCACACCCTGGTCGGGGCGTTGCGCCGGGAGTTCGACCTGCCGGTGCATGTGCACACCCACGACACCCCCGGTGGCCAGTTGGCCAGCTATCTGGCGGCCTGGCAGGCCGGTGCGTCCGCGGTGGACGGGGCGACGGCCCCGCTGTCGGGCACCACCAGCCAACCGGCGCTGAGCTCGATCGTCGCCGCGGCCGCGCACACCGACCATGACACCGGCCTGTCGCTGGACGCGGTGTGCTCGCTGGAGCCCTACTGGGAAGGGGTCCGCAAGGTGTATGCGCCGTTCGAGGCGGGGCTGCCCGCGCCGACCGGGCGGGTGTACACCCACGAGATCCCCGGCGGGCAGCTGTCGAACTTGCGGGTGCAGGCCGTCGCGCTGGGGCTCGGCGACCGGTTCGAGGACATCGAGAACGCCTACGCCGGTGCCGACCGGATCCTCGGGCACCTGGTCAAGGTCACCCCGTCGAGCAAGGTGGTCGGCGACCTGGCGCTGGCCCTGGTCGGGGTGGGTGCCACGGCCGAGGAGTTCGCCGCCGACCCGGGCCGCTACGACATCCCGGAGTCGGTGATCGGGTTCTTCCGCGGCGAGCTCGGCGACCCGCCGGGCGGCTGGCCGGAGCCGCTGCGCAGCAAGGTGCTCGCCGGTCGCGGTGCCGCGCGGGCGGAGGCCCCGCTGACCGATGAGGACCGAGAGGTGTTGTCGCGGCCCGGAATCGAGCGGCAGGCTCGACTGAACGCGCTGCTGTTCCCGGGGCCCACGGCCGAGTTCGAGGCGCACCGTGCCGAGTACGGGGACACCAGCCAGCTGTCGGCCAACCAGTTCTTCTACGGGCTGCGCCAGGGCGAGGAACACCGGGTTCGGATCGACAAGGGCGTGGAGTTGCTGATCGGGCTGGAGGCCATCTCCGAACCCGACGAGAAGGGCATGCGCACGGTGATGTGCCTGCTCAACGGGCAGCTGCGGCCCATCACCGTGCGGGACCGCTCGATCGCCGCGGACGCACCCGCCGCGGAGAAGGCGGACCGGGCCAACCCCGATCACGTCGCGGCGCCGTTCTCCGGTGCGGTGACCCTGATGGTCGCCGAGGCGGACACCGTCGAGGCGGGCCAAACCATCGCCACCATCGAGGCGATGAAGATGGAGGCCAATATCACCGCACCGAGGGCGGGCACGGTGGCGCGCACCGCGATCAGCGGCACCACTCAGGTCGACGGCGGGGATCTGCTGGTGGTGATCGGCTAGCCCGGTGCCGGCGCTTGGGCCCACCGGCCGCCGGGCAGCAGGAACAGTCGCGGCAGCAGCCGGTGCATTTCGCCGCTGCCGTCGACGGTCAGGGCTCCCGCCCGGGCGGCCTGCGCCCAGTCGAGGTCGCCGCGCCAGATCTTAATCAGTGTCCGCAGCGCGGTGCGCACGCCGATCGTCGCCTCGAAGCCGGGGTCGCGGTCGCACACGTCGACCTCGCCGTCGTTGCACACCAGCCACCAATAGCGTTGCCGCGGTGGGACATCGGAGAACGCGAAGGACACCACCAGCCGGCCGCCGGGCAGCTCGGGCCGGTTGACATGGCGGTGCAGGTCCCACATCAACAGCTTCGGGTCCAGATCCGGATCGCCGAGTTCACCGATCCAGCGCACCGCCCAGCCGCCCAGCGCGACGACAATCGGCTCCAGCTCTGAGCCGGCCGGGGTCAACAGGTACCGGGTACCGCCGTGGTCCTCGGTCCTGGTCACCAGCCCCGCAGCGGACAGTTCCCGCAGCCGCTTGGACAGCAGCGCCGGGGACATTCGGGGCAGGCCGCGACGCAACTCGGTGAAACGCTGGCTGCCCGCCAGCATTTCCCGGATCACCAGCATCGTCCAGCGCTCGTCCAGCAACTCCATCGCCTTGGCCACCGGACAGAACTGGTAGTAGGGCGTACCCACCAGATCAGGGTAGAACTGTTCCCGCGGCCGGTACAGATCGTGAACTGGCCGGCTCCCGGCGGCGCTCGTAGCGTGAAACGATGACCGACACCCGCACGATCGCCGCCGATCGTGACCTGAAATCCCGACACCGCGCGATGTGGGCGTTGGGCGACTATCCGCGGATCGTCGAGGAGATCGTCGCCCCGCTCGGACCCGCGCTGGTGACCGCCTGCGGCATCGGCCCCGGGCACCGGGTGCTCGACGTGGCCGCCGGCACCGGCGGCACCGCCATCCCCGCCGCGGCGACCGGGGCCCGGGTGACCGCCAGCGACCTGACCCCCGAGCTGCTGGCGGCCGGGCGGGACCGGGCTCCCGGTGGACTGAGCCTGCACTGGGAGGTCGCCGACGCGGAGGATCTGCCATACCCCGACAACAGCTTTGACGTGGTGACCTCCAGCATCGGGGTGATGTTCGCCCCGCATCACCAGCGGGCCGCCGACGAACTCGTCCGGGTCTGCCGGCCCGGCGGCACCATCGGGCTGATCGCTTGGACCCCGGCCGGCTTCATCGGGCAGATGTTCGCGGTGCTGCGCCCGTTCGTGCCCCCGCCGCCGGCCGGCGCGGACCCGCCGCCGCGCTGGGGCGACGAGCAGCACGTCCGCCGGCTGCTGGGGGACCGCGTGACCGATCCCCGCGCCCGCACCGATGATTTGGTGGTCGACCGGTTCGGCAGCCCCGAGGAGTTCCGCGATTACTTCGCCGCGAACTACGGCCCGACCATCGTGGCCTATCGCGCCAATGCGGACCGTCCGGACCGGATTGCCGAGCTCGATCGGGCGTTGGCCGAGCTGGCCCGGGGCTCCGCCGGCCCGGATCACACCCTGCGGTGGGAGTACCTGACCTTCACCGCCCGCAAGGTCTGACGGCCGGTGCCGGTCTAGCGGCCCGGCGACCAGTAGCCGAGCATCTCGGCGAAGGTGTCGAAGGCCGGTGCGGACACCCCGTAGGGCGCCTCGAAATGCACGCTCAGCGGGAAGCCGAGGTCGGCGACGCCGTCGATGACCCGCCGATACAGGTCCACCAGTTCTCGTCGCTTCTCGGCGGGCTCCTGGGCGGCCAGCCGGCGAACGAATTCCTGCTCGCGGGCGACGGCCTCGTTGCCGGGGTCCTGGATCAGCCAGTTGATCAGCTCGACGTTGGCTTCCATCTTGGGCACGAAGCCGAACGACAGCAGCAGCTCCGGTCGGTGGTCGCTGCGCTTGGCGAAGTCGCGCAGGAAGCCGACGATCGCATCCGAGTAGAGCAACTGGGTCATGCCAAACGTCGCGCCTTGGGCGCACTTGAATTCGAATCGGCCCTGCTCGCCGTCGCGGGTCGGGATGAGAATGGCCCCGCGGTTGTCGACCTGGTCGGCGAACATCGACAGCGCGTCGGTCGGCGCCACCCCGTCGCCCTCGCCGTCGCTCATCGTCCGCGGAACTCCGACGAAGATGATGCCCTCGAAGCCCGCGGCGTTGAGCCGATCGAGCCGCTCGCGCAGCGCCGTCTGGTCGGTGAACGACGTCACCTGGGTGCAGATTCCGCTGACCCCGGGCAGTTCCGGGCTGAGGATCGACCAGAAGTCGAGCACGTCGAGCTTGGGCTTCATCGGCAGCGGCCGGTCGTTGTCCTCCGGGATCATGCCCGGGATCATGATGTGGCCGATGCGTCCGGCGATGCCGGACTGCGCGCTGTGGCGCAGCAACTTCTCGGCGTCCGCACGAGCGCGCTCGGCGCCATGTTCGACGTTCGGCGCCACCAATTCCAGCGCGACGGTGTTCAGCGGCACGGTTCCTCCAGTTATCACTATGGCTGTTCGACGGGGGCCGGTGGCGCGCCCCGGGCAACCCGGGGCGCGCCGCCGGTGATGGTCAGTTGCGCACCGTCCGGGCGGCGGTGACCATGTTGCGCAACGACGCCACCACCTCGTCGGTCTTGCGGGTCTTCAGGCCGCAGTCCGGGTTCACCCAGAGCCGTTGGGCGGGAACGGCTTCCAGGGCTTCGCGCAGCGAGCCCGTCATCTCCTGGGCCGAGGGCACCCGCGGCGAGTGGATGTCGTAGACACCCGGGCCGACGCTGCCGGCGAACCCGATCGCGTTGAGATCGTCGAGCACCTCCATGTGCGAGCGGGCCGCCTCGATGGAGGTGACGTCGGCGTCCAGCTCGGCGATCGCCCCGATCACCTCGCCGAACTCCGAATAGCACAGGTGGGTGTGGATCTGGGTGCCGTCGGCGACCCCGGAGGTCGACAGCACGAACGCGCCGACCGCCCAGTCCAGGTAGGCCGGCTTGTCGGCGTCGCGCAGCGGCAGCAGCTCACGGAGCGCGGGCTCGTCGACCTGGATGATCGCGATTCCGGCGGCCTCCAGGTCCACCGTCTCCTCGCGGATCGCCAGCGCCACCTGATACGCGGTGTCGGCCAGTGGCTGATCGTCGCGGACGAAGGACCAGGCCAGGATGGTGACCGGCCCGGTCAGCATGCCCTTGACCGGCTTGTCGGTCAGCGACTGGGCGTAACGCGCCCACGGCACCGTCATCGGGTCGGGGCGCGTCACATCACCAAACAGCACCGGCGGGCGGACGCAGCGGCTGCCGTAGGACTGCACCCAGCCGTTCGAGGTGGCGAAGAAGCCGTCGAGCCGCTCGGCGAAGTACTGCACCATGTCGTTGCGCTCGGGTTCGCCGTGCACCAGCACGTCCAGGCCCAGGTCCTCCTGCAGCGCGATGACGGCGGCGATCTCGTCCTGCATCCGCTTTGTGTACTCGGCCTGGTCGATCTGCCCGGCGACCAGCGAGGCGCGCGCCCTGCGGATGTCCACGGTCTGCGGGAACGAACCGATCGTGGTGGTCGGCAGCGCAGGCAGCTGCAGCCGCTCGTCCTGCGCGGCGCGGCGGGCCGCCGCCGATCCGCGCCGGGAGCCGGCCGCGGTGAGCTCGGCGATCTGGGTCCGCAGGGCGGCGTTGTGCAGCCGCGGATCCGACGCGCGGGAGGCGACCGCGGCATCGGAGGCGGCGATCTGCTGCGCGACGGCCGCCGGCCCGTCGCGCAGCGCGCGGGCCAGGGTGGCCACCTCGGCCACCTTCTCCGCGCCGAACGCCAACCAGCTGCGCAGGGTGTCGTCGAGGCCGGTTTCGGGCTCCAGCGAGTAGGGCACGTGCAGCGTCGAGCACGACGTTGACACGGCCACGGTTTGCGCGGAATCCCGCAGCGCCGCCAGCTTGGCCAGCGCGGCCCGCAGGTCGGTGCGCCAGATGTTGCGGCCGTCGACCACACCGGCGACCAGCGTCTTGGACGCCAGTTGCGGCACCGATGCGATGGCGGTGTTGGGGCCGTAGACGAAATCCACGCCGATCGCCTCGACCGGGGTGCGCGCCAGCGCCGACAGCCCGGCCCCCGGGTCACCGAAGTAGCTGGCCACGAAGATCGCCGGGCGTCGGTTCAGCCCGCCGAGCCGGCTGTACACCCGCTCGGCCAGCGCCGGGGCGTCGGCGGAGATGTCGGTCACCAGCACCGGCTCATCGATCTGCACCCACTGCGCGCCCGCGTCGGCCAGCGTGCCCAGCAGCTCGGCATAGACCTCGGTCAGCTCATCAAGCCGGGAGATCGGCGCGTCGGCGCCGTCGACGGCCTTGCTCAGCAGCAGGAAGGTCAACGGCCCGATGAGCACCGGCCGGGCCGGCACGCCGAGCTCGCGGGCCTCGGCCAGTTCGGCGAGGATCTTGCCCGGGTTCAGGGTGAACCTCGTCGCGGGCCCGATCTCGGGCACGATGTAGTGGTAGTTGGTGTCGAACCACTTGGTCATCTCCAGCGGCGCGATGTCCGCGGTGCCGCGGGCCGCGGCGAAGTAGCGGTCCAGCTCGTCGGCGACACCGGCCACCCGGGCGGGCAGCGCGCCGAGCAGCGCGGCGGTGTCGAGCATCTGGTCGTAGTAGGAGAAGGTGTTCACCGGCACCGAGTCCAGCCCGGCGGCGACCAGCGAGGTCAGGGTGTCGCGGCGCAGTCCGGCGGCGACGGCTGCCAGGCCGGTGCGATCCAGGGTGCCGGCCCAGTACTTCTCGGTGGCGCGCTTGAGTTCGCGGTTCGGGCCGATCCGCGGGGCCCCCAGCACGGTGGCGTGAAACGGTGTTGCAGTCATGGGATGGACGTCCTTTTGCTACGGGTTACTCGTCGCCATGTGAGGACGTCGGCGACGACGGCGCGACGCGTCCGATACCTCCGAACCCGGCCCACCGTCCGTTGCCGTCCGCCCATTTCCCGAGGCGACGCGCGCCGGACGTGGCACGTCCGGCACAGCCGGCAGGTCTTCGGACTCGCAGGCGCGCACCGCGGGGTGCCCCTAATGGCCGTCGCTTCCCAGTCCGCGGACCAGTGCTGATGACGGCGGTCGTTCCTGCATACCGCTGCGGGACAGTCCCGGATTCTCACCGGGTTCCCTCTCACGCCGGGCCACAACCGCGCCCGTCGCTCGATGCCGCCCGAACATGCGTGAACCGGCGGCAGACCAGCTGCACCAGCCAGGTTACCTGGTCATTCGTTCCCGCCGGGGAAGGCCACCGTCACCGGCGTGCGGTCCAGCCGGGCGCGCCAGCGCGCGGCCAGCACCGCGCTGTCGGTCAGCGCGGGCACCGCCAGCCGGCGGGTCTGCTCGGCGGTCGCCTGTTCGAGCACCGCGCGCCAGGCGGCCGCGCTGTCCTGCTCCATGCGCACCGCCAGCTCGGCCGCGTCGGTGGGGGTGTCGACCGCCATCGGCAGCTGGTAGCCGACGGCGGGCAGCGGGGCGGGGCTGTCCTGGCCGGCGGCCAGGGCCAGCGCCTCCTCGCGGCGGGTGCGGTGGGTCAGCAGCGCCTCGGCAACCAGCGCGTTCACCTCCGGGGAGGAATGCGCCGAGACGATGCCGTAGCCGAAGATGACGGCGTTCTCGTTGGCGATCGCGTCGAACAGCGCGGCCTGGGCCGGATCGTCGGGACGGCTGGGGTCCGGGGTGTGCGATGCCGCCGGGGTGGTGGTCGCCGGGGTGCTGCTGGACGGTGCCGCGGTGGTCGGCGTCGGGCTGGGCGGGACCGGGCTGGCCGAGGTGCTGGTGGGCGGGGTGCCGGGCGCCGGCAGGTCGGGGGTCGGTTCGACAGAGGTCACGGCTTGGGCTCCTCCGGCAGGCCGACGAGATAGGACGCCGTGCAGGCCGCGGCGATCGATCCGAGCAGCCCGGCGCGGTAGCCGGACTGGTCGACGGCCAGGTCGGCGGCGGCCTCGGCGGAGCTGCGCAGCGCGGCGACCACGTCGCGGCGGGTGGGCGGGCTCGGCTCGGCGGCCGTGGTGGTCGTGGTGGTGGTCGTCGAGGGCAGCGCGGTCCCGGCGACTCGGCCGATCTCGTCGGCCAGCGCGCGGGCGTGCGCCTCGCGCTCGGTGGCGATCTGGGTCAGGGCGGCGGCCAGGGCCGGCAGCGCGGCGGCCGCCGCGGTGGCCATTGCCGCGTCGGCGCGGGCCTGCGCCAGCGGCGCCAGCAGCGTGTCGGGGGCGGCGGGCTTATCGGTTCCGCAGGCCGCGGCGGTCACCCCGACCAGCGCGAGGCCGAGCAGCCCGCGGCCGGTACCGAGCAGCACCGAACGCCGGGACACGGGCCGGGAGGTCGGCAGGGCGTCGGGCACGAGCAACATCCTGCCATTGCCGCCGCGCGGACCCGGGCAGGGCACGGCGCGGTGTTTGCCGAGGAAAAGTACTCGGAGTCGTTTCCGGTCGATCCGGTCGCGGCGCTGGCGTATCGTGGGGTGCTGGTTCGGCGGCGCCGCCGTCGGACAGGCTCTGGTGAGGACAATTCAAGATGAGGAGCTCGCCGTGACGCAGCAGTCCGTGCAGCTGCCATCGCCGCCGCAGGTTGTCGAGCTACTCACCGAGGAGTTCGCCGCGGTCGGCTACGAAATCGACGAGGTGCTCGTCGCCGCCGCCGCCAAACCACCGCGGATCACCGTCATCGCCGACGGTGACCGCCCGCTGGACCTCGATGCCGTCGCCGAGTTGTCCCGACGGGCCTCGGCGCGCCTCGACGACGCGCTGCCGGAGGCGACCGCGCCGTATGTGCTGGAGGTCAGCTCGCCGGGCGTGGACCGCCCGCTGACCCAACCCAAGCATTTCCGCCGGGCCCAGGGCCGGCGCGCCGAGCTCACCCTGTCCGACGGCCAGCTGGTCACCGGGCGGATCGGCCGGCTCGACGGCGACACCCTCGAGGTTGTCGTGCGGGCCGCCAAGGCCCTGCAGGTGCGCCCGGTTGCGCTCGGCGAGATCGACAAAGCTGTTGTCCAAGTTGAGTTTTCACCCCCCAATCCGCGTGAGCTGGAACTTGCCGGCGTGCGCGGGGAGCAGGACGAAACGGAGGCTGCCGAATGAACATCGACATGGCCGCACTGCATGCCATCGAGATCGAGCGGGACATCCCGGAGGGTGAACTGCTGGAGACCATCAAGACCGCGTTGCTGACCGCCTACCGGCACACCGAAGGCCATCAGGCCGACGCCAGCATCGACATCGACCGCAAGACCGGCGCGGTGCGGGTGATGGCCCGCGAGCACGACGACGAGGGCCGGGTGATCAGCGAGTGGGACGACACCCCGGACGGCTTCGGCCGCGTCGCGGCCACCACGGCCCGGCAGGTGATGCTGCAGCGACTGCGCGATGCCGAGAACGAGAAGATCTACGGTGACTTCGCCGGCCGGGAGGGCGACATCGTCGCCGGCGTGGTGCAGCGTGACGCCCGGGCCAACGCCCGCGGCGAGGTGATCCTGCGAATGGGCAGCGAAACCAAGTACTCCGAGGGCGTCATCCCGGCCTCCGAGCAGGTGCCGGGGGAGAACTACGCGCACGGCGAGCGGCTGCGCTGCTACGTCATCGGCGTCACCCGCGGGCCGCGGGAACCGCAGATCCGGCTGTCTCGGACCCACCCGAACCTGGTGCGCAAGCTGTTCTCGCTGGAGGTCCCCGAGATCGCCGACGAGTCCGTCGACATCGTCGCGGTGGCCCGTGAGGCCGGCCACCGGTCCAAGATCGCGGTGGCCTCCAAGGTGTCCGGGCTCAACGCCAAGGGCGCCTGCATCGGCCCGATGGGGCAGCGGGTGCGCAACGTGATGAGCGAGCTGTCCGGGGAGAAGATCGACATCATCGACTGGGATCCGGACCCCTCGCGGTTCGTCGCCAACGCGCTGTCGCCGGCGAAGGTGGTCTCGGTGACGGTGATCGACCCCAACGCCAAGGCCGCCCGGGTCGTCGTGCCGGACTTCCAGCTGTCGCTGGCGATCGGCAAGGAGGGCCAGAACGCCCGGCTGGCCGCCCGGTTGACCGGCTGGCGGATCGACATCCGCAGCGACGCCGAGCCCGCCCCGGAGTAGAGACCGGCCCTTCGCGTCATCGGCCGCTGTTTTTGGTACCATTGTCGTACAGGTTTGTCGTACGACGGTTGGTGTTTCGTGAGCATCAGTGCCAGTGAGGCGCGCCAGCGACTGTTCCCGCTGTTGGAGCAGGTCAACACCGACCATGAGCCGGTACGGATCACGTCCAAGGCCGGCGACGCCGTCTTGATGTCCGCCGACGATTTCGATTCGTGGCAGGAGACGGTGTACCTGCTGCGGTCTCCGGAGAACGCCCGCCGCCTGATGGAGGCGGTGGCCAGGGACCGGGCCCGCCCGTCGGATTCGCGCGCGGTGACGATCGAGGAGCTGAGGAGCATGGCCGGCGGGCAGGAGTGAGCAGCCTCCACTTCGACCGCGATGCCTGGGAGGACTTCCTGTTCTGGCTGGCATCCGATCGCAAGATGGCCCGCCGGATCGCCCGGCTGATCGCCGAGATCCAGCGCGACCCGTTCGCCGGGATCGGTAAGCCGGAACCGCTCAGGGGCGAGTTGTCGGGCTACTGGTCGCGGCGCATCGACGATGAGCACCGCCTGGTCTACCGGGCCGACGACGCCGAGGTGAAGATTCTCAAGGCCCGCTACCACTACTGAGTGCAGCGACGTGCCCGATCAGCGAGGTCGCGGCGGTGTCCGCAACGCCCCCTGCCGGTGGTAAACCGTGCGGTGGCGAGCAGGTAGGATGAGGCGTGATCCAGCACGAGTATCCCGTCGCTGGCACGCGCCGCCACCGCAGCCCCGAGGGGCCGGTGCGCACGTGTGTCGGATGCCGGAAGCGCGGGCTGGCCGTCGACCTGATCCGGGTGGCGGCCGCGGACGACGGGAATGGCGGACACGCCGTCCTCGTTGACACGGCCGGTAACCTGTCCGGGCGGGGTGCCTGGCTGCACCCCGATCCGGACTGCCTGCAGGCAGCGATCCGCCGGCGGGCGTTCGCGAGAGCGTTGCGCATCACCGGTTCACCGGATACATCGGCGATCACCGAGCATGCGCTCGGCGACACCGAAGAACAGAAACAGGTAGCGAAGAACATGAGCACACCGTGAAGTCCCGATGACCATGCGTCATAGCTAAACCCGAGGCGTCGGCCTGCCGAATGCTGCCGCCTCCCAGACAGGAGAAGTAGTGGCAAAGGCCCGCGTACACGAGTTGGCTAAGGAACTCGGTGTCACCAGCAAGGAAGTACTCGCCCGGCTGAGCGAACAGGGCGAATTCGTGAAGTCCGCATCGTCGACGGTGGAAGCCCCCGTCGCGCGCCGGCTGCGTGAATCCTTCGGCGGCGGCAAGAAGGCCGCCCCCCCCCGCCCCCGCCCCCGCCGCCGCACCCGCGGCGGCCAAGCCCGCCGCGGCGGCAACCCCGGGCCCGGTGCCCGGTCCCAAGCCCGCCCCGCGCCCGGCGACCCCCGAGCCCCCGGCCGCTCCCGCGGCACCGGCTGCTCCGGCCGCCCAGGCGCCCGCCCCGGCCGCTCCGGCAGCCCAGGCTCCCGCCGCGACTGCCGCGCGCCCGGCGACCCCCGGTCCGACCCCGGGCCCGCGTCCGGCCCCGTCGGCCGGCCCGAAGCCCGGTGCGCCGCGCCCGCCGCGCGTCGGCAACAACCCCTTCTCGTCGCAGCAGCCGCAGGAGCGGGCCATCCCGCGCCCGGCGCCGCGTCCGGCGCCCGGCCCCGGCGGCCCGCGCCCCGGACCCCGCGCCACCCCCGGCAACATGCCGCCCCGCCCGGGCACCAGCATGCCGCGGCAGCGTCCCGGCGGTCCGCGTCCGGCCCCCGGCGCAGGCCGTCCCGGCGGTGCCCGTCCCGGCCCCGGCGGTGCCGGTGGCGGCGGTAACTACCGTGGTGGCCCCGGTGGCGCCGGTGCAGGTGCCGGCGGTGCCGGCGGTGCCGCCGGTGGTTTCCGCGGCCGTCCCGGTGGCGGTGGCGGTCGGCCCGGCCAGCGCGGCACCACCGCGGGTGCGTTCGGCCGTCCCGGCGGCGCCCCGAAGCGCGGTCGCAAGTCGAAGCGGGCCAAACGCGCCGAATACGAGAACATGCAGGCCCCGATCGTCGGTGGCGTGCGGTTGCCGCACGGCAACGGTGAGACCATCCGGCTGGCCCGCGGCGCGTCGCTGAGCGACTTCGCCGACAAGATCAACGCCAACCCGGCCTCGCTGGTCCAGGCGCTGTTCAACCTCGGCGAGATGGTCACCGCGACCCAGTCGGTCGGTGATGACACCCTCGAGCTGCTCGGCAGCGAGATGAATTACGTCGTGCAGGTGGTGTCCCCGGAGGACGAGGACCGCGAGCTGCTGGAGTCGTTCGACCTGTCCTACGGCGAGGATGCCGGCGACGAGGACGATCTGCAGACCCGCCCGCCGGTGGTCACCGTGATGGGTCACGTCGACCACGGCAAGACCCGCCTGCTGGACACCATCCGCAAGGCCAACGTGCACGAGGGCGAGGCCGGCGGCATCACCCAGCACATCGGCGCCTACCAGGTCACCGTCGAGCACGACGGCTACGAGCGGCCGATCACCTTCATCGACACCCCCGGTCACGAGGCGTTCACCGCCATGCGTGCCCGCGGTGCCAAGGCCACCGACATCGCGATCCTGGTGGTTGCCGCCGACGACGGTGTCATGCCGCAGACGGTGGAGGCGATCAACCACGCGCAGGCGGCCGACGTGCCGATCGTCGTGGCGGTCAACAAGATCGACAAGGAGGGCGCGGATCCGCAGAAGATCCGGGCTCAGCTGACCGAATACAACCTGGTCGCCGAGGATTACGGCGGCGAGACGATGTTCGTCGACATCTCGGCGAAGAACAACGTCAACATCGAGGCGCTGCTGGAGGCGGTCCTGCTGACCGCCGACGCGTCGCTGGACCTGCGGGCCAACCCCGACATGGAGGCCCAGGGTGTGGCGATCGAGGCGCACCTGGACCGCGGTCGCGGCCCGGTCGCCACGGTGCTGGTGCAGCGCGGCACGCTGCGGGTCGGCGACTCGGTGGTCGCCGGCGACGCCTACGGACGCGTCCGTCGGATGGTCGACGAGCACGGCGAGGACGTCGAAGAGGCGCTGCCGTCGCGTCCGGTGCAGCTGATCGGCTTCACCTCGGTGCCCGGCGCCGGCGACAACCTGCTCGTCGTCGACGAGGACCGGATCGCCCGCCAGATCGCCGACAAGCGCAGCGCCCGCAAGCGCAACGCGCTGGCCGCCCGCACCCGCAAGCGGATCTCGCTGGAGGACCTGGATTCGGCGCTGAAGGAAACCAGCCAGCTGAACCTGATCCTCAAGGGCGACAACGCCGGTACCGTCGAGGCCCTGGAAGAGGCCCTGATGGGGATCCAGGTGGACGACGAGGTGCAGCTGCGGGTCATCGACCGCGGTGTCGGTGGCATCACCGAGACCAACGTCAACCTGGCCTCGGCCTCGGACGCCATCATCATCGGCTTCAACGTCCGCGCGGAGGGCAAGGCCACCGAGCTGGCCAACCGCGAGGGTGTGGAGATCCGGTACTACTCGATCATCTACCAGGCGATCGACGAGATCGAGTCCGCGCTCAAGGGCATGCTCAAGCCGATCTACGAGGAGAAGGAGCTCGGCCGCGCCGAGATCCGGGCGATCTTCCGCTCCAGCAAGGTCGGCAACATCGCCGGCTGCCTGGTCACCTCGGGCATCATGCGGCGCAACGCCAAGGCGCGACTGCTGCGCGACAACGTGGTCGTCGCCGAGAACCTCACGGTGTCCTCGCTCAAGCGGGAGAAGGACGACGCCACCGAGGTGCGCGACGGTTACGAGTGCGGTCTGACGCTGACCTACAACGACATCAAGGAAGGCGACGTCGTCGAGACCTACGAGCTGGTCGAGAAGGCGCGGTCCTGATGTTCGGTCAGTTCGCGCTGCGGAGTCGGCATGGCTGATCCGGCCCGGGCCAAGCGGCTCGCCAAGCGGATCGCGACGATCGTCGCCTCGGCGATCGAGTACGAGATCAAGGATCCCCGGCTGGCCGGGGTGACGATCACCGACTCGAAGGTCACCGGCGACCTGCACGACGCCACCCTGTACTACACGGTGCTGGGCACGTCGCTGCAGCAGGAGCCGGACTACGCCGGGGCCGCCGCGGCCCTGGAGAGCGCCAAGGGTGTGCTGCGCTCGAAGGTCGGCGCGGGAACCGGTGTCCGGTTCACCCCGACGCTGACCTTCGTGCGGGACACCGTGCCGGACGTCGCGAACCGGATGGAGGAGCTGCTGGCGGCCGCCCGGGCGGCGGACGCCGAGGTGGCCCGGGCCCGCGCCGGCGCGGTGCCGGCCGGCGATGCCGACCCGTACCGCAGCGCCGCCGACGAGCACGAGGCCGGGGGGCCGGACGGGGAAACCGACCTGCGGGACACCGGTGACCACGGTCGATCCGTCGGCTGAGTCGCTGACGGTGGGCGCCCGCGTCGACGCGCGCGGGGCCGCGGCGGTGCTGGCCGCGGCCAACGACATCGTCATCGTCGCGCACGTGTTTCCCGACGCCGACACCATCGGTGCCGGACTGGCGCTGGCCCAGGTGCTGGACCGGCTCGGCAAGCGGGTGACGGTCAGCTTCGCCCGGCCGTCGGCGCTGCCGGAGTCGCTGCGCAGCCTGCCCGGTGGTCATCTGCTGGTCGCTCCGGACCGGGTCAGCTCCGACCCGGACCTGGTCGTCACCGTCGACATTCCCAGCCCGTCGCGTCTCGGCGTGCTGGCCGAGCTGACCGGACCGGACTGCGGCCGGCCGGTGCTGGTCATCGACCACCACGCGTCCAACCAGCTGTTCGGCAGCGTCAACTTCGTCGACGCCGCCGCGGACTCGACGACCATGCTGGTCGCCGAGTTGCTCGACGCCTGGGACCAGCCCATCGACCTGCCCGTCGCGCACTGCCTGTACGCCGGGCTGATCACCGACACCGGGTCGTTTCGCTGGGCCAGCGCGCGGGCGCACCTGCTGGCCGCCCGGCTGGTCGAAATCGGTGTCGACAACGGCGCGGTGAGCCGCACCCTGCTCGACACCC
The DNA here is from genome assembly GCF_010726955.1 of Mycolicibacterium fallax. Taxonomy (NCBI): domain Bacteria; kingdom Bacillati; phylum Actinomycetota; class Actinomycetes; order Mycobacteriales; family Mycobacteriaceae; genus Mycobacterium; species Mycolicibacterium fallax. The sequence goes on from NZ_AP022603.1 coordinate 360,071, forward strand.
ACCCGTTCTGCTGGCTGCCGATGCTCGCCCGGGTGCTGTCCTCGGCCCAGCTGCTGCCCGACGCGGTCGGCGGCCGGGGACTGGCCTACGCCGTCGTCGAACACCGCGAGGTCGTCGCCGCGCGCGCCGAGGAGATCGAGAGCATCGTCGACATCGTGCGGACCGCCGAGCAGGCCGACGTGGCCGCGGTGTTCAAGGAGATGCAGCCCGGCCAGTGGTCGGTGTCGCTGCGCGCCAAGACCGTCGACCTGTCCCCGGTGGCCAGCGGTTTCGGCGGCGGCGGGCACCGATTTGCGGCCGGCTACTCGGCGACCGGCGACATCGCGGTGCTCGTCGAGGCGCTGCGCGCGGCCGTTGGCTGAACCGGCCGCCCCGACCGGCCGGGCGATCGCCGCGCTGGCGCTGCCCGCGCTCGGGGTGCTGGCCGCCGAACCGCTCTACCTGCTGTTCGACCTGGCCGTGGTGGGTCGGCTCGGCGCGGTCAGCCTGGCCGGTCTGGCGATCGGCGGGCTGCTCCTCGGGCTGGTCGCCTCGCAGGGCACCTTCCTGTCCTACGGCACCACGGCGCGGGCGGCCCGCCGGTTCGGTGCCGGCGACCGCAGCGGCGCGGTGCACGAGGGCGTGCAGGCCAGTTGGCTGGCGGTGCTGATCGGTGCCGGGATCATCGCGGTGGTGCAGGCCGTCGCCGTACCGGTGCTGGCGGTGATCGCCGACGGCGGCGCGATCGCGGCGGCCGCGCTGCCCTGGCTGCGGATCGCCATCCTCGGTGCGCCCGCGATCCTGCTTTCGCTGGCCGGCAACGGCTGGCTGCGCGGCATCCAGGACACCCGTCGCCCGCTGCACTACGTGCTGATCGGGTTCGGTGTCTCGGCGCTGCTGTGCCCGATGCTGGTGTACGGCTGGCTCGGCGCCCCGGAGCTGGGGCTGGCGGGTTCGGCGGTGGCCAACCTGGTCGGCCAGTGGCTGGCCGCCGCGCTGTTCTGCCGGGCCCTGATCGCCGAACGGGTGTCGCTGCGGCCGGACCGGGCGCTGCTGCGCGCGCAGCTGGTGATGGGCCGCGACCTGCTGGCCCGGTCGCTGGCATTCCAGGCCTGCTTCATCTCCGCGGCGGCGGTGGCCGCCCGGTTCGGGGCCGCCGCCGTCGCCGCCCACCAGGTGGTGCTGCAGCTGTGGAGCCTGCTGGCGCTGGTGCTCGACTCGCTGGCGATCGCCGCGCAGGCACTGGTCGGTGCGGCGCTCGGCGCCGGCCTGCGCGCGCATGCCCGCTCGGTGGCGGTGCGGGTGACGGTGTTGTCCACCGTGGCGGCCGCGGTGCTCGCCGGTGTCTTCGCGCTCGGGTCCCGGGCGGTGCCCGCGCTGTTCACCGACGATCCGGCGGTGCTCGCCGCGATCGGGGTGCCGTGGTGGTTCCTGGTGGCGCAGCTGCCGATCGCCGGGGCGGTGTTCGCGCTGGACGGGGTGCTGCTCGGCGCCGGGGACGCCACCTTCATGCGCAACGCCACCCTGGTCAGCGCGCTGGTCGGCTTCCTGCCGCCGATCTGGCTGTCGCTGAAGTTCGGCTGGGGCCTGGCCGGGATCTGGGCCGGGCTGTCGACGTTTTTGGTGCTGCGGCTGGTGTTCGTCAGCGGCCGGGCGCTGTCGGATCGCTGGCTGGTGTCGGGTCCGGGCTGAATCGGGCGGGCGGGGCGCTTGTGCCCGCCGGGATCACAGTCCGCCCGCGGCGGTGGCGAGCTGCGCCCCGCCGACGGATGCGGCCACCACGATGATGGTGCCCAGCAGCGGCCAGACGAACATCACCCGCCGCCGGGTCGCGCCGAGCACCACGCCGATCAGCGCGAGCAGCGTCGCGGCGCCGATCCCGCCCCAGGCCGCGGCGAAGGCCGCGGTCATCAGGTCGTTGCTGCAGGTGCGGGCCGAACACGTGTCCATCGCCATCGGGAAGAACAGCGACCACAGCAGCCCGAACGCCGACAGGCTCAGTTGGGCGATGCACAGGAAGGCCGTCGCGACGATGTCGGCGATCCGCGCGCCGCCCAGCGGTGCCCGGGCCGGCGGCGGGGGACAGCCGGGCGGGGGATAGCCGGGCGGCGGGTAACCGGGCGGAGCCGGCTGCGGGGGCAGATAGGCGGGCGGATACTCCGGCGGCTCGGACACAGTGCACATTCTGCCCGCCGGGGCGGCCCCCGGCGGGCGGCAAACCGCCGGGCGGCAAACCGGCGGGCTACTGCACCTGGCTGCGGCCGCGCTGCATGACGGCCTCGCGGTTGGCGGCGATCGCGTCGCCGGTGGTGCTGCGCGCCCAGGCCCGGGCGGCGTCGGCTTCCAGCCACAGCGCGGGCGCGGTCGCCGCCTCGTCGATCCGGTGGTAGGAGCTCAGCAGCGCGGCCACCGCCGCGCGGTTGTTGCCGACGATCGAGGTGGCCACCGCGCGGGCGGCCTGCTGCAGCTGATCGTGCGGCACCACCTCGCTGACCAGCCCGGCCCGCAGCGCATCAGCCGCCGACAGGTAATCGCCGGTCAGGCTCATCCGGCGGGCCAGGCCGACCCCCACCTTCTGCGGCAGCCGCACGCTCATGCCCCAGGTCGGCATGATGCCCACCCGGGCGTGGGTGTCGGCGAACCGGGCGTTCTCCGAGGCGATCAGGATGTCGCAGTACAGCGCGAGTTCCAGCCCGCCGGTGACCGCGGCGCCGTTGATGGCGCCGATCACCGGGGTGCTCAGCGCCGGCCATTGCGGCGACAGGTCCGGCAACTCGGTGCTGGCGCCGAGTTCCTTGAGGTCCACTCCGGCGCAGAACACCGGGTCGGCGGCGGTGAAGATGATGACGTCGACGTCCGGGTCGGCGTCGGCGTCGGTCAGCGCGGTGAAGAACCGGTCGCGCAGCGCGCTGGACAGCGCGTTGCGGGCCTGCGGCCGGTTCAGCGTCAGGGTGGCGATCCGGTCGGTGATGTCGACCAGCAGAATGTCGGATCCGGCGGGGGTGGTCATTTCGCCACCGTAGCGCCCGCCCAGCGGCGGGCCTACATTGGCGTACATGTGCCGAAACATCACCGAACTGCGGGGCCTGGAACCGCCGGCGACGGCCGCGCGGATCGCCGCGCAGCCCCGGTGAGCGTTCCCGCGCTCAAGGAGTGGAGCGCGGCCGTGCACGCCCTGCTGGACGGACGCCAGCGGGTGCTGCTGCGCAAGGGCGGCATCCACGAGAAGCGCTTCCGGGTCAGCGCCGGGGAGTTCCTGCTGTTCCCGACCGTCGCGCACGGCCACGCCGAGCGGCTCCGGCCCGAGCACCGCGACCTGCTCGGGCGGGCCGCCGCCGACAGCACCGCGCAGCGGGTGCTGATCGGGGCCGCGGCCCGGGTCACCGGAGCGGTGCAGGTAGACCGGACCGAGGGCCTCCAGGAGATCGAGGATCTGCACATCTGGACCACCGAATCGGTGCGCGCCGACCGGCTGGACTTCCGGCCGCGGCAGCGGCTGACGGTGCTGGTCCTGGCGGTCCGGGCGCTGCCGGAGCCGATCGAGCTGGCCCGGACCCCGGAGTTCGGCGGCTGCCGCAGCTGGCTGGAGCTGCCGGTGCCGGCCGGGGCGGTGCCCCCGGTTCAACCCACCGATGCCCTCGCGGGGATCACCGCACGGGTCAGCGCCGCGGTGGGTTAGCGCCGCTGTCGGTCAGCGCCGCACCGGAAGCAGCAGCCGGGAGGCCCCGCCGTGGCCGATGGCCTGGGTGGACGCCCGCAGCCCGGTCCCGTCGGCCGGGGGTTCCCCGGTGCCGAGGTTGCGCACAAACCGCGGGTGCGAGCCGCCGGCGATCAGCAGCCGGATCCGCGAGCCGGCCGCGAACCGGTGGGCGATCTCGTCGAGCCGCAGCCGCACCGGCCCGTCGTCGTCGCCGGTGAAGCGCCGGAACCCGTCGCTGACATTGCGCGAGCGGCCCCGCCGATCGACCTCGCTGACCCGCACGAAGACGTCGAAATTCGGGTTGTCGCAGGTGTGCGCCAGACCCACCACCGGGTTGCCGTGTACCTCCAGGTCGTCGGTCAGCGCCGGGCCGGTGAAGCTGAGCACGTCCGGGCGCGCGGCCAGGGCGTCGTCGCGGCGGCGCCCGGCGTCCGGGGACAGCAGTCGGCCGCCGAGGGTGGGGGTGGGCCGGCGCGGGTCGAAGGTGAACGACGACGGCGCGGCCGGCCCGCCCGGCTGGGCATCGAGTCGGCCCGGCTCGATGTAGAGGGTGTGGGTGTCCGCCGCCGGCGGCCAGTCGGGCAGCTCGCTCCAGCGCTGCGCGCCGGTGACGAAGATCCGGGTGCGGGGCCGCGGCCGCGCCGGCCGGTCGCCGACCCGGCTGCCCAGCCAGTCCAGCGACTCCCGCAGCACCAGGGCAGCGGCGCGGGTCATCATCTGGCCGTGCGTCCACGGCCCGACGGTCAGTGCCACCTCGGCGCCGCGGTCCCGCAGCATCCGGTATTGGGCCACCGTCTGATCGAGGAACAAATCGCTCCAGCCGCCGATCAGCAGCACCGGCACCCGGGGATGCTCCAGCCCGCCGTAGTGCCGGTAGGGCCGCCAGAACGGGTCCTCGACGTCGGGGTGGCCGGCCCAGCGTTCCCACCACGGTGCGCCGTCGCCGAGCAGCGCCCGGCCCGCCGCGCCGAGCGGCAGCGCGCCGGCGGCGCGGCGGACCTCGGCGCGGTTGCGCGGCGCCCGCAGCAGCGCGGACAGTGGTTCGTTGTCCTCCTGACGGCTGATCGCCGCGCTCCAGCCGAGGAAGTCGTTGACGGTGAACGCGCCGGTGCCCCAGGTGGCCTCGGCGAAGTCGTGCACGCCGACCACGATCACCGCCGCGGCCAGATCCGGCGGCGGATCCTGCATCAGCGCGAACTGGGTCTGGCCCAGGTAGGACAGTCCGATGGTGCCGAAAGATCGGGTGTACCAAGGCTGTTCACGCAGCCAGGCGGCGGTGTCCAGGCCGTCGGCGGCCTCGTTGACGGCCGGGTCGAAGTCGCCGCCGGAGCCGAAGGTGCCCCGCACGCTCTGCAGGATGACGTGGTAGCCGCGGGCGGCGTAGGCCGCGGCGTACAGCGGCGCGAACGGGAAACCGCGGCCGTAGGGACTGCGCACCAACAGCGTCCCGACGGCCCGCTCGGGCGCGTAGTGGTCGGCCAGCAACTCGACGCCGTCGCGCATCGGGACGACCACCCCGCGGTGCACCCGGTAGCGGTGCGTCGGCGCGGGAAGACCGCAGATCCGGCTCAGCGCACGGTGGGCGATGCGGGACGGCGACGGCACCCCGCCAGGGTAATCAGAACTTGTAGTACGGGGTCAGTTGATGGGCCCGCATCAGGTTCTCCTGGATGCAGTCCGGGCCGTTCGGCGACCAGTTCGGTGCGTAGAACAACGACTGCTGCAGCACCCCGTAGCTGGTCTTGAAGGTGACCATGCAGGTGAACCACCAGCGGTTGTTCCAGTCGGTGGGCTTCATCACCCAGTACCACGCGGCGCGGTGCCCGTTGATGTCCAGCTCGACGGCATCCGGCGGCAGGGTCTGCTCATAGGTGCGCCAGACGAACGCCTCGACGGCCATCTGGTAGTTCCCGGCGTCGTAGTGGCAGCGCAGCCCGTCCTCGGGGACCGGCGGGGTGAAGCCCAGCCCGAGGCCGTCGGTGACCTCCACCGGGATGTCGCGGCACGGATCGAACGGCGACGGGTCGGTCAGATTCAGCACCGGCCGGCGGGTGGTGCTCATCGGCACATCGGTGTTGCGCAGTTCCACGCTGGGGGACACCGCCACGTCGTCGACCAGCGGATCGCCGGATCCGGTGGTCTGCACCGTCAGCACGGCAGCGGCGAGCACCGCCGTCAGTGCGGCCAGCAAACGCAGCTTGGCAAGCATCGGAACCTCTCCCGTCGGGAACAACCTTGCCGGGAGTGTAACGGGCCACAGTCAGCGTCCAGACAGGAAACCGCAACCTGCGGCAATCGCGGTGCGGGCGCGGGTGCCGGCGACGGGGTGGTCAGTAGGCTGGTCAACCGTGGTCACCGGAGTCCAGGGCAGAACGCGCCCCACGCTGTGGGCGATCAGCGACCTGCACACCGGGCACACCGGCAACAAGCCGGTCACCGAGTCGCTGTTCCCGTCCACGCCGGACGACTGGCTGATCGTCGCCGGCGACGTCGCCGAGCGCACCGACGAGATCCGCTGGTCGCTGGACCTGCTGCGCAAGCGATTCGCCAAGGTGATCTGGGTGCCGGGCAACCACGAGTTGTGGACCACCGGCAAGGACCCGGTCCAGGTGTTCGGCCGGTCCCGCTATGACTACCTGGTGCAGATGTGCGACGAGATGGGTGTGCTCACCCCCGAGCACCCGTTCCCGGTGTGGACCGAGGAGGGCGGCCCGGCCACCATCGTTCCGATGTTCCTGCTCTACGACTACACCTTCCTGCCCGCCGGGGCGGGCACCAAGGCCGAGGGACTGGCGATCGCCAAGGACAAGAACGTCGTGGCCACCGACGAGTTCCTGCTCTCCAGCGAACCGTATGCCACCAAGGACGCCTGGTGTCGTGACCGGCTCAAGCACACCCGCAAGCGCCTCGACGAGCTGGACTGGATGACCCCGACGGTGCTGGTCAATCACTTTCCGATGGTGCGGGAACCCTGCGATGTGCTGTTCTACCCGGAGTTCTCGCTGTGGTGCGGGACGACGGCCACCGCCGATTGGCACACCCGCTACAACGCGGTCTGCTCGGTCTACGGGCATCTGCACATTCCGCGAACCACCTGGTACGACGACGTCCGGTTCGAGGAGGTCTCGGTCGGCTACCCGCGGGAGTGGCGGCGCCGCAAGCCCTACCGGTGGATGCGGCAGATCCTGCCCGACCCGCAGTACGCGCCGGGCTACCTCAACGAGTTCGGCGGGCACTTCATGATCACCGCGGAAATGCGCGAGCAGTCCGAGAAGGTGCGGGACCGGATCATGCGGCGGCGCGGATGACCGGCGGCGCGCCCACCCTGATCTCGGCGGTGCTGCCCGCGACGACGGTGCACACCGCGGAGTCCTTCACCGACCCGCCCGGGGCGACGGCGCTGCCCGAGGAGGAGCCGCTGATCGCCAAGTCGGTGGCCAAGCGCCGCAACGAGTTCATCTCGGTGCGGCACTGCGCCCGGGTGGCGCTGGCCGAGCTCGGGGTGGCGCCCGCGCCGATCCTGAAGGGGGACAAGGGCGAACCGCTGTGGCCCGAGGGCATCGTCGGCTCCATCACGCACACCGAGGGCTACCGCGGTGCGGCGGTCGCCCGCGCCGCCGAGGTGCGCTCGATCGGCATCGACGCCGAACCGCACGACGTGCTGCCCGCCGGTGTGCTGCCGGCGATCAGCCTGCCGATCGAACGGGCCGAACTGGGCGAGCTGCCCGGCGAGCTGCACTGGGATCGGATCCTGTTCTGCGCCAAGGAGGCGACGTACAAGGCCTGGTATCCGCTGACGCGCCGCTGGCTCGGCTTCGAGGACGCCCATATCACCTTCGAGGTGCAGCGGCTGGGCGGCGGACCGGAGCCGACCGCGGACGGCACCTTCCGGTCCCGGATCCTGATCGACCCGGCCACCGAGTTCGGGCCGCCGCTGGTCGAGTTGGCCGGCCGCTGGTCGGTGGCCGCCGGCCTCGCGTTGACGGCGACGGTCCTGTGAGCGAGAGCGCGGGTGAGGACCGCAGCGAGGACCGCAGCGCAGCGAGGACCGCAGCGAGGACCGGAGCCCAAGCGGAGCGAACCGACAGTCCTGTGAGCGAGAGCGCCCCGCCGCCGGGGATCGTCGTGGTCGACAAGCCGGGCGGCATGACCAGCCACGACGTGGTCGGCCGCTGCCGGCGGATCTTCGGCACCCGCAAGGTCGGCCACGCGGGCACCCTGGATCCGATGGCCACCGGTGTGCTGGTCATCGGCGTCGAGCGCGCCACCAAGATCCTCGGGCTGATCGCCGGGACCGCCAAGTCCTACGCCGCGACGATCCGGCTGGGCCAGACCACCTCGACCGACGACGCCGAGGGCGAGCCGCTGACCCGGACCGACACCGCCGGTCTCGACGACGCCGCCATCGAGGCGGCGGTGGCGGCCCAGCGCGGCGACATCCTGCAGCGCCCGTCGGCGGTCAGCGCGATCAAGGTCGACGGCAAGCGGGCCTACCAGCGCGCCCGCGAGGGCGAGACGGTCGAGCTGGCCGCCCGCCCGGTGCGGATCACCCGGTTCGAGGTGCTGGGGGTGCGCCGGGTCGACGGCTGCATCGACGTCGAGGTGGAGGTGGACTGCTCCTCGGGCACCTACATCCGGGCGTTGGCCCGCGACATCGGCGCCGACCTCGGGGTCGGTGGGCACCTGACCGCGCTGCGGCGCACCCGGGTCGGCAGCTTCGGGCTGGACCAGGCTCACACCCTGGCGGCGCTGGCCGAGCGGCCGGCGCTGAGCTACACCCTCGACGAGGCGTGCCTGCTGGGCTTCCCTCGCCGCGACCTGAGCGCCGAGCAGGTGATCGACGTCGGGCACGGCCGGGCGCTGGAACCGGCCGGCATCGACGGGATTTACGCTGCGGTGGCGCCGGACGGCCGGGTGATGGCCTTGCTGCGCGACGCCGGCCGGCGGACCACGTCGGTCGTGGTGATCCGGCCCGCCACGCTCTGAGCCGGTCCGCGGCCGCGGTCCCCGAACCGGTGACCGAGGTCCCTGTGGCCGGTGGCGGCGGCGATGAGAGACTGGTTGCATGACTGGCATCCCCACAGCAGGCTCAATCGTCGTCGCGGATCTGATCGGTGACGCGGTGGTCCGGATCCCGGCCGCCGCCTCGGTGGCCGAGGCGGCCAAGGCGATCGTCGACAAGGGTGTCGGCGTCCTGGTCGTCGGCGACGAGGCCCGCCCGACCGCGGTGCTCAGCGAGCGCGATGTGGTCCGGGTGGTCGCCGCCGGCGACGACCCCAGCACGGTGCGGGCCGCCGACATCGCCACCAACAAGCTGGTGTGGTGCGAGGCCGAGGACTCCGTCGCCAAGGCGGCGACCCGGATGACCGATCGCTATATCCGGCACATCCTGGTCGAGCGGGCCGGTGCGCTGGCCGGCATCGTGTCCGCCCGCGACCTGCTCGGCGTCTACGCCTCCGACGCGGACCTCAGTCTGAGCTGATCCGGCCCGATCCCTATCCCGGCTGGATCAACCGGGTGACGCCGCGCATCACCGCGCGGGAGACCCGGTGCCGCACCCGGTGCGGGGCCGACGGCGGCCCGGGCGGAGACGCGGCGCCCAACCGGGGGAACAGCGCCAGGGCGTTGTCGCGTTCGATCGCGGTGCGCCCGTCCGCGTCGAGCCCGGGGTAGGTTTCCAGCCCGGCCGCGAACAGCAGGCCCGCCGCCGACGGCGCGAACGGCCAGTCCGAGCCGAATGTGACGTGCCCGGGCCGGGCGAACGCCAGCAGCGTGGGCAGCCCGGCCGCACTCGACGACAGCGCGGTGTCGAAGTGGAACCCGGCGAAGTCGTCGAGGACGTCGGCGACGCTGCGGCCGGTGTCGGCGGTGATCGCCAGCGCCAGCCGCTGCGCCGCGTACGGAACGAAGCCGCCGCCGTGACTGAGCAGAAACCGGATGTTGGGGTACCGTCGCACGATCCCGTTGCGCACCAACAGGTATGCCGCGCGCGTGGTGTCCAGCAGGAAATCCGCGGCGAACGGCGGCACGTCGGGGACCGCCGGCCCGGGCAGTTCGGCGGGGTGCACAAAGACCACCGCCGAGCGGGCGTCCAGCGCGGCGAACAACGCGTCTGACCCGTCGGCTCCGAGGTAGTGCCCGGCGGTATTGGCCAGCAGCACCACGCCGTCGGCGTGCAGTTCGTCGAGCGCCCGAACCGCCTCGGTGACGGCCGAATTCGGTTGTGGCAGCGGGACGGTGGCGAAGAAGCCGAACCGGTCCGGCCGTTCGTTCACCAGTGCCGCGCCGAAGTCGTTGACGTCGCGGGCGAGCGCCGCCGCATCGGCCTCGGCGGCCATGAACGTCGTGCCCGGGGTGGACACCGACAGGATCGCGGTCGCGACACCGAGCGCGTCCATCGTCTGCAGTGAAGCATCGGGGCTCCACTGCGGCAGCCCCCGGCCGCCCGCGTCGTCGATACCCGCCCGCCGCAGCGCCTTTCGATAGTCGGGCGGGATCATGTGGTGATGGGTGTCGATGCGTGCCGTCACACCGCAACCGTAGCTTCGTCGCGGGTCAGGGAGCGTGCGCTCGTTTTCAGCTGGTCGATCAGTTCGGGAATGGACCGCGGTGCCGGGGTGTGGCCCCAGATGCTGATGCCCTCATGGGTGCTCGGCTGCCAGACGTCCTCGTCCACGACGAGCGGATTCCACCCGACCTCCCATTCGAAACCGGACGGGCTCACCGCGTAGTAGGACAGTTCCCGGTCATTGGTGTGCTGGCCGACGTCCAGTGCCATACCGAAACCCAGCTCGGTGACCCGTCGATAGGACTCCGTCAGATCGTCGAGATCGGCCACCTGGATGTTGAGGTGCTGCACGCGGGTGCGAATCGGGTTGATGGGCAGTCGATTCACCGCCGCGATCGCCACCGAGTGGTGCCGCTCGTTGACCCGCAGGAAGCGGATCTTGAACTTCAGCCCGCCGATCGTGTCGTTGATGAAATCCGACAGCCGGGCGTCGAAGAGCGTGCGGTAGTAATCGTGCAGCCGTTCGGGTTGCTTCGACACGATCGCGACGTGGCCCAGTCCCGCTGCGCCGGTTACGAATCCGCCGCCGGTGGCCATCGCGGTCGGTGCGTCGTCGGTGTGGGCGCAGGTGAAGATCTCCTGCGCCAGCCCGTTGTGCCCCGGGAACCGGACGAAGCGTTCGACCCCGCGCAGCGCGGCCGCCTCGGCGCCGCCCTCGACCAGCGGGACGCCGTGGCCGGTGAGCCGGGCCAGAATCTCGTCGAAGCTCCCGTGGTCGTCGACCTGCCAGCCCAGCGCCGACACGTCCTCGGCCGGGCCGCGCTGCAGCAGGAACCGGCAACGCTGCGCGTCGAGCCGGAACCGCAGCACGTCGGGCAGCGCGTCGTCGCAGTGCATGCCGATGGCGTCGCGGCCGAATCTGCGCCAGTCGCCGAACTTCTCGGTCTCGATGACGACGTAGCCGAGGTGGACCTGGCCGAAGATGTCAGGCATGGGCCAGCCTCGAGTCGTTCGAGAGGAACCCGGCGACGAGTTCGTTGAACAGCTCGGCGCGTTCCCACTGCATCCAATGCCCGGTGTGCGACGTCATCACCAGCTCGGCGTTGGGCATGGTGTGCAACAGCATCGGACCGCCCGCCGGTTTGTTGACCAAATCGTCGCGGCCCCACAGCACCAGTGTCGGGGTCGCCAGCCGCCGCAGCCTCCGGTCGCGGGTGAGGTCCATCCGCCACAGCGTGCGCAGCGCCAGTGGCCCGGACGGCCGGCGCAGCGGGGGATCGGCGACCACCTCGGGATCCAGTGACGCCGCATAGCGCGCATCGATGAGGTCGTCGGGCACCGAGGCGCCGTCGTAGACCAGGTAGTTGCGGACGAAGTCGGCCAGCTTCTCGCGGCTCGGACCTGCACCGCCGTAGTAGCCGAGCAGGTGCTTGAGCCCGGCGGTCGGCGCCCCGCGGGTGGTACCGATACCGCCGGGACCCATCAGCACCAGCTTGCCGACGCGGCCCGGGGTGTCCAGGGCGAGCCGCAGCGCGGCGGCACCCCCGTAGGAGTTGCCGACCAGGTGGGCGGTGTCGATGCCCAGTTCGTCGAGCAGCCCCCGGATCATGTCGGCCAGGTAGCCGAACGGGTCGGACTGGTCGACACCCTTGGCGGAGCGGCCGTAGCCGGGCAGGTCGGGCACGATCACCCGGAAGGTGCGGCCCAGGGCGTCGATGTTGCGGGCGAAGTTCGAGACGCCGGACGCGCCGGGGCCGCCGCCGTGCAGCATCACCACCGCGGGCCCGGCGCCGTGTTCGGCGACGAAGATCGGCTTGCCGGACACGGTGACGATGCGTTCGGTCAATGGGCTGGTGATCATGCGGAGACTCCGATCGTGGTGTGGGCGGGGATTGGCGGGGCGGGCAACGGTCTGCCGGATTGTGTTGCGGCGTAGACGAACCCGTCCGGTCGCACGATGACGGCGGTGGCCTGGTAGCGGTGCATCCAGGCGGTCAGGACCCCGGAGACGTCCGGCGCGGCGAGGTCGAGGGCGGGCACCCCGCGGGCGGTCCACGCGGCGGTGCCGGCCGGCGGTGCGCCCAGGTGCAGCAGCGTCCACCGGCCGCCCAGCAGGTCGTCCAGGCGCACGGCGGTGCCGTCGGCCCGCCGCACCCGGGGCTGCGGCAGCTGCCGCCCGGCCGCGCGATGGTCGCCGACGAAGAAGCCGTCGCGGTAGCGGGCCTCCGGAATCCACCAGAACCGCTGCGCCCACGTGACCAGGCCCGGGACCCTGGAGAGCGCCCGCAATCCGCGATTGCGGGCGGTCGCGAGCCAGCGCCGCCGCTCGTTGATGACGCGGCCGACCAGCACGGCGCGCCGGGTCACCTCGGTGACGTGCGGCTTGCGTTCGGCCTGATAGGAGTCCAGCAGCCGGTCGGGCGCCTCGCCGCGCAGCACGGCGGCGATCTTCCAGCACAGGTTGGCCACGTCGCGGACCCCCGCGCCCATGCCCTGACCGATCCACGGCGGCATGGCGTGCGCGGCGTCGCCGGCCAGGAATACCCGCCCGACGCGCCAGCGGTCGGCGACCCGGACGTGGTGGCTGTAGCAGACCGCGCGCAGGATCTTGACGTTGTCGGGCCCGATCCCGCGGCGGCGCAGCAGTGTCCAGATCGCCGTGTCGGTCAGCAGCTCGCCCTCATCCTCGTCGTCCTGGACGGGGAACTCCCAGCGGTGGTGCCCGAGCGGGGTCGGGCAGTCGACCATCGGCCGGGCCGGGTCGCAGTGGAAGCGCATCAGGTCGTGACCGGCCCATTCCTGGATGATCTCGGTGTCGATCACGATCCAGCGTTCCTCGTAGGTCCGCCCGCTGTACGACACGCCCAATTGGCCTCGGGTGGGCGAGGATCCGCCGTCGGCGGCGATCACGTAGCGCGCACGCAGTCGTCGCAGTTCGTCGCCGCGATGGTCGACCAGCAGCAGTTCGACGCCGTCGTCGGTGTCGGCGACCCGCAGGCATTCGTGCTCGAGCAGGATCTCGACGGTGCCGAATCGCTCGACGCCGTGGCGCAGCACCTCGTCGACCACCGGCTGGTAGAGGAACTGCTGTGCGGGATGCCCGGCCGCGCCGCCGGCGAGGGCGGACTCGATGAAGGCGATCCCGTCGGCGTCGACGAAGGCCACCGGGCGGTTGGGCATCATGTCGGCCTGCAGCCGGTCGGCCAGCCCCACCGACTGCCAGATGCGCATGACCTCCTCATCGGTGGAGATGGCCCGGGCGCGGCCGTAGATGTCGGGATCGCGTTCGATCACCGCCACCCGCAGGCCCTGTTGGCCGAGCAGATTGGCCGCGGTTGCGCCGGTCGGCCAGCCCCACCGACTGCCAGATGCGCATGACCTCCTCATCGGTGGAGATGGCCCGGGCGCGGCCGTAGATGTCGGGATCGCGTTCGATCACCGCCACCCGCAGGCCCTGTTGGCCGAGCAGATTGGCCGCGGTTGCGCCGGTCGGCCCGTATCCGATCACCGCTACGTCGTAGGTCTCCACGGTGGCTCACTTTCATGTAGTGATCGCTACAGTAGTGTAGCGATCACTACGGTAAGATATGATCGGCGTCACAGTCAAGAGGGAGGGCGGAAAATGGAGCAGGCCACGCGCAGGCGGCGCGTCAACGGCGAGGCGTCGCGGGCGAAGATCCTCGACGCGGCCGCGGAAATCGCCGTCGAACGCGGCTACGACGGCACCAGCATCGCGTTGGTGAGCGCCAAGTGCGGGCTGCCGGCCAGCTCCATCTATTGGCATTTCCGCGACAAGGACGCCCTGATCGCGGCGGTCATCGCGCGCAGCTTCGAGCGGTGGAGCGGCGCCTGGACCATTCCCACCGACGGCACGCCGGAGCTGCGGATCGAGGCGATGGTCGCCCAGATCGCCCAGGCCCTGCTGGACTCGCCGGACTTCCTGCGGCTCGGGCTGATGCTCGCCCTGGAGCACCGGCCGGTGGAGGCCAGCGCGCGCGCGATGTTCCTGCGGGTGCGGGCCGAGGCGCGGGCCACGCTGGCGGCGGGTTTCGGCGACATGATCGACGGGCTGACCCCCGTCCAGCTCGACCAGTTGGTCACCTACGCGATCGCCGGCGCCGACGGGCTGTTCATCGCCAACGAGATCGGTGGTGACGCCGTCGATCTGGTCGAACTGCTGGGTATCCACGCCCACGCGCTGCTGGACCTGGCCCAGCGGATGTCGGGCGCGCGGCTCTAGCCCGAGATCACCCAGATCGCCTGTGCGGCAGGGCTGCCCAGGTCGACGGTGGTGGCGGGGGTCGGCCCGGTGGGCGGCTGCACCTCCACCGAGATCAGCCCGGCGAAGTCGCGGCGGGCCAGCACCCGAACCCGGGCGTCCAGCGTGATGCCCACATCGTCGAAGTAGCGCAGCATCGCCGGATCGGCGTCGGAGATCCGCGCCACCGTCGCCGATTCGTTGTCGGCGCAGTCGGCCAGCCGCCGCGCCGGCGGCGTCGCGACCCGGCCGTCGGCGGCCGGGATCGGGTCGCCGTGCGGGTCTCGGGTCGGGTGGCCCAGCTTGGCGTCGATCCGATCCAGCATCCGGTCGCTGATCGCGTGCTCGAGCACCTCGGCCTCGTCGTGCACCTCGTCCCAGCCGTAGCCGAGCTCGCTGACCAGGAACGTCTCCAGCAGCCGGTGCCGGCGCACCATCGCCAGCGCCGCGGCCCGGCCGGCTTCGGTCAGCGTCACCCCGCCGTATTTCTCGTGGTCCACCAGCCCCTGATCGGCCAGCCGCCGGACGGATTCACTGACCGTGCTGGCGGACACCCCGAGCCGTTCGGCCAGCAGCTTCGTGCTGACCCGCTCCGGCGACCATTCCTGGGTGGTCCAGATCGTCTTCAGGTAGTCCTGGGCGACGGCCGTCAACTCGCCTGCACCTCCGCCGGGACCCACCCCACCGAGTCTAGGGCGTGGTCGTAGGCTTGGGGCGTGCAGCGGTGGCGGGGAGCAGACGAGATCCCCACGGACTGGGGTCGATGTGTACTGACCGTCGGAGTGTTCGACGGGGTGCACCGAGGGCATGCCGAACTGATCGCGCGGGCGGTCAAGGCCGGCCGGGACCGCGGGGTGCCCACGGTGCTGATGACCTTCGATCCGCATCCGATGGAAGTGGTGTTCCCCGGCAGTCATCCGGCGCAGCTGACCACGCTGACCCGGCGCGCCGAGCTGGTCGAGGAACTCGGCGTCGACGTCTTCCTGGTGATGCCGTTCACCTCCGACTTCATGAAGCTCACCGCGGACCGCTACATCCACGAGCTGCTGGTCGAACGCCTGCACGTGCTTGAGGTGGTGGTCGGGCAGAACTTCACCTTCGGGCGCAAGGCCGCCGGCGACGTCGAGATGCTGCGGGCCGCCGGTGAGCGGTTCGGTTTCGCCGTGCAGACCATCTCGCTGGTCGCCGAGCCCAGCCCGGTCGAACGGGCCGTCACCTATTCCTCCACCTACGTCCGGTCCTGCGTGGACGCCGGTGACATGGTCGCCGCGGCCGAGGCGCTGGGTCGGCCGCACCGGGTCGAGGGCGTGGTGGTGCGCGGCGACGGGCGTGGCCGGGGGCTGGGCTTCCCGACCGCCAACGTCGCCCCGCCGATGCACTCGGCCATCCCGGCCGACGGCGTGTACGCCTGCTGGTTCAGCGTGCTGGGCCACGGGCCCGCCGTGGACACCGTGCAGCCGGGCCTGCGCTATCAGGCCGCGGTGTCCGTCGGCACCAATCCGACCTTCTCCGGTCGCACCCGCACCGTTGAGGCGTTCGTGCTGGACACCGAGGCCGACCTGTACGGCCAGCACGTCGCCGTCGACTTCGTCGCCCGGCTGCGCGGGATGGAGAAGTTCGCCGGGGTCGAGGAGCTGATCGAGGCGATGGGCCGCGACGTCGAGCGGGCCCGGACGCTGCTGGACGCCGACGCCGGGACCGCCGCGGATTAGCGGCCACCGCCGGGTCGCTGCTAGGCTCGGCTCCCGAATCCGGTATGTGCTGCAGTTCGCGGTGGCTCATGTCTTGTCCCCGCCGGGGACCGTTTTTTTCGCGGACCGACAGATGGAGTGAATTCGTGGCGCTTACCGCCGAGCAGAAGAAGCAGATCCTCGCCGAGTACGGCCTGCACGACACCGACACCGGTTCGCCGGAGGCTCAGATCGCGATGCTGACCAAGCGGATCCAGGATCTGACCGAGCACCTCAAGACCCACAAGCACGATCACCACAGCCGTCGTGGTCTGCTGCTGCTGGTCGGCCGTCGCCGCCGGCTGCTGAAGTACATCGCCCAGGTCGACGTCGCCCGCTACCGGACGCTCATCGAGCGCCTCGGCCTGCGTCGCTGACCCTGGCACGAATCCGCCCGCGGAAGTCTTCGGCGACGAAGCTCCGCGGGCGGTTCGGTGTAGAGTGAGGCTGTTTGCAGCCGACGTGGCTGGAACATCCTGGTGCGGTTCGCGCAGTCCGCGCGACCGTTCCAGCGCGTCACGACAGGACCAGTTCCCGGAGTGTGGACGGTCTTCGGTAGTGGCTGCCGGGCCCCCGAGAGGGTGGGCCGGCCGCTTCGATCGACGGCCGTAGCCGCATCCGGACCCACTGGTTCATCTGGCGTGACGGCGCGAAACAGCTGTACCCGCGGTGGCCGCGGCCCCGCGGGTGAACAGAGAGGCCAAACGGACTTTTATGTCTGTCGCTGAAATTGACGAGGGCGTGTTCGAAGCGACCGCCGTCATCGACAACGGGAGCTTCGGCACCCGCACCATCCGATTCGAGACCGGCCGGCTGGCCCAGCAGGCCGCCGGCGCCGTCGTCGCCTACCTCGACGACGAGACCATGCTGCTCTCGGCCACCAGCGCCAGCAAGGCGCCCAAGGAGCACTTCGACTTCTTCCCGCTGACCGTCGACGTCGAGGAGCGGATGTACGCCGCGGGCCGGATCCCGGGCTCGTTCTTCCGCCGCGAGGGCCGGCCGTCCACCGACGCGATCCTGACCTGCCGGCTGATCGACCGGCCGCTGCGCCCGTCGTTCGTCTCCGGCCTGCGCAACGAGATCCAGGTCGTGGTGACGGTGCTGAGCCTGGATCCCAAGGACCTCTACGACGTGCTGGCCATCAACGCCGCGTCGGCGTCCACCCAGCTGGCCGGCCTGCCGTTCTCCGGCCCGGTCGGCGGCGTGCGCGTCGCGCTGATCGACGGCACCTGGGTCGCGTTCCCGACCGTCGAGCAGCTTGAGCGCGCGGTGTTCGACATGGTCGTCGCGGGCCGGGTGGTCGGCGACGACGTGGCGATCATGATGGTCGAGGCCGAGGCCACCGACAACGTCATCGCGCTGATCGCCGGCGGCGCCACCGCGCCGACCGAGACCGTGGTCGCCGAGGGCCTGGAGGCCGCCAAGCCGTTCATCAAGGTGCTCTGCGACGCGCAGGCCGCGCTGGCCGGCGCGGCCGCCAAGGAGACCGGCGAGTACCCGCTGTTCCCGGAGTACGCCGATGACGCCTATGACGCGGTCGCCGCGGTGGCCACCGACGCGCTGTCGGAGGCGATGAGCATCGCCGACAAGACCGCGCGCAACGACCGCACCGACGAGATCAAGGTCGACGTGCTGGCGAAGCTGGGCGAGACCTTCGCCGGCCGGGAGAAGGAGATCGGCGCCGCGTTCCGGTCGCTGACCAAGAAGCTGGTCCGCCAGCGCATCCTGACCGACCACTTCCGCATCGACGGCCGTGGCATCACCGATATCCGGGCGCTGTCGGCCGAGGTCGCCATCGTCCCGCGGGCGCACGGCAGCGCGCTGTTCGAGCGCGGCGAGACCCAGATCATGGGTGTCACCACTCTCGACATGGTCAAGATGGCCCAGCAGATCGACTCGCTGGGACCGGAGACGTCCAAGCGCTACATGCACCACTACAACTTCCCGCCGTACTCGACCGGTGAGACCGGCCGGGTCGGTTCGCCCAAGCGCCGCGAGATCGGCCACGGCGCGCTGGCCGAGCGGGCCCTGATGCCGGTGCTGCCGAGCATCGAGGAGTTCCCGTACGCGATCCGCCAGGTGTCCGAGGCGCTGAGCTCCAACGGCTCGACGTCGATGGGCTCGGTGTGTGCCTCCACCCTGTCGCTGCTGAACGCCGGTGTGCCGCTGAAGGCCCCGGTCGCCGGCATCGCCATGGGCCTGGTCTCCGATGAGGTCGGCGATGAGCGGCGTTTCGTCGCGCTGACCGACATCCTCGGCGCCGAGGATGCCTTCGGCGACATGGACTTCAAGGTCGCCGGCACCAAGGACTTCGTCACCGCGCTGCAGCTGGACACCAAGCTCGACGGCATCCCGTCGACGGTGCTGGCCGGTGCCCTGGCCCAGGCCAAGGACGCCCGGCTGACCATCCTGGAGGTGATGGCCGAGGCCATCGACGCCCCGGACGAGATGAGCCCGTACGCCCCGCGGATCACCACCATCAAGGTGCCGGTCGACAAGATCGGCGAGGTGATCGGGCCCAAGGGCAAGATGATCAACTCGATCACCGAGGAGACCGGCGCGCAGATCTCCATCGAGGACGACGGCACCGTGTTCGTCGGTGCGGCCGACGGCCCGTCGGCGCAGGCCGCGATCGACAAGATCAACGCCATCGCCAACCCGCAGCTGCCGAAGGTGGGCGAGCGGTTCCTCGGAACCGTCGTCAAGACCACCGATTTCGGCGCGTTTGTCTCGCTGCTGCCCGGCCGTGACGGCCTGGTGCACATCTCCAAGCTGGGCCGCGGCAAGCGCGTGGCCAAGGTCGAGGATGTGGTCAGCGTCGGCAGCAAGCTGCGGGTGGAGATCGCCGACATCGACAACCGCGGCAAGATCTCGCTGATCCTGGTCGACGAGGACGAGCCGGCAGCCCCGGCCGATGCAGCGCCCGCCGACGCGTAGCCGCACGGCCGCCGAGAACGACAAGACCGAAGTCCGCCGGACGGTACTGCCCGGCGGACTTCGGGTCGTCACCGAGCGGGTGCCGCACGTGCGCTCCGCCTCGGTCGGGGTGTGGGTCGGCGTCGGCTCCCGCGACGAGGGCCGCTCGGTCGCCGGCGCCGCGCACTTCCTGGAACACCTGCTGTTCAAGTCGACCCCGACCCGCAGTGCGGTCGACATCGCCCGCGCGGTCGACGCGGTCGGCGGTGAGCTCAACGCGTTCACCGCCAAGGAGCACACCTGCTACTACGCGCACGTGCTCGACACCGACCTCGAGCTGGGCTTGGACCTGGTCGCCGACGTGGTGCTGCGCGGCCGGTGCGCCATCGAGGACGTCGAGGTGGAACGCGACGTGGTGCTCGAGGAGATCGCCATGCGCGACGACGACCCCGAGGACACCCTGGGCGACGAGTTCCTCTCGGCGATGTTCGGCGAGCATCCGGTCGGACGCCCGGTCATCGGCAGCATCGACTCGGTGTCGACGATGAGCCGCGGCCAACTGCAGTCCTTTCACCAGCGCCGCTACACCCCCGAGCGGATGGTGGTCGCGGTGGCCGGCAACGTCGACCACGACGAGGTGGTGGCGCTGACCCGGGCGCACTTCGGCCCGCGGCTGGCGGCCGGCCGGGACCCCGTCGCGCCGCGCGGCGGCCGCGGCCGGATCCCCGGCAAACCGGGCCTGCGGATGATCCACCGGGACAGTGAACAGAGCCACCTGCTGCTCGGCGTGCGTACCCCGGGCCGGCACTGGGAGCATCGCTGGGCGCTCGCGGTGTTGAACACCGCGCTCGGTGGCGGCCTGAGTTCCCGGCTGTTCCAACAGATTCGGGAATCCCGCGGGCTGGCGTACTCGGTGTACTCGACCGTCGACAGCTTCGCCGACGGCGGCGCGCTGTCGGTGTATGCCGGCTGCCTGCCGGAACGCTTTGCCGAGGTGGCCGCGCTGACCACCGAGGTGCTCGCCGAGGTGGCCGACAACGGCATCACCGCCGAGGAATGCCGGATCGCCCAGGGCTCGCTGCGCGGCGCGCTGGTGCTCGGGTTGGAGGACTCCGCGTCCCGGATGAACCGGATCGGGCGCAACGAGCTCAACTACGGCGAGCCGCGCGCGTTGTCGGAGAGCCTGGCCCAGATCGAGGCGGTCACCCTCGAACAGGTCAACGCGGTGGCCGCCAAGCTGCTTTCCCGCCCGTACGGGGCGGCCGTGCTCGGCCCGCATCGGGGCAGGCGCTCGCTGCCCAAACCGCTGCGCGACATCGGCTGAGGCGGCGCCGGTCGACCCACCCGGACCCGGCCGGACGCGGGTACCGTCGTTGGCGACCCGCGTGCAGTGCAATCGCAGTGCGTCCTGCCGTCCGCCGGGCTCGGGTCGCCGCTGGGGCGGGCGGCATCGGCTGCCCAATCCCGTGAGGACAATTCCCATGAGCGATTACCGCGCCCCGGTCGGGGCGCCCATCTGGTTTGACCTGGTCAGCAGCGACCCGGAGCGGGCCGGTCAGTTCTACGGCGCGATCTTCGGCTGGGAACTGCAGGCCCCGGCGCGCCCCGATCTCGGCGGCTACCGCAACTTCACCCTCGGCGGCGAACCGATCGCCGGCGTCATGACACCGATGCCCGACGGGCCGCGTGATGTCTGGTCGGTCTACCTGCACAGCGCCGACGTGGCGGCCACCGGTGCTGCCGTGCAGGCGGCCGGCGGCACCGTCGTCGTCGAATCGATGCCGGTCGCCGAGCTGGGCGCCATGCTGGTGGCCACCGACCCGGCCGGCGCAACGATCGGTTTCTGGCAGCCGGGCAGCCACCCGGGATTCACCGAGTGGGGCAGCCACGGCGCCCCGTACTGGTTCGAATGCCACAGCCAGGACTACGCCGCGTCGCTGGCGTTCTACCCGGCGGTGACCGGGGCGGTGCTGGAGGAGGTCGGTACCGGCGGAGACCCGGCGGTACCCGGCCCGGACCGCTACAGCGTGCTGCGTTTCGGCGAGACCGGCTACGGCGGGATCATGGACGCCGCCGGGTTGCACCCGGCCGGCACGCCGTCGTTCTGGCAGGTTTACATCACCGTCGACGACGTGGCGGCCACCGTCGCGCGGGCGGCGGAGCTGGGGGCGGGGATCCTGATGCCGGGCGAGGACACCCCGTACGGCACGCTGGCGGCCATCACCGATCCGCTCGGCGCGGTGATCTGCCTGGGCCACCCGCCGGCCGGCATGTGAGCCGCGGTCAGCGCACCGGCAGCGAGTCGTCGCGGCGCAGCACAAAGAAGTACGGGCGGCGGGATCCGCGGGCATCCATCGCGCCCAGCACGGCCTGCACCGGGGTGTCGGCGGCGCCGGGATCGAGTCGACGGAACACATCCATGATCGGCAACTGGTCGTAGATCATCGTCGCGGTGTCCACGCCGCGGTAGCGGGTGGTGCGCAGCCTGGCCTTGGATCCGCGGGCGGCCAACGCGGGGCGCAGCGCGGTGATGCCCCGGGCCACCGGCAGCCGATGGCGGCCGGGCAGCCTGCCGGTCGCGCCCAGGCCGGCGAAGGCCAGCGTCGGGTTCAGCGGCCACAGCGCGCTGCCGTCGGCGGTCGGGAACAGCAACGGGTGCACGGTCTCGGCGTCGACGAACTGCTTGCCCCGCCAGCCGCTGAGCTCCAGCATGCCGTCCATCGGATGCCCGGTCGGCAGCTCGGCGCCGTGCCAGGTGCCGATCATCGACGCGGCGTCGACGGCCGGGGCGGCGTCGAACAACGCCAGCGCCTCCTCGGTGGCGGTGGGGGCGGTCGGCAGCACCTCGGCGAGCAGCATGCCCGAAGCATACTCGACACGTGTCAAGTATGCGGGCACGGCTGGTGTGTGGCAGCAGGGCAGACTGTGTCGATGAGCGGTTCGCAACCCTGCCCGTGTGGCACCGGTGAGCGGTACGACCGATGCTGTGGGCCGCTGCACCGCGGCGAACGCCGGCCGGACACCGCCGCGGCGCTGATGCGCTCGCGCTACAGCGCATTCGCCGTCGGCGACGTCGACTACCTGTGGCGCAGCTGGCACCCGAGCACCCGGCCCAACCGGGTCGATCCGGACCCGGGCACCGTCTGGACCGGGCTGGAGATCCTGGATGTGGTGGCCGGGCAACCCGGCGACGAGCGCGGCGAGGTGGAGTTCCGGGCGCACCACCGCGACCCGGCCGGGCGGCCCGGGGTGCTGCACGCGCGGTCCCGATTCGCCGTGCGCGCCGGACGCTGGCTGTACCTCGACGATGCGTAGGGCTGGATCTGCAACGGCCCGGATCTGCAACGGCCGGGGATTTCTGCGTGCTGGGGCCGGCCCGGTCGATGCTAGGTTTTCCTGGTGCGCTTTCGGCAATCCACTCGACTGATCGGCGCGGCGCTGGTCGCTGCCGCGGCGCTGGTGGCCGGACCGGTCGGCGTCGCGACGGCCGCACCCGAGGACGCGCCGACCTGCAAGGCGCACGTCGACGCCTTCGACACCGTCGTTCGTGACATCGAGACGCACAACGCCAAGCCGCATCTGTTCGATCCCAGCCAGCAGGCCGAGTTCAACGCCTACAACGCGGCCGCGGCCGCCTTGAACGCCCGGCTGGCGTCGATCCGCACCAAGCGGCTGGCCTGCGAGGTGGCCGTCAAGAGCCTCGGCGGCGCCCCGGCGGCGATGCCGGCCGGCTTCCCGGCGCTGATCAGCGCGGTCAAACCGACCGGCAGCACCGTCTCAACAACGGCCGCCGCGACGTTCACCGTCGGCCTGGCCGATCTGGTCACCGCCGACACCTGGGGCGAGCAGAACCTGCAGGGCAAAAAGCGGCCCGCCGTCGGCGACAACGACCCGGCCTTCGACGGGGCCGTCATCACCGGCTATTCCGACGGCAGCCCGGCCGTCAGCGCCGAGGCTGTGCTGCCGATCGCCGATGTGCTGGCGCTGCCGAAGTTCTTCGACCTGACCCCGGAGAACCAGTGGGCGATCCTGATGGCGCGCAAAAACCACCGGTGGATCTCCAATCAGGCGCTGCTGGCGCGCGTCTCGGCGAGCGTGGCGGCGATCAACGGCCTGGACCAGGATTGGCTGCGCAATCAGGACCAACAGGCCAAGACCGCCCGGGAGGCCCTGACCAGCGGGATCGACCTCCTGGCGCAAAGCCAGGATCTGCCCAGGTAGGAGCGTCGTCGTGAGTCAACCCCCCGGCCCGCAGGGCAGCTATCCGGGCCAGCCGCCGCGGGCCTTCGACCCGAACGCTCCGGTGGAGTATCCGGCCGAGCCGCCGGTCAGCTACGGCATGCCCGGTGCCGGCGGGCCGGTGATGCCGCAGATGCCGCCGCAGCCCGCGATGCCGCCGCAGCCGGTGGCGCCGGGCCCGCAGGGCTGGGTGGCGGGGTACCCGGCGGTGATGCCGCCGGGTGGTCAGCCCGGCATGCCGGGTGGCTGGCCGTATCCCGGCGCGCCGGTGCCGGCGGAGCCGGGCGCCACCGAGCCGGCCGGCAAAAACCGCAAGAAGTGGTTCATCGTCGGGGCGACCGTGCTGGTCATCGCCCTGGTCGGCGGCGGCATCGGGATCTACCAGGTGTTCTTCTCCGGTGCCCGCGATCGCGACGCGATCAACACCGCCGCCGTGGAGTTCACCCGCGCCGCGGCCGCCGGGGACGCCCAGCAGGTGCGCGACCTGCTGTGCGAGCAGGAGGCCGCCGCGGTTCCCAGTATCAACCCGCCCGCCGGGGCGAGCGTCGAACCGGCCGATGACCTGCAGGTCGTCGTCGGAACCGTCGAGGTGCGCGACGACGTCGGATCGGCCGCGGTCACCAAGGGCTCGGACTCCGACGTGACGTTGTACTTCCGCAAGGAATCCGACAAGTGGACGGTCTGCGCGTCGGCGGAAGACGACTTCACCGCCGCCAAATAGCGTCGCGGGGCTAGGGTTCGGGACCAAGCGCCGGTATACTCCAGATTAAATTCAGTTCAAACTGTCGACATATGACGTCAGTTTGTAAAATTTATGGAGGCCGGAGATGCTCAACGTCGAGGATCGGGCTGCGCAGTCCCGGGGCGGCGCCCCGGATCACGAGTCGATCGTGTTGCAGGCCCGCGATGTGCACTACGACTGGTCGGACCTGCCGGTGCACTACATTCCCGGCGAGCCCTTCGTCACGCACTTCTGCAACGTGCTGCACCTGCTGCTGCCCGCCGGTGAGGAATTCTTCGTCGAGGTGTTCAAGCAGGCCCTGCCGCTGATCCAGGACGATCAGCTGCGGCTGGACGTGCAGGGCTTCATCGGCCAGGAGGCGATGCATTCGCAGACCCACGCCGACGTCGTCGAACACCTGCGCGGCCAGGGCCTGGACATGTCGCGCTACACCGACCAGATGCGCTGGCTGTTCGAGAAGATGCTCGGCGACCGCCCCCGCTGGAGCAAGCGCAGGCAGCGGACCTGGCTGCTGGAGCGCATCGCGCTGGTGTCCGCGATCGAGCACTACACCGCCATCCTCGGCGAGTGGATCCTGGACACCCCGCAGCTCGACGAGGTCGGCGCCCACCCGGCGATGCTGGACATGCTGCGCTGGCACGGCGCCGAAGAGGTCGAGCACAAGGCGGTCGCCTTCGACGTCATGAAGCACCTGAAGGCGGGCTACTTCCGGCAGGTGCGGACCCAATGGCTGGTCACCCCGCTGCTGCTGCTGCTGTGGATCCGCGGGGTGCGGTTCATGTACTCCATCGACCCGGAGCTGCCGGCGGGCACCAAGGCGCGCTGGCGGGACTGGATGATCGCCGCGCGCCGCGGGCTGGTCCCCGGACCGCTGCGGTTCGTCCGGATGGTCGGCGCCTACTACCGGCCCGGCTTCCATCCCGCCCAGCTCGGTGGGATCGAGCAGGCGGTCAACTACCTGTCCATCTCGCCGTCCGCGCGCGCCGCCCACTGAGGAACCCATGACCAGCATTGAGTCCGTCACGACGGTGACGGCCAGCGATGGTGTCACGCTGGCCGTGCACCGCTACACCGAGATCGACCCGGCCCGCCCGACCCTGCTGGCCGTGCACGGCTACCCGGACAACCACCACGTCTGGGACGGTGTCGCCGAGGCGCTGGCCGAGGGGGACACCGCCGGGGCTTATACCGCCGGGTCCTACACCGCCGGGGCCTACAACATTGTGGCCTTCGACGTGCGCGGGGCCGGCGACTCCACCGAGCCGGCGCACCGGGACGGCTACCGTTTCCCGCAGCTGATCGCCGACATCGGCGCGGTCATCGACCACCTCGGCGTCGACAAGGTGCACCTGCTCGGGCACGACTGGGGCTCCATTCAGGGCTGGGCCGCGGTCACCGACCCGGCGCTGATGCCCCGGATTGCGTCCTACACCTCGATCTCCGGCCCGCACCTGGAGTACGCCGGCAAGTTCCTGCGGTCGGGGCGCACCCCGGCCGGGCTCGCCGCGGTCGGCAAACAGCTGCTGGCATCGGGCTACATCGGCTTCTTTCTCACCCCGCGGGTGCCCGAGGCGGTCTTCGGCTCCAGGTTCGGCGGCCGGATCATCGACACCTTGGACCGGATCGGCCGGACCAGCACCCGCACCCGGCGGGCCCCGGCGTTCCGCACCAAGCGGGATTTCACCAACGGGCTCAACCTGTACCGCGCCAACATGCCCGCCCCGATGGTGTCGCCGCCGGCCGAGCTGCCGCCGACCACGGTGCCGGTCCAGGTGCTGGTGCCGCGGATGGACATCTTTGTGACCCCGGCGCTGCAGCGGTTCACCGGCGCCATTCCCGAGGGCGGCCGGGTGGTGTCGATCGAGGGCGGCCACTGGGTCGTCACCGCGCGGCCCGACGTCATCGCCGCGCTGACCGCCGAATGGATCGACCGCGCCGAGGCGGGCGGCACCGCCGCGGGTGCCGAGCGGGCGACCGAGCCCCGCCGGGTGGCCGGCAGCCTGGCCCTGGTCACCGGGGCCGGCTCCGGCATCGGCCGGGCCACCGCGGTGGAACTGGCCCGCCAGGGCGCGCGCACCGTGATCGTCGTCGACCGCGACGAGGACGCCGCCGCCGACACCGCGGCCGCGGTAACCGCCGCGGGTGCCCGGGCGGCCGCCTACCGGGTCGACGTCACCGACGAGGACGCGGTGAAAAACCTTGCCGCACAGGTCAACTCCGAGCACGGCGTGATCGACATCCTGATCAACAACGCCGGCATTGGGATGGCCGGTCGATTCCTGGAGACCACCGCGCAGAACTGGGAGGCGATCCTCGGGGTGAACCTCGGCGGTGTGCTGAACTGCAGCCGCGCGTTCGCCGAGCAGATGGTCACCCGCGGGCGCGGCGGCAGCATCATCAACATCGCGTCGGCCTCGGCGTACCTGCCGTCGAAATCGATGGTCGCCTACGGCACCACCAAGGCCGCGGTGTTGGCATTCAGCGAATCGCTGCGCGCCGACCTGGCCGACGACGGCATCGCCGTCACCGCGGTGTGCCCGGGCTTCGTCAACACCAACATCGCCACCAGCACGGTCTACGCCGGGATGAGCGCCGCCGACCAGGACCGCGCCCGGGCCAAGGCCGACGCCGCCTACCGGCGCCGCAACTACACCCCGGAGGCCACCGCCCGGGCGATCGTCAAGGCCGTGCGGACCGCGCCGGCGGTGCTTCCGGTCGCGCCGGAATCCCGGCTCGGCTACGCGATGCGACGGATCAGCCCCGGCGCGATCCGGCTGCTGGCCCGCTACGACATTCGGCAGAGCTGAGGCAGCCGTGTCCGAAAGTTTGTGGCAGTCCCGGCCGGCGGATCTGTACGGCCGGCGCAAGAGGGACCGGCTCGTCACCGTTTTCTGGGGCCTGAGCCGGCTGTTCAGCGTGATCGTCGCCGCGTCGCGGTGGACCCCGGCGAAGGTGGTGCCGGTGCGCCGGACCATCGACGCGGTCATCACCGAAAGGGTCGAACTCACCCCCGACGTCGTCGCGCTGACCCTGGTCGACCCCGACGGCGGGTTGCTGCCGGCCTGGACCCCGGGGGCACACATCGATGTGCGGCTGCCCTCGGGGCGGGTCCGGCAGTACTCGCTGAGCGGTCCGCCCGGGCGACGCACCGAATACCGCATCGCGGTGCGGCGGATCCCCGACGGCGGTGGCGGCTCGGTGGAGATGCACGGCCTGGCCCTCGGTGACACGCTGAGCTTCGAGGGGCCGCGCAACGCGTTCCACCTCGGCTCGGGGGAGTCGGACCTGCTGTTCGTCATCGGCGGTATCGGCGTCACCCCCATCCTGCCGATGATCCGGCAGGCGCAGGCGGCCGGAATGAACTGGCGCGCAGTGTATGCCGGCCGCAGCCGGGAGTACATGCCGCTGTTGGACGAGGTGCTCGCGGTGGCGCCGGACCGGGTCACGGTGTGGGCCGACGATGAGCGCGGCGGGTTCGCCGACGTGGCGGATCTGCTCGCCGATGCCGGCCCGCGGACCGCGGTGTACGTCTGCGGGCCGTCGGCGATGCTCGACGGGGTGCGGATCGCCCGCGACGAAAACGCCGACGCCCCACTGCACTACGAGCGGTTCTCCGCCGCGCCGGTGGTCGACGGGGTGCCCTTCGAACTGGAACTGGCCCGCTCGGGCCGGGTGCTGACCGTCCCGGCGGACCGCTCCGCGCTTGCGGTGCTGCTCGACGACGACCCGACCACCCCGTACTCGTGTCAGCAGGGCTTCTGCGGCACCTGCCGGGTCGGGGTGCGCGCCGGGAGCGTGCAGCGGCACGGCCGCACCGCCGAGGCCGACGACGAGATGCTGGTCTGCGTGTCCCGCAGCGGCGGCGAGCGGATCGTCATCGACCGCTGATCTCTGCGGGCGCCGGTCACTGGCGATCCGGCGCGGGCAGCAGGAATCTGCGCACCAGCGGCCGGGAGCCGTAGGGCCGCAGCATCACGCTGGCGGGCCGGGGCCGGATCCGTTGCGGCCACCAGAACCAGCGGCCGAGCAGGGCCGCGATGCTCGGCGTCATGAACGCCCGCACGATGAGGGTGTCGAACAGCAGGCCGAGTCCAATGGTGGTGCCGATCTGGCCGAGCACCCGCAGCTCGCTGAACACGAACGAGGACATGGTGGCCGCGAACACCAGGCCCGCGGCGGTCACCACCGACCCCGAGCCGGCCATCGCGCGGATGATCCCGGTGTTCACCCCGGCGGAGATCTCCTCCCGCAGCCGGGAGATCAGCAGCAGGTTGTAATCCGAGCCCACCCCCAGCAGCACGATGATCGCCAGCGGCAGCACGATCCAGTACAGCGGCACCCCGAACAGGTGCTGCCAGACCAGCACCGACAGGCCGAACGATGCGCCCAGCGACAGCGCCACCGTGCCGACGATGACCAGCGCGGCCACCAGCGAGCGGGTCACGAACATCATGATCAGCAGGATCAGGCTGAGCGCGGAGACCGCGGCGATCAGCAGGTCATAGCCCGCACCGATCTCGATGTCCTGGTAACTCGCGGCGGTGCCGGCCAGCGCGATGGTCGCGCCGTGCAGGCTGGTGCCCTTGATCGCCTCGCGGGCCGCGTCCTTGATCGGCTCGACCTGCGCGATCGCCTCCGGTGTGGCGGGGTCGTGCTCGCGGGTGATGATCATCCGGGCGGCGTGGCCGTCGGCGGACAGGAACATCGCCAGGCCGCGCCGGAAATCGGGATTGTCAAAGGCTTCCGGCGGCAGGTAGAAGAAGTCGTCGATGCGGGCGGCGTCGAAGGCCCGGCCCATCGCGGTCGCGTTGTCGGTCATTGCCGTCGCCTGGTCGTTGATGCCGGACATGGTGGCGTAGTTGTTCAGCACCAGCTTGCGATTGGCTTCTTGGCTGGCGATCTGCTGGGGGATCAGCGCCACCAGCTGGGGTTGCAGCGCGGCCAGGGTGTCCAGGGTCTGCCCGACGTCGCTCAACTGGCCGCTGAGCCGGTCGACGTTGTCCAGGGCGTCGAACATCGACCGCACCGCGGCGCACGCCGGGATGGTGGCGCAGTGCGGCTCCCAGTAGAAATAGTTGCGGATCGGTCGCAGGAAGTCGTCGAGGTCGGCGATCTTGTCGCGCAGATCGCCCGCGGTGGCGGCGGTCTTGTTCAGCTGACCGGCCTGATTGCGGGTGGTGTCGGCGAGTTGCTGCTGCAGCGTGTACTGCTGCTTGAGCACCGCGATGGACTTGCCCAGCTCGTCGGCCTGCCGGAGCAGGTCGGCGGCCCGGTCCCGCTGGTAGCTCAGGTTCATCACCTGGCCGGTGTTCTGCATGCTGGCCTGGAACGGCAGGGAGGCGTGCTCGATCGGGGTGCCCAGCGGCCGGGTGATGGTCTGCACCCGGGCGATCCCGGGCTGATGGAAGATCGCCCGGGCGATCCGGTCCAGGACCAGCATGTCGGCCGGGTTGCGCATGTCGTGGTCGGACTCGATGAGCAGCAGATCGGGGTTGAGCCGGGCGGGGGAGAAGTGCCGTTCGGCGGCCGCGTAGCCGATGTTGGCCGGGGCGGTCGCCGGGATGTAGCCGCCGATGTCGTAGTCGGTGCGGTAGCCCGACAGCGCGAGCAGGCCGATCAGGGCCAGCGCGCCGGTCACGGTGAGGATCGGGCCGGGCCAGCGGACGATCGCGGTGCCGATCCGCCGCCAGCCGCGGGTGCGCAGCGCGCGTTTGGGGTCGCCGACGCCGAGCCGGCCGGCCAGCACGATGACGGCGGGGGTCATGGTCAGGGCGGCGGCCAGCGCGACCAGGATGGCGGTGGTGACCGGCACGCCCAGGCTGTGGAAGTAGGGCAGCCGGGTGAAGTTGAGGCAGGCGACCGCGCCGGCGATGGTCAGCCCGGAGCCGAGGATGACGTGCGCGGTGCCGCGGTACATGGTGTGAAAGGCCGCGGACCGGTCCTGCCCGGCGTCGCGGGCCTCCTGGTAGCGGCCGAGGAAGAAGATCGAATAGTCGGTGCCCGCCGCGATGACCAGCAGGGTCAGCAGGTTGGTGGCGTACACCGACAGGCCGATGATCCCCGCGTCGGCGAGCAGTGCGATGACGCCGCGGGCGGCCAGCAGCTGGAGCAGTACCGTCAGCAGCACCAGGATCACGGTGCCCACCGAGCGGTAGACGATCAGCAGCATTGTCGCGATCACCAGCAGCGTGATCAGGGTGACCTTGACGGTGCCCTTGGTGCCGACCCCGAACTGGTCGGTCAGCAGCGGTGCCGGGCCGGTGACGTAGACGTCGAGGCCCTCGGGGGCCGGCAGGTTCGCGACCAGGTCGCGGACGGCGTCCACCGATTCGCTGGACAGCGCCTGGCCCTGATCGCCGGCCAGATACACCTGCAGGTAGGTGGCCAGGCCGTCGCTGCTCTGCACCCCGGCGGCGGTCAGCGGATCGCCCCAGAAGTCCTGGACGTGCTGGACGTGGCGGGTGTCGGCGGACAGCTGCCGAACCAGGGTGCGGTAGTAGTCGCGGGCGGCGTCGCCGAGCGGTTCGCCGCCCTCCAGGACGATCATCGCGGCGCTGTCGGAATCGAATTCGCCGAACACCTCGCCGATGCGTTTCATCGCCCGCAGCGACGGCGCGTCGGACGGGCTCATGGTCACGTTGTGTTCGTGGGCCACCACCTCCAGCCGCGGCTGGGTGAGGTTGGTGAGCGCCGCCAGCGCCACCCAGAACAGCAGGATCGGCACCGCCATCCGGTGGATCGCCCGCGATGCCCGGGTCGGGGTCGTCTCGGTGGCGGTCATGCGGCCTTGTCCAGGCAGTAGGTGTACGCACTGACCTTGCTGACCGTCCGCTCATCCTTGACGACGCCGTTGACGGTGATCCGGCAGCCGATGACGTCGCCGTCGCCCTGGGCGACCAGGTTCGCCAGCACCGCCGGCGCGGTCGAGGTGATCAGGTGCGACCAGGGCAGCGGTGCATCCCGGACCTGCGCGACGGTGGCGTCGGCGTCGAGGTAGTTGATGGTCGCCACCGCGCCGGGGGCACCGAAGACCTCCAGCACCACGTGCTTGGGGTTGAACGGCCGGATGTCTTCGGGCGGCGCCGGGGCGGCGGCCGCGGTGTGCCGTTCGGACAGCGCGTGCAGTCGGTGCACGGTGAACCCGGCGACCGCGACCACCACCACGGTGACCAGCAGCATCCAGTGACCGGCGAGTACGCGGCTGATCGACCTCACGGGGAGGGGCTCCTTGCGGGTGCGGGGGTGCGGAGTGAGACGCAACACACGGTACGGTACGGAACCGTACTAAACAAGGATGTGCGGGTACCGCCGGCGGCGCGGCCGGGCTCACTGCGCCCGGGGCAGCAGGCTGGGCACGATGATGTCGTCCACCAGCGCCCGCACCGTCTGCGCGGTGGGCGGATCACCCGGGATCAGGAAACGGAACGCCAGGTATCCCGGCAGCAGGTCCCACAGCTCGTCGTGTACGGCGTCGGCGGCGATCTCGCCGCGCTCCACCGCGCGCTGCAGGATCTGGTGCATCAGCGCCCGGCGCTGGTCGACGAAGTGCCGCTGCAGTTCCTGGTTGAGCCCGGGATTTCGGGACACCTCGACCAGCACGGCGCGGATGGTGGCCATGTGGGCGCCGGCGTTCTGGCAGATCAGATCGCCCAGCTGGATCAGGTCATCGCGCAGCGAACCGGTCGGGGCGGGCGCCGGACCGGGCCGGACGGCTTCGGCGAAGGCCGCCGAGACCAGCTCGGACTTCGACGGCCAGCGCCGGTACACGGTGGCCTTGCTGGCCCGCGCGGCCGACGCCACCGCGTCCACGGTGAGCCCGTCGTAGCCGTTCTGTCGCAGCAACTCCACGGTGGTGCTCAGCAACTCGATCTCTCGGGGAGACCAGTGCGAGGCGGGTGCCGTGCCGTCATCGTCGAGCATCACGGCATCCGAGCATAGGAGCCAGGGGGCCGGAGCTGCCAGTCTTGCCCGCGGTGCGCCGGTTAGGCTGACAGGATGCGGGTAGCGGTTGTGGGCGCCAAGGGCAAGGTCGGAACGACGATGGTCGAGGCGGTGCGGGCCGCCCCGGACCTGGAGCTGTCGGCGGCCGTCGACGCCGACGATCCGCTGAGCCTGCTGACCGACGGCGGCACCGAGGTGGTCATCGACTTCACCCATCCCGACGTGGTGATGGACAACCTGAAGTTCCTGATCGAGAACGGGATTCACGCCGTCGTGGGCACCACCGGCTTCACCGCGCAGCGGCTGGACACCGTCGCCGGCTGGCTGGCCGAGCGCCCCGGGGTGGGCGTGCTGATCGCCCCGAACTTCGCCATCGGGGCGGTGCTGTGCATGCACTTCGCCGCCAAGGCCGCCCCCTACTTCGAGTCCGTCGAGGTCGTCGAACTGCACCACCCGCACAAGGCCGACGCCCCGTCGGGCACCGCGACCCGGACCGCGCAGCTGATCGCTGCGGCCCGAAAAGGGCTGCCGCCCAACCCCGATGCCACCAGCACCGGGCTGCCGGGGGCGCGCGGCGCCGACGTCGACGGGGTGCCGGTGCACTCGGTGCGGGTGGCCGGGCTGGTCGCGCACCAGGAGGTGCTGTTCGGCACCCAGGGCGAGACGCTGACTATCCGGCACGACAGCCTGGACCGCACCTCCTTCGTGCCGGGGGTGCTGCTGGGCGTGCGCGGGGTCGGCGACCGGCCCGGCCTGACCATCGGCATCGAACCGCTGCTCGATCTGCAATAACCCGGAAACCGCCGCGAGCCGACCGTGAAAACACTGCGCACCCAGCTGCTCATCGGGTTCTTCTGCATCGCCCTGCTGTTCTACTTCGCCACCCTGGGCAAGATGGCCGTGGCGATGATCGCCGACGGCCGCGCCGCCGCGGTGGGCCTGGGCATCGCGGTGCTGATCATGCCGCTGATCGGGCTGTGGGCGACGGTGGCCACCCTGCGGGCCGGCCTGGCGCACCAGCGGCTGGCCCGGCTGGCCGGCGAAGCGGGCATGGAGCTCGACGTCGAGTCGCTGCCGCGGCGGGCCAGCGGACGGATCGAACGCGCCGCGGCCGATGAACTCTTCGAGACGGTGCGCGCCGAACTGGACGCCGACCCGGGCAACTGGATGCGCTGGTACCGGGTGGCCCGGGCCTACGACTACGCCGGGGACCGCAGCCGGGCGCGCGAGGCGATGCGCCGCGCCGTCGAACTGCAGGAGCAGCGGTGAGCGCCACCCTGCTGATCGTCCACCACACCCCGTCGCCGCACTGCCAGGAGATGTTCGAGGCGGTGCTGGCCGGGGCGAGTGATCCGGAGATCGAGGGCGTGCAGGTGCTGCGCCGACCGGCGCTGACCGTCTCGCCGACCGAGATGCTGGCCGCCGACGGCTACCTGATCGGGTCCCCGGTAAACCTCGGCTACCTGTCCGGTGCGGTCAAGCACGCGTTCGACCTCGGCTACTACCCGCTGCTGGACTCCTCCCGGGGCCGGCCGTTCGGGGCCTGGCTGCACGGCAACGAGGGCGCCGAGGGCGCGGTGCGGGCGCTCGACGGCATCACCGCCGGGCTGGGCTGGGCCAAGGTCACCGAGCACGTCATCGTGTCCGGCAAGCCGGCGAAGGCCGACCTGGAGGCGTGCTGGAACCTGGGGGCGACGGTCGCGGCGTCGCTGATGGCCTAGCCGGTCCGGGTTCAGTGCGCCGGCCCGGACAGCCGGCGTTCGGTGATGCCCTCGATGTCGACCTCGTACACGTACGCGGTCGACACGTCGAAATACGCGCCGATCACCTCGATGCGCCCGGCCGCCAACGCGCCGGCCAGCAGCGGATGGCTGCGCAGCCGGGCCACCTGCACCGCGACGTTGACCACACCCAGCTGGTCCTCGTCGGCGAATCCGCGGGCCGCGGCGTCGATCTGCGCGGGATGCTCGCCCCGGTAGCAGCGCAGGCTCTCGCGTCCGTGATCGAGCCAACGGGTCACCGGCGTCGGTGCGTCGGCGGGCAGTTTCAGCAGTTCGTGGATCGCCGCGCAGGCCGAATGCCCGCACACCACAACCGAACTCACATTCAGCGAGTTCACCGCGAAATCCAGTGCCGCGGAAAGGGAGTCGTCGTCGGGGTGGACCAGGTTGCCGACATTGCGGACGGTGAACAGGTCACCGGGCCCGCTGGCGGTGATCACGTTGGGCATCACCCGGGAATCGGTGCAGGTCAAAAACAGCGCGTCGGGATTCTTGGTGGTCGCGGTGTCCCGGATCACCGGGTGCAGCGCCGTCGCCGCCCGCTGGTTGTACTCGCCGATGCCGTCGAGCACCGACCCGCCGTCGTGCCCCTCCCACGGCAGCCAGGACCGCCAGGGCGCAAAGCCCAGCGCCCGGGACATGAAGTGGCGCTGCGGTGGTGCCGCGTGCGCCTGGTGCAGCTTGGCGTGGGTGGACTCGATCACCATCACCGTGCCGCCGGTGGCCTCATGGGCACGGCGGAAGTCGGCGATCGCCTCGGAGATCGCGTGGTCGATGTAGTCGGCGTTCAGGGTGAAGGTGACCCGCGCCCGCGGTGGGATCTGGGCGAGCTGCTTGGACAGCCGGGGCAGCGACAGGAAGCTCAGCGTGCCGTCGAGCTCCACCGTCCAGTTCGGCGCGTCGCCGTCGGGCTGAGCCGCCCGAACCTGCATCTGCACCCGCGTCACCCGCCACAGCAGCAGGGCGATGGAAATGCCCAGCCCGATTCCGACCCCCTCGAGCAGGTTCAGGAACACCACGCCGAGCATGGTCGCCAGGTACACCACGAAGTCGCCGGTTCGCCGGGCCAACCGCATGTGGGCCAGCTTCACCAGCTGCATCCCGACGACGATCAGCAGGCCGGCCAGCGCGGCCTGGGGGATCAGCTCCACCAGGTTCGGCAGCAGCGTGGCGAACAGCAGGATCCACAGCCCGTGCAGCACCGCCGACCACCGGGTGATCGCGCCGGCGGCGACGTTGGCCGAACCGCGGATGATGACCCCGGTCACCGGCAGGCCGCCGAGAGCGCCCGAGAGGATGTTCGCGCTGCCCTGTCCGATCAGTTCGCGGTCGAAGTTGCTGCGCGGTCCGGCGTGCAGCTTGTCCACCCCGACCGCCGACAGCAGCGACTCCACGCTGGCGATCAACGCGACGGTGAGCACGCCGAGCGCGATGGCGGCGTATTGGGTGTGCCAGGGCGCCCCGCCGGGGGTGGTGCCGGGCACCGCGGGCAGGCCGATGGCGTCGAACAGGCTGCCGGACAGGGCGATCCGATCGATCGGCAGCGTCAGCGCCAGCGCCACCGCGGTGCCGGCGACGATGGCGACCATCGGCCCCGGAATGATCCGGAGTCTGGCCGGCATCCGCGGCCAGAGCACCAGCAGCACGATCACCAGCGCACCGATCGCGGCATCCAGGACGTGGATGTGCGCGACGGCTGGGGGCAGCGCCACCAGGTTCTCCCAGGCCGAGCTGCGCGGTTCCCCGCCGAGCAGGACGTGGATCTGCTGCAGCGCGATGGTGATGCCGATCCCGGCCAGCATGGCGTGCACCACCACCGGCGCCACCGCGAGCGCGGCCCGGGCGATCCGGCTGATGCCGAAGATGACCTGCAGGACTCCGGCGCAGGCGGTGATGACGCACGTCATCGCCCAGCCGAACTGGGCGATCATGCCGGCGACGACCACCACCAGGCCCGCCGCCGGCCCGGTGACCTGCATCGGGGAGCCGCCGATCACCCCGGCGACCACGCCGCCGATCACCGCGGCGATCAGCCCCGCCATCAGCGGCGCCTCGGAGGCGTAGGCGATGCCCAGCGACAGCGGCAGCGCGACCAGGAACACCACCAGCGACGCGGGCACATCGTGGCGCAGCACCTCGGACAGCAGCGGCCGGGCCGTCAGCGGCCGGGCCTGCGTCGACCCGGACTGCGTCTGACCTCCCTGTTTCACGGCCGACACGCTATCAGCAGCGCACCGGTGTCCCGGTAGGATTCGCCTCCAATCATCGCTCGACGGCAGGAGACCTCCGATGGTGGCCATCGCGGACATCGCAATGGGTAGCGCGCCGATCCTCGGCGGCGTTCTGCTGGCACTGTTCGCCGGCAGTGCCAAGGGCGGGCCCGACGTGCGGGCGGCGATCAAGGCTGACATGGAACTGCTGGAGCTGCTGCCCGCCGACCAGGTCGAGCGTCGCGCCGCCCTGCAGAAAAGCATCGACACCCGTATCGACGAGCTGGTGGCCGGGGTGGAGCGCGCCCGCGAACTGCGCGAGTTCGCGCTGTCCTACAAGGGCAATGCCCGCGACATCATCACCTTCCTGTGCACGCTGGCCTTCGCCATCGTGTGGTGGAACGTCGACCACGACCGCGGGCATTGGGTTCCGCTGTTCGTCGCGCTGGTCGGACTGGCGCTGCTGTCCGGCTATCTGGCGGTCCGGGGCGTGCGCAGGTCCTGGCTGAATCGGGCGGAGGAGTGACCAGCGCGGTTCGAGGAACCGGGCCCGTCGGTGACACCATGTCCGGGTGGCTACCGAGCAGGACCGCGAACGTGAACTCGACGGCGCGATAGAACTCCCACCGGCGGCGATGGCCGCCGGCGGCGCGCTGGTGGTCACCGCGGTGGTGCTGGCCGCGCTGAACATGCGCCCGGTGGTCAACAGCGTCGGGCCGGTGCTCGGCGACATCCGCACGGACCTGGGTGTTTCGGCCATCTGGGCCGGGGTGCTGACCATGCTGCCGGTGCTGTGCTTCTCCGTCGCCGGGCTGACCGCGCCGCTGCTGGCCCGCCGGTGGGGCCTGGGCCGCACCATCGGTGCCGCGCTCGCGGTGCTCACCGTCGGCACCGCGGTCCGGGCGCTCGGCGGGCCGACGGTGATGCTGGCCGGAACCCTGGCGGCCTGCGCCGCCATCGCGCTGGCCAACGTGCTGATCCCGGTGGTGATCAAGGGGTCGTTTCCGACCCGGATCGGCGTGCTGACCGGGATCTACTCGGCGGCGCTGCAGGGGGGCGGCGCCCTCGGGTCGGCGGCGACGCCGTTCCTGGCCGACGCGCTGGGCGGCTGGCGACCGGCGCTGGCGTCCTGGACGGTGCTGGCCGCGCTGGCCTGGCTGTTCTGGCTGCTCGCCGCCGGCCGGATCGACGGCATCCGGCTGGCCGAGGCGGCGCGCGGACCCGGGATCCGGGGGCTGCTGCGCAACCGGATGGCCTGGACGGTGACGGTGTTCTTCGGTTGCCAGTCCTTCATCGCCTACGTGGTCTTCGGTTGGCTGCCCGAGGTCTTCATCGACAACGGGATCGACCAGCGCAGCGCCGGCATGCTGGTCGGGCTGATCTCGGTGCTCGCCGTCCCGGTCAGCCTGTTCATCGTGCCGCTGGCCGCGCACCGGCGCAGTCAGAGCGGCTGGATCATCGCGATGGGCCTGACCGGGATCGCCGGGATGATCGGGCTGCTGGTCGCACCGGCGGCGGCCCCGGTGCTGTGGAGCCTGCTGGTCGGATTCGGGCTGAGCGCGTTCTCGATGGCGCTGGCGGTGATCGCCCTGCGCGCCCGCGACGCCGAAACCACCGCGTCGCTGTCCGGGATGGCGCAGGGCATCGGCTACCTGTTCGCCGGGTTGGGCCCGCTGCTGTTCGGTGTGCTGCACGGCGTCACCGGAGGGTGGACGGTGCCCTGGCTGATGGTGCTGGCGGTGTACTCGGTCCAGTTGGTCAGCGGGGCGCTGGCCGGACGGGACCGGCACGTCTGACCGGGCGCGCCCTTCAGTAGTGGTAGGTGTCCGACGGGGCCGGGCGGTGCCCGCGCTCGTCGTAACCGAATTCACTGACCTCGATGCCGTAGGCCCGGGCCAGATCGAGGATCTTGGTGGCGCGGGCGATCCGCGGCAGGTCCGACCCGTTGCGGATCTCCCCGCCGTCACGGGTGAACTCGGCGAAGAACTCCTTGGCCCAGGCGATCTCGTCCTGGGACGGCGACAGTCCGGCGTTGACCGGTGCGCACTGGTCCGGGGTCAGGCAGATCTTGCCGGTCATGCCGAACTCCGCGGACACCGCCGCCGCCTCGGACAGCTTCAGCGCGCTGGAGCTGACCGTGGGGCCGTCGATCGCGGAGGGCAGGTGCGCGGCGCGGGCGGCGATGGTGAACCGGGACCGGGCGTAGGCCAGGGTGGCCGGGTTGTCGCCGAAACCGGTGTCCCGGCGGAAATCGCCGATGCCGAACGCCAGCCGGAAGGTGCCCTTGGTGGCCGCGATCTCGGTGATGCGCTCCAGTCCGCGGGCGGTCTCCACCAGCGCCACGATCGGCACCCCGGGCAGCATCCGCGCGGTCTCGGTGACGTGGTCGACGGATTCGACCATCGCCAGCATCACCCCGCCGATGCCGGTGCCGGCCAGCATCTCGCAGTCCCCGGCCCACCACTGGGTGCCGAACCCGTTGATCCGCACCCAGTCCTGGTGCCCGTCGGCCAGCCAGCCCAGCACGTGCTCCCGGGCGGCATTCTTGTCCTTGGGCGCGACGGCGTCCTCGATGTCGAGCACCACCACGTCGGCGTGCGACCGCGAGGCGGCCTCGAACCGATCGTGATGAGAGCCGTTGACCAGCAGCCAGCTGCGGGCCAGAACCGGGTCGAGCCGGAAGCCGGCCTCGGTGGAGTCGTCGGTGAAGGGCTGGTCGTACACGCCCTAATCGTTGCCTATCGGCACCCGGCGGTCGCCACCCGGGTCGGAAAGCGCGGTTGTTCAGCCCGGCGCCGCTGATCAGCCCAGCGTCGCCCCGAACGTCCGCTCCATCGCCGCCCAGTGCCGCGCCGCGGCCGCCTCGTCATAGACGGTGGGCATGTCGCGCACCGCGAAGCCGTGCGCGGCGGGATAGAACTCCACGGTGTGGTCGACGCCGGCGTCGCTGAGCGCCGCGCGCAGGGTGGCGCCGTCCTCGGCGGTGAACGACGCGTCGTTCTCGGCGGCCCCGACGTAGACCACGGCCCGGATCTGCCGGGCCCGCAGGTGCGGGCTGTCGGCGGCGTCGGTGACCAGCCCGCCGCCGTGGAACGACATCGCCGCGGCGACCCGGTCGGGCAGCAGCCCGGCCACCGTGAACGACGTCCGTCCGCCCATGCAGTACCCGGTGGTGCCGAACCGGGTCCCGACGACGTCGGGCCGGGCCTGCAGAAAGTCGAAGAACGCGGCGGCGTC
Source organism: Mycolicibacterium fallax (assembly GCF_010726955.1). Classification (NCBI taxonomy): domain Bacteria; kingdom Bacillati; phylum Actinomycetota; class Actinomycetes; order Mycobacteriales; family Mycobacteriaceae; genus Mycobacterium; species Mycolicibacterium fallax. The sequence goes on from NZ_AP022603.1 coordinate 399,312, forward strand.
GGTGGCCATCCGGTCCGGGGTGACCGCGGCCATCATGGCGAACAGCCGGGTCCGCTCGTCCGGGTCGGCGAACGCGGTGCCCAGGTCGAACGGTGCCCAGCCGGGCTCGCGGTAGTAGATGTCGGGCACCAGCACCGCGTAGCCCAGGCCGGCCAGCCGGGCCGCCATCTCGTCGAACACCGGGCGCGGGCCCCCGGCGTCGGGATACATGACGACCCCCGGCCACGGGCCGCCGACCTCGGGGGTGGCCAGGGTGATCCGGCAGTCGCCGTCGACGGTGGGCACGGTGTCGGTGCTGATCGGCATGGTTCTGTTATAGCGAAGTAGGCTGGCCGTCGTGTCAGTCTCTGCGGCCATCGCGACCCCCTACGAGGATCTGCTGCGGCTGGTGCTGGAGCGGGGCACCCCGAAGGCCGACCGCACCGGGACCGGAACCCGCAGCGTCTTCGGCCACCAGCTGCGCTACGACCTGGCCGCCGGATTCCCGCTGATCACCACCAAGAAGGTGCACACCAAGTCGGTGCTCTACGAGCTGCTGTGGTTCCTGCGCGGGGACTCCAACGTGCGCTGGCTGCAGGACCGCGGCGTCACCATCTGGAACGAGTGGGCCGGGCCCGACGGGGACCTGGGGCCGGTCTATGGCGTGCAGTGGCGCAGCTGGCCGACCCCCTCGGGTGAGCACATCGACCAGATCTCCAACGCGCTGGCGCTGCTGCGGTCGGACCCCGATTCCCGGCGCAACATCGTCTCGGCCTGGAATGTGGGGGAGATCCCGCAGATGGCGCTGCCGCCGTGCCACGCGTTCTTCCAGTTCTACGTCGCCGACGGCAAGCTGTCCTGCCAGCTGTATCAGCGCAGCGCCGACCTGTTCCTCGGGGTGCCGTTCAACATCGCCAGTTACGCGCTGCTGACCCACATGATGGCCGCGCAGGCCGGCCTGGGGGTGGGGGAGTTCATCTGGACCGGCGGGGACTGCCACATCTACGACAACCACGTCGAGCAGGTCACCGAGCAGCTGTCCCGCGATCCGCGCCCCTATCCGAAACTGGTTCTGGCGCCCCGTGATTCGATCTTCGACTACACCTTCGAGGACATCGAGATCGTCGGCTACGACCCGCACCCGGCGATCAAGGCGCCGGTGGCGGTGTGAGCCCGATCCGATGACACTGTCGCTGATCTGGGCGCAGTCGGTGTCCGGGGTGATCGGCCGCGACGGCGACATCCCCTGGCAGCTGCCCGAGGACATGGCGCACTTCAAGGCGCTGACCCTGGGGCAACCGGTGCTGATGGGCCGGGCGACCTGGGAGTCGCTGCCACCGCGGTTCCGGCCGCTGCCGGGCCGGCGCAACCTGGTGCTGACCCGCGACCGGGCCTACCGGGCCGAGGGCGCCGAGGTGCTCACCGAACTGCCCGCGGACCTGGACGGCTGGGTGATCGGCGGCGCGCAGGTCTACGCCCTGGCGCTGCCGCATGCGGCGGTGTGCGAGGTCACCGAGATCGACGTCGAGTTGGCCGCCCGCCCCGACGACGCGCTGGCCCCGGTGCTCGACGACGCCTGGGACCGCACGGCCGGCCCCTGGCTGACCGGCGCGGGCGGGCTGCGCTACCGGTTCTGCACCTACCGCAGGTGAAACGGCGGCTCGCCGGTTCCCGCGGTGACACCGGCTGAGGTGCTGTCGGCGGGCTGCGAGACGATGCACGGGTGGCCACGCTCACTCTCGCCCAGGCCCGGCGGGTCGCCGTCGCCGCGCAGGGATTTCACCAGGCGCCGCCCCGGGGCGTGGTCACCCGCGCGCACCTGCGCCGGCTGATCTCCAGAATCCAGCTGCTGCAACTGGATTCGGTGTCAGTGGCGGTCCGGGCGCACTACGCGCCGGTGTACAGCAGGCTGGGCCCCTACGACCGGACACTGCTGGACCGCGCGGCCTGGTCGGACACCGCCCGGGCGCCGCGGCTGCTGGTCGAATACTGGGCGCACGAGGCGGCGCTGGTGTCGGTCGCCGACTGGCCGCTACTGGCGTGGCGGATGCGCGAATACACCCACGGCCGCTGGGGCACCGAGATCGTCCGGCGCAACCGGGCGCTGGCCGAGGACATCCTGGCCGCGGTCGCCGAGCTCGGGCCCAGCACCGCCGGGCAGATCGAGGCCGCGGTCGCCGCCCAGCCGCGCGGCGCGACGGGGCCGTGGTGGGGCCGCAGCGACACCAAATGGGTGGCCGAGGCACTGTGGTCGGCCGGGACGCTGGCCACGGCAACCCGCTCGGGCTTCGCCCGGCACTACGACCTGGCCGCCCGGGTGCTGCCCGCGGAGGTGCTGGCGCGCCGCGTCGACGACGACGAGGCGATTCGCGAGCTGACCCTGCGGGCGGCGACCGCGCTGGGGGTGGGCACCGCCGCCGACATCCGCGACTATTTTCGGCTGTCGGCCGCGCAGGTCCGCCCCGCACTGGCGGCGCTGGTCGGCTCCGGCGATCTGGAACCGGTGAGCATCGCCGGCAGCCCGGGGTATCTGGCTGCCGGGCAACCGATTCCGCGCGCCGACCGCGGCACCGCGCTGCTGTGCCCGTTCGACCCGCTGATCTTCTTCCGGCCCCGGGTGCAGCGACTGTTCGGCTTCCGGTACCGCATCGAGATCTACACCCCGGCCGCCAAACGCGAGTTCGGCTACTACGTGTGGCCACTGCTGCTCGACGGCGAACTCGTCGCGCGAGTGGACCTCAAGGCGGACCGGGCCACCGGCGCGCTGCAGGTTCCCGGGGCCTTCCTGGAGGACGGCCGCGACCCCGGACGGGTGGCCCCGGCGCTGGCCGCCGAACTGGTGACGATGGCCGGGTGGCTGGGGCCGTCGCGGGTCGACGTGGGCCGGCGCGGTGACCTGGCCGCGGCGCTGCGGGCGGCGCTGTAGGGGCGTGGGGTTCGGCGAAGCGGCCGGCGCTGTGGTGCTACAGCGGTAGATTGGGGCGATGGCGACCATCCCGATCCGGGATATCCCCGAAGACCCCTACAAGGTGCTTCGGCGTCGCGCCTGGGCGGTGATGGCCGGCCTCCGGGCGGCCAGTGACGCACCCGGCGCCACGACGGACTCGATCCTGGCCGATCTGGCGGCCGACCGCCGGTGATCGACAGGATTATTGACGCGCTGTATGCGGCGCTTGGGGGACCGGACCCGATCTGCCATTGCCCGTCTTGCCGTTGACACGCCTGGCGAACACGCCGGGTTTCGGCGACGCGGTGGAGGCGGCATAGCCCCCTCGGATCATCAACCCGCCGGGGCCTCGCCCTTCGGGATTGAGGTCAGGTGCCATCGGCCGCAGGGACACAGATAGGCCCGCACCGGGCGATGGCTGCGCCCGACGTGGTGGCTGTATTGCAGCGACTCCAGGGCGCTGACTTGGCTGTCCCAGACGAGCTTGTGTGGGGTGGGACATCCCCGCATTGTGGCGGTTTTGTCGGCGCACCGGTTCCCACGATGCCGTCGCAACCCCACGTTGCGTGCGCGGTCCGTCATCATCTATTCCTCGGTGTGGTGTGTGGCGCTGCACCGGGGTCCTGGCCGTGGGCCGGTGTCCCCGGTGCAGTTCGATCCGTCGCCCGCCCCTCGTCAGGCGACGGCACCGTCCGCGGAATCCACGGCGGTGGTCTGTGCGGCGGCCTCGCCGATGGGTTTTCTCCTCGTTTCTCGTGCCGCCGCGTGACGGCGGGTTGGCACGAGATTCACATCTGAGATGAGAACTAACAATGGTCTGAACTGATAAGGGGACTTATCAGTCTTATCTATGGTTATCTGATCCGCAGTGATCTATGTTCACGAGGGACAGGAGGGGGTGGACGTGAACACACTGACGTTGCAGGACGTGGCCGATTTGGCCGGCGTGCAGCGCCCCGTCGTCAGCATGTGGCGCAGGCGCCCCACGGTCAGGGGCGTGTCGATGCCGTTCCCTGAACCGTGCGAGACCGCCGGCGGGATCTCGATGTTCGCTCGCGACGAGATCGTCGACTGGTTGGAGCGCACGGGCCGAGGCAACAACGCCGAGGTGGTGGCCGACGCGCCCGCTCTGGCGGTTCCGGAGGGCGCCGAGCTGGAGGACATCGTCACGTTGCTGGTCTGGCATGTGCTCACCGGCGAGGACCTGGCGGGGACTTCGCACGCCTACCGCGTCAAACGTGGTGCTGCGGTGGACCCCGAGGACGCGGTACTGCTCCACGAACTGACCCAACTGCGCGTTCCCGATGCGGTGCTGGACTACGTGGACGCCTTGCTGGGCGCATCGTTCGGCCCCTCCGATGCGCTGGCCCGCCTGGAGCGCGGCAGGCTCACCCGGCGCCGAGGTGACCGAGACCTGACCCCCGAGGCGATCGAACTGCTGGCTCAGGTCGTCGGCGCCGCAGCTGTTCATCAGGGGCCGGACTCGGTCACGCTGCGCGTTCAGGGTGGAGCGGCCGCCCTCGAAGTCGCTTCGATCGACGGTGTCTCGGTCACCACCGCCGACCGGTCCCTGGTGCGACGCGCGTTGCTGTGCGACATCCCCCTGTCGGACCGCCACGGCACCGCGACGGTCTCCTTCCTCTCGACCATCGGATTGGCCCCCGGCGAGGTGCTCGATCGGGCCGACGACGCTGTTCTCGAGCTTCCACCCGGCCACATTGCCGTCGTGCTAGGGCCGGCCGAGGCCCTGACCGATGCGCTGGCGGGGCCATTGCAGAACAGGCGGGCCGAGGTGCTGCGGGTGCGTAACGTCGTCGCGGCGCTGCGGATGCCGCGCGGACTCTGGCGTGAGGCGCACCGGCAGAGTCTGGCGCTGTGGGTCTGCCTGGGCGGCGCGAACGAGGACCGGCCCTGGGTGGGCGACCTGGCGGGCGAGCCTGCGTTGGCACCCGGCGACGTTGCCGCCGACGTGGCGGCCGCGTTGGCACAGACCGAGGAGCGGTCTTTCCGGTATCTGCGCCGCATCGACCTCTCGACGATCGTCGCGGGTCGCACCGTTGTTCCGCGCGGTGTACGAGCCACCACCATGCGATTGCTCGACACCGACACGCATGTTGATCACGTGCACCGGGCGACGCTCGTCACCAGCGCGCCGGTCCCGGTGCTTGACGTTCTTGTATCGGCAGCGCCGGGGCACGTGCGGCTCGTGCAGCACTCACTGGCCGAGTTGGTCGACGCCAAACGCCTGGTGGTGAAACGCGGCACCCGGATCAACCCAGACCATCACAGCGCCGAGGGTTCGGTCGAAGTGCTGCAGCCGGGGCGCGACCGGCTCCGGCTCGATCCGATCGATGCCGAGCGGCACTATCCCCGCTCCACGCGTACCCAGCCCGGAGATGTGGTGATCTGTGAACGTCCCGAGCCTTGGGCGTGGGTGGACCGCACCGGTGGTGCGATGGTCGCCTCCCCAGCCTTGATCCTGCGGCCGGCACCGGCGGCCGGACTCGGCCCACGACTGCTGGCCGAGGCCATCAACACTCGAGGCCGCGGCACCGAGTGGAGATCGTGGACGGTGCCGAACGTCGAGCCGGCCGAGGCCACACGGCTGGAGGCCGTACTGGAAGATCTTGATCATTACCGCGACGAACTCTGCGAGCGCCTCGAGGCGGCCGGGGAGTTGGCCAATGCCCTGATCGACGGCGTCTCCGCCGGAGCCCTGACCCTCGACGCCGGAGATGCCGGCGCCGCAACCCGAAGGAACCCCGATGCCACCGCGTAAAAAGGCCGACGCCGCTGCCGTGCCGTCAACGATGAAGGAACTCAAGGACACGCTGTGGAAGGCCGCGGACAAGCTGCGCGGGTCGCTGTCGGCCAGCCAGTACAAGGACGTGATCCTGGGGCTGGTTTTCCTCAAGTACGTCTCCGACGCCTATGCCGAACGCCGCGAGGCGATTCGCGCGGAACTCGCCGCCGACGGCATGGACGCCGAGCAGATCGAGGATCTCATCGACGACCCGGAGGAGTACCAGGGCTACGGGGTGTTCGTCGTCCCCGAACGCGCCCGGTGGAGCTTCCTCGCCGATCATGCCAAGGGCCTCGGTGGCAAGACGGTCGGGCAGCTGATCGACGAGGCGATGGCCGTGGTGATGAAGGCGAACCCGCAGCTGGACGGCACGTTGCCGCGAATCTACAACCGGGACAACATCGATCAGCGTCGCCTCGGTGAGCTGATCGACCTGTTCAACAGCGCCCGGTTCTCCCGCCAGGGAGAACACCGGGCCCGCGACTTGATGGGCGAGGTGTACGAGTACTTCCTGGGCAACTTCGCCCGCGCCGAAGGCAAGCGGGGCGGGGAGTTCTTCACTCCGCCGAGCGTGGTCAAGACCCTTGTCGAGGTCCTCGAGCCCACTAAGGGACGGGTATATGACCCGTGCTGTGGCTCGGGCGGCATGTTCGTACAGACCGAGAAGTTCATCTACGAACATGACGGTGACCCGAAAGACGTTGTCGTCTATGGCCAGGAGTCGATCGAGGAGACCTGGCGGCTAGCGAAAATGAATCTGGCCATCCACGGCATCGACAACTCGGGGCTCGGTGCCCGCTGGGGCGACACCTTCGCCCGCGATCAGCATCCGGGCGTGAACATGGACTACGTGCTGGCCAATCCGCCGTTCAACATCAAGGACTGGCGCCGCAACACCGAGGATCCGCGCTGGCGCTACGGCGTGCCCCCGGCCAACAACGCCAACTACGCCTGGATCCAGCACATCCTTTCCAAACTGGCGCCCGGCGGTAAGGCCGGTGTGGTGATGGCCAACGGATCGATGTCGTCGAACACCGGCGGTGAGGGCGACATACGCGCGCAGATCGTGGAGGCCGATCTGGTGTCCTGCATGCTGGCGCTGCCCACCCAGCTGTTCCGCTCGACCGGGATCCCGGTGTGCGTGTGGTTCTTCGCCAAGGACAAGGGGATCGGGGAGCAGGGTTCGGTCGACCGGTCGGGGCAGGTGCTGTTCATCGATGCCCGGGAGATGGGCTACATGGTCGACCGGGCCGAACGGGCACTCTCGGATGAGGACATCGTCAAGATCGGTGACACCTACCACGCCTGGCGGGGCTCGGCCTCGGCCGCCGCCAAGGGTGTTGTGTACGAGGACGTTCCGGGATTCTGCAAGTCGGTGCCGTTGCCCGAGATCGCCGCCGCTGGGTATGCGCTCACTCCCGGCCGTTACGTCGGGGCGCCGGAGGTCGAGGACGACGGTGAGCCGATCGACGAGAAGATCGCCCGATTGAAGAAGGAACTGCTGTCGGCGTTCGAGGAGTCAGCCCGGGCGGAAGCCGTGGTGCGCGAGCAGTTGGAGCGAGTCGATGGGTGATTACACGCTCGGTGAGCTCAGTGACAATGGTCCATTGGAAATGAGCGACGGTTATCGGACGAAGCGTTCCGAACTCGGTCAGCCGGGGTTTCGGATTCTCCGGGTGGCCGACGTCGGAGACTGGTGTGTCTCCACCTCAGGTGACGATTTTGTCCGCAAGGAGTTTCGACGACAGATCGGTTCGAAGCTGAGTGCGCCCGGTGATGTGCTCCTCAGTACCAAGGGCACTATTGGGCGGGTCGCACTATTTCCGGAGTTGGCAGAGCAGGTTGTCTATAGTCCACAGTTGTGTTTTTTTCGAGTTCTAGATCCTGAGGTAATTGACGCGCGGTATCTCGCCTATTGGTTGAAATCTCCGGAATTTTTACGTCAGGCTTCCTATCGGTCAAATAGCAGCGATATGGCACCATACATCAGTCTTAGGGATCTGCGCAGCGTGTCCGTGAACCTTCCCGATGTATACACTCAGCGCGCTATTGCGGGCGCGTTAGGTGCCCTCGACGGCAAGATCGCCGCCAATGAGCGCGTTTCTCGCGATGCGGATGAACTTGCTGGATCGCTGTGGACTCGGTCGGTAGTGGACGGGCGATCGCTACCTTTGTCGGAGTTGGCGCAGTTTGTGAACGGGAGACCTTTTACTAAATCTGCTAGCGGCACTGGCAGGGTCGTAGTCCGTATTGCTGAACTAAATTCGGGAATTGGTCCCTCCACTGTGCGCAACGATATCGAGGTTGCCGACGAGTACGTCGTCCGCCCCGGTGATCTGCTGTTTGCGTGGTCGGGATCGTTGACAGTTGCCCGCTGGTTTCGGCCGGAGGGGATTGTAAATCAGCACATCTTCAAGGTGATTCCAAAGTCAGGATTCCCGATCTGGCTGTTGAACCAGGCTATCCGGTCCAAATTGGCTGAATTCAAGGCCATCGCCAGCGATAAAGCGACAACGATGGGTCACATTCAGCGTCGTCATCTAGATGAGCCCGTAAAAATTCCAACGACCGGCTCAATTGAAACGCTGGATCCTGCGATGGGTGCGTTGTGGTCAGCCGCGCTCGCGGCTGAAATAGAGAACCTGAAGCTCGCTCGCACCCGGGACGAACTCCTCCCGCTCCTGATGTCCGGCAGGCTCCGGGTCAAGGACGCCGAAGCGATCGCATCGGATGTGCTGTGAGAAGGACTCGACGGTCGCGAGTTCCAAGCGCGGGGACCCGATTCCCCGGGCAGTTAGTTGATGTCCTGCGGCGTGAATTCGACGATCGCCTTTTCATTGAGCATGTAGATCCACGGACCCGCCGGGCGGTCAGCGACGATCTGTTCCATCTGCGGCCAGTGCCGCACCACCCGGACCAACCAGTCCCATGTCGACATGTCTCTTTTGCCGCCGATGTTGAACACCCGCAGTCCGTGCTCCCAGAGGGTCCGGATCTCAACCGGCTTGGTGCGCAGCTTTTTGTCCCGGGCGATGACGACGAGGCCACGTCTGGCGACCTCCGGGATCCACTCGGTGTCGAGCGCGCCGCGCGGGCATTCGGGGATCAGCGAGTGCCCCACCGGGACGGTGTCCTTGCGGGCGGCGGCCAGCGCCAACCCGAGGCCGGCAGCGCTCTCATCGACGTAGAAGCGGAGGCGGCTGGCAACCGGGGCCATCTTTTCGTCGGTCCTGGATCATCCGGCCAAGGCCGCGTACGCCCCGGCGGTCTTGAGCTCGTAGCGGACCGCGTCCTCGACGAGTCCTTGGGGCAACTCGTAGAGTTCGGCGATCATCTCGATCGGATCCCCGGCGACGTACAGCTCGCGGATCACCTCCGTCGGAACCCCGCCGGTGGCGGGCTCACCGAAACGCTGCAGTGGATTGACCACGACGCTGTGAATCGCCGGGTCGGGACTCAGGCTGGTCACCACGGTGCGCTTGGAACGGCCGCTGCCGACCTCCTCCCAGTTCAGCGAGTCGGCGAATTCCTGGGCCTGCGGCGACCAGGCCAGCATCTGCTGGTCATTGCGCACCACCACCAGGCGCAGCCGCCGGTGCAGGCCGACGGTCTCCTCGACGCGGCGCACCAGTTCGCGCCCCTCGACCGCCAGCCAGGTCTTCGCCGAGGCCAACGGATACGGGGTGCCCAGCTCCTCGCGAAGGCGTTCCACCGCCGGCCGCATCTTGACCAGCGGGACGCCCTCCTCGCGGTACTCGGCCAGCAGCCGAGCCTCGATGAACTCGCCCCAGGTGACGGCCTCGTCTCCGGTGCGCTCCGGCCGGATGACCGGCGGGTAGCTCTTGCCGCCTCTGCGGTAGCCGTCGATCCAACGCTGCGACGTGCCGGCGCGAACACCGAGGATGCGGTCAACCTGGCCGAACCCGTACACGGGCCGGTCCTGGAGTTGGACCGCGTCGCTGCTCACAAGGCCACATCATGCCAGCCCACCTGGCGAAGCCGCGCCCGACTTTCCACAGCTCATCCGCATCGCCGAATGCATTGCCCAACCAGCAGGGGGACGTCGTGACCTTGTTCAGTGAAGCCGACTGGGAGCAGCTCGCGCTGGAAACCCTCGGCAGGCAGGAATGGCAGCACCTGAGTGTCGCGGCGATCGCGCCCGGCACCGAAGGCGGCCGCACCGGCTGGGATGACCTGGTGCTGCCGGATCGGATGCTGGCGCGGATGCGGGCGCTGAACCCGCAGATCCCACCGGAGTACCTGGAACAGGCCCGGGCGAGCATCATCGCGGCGACCTCCGCCGATGCGATGGCCGAAAACCACCGCATCCACGACTATCTCGTGCACGGCTACCGCGGCATCACCTACATCGACGACAACGGGATCGAGCAGACCCCGACTATCCGGCTGGTCGGCACCCGGCCCGAGGACAACGAACTGCTGGCCGTCGACCAGGTCAGCATCCGGGCCGGGGATCGGCAGCGCCGCTTCGACATCGTCGCCTACCTCAACGGCATGCCGGTCGCGCTCTTCGAACTCAAACAGGCCGGCGCGCGGGGGGCGGACCTGGCCGCCGCGCACGCACAGCTGCAGACCTACCTGCGGGAGTTCCCGCTGGCGTTCCGGTTCGCGGTGTTCAACGTCATCAGTGACGGCATCACCGCCGCCTACGGCACCCCGTTCACCGGCTACGAGCACTATGCGCCGTGGAACGTCGACGACGACGGCATGCCGGTGCAACCGGGCGCGCCCCTTGACGACGAACACAGCGGCACCGCTCTGGAATACCTCATCGAGGGACTGTTCAACCCGGAACGATTTCTGCAACTGCTCCGCAATTTCACCGCGTTCGACTCCGACGGTGACGGCCTGCGCAAGCGAATTGCCAAGCCGCATCAGTACTTCGCCGTCACAAAGGCCGTCGGCACGACGGTCGACGCCTTCGAAAGCGACGGGAAGGCCGGTGTTGTCTGGCACACCCAGGGCTCGGGCAAATCCATGGAGATGGAACTGTTCACCCACCTGCTCGGCGAGGCGCCCAAGCTGAAAAATCCCACCATCGTCGTTGTTACCGACCGCACCGATCTCGATGACCAGCTGTTTGAGACCTTCAGCCGCTCAGAACTGCTGCGCGAACATCCGAAGAAGGTGACGTCGCGGTCCGAACTGCGCCGCGAACTCACCGAGCGCGTCACCGGAGGCATCTACTTCACCACGCTGCAGAAGTTCGGCCTGACCCAGGTGGAGAAGGACGCCGGCGCCGAGCACCCCCTGCTCTCGGAGCGGCGCAACATCGTCGTCATCGTGGACGAAGCGCACCGCAGTCATTACGACACCCTGGACGGATACGCCCGGCATATCCGCGATGCACTGCCCAATGCGGTGTTCATCGCGTTCACCGGCACCCCCATCGCCGAGGCAGACCGCAACACCCGCGCGGTATTCGGCGACTACATCGACATCTATGACCTGACCCGAGCCGTGGACGACGGCGCGACGGTCCCGGTCTACTTCGAGCCCCGGCTGATCCGGGTGGGCCTGGCGCAAGATGTGACCGAGGCCGACCTCGACCGCGCCGCCGACGAGGCCACCGCCGGTCTCGACGACACCGAGCGCGCCCAGATCGAGAAGTCGGTGGCGGTGATCAATGCCGTCTACGGTGCCCCGCAGCGACTCGCCGCGCTGGCCGCCGACCTGGTGGCGCACTGGGAGAGTCGCTCCCAGCAGATGTCGCGCTTCATTGAAGTCCCCGGTAAGGCGCTCGTCGTCGGTGCCACCCGGCAGATTTGCGCCGACCTATACGAGGAGATCATCGCGCTGCGCCCGCAGTGGCACAACGATGCCATCGACAAGGGCGTCATCAAGGTCGTGTACTCCGGAGCGGCCAAAGACCAGGGGCGCATCGCCAAACACGTGCGCCGCGAGGCCCAGAACAAAACCATCCAACAGCGACTTCGCGACCCCGACGACGAGTTGCAGATCGTCATCGTCAAGGACATGCTGCTGACCGGCTTCGACGCCCCGCCGCTGCACACGCTCTATTTGGACCGGCCACTGCGAGGCGCGCTGCTCATGCAGACCCTGGCGCGGGTCAACCGGACCTTCCGCGGCAAGCAGGACGGCCTGCTGGTGGCCTACGCCCCGCTGGTGGAGAAGCTCAACGCCGCGCTGGCCGAATACACCACCAGCGACCAGCGCACCAAGCCGTTGGGTCGGCGCCTCGATGAGGCGGTGGCGCTGACCGAGACGCTGATCGGCCAGATCGATGCACTGACCGCCGGTTACCCGTGGCGGACGGTGGCCACCGGGGCGCCGGGCAGTTGGCGTAAGGCCGCTCTCGGGCTGACCAACTACCTGAGCTCGCCGGAGGCGACCAAGGCGGCCGCCGAGGGCCAGCCGAGCCGGCAAGAGCGGTTCCGAGCCCTGACGAACCAACTGGCCCGTGCTTGGGCGCTGTGCTCCGGGAACGAGACCCTGGCACCGCTGGCTCAGACAGTGCGGTTTTACGAGGAGGTTCGGGTCTACCTGGCCAAGTTCGCCGCCCAGGAACGGCAGTCGTCCGGCCGGCCGATCCCGGAGGACATTCGCAGGATGCTGTCCACCCTGGTGGACGAGTCGACGGCATCGGGGCAGATCGTCGACATCTACGCCGCGGCCGGGCTGCCGAAGCCGGCGCTGGCCGATCTGGACGCCGAGTTCGCCGCCAAGGCGCGCAACACCGACAACCCGCACCTGGCGATTGAAGCGCTGCGGGCGACGATCACCGAGGAGGCCGCGCGGAACACCGGCGGGAACCTGGTGCGTCAACGGGCGTTCTCCGAGCGCATCACCGACCTGATGCGTCGCTACACCAATCAGCAGATCACCTCGGCCGAGGTCATCGCCGAACTCGTCGAGATGGCGAAAGAGATTGCCGCAGAGGGGGATCGTGGTACCCGCTTTGATCCACCGCTGTCCCGCGACGAACTCGCCTTCTATGACGCGGTGGCGGCCAACGAGTCCGCGATCGAGCAGCAGGGTGAGGAGGTTCTCGCCCAGATCGCCCGGGAACTCGTCGCCGTGATGCAACGGGACACCAAGCGGGACTGGACGGTTCGTGACGACGTCCGGGCCAAGTTGCGTTCGGTGATCAAACGACTACTGGTCAAGCACAAGTACCCGCCGGACAAACAGCCGGAGGCGATCAAACAGGTCATCGAGCAGATGGAAGAGCTCGCGCCGCGATATGCGGATCGGGCGGAGATTATCGGGGAGGAACAACAGCTATGACAATTCGTATTCACCGGGCGCTGACCGCGGTCCAGGGGTACGCCGGGGAACCGGTGCCCGAGGGCGCCTACGAGATGTTGGACCAGCAGCAGCGCCAGATGGCCGGGGACCTCTGGGACGCCGCCGATGCCGAGGCCGACGGACTGCGCGGCGCCGCCGCCGTGACGGCTGCACTTGCCGCTCATCATCAGGCCGAAGAGGTGGTCGTGGACCTGGTTGTGCTCGGATCCCTCGATCCGCGGGCCGTCCACGAGGACCGACACCGCGACCTGTATGGGGCGGGCCTGGGTGCACCGGTGGATCCCACGGAGAGCGCTGCGACCCGCGCCGACACGCGACACTGGTTTGCCGAAGCCGAGCGCCGCGGCGTGGACATCGAAAGGATCGGCGATCACGGATCATATTCGGGCGCCGATTCGATCGAGAGCCTTGCGCTGCCGCCGAGGGCGCCCTGGGGTCCGGCCGACCACCGGGCGATGCTGGAGGATGCCGTCAGGCTGCACGGACTGGCCCCTGGGCGGTGGATCGAACTGGAATGGCCGCCGACCGCGGGGCTGGCAACCCCAGGGCAGGTCGTCACGACCAGCTTCGCGCCGTGCGACCGGCACGAGAACGATGCCGACGAGTCACGCTGGGATGACTGTGCGGACTGCCAGGATTCGGTGCGCGAGGTTGTCGAAAGCATGGCCGAGTGGACGTGGATCGCGCCGCTGACCGTTCGGCAGATTCGTTTCGACGTCGACGGTACCGAGCGCAGCGAGGTGGTTTACGCCGATCCCGGCCACGAAGTGGCCACCACGACGCAGGATCCTCGGGACGTCCTGATCGGCCCGCCGGGGCGCGACACGAAGTGGTGACCGCGCCGGGGCCGGCGCACCGGCGACGTTAGGCTTCCGGCGTGGCCGAGACCGCGCCGCTGCGTGTGCAGCTGATCGCCAAGACCGAGTTCACCGCCCCCGACGGTGTCCCGTGGAGCAGCACCGCCGACGGCGGGCAGGAGCTGACCGAGTTCGCCGGCCGGGCCTGCTATCAGGCCTGGGACAAGGTCAATCCGCGTACCGCCGACAACGCCGACTACCTGCGCCACCTCATCGACGTCGGCCACCTGGCCGCCCTGGAACACGCGCACGCCACGGTCTACATCACCGGGCTGTCCCGGTCCTGCGCCCACGAGGTGATCCGGCACCGGCACCTGTCGTTCTCCGAGTTGTCCCAGCGCTACGTCCCCGAGCCGGACGCCCGCGTCGTCAGCCCGCCGGGCATCGCCGAGGACCCCGAGCTGGAGGCGCTGTTCCTGGCCGCCGCGGACGCCAGCCGCGAGGCCTACACCGAGCTGCTGGCCCGGCTGGAGACCACGCTGGCCGGCGACCCGCAGGCCACCCTGCGCCGCAAGCAGGCCCGGCAGGCCGCCCGCGCGGTGCTGCCGTACGCCACCGAGACCCGGATCGTGGCGACCGGAAACTACCGCGCCTGGCGGCACTTCATCGCGATGCGGGCCAGCGAGCACGCCGACCTGGAGATGCGCCGGCTGGCCATCGCCTGCCTGCGGGCGCTGGCCGCGTCGGCCCCGGCGGTGTTCGGCGACTTCCAGATCTCGGCGCTGGCCGACGGCACCGAGGTCGCCACCAGTCCGCTGGCGACCGAAGCCTGAGCGACGAGCCCCCGGGAACCGGCGGGTATCCTAAGCCGCGTGAGCACCGCCGGATTCGACGTCAGCACCCAACTCGGGACCGTGCTGACTGCCATGGTGACGCCGTTTTCCCCGGACGGCTCTCTTGATCTCGAGGGCGCCAAGAAGGTGGCCCGCCACCTGGTCGATTCCGGCTGCGACGGGCTGGTGGTTTCCGGAACCACCGGCGAATCGCCGACGACCAGCGACGCCGAGAAGCTGGACCTGCTGACCGCGGTGCTCGACGCCGTCGGCGACCGGGCCCGGATCATCGCCGGGGTCGGCAGCTACGACACCGCGCACTCGGAGGCACTGGCCAAGTCCAGCGCTGCGGCCGGGGCGCACGGGCTGCTCGTGGTCACGCCGTACTACTCCCGGCCGCCGCAGTCGGGGCTGGTGGCGCACTTCCGTGCCGTCGCCGACGCCACCGACCGACCGAACCTGCTCTACGACATCCCGCCGCGGTCGTGCATCCCGATCGCCTGGGAAACCATCCGGGAACTGGCGTTTCACCCGAACATCGTCGGGATCAAGGACGCCAAGGGTGATCTGCACGGCGGCGCGATGATCATGGCCGAGACCGGGCTGGCCTACTACTCCGGCGACGACGCGCTGAACCTGCCCTGGCTGGCGATGGGCGCGACCGGGTTCGTCAGCGTGTGGGGCCACGTCGCGGCGCCGCAACTGCGCGAGATGCTGACCGCCTTCCACGCCGGCGACCTGGCCACCGCCCGCAAGCTGCACGTTTCGCTCGGGCCGCTGGCCGACGCGCAGCACCGGCTCGGCGGCGTGACCATGTCCAAGGCGGCGCTGCGCCTGGTGGGCGTCGAGGCCGGCGAGCCGCGACTGCCGCAGATGCCGGCCACCGACGACGAGATCAGCGCGCTGGCCAAGGACCTGCAGTCCGCCGGCGTGCTCTAGACCGAGGACAGACCATGAATACCGACCTTGCCCCGCCGGGGCCGCTTGCCGACGGCGGGTTGCGGGTCACCGCGCTCGGCGGGATCGGCGAAATCGGCCGTAACATGACGGTTTTCGAACATCTGGGCCGGCTGCTGATCGTCGACTGCGGGGTGCTGTTTCCGACCCACGACGAGCCGGGCGTGGACCTGATCCTGCCGGATCTGCGGCACATCGAGGACCGGCTCGACGACGTCGAGGCGCTGGTACTCACGCACGCGCACGAGGACCACATCGGCGCCATCCCGTTCCTGCTGAAGCTGCGCCCCGACATCCCGGTGGTCGGCTCGAAGTTCACCCTGGCGCTGGTCGCCGCCAAGTGCCGCGAGCACCGGATCAAGCCGGTCTTCGTGCGGGTCGCCGAGGGGCAGCGCAGCAGCCACGGGGTGTTCGAGTGCGAATACTTCGCGGTCAACCACTCCATCCCGGACGCGCTGGCCATCGCCATCCACACCGGCGCGGGCACCGTGCTGCACACCGGGGACATCAAGCTCGACCAGCTGCCGCTGGACGGCCGGCCCACCGACCTGCCCGGCATGTCGCGGCTCGGCGACGCCGGGGTGGACCTGTTCCTGTGCGATTCGACGAACTCGGAGATCCCCGGCGTCGGGCCCTCGGAGAGCGAGATCGGGCCGAACCTGCACCGGCTGATCCGCGGCGCCGAGGGCCGGGTCATCGTGGCCTGCTTCGCCTCCAACGTCGATCGCGTGCAACAGATCATCGACGCCTCGGTCGCACTCGGCCGCAAGGTGGCCTTCGTCGGGCGATCCATGGTCCGCAACATGGCGATCGCCCGGGAACTGGGGTTCCTGACCGTCGCCGACGCCGACGTCATGGACATCGGTGCCGCCGAGATGATGCCGGGGGCCAAGGTGGTGCTGATCACCACCGGCACCCAGGGCGAACCGATGGCCGCGCTGAGCCGGATGTCGCGCGGCGAGCACCGCAGCATCACCCTGACCGCCGGCGACCTGATCATCTTGTCCAGCTCGCTGATCCCCGGCAACGAGGAGGCGGTCTACGGGGTGATCGACGCGCTGGCCAAGGTCGGCGCCCGGGTGGTCACCAACAATCAGGTCCGGGTGCATGTGTCCGGGCACGCCTACTCCGGGGAACTGCTGTTCCTCTACAACGGGGTGCGGCCGCGCAACGTCATGCCGGTGCACGGCACCTGGCGGCACCTGCGCGCCAACGCCAAGCTCGCCGCCAGCACCGGGGTGCCCGAGGAGAACATCGTGATCGCCGAGAACGGCGTCAGCGTGGACCTGGTCGGCGGGCTGGCCCGCCGGGCCGGCGCGGTCCCGGTCGGCAAGATGTTCGTCGACGGCCTGATCACCGGTGACGTCGGCGACGCGACGCTCGGCGAGCGGCTGATCTTGAGCTCCGGGTTCATCGCGGTCACCGTGGTGGTGCACCGGGGCACCGGAAAGCCGGCCGGACCCGCGCACCTGCACGCCCGCGGTTTCTCCGAGGACCCCAAGGCGCTGGAACCGGCGGCCCGCAAGGTCGAGGCGGAACTGGCAAAGCTGGTCGACGACAACGTGACCGACCCGGTGCGCATCGCGCAGGTGGTCCGCCGGACCGTCGGCAAATGGGTCGGTGAGGTCTACCGGCGTCAGCCGATGATCGTGCCGACCGTCATCGAAATCTGACTCACACCCGCTGCGCGACGGCGGTCCACTCGATCTGCGACCCGGTCAGGTCGCGTCCGGTCGGGCGGATGTAGGTGTCGCGGTAGTACGCCGGGCCGGCCTGCTCGGAGAGCCGCCAGCCGTGTTCGTGCAGGACCTCGCCGAGCTGCTCGGGGACGAACCCGGTCTGCCACACCTGGGTGCGGTCCCGGAACCGTCGGTACAGCGACTCGGCGCCGTAGCGGTTCTCGCCGTCGATGAAGTCCTGGCGCACGTAGCTGAAGATCAGCTGGCTGCCCTCGGCGGCCGCCGCCAGCCGGGTGAACATCGCGCTCACCGCCGCGGGGGAAAGGTACTGGGTCAGCCCCTCGGCGATGAACAGGGTGCGGTGGCCGGCCTGGAACGTGTTGTCGGTCAGGGTTGTCCAGATGTCGTCGCGCTCCAGGTCGGCGACCACCAGGTGAACCGAATCGGGTTGCGCGCCGAGCACCCGGTGCACCACCTCGGCCTTGCGGTCGATGTTGAGTTGCTGGTCGACCTCGAACACCGGCAGCGCCGAATGCCGGGCGATCCGGTAGGCGCGGGTGTCGAAACCGGCGCCGAGCACCACCACGGCGTCGAAGGCGTTCAGCGGATCCGACACCCGGTCGTCGATCAGCCGCTTGCGGCAGGCCAGGCTCGCCCACAGCCCGGGTCCGGCGCGGTCGGCGGCCCGCACCAGCGCCTCGCGCACCCAACCGATCCGGGCCGCGGCCACCAGCGCGCGCAGCCGGGGCGGCAGAAACGCCGCCGCCAGGTCGTCGTCGACCAGCCGGCGGCCGGCCGGGTACTGGTGCTCGATCGCCGCCAGCACCATCGGCCCGAAGGCGGTCTGGGCGGCGGCGTTGCTGGACACCACGTTCAGCGCTTGTTGGTGTAGCCGGCGTCGACCGGCAGCGCGACCCCGGTGACGTAGCGGCCGGTGTCGGTGACCAGGTAGAACGCGGCGTTGGCGATGTCCTCGGGGTCCAGGGTCTGCACCGGCAGCGCGTTGCTCATGTCGGGGCCGCCCTGGGACTGCTGGGCCAGGCCGTCGAGCCAGGATCGGGTGAAGTCGTTGTCGATCATCGGTGTGTTCACCCCGGCCGGATGCACCGAGTTGACCCGGATCCGGTGCGGTGCAAGCAGGTTCGCGTACACCCGCATCAGCCCGACGATGCCGTGCTTGGCCGCCGCGTAGCCGATCGAGCCGGCCATCGGCGCGGCAAGTCCGACCAGGCCGGCCACCGAGCTGGTCAGCACAATGGATCCGCCGTTGCCGTATTTGATCATCGGCCGCATGGCGGCCTCGACGGTGTTGTAGACGCCGGTCAGGTTGACGTCGATGACGTCCTGCCAGGCGTCCTCGCCGGCCATCGGCGCGATGCCGGCGTTGGCGATGACGATGTCGAGCCGATCGCCCAGGGCGGCGGTCCCGTCGCGCAGCGCGGCGGTCAGGGCCGCGCGGTCGCGGACGTCGGCGTGCGCCGTCACGCACCGCGCGCCGGCCTGCGCCACCAGTTCGGCGGTGTGCTCGAGGTCGGCGGCATCGGCCAGCGGGTAGGGCACCGAGTCGATCGGTGCGCACAGGTCGACGGCGATGATGTCGGCGCCGGCACCAGCGAGCTTGACCGCGTGCGCGCGGCCCTGCCCGCGCGCCGCGCCGGTGATGAAGGCGATCTGCCCGTCGAGGACCCCCATGCTCAGCCCCGCACCAGCCCCTTGGCCGGGTCGCCGCCGTCGACCGGGGTGAGCACCTTGATGTCCGGGGCGCCGTCGAGCAGCGGCCCCACGGTGCCGAACAGCGTGGCGACCGACGGCGCGGCGCTGTGCGCCTGCAGGGCGGCCTGATCGGCCCACTGCTCGACGAAGACGAAGGTGTTGTCGCTCTCGTGCAGGGCGTAGAGCTCGCAGCCCGGCTCGGCATGGACCTCCTCGACCGCCGCCCGGCAGGCCGCGCGGACCGCGTCGACCGTTTCGGGCAGGGCGGTCATGGTGGCGACAACGACAACCGGCATGGTTGCGGCTCCTTCGGGTGTGACAACGGTGTGTTCCGCCTCACCCTAAACCCGGCCACCGACGGCTCGGGGGAGGTCCGTCGGTAACGAACCGGTTGCGGCCGGGCCCGTGACCCCTGTGGCGGATGGTGTTGATGAGGCGTCTGGGACTAGGCTGGGCCGCATGTCAAGTAAGACCGCGGCCCGATCCGGCAGCAAAAAGAGCAGGTCAGGGGCTACGCCTCGGTCCGGCTCCGGGGCAAACGCCAAGGGCAAGCGGCCCGCCCCGCGCAAGCCGTCGACCGCCCGCAGCGCGCCGGCCAAGCGTCCGGCGCGCCCGGCGCCGCAGGGATCGGCCGTCGGTACCGCCGGCGTCGCCGTCGGCCGCGCGAGCCGGGCCACCTGGCTGCTGTTGGCCCGCGGCGCCGGCGGCACCGTCCGCTCGGCCGGCCGCGCCCAGCACATCGAGCCCGATCACCGCCGCGACGGCATCGGGCTGGCCCTGCTGCTGCTGGCCGCGGTGGTGGCGGCCGCGTCCTGGTTCGACGCCGCCCCGCCGGTCGGGGGCTGGATCGACACCGCGCTGCGCAGCCTGCTCGGCTCCGGTGTGATGGTGCTGCCGGTGGCCCTTGCGGTGGCCGCCATCGTGCTGATGCGCACCGAGCCGGACCCGGAGTCGCGGCCCCGGCTGATCCTGGGCGTGCTGATGGTGGCGCTGCCGGTGCTGGGCCTGTGGCACCTGTGGTCGGGCTCCCCGGCCGATCCGGTCGCCCGGCGCAGCGCGGCCGGCTTCGCCGGCTTCGCCCTCGGCGGTCCGCTGTCGGACGGCCTGACCGTGTGGTTGGCCGCGCCGCTGCTGTTCATGGCCGCGGTCTTCGGCGTGCTGCTGATCACCGGAACCTCGGTCCGGGACGTGCCCGCGACGCTGCGCACCATGTTCACCGCCCGGCTGGACCGCGACCACGACGTCTACGACGCCTACGACGCCTACGACGACTACGACGAGGACTACGCCGACTACGACGAGTTCGCCGACGACTACCCCGGCGACCCGGCCGAGCCCGACGACGGCGACGGGCCCGGTCGTCGCCGCGGGTCGCGGCGCGGCGACGCCGCCACCCGGGAGCTGCCGCGCGGCGCCGCGGGCCCGGTCGACGACTTCTCCGACGGCTACTACGACGACCCGTCCCACTACGGGGACACCGACGAGGCGTCCTGGCAGGGCGCCAGCCCCGCCGACAACTACCCGCTGACCGAGCCGGCGCCGCGGACCCGCAAGCGCCCGGCCAAGCCGGCCCGCGCCGCCGCCGCGGCGCCCGCCGCGGCGCCCGCCGCCGAGTCCGACAGCATCGACACCACCGCGCTGGACCGGGTGGTGGAGGGGACCTACGCGCTGCCGACGCTGGACCTGCTCTGCGAGGGCGATCCGCCGCGGCGGGCCAGCCGGGACAACGACCGGATCATCGCCGCGATCTCCGAGGTGCTGTCCCAGTTCAAGGTCGACGCGACCGTCACCGGCTATCAGCGCGGACCGACCGTCACCCGCTACGAGATCGAGCTCGGGCCCGGGGTCCGGGTGGAGCGGTTCACCCAGCTGCAGCGCAACCTGGCCTATGCGGTGGCCAACGAACACATCCGGCTGCTCGCCCCGATCCCGGGCAAGTCCGCCGTCGGCATCGAGGTGCCCAACTCCGACCGCGAGCTGGTCCGGCTGCGCGACGTGCTCAGCGCGCCGAGCACCCGCAAGGATCACCACCCGATGGTGTTCGGCATCGGCAAGGACGTCGAGGGCCACTTCGTCAGCTACAACCTGGCCAAGATGCCGCACCTGCTGGTGGCCGGCTCCACCGGCTCGGGTAAGTCCAGCTTCATCAACTCGATGCTGGTCTCGCTGCTGCAGCGGGCCACCCCCGAGGAAGTCCGGATGATCCTGATCGACCCGAAGATGGTGGAATTCCCGCCGTACCAGGGGATTCCGCACCTGATCACGCCGGTGATCATCGACCCGAAGAAGGCCGCCGCCGCGCTGGCCTGGCTGGTCGAGGAGATGGAACAGCGCTACCAGGACATGAGCGCCAGCGGGGTGCGGCACATCGACGACTTCAACGCCAAGGTGCGCTCCGGGGAGATCACCGCGCCGCTGGGCAGCGAGCGGGTCTACCGGCCGTACCCCTACATCCTGTGCGTGGTCGATGAGCTCGCCGACCTGATGATGCAGGCGCCGCGCGACGTCGAGGACGCCATCGTGCGGATCACCCAGAAGGCCCGCGCCGCGGGCATCCACCTAGTGCTGGCCACCCAGCAGCCGGTGGTGTCGGTGGTCACCGGCCTGATCAAGGCCAACGTGCCGTCCCGGATGGCCTTCGGGGTCACCAACGCGACCAACTCGCGGGTCATCCTCGACCAGGTCGGCGCCGAGAAGCTGACCGGCAAGGGCGACGGGCTGTTCCACCCGTCCGAGTTGCCCAAGCCGATCCGCGTGCAGGGCGCCTTCGTCAGCGACGAGGAGATCCAGGCCGTCGTCGCGTTCACCAAGGCGCAGGCCGAGCCGGAGTTCATCGAGGGCGTCACCGTCAAGACCGTCGAGAAGCGCGAGATCGACAGCGACATCGGCGACGACATGGACGTCCTGCTGCAGGCCGTCGAACTGGTGGTGTCCAGCCAGTTCGGCTCCACCTCGATGCTGCAGCGCAAGCTGCGGGTCGGTTTCGCCAAGGCTGGCCGGTTGATGGACCTGATGGAGACCCGCAGCATCGTCGGGCCCTCGGAGGGTTCCAAGGCGCGCGAGGTGCTGGTCAAGCCCGACGAGTTGGCGGGCACCCTGGCGCTGATCGCCGGCGGCAGCGACGCGGTGGGCGGCTGACGGCTACACCACCGCCAGCGGCCACACCACAGCCAGCGGCTACAAAACCGCCAGCATCCGGGTGTTGCCCAGGATGTTCGGTTTGACGTAGCTCAGGTCGAGGAACTCCGCCACGCCGATGTCGTAGGAGCGGCACATCTCCTCGTACACCTCGGCGGTGACCGGGGTGCCCTCGATCTCGGCGAAGCCGTGCCCGCCGAAGAACTCGGTTTCGAAGGTCAGCACGAACAACCGCTTGAGCTCCAGGGTGCGGGCCACCTCCAGCAACTTGACGACGATCGCGTGCCCGACGCCGCGGCCCTTGACCCGCGGATCGACCGCAACGGTGCGCACCTCGCCGAGGTCGGCCCACAGCACGTGCAGCGCCCCGCAGCCGACCACCGTGCCGGACAGCTCGGCGACCCAGAATTCCTGCACGGATTCGTAGAGCGTGACGAGGTTTTTCTCCAGCAGAATCTTGCCGGCGTAGGTGTCGACCAGCCGCTTGATCGCCGGCACATCGGAGGTGCGGGCGCGCCGAACTTCGATGACCTCGACCTGCTGCCCGGCACCGGCGTCCACGGATGCACAGTAGGGCCTCCGGGCCCGGTGACGCCAACCGATATCCTGTGGCCGTGTCGGGGCTCCCACCCGCCGGAGACCCGGCGTCACCAGCGAGCGTATTCAACGTCGCCAATTTCCTGACCGGCGTGCGCCTGGTGCTGGTTCCGGTGTTCCTGCTGGCGCTGTTCGCCGACGACGGTCACGACCCCGCCTTCCGGGTGGTGGCGTTCGTGATCTTCACCGTGGCGGTCGTCACCGACCACCTGGACGGCCGGATCGCCCGCAGCTACGGCATGGTGACCGAGTTCGGCAAGCTCGCCGACCCGATCGCCGACAAGATGCTCATCGGCGCGGCGCTGATCGGCCTGTCCATGCTGCAGGACCTGCCGTGGTGGGTGACCCTGGTGATCCTGGCTCGGGAGATCGGCGTCACGCTGCTGCGGCTGGCGGTGCTGCGCCGCGGCGTCATCCCGGCCAGTCGCGGCGGCAAGCTCAAGACGCTGGTCCAGGCCGTGGCGATCGGTCTGTTCATCCTGCCGCTGCACGATTGGCCGGCGCCCTGGCTCACCACCGCCTGGGTGGTGATGTGGGCGGCGATCGTGCTGACCGTCGTCACCGGAGCCGATTATCTGATCTCAGCGCTGCGCGGCGGGAACCAATCATCGCGCGCCTGACGTTGAACCTCAGGACGGTCGGCGGTGTCACGACGCTCGACGGTGCTACGACGGACGAAGGAGAATCCGAATGACGGCTCTGCTGCGCGAGGCGATCGGCGAGGAGCTGCGCCGGACCCGTATTGCACAGGGGCGCACGCTGCGGGAGGTGTCCGATTCGGCGCGGGTGAGCCTGGGGTACCTGTCGGAGGTGGAGCGCGGCCGCAAGGAGGCCTCCAGTGAACTGCTGAGCGCGATCTGCGGTGCCCTGGACCTGCCGTTGTCCAGGGTTCTGCTGGGCGCGGGGGAGCGGTTGAACCGCAGCGAACGGGTCGGTGCCGCGCACATCGACCGCGCCACCAAGGTGGTCATTCCGCCGGTTCCGGCGATGGCGGTTGCCTGATCGGCCGTTTTTTGGCCGTTTCGGGCGTGATGTCGGCGGGCCGAGCCGATAGGGTTTGAAAGCAGAACGGCGCGGCGGCGAACGCCGCGCGGGATCGATCAACGACAGCGAAGGTGGAGCAAAGTCATGGCCAACCCGTTCTCCAAGGCGTGGCGTTACCTGATGGCGCTGTTCAACTCGAAGATCGACGAGCACGCCGATCCGAAGGTGCAGATTCAGCAGGCCATCGAGGAGGCGCAGCGTCAGCATCAGGGTCTGACCCAGCAGGCCGCCCAGGTGATCGGTAACCAGCGTCAGCTGGAGATGCGGCTCAATCGTCAGCTCGCCGACATCGAGAAGCTGCAGGTCAATGTGCGTCAGGCGCTGACGCTGGCCGACCAGGCCGCCGGCACCGGTGACGCCGCCAAGGCCACCGAGTACACCAACGCCGCCGAGGCGTTCGCCGCCCAGCTGGTCACCGCCGAACAGAGCGTGGAGGACCTCAAGACCCTGCACGATCAGGCGCTCGGTGCGGCCAGCCAGGCCAAGCGGGCCGTCGAACAGAACGCGATGGTGCTGCAGCAGCGCATCGCCGAGCGCACCAAGCTGCTCTCCCAGCTGGAGCAGGCCAAGATGCAGGAGCAGGTCAGCGCGTCGCTGCGGTCGATGAGTGAGATCGCCGCCCCCGGCAACACCCCGAGCCTGGAGGAGGTGCGCGACAAGATCGAGCGCCGCTACGCCGACGCGATGGGCGCCGCCGAGCTCGCGCAGAACTCGGTGCAGGGCCGGATGATGGAGATTCAGCAGGCCAGCGTGCAGATGGCCGGGCACAGCCGGCTCGAGCAGATCCGTGCGTCGATGCGCGGTGACACGCTGCCGGCCGGCGGGTCCGCCGCCCCGGCGACGCCCACCCAGCTGCCGACGCCGGAAAATCCGTTGGGCCACTGATGTCCGGCGGGTCGCTTTCCCGGGCGGTGCGGGGATTGCTGCAGCGCGGGGTCGACGCGGCCAGCGAGGCCGCCGACACCGCGGCGCACACGCTGCGGCTGGCCGCCGACCCGCGGGCCCGCCAGCTGCGCAAACGCCGGTACGCGTGGTGGCTGGGAACGGTCTTCACCGGCGCCATGCTGACGCTGATCGGTGTCACCGCGCTGCTCGCGCTGTGGGACCTGCCGCCCTGGGCGCTGCTGATCCCCGGGCTGATGGCGGCCGCCGCGGCCTTCCCGGCGACGCTGGCGTTCCTGCGGTTCCGCCGGCTGCGGGCCCTTCCGCTGCCCACCCCGCGGCCAGCCAACAGCCGCAAGCTGCCGCCGCACGGTTCGGCGGCCCGCCCGGCCATGTACGCCCTGGGCGCCTCCGAGCGCGGGCTGTTCTCGCTGCTCGGGGTTCTCGAGCGCGGCGACCTGCTGCCCGGCGAGGAGCTGCGCGAACTGACCGAGGCGGCCAACCACGCGTCCTCGACGATGACGGCCACCGCGGCCGAGGTGGTGTCCATGGAGCGGGCGGCCGCGACGAGCCCGGACAGCCGCAGCTTCCTGGTGCCGACCATCAACGCCTACACCACCCAGCTCAGCGCCGGTGTGCGTCAGTACAACGCGATGGTCACCGCCGCCGCGCAACTGGTGTCCTCGGTCAACGGCGGACCCGGTGCCGCGTCGGCCTCGCCGATGTCGGCCCAGCGCTACCGCGGCGAGCTGATCGGTGCCACCGACCGGATGCTCGGCTGGGCCGACGCCTTCGAGCAGCTCGGCCAGCTGCGCCGGGCCTGAGTCAGAGCCGGGGCCGCAGCGCCGGGATGACCGCGCCGATCAGGCCGCGGACCAGCGCCTTGGTCATGTCCAGCACGTCGAAGTAATCCCGCCACAGGGTGATCCGGCCGTCGTGCACCTCGAACACCCCGCACACCCAGAAGGTCAGCTGCACCGGGCCGACCCGCAGCAGGTCGGTCCGCTCGTTGAGCACGGTCGGGCCGTCCTGGGCGCTGCGGTGTACCCGGACGTCGAAGCCCAGGGCGGGCCGGCGCATGGCGGCGAACACCTGCAGCACCCGCCGGGACCCGCGCAGCCGGGAGAATCCGACGTTCTCGTAGACGATGTGGTCGTCGATCAGGCTGGCCGCGGTGTCCAGGTCGGTGTCGCGCAGCGCCGCCAGGAATCGATCGACCACCGCGACGTTGGTCGCACCGGTGCTGAGGTCATGCAATTCGGTCATGGCGCCCACCTTAAGGTGAGCCGGTGGAGCAGAACCGGCCAATCCGAGTCGCCGTCGTCGCCGGACCGGATCCCGGGCACGCCTTGCCGGCGCTGGCGCTGTGCCTGAAGTTCGCCGCCGCCGGTGACGATCCGATCCTGCTGACCGGCCGGAGCTGGCTGGACACCGCGCGCGAGGCCGGGATCACCGCCACCGAACTGCTCGGCCTGGACGTCACCGAGGACGACGACGACAGCGATCAGGGCGAGAAGATCCACCGGCGGGCGGCCCGAATGGCGGTGCAGAACGCGCCGGTGCTGGCCGACCTGGCCCCGGATCTGGTGGTCTCCGATGTGATCACCGCGTGCGGCGGGATGGCCGCCGAACTGCTCGGGTTGCCGTGGATCGAGCTGTGCCCGCATCCGCTGTACCGGCCGTCGAAGGGGCTTCCCCCGATCGGCAGCGGCCTGGCGCCGGGCACCGGGTGGCGCGGCCGGCTGCGTGACACCGTGATGCGGGCGCTGACCGCCCGCTCGCTGCGGGTCGGGGAGCGGCAGCGCACCGCCGCCCGGGCCGGCATCGGGCTGCCGGCCCGCGATCCCGGCCCGCTGCGCCGGCTGATCGCCACCCTGCCGGCCTGCGAGATGCCGCGGCCGGACTGGCCCGCCGAGGCGGTGGTGGTGGGGCCGCTGCACTTCGAGCCGACGAGCGCGGTGCTCACCCCGCCGCCGGGCGACGGGCCGCTGGTGGTGGTGGCCCCGTCCACCGCGACGACCGGGACCGCCGGCCTGGCCGAGCTGGCGCTGACGGCGCTGGTGCCGGGCCAGACGCTGCCGGCCGGGTCCCGGCTGGCGATCTCCCGGCTGTCCGGACCGGAGCTGACGCTGCCGGCCTGGGCGACCGCCGGGCTGGGCCGTCAGGACGAGCTGCTGCGGCAGGCCGACGTGATGATCTGCGGCAGTGGGCACGGCATCGTCGCCAAGACCCTGCTGGCCGGGGTGCCGATGGTGCTGGTGCCCGGCGGCGGCGACCAGTGGGAGATGGCCAACCGGATGGTGCGCCAGGGCAGCGCGCTGCTGATCCGGCCGCTGACCGCCGAGGCGCTGGCCGCCGCGGTCGGCGAGGTGCTCGCCGACGGCGGCTTTCGCCGGGCCGCGGTGGCCGGGGGCGCCGGCCTCGACGGGCTGGCCGATCCGGTCGTGGTTTGCCGGGACGCCCTCGTCGGTCGCAACGGGTAGGTTGATCCGGTGCGGCTGACCGAATTTCACGAACTCGTCTACGCGCAGTTCGGTACCGTCCGCGGCTCCTCGATGCTGGTCGATCACGTCCTCAGCGGGCTCGGCGGGCGCACCGCGGCCCAGGCCGTCGAGGCCGGGACCGAACCCCGCGATGTGTGGCGGGCGCTGTGCGCCGACTTCGACGTACCCCGCGATCAGTGGTGAGCCGCCGGTGACGACCTTCGTGCTGGTGCATGGCTCCTGGCACGGGCCGTGGTGCTGGGAACGGCTGATTCCCGAGCTGGACCGGTGCGGGCACCGCGCGGTGACGCCCCAGCTGCCCTCGGCGGATCCCGCGGCGAGCTTCGCGGACTACGCCGACGTGGTGGCCGCGGCCGTCGACGACGACGACACCGTGCTGGTCGGGCACTCGCTGGCCGGCTATCTGCTGCCGCTGGTGGCCCAGCGCCGGGCGGTCCGCCACCAGGTGTACCTGGCGGCGCTGGTGGCCGAGCCGGGCCTGAGCTTCGCCGAGCAGCAGCGCCGTGACGGCATGCTGAACCCGGCGTATCGCGGCGCGCTGCGCCCGGTCGCCGGCGGCACCGAATGGGTCGACCGGGACCTGGCCCGGGAGCTGTTGTTCTCCGACTGCGACGAGCCGACCGTGGCGGCCGCGTTCGGGCGGCTCAGTGGGCAGGCGAACCACCCGCTGCGCCAGCCCGCCGCCGACGCCGAGCCGCCCGCGGTGCCGACCACGTATCTGGTCTGCACCGAGGACCGGATGCTGGATCCGTCCTGGTCCCGGCGGGTCGCCGAGCGGCGATTGGGGGTGCGGGCGGTCGAGCTGGCGGGCGGGCACAGCCCGTTCTATTCCCGGCCGGAGGCGCTGGCCGCGGTGCTCGTGGGTCTCATCTGACCCATCTGACACATCGCGGCGCGCCTACTTGCGGTCGAACACCTGTTCGCTAAACTGGCCGCACGTTCGGTGGAACGGATCTGTCGGTGGCCCGGTCTAACGTCACAGACAACCGACCGAGCCCGGTCACCGACCATCATCTTCCGGAGAGGCAAAACCATGGCACAGCGAGTCCCCGACCGCGAAAAGGCCCTCGAACTGGCAATGGCCCAGATCGAAAAGAACTTTGGCAAGGGCTCGGTGATGCGGCTCGGCGAGGAGGCGCGCCAGCCGATCGCCATCATCCCCACCGGATCGATCGCCCTGGACGTGGCGCTGGGCATCGGCGGCCTGCCGCGCGGCCGGGTCGTCGAGATCTACGGCCCGGAATCCTCGGGTAAGACCACCGTGGCGCTGCACGCGGTCGCCAATGCCCAGGCCGCCGGCGGCATCGCGGCCTTCATCGACGCCGAGCACGCGCTGGACCCGGAGTACGCCCGGGCGCTGGGCGTGGACACCGACGCGCTGCTGGTGTCTCAGCCGGACACCGGCGAGCAGGCGTTGGAGATCGCCGACATGCTGATCCGCTCCGGCGCGCTGGACATCCTGGTCATCGACTCGGTGGCCGCGCTGGTGCCGCGCGCGGAGATCGAGGGCGAGATGGGCGACAGCCACGTCGGTCTGCAGGCCCGGCTGATGAGCCAGGCGCTGCGGAAGATGACCGGTGCGCTGAGCAACTCGGGCACCACCGCGATCTTCATCAACCAGCTCCGCGAGAAGATCGGGGTGATGTTCGGGTGTTTCTCCTACGGCACCCGGGTCCAGTTGGCCGACGGATCCACCGAGAAGATCGGCAAGATCGTCAACCAGAAGATGGACGTCGAGGTGATGTCCTACGACCCGGTCACCGACCAGATCGTGCCCCGCAAGGTGGTGAACTGGTTCAACAACGGGCCGGCTGAGCAGTTCCTGCAGTTCACCGTCGAGAAGTCCGGCGGCAACGGTCGCTCGCAGTTCGCCGCGACCCCGAACCACCTGATCCGGACTCCGGCCGGGTGGACCGAGGCGGGCGATCTGATCGCCGGTGACCGGGTGCTGGCCGCCGAGCGTCATCTGCTCAGCGACCAGCAGTTCCAGGTCATCCTCGGTTCGCTGATGGGTGGCGGCAACCTGTCCCCGAATCTGCATGACCGCAACGGTGTCCGGTTCCGGATGGGCCACGGTGCCCGCCAGGCCGACTACCTGGAGTGGAAGACCGCACTGCTGGGCAACATCGGGCACTCGGTGCGCGAGAACGACCAGGGGGCGCGGTTCGTCGACTTCACCCCGCTGCCCGAACTCGGCGAGCTGCGGCGCGCGGTGTACCTCGGCGACGGGAAGAAGTTCCTGTCCGAGGACTACCTGAAGGCGCTGACCCCGCTGGCGCTGGCGGTCTGGTACATGGACGACGGGTCGTTCACCGTGCGATCCAAGGGCGTGCAGCAGCGCACTCAGGGTGGCAGCGGGCGCATCGAGATCTGCGTTGAGGCGATGGCCGAGGGCACCCGGGAACGGTTGCGGGACTATCTGCGTGACACCCACGGTCTCGATGTCCGGCTGCGTTCGGCCGGTAGCGGCAAGTCGATGCTGACCTTCTCGACCGAGGCCACGGCGAAGTTCCAGGAACTGGTGGCGCCCCACATGGCGCCGTCCATGGAGCACAAGCTGCTGCCCCGGTTCCGCGGGCTCGGCACCGTTGAACCCCGGTTCGTCGAACCCGCACAGCGGCTGGTGCCGGCCCGGGTGCTCGACGTCCAGGTCAAGCCGCGCACCCGGTCGATGAACCGCTTCGACATCGAGGTGGAGGGTAATCACAACTATTTCGTCGACGGCGTGATGGTGCACAACTCGCCCGAAACGACCACGGGCGGAAAGGCGTTGAAGTTCTACGCCTCGGTCCGGATGGACGTGCGCCGAATCGAGACGCTCAAGGACGGCAGCGACGCGGTGGGTAACCGCACTCGGGTCAAGGTCGTCAAGAACAAGGTCAGCCCGCCCTTCAAGCAGGCCGAGTTCGACATCCTGTACGGCAAGGGCATCTCCAAGGAGGGCTCGCTGATCGACATGGGTGTCGACCAGGGCTTCATCCGCAAGTCCGGGTCCTGGTTCACCTACGACGGCGAGCAGCTGGGTCAGGGCAAGGAGAACGCCCGCAACTACCTGCTGTCGAACCCGGACGTGGCCGCCGAGATCGAGAAGAAGATCAAGGAGAAGCTCGGCATCGGGGCGGTCCTGAACGACGAGCTGTCCGATGACGCGGTCCCCGCGCCGGTCGACTTCTGAGCCTGATTCTGGGTCGGCGGCCGACACCGCCGCCGACCCAGAATCGGCCGCCAAGCGGGTGGCGCAGGCGCAGAACGTCTGCCTGCGGCTGCTCACCGCGCGGGCCCGAACCCGCGCCGAGCTGACCGACCGGCTGACCGGACGCGGATACTCCGACCACGTGATCGCCACCGTGCTCGGCCGGCTGGAACGCGCCGGCCTGCTCGACGACGCCGAGTTCGCCCGGGAATGGGTGCGATCCCGCCAGCAGTTCGCCGGCAAGGGCAAACGCGCGCTGGCGGTCGAACTGCGCAACAAGGGCGTCGACGCCGAGATCATCGCCGAGGCCCTGGCCGGCATCGACGCGGACACCGAACGGCGCCGGGCCGAGGAGCTGGTCGCCGCCCGGCTGCGCCGGGAACGGCTCGTCGACGGCGACGAGATGAAGGTCACCCGCCGGCTGGCCGGCATGCTGGCCCGCCGCGGCTACTCCTCGGCGATGGCGTTCGACGTGGTCAGCGTCGCGCTGGCCGGGGAGCGGGAACGCCGCCGGGTGTAGCGACCGAACCAGGCCGCGGTATCCCTCAGTCCCCGGGCACGATGGGCGTGCCGTCGGCGTCCAGAAGGTCGGGATCCATCGGTTCCGGGGCGCGTTTGGACCGGCGCATCCGCTTCTCGATCCACACCGCCAGCGCCGAGAGCGCGAAGTTGGCGGTGATCATCAGCACCGCGATCACCGACAGGGCGGGCAGGTAGTTGCCGTACTGGGAGCCGATCACGGTGCCCTGACGGACCATCTCCATGAAGGTGATCTGGTAGCCGATCGCGGTGTCCTTGAGCACCACCACCAGCTGCGACACGAGTACCGGCAGCATCGCGGCGATGGCCTGTGGCAGCTCAATCATCCGGGTGGTCTGCCACCAGCTCAGCCCCAGCGAACTGGCCGCCTCGGTCTGCCCGCGCGGCAGCGAGCGCACCCCGGTGCGGATGATCTCGGCGATCACCGCGCCGTTGTAGAGCGTCAGGCCGGTCACCACGCCGGCCAGCGCCAGCTGCTGGGACGGAAACACGCCGTACAGCGCGAACAGGAAGTAGGCGAAGATCATCATGATCAGCACCGGCACGGCGCGGAAGAACTCGACGATCACCGCGGCGGGCCGCTGCAGCCACCGGTTGGGCGAGAGCCGGGCAACCCCGAGCGCGACACCGAGGATGCCGGCCAGCACCACCGACAGCGCGGCCGCGCTCAAGGTGCCCTGCACGCCCGGCCACACGTAGGTCCGCCACAGGTCGGCGGTCAGGAACGGCTTCCACTTCGCGGCGGCCAGCTGGCCCGCGTCGGCCAGCTGCAGCAGCACCACCGCCAGCACTGCGACCGCGATCACCAGCACGGCCGCCGAGATCACCCGGTTGCGTACCCGCGCCCGCGGCCCGGGCGCGTCGAACAGCACCGACCCGCTCATCGGAGCACCGCCAGCCGAGTGCCGAGGCGGCCGAACAACAACCCCAACGGCAGCGTCAGGATGATGAACCCGACCGCGAAGATCGAACCGACCACCAACAGCATCGCGGTGTTCTCGATCATCTCGCTCATCAACAGCGCCGCCTCGGTCACGCCGATCGCCGAGGCGATGGTGGTGTTCTTGATCAGGGCGATCAGCACCGACCCCAGCGGTACCAGCACCGCGCGAAAAGCCTGCGGCAGCAGGATGAGTCGCAGGTTCTGGCCGAAGGTCAGGCCCAGCGAGCGGGCCGCCTCGGCCTGGCCCAGCGGAATGGTGTTGACGCCCGAGCGCAGCGTCTCGCAGACGAAGGCCGCGGTGTAGACGCTCAATCCGAGCACCGCGAGCCGGAAGTTGCTGTCCACCACGAAGCTGGACGAATCCGTATGCGCCAGCGTCACGCCCAGCGTCTGGGCCAACCCGAACGAGCAGAACAGCAGGATCAGCGTGAGTGGGGTATTGCGCACGACGTTGATGTAGACCGTGCCGAGCCAGGCCAGCACCGGGACCGGGGACAGCCGCATCGCGGCCAGCGCGGTGCCCAGCACCAGCGCGCCGATCGCCGAAAACACCGCCAGTTGAATGGTCACCCAGAACGCCCGCAAGATCTTGGCGCCGTACTCGCCGAGCAGGTCGACATCGGCCACGCCGGCGACATTCGTGTACCGATCGGGCTGCGGCGGGATGGGCGTGGGAATGCCGGCCGGGCCCAGGTTGCGCTGGAAGGCCTGCGCCCACGCCCCGGTGCTGATCATCTTCTCCAGCGCGGCGTTGACCTGCTCGCGGAGCTCGAGATCTTCCCTGTGCAGTCCGATGCCGTAGTTCTCCACCGAGAACGGCTCACCGGCCAGCTTGAACTTCCCGGGGTACTGGGCGGCGTAGCCGGCCAGGATCACCTCGTCGGTGCTCAGCGCGTCCATGATCCCGTTGTTCAGCGCCTCCAGGCACGCCGAGTAGGTGTCGTACACCTGGACCTGCACCCGCGGATACATCTGTTTGATCCGTTGCGCCGGCGTCGACCCCTTCACCGAGCACAGCTTCTTGTTGTTCTCCAGCGACTGCGGTCCGGTGATGTCGGTCTCGCCGGCCCGGACCAGCAGGCCCTGGCCGGTGACCAGGTACGGCCCGGCGAAGCCGACCTTCTGCTTGCGGGCGTCGGTGATCGAGTAGGTGGCGACGATGTAGTCGACCTGACCGTTCTGGATCAGCGTCTCGCGCTGCGGGGACGGCGCCTCCTTCCAGTCGATCTCATCGGGGGAGTAGCCCAGTTCCTCGGCGACGTAGCGCGCCACGTCGACGTCGAAGCCGGCCATCGACCCGTCGGGCAGCTTGGCCGCCAGGCCGGGCTGGTCGAACTTGGTCCCGATGGTGATCTTCTTGCCGCCATCGGAGCACGACGTCAAGCCCAGCGGGACCAGCACCGCCAACAGCACCAGCGCGAGCAGCCGCAACGGCCGAGACGCCATGGTCATGCGCCCTCCCACGTCAGTGGTTGAGGATCTTGCCGAGGAAGTCCCGGGCCCGATCCGAACTCGGATTGGAGAAGAACGTCTCCGGGTCGGCGTCCTCGACCACGGCCCCGTCGGCCATGAACACCACCCGGTTGGCGGCGCGGCGGGCAAAGCCCATCTCGTGGGTGACCACCACCATGGTCATGCCCTCGCTGGCCAGCGCGGTCATCACCCCCAGCACCTCGTTGACCATCTCCGGATCCAGGGCGCTGGTCGGCTCGTCGAACAGGATCGCCTTGGGCGTCATCGCCAGCGACCGGGCGATGGCCACCCGCTGCTGCTGCCCGCCGGACAGCTGCGCCGGATACTTGTCGGCCTGATTGGCCACCCCAACCCGTTCCAGCAGCTCCATGCCGTGCTTGCGGGCCGCGGCCTTGTCCATCCCGCGGACCTTGATCGGGGCCAGCGTGACGTTGTCCAGGATCGTCTTGTGCGCGAACAGGTTGAACGACTGGAACACCATCCCGACGTCCGAGCGCAGCTGCGCCAGCCGTTTGCCCTCCTCGGGCAGTTCGACGCCGTCGATCTCGATGGTGCCCGAGTCGATGGTCTCCAGCCGGTTGATGGTCCGGCACAGCGTCGACTTTCCGGAGCCCGAGGGGCCCAGCACCACCACGACTTCGCCGCGGGCGATCTCCAGATTTATCTCCTTGAGCACGTGCAGCTGCCCGAAGTGTTTGTTCACTTTGCGGATCGCGATCATCGGCGTACCGCCGTTGCCCTCCATGGGCAGTAGACCCTACTCAGCAGGCGGCACTGATGCGGCGATTTCCGGTGCCGCGGGCGGCTGCCTACCATGGTTGGGTGACTGTGGCCCCCACGCGCACCTATCAGGTGCGCACCTACGGCTGCCAGATGAATGTGCATGACTCCGAACGTCTGGCCGGCCTGCTCGAGGACGCCGGCTACCTGCGTGCCGCCGACGACGCCGACGCCGACGTGGTGGTGTTCAACACCTGCGCGGTGCGGGAGAACGCCGACAACAAGCTGTACGGCAACCTGTCGCACCTCGCGCCGCGCAAGCAGGCCGACCCGAACATGCAGATCGCCGTCGGCGGCTGCCTGGCCCAGAAGGACCGCGCCGCGGTGCTGACCCGGGCGCCCTGGGTCGACGTGGTGTTCGGCACCCACAACATCGGTTCGCTGCCGGCGCTGCTGGACCGGGCCCGGCACAACCGGGTCGCCCAGGTGGAGATCCTCGACGCGCTGGAGGAGTTCCCGTCGAACCTGCCGGCGGCGCGCGAATCGTCGTATGCGGCGTGGGTGTCGATCTCGGTCGGCTGCAACAACACCTGCACCTTCTGCATCGTGCCGTCGCTGCGCGGCAAGGAGGTCGACCGCCGCCCTGGCGACATCCTCGCCGAGGTGACCGCGCTGGTCGAGCAGGGTGTGCTCGAGGTGACCCTGCTCGGGCAGAACGTCAACGCCTACGGGGTGTCCTTCGCCGACCCGGACACCCCGCGGGACCGCGGCGCGTTCGCCGCGCTGCTGCGGGCCTGCGGCGGCATCGACGGCCTGGAGCGGGTCCGGTTCACCTCGCCGCACCCGGCCGAGTTCACCGACGACGTCATCGAGGCGATGGCGGCGACCCCGAACGTCTGCCCGCAACTGCACATGCCGCTGCAATCGGGCTCCGATCGCATCCTCAAGGAGATGCGGCGGTCGTATCGGGCCGAGAAGTTCCTGGGCATCGTCGAGCGGGTCCGCGCCGCGATGCCGCACGCCGCCCTCACCACCGACCTCATCGTCGGCTTCCCGGGCGAGACCGAGGAGGACTTCCAGGCCACCCTCGACGTCGTCGAGCGGGCCCGGTTCGCCAGCGCGTTCACCTTCCAGTACTCGCCGCGCCCCGGCACCCCGGCGGCCGAGCTGGCCGACCAGGTGCCCGCCGAGGTGGTCAAGGAGCGCTACGGCCGGCTGATCGAGCTGCAGGAACGCATCTCCCTGCAAGAAAACCAGGCCCAGATCGGCCGCCGCGTCGAACTGCTCGTCGCCGCCGGCGAGGGCCGCAAGGACGCCCGCACCGCGCGGCTGACCGGCCGGGCCCGGGACGGCAGGCTGGTGCACTTCGACCCGGGCCCGGCGGCCGCCGACATCCGGCCCGGGGACGTCGTCGACACCGTCGTCACGGCCGCCGCCCCGCACCACCTGATCGCCGACGGCGGCATCGCGGGGCACCGCCGCACCCGCGCCGGCGACGCGCACGAGGCCGGTCAGCGGCCCGTCACCAGGCCAAGCGTCGGGCTGGGGATGCCCGCGCTGGGCCGCCCGGCAGCCCCCGTCCCGTCCCCAACCGGTTGTGAAAGCGGATGTGCCCAGTGAATGAGAAACAGAGTCCCGACCGCGCCTTCGAGGCCTACCGCGGAGACATCAACGCCGTCCAGCGCCGAGTGGCCCGTGAGATCGACCCGGGGGCGCGCGCCCTGGTGGTCGCGATCCTGGTCTTCGTGCTGATTGTGGCGCTGCTGCTGCCGCACACCGGCGGCGTCAACGGGATCGACGTGCTGCTCGGCGGCGACGACGCCCGGGCGGCCCGGGTGGCGCTGCCGCACCGCATCTTCTGCTGGCTGGCCCTGGTGTTCGGGGTCGGGTTCTCCATGCTGGCGCTGCTGACCCGGCGCTGGGGGATGGCCTGGACCGCGGCGGCCGGCTCGGGAATCGGGTGCGTCTTCGGGATGCTGGCGGTGTGGAGCCGGCAGACCGCGACCGCCGGACTGCCCGGTCCCGGCGTCGGCCTCTACCTGGCCTGGGTCGCGGTCATCCTGTTGACCTTCCACTGGATCCGGGTGGTGTGGGAGCGCACCGCCGCCCAACTGGCCGAGGAACAACTGCAGCGCCAGGCCGCCGAAGAGCAGCCGCAGGAGGGCCTGCTGCGGCGCAATGAGCGCAAACACGGCGCCGTGGCGGGTGATCCGCCCGCCACCAGCGAACCCGCCAAGAACAGCGGTCCCGCCGCCAACAGCGACCCCGAACCCGAGGTCGACTCCTAGACTTCGCTGCATGAGCGAACAGCACACCGAGCCGCGGCCGCCGAGTTTCGGTGAGCGGGCACGGGGCTGGGCCCGCAAGGCGGTCCTGGCCCTGATCCTGATCGCGGCGGCGGTCGGCGGCTACTTCCTGGCCGAGTCGTTCCTGCCGCGCTGGTGGGCCCAGCAGATCGGGCACCGGGTCGACGGGTCCTTCAGCGGCGGCATCGGCATCGGCCTGGCCATCGGGTTCGTCTGTACTTTCCTGCCGATCATGCTGATCCAGTTCGCCATCCTGTGGCGGCGTCGGTGGAAGAACATCCCGGCAATCGTCTGTGGGGTCGGCGCGGTGCTGACCGCGCTGCCCAACCTGCTGACCCTGTCGGTGGTGCTCGGCGGCGGCAACGGTGCGCACGCCGGCGAGCGGATCTTTGACGTCTCGGCGCCGGCCTTCCGCGGCGCCAGCCTGTGGGGCGCCATCGGCGGGGTGCTGCTGGCCGCGGTGGTCGGCTACTTCGTCTGGGGCTACCGGCGCCGCGGCCGCCAGCTGCACCAGGCGGCCGAGGCCACCTGAGCCGGGCGCTCCTGAGCCGCGGGCTCAGGAACGCCGGTTGAGCGCCTCGGTGGCGGCCTCGGCCCACTGCCGCCACTGCGCGGCGTTGGCCCGGGCCTCCTCGGCGTCCTTGGACCGGCCGGCCGCCTCGGCCTTGGCGGCCTGGGTCTCGAACTGCTCGGCGCGGGCGATGAACTGCGCGGCGCGCGCCGCGGCCTCGGGATCCGGGCCGCGGTCGGCCTCGCCGGCCTCCCGGATCCGCTTCTCCACGGCCCGCAGCCGGCGCTCTAGGTCGGCGTCGCGTTCCCGCGGGCCGCGGCCGAGCGCATCCCACCGGTCGGTGAGGCTGCGCAGTGCGGCGCG
Source organism: Mycolicibacterium fallax (assembly GCF_010726955.1). Lineage (NCBI taxonomy): Bacteria > Bacillati > Actinomycetota > Actinomycetes > Mycobacteriales > Mycobacteriaceae > Mycobacterium > Mycolicibacterium fallax. Next base: position 436,524 of record NZ_AP022603.1, read on the forward strand.
AGCGGCCCGCGGATTGGCGGCGTCGATCTTCTCCGCCTCGGCCAGCAGCGTCTCCTTGGCGTCGGCGTTGGCGCCCAGCTCGGCGTCACGCTCGGCGCTGATCGCGTTGCGGGCCGAGAAGAAGGTGTCCTGAGCGGCCTTGAAACGCTTCCACAGTGCGTCGTCGAGATCCTTCGCGGTGCGCCCGGCGGCCTTCCAATCGGCCAGCAGGTTACGGAAGGCGCCGCTGGTCGGGCCCCAGTCCGTCGACCCGGACAGTGCCTCGGCGCGCTCACACAGCGCCTCCTTGGCCCGGCGCACCGTCGCGCGCTCGCGGTCCAGCTCGGCGAAGTGGGTGCCGCGGCGCCGGTTGAACGACTCGCGGGCGGCGGAGAACCGCTTCCACAGCGCGTCGTCGGTCTTGCGGTCCAGGCCGGTGATGGTCTTCCACTCGTCGAGGATGGTGCGGAACCGGTCGCCGGCGGCCTTCCACTGGGTGGAGTTGGCGGCCAGCTCCTCGGCCTCGGCGGCCAGCGCCTCCTTGCGGACGGTCAGCTCGGCGCGCTGCTCGTCACGCTGGGCCCGCGCCGCGGCGGCGGCCTCGCCGGCATGCTCGGACAGCGCGGCCAGCCGGGCCGCCAGCGCGTCGACGTCGCCGAGCACGTGCGCCTCGGGCAGGGTGTCGGCCAGCGTGGCGGCGGTGGCCCGGATCTTGCGGGCATCGCCGGTGCCGGCCGCCAGCCGGCGTTCCAGCAGCGCCACCTCGGTGGACAGGTCGTCGTAGCGGCGGCCGAAGTGCTCGTAGGCGGCGTCGGCGTCACCGGCCTGCCAGGACGCGATGTTGCGTTCGCCGGCGGCGGTGATCAGCCAGACCGTGCCGTCGGGGTCGACGCGGCCGAATCGGCGCGGATCGCTGGCCGGGGTGGTCGGTACCGCCGGGTGCTGGCCGGGTTTGGGGCCCGGCTTCGGGCCGGGGCGCGGACCCGGTCGCGGACCCGGGGTGTGCTGTGCCGATTCCGGTGTCGTCATGTTCAACCTCGTCCCTGCCCGTCGCGCGGACTCTCCGCGCACTGCCGCGCACCGCGGCGCCGTCGGATCACCCGATGACCCGAATAAAGGCTATTCAAGCAGGGACCCGTGTTCCGCGTCACGGTTGTGCGTGTTGCGCCGACGGCGGCGGTGATGATTGCCTGGCAGCGATGTCCACTTCCAGTATTGTCGCGGCCGCGCTGGCACTGTGCGCGGCGCTGTTCATCGGCATCGGCAACGTCCTGCATCAGCGGGCCGCGCATGCGGTGACGACCGAGCGGGTCGGCAACTTCCGGCTGTTCCTGGCGCTGCTGCGGAACTGGCCGTGGTGGCGCGGCAGCCTGGTCGCGGCGGTGGGTTTCAGCTGCCAGGCCGCCGCGCTCGGGTTCGGGTCGGTGCTGCTGGTGCAGTCGCTGATGGTCACCTCGCTGCTGTTCGCGCTGTTCCTCAGCGCGCACTGGACCCACCGCAGGCTGGGCCGCTCGGAATGGACCTGGGCGATCCTGCTGGCCGGGTCGGTATCGGTGATCGTCACCGTCGGCAAACCCTCGCCGGGTGCGTCGCGGGCCTCGCTGGACACCTGGCTGACGGTCGCGGCGGTGATGGTGCCGATCCTGGTCGCCTGCCTGATCGGGGCCCGGCTGCGCCGCGGCGCGGTCGCCGCGGTCCTGCTCGGCCTGGTCGCCGGCTCGCTGTGGGGCGTGTTCGCGGTGCTGACCAAGGGCGTGGTGGAGTTGCTCGGCGATGGCCCGCGGGCGGTGCTGACCGCCCCGGAGCTCTACGCCTGGGCGGTGGTCGCCCTCGGCGGAACCGCCTGGCAACAGGCGTCGTTCCGGGCCGGTGCGCTGACCGCCTCGCTGCCGACGATGACCATCGCCGAGCCGATGGTCGGCTCGATCCTCGGCGTGGTGGTGCTCGGCGAGGTGCTGCACCCGGGCCGATTCGGGTACGGCGTGCTGGGCCTGACCGTGGTGGTGATGGTGATCGCCACCGCCGCGCTGGCCCGGGTGGAGGCCGCCGCGGTGGAGTCCGAGCCGATCCTGCCCGCCGACGACGACCCGCGGCCCGCCGCGCCGGAGGCTGCGACGCGCGCCGGCGCCGACGGCTAGCGTTGGCCCCGTGCTGAGTTCCGTCGCGATCATCCCGTCGACCCCGGTGCTGGTGCCCGAGCTGGTCGGCGCCGCGGCCGGGGAGTTCGAGCCGCTGCGCGCCGCGGTGCTGGCGGCCGCGGCGACGCTGCCGCCGCGCTGGCTGGCCGTCGGCGTCGGCGAAACCGCGGTGTACCGGCCCGAGCGGCGCGGCACCTTCGCCGGCTACGGCGCCGACGTCACCGCCGCGCTGGGACCCGGTGACCCCGCGGCGGTCACCGAACTGCCGCTGTGCGCGCTGATCACCGGGTGGGTGCGCGCCCGGGTGGCCCCGGGCGGCCGCGCCGAGGTGCGCTGCTGGCCGGCCGGCACCCCCGACGCCGACGCCCGGGCCGCCGGTGCGGCCCTGCGCGCCGAACTCGACGACGACCCGGAGCCGGTGGGGGTACTGATCGTCGCCGACGGGCTGAGCACCCTGACCCCGTCGGCGCCGGGCGGCCACCTCCCGGAATCGGTGGCCGACCAGGGCAGGCTCGACGCGGCGCTGGCCGCCGGTGACGCCGCCGCGCTGGCCGGGCTGCCCGAGGCGGTGGTGGGCCGGGCCGGCTTCGCGGTGCTGGCCGGGCTGGTCGGGCCGGGCCCGCACCCGGCCCGCGAGTACTACCGCGGCGCCCCGCTGGGCGTCGGCTACTTCGTCGGAACCTGGCGGCCGTGAGCGGCGGATGCGCCCGATAGCCGTCATCGGCCCCACCGGATCCGGGAAATCGGCGCTGGCCCTGGACCTGGCCGAACGGCTGCCGGCCGCCGAGATCATCAACGCCGACGCCATGCAGCTCTACCGCGGCATGGACATCGGCACCGCCAAACTGCCGGTGGCCGAGCGCCGCGGCATCACCCACCACCAGCTCGACGTGCTCGAGGTCACCGAGACCGCGACGGTGGCCCGCTACCAGCGCGACGCCGTCACCGACGTGGCGGCCGTCACCGCCCGCGGTGCGGTGCCGATCATCGTCGGCGGCTCGATGCTCTACCTGCAGTCGCTGCTCGACGACTGGCAGTTCCCGGCCACCGACCCGGCGGTGCGGGCCCGCTGGGAGGCCCGGCTGGCCGACGTTGGGGTGGCCGCGCTGCACCGCGAACTGGCCGCCGTCGACCCCGCCGCGGCCGCCACCATCCTGGCCACCGACGGCCGCCGAATCGTCCGGGCGCTGGAGGTGATCGAGCTGACCGGGCAGCCGTTCGCGGCGTCCGCGCCGGTCATCGGCGCCGCCCCGCGGTGGAACACCCTGATCATCGGGCTGGACGCGGACACCGCTGCGCTGGACGCCCGGCTGCGCGCCCGCACCGAGACGATGTTCGCCGACGGCCTGGTCGAGGAGGTTCGCGCGCTGCTGGATCGCGGCCTGCGCGACGGCGTCACCGCGTCCCGGGCGCTGGGCTACGCGCAGGTCATCGCCGAGCTGGACGCCGGCGGCGACGGCAGCGCCGCGCTGGAACCCACCTTCGTCGGCACCCGGCGCTATGTGCGCCGACAGCGGTCCTGGTTCCGCCGCGACCCCCGGGTGCACTGGCTGCGCAGCGCCGACCCCGGCAACCCGGACGCCGTGCTGCGCCGGTGGTCCGACGTATCCTGATCAGGTGGAATTCGTCAAGGGACACGGCACGCAGAACGACTTCGTCGTGCTGCCCGACCTGCCCGCCCGGCTCGAGCTGAGCGTCGCCGCGGTTTCCGCGCTGTGCGACCGCCGCCGCGGCCTGGGCGCCGACGGGGTGCTGCGGGTGACCCGGGCCGGCGCCGCCCGCGACGCCGGCGTGCTCACCACGCTGCCCGAGGGCGTCGGCGACGACGACTGGTTCATGGACTACCGCAACGCCGACGGGTCGATCGCCGAAATGTGCGGCAACGGGGTGCGGGTGTTCGCGCACTACCTGGCCGCCGCCGGGCTGGAGACCCGCCGGGAGTTCCTGGTCGGCACCCGGGCCGGACCCCGCCCGGTGCAGCTGACCGAGGCCGGCCCGGTGCACGCCGAGGTCAGCGTGGACATGGGTAAGGCGACCCGCACCGGTACCGGTGCGGCCGTCGTCGGCGGGCGCCGGATGTCCGGCGTCGGCGTCGACGTCGGGAACCCGCACCTGGCCTGCGTGGACCCGGCGCTGACCGCCCGGACCCTGGCCGCACTGGACGTCGCGGCCCCGGTGTCCTTCGACCCGGCGCAGTTCCCGCACGGCGTCAACGTCGAGGTGCTGACCGCGCCGATCGACGGCGCGGTCGAGATGCGGGTGCACGAGCGCGGGGTGGGGGAGACCCGGTCCTGCGGCACCGGCACGGTGGCCGCCACGCTGGCCGCGCTGGAACACCTCGGCACCGCGACCGGCACGCTGCTGGTGCGGATCCCCGGCGGCCAGGTGCAGGTCAGCATCACCGACGCGACCAGCGTGCTGCGCGGCCCCTCGGAGCTGGTGGCCCGCGGCCAGATCGCCGACGACTGGTGGAGCGCGCAGCGGTGAGTTACGCCCGCGGAAAAATCGGATGCGCGGCCGCCGCCGGGCGTGCCACCATCTCAGGAGAATATGACTAACAGCGACAACGACTTTCCCCAGCACACTTCGTCCTCACTCGTCGCCCCGACGGAACCTGAGGCGCGGGGCGACTCGCTCCGGACTTCGTCCTCACTCGTCGCCCCGACGGAAGGCGAGATGGCGCTCGCCGACCGCTCGGCGCTGCGCCGGGTGGCCGGACTGTCCACCGAGCTGGAGGACATCAGCGAGGTCGAATACCGGCAGCTGCGCCTGGAACGGGTGGTGCTGGTCGGGGTGTGGACCGAGGGCAGCGCCGCCGACGCCGAGGCGAGCCTGGCCGAGCTGGCCGCGCTGGCCGAGACCGCCGGCTCCGAGGTGCTCGACGGCCTGATCCAGCGCCGCGACAAGCCCGACCCGGCCACCTACATCGGCTCCGGCAAGGCCGCCGAGCTGCGCGAGATCGTCGTCGCCACCGGCGCGGACACCGTGATCTGCGACGGCGAACTGTCCCCGGCGCAGCTCAACGCGCTGGAGAAGGCGGTCAAGGTCAAGGTCATCGACCGCACCGCGCTGATCCTGGACATCTTCGCCCAGCACGCCACCAGCGCGGAGGGCAAGGCCCAGGTGTCGCTGGCCCAGATGCAGTACATGCTGCCGCGGCTGCGCGGCTGGGGCGAGTCGATGTCCCGGCAGGCCGGTGGCCGGGCCGGCGGCGCCGGCGGGGGCGTGGGCACCCGCGGACCCGGCGAGACCAAGATCGAGACCGACCGGCGCCGGATCCGCGAGCGGATGGCCAAGCTGCGCCGCGAGATCAAGGACATGAAGAAGATCCGCGACACCCAGCGCAGCGGCCGGGTGCGCAGCGAGGTTCCGCGGGTGGCGATCGTCGGCTACACCAACGCCGGCAAGTCCAGCCTGCTCAACGCCCTGACCGGGGCCGGGGTGCTGGTGGAGAACGCGCTGTTCGCGACGCTGGAGCCGACCACCCGGCGCGGGGAGTTCGACGACGGGCGCCCGTTCGTGCTTACCGACACCGTCGGTTTCGTCCGGCACCTGCCCACCCAGCTGGTCGAGGCCTTCCAGTCCACCCTGGAGGAGGTCGCCGACGCCGACCTACTGGTGCATGTGGTCGACGGCGCCGACGCCAATCCGCTGGCCCAGATCTCGGCGGTGCGTCAGGTGGTCGACGAGGTGATCGCCGAGCACCGGGTCGCGCCGATCCGAGAGCTGTTGGTGGTCAACAAGATCGACGCCGCCGACGAGCTGTCGCTGGCCAAGCTGCGCGGCGTGCTGCCCGGTGCGGTGTTCGTCTCCGCGCACACCGGTGCGGGCCTGGACGAGCTGCGGGTGGCGATGTCCGAGCTGGTCGAGCCGCGCGACGTGGCCGTCGACGTGACCATTCCGTACCGGCGTGGGGACCTGGTGGCCCGGGTGCATGAGATCGGCCGGATCGAACTGTCCGAGCACACCGACACCGGCACCCGGATCCGCGCGCACGTGCCGGCCGCGCTGGCCGCCGGGCTGGCCGAGTTCGCGACGGCCTAGGCAGCGGGCGCGTCGGCCGCCTTCGGCTTGGGCTTGCTCGCCGCGGTGGCCTTGTTGAGGCTGTTCTTCACCGAGCGGATCAGGTCGCGCACCGGCCGCGGCCGATCGTTCTTGGGGGCCGCGGCTTGGTCGGTGCCGTCGGTGGCGGTGTCGTTGTCGCCAGCCGCAGTGCTGTCCGCAGCGGCCTGCACGTTCACGAGCTGCTTCTTGGCCTTCAGCTTGGCCGCCGGGTCCGGGAACTTGAGCACCTTGGCCAAGCTCTTGCCGAGCTGAGGCCTGGTGGCCGCCGGCGAATCGGCGGCCGGCCCCTCGTCGTCGCCGGATTCGGTGCCGGATACCACGCGCAGCGGGCTGTTCTCGGTCTGCGGCGCCACTCGCGCGCTCGCCGGGGCCGGGGCCGTGGAGCCCGGCAGGTCCGGGATGTTGCCGGTCTCGATGGTCGTCTTGGCGGCGTTGAAGCCCTCGGGGATGTCGTTGACCAGGTCGGTGGCCAGCTTGATCGGGTTGACCAGCGGCACGATGCCGAACGGGCTGGGGGAGCTGTAGTCGGAGCGGTCGTAGCCGGTCTCGATCAGCGTCTGCAGCGCCGGCTGCAGCGCGGCGACCACCGGCTTGATCAGGAACCCGGTCCCGGTGGAGTCGGCCAGATCCAGGAACGGCTGGGCCAGCGGCAGCGATTTGGCCGGCAGGGTGACGTACAGCGTGTCGCTGGCGTCGGCCTTCTGACAGCCGAAACCGGAGTTGTCGGCGGCGCACCCGCTGACGATGTCCTGGATCTCACCGGGGGTGTAGCCCCAGGGCTGGCCGGTGCCGCCGTTGTTCGGATCCAGGTAGGTGCCGTGTACGTACCAGAATCCGGCCAGCGCGTTGAGGTCGGCGAGCACGTTGATCGGGTACTTCGGGAAGTCGGCCACCCCGTCGTACTGGAAGGCGATGTCGGTGGTGTTCACCGGCAAAGTGCCGTCGGGGTTCGGTTTGGTGGTGTTGGTCGGTGTCGGCTGGCCGAAGGTGGCGTCCAGGATGGGTACCGTGCCCAGCAGGGCGAGCCGCTCGAACACCCCGCCGCTGGGGCGGTTGGGGTTACCGATGAACACGAACGAGGTGTTCGCGGGGATGTGTCCGTCGGTGCCATGGGTGGCCAGCTGGCCCTTGACGATGCTGGCGACCGTGGCGCCCTGCGAGTAGCCGAAGATGACGGTGTGGTCGCCGGCGTCCGGGCCCGATCCGTAGGCACGGTTGAGGTATCCGACGCCGTCGGCGACCGAGACGTTCCACTTCTGCCCGTCGAGCCCGCCCCACCCGGGCAGCGGGATCGGCCAGAACGTGGCGTAGTACTTGATCGGCTCGGGAGTGCAGTCGGCGGGGGTGCAGGCCCCGGTCGGCTGGATGTAGTAGGAAACGGCGTTGCCCATGTAGCCCGGTTTGACGCTCGGGTCCGGCGTCCCGGTGCCCGGCACAATCAGCGCGGTGGTCGCCGCCCAGGCCAGTGAGCCGAGTCCGATCGAGGCGATGCCGAGCAGCGCCGCCGAGATCATCGTGAGAACCGCCACCATCGCCCGCCGGGCCGTACCGCTCATGCCCCGCCCTCCTTCGGTTCGGGCGCCGAAGCTGAGACGACGCTGAGACAAATCCTGGCACCGGCGGTCCGGTCGCGTCGGGAAAACGCGCCGAAAAAGGTGGTTCGGATCACATTAGCCGGGGATAACGAGAATCGGATTCTAGTTTTTACTACGGTGACGGGCAGGCCGGAAGGAGATCCATGGGTCTGAGAGGCGAGGCCGCGATCGTCGGCTTCCACGAACTGCCCTGCGTCCGCAAGCCCACCGGGACCCCCGAGTTCACCATCGAGCAGTGGGCCCGACTGGCCGCCGCCGCGGTCGCCGACGCCGGCCTGTCCGCCACCGACGTCGACGGGCTGATCACCACCGGGGTCTTCGAATCGGAGATCTTCGTGCCCTCGACGGTGGTGGAGTACCTGGGCATCCCGGTCAACTTCGCCGAGTACGTCGACCTCGGCGGGGCGTCGGCGGCGGCCATGGTGTGGCGCGCCGCCGCGGCCATCGAACTCGGCGTCTGTCAGGCCGTGCTGTGCGCCATCCCGGCGAACTTCCTCACCCCGATGCACCCGTCCCGGCCGCCCAACCTCGGCGACGCGATCTTCTACGGCGCGTCCAGCTTCCGCTACGGCTCGCCGCAGGCCGAATTCGAGATCCCCTACGGCTACCTCGGCCAGAACGGCCCCTACGCCCAGGTCGCCTCGATGTACGCCGCCGCGCACGGCTACGACGAACGCGCGATGGCCAAGATCGTCGCCGACCAGCGGGTCAACGCCAACCACACCCCGGGGGCGGTGTTCGCCGAGGTTCCGGCCACCGTCGAGGACGTGCTGGCCAGCCCGATCATCGCCGCGCCGCTGCACATGCTGGAGATCGTGATGCCGTGCATGGGCGGCTCGGCCATCCTGGTCACCAACGAGACGCTGGCCCGCCGCAGCCGCAACCGCCCGGTCTGGATCAAGGGATTCGGGGAGCGGGTGCCCTACAAGTCGCCGATCTACGCGGAGAACCCGCTGGCCACCCCGATGCGCACGGTCGCCCCGGCCGCCTTCGCGATGGCCGGGCTGACCCCCGCCGACATGGACATGGTGTCGATCTACGACTGCTACACCATCACCGCGCTGCTCACCCTGGAGGACGCCGGCTTCTGCGAGCCCGGCACCGGCATGCGGTTCGTCACCGACCACGACCTGACCTTTGCCGGGGACTTCCCGATGAACACCGCCGGCGGCCAGCTCGGCTACGGTCAGCCCGGCAACGCCGGCGGCATGCACCACGTCTGCGACGCCACCCGCCAGCTGATGGGCCGGGCCGGGGCCACCCAGATCGCCGACTGCGACCGGGCCTTCGTGTCCGGCAACGGCGGGGTGCTCAGCGAACAAGAAGCCCTCGTGCTGGAAGGGGATTGACGATGACCGCCGACGCGATGGCCCGGCCGGTGCCGCTGCCCACCCCGGTCAGCCAACCGTTCTGGGACGGCCTGGCCCGCGGCGAGGTGTGGATCCAATACTCACCCTCGCTGGACCGGTACATCTTCTATCCGCGGGTGCTGGCACCCGGCACGCTGGCCGACGACCTGCTCTGGCGCCGGATCCCCGGCACCGGCACGCTGGTCAGCTTCACTGTCGCCGCCCGCCCGGTCGCCCCGCAGTTCGCCGACGCCGTCCCGCAGCTGCTGGCCGTGGTGGCCTTCGACGAGGGGCCCCGGCTGGCCACCGAACTTGTCGACGTGGACCCGGCCGGCCTGCGGATCGGGATGCGGCTGCGCCCGGTGTTCGTGGCCCGGCCCGACGACGGCGTGACCCTGCTGCACTTCACCGCCGAGCACGGGCACCCGGCGTGAGCATCGCGCTGACCGACGAGCAGCAGGCCCTGCACGCGGCGGTCACCGGGTTCGCGGCCCGCCACGCCCCGGCCGGGGACACCCGGGCGAGCTTCGCGGCGATCGCCGAGGGGTCCCGGCCCGGGTTCTGGGATGCCTTGGTGGACAACGGTTTCCATGCCGTCGCGGTGCCCGAGGAGTTCGGCGGCGCGGGCGCCGGCCCGCTCGAGGCGGCGTGCGTGGCCGACGCCGCCGGCTACGGCCTGCTGCCCGGACCGCTGCTGCCGACGATGATCGCCGCGGCGCTGGCCGCCGCCGCGAAACCCGGGCCGGCCGCCGAAGCGCTGCTGGGTGACATCGTCGCCGGCGGGCCGGCCGCCGCGCTCGGCCCGCAGGCCGGTTCGCTGAGGGCCACCCGCGACGGCGACGGCTGGTCACTGACCGGCACCGCCGGACCCGAACCCGGCCTGTGCGCCGCGGCCCGCATTCTGGCCGCCGCGACCACCAGCGACGGCCAAACCCGGTGGTTCGTGCTGGCCGGGGTGCCGGTGACCCCCGCGGCGGGCACCGATCTGACCCGCGACGTGGGCACCCTGCACCTGCACCAGCACCGGGTCGGCGCCGACGCCCTGGTCGACGGCCTGGACCCCGACACCGCGCGCGGCATCACCGCGGCCCTGCTGGCCGCCGAGGGCGCCGGCATCGCCCGATGGTGCGCCGAGAATGTCGTGGCACACCTGAAGACCCGCGAGCAGTTCGGCCGGCCGATCGGGGCCTTCCAGGCGCTGGCGCACCGCGCCGCCGGTCTCTATGTCGACGCCGAGCTGATGGCGGCCGCGGCCTGGGACGCCGCCCGCGCCGCCGCCCAGAGCCCGCCGCAGCTGGCCGCGGCCGCCGCGGCCGCCGCGATCGTCGTCACCGCCGCGCTGCCGGACCTGGTGCTCGACGCGCTGACCATGTTCGGTGCCATCGGCTACACCTGGGACCACGATCTGCACCTGTACTGGCGCCGCGCGATCGCGCTGGCGGCCACCGCCGGACCGGCCGGCCGGTGGGCGGCGGACCTCGGCCGCCCGGACGCCGAGCCGCGGGACTTCCACATCGAATTGCCGCACGTGGAAACCGAATTCCGGGCCGAGGTGGCCGCGGCGCTGGCCCACGCCGCCACCCTGGGCAACGATATCCCCGGCCGGCAGAGCCCCGAGCACGCCAACCTGCGCTCCGGCGCGCAGCGCGACGCGCTGGCCGCGGCCGGCCTGCTGGCCCCGCACCTGCCGCCGCCGTGCGGCCGCGGCGCCTCGGCGGTCGAGCAGCTCATCATCGCCGAGGAGTTCAGCCGTCATCCCGACGTGGTGCGCTCCTCGCTCGGCATCGCCGAATGGATCCTGCCGACCATCTTGACCTTCGGCTCCGAGGCGCAGCGGCAGCGCTTCGCCGAGCCGATCCTGCGCGGCAGCCACGCCTGGTGTCAGCTGTTCTCCGAACCCGGCGCCGGCTCGGACCTGGCCGCGCTGTCCACCCGCGCCGAGCGGGTCGACGGCGGCTGGCGGATCAACGGCCAGAAGGTGTGGACGTCTTCGGCGCAGCAGGCCGACTTCGGCGCCCTGCTGGCGCGCACCGACCCCGAGGCCCGCAAACACCGGGGCATCGGCTACTTCCTGCTGGACATGTCCACCCCGGGCATCACCGTGCGGCCGCTGCGGACCGCAGGGGGCCCCGCGCACTTCAACGAGGTGTTCCTCGACGACGTGTTCATCCCGGACGACATGCTGGTCGCCGGGCCGGGGGAGGGCTGGTCGCTGGCGCTGGCCACGATGGCCAACGAGCGCGCCGCGATCAGCGGGTACCTGCACGACGACCGGGAATCGGTGCTGCGCGAAGTGCTGGCCGGGGCACCGAGCGCCGACGGCATCCGGGTGCTCGGCGAGATCCGCGCCGCCACCAACGCGATCTCCGCGCTGAACCTGCGGGAGACCCTGAGCCGACTGTCCGGCCACGGCCCGGGCACCGCGACCAGCGTCGCCAAGGTGGCCACCGGCCGGGTGCTGCGCCGGATCGGCACCGCCGCAATGGAATTCACCGGCCGCGCGGCGCTGCTGGACACCGGCGGGGACACCGCCGTCGAGCACACCTTCCAGCTGCCCGCCGAACTGATCGGCGGGGGCACCATGGAGATCCAGCTCAACATCATCGCCACCATGATTCTGGGTCTGCCGCGCGGATGAACACCGCCGCGGAACCGGAGTACAAGCAGGCCCGCCGCGAACGCATCATCGCCGCGGCGAATGCCGCGCTGCGCGAGCACGACTACGAGCAGATCCAGATGCGCGACGTCGCCGAACGCGCCGACGTCGCGCTGGGCACGGTGTACCGCTACTTCAGCTCCAAGGAACACGTCTACGCCGCGGTGCTGATGGGCTGGGCCGAGCCGGTCTTCGGTGACACCGCCGCCGACGGGCGGCCGGCCGAGCAGCGGGTCCGCGACACCGTGCGCGCCATCATCGCCGGCTTCGAGCGCCGCCCCGGGTTCTTCAAGGTCTGCCTGCTGCTGCAGAACACCACCGACCACAACGCCGCGCAGGTGATGGCCGCCTTCGCCGACCTGGCCCAGGAACGGCTGGCCGCCGACTTCGCCGTGCTGGGCCGGCGGGCGGCGCTGGACACCGCGCTGATGCTGTGGGGGATCGTCAACTCCATGCTGACCGCCACCCTGCTGCGCGGCTATCCGATCGCCGACGCCTACCGGGTCACCGACGCGTTCGTCGACCTGGTCGCCCCGCGGCTCGGTTAGCCGCCGATCGCGTTCATCCCGCGGGCCGGCTGCAGGAACGCCGGGTCGTTGATCGCGTGCCCGGGCAGCTTGGCCCACACGCAGCGACGCAGCGTCGCCTCGATCGCGGCGTCGGCCGGCGCCCCCGAGCGCAGCGCGGGCAGCAGGTCGAACTCCCCGGTGGAGAACAGGCAGTTGCGCAGCTGACCGTCGGCGGTCAGCCGCAGCCGGTCGCAGTCGCCGCAGAACGGCGCGGTCACCGCCGCGATCACCCCGACCGCCGCCGGCCCGTCGTCGAGCAGCCAGCGTTCGGCCGGTGCGCCGTGCCGGCCGGGCAGCGGGGTCAGGCTCCACCGGGCGGCCAGCGCGGTCAGGATCTCCTCGCGGGTGACCATCGCCGCGCGATCCCAGGTGTGCCCGGCATCCAGCGGCATCTGTTCGATGAACCGCATCTCGGCGCCGTGCGCCACCGCGAACTCGACCAGGTCGGCGAGCTCGTCGTCGTTGATCCCGCGCATCGCAACGGCGTTGAGCTTGAGCGGCCGCAACCCGGACCGGGCGGCCGCCGCGATGCCGCGGCGGACCTCGGCCAGCCGGTCACGGCGGGTCAGCGCGGCGAACCGGTCGCGGCGCAGCGTGTCGATGCTGATGTTGAGCCGGCGCAGGCCCGCGGCGAGCAGCTCCTCGAGCAGGCCCGGCAGCGCGATTCCGTTGGTGGTCATGGCGACCTCGACCGGCCCGTCGGGCCCGCGCAGCGCCGCCAGCGCCGCGACCACCTCGACGATGTCGGGGCGCAGCAGCGGCTCACCCCCGGTCAGCCGGAACGTGCTGATCCCGATGCTCGCGGCCACCCGGGCCACCGCGGTGATCTCGGCGACCGACAGGATCGAGGTCCGGGCCAGCCACTGGTTGCCCTGCTCGGGCATGCAATAACTGCAGCGCAGCGAACAGCGGTCGGTCAGCGAGATCCGCAGGTCGCGGTGCACCCGGCCGTGGGTGTCGACCAGCGCGCCGTCGGCCGGCGGCGCCGACGCGGCCGGCGACCGGCGGCCGAGGGCGAGCGGGATCGCGGTCATCTCCTACAGTCTGGCATCCGGGGCGGGGCGCTGCCCGACGTCCTTGAGCATGCCCGCCACGATCAGCGCGAACGTGCCGAGCAGCACCAGCAGCCACAGTCCGATCCAGTAGGAGTTGCTGGCCGGGTGGTAGGCCGCGCCCATGACCAGCGGCGGGAAGTATCCGCCGAGCCCGCCGGCGGCGGCGACCACGCCGCTGACCGCGCCGACCTTGTCCTTCGGCGTCGAGGGCCCGACCCAGGCGAACACCGCGCCCATGCCCAGGCCCATCATCGCGGCCATCACGATGAAGGCGGCACCGGTGACGATGCCCTCGGGCGGCTCCTGCCCGACGACATAGCCCAGCGACACGATGCCGCCCAGCGACACCAGGGTGATGATCTTCGGGCCGAACCGGTCGGCCAGCACACCGCCGATCGGCCGGGCGATCACCGCGGCGGCCACGAACAGTGCGGTGCGGGTGCCGGCCCCGATGGCGTCGACCTGGTCCGGGTAGATGGTGGTGAGGTACTTGGGCAGGAACGTCGAGAACGCCACGAACCCGCCGAACACGATGCTGTAGAGGAACGACATCTCCCAGGTCACCGGCAACTTCAGCGCGCCGACCACCTTCGGCACCAGCTTGTCCCGGCTCGGCGCCCAGCCCGGTGAGTCGCGCATGAACACCCAGACCAGCACCGCCATCGCGACCAGGGTGCCCGCGATGATCAGGTGGGTGGGCAGGTAACCGACCCGGTCGGCCAGCCGCGGGGTGGCGAACGCCGAGACCCCGGTGCCGATCATGCCCATACCGAACACGCCGGTGGCGAAGCCGCGGCGCGACGGCGGATACCAGGCGCCGGAGAACGGGATGCCGACGGCGAAGATGGTGCCGGCAATGCCGAGACAGAACCCGGCCAGGATCAGCAGCGGGAAGCTGTTCAGCTCGCCGGCCAGCGCGACCAGCAGCACCGCCGGGGCGGACAGCAGCAGGATCGCGGTGAACATGATCCGGCCGCCGAGCCGGTCGGTGAGGGCGCCGGTGATGATCCGGCCCAGCGCGCCGACCAGCACCGGAGTGGCCAGCATCAGCGAGATCTGCCCCTCGCCGAGGTTCATCTCGGTGTTGTAGACGTGCTGCAGCGGTCCGATCGCCATCCAGGCCCAGAACCCGACGGTTGAGGCAACGGTGGCGAGCAGCACCTGCGGAAAGGCACCCGCGAAACGTTCCGCATCTGCGGGGCTTGCTGCGGTGCGTGCGCGATCGCCGGTCATGCTGGGCGAGCGTAGTCGTCAAATCGGCTGGCCGATAAGCGATTAGCACTCTTGGCGGCCGGGAGTGTTGCGGTATGCAAGTAAGTGCAACCTTGCTTGTGGGGTGTGGGCCGAGAGAGCAGGATGACCGGCATCCGGAGTACGGCTGCCCGGATGGGAGAGGGGGCAGGCAATGACCCGCGGCAACGGCGCCGAGGTCGGTCCCGCGACAGACGGCCCGCTGGCCGACGCATTGCTGAGCATGGGTCGATTCCTGCGTCCGGGCACGGTCTCTGAGGACCTGCGCACGGTGTACCTGGAGGGTGGCCGCGCCGGCGACGCCTTCTACCGCGACCGCTGGTCGCACGACAAGGTGGTGCGGTCCACCCACGGCGTCAACTGCACCGGGTCGTGTTCCTGGAAGGTGTACGTCAAGGACGGCATCATCACCTGGGAGACCCAGCAGACCGACTACCCGTCGGTGGGTCCGGACTCCCCGGAGTACGAGCCGCGCGGCTGCCCCCGCGGCGCCGCGTTCAGTTGGTACACCTATTCGCCGACCCGGGTGCGCTACCCCTACATCCGCGACGTGCTGGCCCGGTTGTGGCGCGAGGCCAAGGCGCAGCACCCCGATCCGGTCGACGCCTGGGCGTCGATCGTGACGGACCCGGACAAGGCCCGCGCCTACAAGCGGGCCCGCGGCAAGGGCGGGCTGATCCGCACCAGTTGGGACGAGGCGCTGGAGATCGCCGCCGCCGCGCACGTGCACACGGTGGCCACCTACGGCCCCGACCGGATCGCCGGCTTCTCGCCGATCCCGGCCATGTCGATGGTCTCGCACGGCGCGGGCGCGCGCTTCCTGAACCTGCTCGGCGGCACCATGCTGTCGTTCTACGACTGGTACGCCGACCTGCCGGTGGCCAGCCCGCAGGTGTTCGGCGACCAGACCGACGTGCCGGAGTCCGCGGACTGGTGGAACGCCGGCTACCTGATCATGTGGGGCTCCAACGTGCCGGTGACCCGCACCCCGGACGCGCACTTCATGGCCGAGGCCCGCTACCGCGGCCAGAAGGTCGTCACGGTGTCCCCGGACTACACCGACAACACCAAGTTCGCCGACGAATGGGTCGCCCCGCACCCGGGCACCGACGCCGCCGTCGCGCTGGCCATGGGGCACGTCATCCTGCGCGAGCACTTCGTGCAGCAGCGCACCGAGGCCTTCGAGGACTACCAGCGCCGCTTCACCGACGCGCCGTTTCTGATCACGCTGGAACCGCACGGCGACACCCTGGTGCCCGGCAAGTTCCTCACCGCCGCCGACCTGGACGGCCCGGCGTCGCGGCAGGGCAACGCCGAGTTCAAGCCGGTGCTGCTCGACGCCGACGGCACCCCGGTGGTGCCCAACGGCTCACTGGGACACCGATTTTCCGCCGAGGACGAGGGCCGCTGGAACCTCGACCTCGGCCAGGTGAGCCCGCCGCTGTCGATCGCCGACCTGCCGGATTGGTCCGGGCAGGCCGCCGAGATCGCCCTGCCGCGCTTCGACCTGGACCCCGCGCCCGGCCAGGAGCACGCCGGCGGCTCGGGCACGGTGCGCCGCGGCGTTCCGGTGGCCACGGTGGCCGGCCGCACCGTCACCACCGTCTTCGACCTGATGCTGGCCCAGTACGGCGTCGGCCGCGACGGCCTGCCCGGCCAGTGGCCGACCGGCTACGACGACGACAGCACCCCGGGCACCCCGGCCTGGCAGCAGCAGCACACCTCGGTGCCGGCCGCCCAGGTCACCCGGATCGCCCGCGAGTTCGCCGACAACGCCCGGCGCTCCGGCGGCCGCTCGATGATCCTGATGGGCGCCGGGGCCAACCACTGGTTCCACTCCGACACCATCTACCGCACCTTCCTGGCGCTGACCACCCTGACCGGTTGCCAGGGCCGCAACGGCGGCGGCTGGGCGCACTACGTCGGGCAGGAGAAGGTCCGCCCGATCACCGGCTACCAGCAGTACGCGGCCGCCGCGGACTGGAATCGGCCGCCGCGGTTCAACATCGGCACCGCGTTCTGGTACATCGCCACCGACCAGTGGCGCTACGACGGGCTGCCCGCCGACGCGCTGGCCTCCCCGCTGAGCCGGGACATGTTCGCCGGCCGCACCACCGCCGACTGCCTGGTCGAATCGGTCAAACGCGGCTGGATGCCGAGCTACCCGACCTTCAACCGCAACCCGCTGCAACTGTGCGAGGAGGCCGACGCGCTCGGCAAGGACCCGGCCCAGCACGTGGTGGACAGCCTGACCGACGGCTCGCTGCGCTACGCCGTCGAAGATCCCGACGCCCCGGAGAACTTCCCGCGGATCGCGCTGATCTGGCGGGCCAACATCCTGGGCTCCTCGGGCAAGGGCAACGAGTACTTCCTCAAGCACCTGCTGGGTGCGGACTCCGCGGTCCGGGCACCGCAGACCCCGCCGGAGTCGCGGCCCACCGACATGGTGTGGCGCGATGAGGCCCCCGAGGGCAAGCTCGACCTGCTGCTGACCGCGGACTTCCGGATGACCAGCACCACGCTGTTCTCCGACCTGGTGATGCCGGCGGCGACCTGGTACGAGAAGCACGACCTGTCCTCCACGGACATGCACCCGTTCGTGCACTCGTTCAACCCGGCGATCAACCCACCGTGGCAGACCAAGACCGACTACGAAATGTTCGGTCTGCTGGCCGAGCGGTTCAGCCGGTACGCCGCCGGGCACCTGGGCGTGCGCCGCGACCTGGTCGCCACCCCGCTGCAGCACGACACCCCCGACGTTTTGGCCACCCCGCACGGCCGGGTCGTCGACGCGCCGCTCAAGCCGGGCGTGACGATGCCGAAACTCACTGTGGTGGAACGGGACTACCCGATGCTGGGGGAGCGCTGGAAGACCCTGGGCCCGCTGGTCGGCACGCTCGGCCTGGTCACCAAGGGCATCAAATACAGCTACGAACCGGAACTGCAGCGGCTGGCCGGGCTCAACGGCACGGTCGACTCCGGCCCGTATGCCGGCAGCGTGCGACTGGACACCGACCGGCGGGTCTGCGAGGTGATCCTGGCCCTGTCGGGCACCACCAACGGCCGCGTCGCGGTGCACGGCTTCCGCGAGCTGGAGCGCCACACCGGCCAGCAGCTGGCGTTCTTGGCCGCCGACCACGCCGGGGAGCACATCACCTTCACCGACGTGTCGATCCAGCCGCGCAGCGTCATCACCTCCCCGGAATGGTCGGGCTCCGAACACGGCGGCCGGCGCTACACCGCGTTCGCGGTCAACGTCGAGCACCTCAAGCCCTGGCACACCCTGACCGGACGGCAGCACTTCTTCCTCGACCACGACTGGATGTCCGAGCTGGGGGAGAACCTGCCGATCTACCGGCCGCCGCTGGACATGCACCGGCTGTTCGGCGACGAAATCCCCGGTGCGGCAACGGCAACCGAGGTGTCGGTGCGGTACCTGACCCCGCACTCGAAGTGGTCGATCCACTCCGAATACCAGGACAACCTGTTCATGCTGTCGCTCTCGCGCGGCGGACCGGTGATCTGGATGAGCCCGGCCGACGCCGCCAAGATCGGGGTCCGCGACAACGAGTGGATCGAGGCGGTCAACCGCAACGGCGTGGTGGTGGCCCGGGCCAACGTCAGCCACCGGATGCCCGAGGGGACGGTGTACATGTATCACGCCACCGACCGCACGGTGGACGTGCCGATCGCCGAGGCGTCCGGGCTGCGCGGCGGCATCCACAACTCGCTGACCCGGATCCTGCTCAAACCCAGCCACCTGATCGGCGGCTACGCCCAACTGGCCTGGGCGTTCAACTATTTGGGGCCGACCGGAAACCAGCGCGACGAGGTGACGACGATTCGTCGTCGCAGCCAGGAGGTGCGGTACCGATGAAGGTCATGGCGCAGATGGCGATGGTGATGAACCTCGACAAGTGCATCGGGTGTCACACCTGCTCGGTGACCTGCAAGCAGGCCTGGACCAACCGCACCGGCGTCGAGTACGTGTGGTTCAACAACGTGGAAACCCGTCCGGGCGTTGGCTTTCCGCGCGGCTACCAGGACCAGGACCGCTGGCAGGGCGGCTGGGTGCGGACCCGGCGGGGCCGGCTGAAGCTGCGCAGCGGCGGCCGGCTGGCCAAGCTGGTGCGGATCTTCTCCAACCCCAAGCTGCCGGAGATGAGCGACTACTACGAGCCGTGGACCTACGACTACGACATGCTGATCAACTCCCCGGCCGGCCCGCACACCCCGGTGGCCCGGCCCAAGAGCCTGATCACCGGCCAGGACATGAAGATCAACTGGTCGGCCAACTGGGACGACGACCTGGGCGGCTCGCTGGAGACCATGCACGAGGACCCGATCCTGGCGAAGATGAGCGAACGGGTGGAGGCCGAGTTCTCCAAGGCCTTCATGTTTTATCTGCCGCGGATCTGCGAGCACTGCCTGAACCCGGCCTGCGTGGCGTCCTGCCCGTCGGGCGCGATGTACAAGCGCGCCGAGGACGGCATCGTGCTGGTCGACCAGGACGCCTGCCGCGGCTGGCGGATGTGCGTGTCCGGCTGCCCGTACAAGAAGGTCTACTTCAACCACAAGACCGGCAAGGCCGAGAAGTGCACGATGTGCTACCCGCGCATCGAGGTCGGCCTGCCGACGGTGTGCTCGGAGACCTGCGTGGGCCGACTGCGCTACCTGGGCCTGGTGCTCTACGACGTGGACCGGGTGGCGGCGGCGGCCAGCGTGGAAAACGAGCACGACCTGCTCGACGCGCAGCGCGAGGTGCTGCTGGACCCACACGACGCGGCGGTGATCGAGGCGGCCGGTCGCGACGGCATCCCGGCGGACTGGATCGCCGCGGCCCAGGCCAGCCCGATCTGGAAGCTGATCCAGGAGTATCGGGTGGCGCTGCCGCTGCACCCGGAATACCGCACCATGCCGATGGTCTGGTACATCCCGCCGCTGTCGCCGGTGGTCGACGTGGTCAGCGATTCGGGCAACGACGGGGAGGACGCCCGCACCCTGTTCGCCGCCATCGACAAGCTGCGGATCCCGATCGGCTACCTGGCCGAGCTGTTCACCGCCGGTGACGTCGGGCCGGTGGACGTCGCGCTGCGCCGGCTGGCGGCGATGCGGTCCTACATGCGCGGGGTCAACCTCGACGACGAGCGCGACGAGCGGATCGCGGCCGCGGTCGGGATGACCGGGCGCGAGGTTGAGGAGATGTACCGGCTGCTGGCGATCGCCAAGTACGAGGACCGCTACGTCATCCCCACCGCGCACGCCGAACAGGCCCAGCAGCTCGAGGAGCTGGCCTGCTCGCTGGACTACGACGGCGGCCCCGGGATGGGCGGCATGCTCGGTTCGGCCAGCGGTCAGCCGCTGCCGGTCGCGGTGGAGAACTTCCACGGACTGGCCGCCCGGCAGCGCTCCGATCAGCCGTCCACCGGCCAGGTCAACCTGCTCAACTGGGACGGCAACGGCCGCCCCGACGGGCTGTTCCCGGACGGCGGTGACCGATGACCGTCGCGGAAATCCCGGTCGTGCGAATGGATTCGGCGACCCGGGCCGGCGCCCACATGCTGGCCTCGCTGCTGCTGGACTACCCCGACGACGCCTGGTTCGCCCGGCTGCCCGAGCTGCGCCGGCACGCCGTCGCGCTGCCGGCCGGGGTCGGCGACGAACTGACCGGCTTCATCGACGCCGCGCTGAGCACCGACCCGCTGGCGCGCCAGCGCGACTACGTCGGCACCTTCGACCTCAAACGCAAATGCTCGATGTACCTGAGCTACTACGCCACCGGGGACACCCGCCGCCGTGGCGCGGCGCTGGTGGCGTTCCTGGAGGCCTACCGGGCCGCCGGCTGGGAGTTCGACGCCGCCGAGCTGCCCGACTACCTGCCCGCGGTGCTGGAGTTCTCGGCGCGCTCGGGCTCGCCGATCGCCGGGGCGTTGCTGGCCGCCCACCGCGACGGCATTGAGGTGCTGCGCACCGCGCTGGAGGGGATGGCCAGCCCGTGGGCGGCGGTGATCCGCGCGGTCGCCGCGTCGCTGCCGCCGGTGGACGCGGCCACCCGGGCCCGGGTGCTGGCGCTGGTCAATGACGGCCCGCCGGTCGAGACGGTCGGACTGAACCTGCCCATGCCCACCTTCGGACACCCCGGGAGCCAACGGTGAACACCCTGCCGACCCTGCTCTGGGTGGCACTGCCCTACATCTGCGCGGCGACCTTCCTCGTCGGGCACCTGTGGCGGTACCGCTACGACAAGTTCGGCTGGACCACCCGGTCGTCGCAGAGCTACGAGAGCCGGCTGCTGCGCTGGGGCTCGCCGATGTTCCACTACGGCATCCTGATGGTCATCGGCGGGCACATCGTCGGGCTGCTGATCCCGGCCTCCTGGCTCTACGCCGTCGGCATCGACGAGCACCTCTACCACCTGGGTGCGACCTGGCTGGGGTCGCTGGCCGCGGTGCTGACCCTGGCCGGGCTGGCCATCCTGATCTACCGGCGGCGCACGGTGGCCGCGGTGTTCCTGGCCACCACCGCGATGGACAAGCTGATGTACGTGCTGCTCGGCGCCACGCTGCTGTTCGGGACGCTGGCCACCTCGGTGCACCAGGTGTTCGGCAAGGGCTACGACTATCGCTCGACCATCTCGCCGTGGTTCCGGGACCTGATCCTGTTCGACCCGCACCCCGAGCTGATGGCCGACGTGCCGGTGGCGTTTCAGATCCACGTGGTCAGCGCCTGCCTGCTGTTCGCGCTGTGGCCGTTCACCCGGCTGGTGCACGTGTTCTCCGCGCCGGTCGGCTACCTGTTCCGGCCCTACATCGTCTACCGGTCCCGTGACGAGCAGAACGGCAACCGGGCCCCGCGCCGCGGCTGGGACCCGGTCGCCGCGCCCGACCCGGCCCGGCTGCGCAAGCTCTAGCCGCGCCCGGCCAGCGGCGCCAATGACAGCGCCAGGGCGGCGCCGAAATCGGTTGCGGGGGCGGCGAGCACCTCGGCGACCGGGCCCTGCTGGGTGATCCGGCCGTGCTCCAGCAGCACCAGCCGGTCGGCCAGCGCGGCGGCGTCGGCGACCCCGTGCGAGACCAGGATCGTGGTGGTGCCGCGCAGCTGGTCGGCGACGGTGTCGCGCAGCGCGGCGGCGGCCTGCACGTCCAGGGCGGCGAACGGCTCGTCGAGCAGCAGCAGCCGCGGCGCCGCGGCCAGCGCCCGGGCCAGCGCTACCCGCTGCCGCTGGCCGGCCGACAGCTGGTGCGGGGCGCGCCCGCCGAGGCCGGCCAGGCCGATCCGGTCCAGCCAATCGGCGGCGACGGCGCGGGCCCGGGCCCGGTCGGCGCCGGCGATGCGGGCGGCGAAGCCGATGTTCTGCGCGGCGCTCAGGTGCGGGAACAGCAGCGCATCCTGGCCGAGCAGCCCGACGCTGCGGTGCGACGGCGACAGGTGCCGCGACGGGCCGGCCAGCTCGGTGTCGCCCAGCACGATCGCCCCGCCGTCGAGCCGGGTCAGCCCGGCGATCGCCTCCAGCAGGGTGGTCTTGCCCGACCCGCTGGGCCCCATCACCGCCAGCACCGCGCCGGGCTCGGCTGCCAGCCGCACGTCCAGCCCGGCGTGCGCGACGACGACGTGCGCGTCCAGCGCGGCCCCCGGGCGGCTCACCGCAGCGCCCCCGGTCGCCACGCCCGGACCCCGAGCAGCACCAGGATCGCGGTGCCCAGCAGCAGCAGCGACAACGCCACCGCCGTCTGACGGCCGGCGCCGGACCCGTTGAACGCGGTGTAGATGGCCAGCGGCATGGTCTGGGTGATGCCGGGGGCGTTGCCGGCGAACAGCGCGGTGGCGCCGAACTCGCCGATCGCCCGGGCGAAGCACAGGATCACCCCGACCACAATGCCCGGGGCGGCCAGTGGCAGCGTCACCCGCCACAGCACCCGCCACGGCCGCGCGCCCAGGGTGGCGGCGGTGCGTTCGTAGCGCCGGCCCGCGCCGCGGATGGTGCCCTCCACCGCCAGCACCAGAAACGGCAGCGCGACGAACGCCTGGGCCAGCACCACCGCGGTCGGGGTGAACGGGATCGCGGTGCCGAACCCGTCGGCGATCAGCCGGCCCACCGGGCCGCTCCGGCCGAACAGGTACAGCAGCGCGACGCCGCCGACCATCGGCGGCAGCACCAGCGGCACCGCGACGATGGCCCGCAGCAGCGCCGAGACCCGCGGGCCGGAGCGGGCGATCAGCAGGGCCAGCGGCAGCCCGAGCAGCAGGCACAGCGCCGTCGCCGACAGGCCGTAGACCAGGGACAGCCGCAGCGCGTCGCGGGCCACCGGTGAGGTCACGTCCTGCCACAGCGTCGACCACGACGCCCGGGCGACCAGCGCGATCAGCGGCGCCACCAGCAGCAGCAACCCGAGCACCGCCGGGCCGAGCAGCGCCAGCGGGGTGCGGGCGCCGGTGTCGCGCTGCGGGCCGGTCACGGCGCGCCGAACCCGTGCTCGGCCAGGATCCGCTGCCCGGTGCGGCCCGTCACGAAGTCGACGAACGCCCGGCCCGCCGGGCCGGCCGACCGGGTCGCGGCGATCGGGTACCGGTTGACCACCTCGACCGCGCCGGCGGGCACGAAACTGTCCACGTCGTCCTCGCCGCGCACATCGGTGGCGTACACCAGCCCGGCGTCGGCCTCGCCGGTGGCGACCTTGGTCAGCACCGCGCTGACGTTCTGCTCCAGGCTGGCCGGGACGACGGTGACGGCGGCCGCGCGCAGCAACCGGGTGGCCGCCGCGCCGCACGGGACCTGCGGCGCGCACAGCACGGTCAGCACCCGGGGCAGGTCCGCCAGCGTCCGCACCCCGCCGGGATTGCCCCTGGGCACCGCCACCACCAGGGTGTTCGTCGCGAACACCCGCGGGTCCTCGACCAGCTGCGCGGCGCCGGCGGTGGCCATGCTCGGCTCGTCGGCGGTGGCGAGCACGTCGGCGTCGGCCCCCTCGGTCAGCTGGGTGACCAGCGTCGAGGAGCCGTCGTAGCGCGCCGAGACGGTGACGTCGGGGTGCGCATCGGTGAACGCCGCGCCGATCTCGTCGAACGCCTCGCGCAGCGAGGCGGCCGCGAACACGGTCAGCGTGCGGTCCGGCGCCGGGGACGCCGAACAGCCGGCCAGCAGCAGGGCGCCGGACACCGCGGCCAGCACCGCCCGGGCGGTCCTCACCGCGGCGCCCCCGGCGTCTCGACCATCACGGTGGTGGCCTTGACCACCGCCACCGCCAGGGTGCCGGGCCGCAGGTCGAGCTCGCGGGCGGCCTCGGCGCTGAGCAGTGACACCACCCGGTGCGGCCCGCACTGCATATCGATCTGCGCCATCACGCCGTCGACCTGCACCCGGGTGACCAGCCCGGTGAACCGGTTGCGCGCGCTGGAGAGCACGTCGGTGGGATCGGCCGGCGCGTCGGCCAGCCGCACCGCGTGCTCGGCGAGCGCGGCGCCGGGAATGCTGGCCGGATGCGCGCCGGTCACCGGCAGCACATCCTGGTCGATCCAGCGCCGCACGGTGTCGTCGCTGACCCCCAGGAGCCGGGCCGCCTCGGCGATGCGGAAGTCGTTCATCCCCCAAGCCTAGAAGCTGTAGACCCGCATACGCCGGAAGTAACCAGAAAATAATCCGCATCTGCGGTGGCTCTCGGCGCCGGTGGGGGCCCGGTTAACCTGGGCGCATGACCGGCGCCGACGGATACCTCGAGGTGGAGGAGCAGCTGCGCCGGGTGCTGAGCCGGACACCGGTGCTGGCCGCCGAGACCGTGGCGCTCGACGACGCGGCCGGGCGCACCCTGGTTGGGGACGCGCCGGCCCGCAGCGCCGTGCCGCCCTTCGACAATTCCGCGATGGACGGCTTCGCGGTGCGCTTCGCCGACGTTGCCGCCGCCACCGCCGAGGCGCCGGAGACGCTGCGGGTGGTCGCCGACATCCCGGCGGGCAGCGGGGCGGACCCGAGCCTGGCCCCGGGCACCGCGGCGCGGATCATGACCGGCGCCCCGGTGCCCGCCGACGCCGACGCCATCGTGCCGTTCGAGGACACCGCGGGCGGCCTGGCCGACTCGCTGAGCACCGCGGTGGTGCGGCGGGCGCCGCGCGGGCCCGGCGCGCACATCCGGCGCGCCGGCGAGGACATCGCCGCGGGCGCGAGGGTACTGGCGCCCGGCGTGCCGCTCGGGCCGCGGCAGCTGGCGGCGCTGGCCGCCGCCGGCATCGCCGAGGTGCCGGTGGCGCCGCGCCCGCGGGTGGTGGTGGTCTCCACCGGCTCGGAGCTGGTGGCCCCCGGCAGCGCGCTGCGGCATGGGCAGATCCCGGAATCCAACGGCATCCTGCTGGCCGGCCTGGTCGCCGAGGCCGGCGCCGAACCGGTGGCCCGGCGGGTGGTCGACGACGAGGGCGACGGGCCCGCCGAGGTGGTCGCCGAGGCCGCCCGGCTCGGCGCGCACGCGGTGATCTTCTCCGGCGGGGTCAGCGCGGGCGCCTACGAGGTGGTCCGCGAAAGCCTCGGCGCATCAATGGATTTCGTCAAGGTCGCGATGCAGCCGGGCAAGCCGCAGGGCTTCGGCAGCAGCGCCGAGGGGATGCTGCTGTTCGGGCTGCCGGGCAACCCGGTCGCCGTCGCGGTGTCCTTCGAGGCATTCGTCCGTCCCGCGCTGCTGCGGATGCAGGGCCGCACCGAGATCCACCGCCGCCGCCGGCTGCTGCCGGCCGGGGTGGCCTGGCGCACCCCGGCGGGCCGGCGCCAGTATCTGCCCGTCGTCGTCGACGACGCCGACCCGGCGCGCCCGGTGGTGCGCCCGGCCACCGCAGGCGGATCGGGCTCGCACCTGGCGGTCGGGCTGGGCGCGGCCGGCGGCTACGCCGTGGTGCCCGCCGAGGTCGGGGCGGTCCGCGCCGGCGACCTGGTCGAGGTCATCGAATTCTGAACGATTCCGAACTCTGAACAGCGGGGAGGCAACCGTGGACGGCCCACTGACGCATCTGGACGCCGCCGGGCACGCCCGGATGGTCGACGTGACCGAGAAGACCCCGACCGTGCGGGCGGCCACCGCGCGCGGGGTGGTGCGGTGCGCGCCGGAAACCGTGGCGCTGCTGCGCGACGGCGCGGCGCCGAAGGGCGATGTGCTCGCGGTGGCGCGGATCGCCGGGATCTCCGCGGCCAAGCGCACCGCCGAACTGCTGCCGCTGGCACACGTCATCGGGGTGCACGGCGCCAGCGTCGACCTGCAGATCACCGAGCACGGCGTCGCCATCGAGGCGACCGTGCGCACCGCCGACCGCACCGGCGTGGAGATGGAGGCGCTGACCGCGGTCTCGGTCGCGGCGCTGGCCGTCGTCGACATGGTCAAGGGGGTGGACCGCACCGTCACGGTGCAGGACCTGCGGATCGTGGCCAAGCACGGCGGCCGGTCCGGATCCTGGGTCCGGCCGGGGGAGTAGCGGTGCCCGGGGCGATCGTGCTGGTCGGCGGCGCCGGGACGCGCCTGGGTGGGCGGGCCAAGCCGCTGCTGCGCCTGGGCGGGCGCACCCTGCTGGAGCGCAGCCTGGCCGCACTGGCCGGCTGCGCGCCGATCGTGGCGGTCGGCCCGGTGCTGGATCCGGCGGCCGGCATCGACTGGGTCCGGGAGGATCCGCCGCGCTCCGGGCCGGTCGCGGCGATCGCGGCCGGGCTGGCGGCGCTGGGCCCGGGCGTGCCGGAGGTGCTGGTGCTGGCGGGGGACCTGGCCCACCCGGACGCCGTGGTCGGGCGGCTGGCGGGGCCGGTCCGCGGCGACGCGGTGCTGCTGCGGGCCGATGGCCACCCGCAGTGGCTGGCCGGGCGCTACCGGACCGCGGCGCTGCGCGACGCGCTGGAGCGCTTCGGCGGGCCGATCGCCGGCGCGTCCTGCCGCGCCGTGCTCGGCGGCCTGGCCGTGCAGTGGTGCGACGACCATGATGGGATCAGCGCCGACATCGACACCGCGGCCGACCTGGACCGCGTGCGCGCGGCGATCGAAGGAGACTGACGTGGCACTGGTGCGGTTCTTCGCCGCGGCCGCCGAGGCCGCCGGGGCACCCGAGCGCGACAGCGACGCGGCCACCATCGGTGAGCTGAAGGCGGCGCTGACCGCGCAGCACCCCCGCCTGGGCGAGCTGTGGGGCTGCTGCTCGGTGCTGGTGGACGGCACCCGGGCCGACGACGGCGCCGCGCTGCCCGCAGCTGCGACGGTGGACGTGCTGCCGCCGTTCGCGGGCGGCTAGCCGCCGGCGCTGAAGCGGCGGCTAGCCGCCGATCCCTTTCCAGCGCTCGGTCCCGTCGGCCTCGATCTGCCGCTTCCACACCGGCAACTCGGCCTTGATCGTCTCGATCACCGCGCGGCACACCGTGAACGCGGTGTCCCGGTGCGCGGCGGACACCGCGATCATCACCGCCGCATCGCCCACCGCGAGCCGGCCGACGCGGTGACTGACCGCCACGGTCGCCCGATCACCGGCCGCGGCGCCGGCCAGCCGGGCCAGCACCGCCTCGGCGTCGGGATGGGCGCTGTACTCCAGGGCGACCACGGCGTCGGCGGCGTCGGGATCGTGATCGCGGACCTGCCCGATGAACGTCGCGACCGCGCCGGCGGTCCGGCCGTCGACCGCCGCGACATGCTCATCGAGCGACAGAGCCGCGTCGCTGATCCGGGCCAGTGCGACCGTCACCGGTGATCCTCCCCGCTGAGCTGGGACAGCACGTGGCCGGCGACCGCGGTCACCACCGGCATGCCCTCGGCGACGGCCTTCGGCGAGCCGGGCAGGTTCACCACCAGGGCGTCCTCGACGACCCCGGCGATGCCGCGGCTGAGCATCGCCATCGGGGTGTTGGCCAGGCCGCGGCGGCGCAACTCGTCGGCGATGCCGGGCAGCTGTCGCTGCAGCACCCGGGCGGTGCCCTCCGGGGTGGCGTCGCGCGGCCCGACCCCGGTGCCGCCGGTGGTCACGATCAGCCGCAGCCCGTCGGCCAGCATCGCCCGCAGCGCTGCCGCGACGCGGTCGGCGCCGTCGGCGACAATCCGCGGCGGCGCGCAGTCGAAGCCCGCCTCGCGCAGCGCGGCCACCGCGATCGGGCCCGCCGTGTCCGGTCGGGTGCCCGCGGCCGACCGGTCGGACACGGTGAGCACGCCAGCCGAGATCATCGGCCGAGCGTAGCCGGACACACCCGGACCGCAGGCCAACCAACCGACCGGTTGGGGTATGTTCGGGGTCACATTCCGATCCATTCCCAGTCATTGCCGGAGGAAATTCATGGGCCAGGTCCTGAAGTACGACCGCACGCTGTTCGAGCCCGAGCACGAACTGTTCCGCGAGTCATACCGCGCCTTCCTGGACAAGCACGTCGCGCCGTACCACGAGCAGTGGGAGAAGGACAAGATCGTCGACCGCGGCGTCTGGGTCGAGGCCGGCAAGCAGGGCTTCCTCGGGATGGCGGTGCCCGAGGAGTTCGGCGGCGGCGGCACCGACGACTTCCGCTACAACGTGGTGCTGGTGGAGGAGACCGTCGCGGGCCGCTACAGCGGGCTGGGCTTCTCGCTGCACAACGACGTGTGCCTGCCGTACCTGCTGCGACTGTGCAACGACGAGCAGAAGCAGCGCTGGCTGCCCGGCTTCTGCAGCGGTGAGCTGATCACCGCCATCGCGATGACCGAGCCGGGCACCGGCAGCGACCTGCAGGGCATCAAGACCCGCGCGGTCCGCGACGGTGACCACTACATCCTCAACGGCTCGAAGACCTTCATCACCAACGGCATCCACTCCGACCTGGTGATCGTGGTCGCCCAGACCGACCCGGACAAGGGCGCGCTGGGCTTCTCGCTGCTGGTCGTGGAGCGCGGCATGGCGGGCTTCGAGCGCGGCCGCCACCTGGACAAGATGGGTCTGGACGCCCAGGACACCGCCGAACTGTCCTTCACCGACGTCCGGGTGCCGGTGGCCAACCTGCTCGGCGAGGAGGGTCAGGGCTTCGTCTACCTGATGCAGAACCTGCCCCAGGAGCGGATCTCGATCGCCGTGATGGCCGCCGCCGCGATGGAGGCGGTGCTGGAGGAGACCCTGCAGTACACCAAGGACCGCAAGGCCTTCGGCCGCTCGATCGGCAGCTTCCAGAACAGCCGGTTCCTGCTGGCCGAACTGGCCACCGAGACCACCGCCGTGCGGATCATGATCGACGAGTTCCTCAAGCTGCACCTGGAGGAGAAGCTCACCATCGAGCAGGCCGCGATGGCCAAGTGGTGGTCCACCGAGCAGCAGGTGAAGCTGATCGACCGGTGCCTGCAACTGCACGGCGGCTACGGCTATATGCGGGAATACCCGGTCGCGCGGGCCTACATGGATGCCCGCGTGCAGACCATCTACGGCGGCACCACCGAAATCATGAAGGAAATCATCGGGCGCAGCCTCGGCGTCTGAACGACGGCGACCACCCGCGGGCCCCGGCAGCAGGCCGGGGTCCGCGGCGCGTTTCGCCAGCAAATTGCCCGGCGAAACGGGTCGCGGCTGCGGCTCATTTCCATCTCAGATCGGTATTGTCCGAAGGTGACGACCACCCGAAGTCCCAGCAACCGCATAGTGTCACGAGGTTGAGAATCGTGACGAAGGTGTTTTGTGGGACGCGACCGCTGGGAGTGTGCATGACGAGGCAACGAAGCCCGTGGCGATGGGCGATGGGGCGCGCGACCGTCGCGTGCGTCGCGCTGGTCGCGATGGTCGGCCTGATGGCCGCCGCGCCGGCCTCGGCCACCCCCGAGGGTGACGCCGACGTCGCCATCACCGACGCCTGGAACGCCGCCGGTGGGGTGGCTTCCACGCTGGGGGACAAGGACGGCGGGGTCTACGCCGCCGGCCCCGGATTCGTGCAGAACTTCGCCGCCGGTGCCATCTACTACACCCCGGCCACCGGCGCCCGGATCATGCACGGCGCGATCCTGGACCGCTACCGCGCCCTCGGCGGCCCGGACGGCGACCTGGGCTTCCCGACCATCGATGAGGGCCCGGGCCGGGTCAGCCCGGAGTCGCGCAACAGCACCTTCTCCGCCGCGGACAATCCGGTCATCTTCTGGACCCCGGAGACCGGCGCGTGGGTGGTCCGCGGCGCGATGAACGCGGCCTGGGACCGGCTCGGCGGCTCGGCCGGCGCGCTCGGCGTGCCGGTGGAGGACGAGACCTACGCCGGCTCGGTGATCAACCAGCGCTTCGTCAACGGCCTGATCTCCTACGACACCGCGACCGCCACCTTCACCACCGAACCGCCGGAGCTGGCCGGTGAGCTGGCCGGCCTGACGGTCCCGGCCGATCCCGCGACCGCGATCAACCTGGCCTATCGGATGGCCGGCGGACCCGACGGTCCGCTCGGCGCCCGCGACGGCGACGCCTACTCGATCGGCGATGAGGGGACCGCGCAGAACTTCGCCAACGGCAAGATCTACTACACCGTCGACACCGGGGCGCACGCGCTGACCGGTGCCATTCTGGCCCGCTACGAGTCCGCCGGCGGCCCGACCGGGGAGCTGGCCTTCCCGACCAGCGGTGAGGTCGACGGCGGGGTCCCCGACAGCAAACAGGTCAGCTTCGCCGCACCGGATCACCCGGTCATCTTCTGGACCGAGGAGCACGGCGCCATCGTCGTCAACGGCCCGGTCAAGACGGCCTGGGACAAGCTCGGTGGGCCGACCGGCGCGCTCGGCATCCCGATCGCCGAGCACGACATCAACCGCGATGTGATGAGCCAGCGCTTCAGCGGCGGCGAGATCACCTGGAACGCCACGGACCGCACCTTCACCACCAAGCCCGATGAGTTGGCCGGTTCCCTGGAGGGCATCGAGGTGCCCAACCAGCCGCTGCCGAACGTGCCGGCCGCTCCGCCGGTCGAGCAGCCCGATTCCAGCGGTTGGAACGTGTCCTGGCTGTGGTGGCTGGTGCCGCTGCTGGTGCTGGTGGCGATCTCGGGCCTGGTCTGGCTGATCGGCCGGCGTCGGTCCGGCGCCGCGGCGGCCGCCGAGCCGACCGAGCGCCGGCAGCGCGGCCAGGATGAGTCCGACCACGGCGACGCCGATCATGGCGACACCGATTACGGCGACGACTACGGCGACTCCCACTACGGCGACTCCCACTACGGCGACTCCCACTACGGTGACTCCCACTACGGTGACGCGCACTACGGCGAGGTGACCTACGGCGACGACTACGAGGAGGGCTCCGGCTACCGGGCCGGCGACGTCGTCATCCATGACGAGCTGTTCACCCACCGCGGCGCCCACCAGGTCGAGACCACCGCGGACCTCGAGGAGAACCAGGACGTCATCAACACCGCGCCGACCCGCTACGACTTTGTCGCCGAGGGCGCGGATTTCGACGACGAGACGCCGTCGGGCCGGCACGCCGCGGTGCGCTACGAGCCGGCCGAGGAACAGACCGAGTCGGTGGACTACGCCGAACCGCTGGTCCCGCCGCTGCCGGACTGGGGCGACAAGTACGGGCTGTTCAACGATTATCAGCCCGAGGCGCTGACCCGTCCGGTCGCACAGCCGGAGCCGGACCCGGAGCCGCACGGCGGCGAGGAGTCGGCCTACCCGGCGATCCACCTGCCGCTGGAGGATCCGCATGAGGCGCCCGCGGGCTTCTCGATCAAGGCCTGCATGCGCTCGGGCAGCTACCACGTGCCGGGCGGACTGTCCTACGACGAGACGATCGCCGACATCTGGTTCGCCGACGAGCAGCACGCTCAGGCCAACGGTTTCCACCGCGCCGATTAGCCGGCGCGGTGGAGGCCGGGCCTAGATCCGGCGGATGACCGTCACGACCTTGCCCAGGATCACCGCGTCGTTGCCGGGGATCGGGTCGAAGGCCGGGTTGTGCGGCATCAGCCAGACCTGGCCGCTGGTGCGTTTGAAGGTCTTGACGGTGGCTTCGCCGTCGAGCATCGCCGCCACGATGTCGCCGTTGTCGGCGACGTTCTGCTGACGCACCACCACCCAGTCGCCGTCGCAGATGGCCGCGTCGACCATCGATTCGCCGACCACCTTGAGCAGGAACAGCGATCCCTCGCCGACCAGCTCGCGGGGCAGCGGGAAGACCTCTTCGACGGCCTCCTCGGCGAGGATCGGCCCGCCGGCGGCGATCCGGCCCAGCACCGGAACGTAGGTGGGTTCCGGCAGCGCATCGGAGCCGGCGACCTCGGTCTGCGGCACGTACGGCGTGCCGTCGGCACTGCGCACATTGACCGCGCGGGGCCGGTTGGGGTCGCGGTGCAGATAGCCCTTGCGTTCCAGGGCGCGCAGCTGATGGGCGACCGACGAGGTGGAGGTCAGGCCGACCTCGTCGCCGATCTCCCGGATGCTCGGGGGATAGCCGCGGCCGGCCACCGAGGCGCGGATCACCTCGAGGATCCGGCGCTGACGCTCGGTCAGATTCGGATCGAGATCACCGGTGCGGGGTTCGCTGCTTTCGCCCATACCTGCGAATATAGTCCGCCCGACCTGGTTTATCAAACATCTGTTCGAGATTGCTTGCGGCCGTTGGTCGATACCCTACCCCGTATGGTATTCATAACGGGTCAGGAAACCGCGACGGAGGGGTGAGTGATGCTCGCGATCATCAAACGGATGTGGATTCCGCTGGTCGTGCTGATCGCCGTGGCGCTCGGTACCACCGGCGTGCTGCAACTGCGCGGCAAATTCGGATCCGACGAGATCTTCGCCGTCGGCAACAAGACTGTGGAGACCATCGTGCCGTTCAACCCCAAGGAAGTCACCTACGAGCTGTTTGGGCCGGCATCCGCGAGCGGCCGGGTCAGCTACCTTAACGCCGACGCCCAGCCCGAGGAGGCCGTTTTCAACGGCCTGCCCTGGACGCACAGTTTCTCCACCACCATCCCGGCGGTCGTCGCCAACCTGGTCGCCCAGGGTGATGTCGGGCAGTTGGGCTGCCGGATCACCGTCAACGGCACCGTCAAGGACGAGCAGACCGTCACCGGTCCTGCCGCGCAGGCCTTCTGCCTGGTGAAGGCGGCATGAGCGAGCACGGCGGTAACCCCCGCCCCGCATTCATGCGTTTTGTCCGCGCCTTCGCGGTGCCGATCATCCTGATCTGGGTTGGGATGACCGCGGCGCTGAATCTGCTGGTGCCGCAGATCGAACCGGTGGCCCGCGAGAACGCGGTGTCGATGTCGCCGGCCGACGCGCCGTCGGTGATCGCCGCCAAGCGAATCGGCGAGGTGTTCCAGGAGTCCGACTCCGACAGCATGGTGATGGTGGTGCTGGAGGGTGACGAACCCCTGGGCACCCAGGCGCACGAGTACTACGACGACCTGGTGGTCAAGCTCGAGGCGGACACCCAGCACGTCCAGCACGTGCAGAACCTGTGGGGTGACCTGATCACCGCCGCGGGCAACCAGAGCGCCGACGGCCTGGCCGCCTACGTGCAGATCAACGTCGCGGGCAACCAGGGCAGCACCGAGGGGATGGCCTCGGTGGAGGCGGTCCGCCACATCGTCGACGCGAACCCGCCGCCGGCCGGAATCCGGGCCTACGTCACCGGGCCCGCCGCGCTGACCACGGACATGAACGAGGCCGCCGACAAGTCGATGTTCATCATGATGGGCGTCACCGGCATCGTGATCATCATCATGCTGGCACTGGTCTATCGATCGGTGTCCACGGTGTTGCTGATCCTGGCGATGGTCGGGCTGTCGATGGGCACCGCGCGCGGCGTGGTTGCGCTGCTCGGCGACCATCAGCTGCTGGGCTTCTCGACGTTCGTCGTCGCGCTGCTCTCCTCGCTGGCGATCGCGCTGGGCACCGACTACGGGATATTCCTGGTCGGGCGCTACCAGGAGGCCCGTCGCAACGGCGAGGACCCCGAGACCGCCTACTACTCGATGTTCCGCGGTACCTACCACGTTGTGCTGGGGTCCGGGCTGACCATCGCCGGTGCCACGATGTGTCTGCACTTCGCCCGGCTGGACTACTTCAGCACCCTGGGCATCCCGTCGGCGGTGGGCCTGTTGGTGGTGATCGCCGGCGCGCTGACCGCGGCCCCCGCGATCGTCACGGTGGCCACCCGGTTCGGTCTGCTGGAGCCCAAGGGTGCGGCCAACACCCGCCGGTGGCGGCGGATCGGCACCGCCGCGGCGCGCTGGCCGCTGCCCGTCGCGGTGTCGGCCATCCTGGTCACCCTGGTCGGCCTGTTGATCATGCCGACCATGAAGATCAGCTTCAACGATCGCTACTACATCCCCCAGGACGTGCCGTCCAACATCGGCTACACCGCCGCCGAGCGGCATTTCAGCGCCGCCACGATGAACCCGGACATCCTGATGGTCGAGGCCGACCACGACCTGCGCAACCCCGCGGACATGATCGTGCTGGACCGGATCGCCAAGGCGCTCTTCCGCACCGACGGGGTGGCCCGGGTCCAGGGCATCACCCGGCCGCTCGGCTCGCCCATCGAGCACAGCTCGATCCCGTTCCAGGTCAGCATGCAGGCCCTGCCGATCACCCAGAACCTGCAGTTCATGAAGGACCGGATGGCCGACATGAAGAAGATGGCCGATGACCTCGGCGCGGTGATCGGGCCGATGGAACGCATGCAGACGCTGATGAACAGCATGGGTGCCACCACGGCGGACATGACCGCCAACATGACCGTGATGACCGGCAACCTCGACGAGATGCGGGACAACATCGCCGATTTCGATGATGCCGCCCGGCCGATCCGCAACTACTTCTACTTCGAGCAGAACTGCGTCAACATCCCGATCTGTGCGGCGGGACGAGCGGTCTTCGAGGCGCTCGACGGCGTGGACAAGTTCAGTGGGAACATGACCGCGCTGCTGGGCAACATGACCAACGTCGAGACGCTGTTCCCGCAGTTGGCCGCGCAGCTGCCGCCGGTCATCGCGGTCACCAAGTCCATGCAGGCCACCCTGCTGACGCTGCACAGCAGCTTCAACGGGCTGGTCACCCAGATGAGCCGGATGACCGACACGGCCACCGCGATGGGCGAGGCCTTCGACGCCTCGAAGAACGACGACTTCTTCTACCTGCCGCCGGAGGCCTTCGACAACCCGGACTTCCAGCGTGGCCTGGAACTGTTCCTGTCCCCGGACGGCAAGGCGGCCCGGTTCATCATCGTCAACGAGAACGATCCGGCGACCCCGGCGGGTATCGCGGCGGTCAAACCGGTGCTGGAGGCGGCCCACGCCGCGGTCAAGGGCACCCCGCTGGCCGGCGCCGACTTCTATATGACCGGCACGGCCGCGAGCTACTACGACATCCAGACCGGCATGACCTACGACATCCTGCTGGTCGGGCTGGCCGCGGCGACGCTGATCTTCGTGGTGATGCTGGTCATCACCCGCTCGCTGGTGGCGGCCGCGGTGATCGTCGGCACCGTGCTGCTGTCGCTGGGTGCGGCGTTCGGGTTGTCGGTGCTGCTCTGGCAGCACATCCTGGGCCTGGAGCTGAACTGGATCGCGCCGGTGTTCGGGGTGATCATCCTGTTGGCGGTGGGCTCGGACTACAACCTGCTGCTGGTCTCGCGATTCAAGGAGGAGATCGGCGCCGGCCTCAACACCGGGATCATCCGGTCGATGGGCGGCACCGGCGGGGTGGTGACCGCAGCCGGGCTGGTGTTCGCGTTCACCATGGCCTCGATGGTGGCCAGCGACCTGAGCTCGATCGGGCAGGCCGGTTCGACGATCGCCCTGGGCCTGTTGTTCGACACCCTGATCGTCCGGTCCTTCATGACGCCGTCGCTGGCCGCGCTGCTCGGGCGGTGGTTCTGGTGGCCGCAGCGGGTCCGCCCGCGCCCGGCCAGTGCGATGCTGCGGCCCTACGGTCCGCGTGCCCTGGTGCGCTCCCTGATGCTCGGTGAGGGCAAGGACCGGGAGGGTAAGGACCGGGAGGGTAAGGACCGAGAGGCCGATGGCCCCGACGGTGCGCCCGATCGACCGGAGGGTGAGGGCGCCCCCGCCTGAACTGTCGGACCCTCGCTCTAATGTTCGGACACAGTTCGATTACACGTTCGAAAGCCGCTGGTGTTTCGAACGGATGAACGATTACTGTATCGAACAGAGGATCGAGACACCGACCCGGAAGGGGACCGCCATGACCGCCCTGCTCACCGCCGACACCGATTTCCCGGCCCGCCGGACCGCCCGCCCGGTACGGGTCGAAGCCCGCGACGCCGTTCGGCGCCGGCCGCGCACCGCCGGAACCCGGCACCGGGGCACCGGGGTGCTGATGTCACGGGCCTCGCACCGGCGCCGGCCGGTCACCCCGGCCGCCACCGTCGGCCTGGCCCTGCTGGCCGCGCTGATCACGGTGTGGCTGGGCGCGGTCGCCCAGTTCGGGGCGGCCGCCAACGATCCGGCGGCGGCCGGCCCGACGACGGCCGCGGCCACCGAGACGCTGGCCGTTGTCGAGGTCAATCCGGGGGAGTCGCTGATCGAGCTGGCCGCCCGGGTGGCGCCGAACCGCTCGACCGAGCAGGTCGCCCAGCGCATCCGCGACCTCAACCGGCTGGCCGGCGCCGAGCCGCGGCCCGGGCAGACCCTGATCGCCCCGATCGCCTGAGTGTGGCCGCAATGACGGCGCACGGCCTGCGGCGTCCGGCGCCTGTAGGCTTCCAGACGGTGCCGTTCGCCCCCACGCGGTGCCGGGAAGGAACCGACGTGCACTGCCCGTTCTGTCGGCATCCCGACTCCCGGGTGGTCGATTCCCGCGAGACCGACGAAGGCCAGGCCATTCGTCGTCGCCGGTCCTGCCCGGAGTGCGGCCGTCGCTTCACCACCGTCGAGACCGCGGTGCTGGCCGTCGTCAAGCGCAGCGGTGTCACCGAGCCGTTCAGCCGGGAAAAGGTCATCCAGGGCGTGCGCCGGGCCTGCCAGGGCCGCCACGTCGACGCCGATGCACTGAACCTGCTGGCCCAGCAGGTCGAGGACGCGGTGCGAGCCGCCGGTTCCCCCGAGGTCCCCAGCCACGAGGTCGGGCTGGCCATTCTGGGCCCGCTGCGCGAACTCGATGAGGTCGCCTACCTGCGGTTCGCCTCGGTGTACCGGTCCTTCGAGTCGGCCGAGGACTTCGAGCGCGAGATCGCCGACCTGCGCCGGCACCGGGATTCGCCCGCGCCGCTGGCGCAGTAACCGGCTCAGCGCAGCAGCCGGCTCAGACCGTGCGCAGCCCGTCGTGCGCCACCCGCCCGCCGAGCCGAACCCAGCCGTCCGCACTCCAGCGGGTGTAGAGCTGCGAGCCCTTGCCCTGCGTGATGGTCAGGTCCCGGCTCAGGTATTCGGTCATCCGTACCGCCGCCGACCCGGTGGCCTCATCCTCGGCGATCCCCAGCGCCGGGGCAAAGGCCCGCGACCGCACGGTCGCGGCCTGCTCGTCGATCCAGGCCCACAGGTAGTGGCCGGCGTCGTCGGCGTAGTCCTCCGGGTCGGCGTCGAGCACCGCGCGTTCGGCGCCCAGGTCGTAGAGGGCGAACTCCGGGGACCAGTCCGCCGGTGCACTGATCATAGTCAGCGACCCATCGGGGCCCCCGTCGTAGCTGACCTGAACGATGCCGGCCGGCACCGCCAGGGTGTGCACCGGGCGGCCCAGATCGCGCAGGTACCAGGCCAGCCCGACGGTGGGATGGCCGGCGAACGGAATCTCGGTGGCCGGGGTGTAGATCCGGGCCGACGCGGTCGGTCCGCCCGGCTCCGGCAGGTCCACGAAAATGGTTTCGCTGTAACCCAATTCGGTCGCCAGTGCCTGTCGGTCGGCCGGCGGCACCGCCGCCGCGTCGACCACGCCCAACGGATTTCCGAAGTTCCCGGCCGCATCGGTGAAAACCCGCAAAACCGCCACATCGATGCCCATGCTTCGAGGGTAGTCCGACGG
Source organism: Mycolicibacterium fallax (assembly GCF_010726955.1). NCBI lineage: Bacteria > Bacillati > Actinomycetota > Actinomycetes > Mycobacteriales > Mycobacteriaceae > Mycobacterium > Mycolicibacterium fallax. The sequence continues at coordinate 474,088 of NZ_AP022603.1, forward strand.
CGGCGATCCCGGGTCAGGCCGCGCCGGGGCCGTCCTCGGGGCCGTTCGGCCGGCCCGATTCGTCGCCGGACTGCTGAGCCAGAAACTGCTCGAACTGGGCGCCCAACTCGTCGCCGCTGGGCAGGTCCTCGTCGCGGGCCAGCAGCGAGCGGTTTTCCTGGGCGGAGACGAACGCGTCGTACTGGCTCTCCAGCGCGGTCACCACCGAAGCGATCTCCGGGTTCTCCGCGACCTGCTCGGCGATCTTGGTGGTGATCTCCGCACCCTGGGCGGCCAGTTCGGCCATCGGCAACGCCAGGCCGGCCGCCGCGCACACCTGCTCGAGCAGGGTGACCGCCGCCGGCGGGAAGTTGCTCTGCGCCAGGTAGTGCGGCACGTGCGCGGTGAAGCCGATCACTTCGTGGCCGTGCTGGGCCATCCGGTACTCCAGCAGGTTGGCGGCGCTGCCGGGCACCTGCACCTCGCCGACCCAGGGGATGTGCTCGCTGATCAGCTCGCGGTTGTTCGAATGCGCGGTCAGGGTCACCGGCCGGGTGTGCGGCACCGCCATCGGGATGGACCCCAGCCCGACGGTCAGTCGAACCCCGAGGTGCTCGGCCAGCAGCCGCACCGCGGTGACGAAACGTTCCCACTTCAAATCCGGCTCCAGCCCGCTGAGCAGCAGAAACGGCGTGCCGAGGCTGTCACGCAGGGCGTAGAGGCTCAGCTGCGGATTGTCGTAGTCGGTGAAGTGATCGGTCTTGAAGGTCATCACCGGGCGCCGTGAGCGGTAGTCGAGCAACTCGTCGATCGCGAACGAGGCGACCAGTTCGGATTCCAGGCTGGCCTTGAGGTGCGCGGCGGCGAGCTTGGCCGCGTGCCCGGCGTCGGTGAAGCCCTCCAGGGCGTGGATCAGCACCGGTCCGCGGCCGTCGGCCGAGCCCAACTGCGGGCCCGGGAACTCCAGCTCGTACATTCCGGACGTCTCGGGGCGATCGTTGTCCATCTGCCGCGCCTCCTTACTCGGCTTCCAGTGTCCCTTACCGGGGTCCAACACCGCAGGGCGCGGGTGGCATTCCCCGCCGGGGCGGATTTCGCGTCGGGTGAAATGCGCCGACGGCTGCTGATCCACAAACTCGAATTCATCCACAGCCCGGGTCGGCCGGCGCCGCGGCTGGAGTGCCGGCCTCGCCCCGCGGCGGGACCCTGACCCCATGTCAACCGAGATATCTGTTCCCAGCATCAAGAGTCCGGGCGCGCTGATCGCCGCGCTGCCCGCCGTCCTCGGCTTCGTGCCGGAGAAGTCCCTGGTCCTGATCACCCTGGAGGACGGCCAGATGGGCGCCGTGCTGCGGGCCGACTGGGACGAGAACCGCTACGCCTGGATCGCCGAGCTGGCCGAGCTGGCCGCCGCGGGCCGGGCCGAGGCGGCGATCGCGGTGATCGTCGACGCCGACGGTGCCGGCTGCGCGCACTGCGCCCCCGACCACGCCATGGCGTGTCAGGTGCTCGACGCGCAGCTGCGCGAGCACGGCCTGCGGCTGTACGCCGGCCACGTGGTGGACCGGATCGCCGCGGGCGGTCACTGGCACTGCGCCGACGGCTGCGGACGATCCGGGCAGGTCGACGACCCGGATGCCACCCCGCTGGCCGCGGCGGCGGTGCTGGACGGCCGGCGGCGCTACCGCAGGCGTGCCGAGCTGGCCGCGGTCGTCGCCCCGGCGGGGCAGGACCGCCGGTCGGTGATCGCCGACCTGGTGACGCGGGCGGCCGAGGCCGCGGACACCGCGCCGCGCGGACTGGTCGAGGCCGCGATCTCCCTGGTGGCCCGGTGGGGCCGCGGCGACCCGGTGTCCGACGGCGAACTGGCCGCCGTCGGTGCGTCGCTGACCGACATCCCGGTGCGCGACACGCTCTACGGGCTCGCGGTGACCGAGCACGCCGATGCCGCCGAGGATCTGTGGGCCGAACTGGCCCGGCTGCTGCCGGCCCCGTGGCGGGTCGAGGCGCTGGTGCTGTTGGCGTTCACCGCCTACGCCCGCGGCGACGGGCCGCTGGCCGGGGTGGCGCTGGACGCCGCGCTGAGCCTGGACGGCGAGCATCGAATGGGCGGCATGCTCGACATCGCGCTGCGCTCCGGCCTGCGCCCCGAGCGGATCCGCGGGCTCGCCGGCACCGGCAACCGGCTGGCCCGGCAGATGGGCGTCACGCTGCCGCCCGCCCGTCGAGCCGGTTAGACCTTCTCCACCTTCACCGCGTGCGCCATCTCGTGCGGCAGGTCCACGTGCTCGTGACCGGGGATCATGATGGTGACCCCGCCCAGCGGATTGCGCTGCACCGACACCCGAGCGTTGGGGACCACGCCGGCCTCCTTGAGGCGGGTGATCAGCTCCGCGTCGACCTGCAGGTGCTCGGTCAGCTGGCGCACCACGACCGCCACCGGCGTCCCCTCGGGCAGCTCGGTGAGCCGGACCAGGTGGCTGGTGCGCTCGGCAGGCCCGCCGACGCCGAGCTCGGAGAGCCCGGGGATGGGGTTGCCGAACGGCGACACCGTCGGATTGTCGAGCACGGCGACCAGCCGGCGTTCGACATCCTCGCTCATCACGTGCTCCCACCGGCAGGCCTCGGCGTGAACCTCTTCCCACGGCAGGCCGATGATGTCGACCAGCAGCCGCTCGGCCAGCCGGTGCTTGCGCATCACCGCGACGGCCAGCGACCGTCCCTTGGGGGTGAGCTCCAGGTGCCGATCTCCGGCGACCCGCAGCAGGCCGTCGCGCTCCATCCGGGACACGGTCTGGCTGACGGTCGGGCCACTTTGCTCGAGGCGCTCGGCGATCCGCGCGCGCAACGGCACCACGCCCTCTTCTTCGAGGTCGTAGATCGTCCGCAGGTACATCTCAGTCGTATCGACCAAGTCGTTCATATGCCACCCTCCGTTCCGGCCAGTCTACGTGGCCGGTCAGAGCGACGGGCGAGTAACACGGCCTTGCCGGCAAAGCGCAGTGCGCCCGCTGGAAACCTCCGGCGGGCGCACTGTCTGGGGGTGGTTCGTCAGCTTGCGTAGGACCGCAACCGGTCGGCCCGGTCGCCCTTGCGCAGCTTCATCATGACCTCGCGTTCGATCTGGCGGACCCGCTCCCGGGACAGGCCGAACAGCTTGCCGATCTGGTCGAGGGTCCGGGGCTGACCGTCGTCGAGCCCGAACCGCAGCCGGATCACCTGCTGCTCCCGCTCGTCGAGGGTGGCCAGCACGTACCGGATGTCGGTGTGCAGCAGTTCGGCGATCACCGCGTTCTCCGCCGACATCGCCTCGGAGTCCTCGATGAAGTCGCCGAGCGGCGCCTCCTCGTCGGCGCCCACCGGCATGTCCAGGCTCACCGGGTCGCGACTGTGCTCCAGCAGGTCGGCGATCTTCTCCACCGGAATGCCGGACTCCTCGGCGAGTTCCTCGTCGCTGGCCTCCCGGCCCAGCGTCTGGTGCATCTCGCGCTTGATCCGGGCCAGCTTGTTGACCTGTTCGACCAGGTGCACGGGCAGCCGGATGGTGCGGCTCTGGTCGGCCATGCCGCGGGTGATGGCCTGGCGGATCCACCAGGTGGCGTAGGTGGAGAACTTGAAACCCTTGGCGTAGTCGAACTTCTCCATCGCCCGGATCAGGCCCAGGTTGCCCTCCTGGATCAGATCCAGCAGCGGCATGCCGCGGCCGGTGTAGCGCTTGGCCAGCGACACCACCAGGCGCAGGTTGGCCTCCAGCAAATGCTGGCGGGCCGCCTGGCCCTCCCGGGCGACCTGGGCCAGGTCACGCTTACGCGCCGGGCCGAGGCGCGGGCGGGTGTTGAGCAGATGCTGCGCGTAGAGCCCGGCCTCGATCTTCTTGGCCAGCTCCACTTCGTCGGCGGCGTTCAGCAGGGCGGTCTTGCCGATCCCGTTGAGGTACACCCGGACGAGGTCTGCGGCCGGACTCTGCATGTCCAGATCCGCGTCACTCCGGGTTGCCCTTGCATTCGCCATCTCGGCCTCCTGTTTGGCTCGAACGTTGCTGCCTGTCCAACGTCGAGACGGCCCCGAGAGTTCCCGCGGTCCGCGGCCGGCGGCCCGTTTGACCTGCGCAAACGACGCGAGGCCCTGAGAATGCGCTGAGAATCGAAAAAGAGTGCGCTCAGTTGGCGGGGGAGCCGGGCGGCTCCGGTGCCTCCGGCTGCCCGACGCCGGGCTCCAGCTGGGGGTGCTCGGTGCCGGAGAACATCGGCGGGTGCCGCGGAGCGTCGGGGTAGCGCCGCGGCTCCTCGGCCTTACGCGGTGGCCGATCGTTGGCGATCAGCACGGCGACCCAGGGCAGCGGGATGGAGACCGCGATGATCGCCAGCGAGATCCAGCCGTTGTGCCAGGCGCCGTAGGCCAGCGCCGCGAAGATCAGCGCCGGCACCCGGAACGCCATGATGGTGAGGTACTTGCGGACCCGGGCGCGGTGTTCCTGCTCGTAGGGCAGCGCCGCCCGCGTGATCAGGACGGGGCGACCGTCGTCGTCGAAACCCAGCTCCGGGCCGTGCTTCATGGCCTCCACTCTTCCACAACGCCGGCGGCACGGCAGAATGGGTGTCATGGCTACCCAGACAATCGAACGGCCCGACACCGACGAACGCGTCGACGACGGCACCGACGACGACACTCCGAAGTTCTTCCACTACGTGAAGAAGGAAAAGATCGCCGAGAGCGCGGTGATGGGCACCCACGTGGTGGCGCTGTGCGGCGAGGTGTTCCCGGTGACCCGGTCACCCAAGCCGGGCTCCCCGGTGTGCGCCGACTGCAAGCGGATCTACCAGCAGCTCAAGAAGGGCTGACCTCGCCGCCGGCCGGGTCGGTCCCGCCGTTGCGCCGGTAGACCAGCCAGCCGCGCACCCGGTCGGCGTGGGTGGCCGCGGCCGGCCATTCCTCCTGGATCGCGTTGTTGAGTTCGGCGCCCAGCATGATCGCCAGGCCGAGGAAGAACGCGAACAGCAGGAACGCGATCGGGGTGGCCAGTGCGCCGTAGGTGTAGCCGGTGCGGGTGATGAAGTTGAGGTAGACGCGCAGTCCGAGGGTGGCCACCACGAACACCGCGGTGGCCAGCACGGCACCGCCGATCAGCCGGTGCGTCGGCAGCGGTACCGGCAGCGACACCCGGTACAGCGCGGTCACTCCCACCAGCAGCGCCGCCAGCATCAACGGGTAGTAGCCGTACCGCAGCACGTGCTCCCAGCTCTCCGGCAGGTGCTCGCTGATCGCCCGCGGACCCAGTGCCACGATCGGCAGCGTGACGATCGCGGCGAGCAGCATCGCCACGTACAGGCCCAGCGCGAAGAACCGTTGCCGCACCGGATGGCGCAGCGGCGTCTGGCCGTGCGCCTCCACCACCGAGTCGACGAACGCCGAGATGGCCGACGACCCGGCCCACAGCGAGATGACGAAGCCCAGCGACACCACCTCGCCGCGCGCCGACGCGACGATGTCGCGGACCGTCGGCTCGATGATCTCGGTGACGACGTTCTGCGAGAAGAACCGCGCCGACATGCTGATCAGCTGATCCTGGATCGCGGGCAGGGTGTCGGGCCCGAACAGCGGCGCGACGTAGGCCAGCGAGCCCAGCAGGCCCAGCAGCAGCGGCGGCAGCGACAGCACCGACCAGAAGCCGGCTTGGGCGGACTCGGCGAAGATCGAGTCGTCCCACGCCTTGGCCAGCGTGCGTTTGGTCAGGTGCCAGATGTGGTGGCGCGACGGCCGAGCGGGCAGGGGCGGTGACGTCATGGCCCCTTCAGCATTCCCGATCCCGGCCGAACGCGCGCGACGGCCCCCGGTGTCGCGGTGCCGGCGATTACAGGTCGACCGAACTGACCTGGAGAACCGCCGCGGCCGCGATCAGCTTGGCCTCGTGCTCGTTGGCGTGATGCTGGCAGAACAGCAACTCGGCGCCCGACGGGAGGGTGGCGCGAACCCGGGCGGCGGCGCCGCAGCGGTCGCAGCGGTCAGCCCGGGTCAGTTCGGGGCTGGTCAGCGTTGCGGTCACGGCTCCTCCAGTTCCTCGATGTCAGGTGATCTCTACTGTGTCAGACGTTTGGCGTTCCGTGCTTGTTCCCCACCCGTTACCGGTGTGTCTGGATTCACCCCGAAACCGTTACCGGCGGGCGTGTTGCCTAGTCCAGGTAGTCGCGCAGGACCTGGGAGCGGCTCGGATGGCGCAGCTTGCTCATCGTCTTGGATTCGATCTGCCGGATTCGTTCCCGGGTCACGCCGTAGACCTGGCCGATCTCGTCGAGGGTGCGGGGCTGGCCGTCGGTCAGGCCGAACCGCAGTCGCACCACGCCGGCCTCCCGCTCGGACAGCGTCTCCAGCACCGACTGCAGCTGATCCTGCAGCAGGGTGAAGGACACCGCGTCGACGGCCACCACGGCCTCGGAGTCCTCGATGAAGTCGCCGAGCTGGGAGTCGCCCTCGTCGCCGATGGTCTGGTCCAGCGAGATCGGCTCACGCGCGTACTGCTGGATCTCCAGCACCTTCTCCGGCGTGATGTCCATTTCCTTGGCGAGCTCTTCGGGCGTGGGCTCGCGGCCCAGGTCCTGCAGCAGCTCACGCTGGATACGGCCGAGCTTGTTGATCACCTCGACCATGTGCACCGGGATACGGATGGTGCGCGCCTGGTCGGCCATCGCGCGGGTGATGGCCTGGCGGATCCACCAGGTGGCGTAGGTGGAGAACTTGTAGCCCTTGGTGTAGTCGAACTTCTCCACCGCGCGGATCAGGCCCAGGTTGCCCTCCTGGATCAGGTCCAGGAACGCCATGCCGCGGCCGGTGTAGCGCTTGGCCAGCGACACCACCAGGCGCAGGTTGGCCTCCAGCAGGTGGTTCTTGGCCCGGTCGCCGTCGCGGCAGATCCACATCATGTCGCGGCGCTGAGCGGCCGGCAGCTTCTCGCCCTTCTCGGCCAGCTCGCCGACCAGCTGGGTGGCGTACAGGCCGGCCTCGATGCGCTTGGCGAGCTCGACCTCTTCCTCGGCGTTGAGCAGCGCGACCTTGCCGATCTGCTTGAGGTAGGCGCGCACCGAGTCCGCGGACGCGGTGAGCTCGGCGTCCTTGCGGGCCTGCCGCAGCGCCTCGGATTCCTCTTCGTCCCAGACGAAGTCGCCGGAGGCCTTGTCCTTCTCGGACGGCTCGGCGGTGTCGTCGTCCTCCTCGTCGGTGGCCGCGGCGGGGGTGACCGCGCCGGAGGTGGGTGCCTCGGCCTCCCCGTCGGTGGCCAGGTCCTCGTCGTCGAGCGCGATGTCGGCGTCGTCCTCCAGCTCGCCGGGCTCGGTCTCGACCTCGTCCTCGATGCCGGGATCACCGTCGGCGGCGGCGGTGGCCTTCTTGGCGCGGGTCCGGGCCGGGCCGGCGGCCTTCTTGGCCGGCGCCTTGGCGGCGGCCTTGGTGGCGCGCTTGGCCGGAGCCTTCTTCGCCGGGGCCTTGGCCGCGGCCTTCGCCGGCGCCTTCTTCGCGGCGCGCTTGGCGGGCGCCTTCTTGGTGGGGGTGGCTGCGGCTTCGGCGCCCTCGGTCACTGCGTCGACGGTTGCCGGGCTTGCTTTCGTGGCTGCCACGTACACCCTTTCGGTCTTGCGGGAATTCGGTGCGCGGGCGAACGTCAAGTGGCCAGTTCCTGGCTGCCCGGACCCTGGCCAGATCCTGGCCGCACCGACCATTGTAACTACCCGGCGCGGCTGCGCCGACCCGAGCGGAGAATCAGTGCATACCCTCGCCGTGCGCGGCCATCGCCGCGCCGACGATGCCCGCGGTGTTCTGCAGCGCCGCGGCCACCACCGGAGTGCGGTTTTCCAGCAGCGGCACCCACTTGTCGGCCTTACGGCTGATGCCGCCGCCGACGATGATCAGGTCCGGCCAGATGGCGTTCTCCACCGCGACCAGGACCTTGGTGACCTCCTTGGTCCAGCGCTTCCAGCTCCACTCCTTGCGTTCACGCACCGACGCCGCGGCGCGGTGTTCGGCCTCGCGCCCGTCGACCTCCAGGTGACCGAACTCGGTGTTGGGCAGCAGCACCCCGTTGTGCACGACGGCCGATCCGATGCCGGTGCCGAAGGTGAGCAGCACCACCACCCCGCGCTGGTCCACGCCGGCGCCGAAGCGGTGCTCGGCCAGCCCGGCCGCGTCGGCGTCGTTGAGCACCGTGACCGGCCGGCCGCCGAGCGCCGCCGAGTAGGTCTCGGTGGCGTCGACGCCGATCCAGGCCCGGTTGACGTTCGCGGCGGTGCGCACCACGCCGTCGACGATGACGCCCGGGTAGGTGACGCCCAGCGGACCGTCCCAGCCGAAGTGCGCGACCACCTCGGCCACCGTCGCGGAGACCGCCTCCGGGGTGGCCGGCTGCGGGGTGGCCAGCTTGAACCGCTCACCCACCAGGGCCCCGGTGTCCAGGTCGACGATGCCGCCCTTGACGCCGGATCCGCCGACATCGATGCCGAGCGAAAAATTCCGGGCGGCCGGTGAGGTCATGGGTGCTCCTGAGGTCGGGTACTTCCACCCTAAATGGTGTTTGGATGACGGGGTGGACGCGTTACGCGAAGTGGCCGAGGCAGTGGCCACCGAGGCTGCCGAGTTCGTCGCGCTGCGCCGGCGGGAGGTGTTCGACGGGGCCGGTCCGGCGGCCGACGGGGATGCGGTGCGGGCCAAGAGCACCCCGACCGATCCGGTGACCGTCGTCGACACCGAAACCGAGGCGCTGCTGCGCCGCCGGCTCGCCGAGTTGCGGCCCGGCGACGCGCTGCTCGGCGAGGAGGGCGGTGCCACCGCTGCCGCCGAGGCCGGCCCGGACACGGTCACCTGGGTGCTCGACCCGATCGACGGGACGGTGAACTTCGTCTACGGCATCCCGGCCTACGCGGTGTCGGTGGCGGCCCAGATCGGCGGCGTGTCGGTGGCCGGTGCGGTCGCCGACGTGGCCGGCGGCGCGCTGTACTCGGCGGCCCGCGGCGCCGGTGCGCACCTGCGTGACGCACACGGCCGCAGGCGGTTGCGCTGCCGCGGGCCCGAGCAGTCCGGGCAGCTGGCGCTGGCGCTGGTGGGCACCGGGTTCGGCTACGCGCCCGAGCGCCGCGCCGCCCAGGCCGGGTTGCTGGCCGGGCTGCTGCCGCAGGTCCGCGACATCCGCCGGATCGGCTCGGCGGCGCTGGATCTGTGTCAGCTGGCCGCCGGGCGGCTGGACGCCTATTACGAGCACGGGCTCAACGTCTGGGATTGGGCGGCCGGCGCGCTGATCGCCGCGGAGGCCGGTGCCCGGGTCTGGCTGGCGCCGCCGGAGCAGGGCGGCGCGGGGCTGACCGCGGCCGCGGCCCCCGGGGTCGCCGACGAGTTCTGGACCGCCCTCGGCGCTCTGGGCGCCCACCCGCCGCTGCGCTGAGCCCGGCGGTCCGCAGATCAGCAGGCGGTGGCGTGGATCTTCGTGATCAGCGCCGAATCGGCCGGCTCGGTGGCGTCGGGACGCAGCCCGGCCAGCACCGCCTCGATGTCGTCGTTGTGTGCGGGGCCGGAGAACTCCGTCCCGATGGCCAGGTCCACGCTGTCGTCGGTGCGCCCGTCGCGGTACAGCTCGGCGCACGGCGCCACCAGCCACGCGGTGGCGGCCGCGGCCTCGCCGGCCTGGCCGAAGCGGATCTGGCCGTGGCAGCTGAGCCGGGTGCCGGTGTAGACCGGGTCGTTGGCGGCGGTCGGCTGCGCAAAGCCCATATCGCGCAGCGTCCCGGACACCTCGGCGGCCTGACCGCCCTGGCCGCTGGCGTTGAGCACCCGCAGCCGGGTGTCGGCCAGCTTGGCCGGTGCGACGCCGGCCAGTGCCGACGGGCTCAGCAACTCGCCCAGCGCCGGGGTGTCCGGTGCGGCGGCCTCCGGCGGCGGATTGCAGGCGGCGGCCTGCTGCAGATCGGCGGGCCGGTTCAGCGCGACCACCCAGACCACCGCGGTGATCAGTGCCAGCACCCCGGCGGCGACGAGCCCCGGCACGATGTTGCGCCGGCGGAACGGCAATCCGCGCCGGTCGAACGCGGTTCCCTCGGTGATTTGTGCGACCACAGACAGCACTCTAGGCGTCTGGGACCGACCGTCCGGACCCGGCTTCGGGGGCGGTGTGATGAAAATCACAGCGGGATCGGCTGCGATCGGGGCACGAATCATTTGGCGCAGGCGTTCGGCACTGGTACAAAGCTCACCGCAGAGAAGAACCGAGGGGATGGCGATGGCTACCGACTACGACGCACCGCGGCGGTCCGAGACCGATGAAGTTTCCGAGGACTCCTTGGAGGAGCTGAAGGCCCGGCGCAACGAGGCCCAGTCCGCCGCCGTCGACGTCGATGAGACCGACACCGCGGAGAATTTCGAGCTGCCCGGCGCGGACCTGTCCGGGGAAGAGCTGTCGGTGCGGGTGGTGCCCAAGCAGGCCGACGAGTTCACCTGCGCCAGCTGCTTCCTGGTCCATCACCGCAGTCGGCTGGCCAGCGAGAAGAACGGCGTGATGCTCTGCACGGATTGCGCGGGCTGAGGCTCAGGCCGGCGCCTCGTCGCGCAGCGCGGCCAGCATCCGGTCCGGGTGCCGGGTACTGATCAACCAGTACGGCGTCGGATCGTCGGGATCATCGAGGACCAGCAGCGTCATCGGGCCGATCCAGCCGCGGTGGTGGACGAACGCCGCCGGATCCAGCTGGCGGCCAAGCGCGGCGGTCTTCGCCGAGGTCGGCACGACGGCGCTGCGCTCGATCACCGTGTTCGGCAGGTGCGCGTCGTCCACCCACAGCTCGATCACCCCGTCGGTGCTGACCACCGACACCACGTGCCGACCCAGCCACAGCAGCGTCACGACGGCGGCCGGCACCAGGATGGCGAAGCCGACCCAGTCCGGCGCGTTGTGCAGCGCGCGATTGACGGTGATCGCCATCGCGGCCGCCAGCGCCATCCCGGGCAGCCACCACCACAGCGGCACCCACTGGCGTTCCCGATAACGAACCGTCGGCGTGGTGATGAGCGAATCTGGCACGCCGCCAAGGGTAGTCTGTGCCCTCGTGTCGACACCTTTGGCCGTTGTCCGCCTGGACCCCGAGCTGCCGCTGCCCACCCGGGCGCACGCCGGTGACGCCGGGGTCGACCTCTACGCCGCCGTCGATGTCGAACTGGCTCCCGGGCAGCGGGCCCTGGTCGGCACCGGGATCGCGGTGGCCATCCCGGTCGGGATGGTCGGGCTGGTGCATCCCCGGTCGGGGCTGGCCTTCAAGACCGGGCTTTCCATCGTGAACACGCCCGGCACCATCGACGCCGGCTACCGCGGCGAGATCAAGGTGTGCCTGATCAATCTGGACACCGCCGAACCGATCCGGATCCGCCGCGGCGACCGGATCGCCCAACTCATCGTGCAGCGCGTCGAGCTTCCCGACCTTGTCGAGGTCGCCTCGTTCGAGGACGCTGGACTGATGGACACCACCCGCGGCGCCGGGGGCCACGGGTCCTCCGGCGGACATTCGAGCCTGTAGGGACTGAAAATGGCTAGGGACTGAAAATGGCTAGGGACTGAAAATGGCACTGCGCAAACGCAAGGGCGACGGAACCGACGGCACCGCGGTGCCCGCCGAGCAGCCCGACACCGACACCGACACCGACACCGAACTGGACGAGGTGTCCGCGGCGGACGAGGACGGCCCGTTCGACGTCGAGGACTTCGACGACGCCGAAACCGCCGCGCAGGGCCGCCTCGATCTGGGCTCGGTGCTGATCCCGATGCCGGAGAACGGGCAGGTCCAGGTCGAGCTGAACCCGTCCGGGGTGCCCAGCGCGATCTGGGTGGTGACGCCCAACGGCCGCTTCACCGTCGCCGCCTACGCGGCGCCCAAGAGCCCGGGCCTGTGGCGCGAGGTCGCCGCCGAACTGGCCGATTCGCTGCGCGCCGACGGCGCCCAGGTCAGCATTCAGTCCGGGCCGTGGGGCCGCGAGGTGCTGGGCACCGCCGCCGGCGTGGTCCGGTTCATCGGCGTGGACGGCTACCGCTGGATGATCCGCTGCGTGGTCAACGGTGCGCCGGAGACCGTCGAGGCGCTCGCCGCCGAGGCCCGCCGGGCGCTGGTCGACACCGTGGTGCGCCGCGGTGATCAGCCGATGCCGGTGCGCACCCCGCTGCCGGTCGAGCTGCCCGAGCCGATGGCCGCCCAGCTGCGGGCGGCCGCCGCTCAGGCCGCCGCGGCCCAGGCCGAGGCCGCCGGGGCCCAGGGCCTGCCGCCGGAGCCCGGTCCCGAGCAGCAGGCGCCGGTGGCCCGGCGCAGCGTCCAGGGCTCGGCGATGCAGCAGCTGAACACCATCACCGGCGGCTAAGGCACCGCCGCCAGGGCCGCCACCGCGGCCGCCCCCAGCGCCGACGGGTCGGCACCGAAGTCGGCCAGCGCGACCGTGCGCAGCGCCGCGCGCGGCGCGGTGGTCGCCCACTCGGTGGCCACCGCCACCGGATGCACCGGATCGTCGGGGGAGCCCGCCACCCCCATCGGGACCGTCAGCGCGGCCAGTTGCGCGGCCGTCGGCGCGACGTAGCCGGCCGCGGCCTCCATCGCGTCGGGCAACTGCGGCCACTGCCGGGTCCAGGACCGGGTCAGCTCGTCGGCCAGCCAGGCCGGGCTGGACGCCCGCATCCGGGCGACGGTGTCGGTCAGCCCGTCGCGGCGCAGTTCGGCGGCGCTGGCCCGGGCGGCCAGCGCGGCGGGCGCGGTGTCCGGGGCACCGGTCCAGGCCGGCAGCGCCGCCAGCACCGCCACGGTGTCTTGTGGGTGGGCGATGGCCCACGCCGCGGCCACCGCCGCGCCGATCGACACCCCACCGACCGCGATCGGCCCGGCCGCGGCGGCCTCCCGCAATGCCGCAAGATAGCCCTCGAGCAGCCGGCCGGGCTCGGGCCGCGGGGTCACCGGGACCGCGCCCAACCGGTCCAGCGCCGGGCCGAACGCCCGCCGGACGTAGTCGTCGTCGGAACCCGTGCCGGGCAGCAGGACCGTGGTGATGCCGCGCAGTGTGACCGCCATCCCCTGATCGTGCCCGTCGCGTGGTATTTGCGATGCAACAGGGCTACGGTGGCGGGTGGATCGCGTGGTTGCGCGATGCACAAAGACAGGTTTCAGGAGTGGTCAATGGCTACCGCCGAACGGTTTCTGAGTCGACTCACCCGTCGCCTCACCGAGGACCCGGAGCAGCGCGACGCCGCCGAGCTGACCGATGAGGCCACCCACACCGGTGCCCAGCGGGCGATCGACTGTCAGCGCGGCCAGGAGGTGACGATGGTCGGCACGCTGCGCAGCGTGGAGACCAACGGCAAGGCCTGTGCGGCCGGGGTGCGCGCCGAGCTGTTCGACGGCACCGACACCGTCACCCTGGTGTGGCTGGGGCAGCGCCGCATCCCGGGTATCGAATCGGGCCGCACGCTGCGGGTGCGAGGCCGGGTGGGCGCCCTCGACGGCGGCGGCAAGGCGATCTACAACCCGCATTACGAGATCGAGCGGTGAGTTCGGCTCACCCCGAGGACACCGACACCTCGTCCGAGGAGACCCCCGCCGAACCCGAGGCCACCAACCCCTTCGACCCGCGCGTGCTGCTCGACCAGATGGGCGGGCTGTCCGGGCTGATCTACTCGGCCGCGCCGGTCGTCGTGCTGGTCCCGGTCAACAGCCGGTTCGGCCTGGTGCCCGCGGTCGGCGCGGCGCTCGGGGTGGCGCTGCTGGTGCTGATCTGGCGGGTGATCCGCGGCGAGTCCACCCAGCCGGCGGTGTCGGGCTTCGTCGGCGTCGGGATCAGCGCGCTGATCGCCTACCTGGTCGGCTCGGCCAAGGGCTACTTCCTGTTCGGGATCTGGGTGTCGCTGGCCTGGGCGGTGGTGTTCGCCGCCTCGGTGCTGGTCCGCCGGCCCGTCGTCGGCTACATCTGGGGCTGGCTGGGCGGGCACGGCCGGGACTGGCGCACCCAGCCCCGGGCGGTGCGGGCTTTCGACATCGCCACCCTGACCTGGGTGGCGGTCTTCGCCGCCCGGTTCGTGGTGCAGCGTTATCTCTACGGCGCCGACGAGACCGGCTGGCTGGGGTTCGCCCGGATCGCGATGGGGGTGCCGTTGACCGCGGTGGCGGCCCTGGTCACCTACCTGGCCGTCCGCTCGGTCCGGCGGCTGCTGCCGCCGGCCGCAGACTAGGCCGGGGCCTCCGGCAGCAGCAGGGCCCGCAGTTCGTCCTCGGACTCGGGCACCGCGACCAGCAGCAGCTCGTCGCCGCCCTCCAGCGGCTCGTCGGGCGCCGGCACGATGACCCGGTTGCCGCGCAGGATGGTCACCAGCGCCGCGTCGCGCGGCAGTTCCAGCTTGCGCACCGGGCGCCCGCCCCACGGCGTGTCGTCGGGCAGGGTCAGCTCCAGCAGGCTGGCCGAGCCCTTGCGGAACTGCATCAGCCGCACCAGGTCGCCGACGGCGACGGCCTCCTCGACCAGCGAGGCCAGCATCCGCGGGGTGGACACCGCGACGTCGACGCCCCAGGCCTCGTCGAACAGCCACTCATTGCGCGGGTCGTTGACCCGGGCGACCACCCGGCTCACCGCGAACTCGGTCTTGGCCAGCAGCGAGAGCACCACGTTGGCCTTGTCGTCGCCGGTGGCGGCGATCACCACGTCGAAGTCCTGCAGCGCCATCGACTCCAGCAGGCTCAGCTCGCAGGCGTCGCCGCTGACCCAGTGCGCGGCCGGAATCGAGTCGACCTCGAAGTTCTCCGCCTTGCGCTCGATCAGCGCCACGTCGTGGCCGTTCTCCAAGAGCTCCCGGGCGATCGAGCGGCCCACCGCCCCCGCGCCGCCGATGGCAACCTTCATCGGGCTCACCTGGCGCTTTCGTCGTCGAGGTCCTCACCGGGCGGCAGTGCGGCGACCGCGATGGCCTCACCGACGTGCCCGGAGACCGCCGCGACGTACACCTCGTCGCCGTCCTGGATGACGGTCCTGGTCTCGGGCAGCAGCCCGGTGCCGAACCGGATCAGGAACGCCACCCGCGCGCCGGTGGCCTTTTCCAGCTCGGTGACCCGCCGGCCGATCCAGTCCTCGTGCAGGCTCACCGCGACGACGGCCATGGTGCCGGTCGGGTCGCGCCACTTGGCGGTCTCGGACTCACGGGCCAGCAGGCTCAGCAGCCGGTCGGTGGTCCACGGCACGGTGGCCACCGTCGGGATGCCCAGGCGCTCGTAGACCGCAGCCCGCTTGGCGTCGTAGATCCGGGCCACCACCCGCGGCACGCCGAAGGTCTCCCGGGCCAGCCGCGCGGAGATGATGTTGGAGTTGTCCCCGGAGGACACCGCCGCGAACGCGCCGGCGTCCTCGATGCCCGAACGCAGCAGCACGTCCCGGTCGAAGCCCATCCCGAGGACCCGCTCACCGGGAAACTCGGGGGACAGCCGGGCGAACGCGGACTCGTCCCGGTCGATCACGGCCACCTCGTGACCGATCCGGGCCAGCCCGTCGGCCAGTCCGGCGCCGACCCGGCCGCAGCCCATCACGACTACCCGCACCTATCCGTCCTTTCGTCCGGTCGAGGCTACGCCGAACGCCACCCCCTGTCCCGGATAGGCCTAGTCTTGGACCTCGTGTCCAAACTTTCCACGGTGGCGCGCCGGCTGGTGATCGGCCAGCCCTTCCGCAGCGATCGGCTCGGGCACACCCTGCTGCCCAAGCGGATCGCGCTGCCGGTGTTCGCCTCGGATGCGATGTCCTCGGTCGCCTACGCGCCGGAAGAGATCTTCCTGGTGCTCTCGGTGGCCGGTCTGTCGGCGTACGCGCTGACGCCGTGGATCGGCGTCGCCGTCGCGTTCGTGATGATCGTGGTGGTTGCCAGCTACCGGCAGAACGTGCACGCCTACCCCTCCGGGGGCGGCGACTACGAGATCGCCACCACCAATCTGGGGCCCACCGCCGGGCTGACGGTGGCCAGCGCGCTGCTGGTGGATTACGTGCTGACCGTTGCGGTTTCGGTGTCGGCGGCGATGTCCAACATCGGTTCGGCGGTGCCGTTCGTGGCCCAGCACAAGGTGGCCGTCGCGGTCATCGCGATTCTGCTGCTGATGGCGATGAACCTGCGCGGGGTGCGGGAATCGGGCATCGCATTCGCCATCCCCACCTACGCGTTCATCATCGGCATCTTCGGCATGCTGTGCCTGGGGCTGTTCCGGATCTTGGTGCTCGGCGACGAGATCCGGGCCGAGTCGGCCGATTTCGAGATGCACGCCGAGAGCGGTGACGTGCTCGGCTTCGCGCTGATCTTCCTGGTCGCCCGCGCGTTCTCCTCGGGCTGCGCGGCGCTGACCGGGGTGGAGGCGATCAGCAACGGCGTGCCGGCGTTCCGTAAGCCCAAGTCCCGCAACGCCGCCACCACGCTGCTGCTGCTGGGTGGGATCTCGGTGACGCTGTTGATGGGCATCATCGTGCTGGCCGAGAAGACGCACGTGCAGATCGTCGACGACCCGGCCACCCAGCTGGCCGGCGCGCCCGCCGACTACCACCAGAAGACGCTGGTCGCCCAGCTGGCCCAGGCGGTGTTCGGCAACTTCCACGCCGGCTTCGTCGTCATCACCATCGTCACCGCGCTGATCCTGATCCTGGCCGCCAACACCGCGTTCAACGGCTTCCCGGTGCTCGGCTCGATCCTGGCGCAGGACAGCTACCTGCCGCGCCAGTTGCACACCCGCGGGGACCGGCTGGCGTTCTCCAACGGGATCCTGTTCCTGGCCGGCGTCGCGATCACCTTCGTGGTGCTGTTCCGGGCCGAGGTGACCGCGCTGATCCAGCTGTACATCATCGGGGTGTTCGTGTCGTTCACGCTGAGCCAGACCGGCATGGTCCGGCACTGGACCCGGCACCTGAAGACCGAGACCGACCCGGCGCTGCGCCGGACGATGATGCGCTCCCGGGTGGTCAACGCCGTCGGCCTGGTGTGCACCGGATCGGTGCTGGTGGTGGTGCTGGCCACCAAGTTCGTCGCCGGCGCCTGGATCGCCGTGCTGGCGATGGCCGTGCTGTTCGCGCTGATGAAGCTGATCCACCGGCACTACGCCGCGGTGTCCCTGGAGCTGGCCGACGTGCCCGGGGACGCCGACGACATCGTGCTGCCCAGCCGCAACCACACCCTGGTGCTGGTGTCCAAGCTGCACCTGCCGACGATGCGCGCGCTGGCCTACGCCCGGGCCACCCGGCCCGACACCCTGGAGGCGATCACCGTCAGCGTCGACGACGCCGAGACCCGCGAGCTGGTGCACCGCTGGCAGGGCAGCGACATCAGCGTGCCGCTGAAGGTCATCGCCTCGCCGTACCGGGAGATCACCCGGCCGGTGCTCGACTACGTCAAGCGGGTCAGCAAGGAATCCCCGCGCACCGTGGTGACGGTGTTCATCCCGGAGTACGTGGTCGGGCACTGGTGGGAGCACATCCTGCACAACCAGAGCGCGCTGCGGCTCAAGACCCGGCTGCTGTTCGAGCCGAACGTGATGGTCACCTCGGTGCCCTGGCAGCTGACCTCCTCGGAGCGGCGCCGGAAACTGGGGCCGACGTCGGCCCCCGGCGACACCCGGAGGGGGTTCGTGGATTGAGTACCGATGAGCTGATCCTGACCACCGAGGCGCCCGCCAACGGCGGCAGCTGCGTCGCCCGCGAGGACGGCCGGGTGGTGTTCGTCCGCTACAGCCTGCCCGGCGAGCGGGTCCGGGCCCGGGTGACCAGCCGGCGCGGATCGTTCTGGCACGCCGAGGCGATCGAGATCCTGGCACCCGCCCCCGGCCGCGTCGACCCGTTGTGCCCGATCGCCGGCCCGGACGGCGCCGGCTGCTGCGACCTGGCCTTCGCCGCACCGGCCGCCGCGCGGGCGCTCAAGGGTGCGGTGGTGGCCAACCAGCTGGCCCGGCTCGGCGGGTACGACGCCGGCGAGCTTCTCGCCGAGCCGGTCGGCGCGGCGTCGGGCGCCGACGCCGGGGCCACCGGCTGGCGGCACCGGGTGCGGCTGGCCGTCGGCCCGGACGGCCGGCCGGGGTTCCACCGCTTCCACAGCACCGCGCTGGTCACCGAGCTGAACTGCGGCCAGCTGCCGCCCGGGCTGC
The DNA here is from genome assembly GCF_010726955.1 of Mycolicibacterium fallax. Lineage (NCBI taxonomy): Bacteria > Bacillati > Actinomycetota > Actinomycetes > Mycobacteriales > Mycobacteriaceae > Mycobacterium > Mycolicibacterium fallax. Next base: position 492,216 of record NZ_AP022603.1, read on the forward strand.
TCGACGAGCTGCCCGGGGACCGGCTGCGGCCCGGCGACCAGGTGCACGTCGTGCTCGACGACGACGGGGTGCGGCACGTGGTGTGCGCGGGCAAGGGCCGGCGCACCCGGGTCGTCGAGGGCGACTATCAGGGCGTGCAGCGGGTCGGCGACCGGACCTGGAAGCTGCCGGTGACCGCGTTCTGGCAGGCCCACCGCGACGCGGCGCGCAGCTACAGCGCGCTGGTCGCCGACTTGGCCGAGGCGGCGCCCGGGGACACCGCCTGGGACCTGTACGGCGGGGCGGGGCTGTTCGCGGCGGCGCTGGCCGAGGCGGTCGGGCCCGGCGGGCGGGTGGTCTCGGTGGACACCTCGCGGGCGGCGGCCCGGGCCGGACGCGAGGCGCTGGCCGACCTGCCGCAGGTCGCGATGGTCACCGATTCGGTGCGCCGCGCCGTCGCCGGGCTGCCCGGCCCGGCGCAGGTGGCCGTGCTGGACCCGCCGCGCGCCGGGGCCGGCGCCGAGGTGATCGACGCCGTCGCCGCGGCCGGGGTGCCCCGGATCGTGCACATCGGCTGCGAGGCCGCCTCGTTCGCCCGGGACATCGGGCTGTACCGCGCGGCGGGCTTCCGGGTCGAGCGGCTGCGGGTCTTCGACGCGTTCCCGCTGACCCACCACGTCGAGTGCGTGGCGGTGCTGGCCAGGTGAGCCGCCGCCGCAAGCTGTTCACCCGGGGGTCCTGGCCCGAGGCCGCCCGGCTGGCCGGGGTGCTGCGCGATGAGACCAACGGCGGCCTGGTGCTGCTGGTGTCCGCGGCGGTCGCGCTGATCTGGGCGAACTCGGCATGGTCGGACGGCTATCACCGGCTGACCGAGTACGTGGTCGGGCCGCGGTCGCTGCACCTGGACCTGAGCCTGTCGGCGTGGGCGGCCGACGGGCTGCTTGCGGTGTTCTTCTTCGTTGTCGGGCTGGAACTCAAACGCGAGTTCGTCGCCGGTGACCTGCGCAATCCGTCCCGGGCCGCGCTGCCCATCCTGGCCGCCGTCGGCGGCATGGTGGCGCCCGCGCTGATCTTCGTCGGCATCACCACCGCCGCCGGTGACACCGGCGCGCTGGTCGGCTGGGCGGTGCCGACGGCCACCGACATCGCGTTCGCGGTGGCGGTGCTGGCGGTGCTGGGCAGCTTCCTGCCCTCGGCGCTGCGGGTGTTCCTGCTGACCCTGGCCGTCGTCGACGACCTGCTGGCGATCGCCGTCATCGCGTTCTTCTACACCGAAACGCTGTCGATCGGGCCGCTGCTGTGGGCGCTGATCCCGGGCGGGTTGTTCGCCCTTGCGGTGCAGCGCGGCCTGCAGCGCTGGTGGATCCTGGTGCCGCTCGGCGTGGCGACCTGGGTGTTGGTGCACGCCAGCGGCATCCACGCCACCGTCGCGGGGGTGCTGCTGGGCTTCGCCGTCCCGGTGCTCGGCAAGCACGCCGCCACCGAACGGTTCGAGCAGCTGATCCGGCCGTTCTCGGCGGGCGTGGCGATCCCGGTGTTCGCCTTCTTCGCCGCCGGAGTGACCGTCGGCGGGTGGTCCGGGCTGGTGGATTCGCTGGCCCAGCCGGTCACCCTCGGGGTGATGGCCGGGCTGCTGATCGGCAAACCGATCGGGGTGTTCGGCACCAGCTACCTGCTGGCCCGGTTCACCGGCGCGCGACTCGACGACGACCTGGCCTGGCGCGATGTGTTCGGGATGTCGCTGCTGGCCGGGATCGGATTCACCGTCTCACTGCTGATCGGGGAGCTGGCCTTCGGGTTCGGCACCGTCGACGGCGACCACGTGAAGGTCGGGGTGTTCGTGGCCAGCCTGGTCTCGGCCGGGCTGGCCGCACTGGTGCTGACCGGCCGCAATCGGGTCTACCGGCGGATCGCCGAGGCCGAAACCGTGGACGCCGACGCCGACGGCATCCCCGATGTCTACCAGCGCGAGGACTGAGCCGCGTCCAGCTTCATCGGGACCGCCGGGCGTGCGTACACTGGACGGATGCTTGATCAGATCCGCGGCCCCGCTGATCTGCAGCACCTGTCGCAGTCCCAGCTTGGTGACTTGGCTCATGAGATCCGCGATTTCCTGATCCACAAGGTGGCTGCCTCCGGCGGACATCTGGGACCCAATCTCGGCGTCGTCGAGCTCACCCTGGCGCTGCACCGGGTGTTCGACTCGCCGCACGACCCGATCATCTTCGACACCGGGCACCAGGCCTACGTGCACAAGATTCTGACCGGCCGGGCCGACGACTTCGACACGCTGCGCAGCAAGGGCGGCCTGTCCGGCTACCCGAGCCGCGAGGAGAGCGTGCACGACTGGGTGGAGTCCAGCCACGCCTCGGCGGCACTGTCCTACGCCGACGGGCTGTCCAAGGCCTTCGAGCTGACCGGGCACCGCAACCGGCACGTGGTCGCCGTCGTCGGCGACGGGGCGCTGACCGGCGGAATGTGCTGGGAGGCGCTGAACAACATCGCCGCCGCCAACCGGCCGGTGGTGATCGTGGTCAACGACAACGGGCGCAGCTACGCGCCGACGATCGGCGGGCTGGCCGACCACCTGGCCGGGCTGCGGCTGCAACCGGGCTACGAGAAGCTGCTGGAGCGCGGCCGCGGGATGGTGCGCGGCGTCCCGATGATCGGCGAATTCTGTTACCAGTGCATGCATTCGGTGAAGGCCGGGCTCAAGGATGCGCTGCAGCCGCAGGCGATGTTCGCCGACCTGGGGATCAAGTACGTCGGCCCGATCGACGGGCACGACGAGCAGGCCGTCGAGCAGGCGCTGCGGCAGGCCCGCGGTTTCAACGCCCCGGTGATCGTGCACGTCGTCACCCGCAAGGGGATGGGTTACGGGCCGGCCGAGGCCGACGAGGCCGAGCAGATGCACGCCTGCGGGGTCATCGACCCGGTCACCGGCGAGGCCACCGGGGAGACCGCCCCGGGCTGGACAGGGATCTTCTCCGACGAACTGATCCGGCTCGCCGGGCGGCGCCGCGACGTCGTCGCGATCACCGCGGCGATGCCCGGCCCGACCGGCCTTGCCGCGTTCGGGGAGCGGTTCCCGGACCGGTTGTTCGACGTCGGCATCGCCGAACAGCACGCGCTGACCTCGGCGGCGGGCCTGGCGATGGGCGGCCTGCATCCGGTGGTGGCGGTCTACGCGACGTTTTTGAACCGGGCCTTCGACCAGCTGATGATGGATGTGGCGCTGCACGGGCTTCCGGTCACCGTGGTGCTGGACCGGGCCGGGGTCACCGGGCCCGACGGCGCCAGCCACAACGGCATGTGGGACCTGTCGATCCTCGGGGTGGTGCCCGGCATCCGGGTCGCCGCCCCGCGCGACAGCGTCACGCTGCGCGAGGAACTCGACGAGGCGCTCGCCGTCACCGACGGCCCGACCGTGCTGCGCTTTCCCAAAGGTGCGGTGGGAGAAGATGTTCCGGCGATCGAGCGGCGCGACGGGGTGGACATCCTGGCGGTGCCGGCCGCCGACTGCGGACCGGACGTGCTGCTGGTCGCCGTCGGCGCGTTCGCCCCGATGGCGCTGTCGGTGGCCGAACTGCTGCGCGGCCAGGGCATGGGCGTGACCGTCGTCGACCCGCGCTGGGTGCTGCCGGTGCCCGCGGTCATCGCCGCGCTGGCCGCCGAGCACAAGCTGGTGGTCAGCTGCGAGGACAACGGCGTCGCCGGCGGTATCGGGTCGGCGGTCTCCGCCGCGCTGCGGGCTGCCGAGGTCGACGTCCCGTGCCGCGATATCGGTGTCGCGCAACGTTTTCTGCCGCACGCCTCGCGCGGCCAGCTGCTCGAAGAGATGGGCCTGACCGACCGCGACATCGCCCGGCGAATCACCGGCTGGATCGCCGCGCAACACAGCCCGGAAACCAACGCCGAGGTAGTCGAGAAGAAGTGAAAAAGGTTGCAGCCCTGGCGATCTGCATGATCGCCCTGATCGTTGTGCCCGGTACCGGCTGGGCCGCCCCGGTCTGGTCCGGGCTGGACGCGCGGAACTTTGCCGGGCCGATCCCGGCCCCGGGGTCGCTGATCGAGGCCGTCACACTGGACCCGGAGCTCTCGGTTCCGGCCGCGGCCTCGGCGTGGCGGATCCTGTACGCCGGTACCGATCAGCACGACCGGCCGGCGGTCGGCACCGCGGTGGTGTTCACCCCGAAGGCCCCGCCGCCGTCGGGCGGCTGGCCGGTGCTGGCCTGGGCGCACGGCACCGTCGGGCTCGGGGATGACTGCACCCCGTCGGCGAACCCGCGCAGCGAGCGGGACCGGGAGTACCTGTCGCACTGGCTGGACCAGGGCTACGCGGTGGTCGGCGCCGACTACGTCGGCCTGGGCACCCCGGGGCTGATGAGCTACCTGAACGCCCGCGCCACCGCGCACGGCGTCGTGGACGCGGTGATCGCCGCGCACCGGATGGGGCTGCCGCTGTCACCTCGGTGGGCGGTGATCGGCCAGTCCCAGGGCGGCGGCGCCGCGGTGGCAACCGCCCGCTGGGCGACCGAGTTCTCCGCCGGATCCGGGCTGGACTTTCGCGGCGTGGTCGCCACCGGCACCCCGGCCGGGGTGGAACGGCTGGTCAAATCGGCGGGCCCGGGGATGACGGTGCCGGGCAACCTGGCGCCGATCGCCAACGCCTACACCGCCTACATTCTGGCCGCCCTCGACGAGGCCCGCCCGGACCTCGGCCTGGACGCGGTGCTGACCCCGGCGGCCCGGCACGCGGTGCAGCGCGCCCAGACCGTCTGCGTGCACCAGCTCGCCGATGAGCTGTCGGAGATGACGGTGCCGGGCTTCTTCGCCGCCCCGGTCGGCTCGATCCCGGGTTTTGACGCCGCCGTCGAGGACTTCATGGCGCTGCCTGCCACCGGCTACGACCGGCCGCTGCTGCTGGGGGTGGGGCTGCTCGACCGCGACGTGCCGCCGGAGCTGACCCTGCGGTTCAACGACCAGCTGGTGGCCAACGGCCAGCCGGTGCAGCTGCGGGTGTACCCCGATCAGGACCACTCCGGCACGGTGCTGGCGTCGCTGCCGGATTCCACGCCGTTCTTGGCGCGGCAGTTCGCCGACTGACCGACTCTGTATTGTCACTTCCCGTGACTTCTGTAACGGTAATCACCGGCGCGGCCGGCGGCATGGGCCTGGCCGTCGCGCGGATCCTCGGACCCCGCGATGCCCTGGTCCTGGCCGATGTTCGGCGCGACCGGCTCGACGCGGCGGCCGCCGCGCTGGCCGACACCGGCAACCCGGTGCGGGCGGTGCACTGCGACGTCACCGACGCGCGGGCGGTCGCGGAGCTGTTCGAGACGGCCGCCGGACTCGGCACGCTGCGCGCGGTGGTGCACGCCGCCGGGGTCAGCCCGAGCATGGGCGCCGCCGACTACGTGATGGCCACCAACGCGATCGGCACCGTCAACGTCAACGAGGCGTTCTACGCCCGGGCCGGCCAGGGCGCGGCGATCGTGAACGTGGCATCGATGGCCGCGCACATGCTGCCCGACGAGATCGTCCCGCTGGCCGCCTTCCCGCTGGCCGCCGAGGACCCGGACGCCTTCCTGGCGGAAATGACGGCGGCCTGCGCGGTGGTCCCGGCCGAGGCGCGGTCGGGGTTCGCCTACGCCATCAGCAAGAGCTTCGTGAAGTGGTACTCCAGCGCCCAGTCGGAGCGGTTCAACGGCCGCGGCCTGCGGATCGTGTCGATCTCGCCGGGCTCGGTGGACACCGAGATGGGCCGGCTGGAGGAGCAGGCCGGCGCCGGGGCGCTGGTCGCCGACGCGGCGGTGCCGCGCTGGGGGACCGCCGAGGAGATGGCCGAGCTGATGGTGTTCTGCGTCGGCCCCACCGCCGGCTACCTCACCGGCACCGACATTCTCAACGACGGCGGCGTGATCGCCTCGATCCGGGAACGGGCCCGGCGTCGCCAGTAGGCTGGGCGCATGCGTATTGATCCCTCGGTTCCCCTCGTCGCCGCCGGCCTGATCGGTGGCTACAGTGCCGCCCGCTACTCGGGGCGCCGTGAACTCGGCGGCGCGGTGCTCGCGGTCGCCGGTATTGCCGCCGGCAGCAGCTGGCTGCGCCGCGGACCCGCCGTCACCGGCGCGCTGAGCGCCGCCTACCTCGGCGCATTCGGTGCCTCGCACCCGCTGGCCAAGAAGATCGGCGCGTGGCCGTCGGTGCTCGCGGTCACCGCGGCGACGGTCGGGATCACCGCCGCCGCGACCGCCCGGGCAGGTCAGTGACCCGCACCCTGGTGCTGCTGCGGCACGGTGAGGCCGGCCACCCGGCCGGCGTCACCGACCACGAGCGACCGCTCACCGCCCACGGGCGCTTCGAGGCCGAAGCGGCCGGTGCCCAGTTCGACGACGACGGCCTGCGGATCGACGCGGTGATCTGCTCGACCGCCCAGCGCACCCGGCAGACCCTGGACGGCACCGGCGTCGATGCCCCCGCGGTGTACACCGAGGAGATCTACGAGAACACCGCCGAGGTGATCCTGGCGACGATCCGCACCCACGCGCCCGCGGCCGCCGGCACCGTGCTGGTGGTCGGTCACTTCCCGGGCCTGCCGGAAACGGTGCTGCTGCTCGACGACGACGCGGTGATCGAGGGCTTCCCGACCGCCGGCTACGCGGTGCTGTCCATCGGCACCGCTTGGGATCGGGTCGGCCTGGACGTCGACCCGCAGGCGCGGCTCACCGCCCTGCAGATTCCTCGCTGACCGGCCGGGACAGCGAGGAGGCCAGCACCGGCACCACCAGCTCGCGCTGCCAGCCCCGCGCCCCGGCGTCGCGCAGGAAGACCTCGACCGCGGCGGTGACGTCGTCCGCGGGCGCCCATTCCCAGCACAGCCGCCGCACCAACTCCGGGGTGAGCAGGTTCTCCGCCGGCACGCCCACCCCCTCGGACAGCTGGGTCAGCCCGGCCCGGGCGGCCTCCAGCCGGGCCGCCGCCTCGGGCTTGCGCCGGCTCCAGCGCACCGCCGGGGGCGGCCCGGTCTGCGGCTCGGAAAGCTCCGGCGGGTTCTCGTCGGCCCGGCCCGCGGCCAGCGCATCCAGCCACACCCCGGCCTGCTTGCGCTGCTTGGGCCCGCTGAACACCGGCAGCTTGGTCAGCTCGGCGACGGTCTTGGGATCGGTCAGCGCCGCCTCGATGATCGCCGAATCGGGCAGGATCCGGCCCGGCGCGATGTCGCGGCGCGCGGCGATCCGGTCCCGCACGGTCCACATTTCCCGCACCTCGGCCAGTGCCCGGCGATTGCGCACCTTGTGGATGCCGGAGGTGCGCCGCCACCGCTCGCGCCGCGGCGGCGCCGGCTCCGCGGTCCGCAGGTGCTCGAATTCCTCTGCCGCCCAATCGGTTTTGCCCTGCTCGTGCAGGACCTCGGCGATCGCGTCGCGCAGTTCGACGAGCACCTCGACGTCCAGGGCGGCGTAGTTGAGCCAGGCCGGTGGCAGCGGCCGCTTGGACCAGTCCGCCGCGCCGTGCCCCTTGGCCAGCCCCAGCCCGAGCAGCCGGGCCACCATGGTGGCCAGGTTGACCCGCTCGAAGCCGGCCAGCCGGCCGGCCAGCTCGGTGTCATACAGCGACGGCGGCCGCAGCCCCACCTCGGCCAGGCACGGCAGGTCCTGATCGGCGGCGTGCAGGATCCACTGATCGGAGCCGAGCACCTCGGCCAGCGGCGCCAGCATCTGCACCGGGTCGCCGCCGTGATTGACCGGATCGATCAGCACGGTGCCCGCGCCGGCCCGGCGGATCTGGATCAGGTAGGCGCGATTGGAGTAGCGGAACCCCGAGGCCCGCTCGGCGTCGACGGCGAAGGCGCCCCGCCCGGACGCCAGCAGCTCGGCGGCGTCGGCGATCTGCCAGTCGCTGATCGCCACCTCCGGCACCCCGTCGGCGGGGACCGCCAGCGGGGTGGGATCGGGTTCGGTGGCGCCGGGTTCGTCGGCCATCTCAGGCGCGCGATCGCGAGCCGAGGTCGGTCACCCCCACCGGCGGCAGCCCGGCGGCGTGCTCCAAAACCTCACAGAACGCCCGCACGTGCGCGTCCAGGGTCAGGTCGGTGGCCGTCCAGGACGCCCGCAGCTCCAGCTGATGGGCCCGCGGCGGGCCGGAGATGTCGCCGTAGCGCACCGAGGTCGTCGCGGTGACGGTGCCGCCCAGCGCGGTGTGCTGCTCGGCGCCCTGGGCCAGCGCCTCCACCAGCCAACTCCAGGCCACCTCGGGCAGCAGCGGGTCGACGGCCTCGCTGGAATCCAGGTCGGCCTGGATGTAGGCGACCAGCCGCATGGTGCCGTCCCAGGCGTCGGAGCCCTCCGGATCGTGCAACAGGATCAGCCGGCCGAAGGCGTCGCCCTCGGACTGCTCGGGGATCACCTCGGTGGCGGGGTGGCGCACCTCGGCGCCCAGGGCGTAGCTGAACGGGGCCAGCCGCTGCGGGGGGCGGATCGGGCCCAGTTCGATCTCCGCCCGCACGGTCGCGGCATTCATCGCCGCGACGGCGTCGCGGAACTCGACCGGTTCGACAGAGGTCACAAAAACGACGCTAAACCGTCGGGTTCGTCGGGTGGCGCAGGCGCGCCGGACGCGAATCGCCTTCGGGCTAGCATTGGCCTCGATGACTACCAGACGTGAGCTGCCCGAATCGCCCTACCTGGCCGCCATCGCGGGCCGGACGCCGTCGCACACCCCGGTGTGGTTCATGCGGCAGGCGGGCCGGTCGCTGCCCGAGTACCGGGCGCTGCGGGCCAACCACCGGATGCTCGATGCCTGCTTCGACCCCGCTCTGGTGACCGAGATCACCCTGCAGCCGGTGCGCCGGCACCACGTCGACGCCGCCATCCTGTTCTCCGACATCGTCGTCCCGCTGCGCGGCGCCGGCATCGACCTGGACATCGTGCCCGACGTCGGCCCGGTGATCGCCAACCCGATCCGCACCGCCGCCGACGTGGCCGGCCTGCGTCCGCTGGAGCCCGCGGACGTCGCCCCGATCACCGAGGCGATCGGCATGCTGGTCGGCGAGCTGGGCGCGGTGCCGCTGATCGGTTTTGCCGGCGCCCCGTTCACGCTGGCGTCCTACCTGGTGGAGGGCGGGCCCAGCCGGCACCACGAGCGCACCAAGGCGATGATGCACGGCGAGCCGGACACCTGGCACGCCCTGATGGCGGCGCTGACCGACATCACCATCGCGTTCCTGCAGACGCAGGTCGCCGCGGGCGTCGACGCGCTGCAGCTGTTCGACTCCTGGGCCGGCACCCTGTCGCTGACCGACTACCGCCGCTACGTCCTGCCGCACAGCGCCCGGGTGTTCGACGCGCTGGCCCCGGCCGGCGTGCCGATGACGCACTTCGGGGTGGGCACCGCCGAGCTGCTCGGCGCGATGTCCGAGGCGCTGGGCCCGATCCCGGCCGGGATGGTCGGGGTGGACTGGCGCACCGCGCTGGCCGACGCCGCGGTGCGGGTCGGGCCGGGCCGCGCCCTGCAGGGCAACCTCGACCCGGTGGTGCTGCTGGCCGGCTGGGAGGTCACCCAGCACGCCGCGCGCGCGGTGCTCGACGACGCCCGGGCCGCCCGGGCGGCAGGCGCGACCGGGCACGTCTTCAACCTCGGTCACGGCGTGCTGCCGTCGACCGATGCCGGACTGCTGACCGACCTGGTGGCGCTGGTGCACTCGTTGTGACGGCGAAGCGTTACGCCGTTGTCGGGGGCGGCATTTCCGGTTTGGCCGCCGCCTACCGACTGCGCCGGGCGGCGGGCCCGGACGCCGTCATCACGGTCTACGACCCGGCCGACCGGCTGGGCGGCATCCTGCGCACCGAGCGGCTGGCCGGCCAGGTCATGGACATCGGCGCCGAGGCGTTCGTGGTGCGCCGGCCCGAGGTGCCCGCGCTGCTGCGTGAGCTCGGCCTGGCCGATCGGCAGCGGGTGCCGACCGGGGTGCGTCCGCTGCTCTACAGCCAGGCCCGGCTGCATCAGCTGCCCGCGGGCACCGTCAACGGGTTGCCGTCGCAGGGCGCCGCGCTGGCCGGGCTGGTCGATGAGGCCACCGTCGCCCGGATCGCCGCCGAGCCGACCCGTCCGCTGCCGTGGCGCCCGGGCGATGATCCCGCCGTCGCCGCGATCGTCGGGGACCGGTTCGGGCCGCAGGTGGTGGCGCGCTCGGTCGACCCGATGCTGTCCGGGGTGTACGCCGGCTCGTCGGCGGGCATCGGGCTGCGCTCGGCGGTGCCGCCGGTGGCCGCCGAGCTGGACCGCGGCGCCCCCAGCCTGACCGCCGCGGTGCGCGCGGTGCTGCCGCCGACCGGGCCCGGCCCGGTGTTCGGCGCGATCGACGGCGGCTACCGGGTGCTGCTGGACGCGCTGGTCGAGGCGTCCGGGCTGGTGTGGGCGCCGACGGCGATCGCCGAACTGCGCGCCGACCGCCGCGGCTGGCTGGTCGGCGACGATGAGGGCACCGAATACCGGGCCGACGCCGTGGTGTTGGCCGCCCCGATCGGGCCCACCGCGGACCTGCTGGAGCACGTCGCCCCTCAGGCCGCGGCCATCGCAAAACGCATCCCGGTGGCCTCCTCGGTCGTCGTCGGGCTGGCGATTCCGGGCGGCACCCCGCTGCCGGAACAGTCCGGCGTGCTGGTGGCCAGCGGCGAGGCGCTGCACGCCAAAGCGATCACGCTGTCGACCCGCAAGTGGGGCCCGACCGGCAACGTCGAGCTGGTGCGGCTGTCGTTCGGCCGGCACGGCGACACCATCGCCGCCAGCACCGCCGACGAGCGGCTGCTGAGCTGGGCGGTCGCCGATCTGGAGACGGTGTTCGGGGTCCGGGTCGATCCGGTGGACGTGCTGGTGCACCGCTGGCTCGACGCCATGCCGCAGTACGGGCCCGGGCACCCGCGGCTGGTGGCGCAGCTGCGCGCCGGCCTGCCACCCGGGCTGGCGCTGGCCGGCAACTATCTCGACGGGATCGGTGTGCCGGCCTGCCTGGTCGCGGCCGGCCGTGCGGTGGAGCACCTGCGCGCATCCGGCTAGTCCCGCGGTGGCAACATGGGGTCATGGCCCGCCTCGATTACGACAAGCTGAACTCCACCACCCAATACATGATGATCTCGGTGTTCGCCGTGGAGCCGGGAGCACTGGGGGAGGACCGCGCCGACGTCGCCGCCGACCTCGCGGAGTTCTTCGCCCGGCGCGAGGAGGCCGGCGTGGTGCTGCGCGGGCTGTACGACGTGGCCGGCATGCGCGCCGACGCCGACTTCATGATGTGGACGCACGCCGAGCGGATCGAGGATCTGCAGGCCACCTACACCGGGTTCCGGCGCACCGCGCTGGGGCAGATCAGCGAGCCGGTGTGGAGCGTGGCGGCGCTACACCGGCCGGCCGAGTTCAACAAGAGTCACCTGCCGTCGTTCATCATGGGTGAGCCGGCCGGGGAGTACATCTGCGTCTACCCGTTCGTGCGGTCGCTGGAGTGGTACCTGCTGCCCGACGAGGAGCGTAAGAAGATGCTCGTCGAGCACGGCATGGAGGGGCGGGCCTACCCGGATGTGCGGGCCAACACCGTCCCGGCGTTCGCCCTCGGCGACTACGAGTGGATCCTGGCGTTCGAGGGCCCGGACCTGGGCCGGATCGTCGAGCTGATGTGGAAGCTGCGCTACACCGACGCCCGCAGGCACGCCCGCGAGGAGACCCCGTTCTTCACCGGCCCCCGGCGCGAGGTCGCCGAGCTGGTCGACGGGCTGGTCTGAGCCGGGCCGATGGCCGAGCCCGAGATCCCGGACCTGCACCGCGATCGTCGCCGGGCGATGTCGTTCGGCGCGATCGCCGACTCCTACGACCGGCTCCGGCCCCGGTACTGCGCGGCGACGCTGGACGCGATCGCGACGGCCGGCATGACCGCGCTGGACGTCGGCGCGGGCACCGGCATCCTGTCGCGTCAACTGCGTGAGCGCGGCGTGCAGGTGCTGGCGGTCGAGCCGGATCCCGGGATGGCCGAGATCGTCACCGGCTCGGGCATCCCGGTGGAGGTGGCCACCTTCGAGAGCTGGGACGCCGCGGGCCGCGCCTTCGACCTGGTCACCTTCGGTCAGTCGTTCCACTGGGTGAACGCCGAGACGGCGCTGCCGCGGCTGGCCGGGTTGCTGAACCCGGGCGGCCGGATCGCGCTGCTGTGGAACAAGTTGCGCCCGTCCCGGCCGTCCAACGACGAACTGCGCGCGGCCAGCCCGGACTACGTCAACGTCGACGCGGTGAGCAACGACCCGGCGCAGGCCGGCGCGGCGCTGGCCGAACTGCGCCGCCGGTTCACCGGCGCGGGGTTCACCGTGACCGAGCGCGAGGACGGCTGGACCGAGACGCAGCCGGCGCAGCGCTGGCTGGACCTGATCTTCACCTATTCCGCGCACTCCACGCTGCCCGCCGAACGCCGGCGAGTGCTGCGCGAGGCGCTCGCCGAGGTCATCGGCGGCGATGAGGTCACCATTGCGGCGTCGACGATCGCGCTGATCGCCGGTGCTCAGAACGGTGGCGGGTCGTAGCGACCCGGTGGCGGAGGTTTGCCGGCCGCGCGGGCGGCGGCTTGTGCGGCGGCGTCCTCGGCCGCGATCGCGGCGGCATTGAGCGCCCGCTCGCGTTTGATGCGCTGCGCGCGGAGGGTGGCTCGGTCCCGCTTTCGGGCCGGCTTCATCAGCGTGCGCCCCGGTCCCCGTTTCCGTCGGGGTTTGCCGGGCGGGGGTGGCTGGGCGGTGGTGGTGTTCCAGTCCGGGAACAGGATCCCGCTGAGCGGTTTGCTGGTGTAGCTGTGGCCGGTGGGGCTGGTGATGGTCAGCGTGCCGTCGGGGTGCTGGGTTTCGGACCACCCGGGCGCGAAGGTGCGGATCAGGTGATGTAGCCGGCACTTGACGTTGAGGCTGGAGGGGTGGGTGTGGCCGCCGTCGTCCCAGGGGTTGCTGTGGTCGATGTCGGACTCGGCGGCCGGGCGGTCGCAGCCGGGCCAGCGGCAGCTGAGGTCGCGGGTGCGGACGAACGCATCCAGCGCGGTTGACGGCCGGTAGCGGCGCTCGGGATCGGGGCCGGGCGCGGTCACGGTGCGGACCTTCGCGCCCAGCGCGATCAGCGCGGCCAGCGCCTCGGCGGAGATGAATCCACCGGCCCGGCCCGGGACGAACGCCACCGGTCGCGCGCCGGGTGCCGGGCCGGCCGGGCCGGCGGCGTCGACGGGCCCGGGGCTGGCCACGGTGTTGGTCCGGCGCCGCGGGGCGGGGGTCACCGGGGCATTGGTGACGACGGTGACGGTCACCCGGGCGGCCGGACTCACGCCGGTCTTGGCGGGGCAGTCGGGGTTGTCGCAGCCGCAGATCAGCCGGTCGGATTGGGCGGCCAGTGCGCCCATGGCGTCGGCCCGGCGTTGGGCCAGCGTCCGGGGATCGTCCTCGCACACCGCCTTGGCCATCGCGTTCAGGGTCGCGTCGAGCAGGGCGGCGTCGGTGATCGAGAGCTTGCCCCAGATGCTGGTCAGATCGGAGCCGTCGTCGCGCGGGTCGCCGATGGTGATCGATCGGCTGGCCACCGTGGCCCGGGAGCGCCGCACCGCGTCGGGGTCGCGGTCGGCGACGACGGTGTCGATCGTGGCCTCCAGCTTGGTCTGCGACAGCGGGCCCCAGCCGGTGATGGTCTCGGCGATGTCGGTGTCGATCTGCGCCCGGACCTCGGGGTCGATGACGTTCTCGGTGCGGTTGACGATGGTGGCGGCCGTCCAGGCGGTGATCTCACCGGCCAGAAACAGCGCGCCGACCTTCGGGAGCTCCTCGGCCAGGGTCATCGCGCGCAGCATCAGGTTCATCGCCCGGCCGTGCTTGACGGTCAGTGCGCAGGAGACCTCGGCGGCCGCCTGGTCCCACTCGTCGCAGCCCCAGCCCGGGGCCTTCGCGCCGAGCCGACGGCGGGTCAGCTCGGCGATCGCGGCCAGCTGCCGGGCCTCGGCGGCCGCGGTGGCGCGGGCCGCGGCGGTGATGGCGTCGATCAGGGCCGCATCGCCCAGGGGCCGGAGCTCCCCGGGGTCACACAGCCTCACCTCGAACATACCTTCGAATATACGCGGGCGCTCCGACAGTGATGATGTTCAACCGCTGCGGGTGAGGATGGTCTTGCCGTTGGCCGATGCGCAGCTACTCGGCTGCGGGCACCAGCGTCAGGCAAATGGAGTTGATGCAGTACCGCTGGTCGGTGGGGGTGGGGTAGCCCTCGCCGGTGAACACGTGGCCCAGGTGACTGTGGCAGGACGCGCACAGCACCTCCACCCGGCGCATGCCGAGGGATTCGTCGGGCCGCAGGATCACCGCGTCGGAGGCCGCCGGGTCGAAGAACGACGGCCAGCCGCAGTGCGAGTCGAACTTCTCGGTGCTGCGGAACAGTTCCGCGCCGCAGGCCCGGCAGTTGTAGACGCCCTCGGTGTGGGTGTCGACGTATTCGCCGACGCCGGGGCGTTCGGTTCCGGCGCGGCGCAGCACCGCGAACTCCTCCGGCGTCAGCCGGGAACGCCAATCGTCGTCGGACAGTTCGACCTTGGCCGGGGGCAGCGCGTCGTGGTCCATCAGGCCAGGTTAACGCGATTGGTTGGGTTCGTCCTCGAGCCCGTCGCGCTCGGGTGTCGGCCAGACCGGGTCGATGCCGTCGTCGAGCCGGCCGTCGGCGCGGGCGTCGAGGTAGCGGAACAGCAGCACGCAGAACACCACGATCATCAGCAGCGACCAGCCGTAGGTGATCTTCATGTACTCCAGGAACCGGCCCGTCGTCGGCCACCGCCACATCAGCCAGCGGTCCATGGTCAGGAACCCGTAGACCGCCAGCCAGGCCGGCCAGTTGCGCAGCACCGAATTGGGCAGCACCACCGTCATCAGGAACGGGAACAGCATCATCGAGTAGTAGCCCTGCGCCAGGCCCAGCACCAGCCACGACGTCGTCAACAGCACGCCCGAGGAGGTCAGCATCCAGAACAGCTGATCGCGCTGGCGGTAGTAGCGGTACAGCAGCCACAGGCTGACCGCGGCCAGCACCAGGAACAGCAGCCGCAGCCCCAGGATCAGCAGCGGCGGCAGGCCGTAGTAGCTGCCGTTGCCCAGGATCGAGGAGTTGAAGTAGTCCCGGGTCTGCAGGATGTAGGGCACGGTGTTCTTCACGAAGCCCATCGGGTCCGCCGACAGCGGCCAGGCCAGCGCGTTGAACAGCAGCGGCACCGCGAACGCCGCCACCAGCGCCCGCCACTGCCGGTTCAGCAGCGGCAGCAGCAGCAACACCGCCAGCAGCGGCTTGAGCACCAGGGTCAGCCCGATCGCCACGCCGGCCAGCCATTGATCGCGGTTCTTGCCGGTCAGCAGCCAGCGGAAGAACAGCACCTGCGCCAGCAGGATGCAGCCGTTGATGTTGGTGAACACCAGTGTGTTGGTGACCGATTCGGTGCAGTACATCGCCAGCAGCACCGCCGGCAGCGCCACCGAGGTCAGCCGGAAGTTGAACAGCCGCACCAGCAGCATCGCCGCGATGATGATCGCCGCCGAGTTGATCCCGACGAACCAGAACCGGGAGGCGAACTCGGGCAGGAAGCCGAACGGCGACAGCAGCAGGGTGCCGCCCGGCGAGTACAGGTAGTGCGGGTCGACGTAGTCCAGGTGCTCGTTGTAGATGTCCCAGCCGCGCCGGAAGTTCGACACCGCCCGGTACACCGGCCCGAAATCGTCGGTGATGTAGCCGTTGGTGGTCAGCACATACGAGCGGTGGATGATCGACATGATCGCCAGCGGCCACAGCACCGACCGCAGCACCGTCGCGGCGTCTGCGGGTCCGGTACGCGGCCGCAGCGGGCGCAGGATCTTCTCGGCTGCCGTCACGTGCGCACCGTACACCGGGCCCCGGTGCGGGTGCGTCAGGCGGGGCAGAACGTGTCGGTCTGCGGCAGGTTGCCCTCGCCGAGGTAGCTCAGCAGCGGCGGCATGGCGCAGGCGGAGTAGATGCTGGCGCCATTGCCGACGCCCTGCCACATCACCCGACGGCTGGTCGCACCGGCGTTGATGACGGTGGCCGCGGTGGCCGCCACCCCCTCCGAGCCCACGATCGGATTGTTGCGCGCGCCCATCAACAGCACGTCGACCTTGAGTTCCTTGGGTTCGGTCGGCTCCGCGCTGGTCGGCCAGTTCAGGCACTTCACCAGGTTGAGCGCGGCCACCGACCCGAACTGCGGGTACTGCTTGCCCCAGGCGACGACGAGTTCGCGGACCCGGTCGGGGGTGGGCCGGTTGAACTCGTCGCTGCAGCGGTTGATGAACTCGCCGTCGGTGCCGGTGCGGGCCTCGGCGGCCCGGACCAGCTCGGTCAGCGCGCCGGCGTCCCCGCCCCGGGCGGCGTTCAGCGCGTCGGCCAGCCGGCGGGTGTTCTCCGCACCGTCACCCTGCGGATAGCCCAGGGCGGTGATGATGGCGTTGACCAGCACCGCGACCGACATCCCCGCCGGGCCGCGGTCGGCCCGGGCGTCGTCGAGCAGGGCCGTCACGGCGGCCTTGGGGTCCGGGCCCAGCGCGCAGGCCGACGCCGCGCACTGGGCGGCGAAGACGTCCAGGGCGTCCTGCGCGCCGGCGAGCGCCTGCTGCGCGGCGGCCTCGGCGCCGATGGTCAGCGGCAGCGGTGAATCCAGCACCAGCCGGGCCACCTTGTCCGGGTGTGCACCGGCAAAACTGAGCGCCACCTGGGCGCCATTGCCGACGCCGATCAGCGCCAGCGCGGGCACGTCCCAGGTGCTGCGCAGCTTCTCCAGGTCCTCCCCGGCGTGCGCGTTGTTGTAGGCGGCATTGTTGGCGAGCGCGTCGGTGCAGTCGGTCGTCGCGGTCAGGGTGATCGCGCCCAGCCTGCTCACCGGGTCGTTGCCGGAGGAGAACTGGGTCTGGTCGCGCATGTCGCGCCGGTCGGCCGGGTTGCGGCATTCGATCGGGTCGGAGCTGCCCATGCCGCGGCGGTCGACGGCGACGATCGGGTGCTTGGCGAGGATGTCGACCCCGGAGCGGTGCAGCCACGCCGGCAGCTGCAGCGAACTGGGCAGATCGGATCCGGTGGTGAAGACCACCGGCCCGGCGTCGGTGGGGGTGCTGGTGCTGCTGGCCTTCACCGCGCCGATGCTCAGCTGGCCGGTGCCGCCGCCGATCGGGTCCATCGGGGCCTGGAAGCTGGCGCATTCCAGCTTCACCCCGGCGGGGGCGGGTACCCCGGCGGCCGCGGAGATCCGGGTGGTGCAGTCGGTCCAGGACAGGTCATCGGCGGGCGCGGCGATGGCCGGCGGGCCGGCCGGCGGGGCCGAGGTCTCGGTGGTCGCGCCGCCCTCGGAGCCGGAGTCGGTCGCGAAATCCGGCGGGGTGCTCAGCCCGGGGGCGCAGCCGGCCGTCAGGGTGATGGCGGCGAGCAGTATCGAGGCCCTGCGGGCAAGCCGACTCATGGCGATCAGCCTAGCCAGCCCGCCGGCACCGCTCACGCACGTACATGTCGGCTGTAGAGGTAGCCGGCCTCGTCGGCGAGCAGATGCGAACGGCGCATCCGGGTGTCCACCGCCCCGGGACCGGTGGCGATCCGCCGGGCCGAGCCGCCCACCAGCAGCGGGGCGATGGTCAGGCACAGCTCGTCGAGCAGCTCGGCCTCGACGAAGGTGGAGTGCAGCTGGGGCCCGCCCTCGGTGAGCACCCGGGGCAGACCGCGCTCGGCGAGCCGGTCCAGCAGCACCCTCGGATCGACGTCGGCGGGGTCGTGGTGCGAGCAGTCGATGACCTGGGCCGCCGAGCCCAGCCGGGTGGCGACGTCGGCGGCGGCGTCGGTGCAGGTCAACACCAGCGGGGGCACCTCGCTGTGGGTGAACACCTTCAGGTCGCGGTCCAGCCGGCCCGACGCGGTGACGATCGCGATCGGCGGCAGCTCGGCCTGGCCGCGGCGCTGCCGGGCCGCCCGCGCCGACGCCGACAGCACCGCGCCGCCGTAGTGCTCCTCGCGCACCGTGCCCGCGCCGACCACGATGACGTCGGCCAGCTCCCGCATCAGCGCGAACAGTGCCCGGTCCCCGGGCCCGGCCAGCCCGCCGGAGCGGCCGTCGACGGTGGCCCCGCCGTCGAGGCTGCTGATGAAGTTCGACCGGACCCACGGCCGGTCCAGCCGATCGGGATAGCGGTACAGCTCGGCCAGGCCGTCGCCGTCGACGACGCCGCCGCCGAGCAGTGTGAGCTGGGTCCCAGCGTCGGATCCGGTCATGCTTACGATTCCAGCACGTCGCTAAAGTTCCTGCCATGGTTGCTCCCGCTCACCTGACCGATCGGCACCCCACGGTTTCGCCGGAGCGGTTGATCGCCCAGCTGGTGCCGCCGCCGACGTTCAACGATGTGAGCTTTGCCAGCTACCGGCCGGACCCGAGCGAGCCCACCCAGGCCGCCGCGGTCGGATTCGGGCGCCGGTTCTGCGAGGAGGCCGCCAAACGCCGCGAGGGCAAACGCAAGATGTTCGGCAAGCGGGAGGCGCTGCCCGGCGTCGGGCTGTACCTGGACGGCGGTTTCGGCGTCGGCAAGACCCACCTGCTGGCGTCCATCTACTACACGCTGGCCGCCGGCCCCGCCCCGGCGGCGTTCGCGACCTTCGGTGAGCTGACCCAGCTTGCCGGGGTGTTCGGGTTCACCGAGTGCATCGATCTGCTCGCCGACTACGCGGTGGTGTGCATCGACGAGTTCGAGCTCGACGACCCGGGCAACACCACGCTGATCTCCCGGATGCTGTCCCAGTTGGTGGAGCGCGGGGTGTCGATCGCGGCCACCTCGAACACCCTGCCCGAGCAGCTCGGTGAGGGCCGGTTCGCCGCGCAGGACTTCCTGCGCGAGATCAACACGCTGTCGGAGATCTTCACCACGGTGCGGGTGGAGGGCCCCGACTACCGGCACCGCGGCCTGCCGCCGGCGCCGGAACCGCTGACCGACGCGCAGGTCACCGAGCGCGCCGCGGTGGCCGCCGGGGCGACCCTGGACGACTTCGACGCGCTGTGCGCGCACCTGGCCACCATGCACCCGTCGCGGTATTTGACCCTGATCGAGGATGTGCAGTCGGTGTTCATCACCGGGGTGCACCCGCTCGACGATCAGAGTGTGGCGCTGCGGCTGGTGTCACTGACCGACCGGCTGTACGACGCCGGCATCCCGATGGTGGCCTCCGGATCCAAGCTGGACACCGTGTTCAGCGAGGAGATGCTGGCCGGCGGTTACCGCAAGAAGTACCTGCGGGCCACCTCCCGGTTGCTGGCGCTGACCGCCGCGGGCATGGAGAGCTCCGACCCCGCGTAGCGGCCGCTCGGTTCGGGCTGTCAGACAGATCGGTGCTTACGCCGGCCGTGCCATCACGTAATCGTGCTCGACGACATGGTCGGCCAGGGTGAAGGTGCGCTCGCCGCATGCGGTGAAGCCGCTCTTGCGGTAGAACGCCTGGGCCCGGGTGTTGCGCTGGTTGACGCCGAGCCAGACGGTGGCGATCTGGTCGGCGCGCGCCCGGTCGAGCGCGGCGGCCATCAGCGCCGCGGCGACGCCGGATCCGTGTGCATCGGGCCGCACGTACATCTTGGACAGCTCCATCGCCGGGCGTCCGGAGACCGCCCGGGCCACCGCGGGATCGGCGGGCTCACCGCGGATCAGCAGGCTGTACCCGATCACCGCGCCGTCGTCGCGGGCCAGCAGCACCGTGTGGTCGGCGGAGTCCAGGTACCCGGCGAAGCGCTGGGCGCTCAGGTGCTCGGCGACGAACGCCGCGATGGCGGCCGGCGGGATGCCCGGGGGACAGGCCAGCGGGAAGGTCTCGGCGGCCAGTGCGGCCAGTGCCTCGGCGTCGGCGGGACCGGCCTGGGCTACAGGTTCCATTGAGCGAGGTGGAAGCCGCTCTGCTTGTCGGTAAGCACCACGTTGCTGACCAGTTCGCGGTAGCAGTCCCAGAACACATAGCCGTTCACCGTGGACCCGGCGGGCGCGTTGAGCAGGGCGTACTGCAGCGCATCGCCGGCGTCGCTGTTACGCGGCTGGTAGGCGTCCCCGACCAGGTTGACGCCGTTGAAGATGAACGACCGGGCCAGCGAGAACGGGTGCGGCGCCTGCACGACCTGAATGATGACCAGGGCCTTCCACACCTCGTGGCGGGGCGGCCGGGGCGGGTAGCCGAAGCCGGGCGGCACTTCGGAGGGCTGGACGCTGACGACGGTGACGTCGGCGACGATGCCCTGCTTCTCGTTGACCACCCGCAGCGTGTCGCCGATCCGGCCGATCGGCGCGTCGGTCGCCGCCGCGGTGGGGGCGCCGATCAGCGTCGCGACCGTGGCGAGGGCGAACAGCAGGGCAAGGCAGCGTTGACGCATGCCTGGGATGATCCCACAGCCGGACCGCGCGAGTGCTCGGTGCCGCCGAAATCGTGCCCGACCGGTGGGCGGCGCGGCGGTAACGTCGACGCGGTGAGCACCAGCGACGCCGTCGTCATCCGGCAGGGACGCACCGTTGGGGTGTTCCTGGTGTTACTGATCCTCAGCCCGTTCGGAGTGCTGTTCCTGCTCTCGGCTCCCGCGGTGCTGATCAGCGGCGAGGAATTCAACGGCGGTGTGGTGATCATGTTCCTGACGGGGCTGTTGATGACCGCGCTGGCGGTCAGCCTGGCGTACCGGGCGGCGATCCGGTCGGAGCTGGCCCGCATCGATGCCACCGGCGTCACCTTCGACAAGATCGCGGATCCGCGGTTGCGGAGCTGGACCTGGGCGGAGATCGCATCGATCAGCACCCGCAGCACCACGGTCCGGGGCGTCACGATCGATGATCTCCGGTTCGAGCTGTACCGCTCGCCGCGCGTGGACGAACTGCGGGCCTCGCTGCCCGCTCGGGACGTCTGGTTCCGCAGCCGCGACACCCGCCTGGGCGACCGCACCAGCATCCGGTTCGGGGTGGGGGTGCGGCCGCGCTACGGCGAGGTGATCGCCCGGCTCGGGCAGTGGGCGCCGGCCGGGCTGGTGCCGGGCCACTGGGCGTCAACCGGCGGTTGACCCGGTGCCCGGTTCGGGCTTGGGCGGCTGATAGCCGGCGGTGAACCCGGCCGGCACCTCGACGTTGCCGGCGGAGTCGACGACGAAGACGGTCGGCGCGTTGGGGCCGAGCCACAGCACCAGCGCGCCGGCGATCTCGGGGTGGCTGAGCAGGCTGAAGTGATGCGCCCGGCCGATGTGCACGCCGTTGCCGGGGTCGAAACCGATCCGGCGGGCGCGCTGGGCGCCGGCCGCGCTGGCCCGCAGCACCAGGCCGTCGCCGATCAGCCGGCCGATCGGGTGCCGCGGGCTGCGGGTGACCGTCGCCGAGGCGAAATAGTGGTTGATCCCGGGCAGCAGGGGGATCTCCGCGGCGATCGCCCGGGCCAGATCGTCGGGGTCGCGGCCGCCCCAGTCGGTGTCCACCAGCGAACCGGCCCGCAGGTCCCGGATGCCGCCGCTGCGCCGGCGCAGCAGCCGGGCGAAGGCCTCGGTCTCGGGCAGCTTGGCCAGCAGCGCGGCGCCGTGGTGGGCGGCGTTCTCCAGCGGGGCGCCGGTGTGCGGGGTGCCCAGGCTGATGGTTGCGCCGACCAGCCGCGGCCAGTCGAACCCGGCCTCGGTGGCGTGGTGCGCGGCGCTGCGCATGACCAGGCCGCCCATCGAATGCCCGATCAGGCTGATGTCGGTCACCGGGACCGGCCAGATGCGCACCAGATCGTTGATCAGCGTGGCCAGCGTGCGGCCGTTGTGCGAGATCCGCCGGCCGGTGTTGTAGCGCAGGTAGACCGGGGTGATGTGGTGCGCCTCGGCCAGATGTTCGCCGTAGCTGTGGTCGGTGCGGTACCACCAGACGTGCTCGGTCTCCACCAGGCCGTGCGCGAAGATCGCGATCCGGCCGGTGGCATCGGGGAACGCCTCGGCGACCTGGGTGCGGCTCAGGTGCACGACGACGCCGTCCTCGCGCACCGTCATGCCCTCGGTGTCGGTCTCGGCCAGCGGCGAGCGGTCGTCGGCCAACTCGTCGCCGATCAGCCCGTTGAGCGCGCCGATCAGCCCGGCCCCGAACACCGTCTCCGACGGGGCGTACTCCATCGGCAGGTCGGCGACCCGGCCGCCGACCCAACCCGCGGCCCGGGTCGAGCCGGTGACGGTCTTGTAGACACCGTCGGTGATGGCGTCGTGCAGGAACTTGACCGGCGCCACCGCCGGCCCCAGGCCCAGCCGGACCATCGAGAAGACCCGGTCGGAGATCGCCCGGTGGGTGGTGTGGATGCCGGCCGAGGCCTTCGACACCTCGGTGAGCCCGAGCTGCGACAGCGCCCGGATCTCCCGGCGGCGTTCCTCGCGGCGGGTCAGCTCGTCGGATGCCGGGGGCTGGGGGAGGTCGTCGGGACCGCTCATGCGTGCCAGTGTACGAGTGTTCACTGAAATCGGAAATGAGATTGCCGTCTCACCGCGCGGGGGCTGCGGGAGCACCCGTCGTACAATGAAAAAACCCGCTGCGAACAGCGGGTTTGACTACTGGTGCGCGATACTGGGATTGAACCAGTGACCTCTTCCGTGTCAGGGAAGCGCTCTCCCGCTGAGCTAATCGCGCCGGGTTGAATCTTTGAGGTGGAGACGGGAATCGAACCCGTGTGCACGGCTTTGCAGGCCGTTGCCTCACCACTCGGCCACTCCACCGCTGGGGTTGATGCATGTCGCACCCTCGAGCGGATGACGGGATTCGAACCCGCGACCCTCACCTTGGCAAGGTGATGCGCTACCAACTGCGCTACATCCGCGTGCTACGGGCGAGATCGTCGTCCGTCGCGCAGCACGACAGTAGTCGAACGACGGGCGTGGGCACAAATCCCTTGCTCACGAGGGGTTTCCGCCGTCGTCAGTTTCCGTGCACGGGTCAGAAGAAGCGGTACTGCTGACGTGACAGTTCGAAGCCGTGCCCGTCGGCGTTGGTGCACCGCATCCCGGATTCCCGGCTCAGGCAGGTGATGCCGTCGACCGTCAGCGACGTTCCGTAGTCCAGTGGGTTCTCTGTGGTCAGCGCGGTGTCGCCGGCGCACACCACCTCGGGTTGACCGTGGGTGCCCACCGTCAGGCCCTGGCCATAGGAGGTCATGGTGCTGCAGCCGGCCGGCCGCGGCGGCGGGTTCCAGTCCCGGTCCCGGATGTCGCAGCGCGCACTGCCGCCGGCGATGTAGCAGCCGATGTTGCCGCTGGGCGTGCTGAACGCCTGGAAGGCAGCTCCGGCCGACGTCGGCGCGACCAGCGTGCCCAGGGTCAGCAGCGTCGCCGCGCCGGCGGCGAGAGCAAAAGTTTTCACCTGCCAACGATAAGTCCGGGTGGACGCGGGTCGGACCGGAATTTCAGTACGGGACTCCGCCCGTGTTAACCTTCGGCGTCGTTGAGCTCGTCTCGACGCCGACTCCCGGTCCCGTAGCTCAGTGGGAGAGCGTCCGCCTCACACGCGGAAGGTCGCTGGTTCGAAACCAGCCGGGACCACCACCGGGAACCCCTCTGACCAGCGTCGGAGGGGTTTTTCTTTGCCTGGTGACCAGCGGCCGAGGCTGAAGTGCACAAGAACGCGCTGGCCCGACAAGAACTGCGCCGCCGCCAAGCGCGTTGGGCGCGCAATCCCGGCCGCGAAAACCGGTGCCGTCGACCCGGCCGGCCCGGTTTTAAACTCGGGTGATGACCGCTCCCACGCTGGCCTGCCCGCTGTGCCGCAACGATCAGTTTCAGCGCGAGGAATCGCGGCAGGAGTCCCGGTGGGGGTTCACCACCCATCGGATGACGCTGCTGGTCTGCACCCGCTGCCGCTACGTGCTGCACTTCTACGACGCGCACTCGATCTTCGACTTCGAGTGAGCCGGCGCGGGCCGGCGCACGCCCATTTCCGGCCATACCGCCCACCGGCCGGTGCGGGCATTGGATAATCGGCCAATGGTCCTGAATTGGAAACACGGTTTGCGTCGGTTCGGCATCGCGGTGACCGCCGCGCTGGTGTCCGCCGGGGCGCTGGCCGTCCCCGCCGCCGCCGACGACGTCGCGTCCCTGCCGGTGTTCCAGCCGGCGCCCTCGGATTGGATGCCGCGCACCAACGTCTGGCCGAACAGCCTGTGGGCCAACCGGGTCACCCCGGAGATGAACACCGCGATGCGCGAGTCCTGCCAGTGGTTCAACGCGCAGTACGACCCGCTGATGAGCGGCGTCTCCGGCTTCCAGCACTTCCTGGCCGGCCAGAAGGATGTCTGGACCGCGACCGGCGTGCAGAACGCCGGCAACGTCGTCGCGGCGAACCTGGACCAGAGCGCAACGTTCCTGGAGCCGCGGGCCAACATCCTCTACATCATCAACTACCCCGACCAGAGCCAGTACTCGCCGCTGGAGCACGGTGATTCCTTCTACCACCTCTGGTACCAGTTCACCCAGATCAGCGACAAGATCAAGCAGCAGCGCCCGGCCGGGCAGATCAACGCCAACGTCGCCACCGCCTACGTGTATGGCAACGCCATCCGCGGTTCCGGCGTGTGCAACGGCGCTTGAGCGGCGACGCCCGGCCCGTTGCCGTCGTCACCGGTGCCACCCGCGGTGCCGGCCGCGGCATCGCCGAGGCGCTCGGCGCCGCCGGCTGGCGGGTCTACCTCACCGGTCGCACCGTTGACCCGGCCCGATCCGACGGCCTGACCGCGGCCGCCGCGGCGGTCACCGCCGCCGGCGGCGAGGGCATCGGGGTGCGGGTCGACCACCGCGACGACGCGGCGGTCGCCGCGCTGTTCGAGCAGGTCGCCGCGGCGAACCCGGGGCTGGACCTGCTGGTCAACAACGCCGCGGTGATCAGCGAGCGGCTCACCGACCCGGCGCCGTTCTGGGACAAGCCGCTGGCACTCGGCGATGTGCTCGACGTCGGGCTGCGCTCGGGCTACGTCGCCTCCTGGCACGCCGCGCCGCTGCTGCTGCGCGGGCGCTCACCGCTGATCGTGTTCACCTCCTCGCCGGGGTCGGTCTGCTACATGCACGGGCCGGCCTACGGCGCGCAGAAGGCCGGCATCGACAAGCTGGCCGCCGACATGGCCGTCGACTTCGCCGACACCCCGGTCACCGTCGTCTCGATCTGGATGGGCATTCTGCTGACCGAGCGGCTGCGCCGGGCCTTCGACGGCAACCCCGCCGCGCTGGCGGCCACCGCCGAGCACGCCGAGACCCCGCAGTTCACCGGCCGTCTCATCGACGCGCTGCACCGCGACCCCGAGGTCAAGGCGCTGTCCGGGCAGACCCTGATCGGCGCCGAACTGGCCGCCCGCTACGGCGTCACCGACGACGGCGGGCGCACCCCGCCGTCGCACCGGGCCATGCTGGGGGACCCGCGCACCCCGTCGACGGTGATCCTGCGCTGACAGGCCCGCTCAGCGGTCCTGGGCCAGCAGTTGCTCGCGCCGCTGGGTGGCCCACTGCTCCATCGGGAACCCGGGCGCGGCGTCGCACAGCGACAGCATCAGCACCGCGTGCTCGACCGCGACCATCCCGTAGTCGCACGTCCAGTCCGGCCGCGACATGGTCCACACCAGCACCCCGTCGCCGGCCATCGAGAACTGCGTCAGCGACATCGGATCGCCGGGCCCCTGCGGCGCGTTCCCGACCGCCTCGCCGGTGCACTTGCTGACCGCGGTGAACCCGTCCAGGCGCAGCCGGTCCGGATCGAGCGTCTCGGTGTAGACGTCGACGGATTCGGCCATCATCGCCGCGCCGCCGGTGGTGTACGAGGTCTCGGCGTGGTCGACCGAACCGGGCGGGATCAGCGGCGAACCGACGAACAGGATCGCCGCCGCGCAGTCCGGCGGATCGGCGGAGGTGAAGTAGTTCACCCCGACCGGGCTCTGCGCGACGATGCCCGCCGGGGTCTGCGCGCCGCTGGGCGTCAGCAGCGCGGCGGCCTGCGGCGGCGGGGCCGCCGCACTGGTCGTGGCGGTGGTGGGGGCGGGGGCCGCGCCGTCGGCGGCCACCGGATGACCCGGTACGAGGTTGGTGCAGCCGGCCAGCAGGATGATCGTCGGTGCGGCGGCCAGCCACCCTCGCAACTTCATAGCCAGAATCTAGTGGGTGGCGTTTGGGGCCGGGGCCGAAACCGCCCGGGGGCGGGCAGGTTACCGTCGGTGACCGTGACCACCGACAGCGCCGCCGAGCACGCCGGCGGGGGATTCAACATGCCCGAGGCCACCGCGAAGGGCGGACCGGACTACGGCCGGTTCCTGGCGGCGGTGCGCACCGTGCAGGACCACGCCCGCGCCGCCGACGCCCCCGATCAGGTCATCACCGCCGCCGCTGACCTGCTCCAGCAGGTCAGCGGCCTGCTGGAGCCCTATTACGCCGACGAATGGGCGTCCCCGTCGGGGCGGCGCTACGACCTGCCCAATCGCGGCAACATCCTGGCGGTGCCCGCCGAGCTGACCAAGACCGATTCGGACACCGTCAGCGGCTGGGTGCGGTTCGACCGCTACCACCTGGGCCGCAACGGCGCCGCGCACGGCGGGGCGCTGGGACTGCTGTTCGATTCGGTGCTCGGCTACACCGCCGCGGTGCTCAGCGGGGAGTTCACCCAGCGCACCGCCTACCTGCACATCGACTACCGGGCGATCGTCCCGGTGCAGCGGCAACTGGACGTGGTGGCCCGGCTGCGGTCCCAGCAGGGCCGCAAGATCATCGTGGACGCCACCCTGTTCGACGGGGAGAAGGTGTTGACCGAGGCCAGCGCGCTGTTCCTGAAGCTGAAGCCGGGCCAGCCCTGAGCGGCGCCCGGCGATAGCATGATCAACGCCCGCAGACCCTCAGCGAAAGAGCCGCCATGAGTGCCCCCGCCGAACCCGCCGCCGCATCGACGATCCGGGTGCCCGCCGGGACCACCGCCGGCGCCGCGACGCGGGAGGCCGGCCTGCCCGGCCGGGGCGCCCCGGACGCCGTCGTGGTGGTGGCCGAGGCCGACGGCACGCTGCGCGACCTGAGCTGGACCCCGGCCGTCGACACCGAGGTCACCGTGGTGACCGCCGACACCGACGCCGGCCGCAGCGTCATCCGGCACTCCGCGGCCCACGTGCTGGCCCAGGCGGTGCAGGAGCGGTTCCCCGACGCCAAGCTCGGCATCGGCCCGCCGATCACCGACGGCTTCTACTACGACTTCGACGTCGCCGAGCCGTTCACCCCCGAGGACCTGGCCGCGCTGGAGAAGCGGATGCGCCAGATCGTCAAGGACGGCCAGCTGTTCGACCGGCGGGTCTACGAGTCCAAGGAGCAGGCCCGCGCCGAACTGGCCAACGAGCCCTACAAGCTCGAACTCGTCGACGACAAGTCCGGCGACCCCGACGTGATGGAGGTCGGCGGCGACGAACTGACCGCCTACGACAACCTCAATCCGCGTACCCGGGAACGCATTTGGGGTGATCTGTGCCGCGGGCCGCACCTGCCGACCACCCGCTACATTCCGGCGTTCAAGCTGACCCGCAGCTCGGCGGCCTACTGGCGCGGCGATCAGAGCAACGCCAGCCTGCAGCGCATCTACGGCACCGCCTGGGAATCCCAGGAGGCGCTGGACCGCCACCTGGAGCTGATCGAGGAGGCCCAGCGCCGCGACCACCGCCGGCTCGGCGTGGAGCTGGACCTGTTCAGCTTCCCCGACGAGCTCGGCTCGGGCCTGCCGGTGTTCCACCCGCGCGGCGGGGTGGTGCGCCGCGAGCTGGAGGACTACTCCCGGCAAAAGCATCAGCGAGCCGGCTACGAGTTCGTCAACACCCCGCACATCACCAAGGAACAGCTCTACGTCACCTCCGGGCACCTGGAGTGGTACGCCGACGGGATGTTCCCCCCGATGCACATCGACGCCGAGTACCACGACGACGGCACGCTGCGTAAGCCCGGGCAGAACTACTACCTCAAGCCGATGAACTGCCCGATGCACCACCTGATCTACCGGTCCCGGGGCCGGTCCTACCGCGATCTGCCGCTGCGGCTGTTCGAGTTCGGCTCGGTGTACCGCTACGAGAAGTCCGGGGTGGTGCACGGCCTGACCCGGGTGCGCGGCATGACCCAGGACGACGCGCACATCTACACCACCCGCGAGCAGATGCGCGACGAGCTGGCCTCGCTGCTGGGCTTCGTGCTGGAACTGCTGGCCGACTACGGCCTCGACGACTTCTACCTGGAACTGTCCACCAAGGACCCGGACAAGTACGTCGGCTCCGACGAGGTGTGGGACGAGGCCACCGCGACGCTGCGCGAGGTCGCCGAGGAATCCGGCCTGACCCTGGTGCCCGATCCCGGCGGCGCGGCGTTCTACGGCCCGAAGATCTCCGTGCAGGTCCGCGACGCGCTGGGCCGCAACTGGCAGATGTCGACGATCCAGCTGGACTTCAACATGCCCGAGCGGTTCGGGCTGGAATACACCGCCCCGGACGGCACCCGCCAGCAGCCGGTGCTGATCCACCGCGCGCTGTTCGGCTCCATCGAGCGGTTCTTCGGGGTGCTGACCGAGCACTACGCCGGGGCCTTCCCGGCCTGGCTGGCGCCGGTGCAGGTGGTCGGCATCCCGGTCGCCGACGAGCACGTCGGCTACCTCAAGGAGGTCGCCGAGCAGCTGCGCGACGCCGGGCTGCGCGCCGAGGTGGACGCCAGCGACGACCGGATGGCCAAGAAGATCGTCAACCAGACCAACCTGAAGGTGCCGTTCATGCTGCTGGCCGGCGACCGCGACGTCGAGGCCGGCGCGGTGTCCTTCCGGTTCGGTGACCGCACTCAGATCAACGGGGTGCCGCGCGACCAGGCCGTCGCGGCCATCACCGCCTGGGTCGGCGCCCGGCGCAACGAGGTGCCCACCGCCGAGTTGCTCGACGTCGGCGCGGCGACGTGACCGGCGCGGGGGAGTACGCGGTGGAGGGCGCCGGGGAGCCGGACCGGTTGCAGCGACTGTGGACGCCGTACCGGATGGACTACATCGTCAGCGCGGTCAAGGACCGCTCCGGGTCGGCGGGCTCCAAGCAGCCGTTCACCGACATCCCGCTGATGAGCGACGAGGAGGGCCTGGTGGTGGCCCGCGGCGCGCTGGTCTACGCCGTGCTCAACCTCTACCCGTACAACCCCGGCCACCTGATGGTGGTGCCCTACCGGCGGGTCGCCGAGCTGGAGGAACTCACCGCCGAGGAATCGGCCGAGCTGATGGACTTCACCCAGCGCTCGATCCGGGTGATGAAGGCGGTCTCCCGGCCCGACGGGTTCAACGTCGGGCTGAATCTGGGCCGGCCGGCCGGCGGTTCGCTGGCCGAGCACCTGCACATGCACGTGGTGCCGCGCTGGTCCGGTGACGCCAACTTCATCACGGTGATCGGCGAGGCCAAGATCATCCCGCAGCTGCTGCGCGACACCCGCGCCCTGCTGGCCTCCGAATGGGCGGCCCAGACCCCGTGAGCGACATGTATGTGTTCACCCGGGCGGCCTACTCCAAGGTGTCGCGCCCGGTGGCCCGGGGAGCGCTGAAGCTGGGCTTCACCCCGGACGCCATCACCGTGCTGGGCACCACCGGGCTGGTGGCCAGTGCGCTGGTGCTGTTCCCGATGGGCGAGCTGTTCATCGGCGCGCTGGTGGTCACCTTCTTCGTGCTGGCCGACATGCTCGACGGCGCGATGGCCCGGGAACGCGGCTACGGCAGCCGATTCGGGATCGTGCTGGACGCCAGCTGCGACCGGATCAGCGACGGCGCGGTGTTCACCGGGCTGGCCTGGTGGGCGATGTTCGTGCTGGACTCCCGCCAACTGCTGGTCGCCACGCTGATCTGCCTGGTCTCCTCCCAGGTCATCTCCTACGTGAAGGCCCGCGCCGAGGCCAGCGGCCTGCGCGGCGACGGCGGCTGGATCGAACGCCCGGAACGGCTGATCATTGTGCTGGCCGCGGCGTTCTTCTCCGACCTGCCCGGACACCCCGCCCCGATGGTGCTGATCGTCGCGATGTGGGTGCTGGCCGGGCTCAGCGTCATCACCGTCGCTCAGCGGATCTGGTCGGTGCGCGGCTCCGAGGGCGCGCTGGACCCGATGCCGGTGGCCTCGGCGGCCAACCCGGACGGACCCGTCCAGGACGGGCCGGGCACCCGGTGATCGGCATCGGGGAGCAGCTCTCGGACCTGAGCTACGCGGCCGGCTGGCGGCTGGTCCGCGCGCTGCCCGAGCCGGTGGCCCGCGGCGCGTTCGACCTCGGCGCCCACTGGGGTGCCCGCGACGGCGGCCCCGAGCAGCTGCGCAAGAACCTGGCCCGGGTGATCGGGGTGGCGCCCGAGCAGGTGCCCGACGCGCTGATCCGGGCCTCGCTGGAGTCCTACGCCCGGTACTGGCGCGAGGTGTTCCGGCTGCCGTCGATGAACCAGGACCGGCTGCGGGTGCAGCTGCAGGACACCATCGTCGGCATCGAGCACTTCGCCAACGCCAGGGCGGCCGGCACCGGCGCGGTGATGGCGCTGCCGCACAGCGGCAACTGGGACATGGGCGGGTTGGCGCTGGTGCACAAGTTCGGCCAGTTCACCACCGTCGCCGAGCGGCTCAAACCGGAATCGCTGTACCGCCGCTTCCTGGAGTTCCGCGAGTCGCTCGGTTTCGAGATCGTGCCGCTGACCGGCGGGGACCGCCCGCCCATGCAGGTGCTGGCCGACCGGCTGCGGGACAACCAGTTCGTTTGCCTGATGGCCGACCGGGACCTGACCCGGCGCGGGGTCGAGGTGAGTTTCTTCGGGGAGCAGACCCGGCTGCCGGCCGGCCCGGCGAAGCTGGCGCTGGAGACCGGGGCCCCGCTGCACCCGGCGCACTGCTGGAACACCCCCGACGGCTGGGTGGTCGACATCCTGCCGGCGCTGGACACCAGCTCCGGGGACGTCACGGTCATCACTCAGGCGCTGGCCGACGTGTTCGCCGAGCGGATCGCCGCCCATCCGGAGGACTGGCACATGCTGCAACCGCAGTGGGTCGCCGACCTGTCCGCCGAGCGCCGGGCCCGGTTGGCAGAACCCCCGCAGCCGGAGGCCTGATGCGGATCGGCATGGTGTGCCCGTACTCGTTCGACGTGCCCGGCGGCGTGCAGGCCCACGTGCTGCAGCTGGCCGAGGTGTACATCGAGCGCGGCCACCACGTCAGCGTGCTGGCGCCGTCCTCGCCGGGAGTCGAGCTGCCCGACTTCGTCGTCTCCGGCGGTAAATCGCTGGCCATCCCGTACAACGGGTCGGTGGCCCGGCTGCGGTTCGGTCCGGCCGCCCACCGCCGGGTCAAGCGGTGGCTGGCCCGCGGCGACTTCGACGTGCTGCACCTGCACGAACCCAACGCCCCCAGCCTGTCGATGCTGGCGCTGCAGGCCGCCGAGGGGCCGATCGTCGCGACGTTTCACACCTCGACGACCAAATCGCTGACCCTGTCGCTGGTCCAGGGCTTCCTGCGGCCCTTCCACGAGAAGATCGTCGGCCGGATCGCCGTGTCGGACCTGGCCCGGCGCTGGCAGATGGAGGCGCTGGGTTCGGATGCGGTGGAGATCCCCAACGGGGTGCCGGTCGCCGAGTTCGCCGAGGGGCCGCTGCTGGACGGCTACCCGCGGCCCGGCCACTCGGTGCTGTTCCTGGGGCGCTTCGACGAGCCGCGCAAGGGGATGGACACCCTGATCGGGGCGTTGCCCGCGCTGGTGGCGCGCTACCCCGACATCGAGATCCTGATCGTCGGGCGCGGCGACGAGGACGCGCTGCGCGAGCAGGCCGGCCCGCACGCCGGGCAGCTGCGCTTCCTCGGCCAGGTCAGTGACGCCGAGAAGGCCGCCGCGCTGCGCAGCGCCGACGTGTACGTGGCCCCCAACACCGGCGGGGAGAGCTTCGGCATCGTGCTGGTGGAGGCGATGGCCGCCGGCACCCCGGTGGTGGCCAGCAACCTGGACGCGTTCCGGCGGGTGCTGCGCGACGGCGAGGACGGCGCCCTGTTCCCGATCGGCGACTCCGCGGCGCTGGCCGCCGCGGTCAGCACGCTGCTCGACGACGACGACGCGCGCGCCCGGATGGTCGCCTCGGCCACCGCGGCGGTGCAGCGCTTCGACTGGTCGGTGGTCGCCGACCAGATCATGCGGGTCTATGAGACCGTCGCGGCCCCCGGCGTGAAGGTGACGGTGGCGAGCTGATGATGTGGCCGCTCGTCGCGCTGCTGGTGCTGATCATCGTGGTGCTGCTGGTGCTGGGCACCTGGGCGTTTCAGACCGCCAACCGGCTGGACCGGCTGCACGTGCGCTACGACTTGTCCTGGCAGGCCCTCGACGCCGCGCTGGCCCGCCGCGCCGTGGTGGCCCGGGCGGTCGCCGTCGACGCCTACGGGCCGACGCCGGAGGGCCGCCGGCTCTCCGCGCTCGCCGACGCCGCCGAGCGGGCTCCCCGGGTGGCCCGGGAGCAGGCCGAGAACGAGCTGTCCGGGGCGCTGAGCACGGTGGACCCCGAGCGGCTGCCCGCGGTGATGGTCGCCGAGCTGGCCGACGCGGAGGCCCGGGTGCTGCTGGCCCGGCGCTTCCACAACGACGCCGTCCGCGACACCTGCGCGCTGCGGGAACGCACCATGGTCCGGGCGCTGCGGCTGGGCGGGCACGCCGCCGCGCCGACTTACTTCGAGATCGCCGAGCGCGCCGGTGCGCCCGGGGCCGCCGACCCGCGGACCTCGGCGCGGGTGGTGCTGATCGACCCGGCCGGGGCGGTGCTGGTGCTGTGCGGCTCGGACCCGGCGATCACCGACGGCACCGCGCGGCGCTGGTGGTTCACCGTCGGCGGGCAGGCGCTGGCCGGCGAGCCGCTGGCCGACACCGCGGTGCGCGAACTCGCCGAGGAGACCGGGCTGCGGGCCGCCGCGGCCGATCTGATCGGGCCGGTGTGGCGCCGGGACTCGGTGATCGACTTCAACGGCTCGGTGATGCGCAGCCGGGAGTTCTACTTCGTCTACCGCACGCCGCGCTTCGAACTGTCGCTGGCCGGGCGCACCGCGCTGGAACGCCGCTACATTCACGGGCACCGCTGGTGCGACGCCGCCGCGCTGGCCGCGCTGAACGACGAGGGCGAAACGGTGTACCCGCTGCAACTGCCGGAGCTGCTGGCCGAGGCCGCGGCCGTCGCCGACACCGGAGTGGCCCCGGCCGAGCCCGCGGTGATCCGGTAGCCCGCGCCCGGCCGGTCACCGATTGCGCCGACCGGCTCATCGGTGGCCGATGTTTGCGGCCTAGACTGGTGGCAATCCCATCCGGTTTAAGGAGAAACACGCACGTGAACAGCGCCGCCGCCGATTCCTCGGCAAGCATCGAACAGACCGGCACCGCGCGGGTGAAGCGCGGCATGGCCGAGATGCTCAAGGGCGGCGTCATCATGGACGTTGTCACCCCCGAGCAGGCCAAGATCGCCGAGGCCGCCGGCGCCGTCGCCGTGATGGCGCTGGAGCGGGTGCCCGCCGACATCCGCGCGCAGGGCGGGGTGTCGCGGATGAGCGATCCGGACATGATCGAGGGGATCATCGCCGCGGTCACCATCCCGGTGATGGCCAAGGCCCGGATCGGCCACTTCGTCGAGGCGCAGATCCTGCAGAGCCTGGGCGTGGACTACGTCGACGAGTCCGAGGTGCTCACCCCGGCCGACTACGCCAACCACATCGACAAGTGGGCGTTCACCGTGCCGTTCGTCTGCGGCGCCACCAACCTCGGCGAGGCGCTGCGCCGGATCACCGAGGGCGCGGCGATGATCCGCTCCAAGGGCGAGGCCGGCACCGGCGACGTCTCCAACGCCACCGGCCACATGCGCAGCATCGGCGCCGAGATCCGCCGGCTGACCTCGCTGTCGCCCGACGAGCTCTACGTCGCCGCCAAGGAACTGCAGGCGCCCTACGACCTGGTGGTCGAGGTGGCCAAGGCCGGCAAGCTGCCGGTCACCATGTTCACCGCCGGCGGCATCGCCACCCCGGCCGACGCGGCGATGATGATGCAGCTCGGCGCCGAGGGCGTGTTCGTCGGCTCCGGCATCTTCAAGTCCGGTGATCCGGCGGCCCGCGCGGCCGCCATCGTCAAGGCCACCACCTTCTACGACGATCCCGACGTGCTGGCCAAGGTGTCCCGCGGTCTGGGTGAGGCGATGGTCGGCATCAACGTCGACGAGATCCCGGCGCCGCATCGGCTGGCCGAACGCGGCTGGTGAGCTCGTCAGCTGTCCGCTGCCAGTAGCGGCAACAGGATCTCGGCGACCGACGTCATCCTGTGCCGCGTCACCAGCAGCTCAAGGACCTGCTCCGGTGTCTGCGGCGGGTTGGCCCGGCGGTTTGACATCTCTCGCAAAGCCCGCAGGCCAGCGTGCGGGTGTGCTGAGACGGTGTTGGCGGCGAACTGATGGGGATACAAGGTCTCGATCTCGGCCTCCACGAGCACGCGTGCTGTGCTGAACCCGGCACGTCGATCGTCGGTGACGATGGCATCGGCTTTGCCGATGATCGCGGCGTGGGCGACGTGGCCGTCATTGCGATCGTTGAGTCCGTAGCTGTACTCGCGGCCTTTGGGTGCGTGGACCTGGGAGCCCGGAAACGCTTGCTTAAGCTGATCGAAAAGGTACTGCCGGCGACTGGCGCTATCACTGGTCCCGCGCCTGTCGTGCAGGCCGGCGAGTACGTAGTCCAGCTCGAAGAGGATCCCGGACCCCCACAGCGGCGCGTATGCCTCCTCGGCGGCCAGCTGCGGCAGGAAGTCACGCTGAAGGCTGGGCACCAGGGCACAGGTGTCGAGGACGGCGCGATACACGTGGGACGAATCTTTCAGACGCCGCGGCGATCAACGCTTGCGTTTCGCCTCGGCGAGCAACTCGGCGACTTCGTCGGCGTCGGCGTCGGCGAACTCCTCCATACTCTCGGCGATGAACCGGTTGCGCCGGGTGTGAAGCTTCTCGCGGTAGGCAAGGACATCGGCAAGCCGAAGCTTGCGTCGGACCGTGCCGGGCACGTGGGCGGCTAGCTCGCCGTCATCGATGAGGCGAACCACCGTGGGGCGGCTGAGGCCGAGGATCTCGGCGGCCTGCTGGGTGGAGATTTCCTGGTCGCGGGTCAGGATGCTGATCGACTGGCCATGGCTGAGAGCGTGGGCGGCACGCTTGAGGACTTCGTGAAGCTGTTCGGTCAGTTCGACGCGGTCATGTTCGCTCGCGCCGGACAGGAAGAAGGCAGGCTCGGGAGAGGTCCGGTGACGGGCCTCGTGCGCCTCGATGAAGCTCAGGACATCGGCAAGTCCATTGGCGTCGGCCGGAGCCGGGTTGACAATCTCCGCGGAGGCGCTGCTCAAGGGTCTCACTTCCTTCATCTCATCTGCCAGGAACTAGACCCAGCCTACCGCCGTTACGAAAGTTACGAAAGCGTGCTCATTGTGGATGCCGATCGGTTCGGCCTGGCGTGTGGCTCACGAGCATGGTGAGTGGGTCGGCGCCGGGTAGACGACGGCGTCGGTGATCGAGGCGGGGAAGTCGCGGTAGTCGATGGTCAGCGCGGTGGAGATTACGACCTCGAATACGAAACTTCCCGAACTTGAACACCGCAGGGCTGTGGATAGTTCGCCACTGGCTGCGGAGCTCGTCAACCGGACCCGACGACACACTCGGCAACCAGCGACCAAGGCTTCAGTCCGGCCGCATAGGCTCACGGGACGCACCTGCAGACGGGAAGTGGGACCAGCGGAAGGGGAGATCGGGTTGAGCAAGCTGGGCAACTTCGTGTGGGGGATCGCTGATCAGCTCCGGGGTGTGTACAAACCGCACCAGTACGGCGGCGTGATCCTCCCGTTCACGATCCTGCGGCGCCTGGACTGCATCCTCGAACCCAGCCGCGACGAGGTGCGGATCCTCGCCGAGAAGTACACCGGCGGAGCCCTGGAAGTGCAGGTCAAGCGCAAGACCGGCCTGGCGTTCTACAACACCAGCGCGTTCGACTTCAAGACGCTGCTGGAGGACCCGGAGGGCCTGCGCGCGAACCTGATGGACTACATCACCGGGTTCTCCGCCAACATCGACGTCTTCGAACGGTTCAAGTTCGAGAACGAGCTCGCCACCCTCGATGAGAAGAACCGGCTGTACCTGGTGACATCGCAGTTCGCCGAGGTGGACCTGCACCCCGACGTGATGTCGAACGCCGAGATGGGCGACCTGTTCGAGCACCTGATCTACAAATTCGCCGAGGCGTCCAACGAGGAGGCCGGCGAGCACTACACCCCGCGCGACGCGATCCGGTTGATGGTGGACCTGCTGTTCGCCGAGGAGAGCGCGGCGCTGCTCGAACCCGGCACCGTCCGCACCATCTACGATCCCACCGCCGGTACCGGTGGCATGTTGTCGGTCGCCGAGGAGCGGCTGCTGGAACGCAACCCCGAGGCCCGGCTGCGGCTGTACGGGCAGGAGATCAACGACCAGTCGTATGCGATCTGCAAGTCCGACATGATCGCCAAGGGGCAGGACGCCGGCAACATCCGCCTCGGCGACACCCTGGACGACGATCTGTTTTTCGACCGGACCTTCGACTTCTGCATGTCCAACCCGCCCTACGGGGTGGACTGGAAAGCCGCCCAGGAATCGGTGAAGAAGGAAGCGCTGGCACCGAATTCCCGGTTCTCGCACGGGCTTCCGTCGATCGGCGATGGGCAGATGCTGTTCCTGAGCCACCTGGCGTCGAAGATGCGGCCCGCGCACGACGGCGGCGGCCGCGCGGGGATTGTGCTCAACGGGTCGCCGTTGTTCAACGGCGCCGCCGAGTCCGGGCCGTCCCAGATCCGGCAGTGGCTGCTGGAATCCGATCTGGTGGAGGCGATCATCGCGCTCCCGACGAACATGTTCTTCAACACCGGCATCGCCACCTACATCTGGATCCTCGACAACACCAAGCGGCCCGAGCGGTTCGGCACGGTGCAACTGATCGACGCCACCTCGTTCTGGACCAAGATGCGCAAGAGTCTCGGATCGAAGAGCCGCGAGGTCGACGAGAAGGCCCGCGACCGCATCCTGGCGCTCTACGACGGCTTTGACGACGCCGACCCCGACTACTCGAAAGTGTTCACCGCCAACGACTTCGGCTACTGGACCATCACCGTCGAGCGGCCGCTGCTGACCGAGACCGGGAAGGTGTCCACTGACCGGAAGGGCAACCCGAAGCCGGACTCCAAGCTGCGCGACACCGAGAACATCCCGTTCACCTACGGCGGCAACACCGACGGCGACGCCGGTCGGGCAGCGAC
The DNA here is from genome assembly GCF_010726955.1 of Mycolicibacterium fallax. Lineage (NCBI taxonomy): Bacteria > Bacillati > Actinomycetota > Actinomycetes > Mycobacteriales > Mycobacteriaceae > Mycobacterium > Mycolicibacterium fallax. The sequence continues at coordinate 529,555 of NZ_AP022603.1, forward strand.
GATCAAGGCCTACTTCGACGCCGAGGTCCTGCCGCACGTGCCCGACGCCTGGGTCGACACCGCGAAAACCAAGGTGGGCTACGAGATTCCGTTCACCCGGCACTTCTACAAGTACGTGCCGCCCCGGCCGCTCGCCGAGATCGACGCGGATCTGGAAAAACAGGTCGCGAAGATTATGGACTTGCTGCGGGAGATCGAGCAGTGAGCGGTGTCGCTGAGCAGGGCCGGACGCGGCTGCGGTTCTGCCTGGACGTCGACCCGGCGGTCCCTTCTGCACTGAGAGCTGACCCTGACCGGTTGGTCTCATTCCTGCCGATGGAGGCTGTCGGCGAGCGCGGTGGATTGGACCTTTCGCGTGAGATCCGTGCAGGGGATGCGTTGTCTGGGTACACGTTCGTCGCGAATGGCGACGTTGTGCTCGCGAAGGTAACACCGTGTTTCGAGAACGGGAAAGGTGCCGTCGCATCAGGTCTGACCAACGGAGTCGGATTCGCTACAACCGAGGTCTACACACTCCGTCCCCGTCCCTCGACGGATGCTCGGTTCTTGGACTTCACCCTTCAGTCAGCAGTCTTTCGGCAGTACGGGACAGCTCGATTGACTGGGGCGGGCGGTCTGAAGCGCGTGTCCGCGACCGATGTGCGGAACTTTGTCCTCGTCGTTCCTCCGCTCGACGAGCAGCGCGCCATCGCCGACTTCCTGGACCGGGAGACGGCCCGGATCGACACGCTCATCGAGGAGCAGCAGCGGCTCATCGACCTGCTGCGGGAACGCAGGCAGACAAGCATCGATGAGAGTGTTTGGTGCGGTATCGACGGGGACATCGGGGTTCAGTCTGTGATCGAACCGGCACCGAAGGTCCCTGTCCACTGGAATCGTCTCCGCAACAAGCAGATTCTTGAAGAGGCGGACGGCGTGTCCGCAGACGGATCCGAGGAACTCCTATCCGTCTCCCATCTGACCGGGGTGACCCCGCGATCCGAGAAGAACGTGACCATGATCGAGGCGGACAGCCTTGATGGTTACCGGCTTGTGGAACCAGGCGATCTCGTCATCAATACGATGTGGGCGTGGATGGGTGCGCTCGGCGTCTCCAGCTACTCGGGCATCGTCAGCCCCGCATATGGGGTTTATCGGCCATTGCGACACGCAGCGCTCGAACCGAGGTACTTCGACTACCTGTACAGATCGCGCCCGTACGTCGTTGAGATGACCCGCTACTCGCGAGGGATTTGGTCTTCGCGACTCCGGATCTATCCCGAGGTGTTCCTTAGGCTCCCCGTCCCCGTCCCACCCCTCGACGAGCAGCGGCGCATCGCAGCCTACCTCGACGAGCAGACCTCGAAGATCGACACCCTCATCGCCGAAACCGAGCGGTTCATCGAGCTCGCTCGCGAGCGCCGGTCCGCGCTGATCACCGCGGCGGTGACGGGGCAGATCGACGTGCGGGCGGAGGTGGCCTGAGATATGGCGCAGCACAACGAGATCGAGTTCGAGAAGGAGATCGCCGAGTACCTGGCCGCTCACGGCTGGCTGTACTCCCCGAGCGGCACCGGATACGACAAGGAACGGGCGCTGTTCCCCGAGGACGTCCTCGGCTGGCTCGCCGACACCCAGCCCGACCAGCTGGCGAAGGTCGTCAAGCCGGGCTCCAAGGACCTCGCCAAGCAGCAGGGGCAGCTGCTCGACCGGATCGTGAAGGTCCTTGACACACAGCTGGATAACGGCGGTGGCACCCTGAACCTGTTGCGGAAAGGGTTTTCCCACCTGTCGGCGAAGCTGGCGATGTGCGTGTTCCGGCCGGAGTCCACCCTGAACCCCAAGCGCAACGCCGACTACGCCGCGGTCCGGTTGCGGGTGATGCGGCAGGTGTATTTCTCCACCGCCGACAACCGATCGGTGGACCTGGTGTTCTTCGTCAACGGCCTGCCGGTCGCCACCGCCGAGCTCAAGACCGACTTCACCCAGACCGTTGCCGACGCGATCACCCAGTACCGCACCTCCCGACTGCCGAAGGATCCCGCAACCGGGAAGCCGCAGCCGCTGTTCACCTCCGGCAAGCGGGCGCTGGTGCACTTCGCCGTCTCCAACGACGAGGTGTGGATGACCACCCGCCTCGCGGGCGAGAAGACGCACTTCCTGCCGTTCAACCGCGGGACGGAGACCGGCGGCGCCGGAAACCCGCTGAACCCCACGGGGTCACGGACCTCGTATCTCTGGGAACGGGTTCTGCAGCGCGATGCCTGGCTGAACATCCTGGGCCGGCTGATGTACATCAAGCACGAGACCTCGACCGACCCGATCAGCGGAAAGACCAGCAAGTCGTCGACCCTGCGGTTTCCCCGATTCCACCAGTGGGAGGCCGTCACCGAACTCACCGCGGCGGTCACCACCGAGGGCGCCGGGCACCGGTATCTCATTCAGCATTCCGCCGGGTCCGGCAAGACCGACTCCATCGCCTGGACCGCGCACCGGATGGCGCGCCTGCAGGTCGACAATGAGAAGGTCTTCGACTCGGTCATCGTGGTCACCGACCGCAACGTCCTCGACGCCCAGCTGCAGGATGCGATCAAACAGATCGACAATGATCAGGGCATCGTCGTGGCGATCGATCGCGACGAGGCGGCCAAGGTCGGCGCGACGAAGGCGGGACTGCTGGCGAAGGCCCTGTCCGACGGCAAGCTGATCATCGTCGTCACCATCCAAACCTTCCCGTTCGCCATGGACGAGATCCGAAAGAGCAAGGGGCTCAGGGGCAAGACGTTCGCCGTCATCGCCGACGAGGCGCACTCGTCGCAGTCCGGCCAGATCGCCGGCAAGCTCAAGGCCGTGCTGACCGCCGAGGAACTCAAGGACATCGAGGAGGGCGGGGAGGTCGACGTCGAGGCGATCCTCGCCGCGGAGGCCACCGAACGGGCCGCATCGGAGAACATCTCCTACTTCGCGTTCACCGCGACCCCGAAGGGCAAGACGCTGGAGCTGTTCGGCCGGGAGCCGTCGACGGGGGAGAACCCGGTGCCGTTCCACGTCTACACCATGAAGCAGGCCATCGAGGAGGGCTACATCCTCGACGTGCTGACCGGGTATCACTCGTTCAAGCTGGCGTTCCAGATCGGACAGAACGCCGGCGGCGGGACCGAGGTGGACCAGAGCGAAGCCACCAAGGCGGTGATGAAGTGGGTGAAGCTGAACCCGCAGACCATCAGCCAGAAGTCCGCGATCATCGTCGAACACTTCCGGGAGAAGGTCGCCGAGCTGCTCGACGGGCACGCGAAGGCGATGGTGGTCACCGACTCCCGCAAGGCTGCCGTCCGGTACAAGCTGGCGATCGACGACTACATCGCGAGGAAGGGCTACGGCTCCGGCACCCTGGTGGCGTTCTCCGGGGCCGTGCAGGACCCCGAGTCGGGGCCGGACGACTTCACCGAGGCGAACATGAACCCCGGTGTGCGCGATCTGCGGACGGCGTTTCGCGGCGATCCGTACCAGATCATGATCGTCGCCAATAAGTTCCAGACCGGATTCGACCAACCGCTGCTGTGCGCCATGTACGTCGACCGGATCCTGTCCGGTGTGACCGCGGTGCAGACCCTGTCGCGGCTCAACCGCACCTACCGCACCCCGTCCGGTGTCGCCAAGACCGCGGCCGATACCCAGGTGGTGGACTTCGTCAACGAGCCGGCGGCGATCCGCGAGGCGTTCGAGCCGTACTTCACCGACGCGTTCCTGGAGACCGCGACCGACCCGAACCTGGTGCACGACCTCGCCGCGAAGCTCGACACGTTCGGGATCTACACCCAGGCCGAGATCGACCAGTGCGCCGAGGCATTCGTCAAGGGGAAGGGCAACCACGCCCTGTCCGCAGCGATCGACCCCGGCAAGAAACGCTTCGCCGAGCGCTATCAGGCCGCGCTGATCGACAACGGCGGGGAGGGCGACAAGGCCGCGATCGCCGAGCTGGACATGTTCCGCAAGGACGTCGGATCGTTTGTGCGGCTCTACGACTTCATGTCCCAGATCATCGACTACGGCGACCCCGAGTTGGAGAAGAAGCAGGTCTACCTGCGGAACCTGGAGCGGGTCATCCGGCCGGAGAACTACACCGCGCCGATCGACCTGTCCGACGTGGTCCTCAAGCACGTCAAACAAATCGACAAGGGCCGCGTCGACATCGGGCTGGGTACCCGGACCGGGCTGGTCGGTGTGACCGCAGCCGGGTCGGGGGAGAAGCGAGACCCGAAAATGGTTGCGTTCCAACAGGTCCTCGACCGGCTCAACGACCTGTTCGGGTCCGAGGACTTCACCGAGTCGCAGAAGGTGTCGTTCTTGGAGGCGCTGCTGGCAACGTTGCTCGACGACCACGCACTGGTGCAGCAGGCGAAAGTCAACTCCGCCAAGCAGTTTGTCGAGTCACCGGACTTCGACGATGCGGTCACCGGTGCGGTCGTGGACAACCAGGGTGCTCACGCGAAGATGAGCGACTACTTCTTCACCAATGCGCCCGGCCGGACTCACCTGATCTCCGACATCGCGAAGTGGTTCCATCAGGTGGTGTCCGCAGCCGGGTGAGCGCCGATCGGCGTCCCGAGGTATGAAAAGTTATACAATCGGTCCATGAAGACCGCGATAAGTCTCCCGGATGACGCCGCCGAGCGGTTCGACCGGATCGCGCAGCGGCACGGGATGACACGGTCGGAGTTCTATCGGCGCGCGGCCGAGCAGTACGCCGACGAGTTGGCCGATGCGGATCTGACGGCGCAGATCAATGACGCCATCGAGGCCGTTGGGCAGCCCGGGGGCAGCTCCACCGAGCTGCGTCGAACCGCGAATGCCCGTCTGGCTGACGCATCGGACGAGTGGTGATCCAGCGCGGAGGCGTGTGCTGGGTCGGCGTCGGCGAACTCAGGGGCAGCGCCCCCGCCAAGCGGCGACCGGCCGTCGTCGTGCAATCCGACCGGTACAACTCGTCGAGAATCTCGACGATGGTCGTTCTGCCGATCACCTCGAACACGGACCTTGCTCGGCACCCGGGCAACGTGTTCCTCCCGGCGCTGTCGTCCGGGTTGCCGAAGGACTCGGTCGTCAACGTCTCGCAGCCGATGACCGTCGACCGCGTTGACCTCGATGACACGGGTGTGGAGCTGCCGGGCAGCCTGATGGACGCAATCGATGCGGGTGTTCGGCGGGTGCTGGACCTGTGACCTTGCCTCCACGTACACTTTTCTGTACAGGAGGCGTTATGAAGACCATGAGCTACACCGAATCGCGGGCCCGCTACGCGGAGGTCCTCGACAGCGTGGTGGACGATCGCGAAGAGGTGGTCATCACCCGCGCCGGTCACGAGCCGGTGGTGATCGTTTCGCTCGCGGACTTCGAGTCGTTGCGCGAGACGGCCTACCTGATGCGCTCGCCGGCCAACGCCCGTCGGCTGCTCGACGCCATGGAACGCCTGGAGGGTGGTGGCGGGACCGAGCACGGCCTGCTCGACGTCGACTGACCCCCATGCCGCTGATCTGGGATGAGAACGCCTGGGATGACTACCTGTGGTGGCAGGCCCAGGACCGCAGGGTGCTCAAGCGCATGAATGCGCTCATCGCGGACATCATCCGAAACGGCAATGCGGGCATCGGTAAGCCCGAGCGGCTCACCAGCGACGTCGCCGGCTACTGGTCGCGTCGGATCACCGACGAGCACCGATTGGTTTACAAGGCCGGCGATCATGACGTCCGCATTGCGGCCTGCCGGTACCACTATGGCAGGTAGCGGCCGGGTCTTGGCGCCGGCGGACGCCGGTGGCGGCGCCGGTATTCTCATCGCCATGGTGGTCACCCTGGCATCCGAACGCGGCTGGTAGCCGATGGCGATCGAGGAGATCCTCGACCTGGAGCAGCTCGAGGTCGACATCTACCGGGGCGGGGTGTTCAGCCCGGAATCGGGCTTCCTGCAGCGCACCTTCGGTGGGCACGTCGCCGGCCAGTCACTGGTCTCGGCGGTGCGGACCGTCGAACCGCAGTTCCACGTGCATTCCCTGCACGGCTACTTCCTGCGCCCCGGGGACGCCCGCGCGCCGACGGTCTACCTGGTCGAACGGGTCCGCGACGGCGGATCGTTTGCCACCCGCCGGGTCTCGGCCGTCCAGCACGGCCAGACCATCTTCTCGATGGCCGCGTCGTTCCAGACCGAGCAGGCCGGCCCCGAGCACCAGGACGCCGTCCCGCAGGCCCCCGACCCCGAGCAGTTGCCGGGTTTTCGCAGCGGGAAGTTCTTCGACGAGCCCGGCTTCGCCCAGTTCGCCGAGTGGGACGTGCGGATCGTGCCGCGCGACGAGCTGCCGCCGGTTCCGGGCAAGGTCAGCCGCCAGCAGGTGTGGTTCCGGCACCGCGACCCGCTGCCGGATGACCCGGTGCTGCACATCTGCGCGCTGGCCTACATGAGCGACCTGACCCTGCTGGGTTCGGCGCAGGTCAACCACCTGGACCTGCGGCAGAACCTGATGGTCGCCTCGCTGGATCACGCGCTGTGGTTCGCCGGCACCTTCCGCGCCGACGAGTGGCTGCTCTACGACCAGTCCTCGCCGTTCGCCGGCGGCGGCCGCGCGCTGTGCCAGGGCCAGATCTTCACCCGGGACGGCCGGTTGGTCGCCGCGGTGATGCAGGAGGGCCTGACCCGCTACAAACGCGACTTCCGGCCGTGACCCGGGTCGGGGTGCTGGCCCTGCAGGGCGATGTCCGCGAACACCTGGCGGCGCTGCGCGCCGTCGGCGCCGAGGCGATCCCGGTGCGCCGCCGCGCCGAGCTCGAGGCGGTGGACGGGCTGGTCATTCCGGGTGGGGAGTCCACCGCGATGAGTCACCTGCTGCGGGTGTTCGAGCTGGCCGAGCCGCTGCGGCAGCGGCTGGCCGACGGCCTGCCGGCCTACGGGTCGTGCGCCGGGATGATCCTGCTGGCCACCGAGATTGTCGACGCCGGGGCGCCCGGCCGTCAGGCGGTGCCGTTGGGCGCTATCGATATGACCGTGCGCCGCAACGCCTTCGGCCGCCAGGTCGACTCCTTCGAGGGGGACCTGGACTTTGTCGGGCTCGACGACCCGGTGCACGCGGTGTTCATCCGGGCGCCCTGGGTCGAGCGGGTCGGGCCCGAGGTGCAGGTGCTGGCCACCGCGGCCGGGCACCCGGTCGCGGTCCGCCAGGGCGCGGTGCTGGCCACCGCGTTTCACCCGGAGGTCACCGGCGACCGGCGGATCCACCGGCTGTTCGTCGACGCGCTGTGACTCGCTGACTGCCACGCCCGATGAGGCCCCCGGGCAGGCCGAACGTAGACTGCTGGCAGGACAAAGCTATCGCGGAAAGAGGGCAGATCCTGCATGAGTGGGCATTCCAAGTGGGCCACCACCAAGCACAAGAAGGCCGTGATCGACGCCAAGCGCGGCAAGATGTTCGCCAAGCTGATCAAGAACATCGAGGTGGCGGCGCGTACCGGTGGCGGTGACCCGGGCGGCAACCCCACCCTGTACGACGCCATCCAGAAGGCCAAGAAGTCCTCGGTGCCCAACGACAACATCGAGCGGGCCCGCAAGCGCGGCGGCGGTGAAGAGGCCGGCGGCGCCGACTGGCAGAACATCACCTACGAGGGCTACGGCCCGGGCGGGGTGGCGGTGCTGGTCGAGTGTCTGACCGACAACCGCAACCGTGCCGCCGGCGAGGTCCGGGTGGCGATGACCCGCAACGGCGGCAACATGGCCGACCCGGGCTCGGTGGCCTACCTGTTCTCCCGCAAAGGTGTGGTCACGCTGGAGAAGAACGAGCTGACCGAGGACGACGTGCTGATGGCGGTGCTGGAGGCCGGCGCCGAGGAGGTCAACGACCTCGGCGAGGCGTTCGAGGTGATCTGCGAACCCACCGACCTGGTGGCGGTGCGCACCGCGCTGGTCGACGCCGGCATCGACTACGACTCCGCCGAGGCCGGATTCCAGGCGTCGGTGAGCGTGCCCGTCGACCTGGAGGGGGCCCGCAAGGTGCTCAAGCTGATCGACGCGCTGGAGGACAGCGACGACGTCCAGGACGTCTACACCAACGTCGACATCCCCGAGGACGTGGCCGCGGCCCTCGACGAGGAGTAGCGCCCGCCGGGGCGTGTCGGTCGGACGGATGGTGTCGGTCGGACGGATGATTGCGCAATCGATCGTCGTCGGCTTTGCTGAATCCGGCAGTCATTGACGAGGGGGTAACGGTGTCGTTTTCGGGGATGGATGTGGCAGCCGTCGAGGCGCTGTCGAAGCAGTTGAACGGTTTGGCCGATCGACTCGCCGAGATCGGCAAGAGTGTCGATCGCGATGTCGCCACGATGGGCAACATCTGGCGGGGGCCGGACGCGCAGAAGTTCGCCAGTTCCTGGTCAACGCACCGGGCGAGCCTGAACGCGGCGCAGGACGCGGTTCGCGACGTCGGCGCGGCGTCGTTGCGAAACGCCCAGCAGCAGCGTGCCACGAGTGCGGCCTCCGGTGGCGCGCCCGCGGCACCGGTGACCGGCCATGCCCCGGCCGCGCCGGCCGCGCCGCCGGCCGCGCCGCCGGCCGGAACGCCCGGCGGCCATGGGGCGGTCGGGCAGGCGACGCCGGGCCAATTGCCGCCCGGTGACACGGCCGCTTACCGCGCGTTCGAGAGCCGCAGTCACTACAACGCGGGGGTCGGTTACAGCGTCGACGCCAACGGTGCGGCGCAGAACAACTGCACCGCCTGGGCGCAGTGGCGGCGTGACGAGCTCGGATTGTCCTCGCCCGGCGGCAACGGCGCCCAGATGGCCGGAAACGCCGGCGGGACGACGCACACGCCGCCCAGCCTCGGCGCCCTGGTGTCCTTCGGTGAGGGCGCCTACGGGCACGTCCAGGTGGTCGAGCAGATCTACCCCGACGGGTCGTTTCGGGTCAGCGAAACAAACTACAACGGCAGCAGCGAGGTTCGGACGGTCGAGAAGTGGCACCCGCTGCCCGACGGGACCTGGAAGAACGACAGCGGCAAGGTTCGCGATCTGGTCATCTCGCCCTGAACCGGCCGCCCGCCGGGTGTGTCCTGCCCGAGCCCCGGAGGGCGGTGGGTTAGGCTTTCATCGAACACATGTTCCTTTGGTGGTGGGAGTTCGGCGTGCGGGTGATGGGAGTCGACCCGGGGTTGACCCGGTGCGGCCTGTCGGTGGTCGAGGGCGGATCGGGCCGCCAGGTCAGCGCGCTGGACGTCGACGTGGTGCGCACCCCCTCCGGTGACCCGCTGGCCCGTCGACTGCTGGCCATCAGCGACACCGTCGAGCACTGGATGGACACCCACCGGCCCGACGTGGTCGCGATCGAGCGGGTGTTCGCCAACGCCAACGCCAACACCGCGATGGGCACCGCGCAGGCCGGCGGGGTGATCGCCCTGCAGGCCGCCCGCCGCGGCATCGACGTGCACTTCCACACCCCCTCCGAGGTGAAGGCGGCGGTCACCGGAAACGGCCGCGCCGACAAGGCCCAGGTCACCACCATGATCACCAAAATCCTTGCGCTGCAGCAGAAGCCGACGCCCGCCGACGCCGCCGACGCGCTCGCTCTTGCGATCTGTCACTGCTGGCGCGCACCGATGATCGCCCGGATGGCGCAGGCCGAGGCCAAGGCCGCGCAGATCAAGCGCGACTACGCCGCCCGGCTCAAGGCGGCCCGGGCATGATCGCCTCGGTGCGCGGCGAGGTCATCGACATCGCGCTGGGCCACGTCGTGGTGGAGGCCGGCGGGGTCGGCTACACGGTGATGGCCACCCCGTCGACGCTGGCCACCCTGCGCCGCGGGACCGAGGCCCGGCTGGTCACCGCGATGATCGTCCGGGAGGACTCCCAGACGCTCTACGGCTTTGCCGACGCCGACGCCCGCGACGTGTTCACCACCCTGCTGTCGGTGTCCGGGGTGGGCCCGAAGATCGCGATGGCCACCCTGGCCGTCTACGACGCCCCGACGCTGCGCCAAGCGCTGGCCGACGGCGACATCGCCGCGCTGACCCGGGTGCCCGGCATCGGCAAGCGCGGCGCCGAGCGGATGGTGCTGGAGCTGCGCGACAAGATCGGCGCCAGCCCCGGCGCGGCCGGCGCGGCCCCGGTCGCCGCCGGCGCGGCGGTGCGCGGCCCGGTCGTCGAGGCGCTGGTCGGGCTCGGATTCTCGGCCAAGCAGGCCGAGGAGGCCTGCGACAAGGTGCTGGCCGCGGACCCCGAGACCGGCACCTCCACCGCGCTGCGGGCCGCGCTGAACCTGCTGGGGAAGACCCGATGAGCCGCCGATGAGCAGGTTCGACGAGGACGACGATCCCGATCAGCGGGACGTCTCGGCGGCGCTGACCGTCGGCGAGGGCGACATCGACGCCAGCCTGCGGCCGCGCTCGCTGGACGAGTTCATCGGCCAGCCCCGGGTCCGGGAGCAGCTGCAGCTGGTGATCGAGGGCGCCAAGAACCGCGGCGGCACCCCGGACCACATCCTGCTGTCCGGGCCGCCCGGGCTGGGCAAGACATCGCTGGCGATGATCATCGCCGCCGAATTGGGCAGCGCGCTGCGGCTGACCTCCGGACCCGCGCTGGAGCGCGCCGGCGACCTGGCGGCGATGCTGAGCAACCTGGTCGAGGGCGACGTGCTGTTCATCGACGAGATCCACCGGATCGCCCGGCCGGCCGAGGAGATGCTGTACCTGGCGATGGAGGACTTCCGGGTCGACGTCGTCGTCGGCAAGGGGCCCGGGGCCACCTCCATCCCGCTGGAGGTCGCGCCGTTCACCCTGGTCGGCGCCACCACCCGGTCCGGGGCGCTGACCGGGCCGCTGCGCGACCGGTTCGGCTTCACCGCGCACATGGACTTCTACGAACCCGAGGAGCTGGAGCGGGTGCTGCGCCGCTCGGCCGGCATCCTGGGCATCGAGCTGGGCCCGGAGGCGGCCGCCGAGATCGCCCGGCGGTCCCGCGGCACGCCGCGAATCGCCAACCGGCTGCTGCGCCGGGTCCGTGACTACGCCGAGGTGCGCGCCGACTGCGTCGTCACCCGCGCGGTCGCCCAGGCCGCGCTGCTGGTCTACGACGTCGACGAACTCGGCCTGGACCGGCTCGATCGCGCGGTGCTGTCCGCGCTGATCCGCAGCTTCGGCGGCGGCCCGGTCGGGGTGTCCACCCTGGCGGTCGCGGTCGGCGAGGAGGCCACCACCGTCGAGGAGGTCTGCGAGCCGTTCCTGGTCCGGGCCGGGATGATCGCCCGGACCCCGCGCGGCCGGGTCGCCACCGCCGCGGCCTGGGAACAGCTCGGCCTGACCCCGCCGCCGCGCGCGGCGGGCCTGGGTCAGGCCGGGCTGTTCGAGTGATGCGGCTCAGAGCAGGCCGAGCAGCGTCAGGTCGCTGATGTACTTGGTGATCACCGCGGGGGTGATGTGCGGGATGTCGCCGTCCACGCCGATCCCGGCGGCGATCACCGCCGCGCGGAACACCGCCGTGGGGGCCGGCGCGCCGTGCAGCGGCGGGGTCGGCTTGGCGTAGTTGTGCAGCAGCGGCAGCAGTGAGGCCTGGCGCTGCCGGTCCGGCAGCGCGCGCAGCGCGGTCTCGAAACGCTCCAGCCACTCGGCGTAGTCGTCGATCCGGCGGATCGGGTGCCCGGCGGCGATCAGCCAGTCGACGAACTCGTCCATCCCGAGGCCGTCGTCGTGCGGGTTCATCACGTGGTAGGTGCGGAACTGTCCGGGGCCCACGGCGGTGCCCAGCGTGTCGATCGCCTCGGCGATGAACTCGACCGGCAGCCCGTCGTAGTGCGAGGGTTGCCGCCGGCCGTGGGCGTCGAGCTCGTGGAACGACCCCGGCGCGATCCCGGTCGCCACCAGCGACAGCATCATCCGGGTGAACATGTCCGGCAGGTTGAGCTGCCCGGCGTAGCTGGTGTCGGCCAGGATCATGTCGCTGCGGAACACCGCCACCGGCAGCCCGCACAGGTCGTTGGCCTCCCGCAGCAGCACCTCGCCGGCCCACTTGGAGTTGCCGTAGCCGTTGGCGTAGCTGTCGTTGACCGCGCGGGTGGGGCTCGCCAACCGGATGTCGGCATCCTCGACGAAGTCACCCGGCGCGATCCCGTCGCCGACGGCGATGGTGGAGACGTACAGGTACGGCTTGATCCGGCTGGTCAGCGCGATCCGGAGCAGCTCGGCGGTGCCCAGCGCGTTCGGCGCGAACAGCTCGCTGTAGGGCAGCAGGTGGTTGACCAGCGCCGCCGGGTCGACGATCAGGTCGACGTCGGTGGCCAGCTGCTGCCAGGCCGCGGCGTCCAGGCCGAGGTTCTCCTCGCCCTTGTCGCCGGCGATGACCCGCAGGTGGGCCTCGGCGAGCCGGCGGTAGTGCGCCGTCAGCGCCGGGTCACCGGTGTCGAAGGTGGCGTCCAGCCGGGCCCGGGCGGTCTCATCGTCGCGGGCCCGGACCAGCGCGATCACCGTGCCGCCGACCGGGGCCAGCCGCTGGAGCCAGTCCAGCAGCAGGTAGCGGCCCAGGAATCCGGTGCTGCCGGTCAGCAGCACGGTGCGGACCTCGGCGGCGGGGCCGGGCAGCCCGGGGGCGGCGGCCAGCGTCTCGGCGGGCAGGAACTTGTCCAGGGTGAGATCGGCGGCGTGCACCTCGGTGGCGTCGCGGCCGTGGATCCCCGCGAACGACGGGCGGGTGTGCCCGGCCCGGGCGGCCTCGATGTGCGCGGCGATGCCGGCCAGGTCGGTGGCCGGGCTGACGATCACCCCGACCGGCACGTCGACGCCGAAGATGTCGCGCAGCAGGTTGCCGAAGGTCAGCGCGGACAGCGAATCGCCGCCCAGGTCGGTGAAGTGCGCGTCCGGGGCGGCCTCGGCAGCGCCGGCTCCGAGCAGCGCGGCCGCCGCCTGCTGGACGGTCTGCTGCACCGGGACGTCGGCGCCGGTGGCGCGCAGCCGGGCCAGCTCGGCGGCCTGGCCCTCGGCCAGCTCGGTGTAGCGGCGCTCCAGCGCCTCGCCGTAGCGGGCCCGCAGCTTCGGCCAGGCCAGCTTGCGGATGCCGGTCAGCAGCCCGTTGGCCTGGCTGAACGGCTCGGTCTCGATGAGGAAGTCGCGCGGGATCTCGTAGGACTGCAGCCCGGCGGTCGCGGCGACCTGGGCCAGCGACTCGGCGATCAGCGCCTTGCGCCGGGCCTCGTCGGGCTCGGCCAGCGCCGCCGCGGTGGGCACCACGACGGCCAGCAGGTACGGCCGGGCGCTGTTGGCGTACAGGTAGATCTGCCGCACCAGCGGGCTGCCCAGGTAGGCCGCCTCCAGCTTGGACACCGCGACGAACTCGCCCTGGGACAGTTTGAGCACGTTGTTGCGCCGGTCGACGTAGTGCAGCCGGTCCTCGCCGAGGTCGGCGAAGATGTCGCCGGTGCGGTAGTAGCCGTCCTCGTCGAACATCTCGGCGGTCAGTTCGGGGCGGCGGTAGTAGCCGGGGAACATCTGCTCGGAGCGCAGCAGCAGCTCCCCGCGCGGGTGCGGCCGGTCGGTGCTCAGGTAGCCCAGCTCGGGCACGTCGATCAGCTTGTAGTCGGTGACCGGCGGGCGCTGCAGCACGCCGTCGACCATCACCGTGCCGGCCTCGGTGGAGCCGAAGCCCTCCACCAGCGGCAGGTCCAGGAAGCGCTGCGCCCAGTCGCGCAGTTCGCCGGAGATCGGTGCCGAGCCGGTCATCGCCAGCACCGCGCGGTCGCCGAGCAGCCGGGCGCGCACCCGGGCGATCAGCGCGTCCTCCTCGGCGGGGCTCAGCTCGCCGGCGCGCTCGCGCTCGGCCCGGTATTCCCCGTACAGCATGTCCCAGATCCGCGGCACCAAGTTGAGCTGGGTGGGCTGGATCATCGCCAGGTCGTCGAGCAGGGTGGACAGGTCGGCGCGGGCGGTGAAGTAGGCGGTGCCGCCGGCGGCCAGCGCGCTGTAGAGCACGCCGCGGCCCATCACGTGGCTCATCGGCAGGAAGCACGGCACGATGGCCGGCGCGCCGGCCTGCAGGTCGTCCCACTGCCAGCCGCCGGCCTGCCACATCGCGGCCACCCGGCTGGCCGGGTACATCGCGCCCTTGGGGGCGCCGGTGGAGCCGGAGGTGTAGATCAGCATGGCCAGCGGGTCGGCGCCGTCGCCGGCCCGCTCCGGCGGGGCGATCCCGGCGCCGGCGGCGATCGCCTCGGCGAAGGTCTGCACGGTGACATCGGTGCCGGCCAGCGCGGTGCGCGCCTGCGCCAGTGCGTCGCGGTGGTCGTCGTCGCCGTCGTGCAGGTCGAAGACCAGCAGTCGGGCCGGGGCCGGGCCCGCGCCGATCAGCTCAACGGCGTGCGGCAGCTCGGCGACGCTGGCGGCCAGCAGCACCGGCTCGGTCTCGGCGACGATCGGGGTCAGGTCGGCGGCGCTGGAGCTGGTCTGCAGCGGCACGGTGACGGCGGCCAGCTGGGTGGTGGCGATGTCGACGGTGGTGTAGTCGGTGCTGGTGAAGCCCAGGATCGCGATCCGGTCGCCGGCGGCGACGGTGTCGGCCAGGGCGGCGGACACCGCGCTGACCCGGTGCCACAGCTCGCCGTAGCTCAGCGTGTCGAACCGGGGGAGCGGGGCGGCGGTGCGACGGCCGGTGGCCGGGTCGGTGCGGTGTTCGACGGCGCGTTCGCCCAGCGCGGGCCGGTCGGCGTAGCCGGTGAGCACCGCGCGCACCACCGCGGCCAGGCCCAGTGCGGGGTCGGGGGCGACCGCGGGGTCGGGTGCGGCGGCGGCGAACTGCGGGTCGGTGGCGTAGAGCCGGGCGATGCGGTCCCGCAGCCGCTGGTCCTGGGTGGTTTCGGTCATAGTGACGTCCTTGTGAGCGTTATCGGTTACAGAAACTACGTTAGCGAAACTAATTGATTTTCGACGAGTCGAACGGCTGCCGGTTTGCTGTGATTTCCGGCTCAGCGGGGAAGCGCGGCGAGCACCTCCGCGAGCACGTCGAGGCCCTCGGTGAGCAGCGCGTCGCTGATCGTCAGCGGCGGCAGCAGGCGCAGCACGTTGCCGAAGGTGCCGCAGGTCAGCACGATCACCCCGGCCGCGTGCGCGCCCGCGGCCACCCGGCGGGTCAGCTCGGCGTCGGGTTCGGCGCCGCCGGGCCGGACCAGCTCCACCGCGATCATCGCGCCGCGGCCCCGCAGCTCGCCGATCCGGTCATCCTCGGCGGCCAGCCGGCCCAGCCGGTCCATGGTCAGCGCCCCGATCTGGCGGGCCCGGTCCACCAGCCCGTCGAGCTCCAGGGTCTCGATGGTCGCCAGCGCCGCCGCGCAGGCCACCGGGTTGCCGCCGTAGGTGCCGCCCAGCCCGGCGGCGTGCGGGGCGTCCATGATCTCCGCGCGGCCGGTCACCGCGGCCAGCGGCAGCCCGTCGGCGATGCCCTTGGCGGTGGCGATCAGGTCCGGTTCGATGCCCTCGTCCTCGCAGGCGAACATCGCCCCGGTGCGGGCGAAGCCGGTCTGCACCTCGTCGGCGATGAACACCACGCCGCGGTCTCGGCACCAGGCCAGCAGGGTCGGCAGGAAGCCCGGCGCCGGCACGATGAACCCGCCCTCGCCCTGGATCGGCTCGATGATCACCGCGGCCAGATTCGCGGCCCCGATCTGCTTGTCGAGCATCGCGATGGCCCGTTCGGCGGCCAGCGCGCCGTTGCCGGCCAGCTCCGGGTCGGACAGCGCATCGCGGTACGGGTAGGACATCGGGGCCCGGTACACCTCCGGCGCGAACGGCCCGAACCCGCTCTTGTAGGGCATCGCCTTCGACGTCAGCGCCATGGTCAGGTTGGTCCGGCCGTGGTAGGCGTGGTCGAAGGCGGCGACCGCCTGCCTGCCGGTGTACGCGCGGGCGATCTTGACGGCGTTCTCGACGGCCTCGGCCCCGGAGTTGAACAGCGCCGAGCGCTTCGGGCCGCGGCCTGGGGTGAGCCGGTTGAGCTGCTCACAGACCTCGACGTAGCCCCGGTACGGGGTGACCATGAAGCAGGTGTGGGTGAACTCCGCCGCCGCGGCGGCGACCGCGGCGCTGACCCGCGGCGCGGCGTTGCCGACGGTGGTCACCGCGATGCCCGAGCCCAGGTCGATCAGCCGGTTGCCGTCGACGTCCTCGACGATGCCGCCGCCGGCCCGGCGGGCGTACACCGGCAGCACCGAGGACACCCCGCGGGCGACCGCCGCCGAGCGCCGGACGGCCAGCTCCAGGGACCGGGGACCGGGGATGGCGGTGGCGAGCCGGCGGCTCTGTTCGACGGCGCTCATGGCTGTGCAGCGTAGCCGCGGGGCCGACCGGAATCCCGGTCTGCGCGCCGATGATGGCAGACTTGTCAATCATGGGTGAACTGACTGTCTTCTTGCCGCTGCTCATCGTGATGGGCGCGTTCATGTTCTTCGCCTCCCGGCGCCAGCGCAAAGCCATGCAGGCGACCATCGACCTGCACGAATCGCTGCGGGTTGGTGACCGGGTGCACACCACCGCCGGCCTGGAGGCCACCATCGTCGGAATCACCGACGACAGCGTCGAGCTGATGATCGCTCCCGGCGTGGTGACCACCTGGATGAAGCTGGCGATCCGGGACAAGATCGAGCCGGAGATCGCCGAGGCCGCCGAGATCGAACTCGCCGACGGGGACGGCACCCGGGACTGACCGCGGGCACGGACGTACCCTTCTTCGTGTTCGCGCACCGTCGGTGGCGCGATCCCGCTCGGACTTTTTAGGAGACACGACACGTGGCCACGGCTAATACGACGGTGCATCCGTACCGCTGGCTGGCGCTGTTCCTGGTGTTGCTGATCGGCGTCTTCGCGCTGGTCTTCGCGACCGGTGACCGCAAGGCCGAGCCGAAACTGGGTATCGACCTGCAGGGCGGCACCCGGGTGACGCTGACCGCGCGCACCCCGGACGGTTCGACGCCGACCCGGGAGGCCCTGCAGCAGGCCCAGCAGATCATCTCCGCCCGCGTCGACGGGATCGGGGTGTCCGGGTCCGAGGTCGTCATCGACGGCGACAACCTGGTCATCACGGTGCCCGGCGCCGACGGCAGCGCCGCGCGCAACCTGGGCCAGACCGCCCGGCTCTACGTGCGTCCGGTGGTGAAGTCCTGGCCGGCCGAGGCGCTGGCGGCTGCCGCCGGCCAGCAGGGCGGTGCTCCCGGCGTGCCCGGTGCCCCCGCGGTTCCCGGCGCTCCCGAAATGCCCGGTGCCCCCGCGGTTCCCGGTGCCCCCGAAGTGCCCGGTGCCCCCGCGCCCGGTGCTCCCGCGCCCGGCCCGGCCCCGGCCCAGCCGCGGCCGTACCCGCTGGACCCGGCGACCCCGACCCCGGCACCCGAGCCGGCTCCCGCCCCCGCCCCGGCGGTCCAGGTGCCGGAGGCCCCCGGGGACACCCAGGGCATTCCCCGGGACCGCAAGGCGCTGGCCGAGCGGATCAAGTTCGAGAAGGAACTGCGCCAGTCCACCAACCAGAACGTGCTGGTGTACGCCGGCGTCCCCTACACCGCGATGCGCTGCGACAAGGAGGACGTGCTGGCCGGCAACGACGACCCGGAGCTGCCGCTGGTCGCCTGCTCGCAGGACGGCCAGACCGTCTACCTGCTGGACAAGTCGATCATCAGCGGCGAGGAGATCGCCGACGCGAGTTCGGGCCTGGACCAGCAGCGCGGCGAGTACGTCGTCAACGTGACGTTCAAGGGCAAGGCCGTCGACACCTGGGCCGACTTCACCGCGGCCAACGTCGGCACCCAGACCGCGTTCGTGCTCGACTCGCAGGTGGTCAGCGCGCCGCAGATCCGCTCGGCGATCCCCGGTGGCAACACCCAGATCACCGGCAGCTTCAACGCCGGCACGGCCAAGGAACTGGCCAACGTGCTCAAGTACGGCTCGCTGCCGCTGTCCTTCGAGTCCTCGCAGGCCGAGACGGTCTCGGCGACCCTGGGCCTGACCTCGCTGCGGGCCGGCCTGATCGCCGGCGCGGTGGGCCTGATCGCGGTGCTGCTGTACTCGCTGTTCTTCTACCGGGTGCTCGGCCTGCTGGTCGCGCTGTCGCTGGTCGCCGCGGGCGCGATGATCTACGCGATCCTGGTGTTGCTGGGCAGGCAGATCGGCTACACCCTCGACCTGGCCGGCATCGCCGGTCTGATCATCGGTATCGGCATGACCGCGGACTCCTTCGTGGTGTTCTTCGAACGCATCAAGGACGAAATCCGGGAGGGCCGGTCGTTCCGGTCCGCGGTGCCGCGCGGTTGGACCCGGGCCCGCAAGACCATCGTCTCGGGCAACGCGGTCACCTTCATCGCCGCCGCGGTGCTCTACGTGCTGGCGATCGGCCAGGTCAAGGGCTTCGCGTTCACCCTGGGCCTGACCACCATCCTGGACCTGGTGGTGGTGTTCCTGGTGACCTGGCCGTTGGTCTACCTGGCCAGCAAGTCCACCTTCATGGCCAAGCCGATCTGCAACGGTCTCGGCGCGGTCCAGCAGGTGGCCCGGGAACGGCGCAGCGCCGCCGCCACGACGGGGCGGAGGTAGTCCGGTGACGGGCAGGCACAGCGGGGATCACGACGACACCGCCGGCGAGGACAGGAAAGAGCAGCACGTGAGCGAGCCGAGGGTGGGCCTGACCAAGGCCAAGGCCAGCGACGAGGCGCCGCCGGTCAGCGTCGGTGCCGTCGAGCAGACCGAGAGCACCGAGCCGGCCGAGAGCGCGCCCAAGCACGGCTTCCTGAACCGGCTCTACACCGGCACCGGCGGCTTCGACGTGATCGGCAAGCGCAAGCTGTGGTACGCGGTCAGCGGCATCATCCTCGCGATCGCCGTGCTGAGCATGGTGCTGCGCGGCTTCACCTTCGGCATCGACTTCGAGGGCGGCACCAAGGTCTCCATCCCGGCCGGCGACCCCGCGATCAGCACCACGCAGGTCGAGGAGGTCTTCAGCCAGGCACTGGGCACCGCGCCGGAGTCGGTGGTGCTGGTCGGCAGCGGCGAGTCGGCGACCGTGCAGGTGCGCTCGGAGACGCTGACCGGTGAGCAGACCGACGAGCTGACCGCGGCGCTGGTCGAGGCGTTCCACCCCAAGGGCCCCGACGGGCAGCCCGGCCCGGAGGCGATCAGCAGCTCCGATGTGTCACCGACCTGGGGCGGGCAGATCACCAACAAGGCGCTGATCGCGCTGGTGGTGTTCGTGCTGATCGTCAGCATCTACATCGCCGTGCGCTACGAGAGATACATGGCGATTTCGGCGCTGGCGACGATGTTCTTCGACCTCGTCGTCACCGCCGGGGTGTATTCGCTGGTCGGCTTCGAGGTCACCCCCGCCACCGTGATCGGGCTGCTCACCATCCTCGGCTTCTCGCTGTACGACACCGTCATCGTCTTCGACAAGGTCGAGGAGAACACCGAGGGCTTCGAGCACACCACCCGTCGCACCTACGCCGAGCAGGCCAACCTGGCGGTCAACCAGACCTTCATGCGTTCGATCAACACCAGCGTCATCTCGGCGCTGCCGATCATCGCGCTGATGATCATCGCGGTGTGGCTGCTCGGCGTCGGCACCCTGCAGGACCTGGCGCTGGTGCAGCTGGTCGGCGTCGTGGTCGGCACCTACTCGTCGATCTACTTCGCCACCCCGCTGCTGGTGTCGATGCGGGAACGCACCGAGCTGGTCGGCAACCACACCCGCCGGGTGCTCAAGAAGCGGGCGCGGGCGGCAGGCACCGATCGGGCCGAGGAGTCCGGCGGCGACGAGCTCGTCGAGGCCGCCGCCGCGAAGACCCCGGCGAAGGCCGCGGCCGCCGGCGGCACCGGTCGACCGAGCCGGCCCACCGGCAAGCGCAAGTCGCCGCGAAACTAGGCGGTGCGAGCATGACCGCCCGTGCGACCGTCCGCCGGCTGGCCGCCGCCACACTGGCCGTCGCGCTGGCCGGCGCCACCGTGTCCGGCTGCAGCAGCACCGCCGACGACGTCGACTACGCGGTCGGCGGGGTGCTGGACACCTACAACACCAACACCGTCGACGGCGCGGCGTCGGCGGGCCCGCAGGCGTTCGCCCGGGTGCTGACCGGGTTCAGCTACCACGGCCCGGACGGTCAGGTGGTCGCCGATCACGACTTCGGCACCGTCTCGGTGGCCGGCCGCGCGCCGCTGGTGCTCGACTACCAGATCTCCGACAACGCCGTCTACTCCGACGGCATCCCGGTGACCTGCGACGACATGCTGCTCACCTGGGCCGCCCAGTCCGGCCGGTTCCCCCAGTTCGGCGCCGCCAGCCGGGCCGGCTACACCGACATCGCCGGGCTGGAGTGCCAGGCCGGGGCCAAGAAGGCCCGGGTCACCTTCATCAACGACCGCAACTTCGTCGACCACCTGCAGCTGTTCGGCGCCACGTCGATGATGCCGGCGCACGTGCTGTCCGACCGGCTCGGCTACGGCGTCACCGAGGCGATCCAGGCCGTCGACCCGGTCCGGATCGCCGAGATCGCCGAGGCCTGGAACACCACCTGGGCGCTGAGCCCCGGGGTGGATACCGCGGGCTTCCCGTCCTCGGGCCCGTACCGGATCGACAGCGTGCGCGACGACGGCGCGGTGCTGCTGGTCGCCAACGAACGCTGGTGGGGCAGCAAACCGATCACCGCCCGGGTCACGGTGTGGCCGCGCAGCATCGAGATCCAGGATCGGCTCGACGACCGGGCCGTCGACGTCGTCGACGTGCCGGCCGGATCCTCGGGCACCCTGTCGGTGCCCGATGACTTCGACCGCGTCGAGAAGCCGTCGGCCGGCATTCAGCAGCTGTTCTTCGCGCCGGTTGGGGTGGCGTCGGTGATCCCGGCGCGGCGCGCCATCGCGCTGTGCACCCCGCGCGAGGAGATCGCCCGCAACGCCGGGGTACCGCTGAGCAACGCCCGGCTCAACCCGGCCGCCGACGACGCCTTCAGCCCGGTGGAGAACGTGCCCGAGTCCGGCGGACCGTTCGTCAACGGGGACCCGGCCGCCGCCCGCGCCTCGCTCGGCGGCAAACCGCTGAACGTCCGGATCGGCTACCGGGCGCCGAACGCCCGGCTGGCCGCCGTCGTCGGCGCCATCGCGCGGGCCTGCCAGCCCGCCGGGATCCTGGTCGAGGACGCCGCGGGCCCCGACGTCGGCCCGTCGTCGCTGCAGTCCGGCGCCATCGACGTGCTGGTCGCCGGGACCGGGGGAGCCAGCGGCTCCGGATCGACCGGCTCCTCGGCGATGGACGCCTACCAATTCCACAGCGCCAACGGCAACAACCTGCCGCGCTACATCAACCCGGCCGTCGACGGCATCGTCAGCGCGCTGGCGGTCACCACCGACCCCAAGGAGCAGACCCGGCTGCTGCGCGACGGCGACGTCGCGCTGTGGGAGGACATGCCGACGCTGCCGCTGTACCGGCAGCAGCGACTGCTGCTCACCTCGAAGAAGATGCACGCGGTGACGTCCAACGTGACCAAGTGGGGCGCGGGCTGGAACATGGACCGCTGGCAGCGGTCCAAGTGAGCGCCCGGACCCTCGGCGCCGCCCGCGCGCTGATCGGGGAGCTGACCCGGGAGGTCGACGACTTCCCGGAACCCGGCGTGCAGTTCAAGGACCTGACCCCGGTGCTGGCCGACCGGCGCGGGCTGGCCGCGGTGACCGCGGCGCTGGCCGAGGTCGCCGCGGACGCCGACCTGATCGCCGGCATCGACGCCCGCGGCTTCCTGCTCGGCGCGGCGGTGGCCACCCGGCTCGACGTCGGCATGCTCGCGGTGCGCAAGGGCGGCAAGCTGCCGCCGCCGGTGCTGCGCCAGGAGTACCTGCTGGAGTACGGCTCGGCGGTGCTGGAGATCCCGGCGGCCGGCATCGAGTTGGCCGGCCGGCGGGTCTGGATCATCGACGACGTGCTGGCCACCGGCGGCACCGTGGCGGCCGCCGGGGCACTGCTGACCGAGGCGGGTGCGGCCGTCGCCGGGGCGGGGGTGGTGCTGGAACTGGCCGCGCTGGACGGACGCGCCCGGGTCGCACCATTGCCGGTCACCAGCCTTAGCGTGGCATGAGGGAATAAGCTCGGTAACCGCGACGTCGTCCACGGACCGGAGATGTCGTCCACGGACCGGAGGTGAGTGCCATGGCGGAGGACACCGACCAGGTGCTGGATACGGTCCCGCCCGCCGAACCGGCCAAGCCCAGCGCGACCAGTGCGTCGCGCCGGGTCCGGGCCCGGCTGGCCCGGCGGATGACCGCGGCCCGCCCCGGCTTCAACCCGGTGCTCGAACCGCTGGTCGCGGTGCACCGCGAGGTGTACCCGAAGGCCGACGTCGCGATCCTGCTGCGTGCCTACGCCGTCGCCGAGGAACGCCACGCCACCCAGCTGCGTAGGTCCGGCGACCCGTACATCACCCATCCGCTGGCCGTCGCCAACATCCTGGCCGAGCTCGGCATGGACACCACCACGCTGGTCGCCGCGCTGCTGCACGACACCGTGGAGGACACCGGCTACTCGCTGGCGCAGCTGGAGATCGACTTCGGCGAGGAGGTCGGCCACCTCGTCGACGGCGTCACCAAGCTGGACAAGGTGGTGCTCGGCAGCGCGGCCGAGGGCGAGACGATCCGCAAGATGATCATCGCGATGGCCCGCGACCCGCGGGTGCTGGTGATCAAGGTCGCCGACCGGCTGCACAACATGCGCACCATGCGGTTCCTGCCGCCGGAGAAGCAGGCCACCAAGGCCCGGGAGACCCTGGAGGTGATCGCCCCGCTGGCGCACCGGCTGGGCATGGCCACGGTCAAGTGGGAGCTGGAGGACCTGTCCTTTGCGATCCTGCACCCCAAGCGCTACGACGAGATTGTCCGGCTGGTCGCGGACCGGGCGCCGTCCCGGGACACCTACCTGGCCAAGGTGCGCGCCGAGATCGTCAGCACGCTGAACGCCTCCCGGATCGACGCCACCGTGGAGGGCCGGCCCAAGCACTACTGGTCGATCTACCAGAAGATGATCGTCAAGGGCCGCGACTTCGACGACATCCACGACCTGGTCGGGGTGCGGATCCTGTGCGACGAGATCCGGGACTGCTACGCCGCCGTCGGCGTGGTGCACGCGCTGTGGCAGCCGATGGCAGGCCGGTTCAAGGACTACATCGCCCAGCCCCGGTACGGGGTGTACCAGTCGCTGCACACCACGGTGATCGGCCCGGAGGGCAAGCCGCTTGAGGTGCAGATCCGCACCCGCGACATGCACCGCACCGCCGAGTACGGCATCGCCGCGCACTGGCGCTACAAGGAGGCCAAGGGCCGCAACGGGGTGCCGCACCCGCACGCCGCCGCCGAGGTCGACGACATGGCCTGGATGCGCCAGCTGCTGGACTGGCAGCGAGAGGCCGCCGACCCCGGGGAGTTCCTGGAGTCGCTGCGCTACGACCTGGCCGTCGCGGAGATCTTCGTGTTCACCCCCAAGGGCGACGTGATGACGCTGCCGGCCGGCTCCACCCCGGTCGACTTCGCCTACGCCGTGCACACCGAGGTCGGGCACCGCTGCATCGGCGCCCGGGTCAACGGCCGGCTGGTCGCGCTGGAGCGCAAGCTGGAAAACGGCGAAGTGGTGGAGGTGTTCACCTCCAAGGCGCCCAACGCCGGGCCGTCGCGGGACTGGCAGGGCTTCGTGGTCTCCCCGCGCGCCAAGGCCAAGATCCGGCAGTGGTTCGCCAAGGAGCGCCGCGAGGAGGCGCTGGAGTCGGGCAAGGACGCCATCGCCCGCGAGGTGCGCCGCGGCGGGCTGCCGCTGCAGCGGCTGATGAGCGCGGACTCGATGGGCGCGCTGGCCCGGGAACTGCGCTACCTCGACGTCTCGGCGCTCTACACCGCGGTCGGTGAGGGGCACATCTCGGCCCGGCACGTGGTGCAGCGGCTGCAGGCGCAGCTCGGCGGGGCCGACGAGATCGCCGACGAGATCGCCGAGCGGTCCACCCCGTCGAGCTTTCCGACCCGGCAGCGCAGCAACGACGACACCGGGGTGGCGGTGCCCGGGGCGCCGGGCACCCTCACCAAACTGGCCAAATGCTGCACGCCGGTGCCCGGCGACGCGATCATGGGCTTCGTCACCCGCGGCGGCGGGGTCAGCGTGCACCGCACCGACTGCACCAACGCCACCTCGCTGCAGCAGCAGCCCGAGCGGATCATCGAGGTGCGGTGGGCGCCCGGGCCGAGCTCGGTGTTCCTGGTGGCGATCCAGGTGGAGGCCCTGGACCGGCACCGGCTGCTCTCCGACGTCACCCGGGTGCTGGCCGACGAGAAGGTCAACATCCTCTCGGCGTCGGTGACCACCTCCGATGACCGGGTGGCGATCAGCCGGTTCACCTTCGAGATGGGCGACCCCAAGCACCTGGGCCACGTGCTCAACGTGGTGCGCAACGTCGAGGGTGTCTACGACGTGTACCGGGTGACTTCCGCGGCCTGACGCAGCCCGAGCGAGCGCAGCGAGTTCGGGCGGAGGAGGGCGGCAATCGGGTACCGCGGCCTGACGGAGCCCGAGCGAGCGCAGTGCCCGCCCCGCGACGGTGACGGTTTTGGTAGTGATTTTCGGCGACGGTGACACTTCCGTTCAGCCCGCCCCGCGACGGTGACACTTTTGGTAGGAGAATCGCGTTCTCACCGCAATTAGTGTCACCGTCGCGAAGGGGCTCTGCAAGAACTGTCACCGTCGCGCAAGAAAACAACCAAAAGTGTCACCGTCGCGAAGGGGCCCCGCAAGAACTGTCACCGTCGCGCGAAAAAACAACCAAAAGTGTCACCGTCGCGAAGGCCCCTTCGTGACGGTGACACTTTGTGCGCCTGCGGCGTGCCCCGGCCGTCGGTCAGAGTCCGGGAACATCCCCGACGACGGCCTCGACCTGATCGATCAACTGCTGCGGGGAGAGGAAGCCGCCGTCGGTGCCGTGGAGATCGACGTCGGTGCCGTTGAGCCGCATCGTCGGGGTGCCGTCGATGCCGGCCTCCGCGGCCGTGCCCCGGACCACCGTGAGGTAGCTGCCGTCCATGATGCAGTCGTCGACGTCGGCGGGCGCGCCGGCGAGCCGGGCCTGTGCGCTCAGTTGCAGGTCGGTGGGCGCTTCGCCGGAGAGTTCCACCGGTTGGTGCTCGAACAGGCTGGCGCGGAACTCGCGAAAGACGTCCTTGCCGGGGCTGGTGTCGGCCTGCGCGACGCAGAACGCGGCGTTGCCCGCGCGCGAGGAGTACTGATCGGCCATCGAGTCCAGGATCGCGACGGGGTGGTAGTCGACGGCCACGGCGCCGGTGTCGATCAGCCGGTCGATGGTCGGGCCGAGCGCGTCCTCCAGGCTGCCGCAGTGCGGGCACAGGAAGTCCTCATAGAGCGACAGCACGACCTTGGGCTCGTGGCTGCCCGCCTTGGTGATCACCTCGGGGGAGGCGACCCGGATCGAGTGGGCCATGGTGGCCGATCCGCCCGAGGCGCCGCTCGGATCTCGCAGCAGCAGGTAGCCGACGACGACGGCGACCAGCACCACCACCGTGGCGGCCGTGCCGCCGACGATCCAGCGCAGCGAGCTGCGCTTGCGCTCCGGGTGCTCGGGCCCGCCCGGGTACGGCGCCCCTGGGTACTGCGCCCCCGGGAACGGCGTCCCCGGGTATGCCCCGCCCGGATACGGCGCCCCCGGATACGGCGCCCCCGGATACGGCGCCCCCGGATACGGCGCCCCCGGGTACGGCGCGCCTGGATACGCCGCGCCCGGGTACTGCGCCCCCGGCGCACCGCCCGGATATCCCTGATACTGCGGCGCAGGCCCGGCCGGGTGAGGCGTGCCCGGGGCGCCGAAGGACACCGGCGGCGGCTGCGGTGGCGGCTGCTGCGGGTCGGGCTGCTGCGGGTCGTCGGCCACGGGTCAGTCCAGCATGATCGAGGTGACGGTGACGGTCTTCGCGGGCTTGCCGTCGGAGCCGCCGCCCTGCACCCCGGCCTCGGCGATCTTGTCCAGCGTCGCCAGCCCGGTCTCGTCGATGGTGCCGAAGACGGTGTACTGCGGCGGCAGCTGCGAATCCTGGTAGACCAGGAAGAACTGGCTGCCGTTGGTGCCCGGTCCGGCGTTGGCCATGGCCAGGGTGCCGCGCGGGTAGAGCACCGGCGACTGGCTCTCCGGGGCGCCCACCGGGTACTGGTCGGTGGGGTACTCGTTGGCGAACTCGTAGCCCGGGCCCCCGGTGCCCGCGCCGGTCGGATCGCCGCACTGCAGCACCGACAGGCTGCCCGCGGTGGTCAGCCGGTGGCACGGGGTCTGGTTGAAGTAGCCCTGCTGGGCCAGGCTGACGAAGCTGTTGACCGTGCACGGCGACTTGGCGTTGTCCAGGATCAGGCCGATGTTGCCCTGGTTGGTGGCCATGCTGGCGCTGACGGTGGCCGGGTCGGTGGGCACCTTGCCGGTGCGCGGCGGCTTGTTCTCCTTGGCCGCCTTCGCCGCGGCCGGGTACTGGCAGTTGCCGCCGAGGCCGGCCGACGGGGTGAACGGCGGCAGCTTGCCGTCGCTGACCGGGGCGACCGTCGGGCCGTCGTCGGTGCTGGTGGACACCGGCGAGGCCGGGCTGGCCTCGACGTCCGCGGAGTCATCGGACTGGCGCAGCACCAGGAAGGTGACGACGGCGGCGACGGCGACCACCACCGCGGTACCGCCGGCGATCAGGGCGATCGTGCGCTGCCGCTTGGCCTTGATCTCCCGGCGCTCCAGCTGCCGTTCCAACTTCCGCTTGGCCGCTGCGCGCCGCTGTTCATTCGTCGACATGCCCTCGAGTCTGCCAGCCGGCCGCGCCGATCCGGGACAGGGACCGCGGGTGTCACACTGTTCGGCGTGCTGATCTCGGGGTTCGCCACCGGCCTGTTCGACACCAACTGCTATCTGCTGGCCGCCGCCACGAACGGCCCGGCGCTGGTCGTCGATCCCGGCGAGGACACCGTCGGCACCCTGGAGTACTACTTCGCCGCCAACGACTGGACCCCGGCCGCGGTGCTGCTCACCCACGGCCACCACGGCCACAGCGCGGCCGCCTACGACCTGTGCGCCGGCTGGGACATCCCGGTCTACCTGCACCGGGCCGACCGGCCGCTGCTGGCCGCCGGCGAGTTCGGCGAACCCGATCGGGTGGTCGAGATCGACGACGGGCAGCTGCTGCGGCCGGCCGGGATCGAGGTGGCCGTCGACCTGATCGGCGGGCACACCCCCGGCTCGGTCGCCTACCGGGTGCGCGGCGGCGACGATTCCGGGCCGGTGTCGGTGGTGTTCAGCGGCGACACCCTGCTGCGCCGGGCCGTCGGGCATGACTGCGACGCCCCCGGCGCCGAATCCGGGCCGGCCGACCTGGCCGAGCTGGTCGCGGCCATCGGTGCGAAACTGATGGTTCTGCACGACGACACCGTGGTGCTGCCGGGCCACGGCGGCGCCACCAGCATCGGCGCCGAGCGCCGGGCCAACCCGCACCTCAAGGATCTGACCGCGTGAGCCAAACGTTCAAGGCCCCCAAGGGCATCCCGGATTACCTGCCGCCGGACTCCGCGGCGTTCGTCGCGGTGCGCGACGGGCTGCTGGACACCGCGCGGCGGGCCGGCTACGGCGACGTCGAACTGCCGATCTTCGAGGAGACCGCGCTGTTCGCCCGGGGCGTCGGGGAATCCACCGACGTGGTCAGCAAGGAGATGTACACCTTCGCCGATCGCGGCGACCGGTCGGTGACGCTGCGCCCGGAGGGCACCGCCGGGGTGATGCGCGCGGTCATCGAGCACGGCCTGGATCGCGGCGCGCTGCCGGTCAAGCTCTGCTACGCCGGCCCGTTCTTCCGCTACGAGCGGCCGCAGGCCGGCCGCTACCGCCAGCTGCAGCAGGTCGGGGTGGAGGCCATCGGCGTCGACGACCCGGCGCTGGACGCCGAGGTCATCGCGATCGCCGACGCCGGGTTCCGCTCGCTGGGGCTGACCGGGTTCCGGCTGGAACTGACCTCGCTGGGCGACGACAGCTGCCGGCCGGCCTACCGCGAGCTGCTGCAGAACTTCCTGTTCGGGCTGCCGCTGGACGAGCCGACCCGGGCCCGCGCCCAGCTGAACCCGCTGCGGGTGCTCGACGACAAGCGCCCCGAGGTCCGGGAGCTGACCGCCGACGCGCCGGTGCTGCTCGATCACCTTTCGGCTGCCGCGCAGACCCACTTCGACACGGTGCGCGCCCACCTGGACGCCCTCGGCGTGCCGTACGTGATCAACCCGCGGATGGTGCGCGGGCTGGACTACTACACCAAGACCACCTTCGAGTTCGTGCACGACGGGCTGGGCGCCCAGTCCGGGATCGGCGGCGGCGGCCGCTATGACGGCCTGATGGGCCAGCTCGGTGGCCAGGACCTGTCCGGCATCGGCTTCGGTCTCGGGGTGGACCGCACCCTGCTGGCGCTGCGCGCCGAGGGCGTCGACCCGGCCCCGGCGGCCCGGGTCGAGGTGTTCGGGGTACCGCTCGGCGCGGCCGCCAAGCTGGAACTGGCCCGGCTGGCCGCGCTGCTGCGCGCCGCCGGGGTGCGGGTGGACCTGGCCTACGGGGACCGCGGCATGAAGGGCGCGATGCGCGCCGCCGACCGCTCCGGCGCGGCGATCACGCTGGTCGCCGGGGACCGCGACATCGAGGCGGGCACCGTCGGGCTCAAGCTGATGGCCACCGGCGAGCAGATCGACGTGCCGATCGGCGACGTCGTCGCCGAGGTGCTGGCCCGGCGCTAGCGGATCACCGGCGGGCCGGGTCGGGCAGCCGCTCGGCGCGCAGCCCGGTGCCGATCAGCCGGGCCGGCAGCCCCGAGAGCGCCGGCACCCGGCGCAGCAGCGCGGCGCCGACGGTGATCACCGGCCCGGGCTTGCTGACATCGAACCCGGACAGCACCGGCGCCAGCAGCACCCGGTGCAGCACCCGCTGGAACAACTGGGTCGCCACCGTCGCCGGGGTGCGCCTGCGCTGCACCGCGGCCAGGTCGGCGTCGGTCACCCGGTGCTCGCGCAGCGGCCGGTACAGCAGCCGGGCGGCGGCCACCGCGTCCTGGATCGCGACGTTCACGCCGACCCCGCCGGCCGGGGACATGGCGTGCGCGGCGTCCCCGATGCACAGCAGCCCGTCGCGGTGCCAGCGCGGCAGCCGGTTGAGCTCCACGTTGAGCAGGTGCACGTCGGCCCAGTCGGTGAGCCCGTCGGTGCTGCACTCCGGGGCCAGCACCGCCAGCTCCCGCTTGAACTCGTCCAGGCCGCGGGCCCGCAGCCCGTCGGCCGAGCCCTTGGGGATCAGGTAGGCGATCTGGAAGTAGCCGACCCGCGGGATCATGATGATTGCCCGGCCCGGCATGGTCCGGGGCAGCAGCGAGTAGTCGCCGGCGGCGTCGCGGGGCAACCGGAACCACAGCACGTCGAACGGCACCGGCCACTGGGTCGGCACCAGCCCGGCCGCGGCCCGCAGGATCGAGGACCGGCCGTCGGCGGCCACCGTCAGCTCGGCGCGCAGTTCCCCGTCGCCGTCGGGCCCGGTGTGGCGGACCCCGACGATCCGGCCGGCGTCGTCGCGCAGCAGCCCGGTCACCGCGGTGCTCAGCCGCAGGGTGAAGTTGGGCTCCTCGGCGCCGGCCGCGGCCAACAGGTTCAGAAAGTCCCACTGCGGCACCATCGCCACGTAGGGGTGCGGCTGGCGCAACCGGCCGAAGTCGACGGTGGTGACCAGCTGGCCGCCGACCGGCAGTTCCACCCGGTCCAGCCGGCTGTGCGGGATCGCGTCGAACCGTTCGAACAGACCGAGCTCGTCGAGCAGCGTCAGGGTGGACGGGTGCACGGTGTCGCCGCGGAAATCCCGCAGGAAGTCGGCGTGCTTCTCCAAGACGGTGACCTCGACGCCGCAGCGGGCCAGGATCAGCCCCAGCATCATCCCGGCCGGGCCGCCCCCGACGACCGCGCAGCCGGTCCGCCCGGGATCGGTCATTGGCCGCGGGCGATCGCGTTGAGCAGGTCGTCGGCGCGGCCGATGCCGCCGTCGAGCCGGTAGCCGCGGATCAGCACCTTGCGCCCGCCGGGGGTGATCGCCACCAGTTTGGCGGCCGTCGAGCGCAGCTGCCCGCGGCGCTCGAAGCTGACCTGGTCCAGCGCGGTGATCGCGCCGCCGGAGTAGCTGAACAGGTTGAGCTTGCGATCCAGCACCGCGGCGGTGCGGCGCTCCCGCAGCGGCGCGGCCCGGCGGGTCCGGTAGGTGTGCACCGCCTTGTTCGTCGCGACGGCGGCCAGCACCCCGCCGGCCAGCAGCCCCCAGCCCAGCGGCCGGGACAGTTCATAGCTGAGCAGCCCCCAGATCGCGACGCCCAGCAGCGCCAGGGTCACCACCACCAGCACCACGATGGTGTTGCTGAGGCTGCCGGTGCCGCGGTCGAGCAGCACCACCTTGCGGCCGTCGTCGGTGAGCACCAGCCCGCCGGTGTCCACCAGGACGGTCGGTTCGGTCGGCGTCGGCGGGGTCGGCATGCCGCCAGCCTGCCACAGTGGACCCCGGCCAGCGGTGTAACGCTGCGGTACCGTCGGGATATATGACGAACATGGGTAAAGCCACACGCAAGGCTGTCGCGGTCCTGGCCACCGCCGCCGCATCGTTGTCCTTCGGCGCCGCCGTCGCGGCCGCCGACCCGGCCCCGGCCGGCGAGCATCAGATCACCTACACGCTGAACGGCGGCGATGCTCAGTACACGCTGTACTACCTGGCCACCCAGCCGCCCAGCAAGGCCGCCTACGACGCCGACCCGTACCAGTTCCTGAAGAAGGAAACGATCAACCTCGCCGGGGCGCCGTGGGTCTTCGAGACCACCATGACCGACCCGTCCTGGGCGATCCTGACGGTCAGTTCCACCACCCATGGCGGGCGCGCCGCGCCGAACCCGCACTGCGAGATCGCCGTCGACGGAAACTCGGCGGTGCAGCAGGACGCGCCGTACAACCTGTCCTGCCAGCTCAAGGACTGGATGGCCCCGGCCGCGCCGTAGCGCGGCGGGCGCTCAGGCCTGGCTGAACTCCATCACCTGCAGGTTCCAGTAGCCGCGCAGGTTGGTGATCTTGCCCGCGTCGTTGACCCGATAGGTGAACACCCCGCGCACCGCGCTGCGGTGGCCGCCCTCGAACTCGCTGCGCAGCACCAGGATGTGCGCGATCTCGGCCGGCGAGCTGGACGGGAAGGTCTCCTCGCAGGTGATCTTGGTGTTCGACTTGCTGACGATGGTGTCGTAGAACTCGGCGACCGCGGCCTTGCCGCGCACCCCGCGCCCGTCGGCGTTGGTGGGGGCCGGACCGATCGGATCCTCGATGACGACGTCGTCGGCCATCAGGGCCAGCCAGGCCTCCCGGTCACCGGACTGCACCGCCGCCCAGGAGGCCTGCGACGCTTCGGCGGCGGTGGTGATGGTGGTTTCGGTCATCTCAGGCGCGTCCTCGTTTGACTTGGTTGAACGGGACGCCGCGGTCGGCGGCGTATTCCCGGGGGAAGTCCAGTATCCGCTCACCGATCACGTTTCGGGCCATCTCCGAGCTGCCGCCGCCCAGTGAGCCGGTCTGCCGGGACAGATAACGGATGCCCAGGCCCAGCAGGTCGGCGTTGTCGCCGGCCTCGGCGATCACCGCGGCGGTGCCGGCGATCGCCAGCGCGGTGTCGACCTCCAGCTCGGTGGTCTCGGCGTGGAACAGCCGGATCAGGGTGCCCGCGGTCGGCGGCAGGGTGCCCGCCGCGATCGCCGACCCGACGTGCTCGATCAGCTGTTCCTTGACCACCCGGCGCACCAGGGCGCGGCCGGCCAGGTCCTGCACCCGGGCGTCGTCACCCTGGCCGGTGGCCTCGGCCAGCGCCGGGTAGTCCGTCGGCGCCTCCTGCAGGTTCTCCGGCCCGCGACCGCTGGAGAACTCCGATCCGCCGCCGACCGCGCGGCGCTCGTGGAACAGCTGCCGGGAGGCCACCTCCCAGCCCTGGTTCACCGCGCCGACCACGGCGTCATCGCCGACCTGCAGGCCGTCGAAGAACTCCTCGCAGAATTCCTCGTTGCCGTTGACCTCGGTGATCCGGCGCATGGTGATGCCGGGGGCGGCCAGCGGCACCAGGAACATGGTCAGCCCCTGGTGCTTGGGCACGGCGGGGTCGGTGCGGGCCAGCATCAGCCCGTAGTCGGCGGCGAACGCGCTGGTGGACCAGGTCTTGGCGCCGTTGATCAGCCAGCCGTCCGCGGTGCGCTCGGCGCGGGTGATCACCCCGGCCAGATCCGAGCCGCCGCTGGGCTCGGACAGCAGCTGGCAGAGGATCTCCTCGCCGCGGATCGCCGCGCCGATGCGGTCGCGTTTTTGTTCCTCGGTGCCCATGTCCAGCAGCGTGGCCGCGCAGATCGCGAACGTCGGGACATTGAGGATCAGCGGCATCTCGTAGCCGCGGCAGGCCGCGTCGAACGCCCTCTGGTAGGCGAAATCCAGTCCCAGGCCGCCGTATTCGCGCGGAAAGCAGATCCCGGCGAACCCGCCGGCATGCAGGGTGCGCTGCAGCTCTTTGGCCCGGTCCCAGCTGGCCTGCTCGGCGCGCACGGTGTACGGCGGGTCGGCCGGGTCGATCCGCGGCATGTTCTCGGCCAGCCACCGTGCGGCGCGGGCGGCGAACTGTTCGACCGTCTCGGTCATGCGCTGGCCTCCTGGTGCCGACGGCTCATCGCGTAGACGGCGCGATGGTGGTCTTCGGGTGAGCCGAACATCGCCCGGTACAGCGCGGTCCGGCGCAGGAACAGGTGCAGGTCGTGTTCCCAGGTCACCCCGATCCCGCCGTGCAGCTGCACGCAGTCCTGCAGGATCACCGGGGCCCGCTCGGCCACGTAGGCCTTGGCGACGCTGACCAGCCGGGGGGCGTCGGGGTGCCGGCCGGAGACCGCGGCGACCGCGCCCGCGGTGGTGGCCCGGGCCGCCTCAAACCACATCTTCATGTCCGCGGCGCGGTGCTTGAGTGCCTGATACGACGCCAGCGGCCGACCGAAACTGTGCCGGTCACCGAGCCACCGATAGGTGAAATCCAGCACCGTGTCGAGGATTCCGACCAGCTCGGCGCACTGCAGCAGCAGCGCGACCTGGCGCTGCCGCTCGATGATCGCGGCACTCTGTTCGGCGCTGCCGACGACCGCGGCGGCGTCCACCTTCACCCCGGCGAATTCGGCACGGGCGTACCGCTTCACCAGGTCGATGCAGTCCTGCTCGGTGACGGTGACACCCGGGGCGTCGGTGCGGACCAGGAACTGCCGCACGACGCCGTCGCAGACCGCCGGGACCAGCAGCAGCTGCGCCTGCCCGCCGGCCTCGATGCGGTCCTTGGCGCCGTCGATGCGGTAGCCGCCGTCGATCGCGGTGGCGGTGGTCGCGACGGTGGCGGCCTGGATCGGGGCGGCCGGCCGGCCCGGCTCGTAGACCGCCCACGATCCGATCAGCTCACCGGCGATCAGCGCCTCGATGGTCTCGGCGTGCGACTCCGGTGCCTCGACCAGGGCGGCCAACAGCACCGAGACCGGGTGCAGCGGCCCGGGCGCGACGGTGTGCCCGATCTGCTCGGCGATCAACGCCAGATCGGCCACGCCGTCGCCGGAAACGCTTCCGCCGCCCAGGGATTCGGGCACCAGCAGGCTGGTCCAGCCGAGCTCGGCGGCCCGGCGCCAGGACTGCGGATCGAACGATTCGCCGGCCGCGTGCAACTCCCGCACCCGGGTCAGCGAACCCTCCTTCTCCAGGAAGGCCGCGGCGGTGGAGGCGAAGAGCGCCAGCTCGGGATCGGTCGTCATGCGGGCGGGTCAGCCGATGGCCAGCGCCGGGACGCCCGGATCGTGGACGACCTGGTTGGGCACCTGGAACAGGTCGATCAGGTTGCCGCCCATCACCTTTCGCACGCCGGCCTCGTCGATGCCGTGCGCGACCAGGTCGTCGACCAGGGTGATCGGGTCGGCCAGGCCCTCCGGGTGCGGCCAGTCCGAGCCGAAGATCACCCGGTCGATGCCGCACAGCTCGGCCATCTGCTTGAAGTTGTCCTCCCAGAACGGGGCGACGTAGACGCAGCGCCGGAACGCCTGCACCGGGTCCTCGGGGAACTCCCCGGGCAGCTTGGCGTACACGTCCGAGAGCTGGTGCTGCAGGTAGGGCACCCACGATGCGCCGTTCTCCACCGACAGGATCCGCAGGTCCGGGTTCCGGTGGAAGGCGCCGTGGCAGATCATCGCCGCCATGGTGTCCTCGATCGGCCGCTTGCCCATCGCCACCATCCGGAACGCGGTCGGCTTGAACGGCAGGTACTCGTCGGCCGGCTC
The DNA here is from genome assembly GCF_010726955.1 of Mycolicibacterium fallax. Taxonomy (NCBI): domain Bacteria; kingdom Bacillati; phylum Actinomycetota; class Actinomycetes; order Mycobacteriales; family Mycobacteriaceae; genus Mycobacterium; species Mycolicibacterium fallax. The sequence continues at coordinate 563,939 of NZ_AP022603.1, forward strand.
CCAGTCGTTGAGGTAGTCGGCGTAGCCGGAGTCCGAGGCGTGCATGCAGACCGGGATGCCGGCCTTGACCACGGCCTGCCAGAACGGGTCGAACTCGGGCAGGCCCATCGACCGGGTGCCGCGGTAGCCGGGCACCGGGGCGGGCCGGACCAGCACGGTCTTGGCGCCGCGCTCCAGCGCCCATTCCAGCTCGGCCAGCGCGCGGTCGACGTTGGGCAGGGTGATCACCGGGGTGGAAAAGATCCGGCCCTCGTAGTTGAACTGCCAGGTCTCATACATCCACTCGTTGAGCGCGTGGATCAGATCGTGGATCAGGTCCGGATCGTCCTTGAGCCGCTCCTCGACCAGGCTGGCCAGCGTCGGGAACATGATGGTGTAGTCCAGGCCGAGGCTGTCCATCACCTCGAGGCGGGCCTGCGGGTTGCGGAAGGCCGGGATCGCCTTCATCGGCTTGCCCATGATCTCCCGGTAGCTCTTGCCGTTGGCGCCGTGCCGGAAGTACTCCTCCTGGGCGCCGGGGCGGGCCACCACCTCGAAGGTCGGGTTGGGGATGTAGTCGCTGATCTGGTTGCGCACCACGATCTTGGTGCGGCCGCGCACGTCGATGTAGTCGATCACGCCCTTGCGGTGATCGGGCACGAACTTGGTCAGCGCCTCCTGCGGTTCGTAGAAGTGGTTGTCGGCGTCGAAAACCGGATAGCCGAGGGTGCGTGAGGGCATGAAAGGCTCCTGGGTACGTCGATTCAAGCAGGCGGTAATGGCATTACCGGGCGGGCTGGTAACGACATTACCACGGCCCCGGCCGGGGCCGCCGACACCGGTGTTTGCGCAGTTGGGAGCCGGTGCGCTAGCCGGAGAGGCCGCGCAGGAACAGGGCGGAAAGGTGGCCGCCGTCGATCGGCGTCCCGCCCAGGTCGGCGCCAAGGTCGCGCAGCCGCAGCGCGCCGAGGGTGGTGTGCATCAGGATGGTCGCGTCGGTGGGCACGTCGAGGTCGCCGCGCAGGCTGCCCTCGGCGACGCCGCGGCGCAGGATGTCGGCGAACAGCGCGTGCAGCGGGGCGAGCACCGCGGCGAACTCGGTGGGCCGGCTCTCCAGCAAGTGGTCGTTGTAGTAGGTCAGGCCCCGGTTGATGCTGTCCTGGGTGGACGAGGTGGCGGGCGCGCTGATCTGGTCGATCAGCAGCCGCAGCGCGTCGGTGGCGGCCAGCCCGGCGGTCTCGGCCCGCCACCGCTCGGTGGCATCGACCATGATCCGGGCGACCAGCGCGAGCAGCAGCTCGTCCTTGGTGGCGAAGTGCTGATAGAACGCCCGCAGCGAGGTCTTGGACCGCTCCACCACCTCGGCCACGGTGAAATCGGTGCGGCCGGTCTCGCCGAGAATCGCCAGCGCCGAACGCATGAAGCTCTGCGCCCGGGACTCGGCGGCGGGCGGGGGAGCCCCGGCTTGGGTGGTCATGACGCCCGAGGGTACCGCCCGGCCGCGATGCTCCGCGGCGGCTTTCGGCGATGCTGAGCGACTGCTTGGCACGCGGGGGGATCGGCCGCTACTGTCTTGGACCCATGGCCGAATGGTTCCTGTTCCTGCCGCAGCTGCGGTTCGGGATCGAGGCGATCGTGGCGCGCGCGAGCGCCGCCGAATCGGCCGGTTTCGACGGCATCGCCTTCATCGACCACCTGGAGCCCCCGGCCGCCGCCGACCAGCCGATCTGGGAGGCCATGACGCTGGCCACCTGGGTGGCCGCACACACCGAGCGGCTGCGGATCGGGCACCTGGTGCTCTGCGACGCGTTCCGGCACCCCGCCGTGCTGGCAAAGCAGGCCGTCACGCTGTCGGCGGTCAGCGGCGGCCGGTTCGAGCTGGGCCTGGGGTCCGGATCCTGGCCCGCGGAGTTCACCCGCTTCGGGCTGCCCGACGCCGACGACGCGAAGGCCAGGGCGGCCCGGCTGGCCCGCGACGTGGCCATCATCCGGGACTGCTGGGGCTGCGACGGCGAGACCCCGATGACGCAGAAACCGCTTCCGCCGCAACGGATCCCGCTGCTGTTCGGCGGCACCGGCAAGACCACCCTGGCGCTGGCCCGGCAGTACGGCGACTGGTGGAACATCCCGTCGCACCAGCTGGACCGGCTGCCCGCGCTTGCCCCGGCCGCCGGTGCCGCCCGGGTGTCCCTGCAGCAGATGGTGGGGTTCGTGCCCGAGGGCGAGGACGCCGCCGCCATCGCCGAAACCAGCAAACGACGCTTCGGCTACCTGGGCACCGGCCTGGTGTGCGGCGACGCCGCCGCGATGGTCGAGCATTTCGCCGCGCTGGCCGACCGGGGGGTGGCCCGGTTCTACGTCTGGTTCGCCGATTTCGCACCGCCGGCGGTGCTGCACGAATTCGCCGAGACCGTGATCACCCCGATGAGTACCCGCTGACCGAGAGGAATCCCCGCCGATGACCACCGAAACCGAGACCGCCGAATGGACCCTGGGCGAACTGCTCGAGCTGTTCGACGTCGCCGCCCCCGACGCCTCCGGCGCGCTGTCGGCGCCGACCGGACGCGCCGGTGAGGACGAGCGCCAGGTCGTCGAGGGCACCCAGGTGCTGGCCCAGGCGATCGTCGCGGTCGCCAAACGGTTCCCGGACAAGTCGGTGCGCTCGGCGCACGCGGTGTTCAGCCGCGCGGTGATGGTCGGCGCCCCCGTCGAGCTGGCCGTCGACGTCTTCCACGAGGGCCGCTCGATGGCCACCGCGGTGGTCACCGCCAGCCAGAACGGCAAGCGGGCGATCACCGTCACGGTGCTCGCCGACGTGCCCAGCGGCGACGTCATCCGCCATCAGCAGCCCCGGCCCGAGGTCGCCGGGCCGGCGCAGGCCAACGTCTGCACCATGCCGATGGCCGGCCGTCAGGTCCGCCTCGTCGACGTCCTCGACGTCAACAGCCCCGACGAAGTCGGCCCGCCGGAGCTGTTCGCCTGGCTGCACTACGACCCGGCGCCGACCGACGACGGGCTGGCCAAGGCGCTGGTGGCGTACTTCACCGGCCACCTGGGCATTTCGACGACGATGCGCGCGCACGCCGGGATCGGCACCGCCCAGGCGCACTACACCGTCTCGACCGCGCCGATGACCATCGGGGTGACCTTCCACGAGCCGTTCAGCGCCGCGGGCTGGCTGCTGTACACCCACGAGAGCACTCAGGTCGGCGCGGGCATGTCCTACATCCGCGGCACCGTGCACACCGAGGCGGGCGAGCTGGTGGCGTCGTTCACCCAGGACGCGATGATCCGCCCGCTGCGCACCACCGACAGCTCGATCAAGGCCGAGTCCCGGCTGTGAGGCCGGCGGGTCAGCCGTTGTCGAGGTCGCGGGCGTTGTAGGTGTCGCAGCGCCGCGCGTCGCCGGTCTGGTAGCCGACGGTGAACCAGTGCTGGCGCTGCGCGGCCGAGCCGTGCGTCCAGGACTCCGGGCTGACCCGGCCGGTGGCGGCCTTCTGAATCCGGTCGTCGCCGACCGAGGACGCCGCCGACAGCGCGTCGGTGATGTCCTGATCGCTCAGCGGCTTCAGGAACGGGGTGTCGGTGCCCGGCGCCGGGGTGACCGACGCGTGATGCGCCCACACCCCGGCGTAGCAGTCGGCCTGCAGCTCGGTGCGCACGCTGTTGCCGGTGGCGCCCTGCGCGCCCTGCTGGGCTTTGCCGATGTCGCCGAGCAGGTTCTGCACGTGGTGGCCGTACTCGTGGGCGATCACATACTCCTGGGCCAGCGGGCCCGCGCTGGAACCGAACTGCTCGACCAGCACGTCGTAGAAGTCGGTGTCGATGTAGACGGTCCGGTCGCCGGGGCAGTAGAACGGGCCGACCGCGCTGGTCGCGGCCCCGCAGGCGGTGTCAACGCCGTCCCGGAACAGCACCAGCTTCGGCGCCTGATAGCCCTTGAGCTGGGTCTTCCACACCGCGTCCACCGAGTTTCCGGTGGCGATCACCCGGCAGACCACGTCCCGGTTGGCGTCCGCGCCGGTCTTGCAGTGCGAATAGTCCACCGCGCCGGAGGACGGGCCGGCCGGCAGTTGGCCACCGGTCTGGCCGCCGGTGAGGCTGCCCGGATCGACGCCGAAGAACAACGCGATCAGCACCACCACCAGGCCACCGACCCCGCCGCCGACGGCCATCCCGCGCCCGCTCATCCCGCCGCGCGAGGAGGTGGTGCCGGTGTCAATCCGGATACCCTCGTTAAAGGTCATCGCCCCTCCATCCGGCCGCTGCGGCGGCCACCGCGTGTAGGCAAGAGTGTCACACCGAGTAGCGCGCGTCGGTGTACCGGCGCAGATTGTGCAGGAATCGCTGGAACATCCAGCCCATCACCGGGCCGCCCAGCGTCAACCCGACCCGGCCGGCCAGGCCGTTGGGCCGCAGCGCCATGATCCAGGTCAGCGTGCAGCCGTCGGCGGTGGGCACCACCCGATAGTCCTCGGCGAATGCCGAGATGGTGGCGGTGGAGCACTCGTTGAACCGGAACGACATCCGGGTGTGCGGCTCCCAGGCCAGGAACTCCTCGTCGCCGACGATCGCACCGCGCATCGTCACGGTGCGGGTGGTGCCCACCCCGTGCGGCGGCGGGCTGGTCCAGGTCACCTTGGTGATGACGCTCGCCCACACCGGCCAGGATTCCGCGTCGGAGAGCACCTCGAATAGTTCCTGCGGCGAAATGCCCAGGTCGACGGTGCTGACGAACCGGTGCGGCGCGGAGTCGATGAAATCCAGCCCGACCCGCTGGCAGGGGTAACGCTTGGCCATGTCCGCAGCCTAGCCGGGGCGCTGCATAGACTGCAGAGACCATCTGGGGGCCAGCCGGCCCCACCCCGCGAGTCTCAGGAGTTTTCGTGCTGCGCAGCCACAGTGCCGGTGCCCTTCGGCCCACCGACGCCGGAGCGACCGTCACCCTGGCGGGCTGGGTGGCCCGCCGGCGCGACCACGGCGGCGTCATCTTCATCGACCTGCGCGACGGCACCGGGGTGGCCCAGGTGGTGTTCCGCGACGCCCAGGTCCTGGAGCAGGCGCACCGGCTGCGCGCCGAGTTCTGCATCAGCGTCACCGGCGTGGTGGAGATCCGTCCCGACGGCAACGCCAACCCCGACATCGCCACCGGCGAGATCGAGGTCAACGCCACCGCGCTGACGGTGCTCGGCGAGTGCGCGCCGCTGCCGTTCCAGCTCGACGAGACCGCCGGCGAGGAGGCCCGGCTGCGGCACCGCTACCTGGACCTGCGCCGGGCCGGCCCGGGCAACGCGCTGCGGCTGCGCTCCAAGGTCAACGCCGCCGCCCGCGCGGTGCTCGCCGAGCACGACTTCGTCGAGATCGAGACCCCCACCCTGACCCGGTCCACCCCGGAGGGGGCCCGGGACTTCCTGGTGCCCGCGCGGCTGCAGCCCGGCTCGTTCTACGCGCTGCCGCAGAGCCCGCAGCTGTTCAAGCAGCTGCTGATGGTGGCCGGGATGGAGCGCTACTACCAGATCGCCCGCTGCTATCGCGACGAGGACTTCCGCGCCGACCGCCAGCCGGAGTTCACCCAGCTGGACATGGAGATGAGCTTCGTCGACGCCGACGACGTCATCGCCGTCTCCGAGCGGGTGCTGGCCGCGCTGTGGGCGCTGATCGGGGTGGAACTGGAGCTGCCGCTGCCGCGGATCGGCTACGCCGAGGCGATGCGCCGATTCGGCAGCGACAAGCCGGATCTGCGCTTCGGCGTCGAGCTCGTCGAATGCACCGACTACTTCGCCGACACCCCGTTCCGGGTGTTCCAGGCGCCCTACGTCGGCGCCGTCGTGATGCCGGGCGGGGCCTCGCAGCCGCGGCGCACCCTCGACGGCTGGCAGGAGTTCGCCAAGCAGCGCGGCCACAAGGGCCTGGCCTACGTGCTGATCGGCGAGGACGGCACCCTCGGCGGCCCGGTCGCCAAGAACCTCACCGACGCCGAACGCGACGGCCTGGCCGGCCACGTCGGCGCGGCGCCGGGGGACTGCGTGTTCTTCGCCGCGGGCGCGGCCAAGGGCGCCCGGGCGCTGCTGGGCGCCACCCGCATCGAGATCGCCAAGCGGCTGGATCTGATCGACCCGGACGCCTGGGCGCTGACCTGGGTGGTGGACTGGCCGCTGTTCGAGGCCGCCGACGAGGCGACCTCCTCCGGCGACGTGGCGGTCGGCTCCGGGGCCTGGACCGCGGTGCACCACGCGTTCACCTCGCCCAAGCCGCAGAGCATCGACACCTTCGACACCGATCCCGGTGCGGCGCTGGCCGACGCCTACGACATCGTCTGCAACGGCAACGAGATCGGCGGCGGCTCGATCCGCATCCACCGCGCCGACCTGCAGGAGCGGGTGTTCGCCATGATGGGCATCGAGCAGGCCGAGGCCCGGGACAAGTTCGGATTCCTGTTGGACGCCTTCACCTTCGGCGCGCCGCCGCACGGCGGCATCGCGTTCGGCTGGGACCGGATCACCGCGCTGCTGGCCGGGGAGGACTCCATCCGCGAGGTGATCGCGTTCCCGAAGACCGGCGGCGGGGTGGACCCGCTGACCGACGCGCCGGCCCCGATCACCGCCGCCCAGCGCAAGGAGGCCGGCATCGACGCCAAACCGGAGGCCGCCAAACCGGAGGCCAAGACCGCGCCCTGACCAGCGCCGAAAATCGTTCGTTTGGATGATTTTCCGGCGCCCCGCCGGTGATTGACTGAGGTCAGTCAAATCCTACTGACGGGGGTCATCATGTTCCACATTCATCGGCCGGAGGGGTCGGGCGCCGCCCAGCACCATCGGCATCTGCACATCCCGCATCCGCATCTGCCCGAGAGCGCACCGCATCCGGTGTGCGCGCACCGCGAACCCAGCTACCTGGAATCGTCGCGGATGGCCCGGGAGATGGGGCACCTGTAAGCCGTTCTCGCGCGCGAGGCCGGCCCGGCTGACCGGTGCTGGTCGACGAGCGCCACATCGTGGTCTGCGGGTGCCGGGACTACGCGGACGTGCCCGTCATCGAGGTGTCGGTGGACGTCGCACCGCTGGAGGGTGACTCACTTCAGCACCAATAGTCACATCTGTAACAGGGCCCGACTAGCATGGCCCGGGTGACTGACCGCTACGGCATGGACGTACTGGCCCGAAACCCGCACGCGGGCCGCAAGGTTCGCTCCACTGAGCAACCGGTCGAGATCGGCCTGGTGGTCGAGGACGCCACCAGCGGCTTCGTCGGCGCGGTGGTCCGCATCGAGTACGGCCGAATGGACCTGGAGGACCGCCGCGGCACGGTGCGCGGCTTCCCGGTCGGCCCCGGCTACCTGATCGACGGCAAGCCGGTCATCCTGACCCCGCCGCGCGGCAAGGCCCCGGCCGCGCCGGCCCGCACCAAGTCCGGCTCGGTGGCCGTCGCGGGGGCCCGCGCCCGGGTCGCGCTGCCCAGCCGGATCTACGTCGAGGGCCGCCACGACGCCGAACTCGTCGAGCAGGTCTGGGGTGCGGACCTGCGCATCGAGGGCGTCGTCGTGGAATACCTCGGCGGCATCGACGACCTGCCCGCCATCGTCGCCGAATTCGGCCCCACCCCCAAGCGCCGGCTCGGGGTGCTGGTCGACCACCTGGTGGCCGGATCCAAGGAGTCCCGGATCGCCGCGGCGGTGGCCGCCGGGCCCGGCGGGCCGGACACCCTGGTGGTCGGGCACCCGTTCATCGACATCTGGGCCGCGGTCAAGCCGGCCCGGCTCGGCCTGGAGTCCTGGCCGACGATCCCGCGCGGCACCGACTGGAAAAAGGGCATCTGCGCGGCGCTGGGCTGGCCGCACCGCGACCAGGCCGACACCGCGGCGGCCTGGGCGCGGATCCGCTCGGCGGTCCGGGACTGGAACGACCTGGAGCCCGCGCTGATCGGCCGGGTCGAGGAGCTGATCGACTTCGTCACCGCCACCGGATGACCGGCCCGGCTACGAGCAGATGCTGGGCCGTCCGGCCAGGTAGTTGCACTGCATCGGGAACCGGTTGATCACCGGCGGATCCAGCGGGGCCAGGAACGCCAGGGTGAACGGCGTCTTCTCGATGCTCGCGGGCAGCCCGCACTGCTCGGGGGTGACTCGCCGGTGCGTCCCGGTCAGCCCGTTCTCGGTGAACGAGTAGGTCTCGGTGGTCGGCGCATACCCGCCGCCCGGGCACTCCGCCCCCTCCGGGCTGGTGAAGTTCGCGGTCCACAACCCGCCGGTGAGCTTGAACCGCTGATCGAAACTGACCAGCCGGTTGGCCCGGCCCATCGGCTCGGCCGGCTTGGCGGCCACCAGCAGGTCGCAGCCCATCGACTGGATGTCGATGTCGGTGTAGTCGCTTTGGATCCGGGTCCCGCTGGGCTGGCTGCACAGCGTCTGCATGGTCCAGATGGTTCCCGGTGAACCGGCCATGCTGAACGCATAGGTGCCATCGGCGGGCGGCAGGATGGCCTGGGCGGGGGCGGCGGTGAGGGCCGCGGTGGCGGCCAGCGCCCCGGCAAGCGCGGCGGCGCGGCGACGGGTGTTCATGGCGGGCAGTGTATCGCCGTGGTAAGTCTGAGCGGTGCCGGATTCCCCAGACGATACGGCCGGCCTGTTCGACGTCGAGCCTGCCGCACCGGCCGCCGCCGCAGGCCCGGACCCGGGCGCCCCGCTGGCGGTCCGGATGCGCCCGGCCACCCTCGATGAGGTCCTCGGGCAGGACCACCTGCTGGGGCCCGGCTCGCCGCTGCGCCGCCTGGTCGACGGCTCCGGGGCCGCCTCGGTCATCCTCTACGGTCCGCCCGGCACCGGCAAGACCACGCTGGCCTCGCTGATCTCGCAGGCCACCGGGCGCCGGTTCGAGGCGCTCTCGGCGCTCTCGGCCGGGGTCAAGGAGGTCCGCGCGGTCATCGACGCGGCCCGCCGGGCCGCGGTGCACGGCCAGGCCACCGTGCTGTTCATCGACGAGGTGCACCGGTTCTCCAAGACCCAGCAGGACGCCCTGCTGGCCGCGGTGGAGAACCGGGTGGTGCTGCTGGTCGCCGCGACGACGGAGAACCCGTCGTTCTCGGTGGTCGCCCCGCTGCTGTCGCGGTCGCTGATCCTGGCCCTGCAGCCGCTGGGCGCCGCCGACATCGCCACCGTGCTGCGCCGGGCCGTCGAGGACCCGCGCGGGCTCGGCGGCACCGTCGCCGTCACCGACGACGGGCTGGACCTGCTGGTGCGGCTGGCCGCCGGGGACGCCCGCCGGGCGCTGACCGCGCTGGAGGTCTCCGCGCAGACCGCCGGCGACGGGCCGATCACCGTCGAGGTCGTCGAGCAGTCCCTGGACCGCGCGGCGGTGCGCTACGACCGCGACGGCGACCAGCACTACGACGTGATCAGCGCCTTCATCAAAAGCGTCCGCGGCTCCGACGTCGACGCCGCGCTGCACTACCTGGCCCGGATGCTGGTCGCCGGCGAGGACCCCCGCTTCGTGGCCCGCCGGCTGATGATCCTGGCCAGCGAGGACATCGGGATGGCCGACGCCACCGCGCTGCTGGTCGCCACCGCGGCCGCCCAGACGGTGGCGCTGATCGGGATGCCGGAGGCCCAGCTGACCCTGGCGCACGCCACCACCTACCTGGCCACCGCGCCGAAGTCGAACGCGGTGACCACCGCGCTGAGCGCGGCGATGTCCGACGTGCGGGCCGGCAAGGCCGGGCCGGTCCCGGCCCAGCTGCGCGACGGGCACTACGCCGGGGCCGCCGCGCTCGGGCACGCCCAGGGCTACCGGTACGCCCACGACGCCCCCGAGGGCGTGCTGGCCCAGCAGTACCCGCCCGACGATCTGGTCGGGGTGGACTACTACCGGCCGACCGGTCGGGGCGCCGAGCGCGAGCTGCTCAGCCGGGTGCAGCGGCTGCGCGACATCATCCGCAGGCGATGAACACCCGGCCGGTACCCTGAGACGGTTGATTGCGACGGCAGGAAAGTGACGACGTGCAGACTCACGAGATCCGGAAACGGTTCCTCGACCATTTCGTGACCGCGGGGCACACCGAGGTGCCCAGCGCCTCGGTCATCCTCGACGACCCCAACCTGCTGTTCGTGAACGCCGGCATGGTCCAGTTCGTGCCGTTCTTCCTGGGCCAGCGCACCCCGCCGTACGACACCGCGACCAGCGTGCAGAAGTGCATCCGGACCCCGGACATCGACGAGGTCGGCATCACCACCCGGCACAACACCTTCTTCCAGATGGCCGGCAACTTCTCCTTCGGCGCCTACTTCAAGCGCGGCGCGATCGAGCTGGCCTGGTCGCTGCTGACCAACTCGGTCGACGACGGCGGCTACGGGTTCGACCCGGAGCGGCTGTGGGCCACCGTCTACTACGACGACGACGAGGCCGAGGGGCTGTGGCAGGAGATCGCCGGGCTGCCGCCCGAGCGGATCCAGCGCCGCGGGATGGCCGACAACTACTGGTCGATGGGCATCCCCGGCCCGTGCGGGCCGTGCTCGGAGATCTACTACGACCGCGGGCCGGACTACGGCATCGAGGGCGGCCCGATCGCCAACGAGGACCGCTACATCGAGATCTGGAACCTCGTGTTCATGCAGAACGAGCGCGGCGAGGGCACCAGCAAGGACGACTTCGAGATCCTCGGGCCGCTGCCGCGCAAGAACATCGACACCGGCATGGGCATCGAGCGGATCGCCTGCCTGCTGCAGAACGTCGACAACGTCTACGAGATCGACCTGCTGCGCCCGGTCATCGACATCGTCGCCGCCCGCGCGCCGCGCGGCTACGGCCAGGGCAACCACGCCGACGACGTGCGCTACCGGGTGATCGCCGACCACAGCCGGACCGCCGCGATCATCATCGGCGACGGCGTCACCCCCGGCAACGAGGGCCGCGGCTACGTGCTGCGCCGGCTGCTGCGCCGGATCATCCGGGCGGCCAAGCTGCTCGGTGTCGACGACCCGATCATGGCCGCGCTGATGGCCACCGTGCGCGACGCGATGGGCCCGTCGTACCCGGAGCTGGTCACCGACTTCGACCGGATCAACCGGATCGCGGTGGCCGAGGAGACCGCGTTCAACCGCACCCTGGACGCCGGCTCCAAGCTGTTCACCGACGCCGCCGAGGCCACCCGCGCGGCCGGCAAGTCGGTGCTGACCGGCTCCGACGCGTTCGCCCTGCACGACACCTACGGGTTCCCGATCGACCTGACCCTGGAGATGGCCGCCGAGGCCGGGCTGGCCGTCGACGAACTGGGCTTCCGGGAGCTGATGTCCGAGCAGCGCCGCCGCGCCAAGGCCGACGCCGCCGCCCGCAAGCACGCCCACGCCGACCTGTCGGCCTACCGCGAACTCGTCGACGCCGGACCCACCGAGTTCACCGGCTTCGACGAAATGACCACCCAGGCCCGGATTCTCGGCATCTTCGTGGACGGCAAACGGGTCCCGGTGGTGTCGCACACCGGCCGCCCGGAGCCCGGCGAGGAGTCGGCCAGCCGGGTCGAGATCGTGCTGGACCGCACCCCGCTCTACGCCGAATCCGGCGGCCAGATCGCCGACGTCGGAACGCTGACCGGCACCGGCGCCAGCAGCACCGCGCGCGCCGCGGTCGACGACGTGCAGAAGATCGCCAAGACGCTGTTCGTGCACCGGGTCACCGTGGAGTCCGGCGAGTTCGTCGAGGGCGACGTGATCACCGCCGAGGTCGACCACAACTGGCGGCGCGGCGCCACCCAGGGCCACTCCGGCACCCACATGGTGCACGCCGCGCTGCGTCAGGTGCTCGGCCCCGGCGCGGTGCAGGCCGGCTCGCTGAACCGGCCCGGCTACCTGCGCTTCGACTTCAACTGGCAGGGCGCGCTGACCGAGACCCAGCGCGCCGACATCGAGCAGATCGCCAACGAGGCCGTGCAGGCCGACTTCGAGGTCAACACCTTCCTCACCGAACTGGACCAGGCCAAGGCGATGGGCGCGATGGCGCTGTTCGGCGAGGCCTACCCGGACCGGGTCCGGGTGGTGGAGATCGGCGGCCCGTTCTCGCTGGAACTGTGCGGCGGCACCCACGTGCGCAACTCCGCCCAGATCGGCCCGGTCACCCTGCTCGGCGAATCCTCGGTCGGCTCCGGGGTGCGCCGGGTGGAGGCCTACGTCGGGCTGGAGTCCTTCAAGCATCTGGCCCGCGAACGCGCCCTGATGGCGGGGCTGGCGTCGTCGCTGAAGGTGCCCTCCGAGGAGGTGCCCGGCCGGGTCGCGACCCTGGTCGAGAAGCTCAAGACCGCCGAGAAGGAACTGGACAAGGCCCGGCTGGCCAACGCCCGCGCCGCCGCGGCCAACGCCGCCGCCGGCGCCGAATCGGTCGGCGGGGTGGCGCTGGTGGCCCAGCGGATGGCCGCGGGCATGTCCGCCGCCGACCTGCGCTCGCTGGTCGGCGACATCCGCGGCAAGCTCGGCGACGGTCCCGGGGTGGTCGCCCTGATCGCCGAGGGCGAGGGCGGTTCGGTGCCGTTCGTGGTGGCCGTCAACCAGGCCGCCGCGGCGCGCGGCCTGTCGGCCAACGACCTGGTCCGGGTGCTGGGCGCGGCGGTCGACGGGCGCGGCGGCGGCAAGCCGGACCTGGCCCAGGGCTCCGGGCGCAACGCCGCCGGGATCGACGCCGGGCTGGCCGCGCTGCGCGCCGAGATCGCCCGGGACTGACGACCCGTGCAGGGTGAGCAGCGGCGGCCCGACCGCCCCGGACCCGACGACCCCGGACGCGGTCGTCGGCTCGGCATCGACGTCGGCACCGTCCGCATCGGCGTCGCCGTCTGCGACCCGGACGGGATCCTGGCCACCCCGGTGATGACCGTGCGCCGGGACGGCAAACACCTGGCCCGGCTGGTGAAGCTGGTCGGTCAGCACGACGCCGTCGAGGTGATCGTCGGGCTGCCCCGGACCCTGGCCGACCGGTCCGGCTCCTCGGCCGCCGACGCGACCGACATCGCCGACGCGCTGGCCGCCAAGATCGCCCCGATCCCGGTGCGGATGGCCGACGAGCGGCTGACCACGGTGACCGCGCAGCGCGCGCTGCGCGAGTCCGGGGTGCGGGCCAAAAACCAGCGCGCGGTGGTGGACCAGGCGGCCGCGGTGGCGATCCTGCAGGGCTGGCTGGAGCAGCGGCGCCCCCGGGCGACATCGAGCGGAGCAGATGATGGCTGACGGTTTGAGCCGGCCCCGGGCCATGCCGGAGCAGGTCGGGCCGCCGCGACACCGGATGAGCCGCACCATGCGGGCCCGCGCGGTGCGCAACCGGCGGCGCCGCCGCACCATCGGGCTGCTGACCCTGGCCCTGCTCGGCGCGGTGGTCGTCGCGATCGCGCTGCTCGGCGGCCGGCTGTGGGGTTCGCTGTCCGGTCCGCCGCAGGACTACACCGGCGACGGCGACGCCGACGTGCTGATCGAGGTGCACCAGGGCGACACCACCGAGGTGATCGCCCAGGCGCTGGTGGACCGGGAGGTGATCGCCGGGGTGCCGCCGTTCATGGCCGCCGCCAAGGGCAATGCGGACATCCGGATGATCCAGCCCGGCTTCTACCTGGTCCGCACCAAGATCCCGGCCGAATCGGCGGTGGCCCGGCTGGTCGACCCGGCCAACCGGGTCGGCAAGCTGACCATCTCCGAGGGCCGTCAGCTAGACGACGTGCTCGACCTGCGCAACAACAAGACCACCGAGGGCATCTTCAGCCTGATCGCGCAGGCCAGCTGCTACACCCTCGACGGCGACCAGCGCTGCGTGTCCGCCGAGGACCTGCGTGCGGCGGCCGCCGACGGCACCCCGGCCGAGCTGCGGGTGCCGGACTGGGCGGTCAAACCGGTGACCCAGCTGACCGGTGACCACCGCAGGCTGGAGGGCCTGATCGCGGCCGGCACCTGGCAGTTCGACCCGACCGCCGCGCCCGAGCAGATCCTGGCCTCGCTGCTGGCGACCAGCGCCGCGCACTACGCCGAGTCCGGGCTGGCCGACGCCGCCGCGGCCGTCGAACTGACCCCGTACCAGGTGCTGACGGTCGCCTCGCTGCTGCAGAAGGAGGCCCACCCGGAGGACTTCGCCAAGGTCGCCCGGGTGATCTACAACCGGCTGCAGGTGCCGCAGATGCTGCAGTTCGACTCCACGGTGAACTACCCGCTGGACCGCCAGGAGATCGCCACCACCGACGCCGACCGGGCCAGGGCGACCCGGTGGAACACCTACGCGATGGAGGGCCTGCCGGCCACCCCGATCGGCTCGCCGGGGCTACCCGCGCTGGCCGCCGCCGAGCATCCGGCCGCCGGGGACTGGCTGTACTTCGTCACCGTCGACATGGACGGCACCACGCTGTTCACCCGCGACTACCGCAAGCACCTGGCCAACATCGAGGTGGCCCGGCGCAACGGCGTGCTCGACAGTGTCCGATAGCAGCTCCGGCCCCCGCCGGGCCGCGGTGCTGGGCTCGCCGATCGCGCATTCCCGGTCGCCGCTGCTGCACCTGGCCGGCTACCGGGCGCTCGGGCTGACCGACTGGACCTACGAGCGGATCGACTGCGACGCCGACCGGCTGCCCGGGCTGGTCGGCGGGTTCGGCCCGGAATGGGTCGGGGTCTCGGTGACCATGCCCGGCAAGTTCGCCGCGCTGGCCGTCGCCGACGTCCGCACCGCCCGCGCCGAGCTGCTCGGCTCGGCGAACACCCTGGTCCGTACCGCCGACGGCTGGCTGGCCGACAACACCGACGTGGACGGGGTGGCCGGCGCGCTGCGCGGCCTGGTCGACCCCGGGTCCACCGCGGTGGTGCTGGGCTCCGGCGGCACCGCGCCGGCCGCCGTCGCCGGGCTGGTCGCGCTCGGGGTGTCCGCGGTGACGGTCGCCGCGCGCGACCGGGACCGGGCGGCGCCCGCGCTGGCCGTCGCCGCGGCGTCCGGACTGCGCGCGCTGTGGTGCCCGCTGGACGACGCCGCCACCGCGCCGCTGGCCGACGCGATCGCCGGGGCGGCGGTGCTGGTCTCCACGGTGCCCGCCGACGTCGCCGCCCGGTTCGCCGCGGTCGCCGCGCCGGTGCCGGTGCTGCTCGACGCGATCTACGACCCGTGGCCCACCCCGCTGGCCGCCGCCGTCGGCGCGGCGGGCGGCACCGTGGTCGGCGGCCTGCAGATGCTGCTGAATCAGGCCTTCACCCAGGTGGAACTGTTCACCGGCCGGCCGGCCCCGCGCGCCGCGATGGCCGCCGCGCTGGACTGTGCATAGCCGACTCGGCGGCGGCCCGCCGGCGTCCTATCGTCGGCCATGGATTGGGCGCTCACCGTCGCGGCGGGGACCTGGCTGGCCGCACTGACGGTCTGCGACCTGCGCACCCACCGGCTGCCGAACCTGCTCACCGGGCCCGGTGCGGCGGCGATCCTGGCGGCCGCCGCGCTGGCCGGGGCCGGCGGCGCCGCGGCGCTGGGGGCGGCCGCGCTGGCCGGGGTCTACCTGGGCGCGCACCTGTGCTCGCCGTCCTCACTCGGCGGCGGGGACGTCAAGCTCGCGGTCGGCCTCGGCGCGCTGACCGGCGCGTTCGGCGCCGGGGCGTGGCTGCTCGCGGCGTTCGGCGCGCCGCTGCTGACGCTGATCTGGGCGCTGGCCGCCCGGCGCAGGCTGCTGCCGCACGGGCCGTCGATGTGCCTGGCCAGCGCGCTCGCGGTGCTGCTGGCCGGGGCGGGGCCCGCAGCGATTGGCTCCCGATGATCGGGTCGTGGGACAATTAGATCCGTGTTGCGCTGGACTACTGCCGGGGAATCCCATGGCCGCGCGCTGCTGGCCATGGTTGAGGGCATGGTCGCCGGCGTCGCCGTCACCACCGACGATATTGCCGAACAGCTGCGTCGGCGCCGTTTGGGCTACGGCCGCGGCGCGCGGATGAAGTTCGAGCAGGATCAGGTCACCATGCTGGGCGGGGTCCGGCACGGCCGGACCCTGGGCGGGCCGATCGCCATCGAGATCGGCAACACCGAGTGGCCCAAGTGGGAATCGGTGATGTCGCCGGACCCGGTGTCCGAGGCCGACCTCGGCGTCGCCCGCAACGCGCCGCTGACCCGCCCCCGGCCCGGCCACGCCGACTACGCCGGCATGCTCAAGTACGGCTTCGACGACGCCCGTCCGGTGCTGGAGCGCGCCAGCGCCCGGGAGACCGCCGCCCGGGTCGCCGCCGCGACGGTGGCGCGGCAGTTCCTGCGCCAGGCGCTCGGCGCCGAGGTGGTCTCGCACGTCATCTCGATCGGCGCCTCGGCGCCCTACGCCGGCCCGCCGCCGACCGCCGGCGACCTGACCGCCATCGACGACAGCCCGGTCCGGGCCTTCGGCGCCGACGCCGAGGCGTCGATGATCGCCGAGATCGAGGCCGCCAAGCGCGACGGTGACACCCTCGGCGGGGTGGTCGAGGTGGTGGTGACCGGGCTGCCCGTCGGGCTGGGCTCGTTCATCAGCGGCGACGACCGGCTCGACGCCCGACTGGCCGCCGCGGTGATGGGCATCCAGGCGATCAAGGGCGTGGAGATCGGCGACGGCTTCGAGACCGCGCGCCGCCGCGGCAGCGCCGCGCACGACGAGATCCACCCCGGCCCCGACGGGGTGGCCCGCGCCACCAACCGGGCCGGCGGGCTGGAGGGCGGGATGACCAACGGCCAGCCGCTGCGGGTCCGCGCCGCGATGAAGCCGATCTCCACGGTGCCGCGGGCGCTGGCCACCGTGGACATGGCCACCGGCGCCGAGGCCGTCGCGATCCACCAGCGCTCCGACGTGTGCGCGGTCCCGGCCGCGGCCGTCGTCGTCGAGGCGATGGTCGCCCTGGTGGTGGCCCGCGCGGCGCTGGAGAAGTTCGGCGGCGACTCGCTGGCCGAGACCCGCCGCAACATCGACGGCTACCTGGCCGCGGTCGCCGAGCAGGAGCCCCGGGACGCCCGGGACGCCGGCTAGGCGGCCCGGATGGCGCCAAGGGCGGTGCTGATCGGCCTGCCGGGCTCCGGCAAGTCGACGATCGGGCGGCGGCTGGCCAAGGCGATGAAGCTGGAACTGCTCGACACCGACGCCAAGATCGTCGAGATCGACGGCCGCAGCATCCCGGAGATCTTCGCCGCCGACGGCGAGGCCGGCTTCCGCCGCATCGAGGAGCGGGTGATCCGCGAGGCGCTGCAGGCCCACGACGGCATCCTGTCGCTGGGCGGCGGCGCGATCACCACCCCCGGGGTGCGCGAGGCGCTGGCCGGGCACACCGTGGTCTTCCTGGAGATCAGCGTCGCCGAGGGCATCCGGCGCACCACCGTGAACACCTCCCGCCCGCTGCTGGCCGGCGAGGACGCCGCCGAGAAGTACCGGCGGCTGGCCGCCGAGCGCGGACCGCTGTACCGCAAGGCGGCGACCGTGCGGATCAGCACCAACCGGCGCAACCCCGGCGCGGTGGTGCGCCAGCTGATGTCCCGGCTGGACAATCCCGCCCCGGCGCGTTCCGGCCGGCGCCGCCGCCGCCCGCCGTGGCGGTTCACCCCGCCGAAGGCCGGCGCCGCCGGCGAGAGCACCCCACCGACCCCAGCCACCCCGGCCGCCCTGGCGGCCCGCCGCCGTGAAGAGGCCAAGAAATGACCACCACCGAGCCGATCATCGTCGAGGTCGCCGTCACCCCGCCCTACCCGGTCATCATCGGCACCGGGCTGCTCGGTGAGCTCGGCGAGCAGCTCGCCGGGGTGCGCCGGACCGCGATCGTGCACCAGCCGACGCTGGCCCAGACCGCCGAGGCGGTCCGCGACTACCTGACCGAGCGGGGGATCGAGGCGCACCGGATCGAGATCCCCGACGCCGAGGACGGCAAGGACCTGCCGGTGGTCGGCTACCTCTGGGAGGTGCTCGGCCGGATCGGTCTGGACCGCAAGGACGCCGTGGTCAGCCTGGGCGGCGGCGCGGCCACCGACGTCGCCGGGTTCGCCGCGGCGACCTGGCTGCGCGGCATCGACGTGGTGCACGTGCCTACCACCCTGCTGGGCATGGTCGACGCGGCCGTCGGGGGCAAGACCGGCATCAACACCGACGCCGGGAAGAACCTGGTCGGCGCGTTCCACCAGCCGCGGGCGGTGCTGGTCGACCTGGCCACCCTGGCCACCCTGCCGCGCAACGAGCTGGTCGCCGGGATGGCCGAGATCGTCAAGGCCGGCTTCATCGCCGACCCGGTGATCCTGGACCTGATCGAGGCCGACCCGCAGGCCGCGCTCGATCCGCACGGCGACGTGCTCGCCGAGCTGATCCGGCGCGCGATCGTGGTCAAGGCGCAGGTGGTGGCCGCCGACGAGAAGGAATCCGCGCTGCGGGAGATCCTCAACTACGGGCACACCCTGGCGCACGCCATCGAGCGTCGCGAACGCTACCGCTGGCGGCACGGCGCGGCGGTGTCGGTGGGCCTGGTGTTCGCCGCGGAGCTGGGCCGGATCACCGGGCGCCTCGACGACGCGACCGCCGACCGGCACCGCAGCGTGCTGACCGCGCTGGGCCTGCCGACCGGCTATGACCCGGACGCGCTGACCCAGCTGGTGGAGTACATGGCCGGCGACAAGAAGACCCGCGCCGGGGTGCTGCGCTTTGTGGTGCTCGACGGGCTGGCCAAGCCGGGCCGGCTGGAGGGGCCGGACCCGGCGCTGCTGGCCGGGGCGTACGCCGCGCTGGGCGATTAGCCGGGCTCGGGGCTAACGGTCGTCTGAGCCGTTCGGCTCGACCAACGCGTGCTCGACGGTGGCGTCCTCGGTGGTGGCGTCGTCGACCGAGTCTGCCTCGACCGCGGCGAACACGTCGGTGTCGGCGCGGTCGTCGCCGTCGCCGCCGGCCTCCCGCTCGTGGATGCTGTGGTGGGTGTTGACCGCGGGCCCGCGGCGGTCAACCGCCCAGCGGCCGAGCGCCACCGCGATGATCGCCGGGGTGAAGATCAGCAGCGCGGTGAACGCCGCGAAGGTGGTCAGCTCGTTGATCAGCCCGCTGGAGAACAGCGCCGGGTACACCAGCGACACGCCCCAGGTGACCACGCCGCTGATCCCGCCGGCCACCAGGCCGGCGATCAGCCAGGTCATCGCCAGGTCGGCGCGGTAATCGGCATCCGGGTTGGCGGTGGCGTCAGCGCTGCCGTCCCGCCAGCCCCAGATCGCCGCGGCCGCCATGACCACCGCGAGTGCGAGCAGGCTTATCAGCACCGCGTCGGTCTGCAGGGTATTGACCAGCGTCCCCTGGACGATCCGAACCACGATCATGAGGCCGGCGAACGCCAGCCCCCGTACCAACCACTTGTCCATGGTTACTGAGGGTAGCGAGTACCCTCGGCGGTCGTGACACCTTCCCGGCGACGCGTCATGTTGGCCGAGCTGCTCGCCGACCGTGATCTGGACGCGCTGCTGGTCAGCGACCTGATCAACGTCCGGTACCTGTCCGGGTTCACCGGCTCCAACGCCGCGCTGCTGGTGTACGCCGACGGCAGGCCCGCGGTGCTGGCCACCGACGGCCGGTACCGCACCCAGGCCGCCCGGCAGGCGCCGGAGCTGGAAATCGTCATCGAGCGGGCCTGCGGCCGCGCGCTGGCCGCCCGCGCCGCCGACGCCGGCGCGCACCGACTCGGCTTCGAGTCGCATGTGCTGACCGTCGACGCCCACGACGCGCTGGCCTGCGCGCTGTCGGACACCCCGGCGCTGCTGACCCGGTCGGCCGGGCTCGTCGAGGGGCTGCGCGAGGTCAAGGATGACGGCGAGATCGCCCTGCTGGCCGCCGCCTGCGCGGCCGCCGACGCCGCGCTGACCGCCCTGATCGACGACGGGGCGCTGCGGCCCGGCCGCACCGAACGCCAGGTCCGCAACGACCTGGAGGCGCTGCTGCTCGCGCACGGCGCCGACGGCCCGTCGTTTGAGACCATCGTCGCGGCCGGCGCCAACTCGGCGATCCCGCATCATCGGCCCACCGACGCGGTGCTGGCCGCCGGGGACTTCGTCAAGATCGACTTCGGCGCGGTGGTCGGCGGCTACCACTCGGACATGACCCGCACCCTGGTGCTCGGCCGACCCGCCGACTGGCAGCGCGAGATCTACCACCTGGTCGCCGACGCCCAGCGGGCCGGCCTGCGGGCCCTGGCGGTCGGTGCGGCGCTGGCCGAGGTGGACGCCGCCGCGCGCGGGGTGATCACCGAGGCCGGCTACGGCGAGATGTTCGGGCACGGCCTCGGGCACGGGGTGGGCCTGCAGATCCACGAAGCGCCGGGAATCAACGCCAGCGCCGCCGGTACACTGCTTGCTGGCTCCGCGGTGACCGTGGAGCCCGGTGTCTACCTGCCCGGCCGGGGCGGTGTCCGGATCGAGGACACGCTGGTCGTGGTCGGCGGCCAGCGTGACGCCCCCGAACTACTCACGCGGTTCCCCAAGGAACTGCGGAGTCTTTGATCAAGGAGTTTTCCTGTGGCATCGACTGCCGACTTCAAGAACGGCCTGGTCCTGAAAATCGACGGCCAGCTGTGGCAGATCATCGAGTTTCAGCACGTCAAGCCCGGCAAGGGTCCGGCGTTCGTGCGCACCAAGCTCAAGAACGTGGTGTCCGGCAAGACCGTCGACAAGACCTACAACGCCGGGGTGAAGGTGGAGACCGCCACCGTCGACCGCCGCGACGCCACCTATCTGTACCGCGACGGCGTGGACTTCGTGTTCATGGATTCCGAGGACTACGAGCAGCACATGCTGGGGGAGGCGCTGGTCGGCGACGCGGCGAGCTTCCTGCTGGAGAGCATGCCGGTGCAGATCGCGTTCAACGAGGGCCTGCCGCTGTACCTGGAGCTGCCGGTGTCGGTGGAGCTGGTGGTCACCCACACCGAGCCCGGCCTGCAGGGCGACCGGTCCAGCGCGGGCACCAAGCCCGCCACCATGGAGACCGGCGCCGACATCCAGGTGCCGCTGTTCATCAACACCGGCGACAAGCTGAAGGTCGACACCCGCGACGGAAGTTATCTGGGCCGGGTGAATGGCTGAGAAACGTCCGGTCCGGGGGCGTCACGCCGCCCGGAAACGGGCCGTCGACCTGCTGTTCGAGGCGGAGGCCCGCGGCCTGAGCGCGGCCGAGGTGGCGGCGTCCCGGGCGAAGCTGGCCCGCTCGCAGCCCGACGTCACCCCGCTGGCCGACTACACCGTCGTCGTCGCCGACGGGGTCACCGAGCACGCCGCGCACCTCGACGACCTGATCTCCTCGCATCTGCAGGGCTGGTCGCTGGAGCGGCTGCCCGCGGTGGACCGCGCCATCCTGCGGGTCGCGGTGTGGGAGCTGCTGCACGCCGTCGACGTGCCCGAGCCGGTCGCCGTCGACGAGGCGGTGAAGCTCGCCAAGGAGCTGTCCACCGATGAATCGCCGGCCTTCATCAACGGCGTGCTGGGCCAGGTGATGCTGGTGACGCCGCAGATCCGGGCGGCTTCCGGCGTTGTCCGGGCACCCGCGGGCGAGACCGACTAGGGTTTGGGCAGCAAACACCGACAACGAGGGGCGATCACCATGGCTTTCAATCCCAAGGACGCGATCCAGTCGGCCAAGGACATCGCCACCTACGCCGTCGAGATGTCCGGCGACATCGCCGAAAACGCCGTGGAGATCCTCAAGGGCAACGTCACCGAGGGCGCGTCCAACATCGTGCAGGACTCCCTCGACATCGCCGGGCACTCGGTGCAGAAGGCCGGCGAGATCATCACCGGTCGCCCGGACGACGAGGACGCCGCCGAGTAATTTCGGCGGTCACGCCCGCATCGACGCGACCTCGGATCTCACCCCGCGGCCACCTTGTGGACCGCGCTACTCCACAGGGCGAGGCGGGATGAAGTGTGCGGGGCTGTGGCAGTGGTTAGCGTCGGCGGATGGTGTCGAGCACGCACGAGGCGCTGGTGGAGCTGATCCGTCAGCGGCCGGGGTTTGCGGTGCAATTGCTGACCGAAGTGGCAGGCGTCGCGGTCCCGGAATACTCAAGCGTGGAGCAGGGGTCGCCGGATCTGTCGCAGGCGGTTCCGGCGGAGTATCGCGCCGACGAGGTCATCACCGTGCGCGACGGGGCGAGGGCGGTGTTGGGGGTGATCGCCGAGGTTCAGTTGCATATTGATCTCGATAAACGGTTCAGCTGGCCGGCGTATCTGGTCGCGTTGCGCAACCGTCTGCGGGCTCCGGCGGTGCTGCTGGTCATCGCTACCAGTGAGAAGGTTGCCCGCTGGGCGGCCAAGCCCATCGAGCTGGGTGCCGGTTCGGTGGTCGCGCCAATCGTGATGGGACCGGGTGTGATTCCGGTGATCACCGATCCGGTGGTGGCTCGGGCGGGGCCGGAGTTGGCCATGCTCTCCGCGATGTCACACCCGGAGGACCTTGGAGTTCTCGACGCCTTGTTGGCGACGTTCACCTCCGATATTGAGCACAACACTCTGTACGCTGATCTTGTATGGACTCTGCTGCCCGCAGCAGCCCGGACCTACCTGGAGCACCGCATGGCCACGACGTCCACCTGGCAGTACCAAAGTCCATTCGCCCGCAAGTACTTCGGTGAAGGGAAGGCCGAAGGGAAGGCCGAGGACGTCCTCACTGTCGTTTCGGCTCGCGGTATCGCAGTCCCCGACGACGCCCGTGATCGCATCACCGCCTGCACGGACCCCGAACAGCTCAGCGCCTGGCTGATCAACGCCGTCACCGCCACAGAGATCGACGACGTCTTCCGCTGAGGGCATCAGTGCCGCCGCGCACCCATCGCCGGCGCAGCTGGCGTGTTTTTGGCTCAGGTCGTCCGGGTGCACCTGCGGCCGCTACTTGGCGGGCAGCATGACGACCTCGTAGACCTGTTCGGGCTCAGGTCAGCCGAAGACCTCGGTCGCCGTGGTGGCGGTGGCGGCCTTGACCAGCCAGTCGGCGAGCTGCTCGGTGTCGGTGCAGGACGTGATTCGGGTGCGGATGTCCGCCGGAACGGCGATGCCGCGCGCGGTCAGGACGGCCAGCAGCGCATTGGCCTCGCCCCGTGCCTCGCCCCGTGCGTAGGCGATGTCGGCGAAGTCGGTTTTGTACTGGTGGGCGGCGGTTGTCATGAGGTGCTCCAAATACTCAGACCCCGGGTCAGGCAGGGTGGCCCGTAGTAGATCAATGTAAAGCGCGTGTCCGGATTCGTCGGAGGTGAAGGCGGCGAACACTGCGTCGAGGACAGCGTGCCGGTCGGGGTGGATCAGCGCCGAGAGCACGCAGCTGTGCCAGCGTGCGGGTTTGTCCGGGTCGGGCCGGCGTTGGACTTCGGCGACCAACCCGAGGATGGGAACGCCAGTGCGGGGTTGCGGCGGCCGCTACAGCTCCAGCGCCCGATAGGTCCGCCGGACGAACTTGGGCTGCGCGCTGCGCAGCGAGGCCAGCGAGGTGTTCCCGGCGACCGCGGCCGCCGCGGCGTCCGGGGACAGGTCCGGCGCGTTCTGGATCAGGTAGATCAGGATCAGCTCCGCCGACGGGTCGGCCTGCCACCAGGTGCCGTAGGCGCCCGGCCAGCTGAAGGTGCCCGCCCCGCCCGGCCCGAACAGCGGCGCCGAGCGGGCCGGGTCGGTCACCACCGACAGGTTCAGCCCGAAGCCCCGCCCGATCCAGAACGGCATGCCCAGAAACGGCACCCGCTTCTGCTCGGCGGTCAGCCGGTCGGTGCGCATCGCCGTCACCGACTCCTCGCTCAGCACCCGCACCCCGTCGACGCTGCCGCCGCCGAGCAGCATCCGGGCGAACCGCAGGTAGTCGTCGGCCGTCGACCACAGCCCGGCGCCACCCTGGCAGAACGGCGGCGCCGCGATCGGCGGGGGACCCATCACGTCGTCGCGCAGGGTGTTGTCGGGCCGCAGCGCGTACATGGTGGCGGCCCGCCGGCGCGCGGCCGGGGTCAGGAAGAACCCGGTGTCGGTCATGCCGAGCGGGCCAAGCACCGTCTCGGTGAGCACCTCCGGCAGTGGCCGGCCCAGGATCCGCGACGCCACGATGCCGAGCACGTCGGTGGCGTGACTGTAGGTCAGCTGCTGGCCGGGCTGATGCACCAGCGGCAGCCGGGCCAGTTCGGCCAGCCAGTGGTCGGCGTCCTGGCGCAGCGGCAGCCGGGCGTAGGCGCGGGCCAGCGGGCCGGGCACCGAGAACTGGTAGGCCAGCCCGGAGCGGTGCGTCATCAGATCGTCGACGGTGATCGGCCGCCGGGCCGGCACCGTCTGGTCCAGCGGCCCGGCCGGGTCGGCCAGCACCGTCATGTCGGCGAACTCCGGCAGCCAGCGGGTGATCGGGTCGGTCAGCCGCAGCAGGCCCCGCTCGACCAGCGTCATCACCGCGGCGACCGTCACCGGCTTGGTCATCGACGCAATCCGGAACACCGTGTCGCGGGTCATCGGCAGCCCCGCGCCGACGTCGCGGTGGCCGATCTCGTTGACCTGCAGGACTTCTCCGCGCCGCCACACCAGGGTCACCGCGCCGGACAGCAGCCCGTCGTCGCAGGCCGCCCGGATCGGTGCGGCATTGCCATCGAGGTTCACGGCGCCCACCCTACGGCGCCCACCCGATGGTGCTCACCGTCGCTGCCGGCTGCTAGGCTGACCGGCTGTAAGACATCCTTTAACGATCCGTCCCGAGAGGCGGAGAAGGAGGTCAGATCCCGTCGTGGGCGCCTCGCAACCCGACCGCGAACTGATGTCGCCGGCCGATGTCACCCGGACCATCGCGCGGATCGCGCATCAGATCATCGAAAAGACCGCGCTGGACGCCACCGACGCCGCCCGCGTCGTGCTGCTGGGCATCCCGACCCGCGGCACCGACCTGTCCCGACGGCTGGCCGCCAACATCACCGAGTTCTCCGGGGTGACGGTCGGCTGCGGTTCGCTGGACATCACCCTCTACCGCGACGACCTGAACACCAAGCCGCCGCGGCCGCTGGAGGACACCTCGATTCCCGAGGGCGGCGTCGACGACGCGCTGGTCATCCTGGTCGACGACGTGCTCTACTCCGGTCGCAGCGTGCGCGCCGCGCTGGACGCGCTGCGCGACATCGGCCGGCCCCGGGCGGTGCAGCTGGCGGTGCTGGTCGACCGCGGTCACCGGGAACTGCCGATCCGCGCCGACTACGTCGGCAAGAACGTCCCGACCTCCCGCGCCGAGAACGTCCAGGTGCTGTTCACCGAGCACGACGGCCGCGACGCGGTGCTGATCGCGCCGCAGGGCGGTCCGCAGCGATGAAACACCTGCTCTCCGCCGCGGAACTGTCCCGCGACGACGCCACCGCGATCCTCGATGACGCCGACCGGTTCGGCCAGGCGCTGCTGGGCCGCGAGGTCAAGAAGCTGCCGACGCTGCGCGGACGCACCGTCATCACGATGTTCTACGAGAACTCCACCCGCACCCGGGTGTCCTTCGAGGTGGCCGGCAAGTGGATGAGCGCCGACGTGATCAACGTCAGCGCCTCGGGTTCCTCGGTGGCCAAGGGCGAGTCGCTGCGCGACACCGCGCTGACGCTGCGCGCCGCCGGCGCCGACGCGCTGATCATCCGCCATCCCGCCTCCGGGGCCGCCGCGCAGCTGGCCGCCTGGACCGCCGAACCCGGCGGCGCCGGACCGGCGGTGATCAACGCCGGCGACGGCACCCACGAACACCCGACCCAGGCGCTGCTCGACGCGCTGACCATCCGGCAGCGCCTCGGCGGCATCGAGGGCCGTCGCGTCGTCATCGTCGGCGACGTGCTGCATTCCCGGGTGGCCCGCTCCAATGTGGCGCTGCTTTCCACCCTCGGCGCCGAGGTGGTGCTGGTCGCCCCGCCCACCCTGCTGCCGGTCGGGGTCCGGCAGTGGCCGGTCACGGTGTCCCACGACCTGGACGCCGAGCTGCCGGCCGCCGACGCGGTGATGATGCTGCGGGTGCAGGCCGAGCGGATGAACGGCGGGTTCTTCCCGTCGGCGCGGGAGTACTCGATCGGCTACGGGCTCTCGGCGGACCGCCAGGCGATGCTCGGCGAGGACGCGGTGGTGCTGCACCCCGGCCCGATGCTGCGCGGCATGGAGATCGCCCACTCGGTGGCCGACTCCCCGCGGGCGGCGGTCCTGCAACAGGTGACCAACGGTGTGCACGTGCGGATGGCGGTGCTGTTCCATCTGCTCGTCGGCGCCGATCAGGAGGCAAACATATGAGCCAGCCAGTCAACCCGGTGCTGATCCGCGGGGTCCGGCGCTACGGCGCGGGCGAGCAGGTCGACGTGCTGGTCGACGACGGCCAGATCGCCGCGATCGGTGCCGAGCTGAGCGCGCCGGCCGGCGCCGAGGTGATCGAGGCGGCCGGCCAGGTGCTGCTGCCCGGGTTCGTCGACCTGCACACCCACCTGCGCGAACCGGGCCGCGAGGACACCGAGACCATCGCCACCGGCTCGGCCGCCGCCGCGCTCGGCGGCTACACCGCGGTGTTCGCGATGGCCAACACCGATCCGGTGGCCGACTCCCCGGTGGTCACCGAGCACGTCTGGGCCCGCGGCCAGCAGGTCGGCCTGGTCGACGTGCATCCGGTCGGCGCGGTCACCGTCGGGCTGGCCGGGAAGCAACTCACCGAGATGGGCCTGATGGCCCGCGGTGCCGGGCGGGTCCGGATGTTCTCCGACGACGGCAAGTGCGTGCACGACCCGCTGGTGATGCGCCGGGCGCTGGAGTACGCCACCGGGCTGGGCGTGCTGATCGCCCAGCACGCCGAGGAACCTCGGCTGACCGAAGGCGCCGTCGCGCACGAGGGCCCGACCGCCGCCCGGCTGGGCCTGGCGGGCTGGCCGCGCGCGGCCGAGGAGTCCATCGTGGCCCGCGACGCGCTGCTGGCCCGGGACGCCGGCGCCCGGGTGCACATCTGCCACGCCTCCACCGCCGGGACCGTCGAGATCCTGAAATGGGCCAAGGCGCAAGGAATTTCCATCACCGCCGAGGTGACCCCGCATCACCTGCTGCTCGACGACAGCCGGCTGGAGGGCTACGACGGGGTGAACCGGGTGAACCCGCCGCTGCGGGAGGTCTCCGACACCCTGGCGCTGCGGGCGGCGCTGGCCGACGGGGTGATCGACGCGGTCGCCACCGACCACGCCCCGCACGCCGCCCAGGAGAAGTGCTGCGAGTTCTCCCAGGCCCGCCCCGGCATGCTGGGTCTGCAGACCGCGCTGTCGGTGGTCGCCGAGACGATGGTCGCCCCCGGCCTGCTGGACTGGCGCGGGGTGGCCAAGGTGATGAGCGAGAACCCCGCCGCCATCGCCGGGCTGCCCGATCAGGGCCGCCCGCTGGAGGTCGGGGAGCCGGCCAACCTGACCGTGGTGGACCCCGACGCGCGCTGGACGGTCCGCGGACCGGAGCTGGTCAGCAAGTCCGAGAACACCCCCTACGAGGCGATGACCCTGCCGGCGACGGTCACCGCGACGCTGCTGCGCGGTGTGATCACCGCGCGCGACGGGCGCATCGTCGGCCCCGCGGCGGGCGCCGAGTGAACACCCCAACCCTGATCGGCTCGCTGGTCTTCGCCGCCGTGCTGGCGGTGTTGGTCGCGGTGCTGATCCGGCAGATGGTGCGCGGCTGGCGGCATCGCGCGCAGCGCCAGCTGTCGCTGATCGGCCGGCTGCCGGAGCTGCCCGACACCGTCGGGGCGGCGCTGCTCGGCCCGACCACCGGCATGTACGTGGGCAGCACCCTGGCGCCGAGCTGGCTGGACCGGATCGCCGTCGGCGACCTGGGCTACCGCTCCAAGGCGGTGCTGACCCGCTACCCCGAGGGCATCATGCTGCAGCGCAGCGGTGCCACCCCGATCTGGATTCCCGACGACGCGGTCGTGGCAATCCGAACCGAACGCGGGCACGCCGGCAAGGCCATGCCCGTCGACGGCATTCTCGCGATCCGGTGGCGGCTGCCGTCGGGCACCGAGATCGACAGCGGATTCCGCGGCGATGACCACCGCGTGTACGAAACCTGGACCCGAAAGGAAAACGGATGAGCGGCAACAGGCGCGCCGTGCTGGTGTTGGAGGACGGCCGGACCTTCACCGGATCGGCCTTCGGCGCGGTGGGGCAGACCCTCGGCGAGGTGGTGTTCAGCACCGCCATGTCGGGCTACCAGGAGACCCTGACCGACCCCAGCTACCACCGCCAGATCGTGGTCGCGACGGCCCCGCAGATCGGCAACACCGGCTGGAACGACGAGGACAACGAGAGCCGCGGGGAGCGGATCTGGGTGGCCGGCTACGCGGTGCGCGACCCGTCGCCGCGGGCGTCGAACTGGCGCGCCACCGGCAGCCTGCCGGACCAGCTGGTCAGCCAGGGTGTCGTCGGGATCGCCGAGATCGACACCCGGGCGCTGGTCCGGCACCTGCGCACCCGCGGTTCGATGAAGGCCGGGATCTTCTCCGGCGCCGCCCTGGAGGGCGCCGCCGGCCCGGACGAGCTGCTGGCCCGGGTCCGCGATCAGGACGCCATGCTCGGTGCGAACCTGTCGGCCGAGGTCAGCACCGACGAGCCCTACGTCGTCGAACCCGTCGGGGCGCACCGGTTCACCGTCGCCGCGCTGGACCTGGGCATCAAGGCCAACACCCCGCGGATGCTGGCGATGCGCGGCATCCGCACCCTGGTGCTGCCGTCCTCGGCGGGTTTTGACGCCATCACCGAGCTGGCCCCGGACGGGGTGTTCCTGTCCAACGGGCCCGGCGACCCGGCCACCGCCGACGCCGCGGTGGCGCTGACCGGCGAGGTGATCTCCGCCGGAATCCCGCTGTTCGGCATCTGTTTCGGCAACCAGATCCTGGGTCGGGCGCTGGGCCTGTCGACCTACAAGATGACCTTCGGGCACCGGGGCATCAACATCCCGGTCATCGATCACGCCACCGGCCGGGTCGCGATCACCTCGCAGAACCACGGCTTCGCCCTGGAGGGGGAGGCCGGCCAGGAGTTCGACACCCCGTTCGGCCGCGGCGTGGTCAGCCACACCTGCGCCAACGACGGTGTGGTGGAAGGGGTTCGGCTGCTCGACGGCCGGGCCTACTCGGTGCAGTACCACCCCGAGGCGGCGGCCGGCCCGCACGATGCCGAGAACCTGTTCGATCAATTCGTCGTCCTGATGGAGAACCGCTGATGCCGCGTCGCACCGACCTCAAGCACATCCTGGTGATCGGCTCCGGGCCGATCGTGATCGGGCAAGCCTGCGAATTCGACTATTCCGGCACCCAGGCCTGCCGGGTGCTGCGCGCCGAGGGCATGCAGGTCACCCTGGTGAACTCCAATCCGGCGACCATCATGACCGACCCGGAGTACGCCGACCACACCTACGTCGAGCCGATCACCCCGGACTTCGTCGAGCGGGTGATCGCCCAGCAGGCCGAGCGCGGCAACAAGATTGACGCGCTGCTGGCCACCCTGGGCGGGCAGACCGCGCTGAACACCGCCGTCGCCCTGCACGACAACGGGGTGCTGGAGCGCTACGACATCGAGCTGATCGGCGCGGACTTCGAGGCCATTCAGCGCGGCGAGGATCGGCAGAAGTTCAAGGACATCGTCGCGAAGGTGGGCGGCGAATCCGCCCGCTCGCGGGTCTGTTTCACCATGGCTGAGGTGCGCGAGACGGTCGCCGAACTCGGCCTGCCGGTGGTGGTGCGGCCGTCGTTCACCATGGGCGGGCTGGGCTCGGGCATGGCGACCAGCGTGGCCGACGTCGAGCGGATGGCGGGGGAGGGGCTGGCCGCCTCACCGAGCGCCAACGTGCTGATCGAGGAATCGATCTACGGCTGGAAGGAATTCGAGCTCGAGCTGATGCGCGACGGCAACGACAACGTCGTGGTGGTCTGCTCGATCGAGAACTTCGACCCGATGGGCGTGCACACCGGCGACTCGGTGACCGTCGCGCCGGCAATGACCCTGACCGACCGCGAGTTCCAGGAGATGCGCAGCCTGGGCATCGCGATCCTGCGCGAGGTCGGCGTGGACACCGGCGGCTGCAACATCCAGTTCGCCGTCGACCCGCGCGACGGCCGGCTGATCGTCATCGAGATGAACCCGCGGGTGTCGCGGTCCTCGGCGCTGGCGTCCAAGGCCACCGGGTTCCCGATCGCCAAGATCGCCGCCCGGCTGGCGATCGGCTACACCCTCGACGAGATCGTCAACGACATCACCAAGAAGACCCCGGCCTGCTTCGAGCCGACGCTGGACTACGTCGTCGTCAAGGCGCCGCGGTTCGCGTTCGAGAAGTTCCCCGGCGCCGACGGCACGCTGACCACCACGATGAAGTCGGTCGGCGAGGCGATGTCGTTGGGCCGCAACTTCATCGAGGCGCTCGGCAAGGTGATGCGGTCGCTGGAGACCAAGCGCGCCGGGTTCTGGACCGGGCCGGACCCGGACGGCCCGGATGCCGCGCTGGAGGCCACCCTGACCCGGCTGCAGACGCCGACCGACGGCCGGCTCTACGACATCGAGTACGCGCTGCGGATCGGCGGCACCGTCGAGCAGGTCGCCACCGCCTCCGGGGTGGACCCGTGGTTCGTCGAGCAGATCGCCACCCTGGTGACGCTGCGCGCCGAACTGCTCGGGGCGCCGGTGCTTTCCGAGGAGTTGCTGCGCCGCGCCAAGCACAGCGGGCTGTCCGACGAGCAGATCGCGGTGCTGCGCCCGGAACTGGCCGGCGAGGCCGGGGTGCGCACGCTGCGCCGGCGGCTCGGGGTGCGCCCGGTGTACAAGACGGTGGACACCTGCGCCGCGGAGTTCGAGGCCACCACGCCGTACCACTACAGCAGCTACGAGCTGGACCCGGCGGCCGAGACCGAGGTGGCCCCGCAGGACCAGCGTCCCAAGGTGCTGATCCTGGGCTCGGGCCCGAACCGGATCGGCCAGGGCATCGAGTTCGACTACAGCTGCGTGCACGCCGCCACCACGCTCAGTGCGGCCGGGTTCGAGACCATCATGGTCAACTGCAACCCGGAGACCGTCTCGACCGACTACGACACCGCCGACCGGCTGTACTTCGAGCCGCTCACCTTCGAGGACGTGCTGGAGGTGTACCAGGCCGAATCCGATTCCGGCGCAGGCGGTCCCGGCGTGGTCGGGGTCATCGTGCAGCTGGGCGGGCAGACCCCGCTGGGGCTGGCGCACCGGCTGGAGGCCGCCGGGGTGCCGATCGTCGGCACCAGTCCGGCGGCGATCGACCTGGCCGAGGACCGCGGCGCGTTCGGCGAGGTGCTCACCACCGCTGGGCTGCCCGCGCCGCAGTTCGGCACCGCCACCACCTTCGATCAGGCCCGCCGGATCGCCGCCGACATCGGCTACCCGGTGCTGGTCCGGCCGTCCTACGTGCTGGGCGGGCGCGGCATGGAGATCGTCTACGACGAGGAAACCCTGGCCGGCTACATCACCCGGGCCACCGAGCTGTCCCCGGAGCATCCGGTGCTGGTCGACCGGTTCCTGGAGGACGCCATCGAGATCGACGTCGACGCGCTGTGCGACGGCACCGAGGTGTACATCGGCGGCGTGATGGAGCACATCGAGGAGGCCGGCATCCACTCCGGCGATTCGGCGTGCGCGTTGCCGCCGGTCACCCTGGGCCGCACCGACATTGCCGCGGTGCGCCGGGCCACCGAGGCGATCGCGGCGGGCATCGGGGTGGTCGGGCTGCTCAATGTGCAGTACGCGCTCAAGGACGACGTGCTCTACGTGCTGGAGGCCAACCCGCGGGCCAGCCGCACCGTGCCGTTCGTGTCCAAGGCCACCGCCGTGCCGCTGGCCAAGGCCTGCGCCCGGGTGATGCTGGGTGCCAGCATCGCCGAGCTGCGCGCCGAGGGGCTGCTGGCCGCCACCGGTGACGGGGCGAGCCCGTCGCCGCGGGTGCCGATCGCGGTCAAGGAGGCGGTGCTGCCGTTCCACCGGTTCCGCCGCGCCGACGGCTCGGGGGTCGACTCACTGCTGGGCCCGGAGATGAAGTCCACCGGCGAGGTGATGGGCATCGACGCCGACTTCGGCAGCGCGTTCGCCAAGAGCCAGACCGCGGCCTACGGTTCGCTGCCGGCCGACGGCACGGTGTTCGTGTCGGTCGCCAACCGGGACAAGCGTTCGCTGGTCTTCCCGGTGAAGCGGCTGGCCGACCTGGGCTTCCGGATCCTGGCAACCGAGGGCACCGCGGAAATGCTGCGCCGCAACGGGATTCCCTGCGACGAGGTGCGCAAGCACTTCCAGGAGGCCACCCCGGACCGGCCGGCGCGCTCGGCGGTGGAGATCATCCGGGCCGGCGATGTCGACATGGTGATCAACACCCCGTACGGCAACTCCGGCCCGCGCATCGACGGCTACGAGATCCGCTCGGCGGCCGTCCAGATGAACATTCCGTGCATCACCACCGTGCAGGGCGCCTCGGCGGCGGTGCAGGGCATCGAGGCCGGCATCCGCGGCGACATCGGGGTCCGCTCGCTGCAGGACCTGCACAGCGCGCTGGAGGGCTGAGGTGGGCGGCGCCGGGATGGCACCGTTCGGGTCGCGGCTGGCGGCGGCGATGGCCGCGCGCGGGCCGCTGTGCCTGGGCATCGACCCGCACCCGGAGCTGCTGGCGGCCTGGGGGCTGAGTGCCGACGCCGATGGGCTGGCGCGGTTCGCCGACGCCTGCGTGCGGGCGTTCGCCGGGTTCGCGGTGGTCAAGCCGCAGGTGGCGTTCTTCGAGGCCTACGGCGCGGCCGGGTTCGCGGTGCTGGAGCGGGTTGTCGCCGAGCTGCGGGAGGCCGGGGTGCTGGTGCTGGCCGACGCCAAGCGCGGGGACATCGGGTCGACGATGGCGGCGTATGCGGCCGCCTGGGCCGGGTCCTCGCCGCTGGCCGGCGATGCGGTGACGGCGTCGCCGTACCTGGGCTTCGGGTCGCTGCGCCCGCTGTTGGACACCGCCGCGGCCAACGGGCGCGGGGTGTTCGTGCTGGCCGCCACGTCCAACCCGGAGGGCGCCTCGGTGCAGCAGTGCCGGGGGCCGGACGGGCGGTCGGTGGCCCAGGCGATGGTCGACGCCGCCGCGGCGGAGAACCGCGGGGCGGCCGTGCTGGGCTCGGTGGGCGTGGTGGTCGGCGCGACGCTGTCGGTGCTGCCGGATGTGTCGCAGTTGCACGGTCCGGTGCTGGTGCCCGGCGTGGGGGCCCAGGGCGGCCGCCCGCAGGACCTGGCGGGCCTGGGTGGTGCGCTACCCGGGCAGCTGCTGCCCGCGGTGTCGCGGGAGGTGCTGCGGGCCGGGCCCGACGCCGAGGCGCTGCGGGCCGCCGCGGAACGGATGCGCGACGCGGTCGCCCACCTGGGCTGAGGTGCGCGCGGGCGGTGCGCCTGGTGCGGTGTGGCGGGTCCGGGGCGCCTTGATCACGTGCTCGCCAAGGGACACGTACTCACCACGGATGCCGTCTGAACCGGTGGCGCCGGATATCGAAGTGATGTTTTCAGTGCCCGCCTTCCAGCGACGGATTCTCGGCCCCAGCGACTCCGTGCCACGTGAGCGACAAGCTTCGGGACCGATCTGGTCGCCCGTGGCGGGCGGGTGCTGGGGGCCGGTGCGGATCCATCCGGCTGTCGCGGCGCGGACGTCGATCCGACCGGGAAGCCTCGGCTGTTTGCGGGTCCCGATGCGCCGAGATTCGGCAATCTCGCGACGAATGACCGGTGTCGGCGCAACCGGCCGCGGCAGCAACGCCGGTCGCAGTGGGAGCAGCAGCGCATGGGGAGCACGGCCGCCGCCGCACGGCTGCCGCCGCCGCACGGCTGCCGCCCCAACATGGCTGCCGCCGCAGCACGGCTGCCGGACGCGGTTCGAGGGGCGCGGCCCCGCGCTGTCGCTCTGGGTGAGACGGAGTCGCTGGGGCCGAGAACCCGTCGCTGGAAGGCGGGCACTCGCGGGATGCGTTCTGAACCGTGACTGTCGTGGCTGATATGACCGCCGTGACAGGTGTGGTGGTCGTGACCGTGGTGACCGTCGTGACCCCCGGGAAACTCGGAATGCTTGGGATTTCTGGGATGCCGGGACGCCGGGACGCCGGGACGCCGGGACGCCGGGACGCCGCGACGCCGGGACGCCGCGACGCCGGGACGCCCGGATGCCGGGGTGCCGAGGCGCCGGGGAAACCGGGATACCGGGGACCCGCGGGGCGCTCGGGCATTCCAGTCCGCCGCCCGCACGTCGCGCCGGTGCTGGCCCAGCCCGCCGGTATCGGCAGCCGCGACACGCGCGACACGCCGCAACGCGTTGCGCCACGAGCCGCCCGCGCATCGGAATTCGCGGAATTTTCACGCGCGCCGACGATCGACGCGGGGCGGATGTCCCCGCGGGCCGCTTCCGGGCCCACGAATCCGCTCCTGACCTGCAGATTCGTCGAACGCGTCGAGGCTGGAAGGCCCCGGATCGGGCCGGGCCTGCGACCGCGTCGCTCGGCGCGGGTCGGCGCCGCGCATCGCTCCTGCACACGGGTCCTCGACAAGCTGAAGTGGGGGTGGGGTTAGATTTCGTCGGAGTGCCTCGGTACGGTCGTCGTCGCTGGCTGAACTACCTGGCCGAGGCATCAAGGAATATGGCCAAGAATGGCTGAGAGACGGAGGAACCGTGGCCCTTCCCCAGTTGACTGACGAACAGCGAGCCGCTGCGTTGGAGAAGGCTGCTGCCGCACGTCGTGCGCGTGCGGAGCTCAAGGAGCGGCTGAAGCGCGGCGGCACCAACCTGACCCAGGTGCTCAAGGACGCGGAGACCGACGAGGTCCTGGGCAAGATGAAGGTTTCGGCCCTGCTGGAGGCCCTGCCCAAGGTGGGCAAGGTCAAGGCCCAGGAGATCATGACCGAGCTGGAGATCGCCCCCACCCGCCGCCTGCGTGGCCTGGGTGACCGGCAGCGCAAGGCTCTGCTGGAGAAGTTCGATCCTTCCTGATCGAGCGATGACTGCCGGGGAGGGACCGGACAGCGGGCGTCAAGCCCACGGCCGCGTGGTCGTGCTGTCCGGTCCCTCTGCCGTCGGTAAATCATCGGTGGTCCGCCGGCTGCGCGAGCTGCTCCCGGAGCTGTACTTCAGCGTCTCGGTGACCACCCGCGCCCCGCGGCCCGGCGAGGTCGACGGCGTCGACTACCACTTCATCGGCACCGACGACTTTCAGCGGCTGATTGACGAGGGTGCGCTGCTGGAGTGGGCCGACATCCACGGCGGGCTGCAGCGCTCCGGCACCCCGGCCGCCCCGGTCTACGCGGCCGCCGAAGCCGGGCGGCCGGTGCTCATCGAGGTGGATCTGGCCGGCGCCCGCTCGGTCAAGGCGATCCTGCCCGAGGCGCGGACCGTCTTCCTGGCGCCGCCGAGCTTCGAGGTGCTGCGCGAGCGACTGACCGGCCGCGGCACCGAACCCGAGGACGTGCAGCAGCGCCGGCTGCAGACCGCCCGCGACGAACTGGACGCCCAGGGCGACTTCGACACCGTCGTCGTCAACAGGCGATTGGAGTCCGCCTGCGCAGAATTGGTATCCTTGCTGGTGGTCCCCGCTTCGGGCATCGCCCCGACCGACATTCACCAGCCGTAGGAGATTCTTCACGTGAGCACCCCGAACGACACCCTGTCCGATCAGGCCGAGGGCAACGCGGGCTACATCGGCTCCTACGACACCCCGCTGGGCATCACCAACCCGCCCATCGACGAGCTGCTGGACCGCGCGTCGAGCAAGTACGCGCTGGTCATCTACGCCGCCAAGCGGGCCCGTCAGATCAACGACTACTACAACCAGCTCGGCGACGGCATCCTGGAGTACGTCGGCCCGCTGGTCGAGCCCGGCCTGCAGGAGAAGCCGCTGTCGATCGCGATGCGCGAGATCCACGGCGACCTGCTCGAGCACACCGAAGGCGAGTAACGGGCGCACCGCATGGGCAAGCGGATCGTTGTTGGGGTGGCCGGAGGGATCGCCGCCTACAAGGCCTGCTCCCTGATCCGGCTGTTCACCGAGGCCGGCCATCAGGTCCGGGTCATCCCCACCGAATCGGCGCTGAACTTCGTCGGCGCCGCCACCTTTGAGGCACTCTCCGGCCAGCCGGTGCAAACCGGGGTGTTCGCCGACGTCCCCGAGGTCGCGCACGTGCGGCTCGGCCAGCAGGCCGATCTGGTCGTGGTCGCCCCGGCCACCGCCGATCTGCTGGCCCGCGCCGCGGCAGGCCGCGCCGACGACCTGCTCACCGCGACGCTGCTGACCGCGCACGCCCCGGTGCTGTTCGCCCCCGCCATGCACACCGAGATGTGGCTGCACCCGGCCACCGTCGAGAACGTCGCGACGCTGCGCCGCCGCGGCGCCGTCGTGCTCGACCCGGCCGCCGGCCGGCTGACCGGCACCGACAGCGGGCCCGGACGGCTGCCCGAACCCGAGGAGATCGCCGCGCTGGCCGGGCTGCTGCTCGACCGCGCCGACGCGCTGCCCCGCGACCTGACCGGGCGCAAGATCCTCATCACCGCCGGCGGCACCCGCGAACCGCTGGACCCGGTGCGGTTCATCGGCAACCGCAGCTCCGGCAAGCAGGGCTACGCGGTGGCCCGGGTGGCCGCCCAGCGCGGCGCCGAGGTCACCCTGATCGGCGCCAACACCCGGGCACTGGCCGACCCGGCCGGGGTGGAGATGGTGCGCGTCGGCTCCGCCGCGGAGCTGGCCGAGACGGTCGCCAAGCGCACTCCCGAGGCCGACGCACTGGTGATGGCCGCCGCCGTCGCCGACTTCCGGCCCACCCGGGTCGCCGGCGCCAAGATGAAGAAGGGCGCGGACTCCGAGCCCAGCGCCATCGAACTCGTCCGCAACGACGACGTGCTGGCCACCGCGGTGGCCGACCGCGCCGACGGCCGGCTGCCGCGGCTCTCGGCGATCGTCGGGTTCGCCGCGGAGACCGGCGACGCCGCCGGCGATGTGCTGTTCCACGGCCGGGCGAAGCTGCGGCGTAAGGGCTGCGACCTGCTCGTCGTCAACGCGGTGGGGGACGGCAAGGCATTCGAGGTGGACCACAACGCCGGCTGGCTGTTGGCCGCCGACGGCAGCGAGTCGGTGCTGGAGCAGGGTTCCAAGACCCTGATGGCCAGCCGAATCGTCGACGCGATGGTGGGACTGCTGCGCGCCTAAGCCTGAACGATAGGCTTTGAACAACTAACTAATCGATAGACGGATGTGTGGGAGGCCTCAACGTGGGCGATAGTGGTCGGCTGTTCACCAGCGAGTCGGTGACCGAGGGACACCCGGACAAGATCTGCGACGCGATCAGCGACTCGATCCTCGACTCGCTGCTGGCCGACGATCCCAAGTCCCGGGTGGCCGTCGAGACCGCGGTGACCACCGGCCAGGTGCACGTCATCGGCGAGGTCACCACCGCCGCCCGCGAGGCATTCGCCGACATCAACAAGACCGTCCGGGAGCGCATCCGGGAGATCGGCTACGACTCCTCGGACAAGGGCTTCGACTACCAGACCTGCGGGGTGAACATCGGCATCGGCGCCCAGTCGCCGGACATCGCCCAGGGCGTGGACACCGCCTATGAGACCCGGGTCGAGGGCGAGCAGGATCCGCTGGACCTGCAGGGCGCCGGCGACCAGGGCCTGATGTTCGGCTACGCCAACACCGACACCCCCGAGTACATGCCGCTGCCGATCGCGCTGGCGCACCGGCTGTCGCGCCGGCTGACCAAGGTCCGCAAGGACGGCGTGCTGGACTACCTGCGCCCGGACGGCAAGACCCAGGTCACCATCCAGTACGACGGCCACACCGCGCTGCGGCTGGACACCGTGGTGCTGTCCACCCAGCACGCCGAGGGCGTCGACCTGGACGGCGGCGCCCTGACGTCGGACATCCGCAAGCACGTCGTCGAGGCGGTACTGGCCGAGCTGGGCCACCAGACGCTGGACACCTCCGACTTCCGGCTGCTGGTCAACCCGACCGGCAAGTTCGTCATCGGCGGCCCGATGGGCGACGCCGGGCTGACCGGCCGCAAGATCATCGTCGACACCTACGGCGGCTTCGCCCGGCACGGTGGCGGCGCGTTCTCCGGCAAGGACCCGTCCAAGGTGGACCGCTCGGCGGCCTACGCCATGCGCTGGGTCGCCAAGAACGTGGTCGCGGCCGGGCTGGCCGAGCGGGTCGAGGTGCAGGTCGCCTACGCGATCGGCAAGGCCGAGCCGGTCGGGCTGTTCGTCGAGACCTTCGGCACCGAGAACTTCGACCCGGCCCGCATCGAGAAGGCCATCAGCGGGGTGTTCGACCTGCGGCCCGGGGCCATCGTGCGCGACCTGGACCTGCTGCGCCCGATCTACGCCGAGACCGCCGCCTACGGCCACTTCGGCCGCGACGACCTGGACCTGCCCTGGGAGCAGCTGAACAAGGTCGAGGACCTCAAGGCGTCGGTGTAACCCGGTTCTGCCGCGTGGGGCCGGCCGCGCTCATCGAGTGAGAACCCTGGGACGGTAGTGAGAACTTTTGCCGGGGCCCGAAATCGAGTGGGAACTCAGGGACGTTGGTGAGACGTTTTGGCGGGGCCCGAAATCGAGTGAGAACTCTGGGAGCTTGGTGAGAACTCAGGGACGTTGGTGAGACGTCAGGGCGGGGGTTTTCATCGAGTGAGACATTCTGGCGGGGTCTACTCGAACAACGCATCCCAGGTTTCTCTTTCGATGACGAGCGCCGTCCTGGGTTCTCTCTAACGTCCCTGATGTCTCACTAAGCTCCCTGGTTTCTCACTCGATGACGGCGGTCGCGAGAAGGTCTCACCAAGCTCCCTGGTTTCTCACTCGATGACGGCGGCCGGCAAAAGTTCTCACCAGCGTCCCTGAGTTCTCCCTCGATGCGAGCCCGCCGCCCGGCCCCGCCGCCCCCAGCCTGCCGCCCGGCCCCGCCGCCCCCAGCCTGCCGCTCGGTCAGCCAGCGGCCCGCAGCAGCCCGGCAATCCGGTCCCGCACATCCAGGCCCGCGAGGTCGATGCCGAACCCCTCGCGCAGCACCGCGAGCACCGCGACGGCGTCGTCGAGACGTTCGCGGTGGCTGGGCGCCCCGGGCCGGTGCACCACCAGGTCGGCGCCGCTGAGGTTCCACCGCGCGCCGTCGACGATCCGGGCGGCGATCAGCTGGTTGACCATCACCGAGCCGGGGTAGGTGGACGCGTACCAGCTGCCGACCTGCAGGTCGATCGGCGGCCGCGGCTCGTCGGCGAAGGTGTACAGCGGCCGCCAGGTGTCCGCGATCAGCGTCGCCAGGTGGTAGCCGCCGCCGTGCCGGCCGATCCGGTACCGGCCGTGCGGGGTGTGCTGCACGACGTCGGCGACGAACCCCAGCGGCGCGGTCGGCGTCGGTCCGCCGAACCCGACGTCGACGAAGTACCGACCAGGCCGGCCGGGTGCGCCCAGACCACCCGGCCGGTCAATGCCCGCACCTGAAAGCCGGCGGCGCGCAGCACCAGGGCCAGCAGCCCGTTCTGCTCGAAGCAGAAACCCCCGCGGCGGCGGTGCACCAGCTTGGCGAACAGCGCATCGGCGCCGAGGTCGGCGACCGGGACGCCGCGCACCGGGTCGAGGTTCTCAAACGGGATCGCACTCAGCTGCGCGGTGACCAGCGCGCCCAGCAGCGCCACCGACGGCTCGCGGGGCCCGGCGTAACCGACCCGCCGGAAATAGCCGTCGAGGTCGACGTCGCGCGTCGAGGAACTCATCGGTCCATGCTCGCACTCAGGGCCCGGCCGGGCGGCCCGCCTCGACCCAGGCGCTGCCCTGTTCGCGGTCGAGTTCGGTCAGCGTCCGGTTCTTAAGCCAGCAGATGTACACCAGCAGGCTGACCGCGATCACCGCCGTGACGTAGCCGATGAACC
Source organism: Mycolicibacterium fallax (assembly GCF_010726955.1). Classification (NCBI taxonomy): domain Bacteria; kingdom Bacillati; phylum Actinomycetota; class Actinomycetes; order Mycobacteriales; family Mycobacteriaceae; genus Mycobacterium; species Mycolicibacterium fallax. The sequence goes on from NZ_AP022603.1 coordinate 603,786, forward strand.
AGCCCGGGTGCCCGCCGGACTTGGCGGCCTGGAACAGCATCGGCGCGGTGCCGCCGAACACCGAATTGGCCAGCGCGTAGCCCAAGCCCACCCCGAGCGCGCGGACCTCGGCGGGGAACAGCTCGGCCTTCACGATGGCGTTGACCGAGGTGTACCCGGTGAGGATGACATAGCCGATCGCGGTCAGGGTGAACGCCAGCACCGGCGAGGTGGTCTGCGGCAGGTAGGTCAGCAGCACGGAGGTGTAGACGACGCCGCCGGCGCCGAAGAACACCAGCAGCGGCTTGCGGCCGATCCGGTCGCTGAGCAGGCCGCCGAGCGGCTGCAGCGCCAGCAGGAAGAGCAGGCCGACCAGGTTGACCCAGGTCGCCGTCATCGCGCCGTCGGCCCCGAAGCTGGACTTGACGATCGCCGGCGCGTTGACGCTGTAGGTGTAGAACGCCACGGTGCCGCCCGCGGTGATCAGGAACACCAGCAGCAGCGGCCGCCAGTGCGTGCCGAGCAGCGCCCGCAGCGAGCCGGCCCGGCGATCCCGCCCGGCGTCAACCTCACGCAGGTGCGACTCGCTGAGCGTCTCGTCCATGCTGCGGCGGATCCACAGCACCACCAGCGCGGAGACCCCGCCGAGGAAGAAGCCGATCCGCCAGCCCCAGTCCCGCATCGCCTCGCCGTCGAGCACGTGCAGTGCGATCAGCAGGGTGAGCTGGGCCAGCACGTGGCCGCCGATCAGGGTGACGTACTGGAACGACGACAGGAAGCCGCGCCGATTCGGCGTCGCCACCTCCGACATGTAGGTCGCCGAGGTGCCGTACTCACCGCCGGTGGCGAACCCCTGCACCAGCCGGGCCGCGATCAGCAGGATCGCCGCCCAGTACCCGATGGAGTCCCGGGTCGGCATGATCGCCACCAGGAACGAACACCCGGACATGATGGTGATGCTGAGCACCAGCGCGGTGCGGCGGCCGCGGCGGTCGGCGAACCGGCCGAAGAACCAGGAGCCCACCGGCCGCATCAGGAACGTCACCGCGAAGATGGCGTAGATGTACACCGTGGAGTTCTTGTCGGTGGCGTCGAAGAACTTCGCCTCGAAGTACGGCGCGAACACCGTGTAGATGTAGACGTCGTACCACTCGACCAGGTTGCCCGCCGAGCCCTTCACGGTGTTGAGCACCGCCCGGGCCGTGCTGGTCGGCAGCCGGGTCGGGCTGGGCGCGGTGCGGAGCGGTTCGCTCATTCCGCAGCGGCGGCCGGGTGCAGCGCCGCCCGCAGCGCGGCCAGCCCGCGGTCGGTCGCGGCCGTGGCCGCGGGCACCACCCCGGCGTAGGCGACGTAGCCGTGCATCAGGTTCGCGGCGACGTCGAGGGTCACCGCAACCCCGGCGGCGCGCAGCAATTCGGCGTAGCGGGCGCCGTCGTCGCGCAGCGGGTCGTGACCGGCCACCGCGACGTGGGCCGGCGCCAGGCCGGCCAGCTGGGCCGCGCGGCCCGGTGCCAGCGCGGCCGGCGGATCGGTGAGGTCGAGGTGCCCGGCGTAGACCAGCGACAGCGCGGCGACGTCGGCGGTGCTCAGGATCGGCGCGTCCGCATTCTCGGTGAACGACGGCAGGCTCGGATCCCACATCACCGTCGGGTACCACAGCAGCTGGAACGCCAGCGCCAGCCCGGCGTCGCGGGCCCGCTGCGCCACCCCGGCGGCCAGGTTGCCGCCGGCCGAATCCCCGGCCACCGCAAGCCGATTCGGGTCGACGCCGAGCTCATCGGCGTGCTCGGCCAGCCATTCGGTGGCCGCAAAGGCGTCCTCGGCGGCGGCCGGGAACGGGTGCTCGGGGGCCAGCCGGTAGTCCACCGACACCACCACCGCGTCGGCGCCGGCGGCGTGCCTGCGGGCCATCCCGTCGTAGCTGTCCAGATCGCCCACCACGAACCCGCCGCCGTGCAGGAACAGCACCGCCGGCGCGGCCGGCCCGGCGGTCGGCGGGGTGTAGACCCGCACCGCCAGCGGGCCGGCCGGGCCGTCGATCCGGCGGTCGGCGGCGGCCACCTCCGGATGCGCCGGCGGGCGCGGCAGGTCGCGGAAACCGGCCCGGGCGGCCTCGATGCCGTCGTCCAGGGTCAGCCGGTACGGCAGCGCCTCGAGTACCTTCTGCATGATGTCGTCGATGCCAGCCATGGGATCAACCTACGCAACCCGGTTGCGCGCCTACTGGACCGCGGCCGCGGTGGCCGGCGCCGGTTACGGGGTGTTCCTGATCGTCGCCGCCGCCCGGCTGCCCGCGGGCACCGACCTGACCGGGCAGTTCCCCGGCCAGCCGGTGGTCAAGGCGACGATGGCGCTGCTGCTGGTCGCCGCCGCGGCCCAGCACCGGATCCGCCGCGAGCGGGCCTGGCTGATCGCCGCGCTGCTCTGCGCGGCGGCCGGGGACTTCCTGCTGGCGATGCCGTGGTGGGCGCCGTCCTTCGTCGGCGGCCTGGGCGCCTTCCTGCTGGCGCACGCCTGCTACCTGGCGGTGCTGGTGCCGCTGGTCGAGCGCCGCGGCGGGCTCCGGCTGGCCGGCGCGGCGGCGGTGTTGGTGGCCTGCGCGGGCCTGCTGACCTGGTTCTGGCCGCAGCTGGGCGAGCTGAAGCTGCCGGTCACCGTCTACATGCTGGTGATCGCCGCGATGGTGGGCGCCGCGCTGCTGGCCCGGCTGCCGACGGCCTGGACCGCGATCGGCGCGGTGTGCTTCGCGGCCTCCGACGCGATGATCGGCATCTCGGAGTTCATCCGCGCCGACCAGCTGCTGGCGGTGCCGATCTGGTGGGCCTACGCGGTGGCGCAGCTGCTGATCACCGCCGGTTTCTTCGTCGGCCGCCGGCCGGCGGAATTGTCGGGGTCGGCTGCTACAACTGGCCCATGACCGGCATCCGGCAGGCCGCGCCGCACGAGCCGATCGCGCGGGTGCTGCCGATGCTGACGGTGCCGCACCTGGACCGCGACTTCGACTACCTGGTGTCGGCCGAGCAGTCCGACGACGCCCAGCCCGGCACCCGGGTGCGGGTCCGGTTCAACGGCCGGCTGGTCGACGCGTTCGTGCTGGAACGGCGCTCGGACACCGACCACGACGGCCGGCTGGGCTGGCTGGACCGGGTCATCTCGGCGGAGCCGGTGCTGACCGCCGAGGTGCGCCGGCTGACCGAGGCGGTCGCCGCCCGCTACGCCGGGACCCGCGCCGACGTGCTGCGGCTGGCCATCCCGCCGCGGCACGCCGCGACCGAGAAGAAGCCCAGCGCCGCCCCGGCCGAACTGTTCACCCCGGCACCGGATCCGGCGGGCTGGGCGGCCTACTCCGGCGGCGGACGGTTTCTCGGTGCGCTCGGCGAGGGCCGGGCGGTGCGCGCGGTGTGGCAGGCGCTGCCGGGGGAGGACTGGGCCGCGCGGTTCGCCGAGGCCGCCGCCGCGGCGCTGGCCGGCGGGCGCTCGGTGCTGGCCGTGGTCCCCGACCAGCGGGACGTCGACGCGCTGGCCGCCGCCGCGGCGCGCAGCTGCGACGCGGACAACGTGGTCGCGCTGTCGGCGGGGCTGGGCCCGGCGCAGCGCTACAAGCGCTGGCTGTCGGTGCTGCGCGGCTGCTCGCGGGTGGTGATCGGCACTCGCAGCGCGGTGTTCGCGCCGGTCGGCGAGCTGGGCCTGGTGCTGGTCTGGGACGACGGCGACGACACCCTGGCCGAGCCGCGGGCGCCCTACCCGCACGCCCGCGAGGTCGCCATGCTGCGCGCCCACCAGCTGCGCTGCGCCGCGGTGATCGGCGGCTACGCCCGCACCGCGGAGGCGCAGGCGCTGATCGACAGCGGCTGGGCGCACGACCTGGTCGCGCCGCGGGCCACGGTGCGGGCCCGGGCGCCGCGGGTCGTCGCGCTCGACGACGACGGTCACGCCCAGGAACGCGACCCGGCCGCCCGCACCGCCCGGCTGCCGTCGATCGCGCTGCGGGCGGCCCGCACCGCGCTGGCCGCCGAACGGCCGGTGCTGGTGCAGGTGCCCCGCCGCGGCTACGTGCCGTCGCTGGCCTGCGCCCGCTGCCGCACGGTGGCGCGCTGCCGGGGCTGCACCGGCCCGCTGGCCCTGATCGGCGGTCACGACGGCGCGCAGTGCCGCTGGTGCGGGCGGGCCGACCCGACGCTGCGCTGCGCCAAGTGCGGCTCCACCGAGGTCCGCGCGGTCGTGGTGGGGGCGCGGCGCACCGCCGAGGAACTCGGCCGGGCGTTCCCGGGCACCGCCGTCATCACCTCCTCGGCCGAGACCGGGCTGGCCACCGTCGGCGCCGGACCCGCGCTGGTCATCGCCACCCCGGGCGCCGAACCGCCCGCCCCCGACGGGTACGGCGCCGCGCTGCTGCTGGACAGCTGGGCGCTGCTGGGCCGGGCCGACCTGCGCGCCGCCGAGGACACCCTGCGGCGCTGGCTGGCCGCCGCCGCGCTGGTCCGGCCGGCCGGCGACGGCGGCGTGGTCACCGTCGTCGCCGAGGCGTCCATCCCCACCGTGCAGTCGCTGATCCGCTGGGATCCGGCCGGGCACGCCCGCGCCGAGCTGGCGGCCCGCGCCGAGGTCGGGCTGCCGCCCGCGGTGCACATGGCCGCCCTGGACGGCTCCGGGGCCGCCGTCGCCGCGCTGCTGGCCGAATCCGGGCTGCCCGCACCGGATTCCGGCGCCGAGGTGTTCGGCCCGGTGGAGCTGCCGGCCGGGGCGCGCCGGCCGGCCGGCCTGGACGCCGACGTCGAGGTGATCCGGATGCTGGTGCGGGTGCCGCGCGGCGGTGGGCTGGCGCTGGCCGGGGCGCTGCGCCGGGCCACCGCGGTGACCTCGGCGCGTCGCGAGCACCCGCCGGTTCGGGTACAGATCGACCCGCTGCGCATAGGCTGACGCGGTGAGTTGGCTGAGTCGACTGGTCGTCGGGCTGATCCTCGGGTGCACGATCGCCAGCGGGGTGCTCTGGCCGTTGGCGCTGGCGCTGGACTCCAAGACCTCCGAGTCGGCTGCCGAGGATCCCGTCGTGCTGACCGACTACCGCGGCGACTTCCGGGTCGAGGGCGACGGCACCCTGCTGGCTACCGAGACGATCACCGCGCAGTTCCCGGCCTTCCCGGCGCGCCACGGACTGTTCCGGTACTGGGACATCGGCAACCCCAACGACACCCGGCTGCGCCACGAGCCGCGGATCGAGTCGATCACCGTCGACGGCGCGCCCGCGCAGCACGAAGACTTCTACGAGAAGGGCCGGCGGTTTCTGGTCGCCAAGATCGGCGACCCGCACTCGACGATGACGCCCGGCCCGCACGTCTACCAGCTGCGCTACCGGATCGAGGGGGTGCTGACCCCCGCCGGGCTCGGCGCGGGCCGCGATTTCGCCGGCAGCACCGGTGACCCCGCCGCGGGCCAGAGCTCGTTCTACTGGAACGTGGTGGCGCCGGCCTGGAACAACCGCATCGAGCACGCCCGGGTGTCGGTCACCGTCCCCGGTCCGGTGCTCGGCGCGCAGTGCTCGATCGGCACCGGCGTCGGCCGGGCCTGCACCGACCTGAGCATCGACGGCCAGACCGTGACGCTGCAGGCCGATGAGCTGGCCGCGCACACCCCGGTCACCGTCCGGCTGGGTGTCGAGGCCCCGGCGCCGCCGCAGGTGCGGGTGCCCTGGTCGGTGATGTGGGACCCGATTCTGGGCCGTTCACCGGTGCTGCTGGTGGTGGTGCTGGGGGTGACCGCGCTGGGCGCGCTGGCCGGCTGGGCCGCGGTCCGGCTGACCGTCGAACCGCCGCCGGGCTTCCCGCTGCAGTACGCGCCGCCGGCCGGGCTGGGGCCGGTGCAGTGCGAGATCATCCGCACCGAGGCGGTGCCGCCGACGGCGCTGACCGGTGCGCTGTTCTGGCTCGCCGAGCGGGGCCTGGTCCGGCTGGAACGGCTCAACGACGACGACTGGCGGGTGACCGGCACCCCGGGGCCCGACGGCTGGGGGGTGACCACCCCGATCGGGCAGGCGGTGATCAGCGCCCTCGAGCTGGACCGGGCGCCCGGCCGGTTCACCGCCGACGGGTCGGTCCGCGCCGGTGCCAAGCTCACCGAGGCCCGCACCGCGGCCGACAAGGCCGCCCGGGAATGGGCGTTCAACTCCGGGCTGATGGTGCGCCGGCGCGGCGAATGGTGGGTCCGGGCCAGCAACGTGCTGGCACTGGTCATCGGGATCCTCGCGGCGACCCGGCTGTTCCTGCCCGCCACCATCTGGGTGCTGCCGTTCGCCGCGTACTTCCTGTTCTCCGCGCCGGGCTGGCGGCCCGGCGTCGGGTCCCGGCGCACCGCGGAGGGCCGCCGGCTGTGGTCGATGACCGAGGGCTTCCACCGGGTGCTGGCCACCGACTCGGCCGAATCGCGCTTCGACTTCGCCGCCCGCCGCGACCTCTACGCCAGCTACCTGCCGTACGCGGTGGCCGGCGGCGTCGCGGCGGCCTGGGCGGCCAAGTACCGCCAGTTCACCGGGCAGCTGCCGCCGGACCCGCCCTGGGTGCACTCCGCGGGCCACCGGCACTCGAACTTCGCCGCGGGCAGCTTCCAGGACAGCTTCGATTCGGCACTGTCGTCCTCGATCAGCGCCTACAGCGCCACGCAGTCCTCGTCGTCGTCCTCGAGCGGTGGCGGTGGCGGTGGTGGCGGTGGCGGGGGCGGCGGCGGGGGCGGCGGCTCCTGGTAGCCCGGCCCCCTAAGCTGTCCGGGTGCGTCTCGTCTTCGCCGGTACCCCCGCGCCCGCCCTGCCCGCGCTGCGCCGGCTGATCGACTCCGACCGGCACCAGGTGGTGGCGGTGCTGACCCGCCCGGACGCCGCCGCCGGTCGCCGCGGCAGGCTCGCCCCGTCGCCGGTGGCCGAACTGGCCGCCGAACACGGCATCCCGGTGCTCAAGCCCGCCAAGCCCAACACCGCGGAGTTCGCCGCCGAACTGGCCGCGCTGCGGCCGGACTGCTGCCCGGTGGTGGCCTACGGGGCGCTGCTCGGCGAGCAGTTGCTGGCCCTGCCCCGGTTCGGCTGGGTCAACCTGCACTTTTCGCTGCTGCCGGCCTGGCGCGGCGCGGCCCCGGTGCAGGCCGCGATCGCCGCCGGCGACGCCGTCACCGGCGCCACCACCTTCGCCATCGAACCGGCGCTGGACTCCGGGCCGGTCTACGGCGTGGTCACCGAGACCATTCGGGACACCGACACCGCGGGCGACCTGCTGGACCGGCTGGCCGAGTCCGGGGCCGGGCTGCTGGAGGCCACCATCGACGGGATCGCCGACGGCGCCCTGACGGCGGTGCCGCAGCCCGCCGACGGGATCAGCTACGCCCCGAAGATCACCGTGGCGTCCGCCCGGGTGCGCTGGAGTGAGCCCGCCCAGGCGGTGCACCGGCGGATCCGCGCGGTCACCCCGAATCCGGGCGCCTGGACCATGATCGGCGAGCTGCGGGTCAAGGTCGGCCCGGTCACCGTCGCCGACGCCGACCCGCAGCCCCCCGGCCGGATTGTGGTCGAACGCAACCGGGTGCTGGTCGGAACCGGCTCGGCGCCGGTGCAATTGGGCACCGTGCAGCCGCCGGGCAAGAAACCGATGAACGCCGCCGACTGGGCGCGGGGCGCACGACTGGAAGATGCGGTGGCGCAGTGAACAACAACACCAACAGGCGCGACAACCGGCCCCGCCGGCCGCGCACCGACCGGCCACGCACCGAGCGGCCGCGGGTGCCGCTGGATCCGGCCCGGCAGGCCGCCTTCGAGACGCTGCGGGCGGTCTCCGAACGCGACGCCTACGCCAACCTGGCGCTGCCCGCGCTGCTGCGGGACCGCGGCATCACCGGCCGCGACGCCGCCTTCGCGACCGAGCTGACCTACGGCAGCTGCCGCACCACCGGCCAGCTCGACGCGATCATCGCCGCCGCGGCCAACCGGCCGGTCGCCGACATCGATCCGGTGCTGTTGGACCTGCTGCGCCTCGGCGCCTACCAGCTGCTGCGCACCCGGGTCGAGGACCACGCCGCCGTCGCCACCACCGTCGGCGCCGCCAAGTACGAATTCGATTCGGTGCGAGGCGGATTCGTCAACGCGGTGCTGCGCAAGATCGCCGGGCGCAGCCTCGACGAGTGGCTCGCCGAGGTGGCCCCCGACCCGGCCAAGGACCCGATCGGCAACCTCGCGCTGCGCCACGCGCACCCGCGCTGGATCGCCCAGGCGTTCGCCGACGCGCTCGGTGCCGACGCCGCCGAACTGCCCGAGGTGCTCGCCGCCGACGACGCCCGCCCGCAGGTGCACCTGGCCGCCCGGCCCGGCGCGCTGGCGGCCGAGGAACTGGCCGCCGCGACCGGCGGCACCGTCGGCCGGTACTCGCCGTACGCGGTCTACCTGCCCGGCGGGGACCCGGGCCGGATCGACGCGGTCCGCGACGATCTGGCCCTGGTGCAGGACGAGGGCAGCCAGCTGATCGCGATTGCGCTGACCCGCGCCCCGCTGAGCGGCCCCGACGGTGGTCGCTGGCTGGACCTGTGCGCCGGGCCCGGCGGCAAGACCGCGCTGCTGGCCGCGCTGGCGCGCGGCGCCGCCGCGACGGTCACCGCCGTCGAGCCGGCCGCCCGGCGCGCCGAACTCGTCGAGCAGAACACCCGCGGCCTGGACGTGCCGGTGCTGCGCCTCGACGGCCGCGACGGCGAGGCCATCGCGGCGGCGGTCGGCGGGGTCGGCGAGGGATTCGACCGGGTGCTTGTCGATGCCCCGTGCACCGGGCTCGGCGCGCTGCGCCGGCGCCCGGAGGCGCGCTGGCGCCGCCGGCCGGCCGACCTGCCGGAGCTGACCAAGCTGCAGCGCGAGCTGCTGGCCGCCGCCATCGGGCTGGTCCGGCCCGGCGGGGTGGTGCTGTATTCCACCTGTTCACCGCACCTGAGCGAGACCGTCGGGGTGGTCGCCGACGCCGCCCGCCGGCATCCGGTGCAGGTGCTCGACGCCCGGGAACTGTTCACCCCGGTCGAGGGGTTGGGCGCCGGACCGTACGTGCAGCTGTGGCCGCACCGGCACGGGACCGACGCGATGTTCGCCGCGGTGCTGCGCAAACTGCCGTCCTGACCGCTCACTGCTGGAAGCGGTACCCCATCCCGGCCTCGGTCCGCAGATGCTTGGGGTTGGCCGGGTCGACCTCGAGTTTGCGCCGCAGCTGCGCCAAATACACCCGCAGGTAGTGGGTTTCCTTTGCATAGGCCGGACCCCACACCTCGCGCAGCAGCTCCTCGCGTCCGACGAGTTTGCCGCGGTTGCGCACCAGCATCTCCAACATGCCCCACTCGGTGGGGGTCAGGTGCACGTCGTGGCCGTCGCGGGTCACCTTCTTGGCCATCAGATCCACCGTGAAGGACGCGGTTTCGACGACCGGTTCGTCGGCGTCGGAGGCGGCCGCGGCGCGCACCTTGTCGGAGGAGTCGGTGCGCGCCGAGAGCACGATGATGCGCACCGACAGCCAGCCGCGCAGCCCGGTGATCACCTCGATGCCGGACATGTCGGGCCGGCCCAGGTCCAGGATCACCACGTCCGGTTTGGCGTCGGCGGCGGCGTGCAGCGCCTGCGTGCCGGTGGCCGCCGTGCACACCTCGTAGCCGGGCACCGACAGGTTGATCCGCAGCGTCCGCGGCAGCTGCGGCTGCCGAGCAGCTTGATCGCTTCCTGGCTGGCCACCGGACCGCCGGGGATCAGCTGCGTGCCACCGGCCACCGTGTCGATCACCCGGTCGTGCGTGGCGAAGTTCTGGATGGCGCCGCCCGCGACGAAAATGACGGCGCCGAGCAGCGCGAGGGGCAGCAGGATGCGCACGGTGCCGCGGACCAGGTCGACCCAGAAGTTGCCGAGTTCACCGGTCCTGGTGCGGGCGAAGCCGCGGATCAGGGCGATGGCCACCGACATCCCGACGGCCGCCGAGGCGAAGTTCTGCACGCTCAGGCCCGCCATCTGCACCAGCTGGCCCTGGGTCGATTCACCGGAATAGGCCTGCCAGTTGGTGTTGGTGACGAAGCTGACGGCGGTGTTCCAGGCCAGCGCCGGGGTCATCGGGGTGCCCGGGTCGTTCAGGTGCAGCGGCAGCCGGCCCTGCACCAGCTGGAGCAGGAACAGCGCCAGCAGCGAGACCGCGGAGAACGCCAGCACGCTGCGCGCGTAGGACGCCCAGGTCTGCTCGGCCCGCGGATCGGCGCCGATCAGCCGGTAGATGATGCGCTCCCCGCGGGTGTCTCGCGTCGCGGTGTAGATCCGGTACATGTAGTCGCCGAGCGGCACGTGGACCACGGCCAGCGCGACGATCAGAACCAGCGGGAACAGGATGCCCGCGGCGATGCCCGACATCAGAACCGCTCCGGGAACAGCAGGCTGGCGATCAGGAACAGCGCGAGCGCGACGGCCAGGACCAGGCCGACGCCGTTGGCCGGGCTCATCGCTCGAGCACCTGCACCACCGCGCCGAACGCCGCGAAGATCGCGATGGTCAGCGCGAGGTAGCTGACTGCAGACATGGCGGCACTCCGTTTCGTGGCCGACACATTCGGTGGCCGGAGAGGAGTCAACAACCGGCCGGCCGGTCCAGCGCGCCCGTTTACGGTTTCCTGACGGCGGTGCGGCGTTCCTTTACGGGGTCCTGACGCTGGACGGCCCGGCGCGCGAATCAGAGGGTCACGGTGCCGTCGTCGTTGATGGTCCAGGCCGGGTTCACCGCGACCTCCCAGACGTGCCCGTCGGGGTCGGCGAAGTAGCCCGAGTAGCCACCCCAGTCGGTGTGCGCGGCGGCCCGCAGCAGGGTGCCGCCCGCGGCCGCGGCGCGCGCCAGCACCGCGTCGACCTCGGCGGTGCTGCGCTGGTTGGCGGCGATGGTGATCCCGGAGAACCGCCCGTCGATGGGCTGCGGAACCTCGGCGGCCAGCTCGGCGCGGTTCCACAGCGCGAAGGCGATCCCGGGCAGCTGGTAGAAGGCAACGCCGTCGCCGGTGGCGGCGGGCGCCCAGCCCAGACCGGCCTCGTAGAACCGCCGGGCGCGGGCCAGGTCGGTGACCGCCAGGGTGATCAGGCTGATGCGTTGATCCATGCCTGCCAGGCTAGGACCGCCGGAAAATTGCCGGTACTTTTCTCTGGTCAAGCCACCAAAAAGGCGATAGACTCGAACGTATGTTCGAGTATCTGAAGGTGCTGGCGCAGACCCCGGAATCCACCGCGGCGCTGGCCCGGATCGGCGCGCTGACCGGGGCGGAGTCCCGGGCCGCCGCGGCGCGCCTGGTCGCCGTCGCCGACCTGTTCGCGGCCCGCCTGATCGACGCCGGGGAGCGCGCCGAGTTGGCCATCGACACCGAGTCGGCGGTGGCCGCCGAGGTCGCCGCGGCCATGTCGATCAGCATCCGGGCCGGGGAATCGCTGCTGTGCTACGCCCGCGCGATGCGTGAGCGGCTGCCCCGGTGCGGGGCCCGGTTCTCCGCGGGGGAGATGACCTACGCGGCGTTCCGGGTGATCGTCGACCGCACCGTCTTGATCACCGACGCGCAGGTGCTGGCCGCCGTCGACGCCCGGGTGGCCGCGGCGGTCGGCCGGTGGGCCAGTGGGCCAGTGTCACCACCTACCGGCTGCGCAACTACGTCGACACCTGCATCGCGGCGTGGGACCGCGAGGCCGTGCGGCGATCCCGGGAACGCCACCTGGACCGCTACGTCAAGGTCGGCTCGGCCGAGGACGGGCTGGCCTACCTCGACGCCCAGGTCTCGGCCGTGGCATCCCAGGCGGTGGACCGGCGGCTGAACCAGCTGGCCGACACGGTGTGCGCGGCGGACCCGCGGACCCGGGACCAGCGCCGCGCGGACGCGATGATGGCGATGGCCGCCGGTGCCGAGCGGTTGTACTGCAGCTGCGGCCGCCCCGACTGCCCGGCCCTGCGAGCCGCCGCGGCGGCCACCCCGGTGGTCATTCACGTGGTTGCCGACCGGTCCGCCGTCACCGGCACCGGGACGACGCCCGGCGTGCTGGCCGGCGCCGACGCGCTGATCCCGGCCGCGCTGGTGGCCGCGCTGGCCGGCCAGGCCCGGCAGGCACCGGTGCTGATCCCGACCGGCGGCCCGGAGCCGCACTACGTGCCGTCCCAGGCGCTGGCCGACTTCGTCCGGTCCCGGGACCTGACCTGCCGGGCGCCCGGCTGCGATCGGCCCGCGGAGTTCTGCGACATCGACCACACCATCCCGTACGGCAAAAACGGTCCCACCCACGCCGGGAACCTGAAATGCCTGTGCCGAAAACATCACCTGCTCAAAACCTTCGGCGGCTGGCTCGACGAGCAGCTGGCCGACGGCACGGTGATCTGGACGCTGCCCGGCGGGCGGCGGTTCGTCACGCTGCCGGGCAGCGCCCTGTTGTTTCCACAGCTGTGCGTGCCGACCCCGGCGCCCGCCCCGGCGTCGGGATCGGGCCCCGGCTGGCGCAATCGGGACATTGCCCGACGGCGGATGCCCGGCACCCGGGCTGCCCCGGCCCGGGGCGACCGGTGCGCCGCGATGCCGCGCCGCAAACGAACCCGCGCCGAGAACCGCACCGCCGCGGTGCTGGCCGAACGCCGCGCCAACCGCCGCGAGCTGCACCGGGAGCGGCAACGATTCCTGGCCAGTCACCCCGAAACCGCGCCGCCGTTCTGAGTAACCTGGTGGGCGTGTCCGTTACCCCCGCGCATCCCATGATCGCCCCGTCGATCCTCACCGCCGACTTCGCCCGGCTGGCCGACGAGGTCGCCGCCGTCGACAACGCCGACTGGCTGCACGTCGACGTCATGGACAACCACTTCGTGCCCAACCTCACCCTCGGCCCGGTGGTGGTGGACAGCCTGCTGCAGGTGGCCAACATCCCGATGGACTGCCACCTGATGATCACCGACCCCGGCAGGTGGGCACCGGGCTACGCCGAGGCCGGCGCGCACAACGTCACCTTCCACGTCGAGGCCGCCGACGATCCGTCCGCGGTGGCCCGCGACATCCGCGCCGCCGGCGGCAAGGCCGGCCTGGCGATCAAGCCCGGCACCTCGCTGGACCCGTACCTGGCGCTGCTGCCGGACTTCGACACCCTGCTGATCATGTCGGTGGAGCCCGGATTCGGCGGCCAGAAGTTCATCCCCGAGGTGCTGTCCAAGGTCCGCGCCGTGCGCAAGCTCGTCGACGCCGGCGAGCTGAACATCCTGGTGGAGATCGACGGCGGCATCAACGCCGACACCATCGAGGCCGCCGCCGAGGCCGGGGTGGACTGTTTCGTGGCAGGCTCGGCGGTCTACAGCGCCGCCGACCCGGCCGACGCGGTGGTCAAGCTGCGCGCCCAGGCCGCCACCGCGTCGGCGCACCTGACGCTGTGACCGATTCGCTGGCGCTCGAGGCGGCGATGCGGGCGGCGATCGCCCAGGCCGAGAAGGTCAAGGGCAACACCTACCCGAACCCGCCGGTCGGCGCGGTCATCCTGGACGCCGACGGCCGGATCGCCGGGGTCGGCTCGACCCAGCCGGTCGGCGGCGCGCACGCCGAGATCGTCGCGCTGCGCCGCGCCGCCGGCCTGGCCGCCGGCGGCACCGCCGTGGTCACCCTGGAACCGTGCAACCATCACGGCCGCACCCCGCCGTGCGTGGACGCGCTGCTGGCGGCCGGGGTCAGCGCGGTGGTCTACGCCGTCGCCGACCCCAACCCGGAGGCCGCCGGAGGTGCGGCGTCGCTGCTCGAGGCCGGTCTGGAGGTCACCGGCGGGGTGCTGGCCGACGAGGTGGCCGGCGGCCCGCTGCGGGAATGGCTGCACCGGCTGCGCACCGGGCGCCCGCACGTCACCTGGAAGTTCGGCGCCAGCATCGACGGCCGCAGCGCCGCGGCCGACGGCAGCTCGAAATGGATCACCAGCCCGACCGCCCGCGCCGACGTGCATCGCCGCCGGGCCGCCGCCGAGGCGATCATCGTCGGCACCGGCACCGTCTTCGCCGACGATCCGACCCTGACCGCGCGCCCCACCGACGGCACCGAGGTGGGCCGGCAGCCGCTGCGGGTGGTGGTCGGACAGCGTGACATCGCCGCGGATTCCCGGGTGCTCAACGACGACGCACCGACCATGATGATCCGCACCCACGACCCCGCCGAGGTGCTGCGGGCGCTCGGCGACCGCACCGACATCATCCTGGAGGGCGGCCCGACGCTGGCCGGGGCGTTCCTGCGGGCCGGGCTGGTGGACCGGATCCTCGGCTACATCGCCCCGATGCTGCTGGGCGGGCCGATCACCGTGCTGGACTCGGTCGGGGTGCGCGGCATCGGTGACGCGCTGCGCTGGCGGTTCGACCAGGTCGACCGGATCGGCCCGGATCTGCTGGTCAGCCTGGTACCAGAATGACCGCGGACTTGTCGTCGTCGTCCACCGCGACGTCGCGGCGGGCGATGAACAGCCCGATCGCCGCGCCGGCCAGGCAGATCAGCGCGGTGACGAAGAACATCTCGCCGTACTGCATGGAGAACGCCAGCTGGTAGCGGTGCCCCTCGGCGGCCAGCTTGGCAGCCAGGGTGTCGCCGGTGGCCTTGGGCAGCTCGGCCAGGATCTGGTTGAACCGGTACAGCCCCCACGCGGTCAGCGCGGCCACCCCGACCAGCATGCCGATCATCCGGGCGACCACCACCAGCGACGACGCGATGCCATGCTCGGTGGCGGGCACCACCCGCAGCGCCGCCGAGGTCAGCGGGGCGATCACCAGGCCAAGCCCCAGGCCGGTGATGGCCAGATCGGTGCCGAACGCGGGCAGCGCCAGCACACCCAGATCGTGCTGCGCGGACAGCACGTCGAGGTTCCAGTGCGAGATCAGCCAGTAGCCGAACGCCGCGATCAGCATGCCGGGCACCACGATCACCCGGTCACCGAAGCGGGCGGCGGCGAACCCGCCGATGACCGCGCCGACCGGCAGCGCCGCCAGGAACCACAGCAGGTGCAGGGCGGCCTCGAGCTGGCTCGACCCGAGCACCCCGCGGCCGAACAGTTCGACGTTGACCAGGGTGACCATCAGCGCCGCGCCGGTGCAGGCCGATGCCGCCAGCGCCGCCAGGAACGGGATGACCCGCATCCCGGACGGGTCGATCAGCCGGGTTTTGGCCTTCGACTCCCACAGCAGGAACGCCAGCCCGAACACCGCCGCGCCGATGACCGTCGGGATGCCCCAGTCGGGCAGGATCTGCTTGCCGTCGGGCGCCGGGTTGTACAGCCCGACGACGGCCAGCCCGAGCGCGATGGCCAGCAGCACGCCGCCGACCACGTCGACCTTCTGGTTGGCGGTGCTGGACCGGTCGTGTGCGGGCAGGCTGAAGTGGATCATGATCATCGCCAGCGCGGTCAGCGGCAGGTTGATCCAGAACACGTCGCGCCAGGTGTTGAACATCATCACCACCGCGATGCCCCACAGCGGGCCCAGCACGCTGCCCAGCTCCTGGGCGGCCCCGACACCGCCGAGCACCTTAGCCCGGTCCCGGGCCGACCACAGGTCGGCGGCCAGCGCCAGGGTCACCGGCAGCAGCGCCCCGGCGGCCGTGCCGAGCACCACCCGGCCGATCACCAGGGTGGTCAGGTCCCCGGCCAGCGCGGTGATGGTGGACCCGATGGCGAACACCGCCAGGCCCAGCTGCAGCACCAGCTTGCGGCCGAACCGGTCGGAGGTCCGGCCCAGCAGCGGCATCGAGGCGACATAAGCCAGCAGGTAGCCGGTGATGATCGGGGTGACCTGCTGGATCTTGTTCACCGGGATGCCGACATCGCCCATGATGTCTTCCATGATCGTGACCACGACGTAGGTGTCGACGGCCCCGAGCAGGACGGCCAGACCGCCCGCGCTGATCGCGATCGAGCGGCTGGTACCCGAGCGCATCAGAGCGCGGGCTTGGTGACGGTGACCGGCTCGTTCCACGCCGACAGCGTCATGTCCAGGTGGGTCTTGTCATCGGGGGAGATGCGCGCCTGCACCAGGTTGTGGTCGCCGTCCTTGGCGATCCAGGCGGTGCCGTCGACCGGGCCGGTCGCCGCCATGTCGGGCAGCAGCTTGTTGACGGCGTCGCTGCTGACCTTGCCGGTGATCCGGACGGTCTCGACGCCGCCAATGGTCTCGGCGGCCTCGGACTTGGCGTCGGTGAAGCTCGACAGCATGTTGGCCAGGCCGAGGTCGGGGTTCAGGATCGTCGACGGGTCGTAGATGTCGGCGGCCGGGCCGTAGTCGGAGAAGCTCTGGCCGTTGTCGATGCTGCCGTAGAGCACCGCGTCGAGCACCACGAACTGCACGTCGACGGTCTGCCCGCCGAGGTAGATGGCGGCGTTGCCCTTGGCGGCGGTGGCCGGGATGTTGGTCAGGTCGCCGGTCAGCGTCTTGACCGGCAGGCCCTTGACCTCGCCGTCGGCATTGACCTCCAGGTGCGCGCTGGTCACCTTCGCGGTGCTGGCCGCCGAGGTGGACAGCAGCTCCGCGGCGTCCGGCAGCGCTTCGCTCGACTTGTCCGAGGAACAGCCGGTCAACAGGGCGGCGGCGGTGACGGTGGCGGCCAGGGCGGACATCAGGGCGGTCTTGCGGCGGCGCATCAGCATGGCGGCCATGTTAGTGGGTCAAAGCACCGGCGCGGCGGTGCCGACTAGCCTGTGGGCGTGTTCACCGGAATTGTCGAAGAACTCGGCGAGGTAGTTGGCAAGGAGGACCTGGCCGACGCGGCCCGGTTCGTGATCCGCGGACCGGTCGTCACCGCCGACGCCGGGCACGGCGATTCGATCGCGGTCAACGGGGTCTGCCTGACCGTCGTCGAGGTGCTGCCCGGCGGCAGGTTCAGCGCCGACGTGATGGCCGAAACCCTGGACCGGTCCAGCCTCGGTGGCCTGCGGGTCGGTGCCGCGGTGAACCTGGAACGCGCCGCCGCGGTCAACAGCCGGCTCGGCGGCCACATCGTGCAGGGCCACGTCGACGGCACCGGCACCGTGCTGACGCGCACCCCGTCCCAGCACTGGGAGGTCGTCCGGTTCTCGCTGCCGGCCGCGCTGGCCCGCTACCTGGTCGAGAAGGGCTCCATCACCGTCGACGGCACCTCGCTGACGGTGTCCGGGCTGGGCCGCGACGACGACGGCGACTGGTTCGAGGTATCCCTGATCCCCACCACCCTGGCCGCCACCACGCTGGGCCGCGCCGGGGTGGGCGGCACCGTCAACCTGGAGGTCGATGTGCTGGCCAAGTACGTGGAGCGGCTGCTGGCCGCACGTGCGGGCGAATAGCGCCCGCGGGTTGGTTCATACTGGTGGCAGCAATGATGTCGATGGTTCCGCGGTGAACCGGCAAGGTGGCAGAGCATGACGAGGCTGGACACCGTCGAACAGGCGGTTGCCGACATCGCCGCGGGCAAGGCCGTCGTCGTCATCGACGACGAGGACCGGGAGAACGAGGGCGACCTGATCTTCGCGGCCGAGAAGGCCACCCCGGAACTGGTGGCCTTCATGGTCCGCTACACCTCCGGCTACCTGTGCGTGCCGCTGTCCGGTGAGGTCTGCGACCGGCTAGGCCTGCTGCCGATGTACGCGGTCAACCAGGACAAGCACGGCACCGCCTACACCGTCACCGTCGACGCCCGGGAGGGCGTCGGGACCGGCATCTCCGCCGCCGACCGGGCAACCACCATGCGGCTGCTGGCCGACCCGGACTCGGTCGCCGAGGACTTCAGCAAGCCCGGGCACGTGGTGCCGCTGCGGGCCAAGGACGGCGGGGTGCTGCGCCGGCCCGGCCACACCGAGGCCGCCGTCGACCTGGCCCGGATGGCCGGCCTGCAGCCGGCCGGCGCGATCTGCGAGATCGTCAGCCAGAAGGACGAGGGCCACATGGCCCGCACCGAGGAACTGCGGGTCTTCGCCGACGAGCACAATCTCGCGCTGATCTCCATCGCCGACCTGATCGAATGGCGGCGCAAGCACGAACGCCACATCGAGCGGATCGCCGAGGCCCGGATCCCCACCCGGCACGGTGAGTTCCGCGCCGTCGGCTACTCCAGCATGTACGAGGACGTCGAGCACGTCGCCCTGGTCCGCGGCGACGTCTCCGCCGACGGCGGTGCCGACGTGCTGGTCCGGGTGCACTCGGAGTGCCTGACCGGCGACGTGTTCGGCTCCCGGCGCTGCGACTGCGGCCCGCAGCTGGACGCCGCCATGGCGATGGTGGCCCAGGAGGGCCGCGGCGTGGTGCTCTACATGCGTGGGCACGAGGGCCGCGGCATCGGCCTGATGCACAAGCTGCAGGCCTATCAGCTCCAAGACGCCGGTGCCGACACCGTCGATGCGAACCTGGAGCTCGGCCTGCCCGCCGACGCCCGCGACTACGGCATCGGCGCGCAGATCCTCGTCGACCTGGGCGTCAAGTCGATGCGGCTGCTGACCAACAACCCGGCCAAGCGGGTCGGTCTGGACGGCTACGGGCTGCAGATCACCGAGCGGGTGCCGCTGCCGGTGCGGGCCAACGCCGAAAACATCCGCTACCTGATGACCAAGCGGGACCGGATGGGCCACGACCTGACCGGCCTCGACGACTTCCACGAGTCCACCACCATGGACGGCTACGACGAGGCGGTCTACCTGCTGGGCGAGCGGCACACCCCGCAGCCCGGGGGCCCGAGCGCATGAGCGGCGACGGCATTCCGCAGCTGCCCGCGGGCCTGGACGCCTCCGCGGTGCGGCTGGCGATCGTCGCGAGCACCTGGCACGACACCATCTGCACGGCGCTGCTGGGCGGCGCCCGGCGCACCGCCGCCGCCGCCGGGGTCACCGATCCGACGGTGGTGCGGGTGATGGGGGCCATCGAACTGCCGGTGGTGGTCCAGGAATTGGCCCGCAGTCACGACGCGGTCGTCGCGCTCGGCGTGGTGATCCGCGGCGGCACCCCGCATTTCGACTACGTCTGCGATGCGGTGACCGCCGGGCTGACCCGGATCGCGCTGGACGAGGCGACCCCGGTCGCCAACGGTGTGCTGACCTGCGACACCGAGCAGCAGGCGCTCGACCGTGCCGGGCTGCCCGATTCGGCCGAGGACAAGGGCGGCCAGGCCGCCGCGGCCGCGCTGACCACCGCGCTGACGCTGCGCGAATTGCGGGTGGGCCGGTAGATGGCGAGCGCAACGCAGCGGGCCGCGGACTGGGACGCCGAATTCCGGCCCCGCAAAACGATGTACCTCGCGGCCGCGGCCGCGGTGCTGATCGTCGCCATCCACATCGGCGTCGCGCTGGTGCTGAAGATCCGCAACACCGGGGTCAACTTCCGCACCTCCGACCAGTGGTCGTTCGTGGCGCTCGGGCTGGTGTTCGCCGGCCTGGCGCTGCTGTTCACCCGGCCCCGGCTGCGCATCGGGGCGCCCGGGGTGGCGGTGCGAAACCTGCTGGGGGAGAAGCTGATCCCCTGGTCGCAGGTCCGCGGCCTGCGCTTCCCGGCGGGCAAGCGGTTCGCCCGGCTGGAGTTGCCCGCCGACGAATACCTGCCGGTGCTGGCGATTCAGTCCTTCGACACCGACCGCGCCGTCGAGGCGATGGACACCGCCCGGGACCTGGTGGCCAAGTACCAGGACTGAGCCGGCCCGGTAGCCGAACGTACCGTTCGGTGCCAAAGTGGTGGATGGGGCCGATGTGGTGTCAGAAACCCGGTCGGGCGGAGATTGGTACGTCCGGTTACGGTCATCTGCCGACGCCTGCGCTCCGCGCTGCGCTCCGCGCTGCGCTCGGCAGCGCGATCAGTAGGGTGAAACCGTGCCCGATCCCGCCAGCTATCGTCCGCCGCCGGGCACCATCCCCACCGGGCCCGGGGTCTACCGGTTCTCCGACTCCCACGGCCGGGTCATCTACGTCGGCAAGGCGAAAAACCTCCGCAGCCGGCTGACCTCGTACTTCGCCGACCTGTCCGGGCTGCACCCGCGCACCCGGCAGATGGTGACCACCGCAGCCAAGGTGGAGTGGACCGTGGTGGGCACCGAGGTCGAGGCGCTGCAGCTGGAATACAACTGGATCAAGGAGTTCGACCCGCGGTTCAACGTCCGCTACCGCGACGACAAGTCCTACCCGGTGCTGGCCGTCACCGTCGGCGAGGAGTACCCCCGGCTGTTCGTCTACCGCGGCCCGCGCAAGAAGGGCGTGCGGTACTTCGGGCCGTACTCGCACGCCTGGGCGATCCGGGAGACCGTCGACCTGCTCACCCGGGTGTTCCCGGCCCGCACCTGCTCGAACGGGGTGTTCAAGCGGCACCGCGCGATCGACCGGCCGTGCCTGCTGGGCTACATCGACAAGTGCGCCGCGCCGTGCGTCGGCCGGGTTACCGCCGAGGAGCACCGGGCCATCGTCGAGGACTTCTGCGACTTCCTGTCCGGGCGCACCGACCGGTTCGCCCGGGACCTCGAGCGCGCGATGACCGAGGCCGCCGAGCAGCTGGACTTCGAACGCGCGGCCCGGCTGCGCGACGACCTGTCTGCGGTGCGCCGGGCGATGGAGAAGCAGGCGGTCGTGCTCGGCGACGGCACCGACGCCGATGTGGTGGCCTTTGCCGCCGACGACCTGGAGGCCGCGGTGCAGGTGTTCCACGTCCGGGGCGGGCGGGTCCGCGGCCAGCGCGGCTGGGTGGTCGAGACCGAGGGCGGGGTGGACCTGGTCGGGCAGTTCCTCACCCAGTTCTACGGCGATCAGGCCGAGCTGGGCGGCGCCGCCGACGCCGGCGGCGCGGATTCGGCCAACCCGGTGCCGCGGGAGGTGCTGGTGCCGCAGCTGCCGCCGGACGCCGGCCAGCTCGCCGACTGGCTGTCCGGGCTGCGCGGCTCCCGGGTCAGCCTGCGGGTCGCCCAGCGCGGGGACAAGAAGGCACTCGCCGAGACCGTCGCCCGCAACGCCGCGGAGGCGCTGGCCCAGCACAAGCTGCGCCGCGCCGGCGACTTCACCGCCAGATCCGCCGCGCTGCAGAGCATTCAGGAGGCACTCGAGCTGGAGGACGCGCCGCTGCGGATCGAATGCGTGGACATCAGCCACGTCCAGGGCACCGACGTGGTCGCCTCGCTGGTGGTCTTCGAGGACGGCCTGCCGCGCAAGTCCGACTACCGGCACTACGCGATCCGGGAGGCCGCCGGCGACGGCCGCTCCGACGACGTCGCCTCCATCGCCGAGGTGACCCGGCGGCGCTTCGCCCGGCACGTCGCAGACGTGGCAGGCGGGGCCGACGGGGCAGCCGGGGCCGATTACGCCGCGGAGGGCCGCAGCAGAAAATTCGCCTACCCGCCGAACCTGTTCGTCGTCGACGGCGGCGCCCCCCAGGTCAACGCCGCCGCCGCGGTGCTGGCCGAACTCGGGGTCACCGACGTGGCGGTGATCGGCCTGGCCAAGCGGCTGGAGGAGGTGTGGGTGCCCAACCTGGACGGCTCGGCACCGGACCCCTACATCCTGCCGCGCAACAGCGAGGGCCTGTACCTGCTGCAGCGGATCCGCGACGAGGCGCACCGGTTCGCGATCACCTTCCACCGCAGCAAACGGTCCAAGCGGATGACGGCCTCGGTGCTCGACGGCGTCCCCGGCCTGGGCGAGCGCCGGCGGTCGGCACTGGTCACCCACTTCGGCTCGGTGGCCAAGCTCAAACAGGCTACGGTCGAGGAGATCACCGCGGTGCCGGGAATCGGGACGGCGACGGCCCGGGCGGTGCTGACCGCGCTCGGGGTGCCGGACAACGGCGGGACGGATGAAGGATGACGGAGCGGATGGCCGACACCGGCGGTGACCCGTCGATCGACGTCGTCGTGGTCACCGGGCTGTCCGGGGCCGGGCGGGACACCGCGGCGAAGGTGCTCGAAGACCTCGGCTGGTACGTCGCCGACAACCTGCCCACCGAGCTGATCGCCCGGATGGTCGACCTCGGGCTGGCCGCCGGTTCCCGGATCACCCGGCTGGCGGTGGTGATGGACGCCCGCTCCAAGGGGTTCACCGGCGACCTGGACACCGTGCGCTCGGACCTGGCCGCCCGCGACATCACCCCGCGGGTGCTGTTCCTGGACGCCTCCGACGACGTGCTGGTCCGCCGCTACGAGAACAACCGGCGCGCCCATCCGCTGCAGGCCGGGCTGACCCTGGCCGAGGGCATCGCCGCCGAGCGCCGGATGCTGGAACCGGTGCGCGCGGCGGCGGACCTGGTGATCGACACCTCGGCGCTGCCGGTGCCGGAGCTGCGCAAGACCATTGAGGACGCGTTCGGCACCGAGACCGTCGCGACGCTGAGCCTGACCGTGGAATCCTTCGGCTTCAAATACGGGCTGCCGATGGACGCCGACATGATCGCCGACGTGCGCTTCCTGCCGAACCCGCACTGGGTCGACGACCTGCGCCCGCACACCGGCCGGCACCGGGCGGTGCGCGACTACGTGCTCGGCCAGGATGCCGCCGGGCCGTTCCTGGACAACTACGAGCGGATCCTGGGCCTGGTGTTCGACGGCTACCGGCGCGAGGGCAAACGCTATGTCACCGTCGGGATCGGCTGCACCGGCGGCAAGCATCGCAGCGTCGCGATCGCCGAGGCGCTGGCCGGGCGGCTGACCGGGACGCCCGGGCTGTCGGTGCGGGTGCTGCACCGGGATCTGGGGCGCGAGTGAGCGACCCCCGCATCGTCGCGCTCGGCGGCGGTCACGGCCTGTACGCCACGCTGTCGGCGGCCCGCCGGCTGACCGCGTATGTGACCGCCGTGGTGACCGTCGCCGACGACGGCGGATCCTCGGGCCGGCTGCGCGCCGAGCTCGACATCGTGCCGCCCGGTGACCTGCGGATGGCGCTGGCCGCGCTGGCCTCCGACAGCCCGCAGGGCCGGCTGTGGGCGACGATCATCCAGCACCGGTTCGGCGGCACCGGCGCGCTGGCCGGGCATCCGATCGGCAACCTGCTGCTGGCCGGGCTCGACGAGGTGCTGGCCGACCCGGTCGCCGCCCTGGACGAGCTGGGCCGGGTCCTCGGGGTGCGCGGCCGGGTGCTGCCGATGTGCCCGATCGGCCTAAAGATCGAGGCCGATGTGGCCGGGCTGGAATCGGATCCGCGGATGAGCCGGGTGATCCGGGGCCAGGTGGCGGTGGCGACCACCCCCGGCCAGGTCCGCCGGGTCCGGCTGCTGCCCGGGCATCCGCCGGCCACCCCGCAGGCCGTCGACGCCATCATGGCCGCCGACCTGGTGGTGCTGGGGCCGGGCTCCTGGTTCTCCAGCGTCATCCCGCACGTGTTGGTGCCCGGGCTGGTCAGCGCGCTGCAGGCGACCACCGCCCGTCGGGCACTGGTGCTGAACCTGGCCGACGAGCCGGGGGAGACCGCCGGGTTCAGCGCCGAACGGCATGTGCACGTGCTGGCTCAGCACGCCCCGGACATCACCGTGGACGACATCATCGTCGACGAGGCCCGGGTGCCCGGGCAGCGCGAGCGCGACCAGCTGCGCCGCACGGCCGGCCTGCTGCAGGCCGACGTGGTGTTTGCTGACGTTTCACGACCTGGTACACCATTACATGACCCGGCGAAATTGGCGTCGGCGTTGCAGGGGGTGCTCGCGCGGGGTGAGGCGGTGGCGCCGCCTGCTGCCACCGCGCCGTTGGCCGCCGACGGGATCCGGCGGGAAAGAGGTGACGACACTTGGCGATGACTGCGGAGGTCAAGAACGAGCTGAGCAAGCTCGTGGTGAACTCGGTCAGCGCTCGACGTGCCGAGGTGGCGTCGCTGCTGCGGTTCGCCGGCGGCCTGCACATCGTGTCGGGCCGGGTGGTCGTGGAGGCCGAGGTCGACCTGGAGGGCACCGCGCGGCGGCTGCGCAAGGACATCTTCGACCTGTACGGCTACGCCGCCATGGTGCACGTGCTGTCGCCGAGCGGGATCCGCAAGGCCACCCGCTACGTGGTGCGGGTGGCCAAGGACGGCGAGGCGCTGGCCCGCCAGACCGGGCTGCTGGATCTGCGCGGCCGGCCGGTGCGCGGGCTGCCCGCCCAGGTCGTCGGCGGCAGCATCGGTGATTCCGAGGCCGCCTGGCGCGGGGCGTTCCTGGCGCACGGCTCGCTGACCGAGCCGGGCCGGTCCTCGGCGCTGGAGATCAGCTGCCCCGGGCCGGAGGCGGCGCTGGCGCTGGTCGGGGCGGCCCGCCGGATGGGGGTGTCGGCCAAGGCCCGCGAGGTCCGCGGCATCGACCGGGTGGTGGTGCGCGACGGCGAGGCCATCGGGCTGCTGCTGACCCGGATGGGCGCCCAGGACACCCGCGGCACCTGGGAGGAGCGCCGGATGCGCCGCGAGGTCCGCGCCACCGCGAACCGGCTGGCCAACTTCGACGACGCCAACCTGCGCCGGTCGGCGCGCGCGGCGGTCGCCGCGGCCGCCCGGGTGGAGCGCGCCCTGGAGATCCTGGGTCCCGGGGTGCCCGATCACCTGGCCGCCGCCGGCAAGCTGCGCGTCGAGCACCGGCAGGCCTCGCTGGAGGAACTCGGCCGGCTGGCCGACCCGCCGATGACCAAGGACGCGGTGGCCGGGCGGATCCGCCGGCTGCTGTCGATGGCCGACCGCAAGGCCAAGCAGGACGGGCTGCCCGACACCGAGTCGGCCGTCACCCAGGATCTCCTGGACGACGCCTGAGCGACGAGCGCCTGCGCGAGGAGCCGAAGGCGAACTGGCACCGCCTGAACTGGCACCGCCTGAGCGATGAGCGCCGCCCGAAAGTGCCGCGCGGCCGGCGTCCGCGCCGTTGTTAGGGTTCGAGCGTGGCAACTAGCTCCTCCGGGCCCTCCAGCCTGCTCAGTGCGGTGATTTGGGGCCTGCTCGGCGTGATACTGGGCGGCGGAATGCTGATGGCGGGCCTGAACGGCGTGGTCGGGGACGGCCCCCCGACCTGCGGCGGGCAGACCATGGAGCGCGGCGACGAATGCGTCGGCACCAAATCCGGCCGGCGTGACTACGACGAGGTGAAGCGCAGTGACCGCACCTCCGGGTACTTTCTGACCGGGTTCGGCCTGCTGATCGGGCTTGGCGGCGTGGTGGTGCTGGCCTCGGGGATCCGGGATCGTCACCTGGTCACGGTCACCGACGACGCGCTGCTCGGCGCCGGCGAGGTGGCGCGGTTCACCGGCCTGCCGGGCACCGTCACCGAGTCGCACGGCGCGGTCCTCTTCGACGACACCGAGGGGCTCGACGACCCGGAACTGGTGTCGGTCTACAGCCACGCCCAGGTACGGGCCTTCCAGCGGCCCGGGATGGCCGCGGTCCGCACGCGCACGCTGCGCGAGGAGCCCGAGGGCCAGCTGCGCCGCGCGGTCAGCGTGGCCGTCGTCGGCTACACCAAAGAGGCCCAGGCCCAAGCGGTGTTCGCGGAACTGGGCCGGCAGTGGAGCGCCGCGCCCGGGCGAACGCTGGGGGTGCGCCGCGGGGCGGAGCACATCCGCAGCACCGTCGGCACGCTGTTTGCCAGCGCCGACACCCTGGTGATCAGCCGGCAGCAGGAGGACGGTGACGGCTGGACCGGTTGGCACGCCGTCGCGCGCTGGAACAACGTGCTCGTGGAGGTGCAGGCGAACGGCTATTGGGAGCAGCCCGGGCCGACCGCCGACCTGCTGGACGCCGCGGTCGCCAAGCTCAGCAAGGGGGCGCCGCGCCCGGCCACCCGCACGCTGCTCCCGGTTGAGTCACCGGACTGGTCGGCCGAGGCCCTGGAGGCGCTGCTGCTGCCCGATACCCGGGTTGGTGAGCTGCTGCGGGCCCCCGCCCTGGCCCGGGAATCGGTCCGCACCAGCCTGTACGACGACGCGTCGGCGGTGCACGACGGGGCTTTTCTGGGTAGCTATGCGCTGACCCAGAAGTCGGTGTTCGACGGAAGCGGCTGGCAGGCGATGCGCGGCCGGGTGCTGCACGACGCCGACGGCGGCCCGGTCGTGCGGGCGATTCAGGCCGTTGTGCTGATGCCCAGCGCGCAGGCGGCCGGCGCGCTGCTGGCCGCGCAGGCCCCGCTGTGGCAGCGGCAGGCCGGCGCCATGATGTCCTTCAGCTCCGGGGAACAGCGGGTGGTCAACAGCTATGGCCCGCTGGTCAACACCGGCGACATGCTGGCGATCAACCGGTTCGAGGAGGGCGGCAACGGCTGGGTCACCCAGCGCGCGATGACCGCGGTGGGCCGGATCATCGTGGACACCCAGGTCGCCGGCCGCCCGGCCGCGCCGACGCTGGCGGTGCAACTGGCCGACGCGATCGCGGCCGGGGTGCCCGGCGCCGGAGGGCGCCGCGGGACCCGCGACCCGCTGGCGCTGCAGCCCGCGCCGGTCGAGGTGGCCGCGGCCGAGGCGCTGCTGCCCACCGCCGAGCGCGCTGCCGCGCTCACCGGGACGCCCGGACTGGTGCTCGACGCACCGGTGACCGCGCTCTACGACGACTCCGCGCAGCTGCCCGCCGGCGAGCCGCTGGATCCGTGGGCGCTCGCGCAGCTGCCGGTGTACACCGGCACCGGCTATCTCGCGGTGCGCACCCACAAGCTGTCGGTCCCGGTCGACGGCGGCGGCACGCACCTGCTGTTCGGGTCGGTGATCGTGTTCGCCACCCCGGCCGCGGCGGCCGCCGCGCTGGCCGCGCAGCGGCCGAACTGGCGGGGTGCGGTCGGCCGGCTGGTCACCACCGGCGACGATGCGGGGGAGTACACCTGGGTGTACGGCGAGTTGGCCGAGGCCCCGGACGCCCTGGCGCTGACGCACTTCCAGGAGGGGGCCGACGGCTGGGGGGTGCAGCGGGCGGTGCGGCTGGCCGGCAACGTGCTGATCGAGGCGCAGGCCTCCGGCCGCTGGGCTGCCGGGGTGGCCGGGCGGTTCGCCGCGGCGATCGCCGCCGGGGTGCCCGCCGCGGCAGCCGCCCCGGCCCCCGCACCGGCACCGCGGCCGCCGGGGCCGCCGCCGCCGTCGTTCGACTACGGGGTGCAGCTGCTGTTCGACACCACCGGCCTGGACCGCGGCCCGGACGGCTGGGTGAATCCGGGTACCGGCGACGACTTCCGGATCGCCGAGCTGGCCGGCAACGCCACCTCGGTGCCGCTGGCCCGGCTCGACGAGCTGCGCCGCTCGCTGACCACCGATCTGGCCGGCGAGGCCTGCCTGATCGAGGCGAACGTGGTGGCGGTGGACGGGCTGCCCGCGCTGCAGTACCTGATCAAGGCGCCCAATCCGCGCACCGGCCGCGGGGTGGTCTACCTGGTGGCCAACATCGTGCCGCGGGAGGGCAAGTGGCTGCAGCTCAACGGCATCTTCCCGGAGGGCGCCGACACCGGGATGCGTGAGGCCGCGGTGGCCGCCGAGGTCGGGCCGGCCGGCATGTATCCGCCGCACCCCTATGTTCCCGGGGTGCGCCCGGTGCTGCCGTACTCGATCGCCGACGACCGCCGCTACGACGGCCGGTTCCCGGATCACCCGGTGAGCCGGGCCCGGCGCTGGGCCGCCGCGGTGCCGCCCACCATCCGGCTGGCGCCGGCCTTCGCGGCGCTGCCGCCGGCCTACCCGGAGGACCGCCGGTGACCGATTCGCCACCGCTGCTGCCGTCGGCGGCGGAGATCGCCGAGCTGCTGGGGGTGCCCGCGCTCACCGCGGTGGCCTTCGCGCCCTACGATCCGTCCGCCGAGCTGGAGGCCGGGGAGAGTCAGGGGGCCTACCTGGCCGCCCAGGAAAAGGTGTACGCCGGTACCGGATTCCAGGTGTGGGTGGTGGAAAAATTCGCCGACACCGCCGTCGGCACGCCGGGGCTGTTCGTCACCCAGGCGGTGTTCGCCTACCCGAACCCCGCCGACGCCGAACGGGTCTTCGCCGAGCAGGGCCGACAGTGGCGGGCCAGTTCCGGCCGGGTGCTCACCGTCACCGCGGGCAACGGCACGCAGTATCGGCACAGCTACGGGCCGCTGACCGAACTGGCCCGCGCGCTGGCGATCAACCGGCACCAGCTGGACGCGCCGGGCTGGGTCTCCCAGCGCGCGCTGGCCATCCTCGGGCACTGCCTGATCGACATTCAGATCACCGGCAGCAATGTGGCCAACCCGGAGTCCGCGCTCGATCTGGCCGCGGTGATCGGCAACCGGATCCCCGCCGCTGCCCCGCAGGCAGCGCCCCCGCCGCCGCCCCCGGCGCCACCACCCCCGCCGCCACCGCCGCCGGCCCCGCCGGCGCCCGCGCTGGACTCGCTGCTGCTGTCCGTCGATCGGATCGCCGCGATCGTCGGGCTGACCGGCCTGGACCCGCAGCAGGTGGCGACCACGCTCTACCACGACGGCAACGCGGCACCCGCGGGCGAGCCGGTCGGCCCCTACCTGATCGGCCAGCGCGGCGCATACGCCGAGACCGGCTGGATCAGCGCGCGGATGCAGAGCGTGCGCCAGCTCGTCGACGGCAAGGCCGACCAGAAGATCTTTCAGGGCCTGGTCGGCTATCCCAGCGCGGCCGCGGCCGCCGCCGCGTTCGCCGAACAGGCCCGGCAGTGGCAGGCCAGCGCCGGGCGGACCGTCACCGTCACCGGGTCGGCCGAGTCGACCTACCTGTGCACCTTCGGCGAGCTGACCAACACCGGCGACGCCCTGGCGATGACCCGCCACTACGCCGACGGCACCGGCTGGACGGTCCAGCGCGCCCTCGGGCAGTGCGGCAGCACCCTGGTCGACGTGCAGGTGTCCGGCCGCTGGAAGGACGCCACGGTGGCCGCCGACCTCCTCGATGCCCTCATCGCCGGCATTCCCGGCGCCCCGCTGCGCAGCCCGACCCGCGACCTGCTGGCCGCCGCGCCCGCCCCGGCCGCCGCGCCGGTGTCCGCCCCGGCCCCGGCCGAGCCACCGCTGCTGCCGCCCCAGCGGGTCGCCGCGGTGACCGGACTGCCCGAGCTGGAGGTCGACTGGACCGGGACCGCGCTGTTCGACGACTCGACGACGCTGGCCGTCGGGGAGAGCATCGGCGCCTTCGCGATCGGCCAGAAGCACGCCTACGCCGGCAGCGGCTGGATCTCGGCGCGCCTGCAGACCCTCAAGCACGTCGTCGACGGCAGCACCGAGGCCTTTGCCTACCAATCGGTGATCGGCTACCTCTCGCCGGAGGCGGCGGCCGCGGCGTTCGCCGAGCAGGCCCGGCAGTGGCGGGCCAGCGCCGGGCGCAGCATCGAGGTGCACCGCGCCGACAGTCCCTACCGGTGCCGCTACGGCGCGGTGTACGCCACCGACGACACGCTGGCCATCACCCGCCTGGAAGAGGGCGGCAACGGGTGGGGGGTGCAGCGGGCGCTGGCGGTGGTCGGCAACGAGATCATCGACGTCCAGGTCAGCGGCCGGTCGCCGAACCCGGCCCGGGCGGTGGACCTGCTCGACGCCATCGTGGCCGGCATGCCCGGCGGCGGCTCGCGCCCGCCGACCCGCGACCGGCTGCCCGCGCAACCGCCGTCGCCGGTGCCGCTGGCCGACCTGGACGCTCTGCTGCCGGCGCCGGAGCCGCTGGCCGCCGTCGTCGGGGTGCCGCAGCTGGTCCAGACCAACTCCTACACCAGCATGTACGACGACGCCGACCTGCTCGAATCCGGTGTCAGCGCCGGGGCGTTCGGCGTCGCCGAGCGGGCCGCGTACCTCGGCAGCGGCTGGCTGCGGACCCGGATCGTCCGAATGGTCGACGACCCGGCCAACGCCGCGCATCGGGTGGTGCAGGCGGTGGTGCTGCTGCCCTCGCCGGAGGCCGCGACCGCGGTGTTCGCCGAACAGGCCCGGCAGTGGCAGGCCGCCGCGGGCAGCACGATCAGCGTCGCTCAGCAGAATGCGCCGTATCGCTGCGTGTACGGGCCGCTGACCGATCTGGGCGTCGCGATCGCCATCACCCGGTTCACCGAGGGCGGTGGCGGGTGGTGCGTGCAGCGGGCGCTGACGGTGCGCGGCAACGTCGTCGTCGACGTGCAGTGCGCCTCCGGACGCGACGGCGACATCGCCCTGCGGGTCGCCCAGGCGATCGCCGACGCGGTGCCCGCCACCGTCCGCGGCTGAGCCCGCGCCCGGCGATACCCACCAACCTGCACGGCGGCGGAGGTCCCGCATTAGGCTGGCCGGTGAGCAGTACCCCCGGAACATCTCGTAGTCGTGGATCAAAGAGGAGACACCAGTGACCATCCGCGTAGGCGTTAACGGCTTCGGCCGCATCGGACGCAACTTCTTCCGCGCCCTGGACGCGCAGAAGGCCGCCGGCAAGAACGCCGACATCGAGATCGTCGCGGTCAACGACCTGACCGACAACGCCGCGCTGGCGCACCTGCTGAAGTTCGACTCGATCCTGGGCCGGCTGCCCTACGAGGTCAGCCTGGAGGGCGACGACACCATCGTGGTGGGCGATCACAAGATCAAGGCGCTGGCGATCAAGGAGGGCCCGGCGGCGCTGCCGTGGGGTGACCTGGGCGTCGACGTCGTCGTCGAGTCGACCGGCATCTTCACCAAGCGGGACAAGGCGCAGGGCCACCTCGACGCCGGCGCCAAGAAGGTCATCATCTCCGCGCCCGCCAGCGACGAGGACATCACCATCGTGATGGGCGTCAACGACGACAAGTACGACGGCAGCCAGAACATCATCTCCAACGCCTCCTGCACCACCAACTGCCTCGGGCCGTTCGCCAAGGTGCTCAACGACGAGTTCGGCATCGTCAAGGGCCTGATGACCACCGTGCACGCCTACACCCAGGACCAGAACCTGCAGGACGGCCCGCACTCGGACCTGCGCCGCGCCCGGGCCGCCGCGCTGAACATCGTCCCGACCTCCACCGGTGCGGCCAAGGCCATCGGCCTGGTGCTGCCCGAGCTCAAGGGCAAGCTGGACG
Organism: Mycolicibacterium fallax; assembly: GCF_010726955.1. NCBI lineage: Bacteria > Bacillati > Actinomycetota > Actinomycetes > Mycobacteriales > Mycobacteriaceae > Mycobacterium > Mycolicibacterium fallax. Next base: position 634,665 of record NZ_AP022603.1, read on the forward strand.
GCTACGCGCTGCGGGTGCCGATCCCCACCGGCTCCTGCACCGACCTGACCGTCGAGCTGAAGAAGGCCGCCACCGCCGCGGAGATCAACGCCGCGATGAAGGCCGCCGCCGACGGCCCGATGAAGGGCATCCTGAAGTACTACGACGCGCCGATCGTCTCGTCGGACATCGTCACCGATCCGCACAGCTCGATCTTCGACGCCGGCCTGACCAAGGTGATCGACAACCAGGCCAAGGTGGTGTCCTGGTACGACAACGAGTGGGGCTACTCCAACCGCCTCGTCGACCTGATCGCGCTGGTCGGCAAGTCGCTCTAAGACGATGACGGTCAAGACTCTCGACGATCTGCTCGCCGAGGGCGTGGCGGGTCGGGGCGTGCTGGTGCGCTCCGACCTCAACGTCCCGCTCGACGACGACGGCACCATCACCGACCCGGGCCGCATCATCGCCTCGCTGCCGACGCTGCGCGCGCTGGCCGAGGCCGGTGCCCGGGTGGTGGTGACCGCGCACCTGGGTCGCCCCAAGGGCGCCCCGGACCCGAAGTTCTCGCTGGCCCCGGTGGCCGCCGAGCTCTCCGAGCGGCTCGGCCGGCACGTGGCGCTGGCCGGTGACGTGGTCGGCACCGACGCGCTGGCCCGCGCCGAGGGGCTGACCGACGGCGACATCCTGCTGCTGGAGAACATCCGCTTCGACCCGCGCGAGACCAGCAAGGACCCCGCCGAGCGGGCCGCGCTGGCCGCGGAGCTGGCCGAGCTGGTCGACACCCCGGGCGGGCCGTCGGCGGCGTTCGTCTCCGACGGGTTCGGGGTGGTGCACCGCGAGCAGGCGTCGGTCTACGACGTCGCCAAGCTGCTGCCGCCTTACGCGGGCACCCTGGTGGCCGCCGAGGTGGAGGTGCTGCGCCAGCTCACCACCGGCGGTGAGCGCCCCTACGCGGTGGTGCTGGGCGGGTCCAAGGTGTCGGACAAGCTGGCCGTCATCGAGAACCTGGCCGGCAAGGCCGACAGCATCATCATCGGCGGGGGCATGTGCTTCACCTTTCTTGCCGCGCAAGGGCTTTCGGTCGGCACCTCGCTGCTGCAGGAGGAGATGATCGACACCTGCCGCAAGCTGCTGGAGGATTACGGCGACGTCATCCACCTGCCGGTCGACATCGTGGCGGCCGACGCGTTCGCCGCCGACGCCGCCGCCGCGACGGTCGCCGTCGACGCGATCCCGGCTGACCGGATGGGCCTGGACGTCGGCCCGGAATCGGTGAAGCGGTTCGCCGCGCTGCTGTCCAACGCCAAGACCATCTTCTGGAACGGCCCGATGGGCGTGTTCGAGTTCCCGGCGTTCGCCGCGGGCACCGGGGGAGTGGCCGAGGCGATCATCGGCGCCACCGCCAAGGGCGCGTTCAGCGTCGTCGGCGGCGGCGACTCGGCCGCCGCGGTCCGCACCCTGGGCCTGGCCGAGGACGGCTTCAGCCACATCTCCACCGGCGGCGGTGCGTCGCTGGAATACCTGGAGGGCAAGACCCTGCCGGGCATCGCCGTGCTCGACGATGCCGCCGCCCCGCAAGATTAGGAGCACGCCGTGTCCCGGAAACCGCTGATTGCCGGCAACTGGAAGATGAACCTCAACCACTTCGAGGCCATCGCCCTGGTGCAGAAGATCGCCTTCGCGCTGCCGGAGAAGTACTTCGACCGCGTCGATGTCACCGTCATTCCGCCGTTCACCGACCTGCGCAGCGTGCAGACCCTGGTCGACGGCGACAAGCTTCGGCTGACCTACGGCGCCCAGGACGTGTCCCGGCACGACGCCGGCGCCTACACCGGCGAGATCAGCGGCGCGTTCCTGGCGAAGCTGGGTGCCACCTTCGCCGTCGTCGGGCACTCCGAGCGGCGCACCTACCACGGTGAGGACGACGCGCTGGTCGCCGCCAAGGCCGCCGCCGCGCTCAAGCACGGGCTGACCCCGATCATCTGCATCGGTGAGGGCCTGGACGTGCGGGAGGCCGGCGACCACGTGGCCTACAACGTGGCGCAGCTGCGCGGCTCGCTGGCCGGGCTGTCCAACGACCAGATCGCCGCCTCGGTGATCGCCTACGAGCCGGTCTGGGCGATCGGCACCGGCCGGGTGGCCAGCGCGGCCGACGCCCAGGAGGTCTGCGGGGCGATCCGTGCCGAACTCGCCGCCATCGCCACCCCGGCGGTCGCCGAGTCGGTGCGGGTGCTCTACGGCGGCTCGGTCAACGCCAAGAACATCGGCGAGCTGATCGCCCGCGACGACATCGACGGCGCGCTGGTCGGCGGGGCGTCGCTGGACGGCGAGCAGTTCGCCCAGCTCTCGGCGATCGCCGCGGGCGGCCCGCTGCTGTAGGGCGATTCGGGAATCACCGCGGCGCACCGGTAGGCTGATCGGCATGCTTATGGCCCTGCAGATCCTGCTCGTGGTGACCAGCGTGCTGGTGTGCCTGCTGGTGCTGCTGCACCGCGCCAAGGGCGGTGGCCTGTCCACCCTGTTCGGTGGCGGCGTGCAGTCCAGCCTGTCCGGATCGACCGTCGTGGAGAAGAACCTCGACCGGCTGACCTACTTCGTCATCGGCATCTGGATCGTCTCCATCGTGGCCGTCGGGCTGGGCATCAAGTACGGCGCATAGCGCGCGAGCCGGCGCCCGGGCGTCGATACTGGTCCCATGGCAGCGCCCCGGGACGCCGATCCAGACACCGCACTTGCGCCCATCGGTGACGTGCACCGGACCCAGTCCGGCCGGGACGCCACCGAGCCGATGCGGGCGGACATCCGGCTGCTCGGCGGCATCCTCGGCGACACCATCCGCGAGCAGAACGGCGAGGCGGTGTTCGACCTGGTCGAACGGGCCCGCACCGAGGCCTTCCGGGTGCGCCGCTCCGAGATCGACCGCGCCGAAATGGCCGCGCTGTTCGACGGCCTGGACACCGCGGGCGCCATCCCGGTGATCCGGGCGTTCACCAACTTCGCGCTGCTGGCCAACGTCGCCGAGGACATCCACCGGGAACGCCGCCGCGCCATCCACATCGCCGCCGGCCGGCCGCCCCAGGACAGCAGCCTGGCCGCCAGCTACGCCAAGCTCGACGCCGCCGACGTCGGCGCCGAGCTGGTCGGCGAGCGGCTGGCCGGGGCGCTGGTCGCGCCGGTGATCACCGCGCACCCCACCGAAACCCGCCGGCGCACCGTCTTCGAGACCCAGAACCGGATCACCGAGCTGATGCGCGCCCGGGTCCCCGGCGGCACCCGCACCACCGACGGCACCGACGTCGAGCCGGCGCTGCGCAGGCACGTGCTGCGACTGTGGCAGACCGCGCTGATCCGGCTGTCCCGGCTGCGCATCATCGACGAGATCGAATCCGGGCTGCGCTACTACCCGGCGGCGTTCTTCGAGGTGATCCCGGCGGTCAACACCGAGGTCCGGGCGGCGCTGCGGGCCCGCTGGCCCGGCACTGACCTGCTGGCCGAGCCGATCCTGCGGCCCGGCTCGTGGATCGGCGGGGACCGCGACGGCAACCCGAACGTCACCGCCGAGGTGGTCCGGCAGGCCACCGGGCGGGCCGCCTGCACCGCGTTCGAGCACTACCTGGCCGAGCTGACCGTGCTGGAGATCGAGCTGCCGCTGTCGGCCCGGCTGGTCACCGTCAGCGCCGAACTCGACGCGCTGGCCGGGCAGGTCGACCAGCCGCTGCGCGCCGACGAGCCGTACCGCCGCGCGGTGCGGGTCATCCACGGCCGGCTCACCGCGACCGCCGCGGCGATCCTGGACGAGCGCCCGGCGAACCTGCGCGAGCTGGGGCTGCCGGCCTACCACCGCGCCGGTGAACTGCTCGCCGACCTCGACATCGTCGATGACTCGCTGCGCGGGCACGGCGACGCGCTGCTGGCCGACGACCGGCTGGCCCGGCTGCGCGAAGCCGTGCGCACCTTCGGATTCCAGCTCTGCGGGCTGGACATGCGGCAGAACTCCGAGTCCCACGAGCAGGTGGTCGCCGAGCTGCTGGCCTACGCCGGGGTGCACCCGGACTACCGGGGCCTGGATGAGGACCGCCGGGTCGCGCTGCTGACCGCCGAGCTGTCCACCCGCCGGCCGCTGACCCGCCCCGGCGACGGGCTCTCGGAGCTGGCCCGCAAGGAGCTGGGCGTGCTGGCCGCGGCCGCCGAGGCGGTCCGCCGCTACGGCCCCGACACCGTGCCGAACTACATCATCTCGATGTGCCAGTCGGTGTCGGACCTGCTGGAGGCGGCGCTGCTGCTCAAGGAGGCCGGCCTGCTGGACGCCTCCGGCGAGCGGCCGCACGCCCCGGTCGGCATCGTGCCGCTGTTCGAGACCATCGAGGACCTGCAGGCCGGCGCGTCGATCATGGCCGCCGCGCTGGACCTGCCGCTGTACCGGCGGATCGTCGCGGCCCGCGGCGATCGCCAGGAGGTGATGCTCGGCTACTCCGACTCCAACAAGGACGGCGGCTACCTGGCCGCCAACTGGGCGCTGTACCGCGCCGAGCTGGACCTGGTGGAGATGGCCCAGCACACCGGCATCCGGCTGCGGCTGTTCCACGGCCGCGGCGGCACCGTCGGGCGCGGCGGCGGCCCCAGCTACGACGCCATCCTGGCCCAGCCGCCCGGCGCGGTGCGCGGCTCGCTGCGGCTGACCGAGCAAGGCGAGGTGATCGCCGCCAAGTACGCCGAGCCGAAGATGGCCCGGCGCAACCTGGAGACCCTGGTGGCCGCCACCCTGGAGTCCACCCTGCTGGACGTGGAGGGCCTGGGCGCCGGCGCCGAGGCCGCCTACGCGGTCCTCGACGACCTGGCCGCCCGGGCCCGGGACTGCTACGCCGACCTGGTGCACCGCACCCCCGGATTCGTCGAGTACTTCCAGACCTCCACCCCGGTCGGCGAGATCGGCGCGCTGAACATCGGCAGCAGGCCGACCGCGCGCAAACAGACCACCGCGGTCTCCGACCTGCGGGCGATCCCCTGGGTGCTGGCCTGGAGCCAGTCCCGGGTGATGCTGCCGGGCTGGTACGGCACCGGCACCGCGTTCGCCGACTACCTCGCCGAGGGCACCGCACGCGGCGAGGACCGGCTGGCGGTGCTCGCCGAGCTGTACCGGCGCTGGCCGTTTTTCACCACGGTGCTCTCGAACATGGCCCAGGTGCTGGCGAAGTCCGACATGGGCCTGGCCGCCCGCTACGCCGAGCTGGTCGAGGACCCGGCGCTGCGCGAGCGGGTGTTCGGCAAGATCGTCGCCGAGCACGACCGCTGCATCGCCATGTACCAGGCCATCACCGGCCACGACGACCTGCTGGCCGACAACCCGGCGCTGGCCCGCTCGGTGTTCAACCGGTTCCCCTACCTGGAGCCGCTGAACCACCTGCAGGTCGAGCTGCTGCGCCGCTACCGGCGCGGCGACGACGACGAGCTGGTGCAGCGCGGCATCCTGATGACGATGAGCGGGCTGGCCACCGCGCTGCGCAACAGTGGTTAGCCGATCACCGCGTCGTACAGCGCGCTGAACCGGGCCAGCAACTCGGCGTAGTAGGGCGCCTCGGCCGGGTCGCCGACGATCGGATCGCCGGTCGGGATCACCGCGGCCGGCCGGTCCGGGGCCAGCACCGACAGCGCCAGCACCGCCGCCCCGCGCATCGTCACCCGCTTGACGTCGACCACCCGCACCGGGAAACCGAGCGCGTGCGCGACCACCCGCATCAGGCCGGGGTAGTGGCCGGTCACCCCGCCGGAGGCGATCACCGTCCGCAGCGCCGGATCGACCCGGCGCAACTCGGCGAAGACCCGGGCGTAGCTGACCGCCACCCCCTCGGCGGTACCGCGCCACAGGTCGCTCGGCGTCGTCGAGGAGGACACCCCGGTGATCACCGCCCGGGCGTTGCCGGCCCAGCCGGTCGCCCGTTCCCCGGTCAGAAACGGCAGCACCAGCGGCACATTCGGGCGGGCCGGGGACATCAGGGCGGCGTTGATCTGCGCGGCGGTCAGCGGCGCGACGGTGTCCTGCAACCACAGCATCGCCCGGCCGACGTCGTTGAGCGCGCCGCCGACGATGGACTGCGACCGGGACACCGAGTACGCCCACAGCCCCGGCGGCAGCACCGCCGGGGTGCCTGCAACGACGACCCGGATCGCCCCCGAGGTCGCCGCGGACAGCGCGGCCGTCGCCGGGTCGTGGGCACCGACACCGAAGTTGGAGGCCAGCCCGTCGGGAATGGCCGGGAACCAGGCCGCGCCGGCCAGCGCCGGCCAGCGCCGCGCGACCCGCGGTGACACCGCGGTGATCGGCCGGTCCGGGTCGATGATCGGGGCGAACTGCCCGGCGCGCACCCCGGTGACCGACAGCAGCTCCTCGTCGAGGGCTCCGGTGTGCCGGTTCAGCAGGCCCGCCCAGGCCATCGTCGAGGTCGCGGCGCCGGTGATCCCGGCCAGCCGGGCGTAGACATACTCGCCGAGGGAGACCAGCGCCGCGGTCCGGGCCAGCAGCTCCGGGTGGGTCTCGCGCAGCCACAGCAGCCGCGCCGGGTGGTAGCTGGTGTGCAGCCGGGTCCCGGTGCGCTGGTGCACCTCGGCCTCGTCGAGGCGGTCGCGCAGCCGGGCCAGCGCGCCGGCCGAGCGGGCGTCGGCGTAGCTGAAGCACGGGGTCAGCGCGTCGCCGGCGGCGTCAACGCAGACCAGCGAGGAGGCGAAGGTGTCCATCGCCACCCCGGCGATGGCCCCCGGTTCGATGCCCGCGACGGCGGCGGTCAACACCGCGGCCACCTCCCGGGCCACCTGGTCGGCGTCGATCTCGGCGGTGCCGTCGGCCCGCTCGGTGAACCGGTGCTCGGCGGTGTGAGTCCGGGACTTGATCGGCCGGGCGTGCGCGTCGTAGAGGCAGCAGCGGGTCGAGCCGGAGCCGATGTCGATGGCCACCACGAACGGGGTCACGGCCTCGGGCAGCGGCACCGATCGGGCCTGCGGAACGCTGGTGGCGGTCATCGCGATCGATGCTAGGGCGACGGCGCGGTGCCCGCGCCGGTTTTCCCCCCCGTCGCCCCGCGGTCGTCCGTAGGGTGAGCCGATGGACTACCCGCTGCTGGCCGAGGCGGCCGCGCCCGCGGCAGGCACCACCCAGCTGGTGGTCGCCGCCGTCGTGTCGATCGTGCTGATCGTGGTGTTGATCATCTGGGCCAGGATGCACCCGTTCTTCGCGCTGATGCTCGGCTCGGCAACGATGGCGGTCGCGGCGAACATCGGGTTCGAGGACTCCTTCGCGTCGTTCAGCACCGGTCTCGGCGCCACCGTCGGCGGCGTCGGGGTGCTGATCGTGCTGGGCGCGGTGATCGGCCGCTTCCTCACCGAATCCGGTGGCGCCGACCAGATCGTCGACACCATCTTGGCCAAGACACCGGCCCGGCGGCTGCCCTGGGCGATGGCGTTTGCCGCGTTCATCATCGGCATCCCGCTGTTCTTCGAAGTCGGGGTGGTGCTGCTGATCCCGATCGTGATGCTGGTGGCCAAGCGGGCCAAGCTGCCGGTCATCCTGGTCGGCATCCCGGCGCTGGCCGGCCTGTCCGCGCTGCACGGCCTGGTGCCCCCGCACCCGGGTCCGCTGATCGCGATCGACGCGCTGGGCGCCAACCTCGGCCTGACCCTGGCGCTCGGTCTGGCGGTGGCGGTGCCGACGGTGATCGTGGCGGGCCCGCTGCTGGCCCGGCCGATGGCCGCCTGGGTGCCGATCGCGGCGCCGGAGAAGCTGCTCGGCCCGGCCGACCGGGAACACCCCGGCCGGCGGCCGTCCTTCGCGATCGCCCTGTCGGTGGTGCTGCTGCCGGTGCTGCTGATGCTGATGATGACCGCGGTGGAGGCCACCGGCCTGGACGGCACCCCGGTCGGTGCGGTGCTGGTCTTCATCGGCACGCCGCTGCAGGCCCTGCTGATCACCGCGCTGTACGCGATGTGGGCGCTGGGCCTGGCGCTGGGCCGGTCGGCCGGGGAGGTCGCCGACGAGACCGGCGCGGCGTTCGCGCCGATCGCCTCGATCCTGCTGATCGTGGGCGCCGGCGGCGGGTTCAAGACCACCCTGGTGGACTCCGGGGTCGGCGAGGTCATCGGTACCGGCATCGCCGGCTCGGGCATGCCGCTGCTGCTGGCCGGCTGGCTGGTCGCGGTGGTGATCCGGATCGCCACCGGTTCGGCGACGGTCGCCACCATCACCGCCGCGGGCATCATGACCCCGCTGGTCGGCGAGCTGACCGGCAGCCACGTCGCGCTGATGGTGCTGGCCATCGGCGCCGGATCGGTGTTCCTGTCGCACGTCAACGACGCGGGCTTCTGGCTGGTCAAGGAGTACTTCGGGATGACCGTCGGGCAGACCTTCAAGACCTGGTCGCTGATGGAATGCGCGGTCTCGGTGGTGGGCCTGGCCGGGGTGCTGGGGCTGAGCCTGGTGGTGTGAGCCGGCGCTCAGATACCGGTGCGGCTGCGCACCGCGTTGATCGCGCCGCGCACCGCGTTCTCGGTCGCCGCGATCGGTGTCACCGCGACCTCACCCAGCCCGAGCAGCTTGTCCACCCGGTCGACGACGGCGTTGAGCCGGTCGCCGACCTCGATCAACTGCCCGGCGAGGGTGTCCAGGCTGCCGATGGTGTCGTTGAGCCGGGCCAGGGTGGCGTCCAGGTTCCCGATCGAGGTGTTGAGGTCGCTGAGCGTCGGGCGCAGCGAGCTGATCACCCCGTCGAGCTGGCCGACGGTCTGGTCGGCGTTCATCGCGGCCTGGGCCAGATTCCGCAGCCGCTGCTGGGTCGGGCGGGTGCCCCGGGAGCTCTTGTCCACCATGGGGTTAATTAAACCCCGCCGCGGGGCGCCGACGACAGACCCGAGGCGGCCGCGTCGTCGAGCAGCCAGAGGGTGCGCTCGGATCCGATCGCACCGGCCGCCGGAATGTCGGTCGGGGCGGCGCCGGCCAGCGCGGCGGCCACCGCGGCGGCCTTCTCCGCGCCGGCCACCACCAGCCACACCTGCCGCGAGCGGCGCACCGCCGGCAGCGTCAGGGTGAGCCGGTGCGGCGGCGGCTTCGGGGAATCCGGCACACCGACCACGAACCTGGCCGCCTCCCGGACCGCGGGGGTGTCCGGGAACAGCGAGTTGATGTGGCCCTCGCCGCCCATCCCGAGCAGGTGCACGTCGAATTCCGGGGTCGGGGCGCCGGCCGGTGCCAGTGTGCCCAGGGTCAGCTCATAGGCCGCGGCCGCGGCATCCAGGTCGTCGCCGTACTGGCCGTCGGAGGCCGGCATCGGGTGCACGTTGGATTCCGGGATGCCGACCCGGTTCAGCAGCGCCGCGCCGGCCTGCTTGGCGTTGCGGTCGTCGTCGTCGGCCGGCACGTAGCGGTCATCGCCCCAGTACAGCTGCACCGCCGCCCAATCGATGTCACCGGCGCGCGCGCCGACCCGCTCCAGCAGCCGGATCCCGGTGCCGCCGCCGGTCAGCACGATGTGCGCGGCGCCGCGGGCGGCGACGGCGTCGTTGATGGCCGCGACCAGCCGGTCCCCGGCGGCGGCGACCAGGGCATCCGGATCGGCGAAGGTGACGACCTCGGGGCCGGTGGCGGTCATGGGTACTCCACGTGGTCCAGGCCCCGCAGGGCCTCCAGATAGATGTCGTCGGCGGTGAACCGGCGCAGATCCTCGGCCAGGCAGTCCGGGGTGCCGCGGTAGGTCAGCGGCAGGTGCGCGTCGGGCCGGCCGGTGCGCGACAGGGTGGCGGTCACCCCGTCCTGCGGGCGGCTCAGCGTGATGGTCTCGGTGTCGCGGACCAGTTCCACCCGCGGATGATCGGCCACCTCGCGGCGCACCGGGCAGCCCAGCCGGGCGGCCAGCCAGCCGGCCAGCAGGTCCAGCGCCGGTTCGGCGGCCCGGCCGGCCACCCGCGCCGACCGGATCGGCTGCTCGCAGTCCTGGTCGACGGCCGAGGTCAGCAGCGCCCGCCAGTAGGTGATCCGGGCCCAGCCCAGGTCGGTGTCCCCGGCGGTGTAGCCGGCCAGCCGGCCGCGCAGCGCGGCCAGCGGATCCGGCGAGCCGGTGGCGTCGGTGATCCGGCGCACCGCCAGCCGGCCCAGCGGGTGCTCCGCCGGCCGGTCGGGGTCGGTGTCCGGCCACCAGGTCACCACCGGGGTGTCGGGCAGCAGGAACGGGGTGACGACGGCCTCGGCGTGCTCGGCCAGCGGGCCGGACAGTCGCAGCACCACCACCTCGCCGGCGCCGGCGTCCTGGCCGACCCGGATCTGGGCGTCCAGCCGCGGCTCGGCGGCCGCGCGGTCGGCCGGGCCGACCACGATCACCCGGCAGGGATGCTCGTGGCTGGCGAAGTTGGCCGCGGCGATGGCCTCCTCCACCGCGGTGTCGGCGTCCGGGGCGATCACCAGGGTCAGCACCCGCCCCATGGTCAGCACGCCCTGCTCCTCGCGCAGCCGGACCAGGCGGCGGTTGACGTCGTTGGTGGTGGTCGCCGGCAGGTCGATGATCATGGCCGCCGCCATTCCCGGCCGGTGCGGGCCAGCATCGCCACCGCCGAGGCCGGGCCCCAGCCGCCGGCCTGGTAGGGGTCGGGCCGACCGCCGGCGGCGTCCGCCTCGGCCCAGTGCGCCAGCACCGGATCGAGGATCCGCCAGGACAGCTCCACCTCCCGGTTCACCGGGAACAGCGACGGCTCGCCGAGCAGCATGTCCAGGATCAGCCGTTCGTAGGCCTCCGGGGATTCCTCGGCGAACGCCGCGCCGTAGGAGAAGTCCATGTTCACGTCGCGGACCTCCATCAGGTGACCGGGCACCTTCGAACCGAACCGCAGGGTGATGCCCTCGTCCGGCTGCACCCGGATGACCAGGGCGTTCTTCCCGATGTCGGTGTCGACCAGGGAATCAAAGGGCAGGTGCGGGGCGCGCTTGAAGACCAGCGCGATCTCGGTGACCCGCCGGCCCAGCCGCTTGCCGGTGCGCAGGTAGAACGGCACCCCGGCCCACCGCCGGGTGTTCACCTCCAGCGCGATCGCGGCGAACGTCTCGGTGGTCGAGGTGGCCGAGAAGCCGTCCTCGGCCAGCAGCCCGACCACCGGCCGGCCGCCCTGCCAGCCGGCGGTGTACTGGCCGCGGGCACTGTTGTCGGCCAGCGGCTCGATCAGCCGGGCCGCCGAGAGCACCTTGATCTTCTCGGTCTGCAGCGCGCCGGGGGAGAAGCTGACCGGCTCCTCCATCGCGGTCAGCGCCAGCAGCTGCAGCAGATGGTTCTGGATCACGTCGCGGGCCGCGCCGATGCCGTCGTAGTAGCCGGCCCGGCCGTCCAGGCCGATGTCCTCGGCCATGGTGATCTGCACGTGGTCGATGTGGTTGGCGTTCCACACCGGCTCGAACAGCTGGTTGGCGAACCGCAGCGCCAGCAGGTTCTGCACGGTTTCCTTGCCCAGGTAGTGGTCGATGCGGAACACCGACGACTCCGGGAACACCGCGTTGAGCACCCCGTTGAGCGATTCCGCGCTGGCCAGGTCGTGCCCGAACGGCTTCTCGATCACCACCCGGCTCCAGCCCGGGCCGTCCCCGCCGGCCAGCCCGGAGGCCGACAGCTTCTCGCAGACCAGCGGGAACGCCGACGGCGGGATGGACAGGTAGAACGCGTGGTTGCCGCCGGTGCCCCGCTCGGTGTCCAGCGCGGCCAGGGTGTCGGTCAGCCGGTCATAGCCGGCGTCCTCGGCGAAGCTGCCGGAGACGAACCGGAACCCCTCGGCCAGCCGCTCCCAGGCCTCCTGCCGGAACGGGGTGCGGGCGTGCGCGGTGACGGCGTCGTGCGCGAACTGGGTGAAGTCGGCGTCCGACCAGTCCCGGCGGGCGAAGCCGACCAGCCCGAACCCGGGCGGCAGCAGCCCGCGGTTGGCCAGGTCGTAGATCGCCGGCAGCAGCTTCTTGCGGGACAGGTCGCCGGTCACCCCGAAGATGACCGCCGCACACGGCCCCGCGATCAGCGGCATCCGGGTGTCCCGGGGGTCGCGCAGCGGGTTAGCCACGGCCGGTCAGCGCTTCTGGTCCAGCTGGCCGGCCACCGCGCCGATCAGCTCCTCCCAGGCTTTCTCGAACTTCGCCACGCCCTCGGTCTCCAGCAGCGCGAACACCTCCGGCAGGTCGATGCCCGCGGCGGTCAGCGCCTCGAACACCGCGGCCGCCTCGGCCTCGGTGCCGGTGACGGTGTCGCCGCGGATCTCGCCGTGGTCGGCGACGGCCTGCAGGGTCTGCTCCGGCAGGGTGTTGACGGTGTTGGCGGCCACCAGTTCGGTGACGTACAGGGTGTCGGGGTAGTCGGGGTTCTTCACCCCGGTCGAGGCCCACAGCGGGCGCTGCAGCTGGGCGCCGTCGGCGGCCAGCGCGGCGAACCGCGCCCCGCCCTCGAACACCTCGCGGTAGGCGCCGTAGGCCAGCCGGGCGTTGGCCACCCCGGCCTGACCGCGCAGGCCGAGCGCGGTCTCGCCGCCCAGGCGCTGCAGCCGGGCGTCGATCTCGGTGTCCACCCGGGACACGAAGAACGACGCCACCGAGAAGATCCGGGCCAGGTCGTGGCCGGCCGCGCGGGCGGCCTCCAGGCCGGCCAGGTAGGCGTCCATCACCGCGCGGTGCCGCTGCACGGAGAAGATCAGCGTCACGTTCACCGAGATGCCCTCGGCGATCACCGCGGTGATCGCCGGCAGCCCGGCCAGGGTGGCCGGGATCTTGATCATCAGGTTCGGCCGGTCCACGATCTTCCACAGCTCGATGGCCTGCAGCACCGTCTTGTCGGTGTCGTTGGCCAGCCGCGGGTCCACCTCGATGGACACCCGGCCGTCGGCGCCGCCGGAGCGCTGATACACGGGCGTCAGCAGGTCACACGCGTTGCGGACGTCGTCGGTGGTGACGGTGCGGATGGTGGCGTCGACGTCGGCGCCGCGGCCGGCCAGCTCACTGATCTGCGCGTCGTAGGCATCGCCGGTGGTCAGCGCGGCCTGAAAGATCGACGGGTTGGTGGTCACCCCGACCACGCTGCGGGTGTCGATCAGCTCGGTCAGGTTGCCGGTCTGCAGCCGCTGGCGGGACAGGTCGTCGAGCCACACCGAGACCCCGGCGTTCGACAGGGCGGCCAGGTTCGGGTTCTGCGTCATGGGCGGGCCTTTCCGATACTGCGCTGCGCGGCGGCGGTGACGGCCTCGACGGTGAAGCCGAATTTCTCGAAGAGCACGGCGTCGGACGCCGAGGCGCCGTAGTGCTCGATGGAGACGATCTCGCCGGCGTCGCCGACGAAGCGGTACCAGGGCATCGCGATGCCGGCCTCGACGACCACCCGGGCGGTCACCGACGGCGGCAGCACCGCGTCGCGGTAGGACGCGGGCTGGGCGTCGAACCACTCCACACACGGCATCGAGACGACGGCGGCGCGCACCCCGGCGTCGGCCAGCGCGGCGCGCGCGGCCAGCGCCAGCTGCACCTCCGAGCCGGTGGCGATGAGCAGCACGTCGGCGTCGGCCGGGTCGCCGGCCAGCGGGTAGCCGCCGCGGGCCACCCCGGCGGCGTCGGTGCCCTCCAGCACCGGCACGCCCTGACGGGTCAGGATCAGCCCGGCCGGGCCGGAGCCGCCGGTGCGTTCCAGCACCGCCTTCCAGGCCGCCGCGGTCTCGTTGGCGTCGGCCGGGCGGATGACGGCCAGGCCCGGGATGGCGCGCAGCGCGGCCAGGTGCTCGATCGGCTGGTGGGTCGGGCCGTCCTCGCCCAGGCCGATCGAATCGTGGGTCCACACGTAGATCGGGTCGATGTCCATCAGCGCGGCCAGCCGGACCGCCGGGCGCATGTAGTCGGCGAACTGCAGGAAGGTGCCGCCGTACGGGCGGGTCGGGCCGTGCAGCACGATGCCGGACAGGATCGCCGCCATGGCGTGCTCGCGGATGCCGAAGTGCAGCGTCCGGCCGTACCAGTCGGCATTCCAGGTGTCTGTCGAAATGGCCGGCGGGCCAAAGGATTTGGCGCCCTTGATGGTGGTGTTGTTGCTGCCGGCCAGGTCGGCGGAGCCGCCCCACAGCTCGGGCAGCACCGGCCCGATCGCGGCAAGCACCGCGCCGGAGGCGGCGCGGGTGGCCGGCCCCTTGGCGGTGGGCTCCCAGCTCGGCAGGGCCGTTGCCCAGTCCTCGGGCAGGGCGCCGGAGGTCAGCCGGTCCAGCAGCGCCCGGCGCTGCGGTTCGCGGGCCGCCCAGGCGTCGAAGTCGGCCTGCCAGGCCGCGCGGGCGGCCCGGCCGCGCTCGCGCAGCGCCCGGGTGTGGCCGATCACGTCCTCGGCGACGGCGAAGGACCGCTCGGGGTCGAAGCCCAGCGCCGCCTTGGTGGCGGCCACCTCGTCGGCGCCGAGTGCCGAGCCGTGAATGCCGCCGGTGTTCATCTTGGTCGGGGCCGGGTAGCCGATGATGGTGCGCAGCGCGATGAACGACGGCCGGTCGGTGACCGCCTTGGCCGCGGCGATCGCCGCCTCGATCCCGCTGATGTTCTCCCCGCCGTCGACCTGCTGCACGTGCCAGCCGTAGGCGCGGTAGCGGGCGCACACGTCCTCGGTCAGCGCGATCTCGGTGTCGTCCTCGATGGAGATCTTGTTGTCGTCCCAGAACACCAGCAGGTTGCCCAGCTGCTGGGTCGCGGCCAGCGAGCTGGCCTCGCTGGTGACGCCCTCCTCGATGTCGCCGTCGGAGGCCACCACATAGATGTGGTGGTCGAACGGGCTGGTCCCGGCCGGGGCGTCGGGGTCGAACAGGCCGCGCTCGTAGCGGGCGGCCATCGCCATCCCGACCGCCGAGGCCAGGCCCTGCCCGAGCGGGCCGGTGGTGATCTCCACGCCCTTGGTGTGGCGGTACTCCGGATGCCCGGGGGTCTTGGACCCCCAGGTCCGCAGCGCCTCCAGGTCGGCCAGCTCCAGGCCGAACCCACCGAGGTAGAGCTGCACGTACAGGGTGAGGCTGGAATGTCCGCAGGACAGCACGAACCGGTCGCGGCCGATCCACTCCGGGTCGGCCGGGTCGTGCCGCAGCTGCCGCTGGAACAGCGTGTAGGCCAGCGGGGCCAGGCTCATCGCGGTGCCGGGATGGCCGTTGCCGACCTTTTGCACGGCGTCGGCGGCCAGCAGGCGGGCGGTGTCCACCGCGCGGCTGTCGCGGTCGGTCCAGTCCGCCGGGTGGCAGGGCTGGGTGAGTGCGGCGATTTCCTCCGCAGTGGTCACGGGCGATCTCCTCGTAGGCATGCCGGGTTCGCCCGATCCGGGGCGGGGGCGCTGCAGCCAACCCTAGTTGCCCCGGGCCGCACGTGCATGATGGGAGGCCCGATTCTGCGATGCGGTTAGCCGCTCGAGGGGCTCCGGGTCTACCATTCCCTGTAGTAGACGCTGCGAGGAGTCAATCAAGTGGTGAGAATTCGCGAGGATCAACTCCCGCGGGAAACCGGTGGCCGGATCCGCAACACGCTTCTCGCCTACCTCGGGCTGACCAAGCCCCGGGTGATCGAACTGCTGCTGGTGACGACCATCCCGGCGATGCTGCTGGCCTCCCGCGGCACGGTGGATCCGCTGCTGATCGCCAACACCCTGTTCGGCGGGATGCTGGCCGCCGCGGGCGCCAACACGCTCAACTGCGTGGCCGACGCCGACATCGACAAGGTGATGAAGCGCACCGAGCGCCGGGCGCTGGCCCGGGCGGCGGTGCCGCGCAGTCACGCGCTGATCTTCGGCCTGGTGCTCAGCGTGGCGTCGTTCTTCTGGCTGTGGCAGACCACCAACATGCTCTCGGCGCACCTGGCCGGGCTGACCATCGCGTTCTACGTCTTCATCTACACCCTGCTGCTCAAGCGCCGGACCTCGCAGAACGTGGTGTGGGGCGGGGCGGCCGGCTGCATGCCGGTGATGATCGGCTGGTCGGCGGTCACCGACACCATCTCCTGGCCGGCGCTGGTGATGTTCGCCATCATCTTCTTCTGGACGCCGCCGCACACCTGGGCGCTGGCCATGCGCTACAAGGAGGACTACGCCGCGGCCGGGGTGCCGATGCTGCCGGTGGTGGCCACCGAGGCGCAGGTCACCCGCCAGATCGTCATCTACACCTGGCTGACCGTGATCGCGTCGCTGGCGCTGATCCCGGCCACCGGCTGGCTCTACACGGCGGTCGCGGTGGCCGCCGGCGCCTGGTTCCTGGTGCTGGCCCACCAGCTGCAGGCCGGGGTGCGCCGCGGCGAGCCGGTCAAGCCGCTGCGGCTGTTCCTGCAGTCCAACAACTACCTGGCCGCGGTGTTCGTCGCGCTGGCGGTGGATTCGGCGCTGGACCTGCCGACCCTGCTGAGCCTGTACGCCTCGTAGCATTCGACATTCACGCCCGGGGCGTAAACGTGGGCGTAAACGTGGGCGTAAACGTGGGCGTAAACGTGGGCGTGGCCAAGCAGGCTCGACACGGTCGGTGGGCGGTGTTTGCCGCGGTTTTCGCCCTGGCGGTCGCCGGGTGTTCCTCGTCGGGTGGCACATCGGATTCCGCGGGGCCGGTCATCACCGATCTGACCGCCGCCATGCTGGTCTCCGGGGACGCCTTCCCGCAATTCGCCGGCGGCGAGTTCGAGTCCGACGGTGTGACGACGTTCGACCGGGCGGATCACCCAACCCCGGATGACGACGACGGATGCTCGGCAATGTCCTACCGGGTCACCGGTGAGTCCCACGATGCAGGTGACCAGCGCGGCCGGGTGACGTTGACCAACCCCGACACTGCCGACGAGTACCGGGTGACGACGCTTCGGCTGGGTGAACCGTTCGACGTCCAGCGGTTCGCCGACCAGTGCATGCAAGCAACCAGCGAGCTCATCGACATCGAGGGCATGCCGCCGGGCACGGTGAGCGCCGTCGTTCGAACCAGGTCAGGGAAGTTGCGGGGCTACAACGGGCTGGGCGAGGTCCGTGGCGTGTTGATCACGGTGATCCTGGTGCCCGGGCGCACCGAATCGCTGATCACCCCCGGCGATGTCGCGCAGATCTACCAGGCTCAGGCAGACAAACTGCTGGCAGCCTGAGCCGACGCCGGCCGGCTCAGGGCACCAGCACGATCGAGCCGACCGTCTTGCGGTCCTGCAGGTCGCGGTGCGCGCGGGCGGCCTCGGCCAGCGGGTAGCGCTCGCTGACGGTGATGCCGATGGTGCCCGCGGCGATCTCGTCCATCAGTTCCCCGGCCCGCCAGGCGAACTCGTCGGCGGTGCGGGTGAAGTGCGCCAGCGAGGGCCGGGTCAGATACACCGACCCAGCGGTGTTGAGCCGCTGCGGATCCACCGGCGGCACCGGGCCCGAGGACGCCCCGAACAGCGCCAGCGTGCCGCGCACCGCCAGGCTGGCCAGGCTGGCGTCGAAGGTGGACTTGCCGACCCCGTCGTAGACCGCGGACACCCCGCGTCCGCCGGTGAGTTCGCGGACCCGGGCGGCGAATTCGGCCGGGTCCTCCGGGTAGTCCAGCACCGCGATCGCGCCGGCGGCCCGGGACAGGTCCGCCTTGTGCTGGGTCGAGGCGGTGGTGATGACCTTGGTGCCGATGCCGGCGGCCCACTGGGTCAGGATCAGCCCGACCCCGCCGGCGCCGGCGTGCACCAGGATGGTGTCCTGCGGGCCCACCGGGTACACCGACTTGATCAGGTAGTGCGCGGTCATGCCCTTCAGCAGCGCCGAGGCGATGCCGTCGGCGGGCACCCGGTCCGGCACGTAGGCGACGAAATCGGCGGGCGCGACGCAGAATTCGGCGTAGGCGCCGTCGGCGTTGGCGGTCACCACCCGGTCCCCGACGTTGAGCGCGGCCACCCCGTCGCCGACCGCGGCGACCGTCCCGCACACCTCGGTGCCGACCACGAACGGGGTCTCCCGCGGGTACAGCCCGGAGCGGAAATAGGTGTCGATGAAGTTCACCCCGATGGCCTCGGCCTTGATCAGCACCTCGCCGGGTCCCGGCTCGGGGCGATCCCGCTCCAGGTACTGCAGGACGTCGGGTCCACCGGTGCGGGCGACTTCGATAGCGTGCATGCCCACCATCATGCTTCAGTAGCATTTTCGGTGTGACGCCCACCGGTAAGTTGGCCCGCCCCGATGTCTTCCACCCGCGCATCGTGCTGGCCGGCTGCCCCCGGTTGCCGGCCGGCGACGGCGACGACGACGGCCTGGTGGAGGCGCTGCGCCGGCGCGGACTGCACGCGCACTGGCTGCCCTGGGACGACCCGCAGACGCTGACCGCGGACCTGGTCATCCTGCGGGCGACGTGGGACTACACCGAGCGGATCGAGGAGTTCCTGGCCTGGACCCGGCGGGTGCCGCGGCTGCTCAACGCGCCCGAGGTGATCGCGTGGAACACCGACAAGGTGTACCTGCACGACCTGGAGGTCGCCGGGGTCCGGGTGCTGGAATCGGAGTTCTTCGGCCCCGATGAGGCGGTGCACCTGCCCGGCGGCGAGGTGGTGATCAAACCGTCGGTCGGGGCGGGATCGGTGGGCGCGCAACGGTTCCGCAGCCACACCGCGGCCCGCGAGCACGCCGACGCGCTCGCCGATGCCGGGCTGACGGTTCTGGTGCAGCCCTATGACCGGCGGATCGAGGCGGGGGAGACCGCGCTGGTGTTCCTGGCCGGGCAGCCCTCGCACGCCTTTGCCAAGGGGCCGATGCTGCCGCCGCCCGGGCGGCCCCAGCGGCTGGATCCCACCGGCTCCTACGCCCGCGAGGTGCTCACCGGCGCAGATCCGGACCCGGCGGTGTGGGAGTTCGGCCGCCGCGCGCTGGCCGCCGCCGCCGCGCACCTGGAGCTGCCGGTGACCGAGTTGCTGTACGCCCGGGTCGACGTCATCGGCGGCGCGGCGGACGCGACGCTGCTGGAGCTGGAGCTGGTCGAGCCGGGCCTGGGCTGGTCGGTGCAGCCCGGGCCGGTGCGGGAGGCCGCCGAGCGGCGGTTCGCGGTGGCGGTGGCCGACGCGTTGGAGCGGCTCGGGCTCGGCCCGATGTCGCACCGGCGGAATTAGGCCTCGACGGGCACCCGGGTCATCCCGGCCGCCCACAGCGCGGCGGTGCCCGCGGTGATCGCGGCGGCCAGCGCGACGTGCACGGCGACCAGCACGGCGGGCACCCCGATCTCGAACTGCACGACGCCGACGACGCCCTGCAGGGCCACCAGCGCGGCCAGTACACCGGCCCGCAGCTGCACCGGCCGGGGTGCGGACACCGCGGCCAGCCCGAAGCCCAGCGCCACCAGCAGCGACAGGTAGCAGATCAGCAGCGCGCCGTGCAGGTGCACCAGGGTGGTGATGTCCACCTCCAGGCGGGCCACCGGCCGCTCGATGCTCTTGTCCCCGGCGTGCGGGCCCGCGGCGGTGACCAGCGTGCCGGTCACCAGCACCGCGGCCAGCACCCCGCCGGACACCGCGGTCAGGGCGCGCAGCGGGGCGGGGATCTGCCGGCGCGGCACCCCGTCGTCGGGCTGGCCGACCTTGACGAACAGCACCGCGGCCAGCCACACCATGGCCATCGACACCAGCAGGTGCACCGCGACGGTCCACCACAGCAGGCCGGTGAGCACGGTGATGCCGCCGATCACGGCCTGCAGCACGGTGGAGGCGGGCATCAGCCAGGCGTAGACCAGCACCTCGCGGCGGCGCCGGGCCCGGGTGAGCACCAGCACCGCGGCCGCCGCGGTGAGCACCACCAGGAAGGTCATCATCCGGTTGCCGAACTCGACGGCCTGATGCAGGGCGGCCACCTCGGCGTGCGGGACCGGCACGAAGCTGCCCGGGAAGCACTGCGGCCAGGTCGGGCAGCCCAGCCCGGAGGCGGTGACCCGGACGATGACGCCGGTGACCGCGATCAGTGCCTGGGTCGCCACCACCAGCGCCGCGGTGATCCGCTGGGCGCGCAGGCTCGGTTCGGGCAGCAGGTCGACAAGTCGCAGGAAGTACCGTCCGATGGCCACCCGATGATCGTAGTGGACCTGAAACTACCGCTCGTAGTAGGTGCTCAGGTGAAGCGGAACCAGCGCAGCGCGCCCGCGGCGCCGATCAGCCCCCAGATGGCCAGCACCGCGATGCCGAACCAGTCCACCGACACGGTGGTGGCGGCGGTGAGCGCCTCGGTCAGCGCCCCCGACGGTGTGCACCGGGCGATCAGCCGCAGCCAGGGCGGCACCAGCCCGTCGGCCGAGGGCAGCACCAGCGCGCCGAACCCGGCGAAGATGAACCAGCCCAGGTTGGCCACCGCCAGCACGATCTCGGCCCGCAGGGTGCCGCCGAGCAGCAGCCCGAGGGCGGCGAAAGAGGCGGTGCCCAGCGCGATGATCACCGCGCCGAGCGCCAGGCCGGCCGGGGCGGGCCGCCAGCCCAGCGCCAGCGCGATCCCGCCCAGCAGCAGGGCCTGCAGGAACACCGTGGTGATCACCGCCAGCGCCTTGCCCGCGATGACGCCCCAGACCGGCAGCGCGGTCGCGCCGAGCCGCTTGAGCGCGCCGTAGCGGCGGTCGAAGGCCACCGCGATGGCCTGGCCGGTGAACGCCGTCGAGATCACCGCCAGCGCCATGATCGCCGGGGTGAACACCGCGGCGCGGTCGGTGCCGAAGTCGCCGATCGGCATCAGCACCATCCCGATCAGCAGGGTGATCGGGATGAACATGGTCAACAGCAGCTGCTCGCCGTTGCGCAGCAGCAGCTTGAGCTCCAGGCCGTACTGGGCGGCCAGCATCTGCGGCACCGGGGCGGGCTGGGGGTCGGGGGCGAAGGTGCCGGGGGCGAACCGGCCCGTCGGGGTCGTCTCGGTCACCGCAACTCCCGTCCGGTCAGCTCCAGGAACACGTCCTCCAGGCTGCGCTGCTGCACCCGGATGCCGGTGGCCAGCACATCCATCCGGGCGGCCCAGGCCGCCACCGTCGCCGGCACCTGCGGATCGATCCGGCCCTCGACCAGGTACTGCCCCGGTGAGGTCTCGGTGGCCCGGTAGCCCTCGGGCAGCGCGGCCGTCAGCAGGGTCAGGTCCAGCCGCGGCGGCGCGGAGAACCGCAGCTGGTCCTCGGCGCCGCTGCGGGTCAGCTCGGCCGGGGTGCCCGCGGCGACGGCCCGGCCGCGGTCGATGATGACGATCCGGTCGGCGAGTTCCTCGGCCTCGTTGAGGTGGTGGGTGGTCAGCACGACGGTGACGCCGTCGCGGCGCAGCCCCTCGATCAGCTCCCAGACCACCAGCCGGGCGTGCGCATCCATGCCGGCGGTCGGCTCGTCGAGGAACACCAGCTCGGGGCGCCCGACGATGGCGCAGGCCAGCGCGAGGCGCTGCTGCTGGCCGCCGGAGAGCCTGCGGTAGGTGGTGCGGGCGGCCTCGGTCAGGCCCAGGGTGTCCAGCAGCCAGGCCGGGTCCAGCGGATTGGCCGAGTAGGCGGCCACCAGGTTGAGCATCTCGCCGGCCCGGGCGGCCGGATACCCGCCGCCGCCCTGCAGCATCACCCCGATCCGGGGCCGCAGCGCGGCGTTGTCGGCCAGCGGGTCCAGGCCCAGCACCTCGACGCTGCCGCTGTCCGGGGTGACGAAGCCCTCGCACATCTCCACCGTGGTGGTCTTGCCCGCGCCGTTGGGGCCGAGCAGGGCGAACACCTCCGCGGGCGCGACCTCCAGGTCCAGGCCGGCCACGGCGGTGGTCTCGCCGTACCGTTTGCTGACCCCGCGCAGGCGTACCGCCGGGTTACTCGATGCTGCCGAACTCACGAGCACAGAGCCTAGGCGGTGACCGGGGCCGGGGACGGATCGGTATCGCCGGCCGGCATCGCGCGCCACGGCAGCCGGCGCCACGTCAGCCCGATCAGCAGGGCCACGACGACCGCGCTGGCCAGCGTCGCGTCGACGATCTGGAACAGCGCGAACCGGTCGCCGTTGGCGGTCGGGCCGAGGATGCCGACCACCAGGGTGGTGACGATGACGGCGATCCGGAAACCGGGCCGGGTGGCCCAGCAGGCCAGCGGAATGATCGCCCACAGCAGGTACCAGGGCTGCACCACCGGGAACAGCAGCACCGTGGTGCCCAGCGCCACCCCGAGGCCGCCGACCGGGTGCAGCCGGCCGCGCAGCACCGTCAGCAGCAGCCAGGTGACCAGCACGGCGATGATCAGCACGCCGATCGCGCGGGTCAGCGCCAGCACGGCGGTGGTGTGATCGCCCAGGCCGAGCAGGATCCCGCCCTGGCCGGCGCCCAGGGCCAGCAGCGTCGGCGGCGACATCCAGCTGCGCACCACGTTGGCGGTGCCCAGGGTGAACAGCCAGCCGAAGCCCAGCCCGCTGGCCTTCCCGATCACCACGATCACCAGCACGGCGATCGCGGTCAGCGACCCGCTGGCGGCGAAGAACGCCCGGACGGTGCCGCCCCAGCGGTGTGCCAGCGCCATCGCCACGAAACCCACCGCCAGCAGCGACGGCAGCTTGATCTGCGAGGACATCGCGATCAGCACGGTGCCGGCCAGCAGTTGCAGCAGCGGCGCCCAGCGCTGCCAGTCCGCCTCGGTGGACGGCGCACGCAGCGGGCGGGGCAGCAGCCGGTGCCGGGATTCGATGCCGCGCAGGGCGAATTCGGTGCCGGCCAGCATCAGCCCGAGCATCGGCGCCTCGTTGTGGATGCCGGCGACCAGATGCATCAGCAGCAGTGGGTTGGCCGCGCCCAGCCACATCGCGCTGACCTCGGCGACCCCGCAGCGCCGGGCCAGCCGGGGCACCGCCCAGATGATCAGCGCGACGCCCAGCAGCACCACCAGGCGGTGCAGCAGCACCCCGGCGACGATGTTCTCCCCGGTGATCGCGGAGATGCCGCGGCCGATCCACAGGAACAGCGGCCCGTACGGGGCCGGGGTCTCCCGCCACAGGCTGGGCACCGACAGGGTGAAGACGTGGCCCAGTCCCAGGCCGGGCGCCGGGCCGACGGTGTAGGGGTCCAGCCCGTTGCGGGCGATCTCGCTCTGGGCCAGGTAGGAGTAGACGTCCTTGCTGTACATCGGCGGCGCGATCAGCAGCGGCAGGATCCACAGCATCAGGGTGCGGTCGAGCTGGCTGCGCGACATCCGCCGGGGGCCGGTGGTGAACCGGCCCAGCAGCAGCCAGGCCAGCGCCATCATCACCGCGCCGGTGGTGGTCATGGTCAGCGACACGGTCTGCAGGCGGGAGGGCAGGTTGAGCAGCCGGACCCCGAAGGTGGGGTCCTGGATCACCGGCCGGGCCCCGGCGCCGAGCGCGCCGATGGCCATCAGGATGGTGCCGGTGGACCCGAACAGCCGGGTGCGGCGCAGCGCGACGACCTCGGCGGTGTTCAGCGGGGATCCGACGGTGCGCTCGTCGCCGTGCCAGCGGGCGATCGAGGTGCTCAGCGACGGTCGGCGGGGTGCCACCGTGGCAGCCTAACCAACCCCGGCCTCGGGCGATGCCGGTGCGGCAGGTAAGGGTGCCCTTGCTGGACCGAGGGGTCGAATTGCGCCACACTGATGTTGTGAAATTCGTTTCCGGCGTTCCGAGTGCGACACCCGTCGCCGGTGACGGGCATACCCGCCGGGAGATCATCCGGCTGCTGCTGGAGTCCGGGCCGGTGACCGCCGGCCGGATCTCCGAGCGGCTGGGACTGTCCGCGGCCGGGGTGCGCAGGCACCTCGACGCGCTGATCGACGCCGGTGAGGCGCAGACCGTCGCCGCGGCGGCCTGGCAGCAGGCCGGCCGGGGTCGCCCGGCCAAGCGCTACCTGCTGACCGCGGCGGGCCGGGCCCGCCTCGAGCACGCCTACGACGATCTGGCCGCGGCGGCGATGCGGGCCCTGCGCGAGGTGGGCGGCGAGGACGCGGTACGCAGCTTCGCCCGGCGCCGCATCGACACGATCCTGGAGCGCGTCGAGGCGGCCGCCGACGAGGGCGAGGAGGCCGTCGAGCAGACTGCCGAAGAGATCGCCGCGGCGTTCACCGGTGCCGGTTACGTGACCAGCACCACCCCGGTCGGCGGGCCGATCCGCGGGGTGCAGATCTGCCAGCACCACTGCCCGGTGTCGCACGTTGCGCGGGAGTTCCCGGAACTGTGCGACGCCGAGGCCCAGGCGATGTCGGAGCTGCTCGGCACCCATGTGCAGCGGCTGGCGACCATCGTCAACGGCGACTGCGCGTGCACCACCCACGTGCCGCTCGCGCCGACCGGCAACTAGCACGACCTTCGGCCCGCGCACGAGCCGAAGCACCGACGAACGAGAGATGGAGTGTCGCAAATGACCCTCACACCGGAGGCCGGAGTCGCGCCGGAGGCGCTCACCCAGGAGGAGGCGCTGGCCGCGCTCGGGCACTACGACTACGGCTGGTCGGATTCCGACGCCGCAGGCGCCGCCGCCGCGCGTGGGCTCTCCGAGGCGGTGGTCCGCGACATCTCGGCCAAGAAGAACGAGCCGGAGTGGATGCTGGACGTCCGGCTGCGGGCGCTGCGCACCTTCGACAAGAAGCCGATGCCGAACTGGGGCTCGAACCTCGACGGCATCGACTTCGACAACATCAAGTACTTCGTGCGGTCCACCGAGAAGCAGGCCACCTCCTGGGAGGAACTGCCCGAGGACATCCGCAACACCTACGACCGGCTCGGCATCCCGGAGGCCGAGAAGCAGCGGCTGGTGGCCGGGGTGGCCGCCCAGTACGAGTCCGAGGTGGTCTACCACCAGATCCGCGAGGACCTGGAGGCGCTCGGCGTCATCTTCCTGGACACCGACTCGGGCCTGCGGGAACACCCGGAGCTGTTCCGGGAGTACTTCGGCACGGTGATCCCGGCCGGGGACAACAAGTTCTCCGCGCTCAACACCGCGGTGTGGTCCGGCGGCTCGTTCATCTACGTGCCCAAGGGCGTGCACGTCGACATCCCGCTGCAGGCCTACTTCCGGATCAACACCGAGAACATGGGCCAGTTCGAGCGGACCCTGATCATCGCCGACGAGGGCTCTTACGTGCACTACGTGGAGGGCTGCACGGCGCCGATCTACAAGAGCGACTCGCTGCACTCGGCGGTGGTGGAGATCGTCGTCAAGCCCGGCGCCCGGGTGCGCTACACCACCATCCAGAACTGGTCGAACAACGTCTACAACCTGGTCACCAAGCGGGCCCGGGCCGAGGCCGGCGCCACCATGGAGTGGATCGACGGCAACATCGGCTCCAAGGTCACGATGAAGTACCCGGCGGTGTGGATGACCGGTGAGCACGCCAAGGGTGAGGTGCTTTCGGTGGCGTTCGCCGGCGAGGGCCAGCACCAGGACACCGGCGCCAAGATGCTGCACCTGGCGCCCAACACCAGCTCCAACATCGTCAGCAAGTCGGTGGCGCGCGGCGGCGGCCGGTCCTCCTACCGCGGGCTGGTGCAGATCAACAAGGGCGCGCACGGGGCCAAGGCGAGCGTGAAGTGCGATGCGCTGCTGGTCGACACGATCAGCCGCTCGGACACCTACCCCTACGTCGACATCCGCGAGGACGACGTCACGATGGGGCATGAGGCGACGGTGTCGAAGGTCAGCGACAACCAGCTGTTCTATCTGATGAGCCGCGGCCTGACCGAGGACGAGGCGATGGCCATGGTGGTCCGCGGCTTCGTCGAGCCGATCGCCAAGGAACTGCCGATGGAGTACGCACTGGAGCTCAACCGGCTGATCGAACTGCAGATGGAAGGCGCGGTCGGCTGATGGCACAACTGGAAACCACGCCGGGCACCCCGGTCGTGGTCAACAAGGGCGAGCTGTTCTCCTCCTTCGACGTCGACGCCTTCGAGGTGCCCGGCGGCCGTGACGAGATCTGGCGCTTCACCCCGCTGCGCCGGCTGCGCGGCCTGCACGACGGGACCGCACCGGCCACCGGGCGGGCCGAGGTGTCGGTCACCGCGCAGCCCGGCGTCACCGTCGAGCAGGTCGGCCGCGACGACGCCCGGCTCGGTGCGGCCGGCGCGCCCACCGATCGGGTTGCCGCCCAGGCGTATTCGTCGTTCGAGACCGCGACGGTGGTGACGGTGGCCCGGGACACCGAGGTCGCCGAGCCGATCGAGATCGTGGTGACCGGCCCCGGGGAGAACCAGGTCGGCTACGGGCACCTGCAGCTGCGGGTGGAGGAACTGGCCCGCGCCATCGTGGTGGTGGACCTGCGCGGCAGCGGCGTCTACGCCGACAACGTGGAGATCATCGTCGGGGACTCCGCCGGGCTCGGGGTGATCTGGATCGCCGACTGGGCCGACGACGCCGTGCACGTCAGCAGCCAGCACGCCCGGATCGGGCGCGACGCGGTGCTCGGGCACGTCAACGTCACCCTCGGCGGGGACCTGGTGCGCACCACCGTCTCGGTCGGCTACACCGGCCCGGGTGGCGACGCCCAGCTGCTGGGCACCTACTTCGCCGACGACGGCCAGTTCTTCGAATCCCGGCTGCTGGTCGACCACACGCACCCGAACTGCCGCTCCGACGTGCTGTACAAGGGCGCGGTGCAGGGCGATCCGTCGTCCCGGCGCCCGGACGCGCACACCGTCTGGATCGGCGACGTGCTGATCCGCGCGGAGGCCACCGGCACCGACACCTTCGAGGTGAACCGCAACCTGCTGCTCACCGACGGTGCCCGCGCCGACTCGGTGCCGAACCTGGAGATCGAGACCGGCGAGATCGTCGGCGCCGGGCACGCCAGCGCCACCGGCCGGTTCGACGACGAGCAGCTGTTCTACCTGCGGGCCAGGGGAATCCCGGAGGACCAGGCCCGGCGCCTGGTGGTGCGCGGATTCTTCAACGAGATCATTGCCAAGATCGCCGTCCCGGCCGTCCGCGAACGCCTGACCGACGCCATCGAACAAGAGCTGGCCATCACCGAATCGAGAACCTCGTGACCACACTGGAAATCAAGGACCTGCACGCCGCCGTCATCGCCGATGACGGCACCGCGATCCCGATCCTCAAGGGCGTCAACCTGACCGTGCGCTCGGGCGAGACCCACGCGGTGATGGGCCCCAACGGGTCGGGCAAGTCGACGCTGTCCTACGCCATCGCCGGGCACCCCAAGTACACCGTGACCGGCGGCTCGATCACCCTCGACGGCGCCGACGTGCTGGCCATGAGCGTCGACGAGCGGGCCCGGGCCGGGCTGTTCCTGGCGATGCAGTACCCGGTCGAGGTGCCCGGGGTGTCGATGTCGAACTTCCTGCGGACCGCGACCACCGCGGTGCGCGGCGAGGCCCCCAAGCTGCGGCACTGGGTCAAGGAGGTCAAGGCCGCGATGGCCGAGCTGGACATCGACCCGACCTTCGGTGAGCGCAGCGTCAACGAGGGCTTCTCCGGCGGCGAGAAGAAGCGCCACGAGATCCTGCAGCTGTCGCTGCTCAAGCCGAAGATCGCGATCCTGGACGAGACCGACTCCGGCCTGGACGTCGACGCGCTGCGGATCGTCAGCGAGGGCGTCAACCGCTACGCCGAGGCCGAGCACGGCGGCGTCCTGCTGATCACCCACTACACCCGCATCCTGCGCTACATCCAGCCGCAGTTCGTGCACGTCTTCGTCGACGGCCGGATCGTCGAGTCCGGCGGCCCGGAGCTCGCCGACCAGCTCGAGGAGCACGGCTACGAGCGGTTCACCCAGGCCTCGGCCGGTGCGTGATGACCACCGCCACCGGGCTTGACGCGGGCCGGCTGACCGCCGTTCGCGCGGACTTCCCGATCCTGAGCCGGGTGATGCGCGGCGGGCAGCAGCTGGCCTACCTGGACTCCGGGGCGACCTCGCAGAAGCCGCTGGCGGTGCTCGACGCCGAACGCGACTTCCTGCTGAACCACTACGGTGCGGTGCACCGCGGCGCGCACCAGCTGATGGAGGAGGCCACCGACGCCTACGAGGACGGCCGCGCCGCCATCGCCGGGTTCGTCGGGGCCGACGCCGACGAGCTGGTCTTCACCCGCAACGCCACCGAATCGCTGAACCTGCTGTCCTACGTGCTCGGCGACGACCGGTTCGCCGGTGCCGTCGGCCCCGGGGACGTCGTGGTGGTCACCGAGCTGGAGCACCACGCCAACCTGATCCCGTGGCAGGAGCTGTGCCGGCGCACCGGCGCCGAGCTGCGCTGGTACGGCGTCACCGACGACGGCCGCATCGACCTGGACTCGCTGACCCTGGACGAGCGGGTCAAGGTGGTGGCGTTCACCCAGCACTCCAACGTGACCGGCGCAATCGCCCCGGTCGCCGAGTTCGTCGCCCGGGCCAAGGCGGTCGGCGCGCTGACCGTGCTGGACGCCTGCCAGTCGGTGCCGCACCAGGTCGTCGACTTCCACGCCCTCGACGTGGACTTCGCCGCGTTCTCCGGGCACAAGATGCTCGGCCCGACCGGCATCGGGGTGCTCTACGGGCGCCGCGAGCTGCTGGCGGTGCTGCCGCCGTTTCAGACCGGTGGGTCGATGATCGAGACGGTCACCATGGAGCGGGCCAGCTACGCGCCGGCCCCGCAGCGGTTCGAGGCGGGCACCCCGATGACCTCGCAGGTCGTCGGGCTGGCCGCGGCCGCGCGCTACCTCGACGCGATCGGCATGGACCTGGTCGAGGCGCACGAGGCGGACCTGGTCCGGGCGGCCATCGCCGGGCTGTCGGAGATCCCCGAGGTGCGCATCGTCGGCCCGCTGACCGACGAGTTGCGCGGCTCGCCGGTGGCCTTCGTGGTCGACGGCGTGCACGCGCACGACGTCGGGCAGGTGCTCGACGACGAGGGGGTGGCCGTGCGGGTGGGGCATCACTGCGTCTACCCGCTGCACAGCCGGTACGGCCTGGCCGCCACCGTGCGCGCGTCGTTCGCGGTGTACAACACCCTCGACGAGGTCGACCGGTTGATCGCCGGCGTGCGCCGCAGCCTGGAATTCTTCAGCTAGGAACCGAATGCGACTGGAACAGATGTACCAGGAAGTCATCCTGGACCACTACAAGCATCCGCATCACCGCGGGCTGCGCGAGCCGTTCGGCGCGCAGGTGCACCACGTGAACCCGACCTGCGGCGACGAGGTCACCCTGCGGGTGGCGCTGTCGGCCGACGGGGACACCGTCGCCGACGTGTCCTACGACGGGCAGGGCTGCTCGATCAGCCAGGCCGCCACCTCGGTGCTCGCCGACCAGGTGATCGGCGCCTCGGTGGGCGACGCGCTGAAGTCGGTGACGGCGTTCGGCGAGATGATCTCCTCCCGCGGCACCGTCGAGGGCGACGAGGACCTGATCGGCGACGGCATCGCGTTCGCCGGGGTGGCCAAGTACCCGGCCCGGGTGAAGTGCGCGCTGCTGGGCTGGATGGCGTTCAAAGATGCGCTGGCCCAGGCCAGCGGGGAAAAACATGCACCCGCGCAGGCCGGCGGGGACAATCATGCGCTGGCCCAGGCCGGCTCGAGCGAGGAGCAGTCATGACCGAGTTGACCCCCGAGGAGACCCTGGTCGCCGACCTGCACGAGGCCATGCACGACGTCGTCGACCCGGAACTCGGCATCAACGTCGTCGACCTGGGCCTGGTGTACGGGCTCGGCGTCGAGGACTCCGGGACCGGCAAGATCGCGCTGATCGACATGACGCTGACCTCGCCGGCCTGCCCGCTGACCGACGTCATCGAGGACCAGACCCGCACCGCGCTGGTCGGGCCGTCGCTGGTCAGCGAGATCCGGATCAACTGGGTGTGGAACCCGCCGTGGGGCCCGGACAAGATCACCGACGACGGCCGCGAACAGCTCCGCGCGCTCGGCTTCACCGTCTGACCCGGCGCACACCGGCCGGGTACCGGGGGAGCGCCATCGAGTGAGAACCCTGGGACGTTGGTGAGAACTTTTGCCGGCCGCGCTCATCGAGTGGGAACTCAGGGACGTTGGTGAGACGTTTTGCCGGGGTCCGACATCGAGTGAGACTTCAGGGACGTTGGTGAGAACTTTTGCCGGCCGCGCTCATCGAGCGAGAACTCAGGGACGTTGGTGAGACGTTTTGCCGGGGCCCGACATCGAGTGAGAACTCAGGGAGCTTGGTGAGAACCCAGGGACGTTGGTGAGACGTCAGGGCGGGGGTTTTCATCGAAAGAGAAACTGTGGCGGGGTTTACTCGAACAACGCATCCCAGGTTTCTCTTTCGATGACGAGCGCCGTCCTGAGTTCTCACTAACGTCCCTGATGTCTCACTAAGGTCCCTGGTTTCTCACTCGATGAACCCGGCCGGCAAGAGTTCTCACTAACCTCCCTGAGTTCTCACTCGATGACGACGGCCACCCAAAGTTCTCACCAGCGTCCCTGGTTTCTCACTCGATGCCCGCGCCGCCCGCCCCGCCGCCCCGCCCCGCGCCGCCCCGCCTGCCCGCCCCGCCGCCCAGCCAAAAACTGCTCCCACTTCGCGCTACCACCATGCCGCGAGCTTCCCGCTGTGGTGTGATGTGAGTCTCAAAAATCTCACCGTCGTTGTTCAACGGATGTTGAGGAGGCCCGGTGTCCGAAGAAGTGCGCCCACCCAGTCCCAGCGGGGAGCAGTTCCTCGCCGCGGCGGCCAGCCCGGAGTTCCAGGACCTCAAGCGTCGGCTGCGCCGCTTCGTATTCCCGATGACCGTGTTCTTCCTGATCTGGTACGCCGTCTACGTCCTGCTGAGCACCTTCGCCATCGACTTCATGGCGACCCCGGTGCTGGGCAACTACAACCTCGGCATGCTGATCGGGCTGGGCCAGTTCATCTCGACGTTCGTCATCACCGGCCTGTACGTGCGGTTCGCCAACCGGGAGCTGGACCCGCGGGCGGCGAAGATCCGCGGTGAGCTGGAGCGCGCGGCGGGGGCCGAGCGATGAGCACCGGCTACCTGGCCGCCGAGACCGTCGGCAACCCGATGGCCAACATGGCCATCTTCGGCCTGTTCGTCGTCGTCACCCTGGTGGTGGTGATCCGCGCGTCGAACAAAAATGCCACCGCCGCGGAGTTCTTCACCGGCGGCCGGGCGTTCTCCGGCCCGCAGAACGGCATCGCCATCGCCGGGGACTACCTGTCGGCCGCCAGCTTCCTGGGCATCGCCGGCGCCATCGCGGTGTACGGCTACGACGGGTTCCTCTACTCGATCGGCTTCCTGGTGGCCTGGCTGGTGGCGCTGCTGCTGGTCGCCGAGCTGCTGCGCAACACCGGCAAGTTCACCATGGCCGACGTGCTCAGTTTCCGGCTCAAGCAGAAGCCGGTCCGGCTGGCCGCGGCCACCTCGACGCTGACGGTGTCGCTGTTCTACCTGCTGGCGCAGATGGCCGGCGCCGGCGGGCTGGTCGCGCTGCTGATGGATGTCCGCAGCCGCACCGGCCAGTCCATCGTGATCGCCGTGGTCGGCGTGCTGATGATCGTGTACGTGCTGGTCGGCGGCATGAAGGGCACCACATGGGTGCAGATCATCAAGGCCGTGCTGCTGATCGCGGGGGCCGCGGTGATGACGGCGATGGTGCTGGCGCGGTTCGGCCTGAACCTCTCGGACATCCTCGGGAGCGCGCAGAGCGCGATTGCGGCCTCGACCGATCCGGTCGTCGCCGGCCGCGACGTGCTGGCTCCGGGCGCCCAGTACGGCGGCTCGCTGACCTCGAAGATCAACTTCCTGTCGCTGGCCATCGCGCTGGTGCTGGGCACCGCCGGGCTGCCGCACGTGCTGATGCGGTTCTACACCGTGCCGACGGCCAAGGAGGCGCGCCGCTCGGTGGTGTGGGCGATCGCGCTGATCGGGGCGTTCTACCTGTTCACCCTGGTGCTGGGCTACGGCGCGGCCGCGATCGTCGGCCCGGACCGGATCCTGGCCGCCGCCGGCGGACAGAACGCCGCCGCCCCGCTGCTGGCCTTCGAGCTGGGCGGGGTGATCCTGCTCGGGGTGATCGCGGCGGTCGCGTTCGCCACCATCCTGGCCGTGGTGGCCGGCCTGACCATCACCGCGGCGGCGTCGTTCGCCCACGACGTGTACGCCTCGGTGCTCAAGTCGCACACCGTGTCCGAGGCCGAGCAGGTCCGGGTCTCCCGGATCACCGCGGTGGTGCTGGGGCTGCTGGGCATCGGTCTGGGCATCCTGGCCAACGGTCAGAACATCGCCTTCCTGGTGGCGCTGGCGTTCGCGGTCGCCGCGGCCGCCAACCTGCCGACCATCGTGTACTCGCTGTACTGGCGGCGGTTCAACACCCGGGGCGCGCTGTGGAGCATGTACGGCGGCCTGGCCGCCACGATCGTGCTGATCGTGTTCTCCCCGGCGGTGTCGGGTTCGCCGACGGCGATGATCCCGGGCGCGGACTTCGCCTGGTTCCCGCTGGCCAACCCCGGCATCGTGTCCATTCCGCTGGCGTTTGTGCTCGGCATCGTCGGCACCCTGACCGCGCCCGATGACGAGGACCCGGTGCTGGCCGCGGAGATGGAGGTCCGGTCGCTGACCGGGATCGGTGCCGAGCCGGCCGTCGAGCACTGAACCCCGCACATACCCCGTGGGGTATATTGGGGGTGGGAACAACGCGGTTCCCCCTGACGTTGGGACAGGCGTGGCTACTCAAGACATCACCGCAGCAGAATTCGACAACCTCGTGACCGGCAACGACATCGTGCTGGTCGACTTCTGGGCGTCCTGGTGCGGCCCGTGCCGGGCCTTCGCACCGACCTTCGCCAAGGCCTCCGAGGAACACCCCGACGTGGTCTTCGCCAAGGTCGACACCGAGGCGCAGCAGGAACTGGCCGCGGCCGCCCAGATCCGCTCCATCCCGACGCTGATGGCGTTCAAGCAGGGCAAGCTGGTGTTCAACCAGGCCGGCGCGCTGCCCGGACCGGCCCTGGAGGACCTGATCCAGAAGGTCAAGGAGTTCGACGTGGACGCGGCGATCGCGGCGTCCGACCAGCAGGACCGGTAACCCGTTTGGGCGGCGGTCACCGGCAGCGCTAGCGTGACTGTCCGTGACCGCGCACTCCGAATTCGTCCTGGTCGACCGGCCCCGCCCGCACGTCGCGCTGATCACGCTGAACCGCCCGGAGCGGATGAACTCCATGGCGTTCGACGTGATGCTGCCGCTGCGCGAGGTGCTGCGGCAGATCACCGACGACAACGACGTGCGCGCGGTGGTGCTGACCGGCGCGGGCGCCGGATTCTCCTCCGGCGCCGACCACAAGTCCGCCGGTGCGGTGCCCAACGTGGCGGGGCTGACCCGGCCCGGTTTCGGGCTGCGCACCATGGAGATCCTCGACGAGGTGATCCTCGGCCTGCGCCGGCTGCATCAGCCGGTCATCGCCGCGGTCAACGGTGCGGCCATCGGCGGCGGGTTGTGCCTGGCGCTGGCCTGCGACATCCGGGTGGCAAGCCCGGACGCCTACTTCCGGGCCGCCGGCATCAACAACGGCCTGACCGCCAGCGAGCTGGGCCTGAGCTACCTGCTGCCGCGGGCGATCGGCACCAGCCGCGCCTTCGAGCTGATGCTGACCGGCCGCGACGTCGACGCGCCCGAGGCCGAGCGGATCGGGCTGGTGTCCCGGCTGGTGCCGGCGCAGGACCTGATCGGCGAGTGCGTCACAATGGGGGAGCGGATCGCCGGGTTCTCCCGGCCGGGCGTCGAGCTGACCAAGCGCACGCTGTGGTCGGGCCTGGACGCCGGTAGCCTGGAGTCCCATATGCAGGCCGAGGGCCTGGGGCAGCTCTACGTCCGCCTGCTCACCGCCAACTTCGAGGAAGCGGTGGCCGCGCGCGCCCAGGGCCGCGCACCCAAGTTCACCGACGACAAGTGACGGAGCCGCACCCGTGATTACCGCAACGGACTTGGAGGTCCGCGCCGGCGCGCGCACGCTGCTGGCCGCCGAGGGCCCCGCGCTGCGGATCCAGCCCGGCGACCGGATCGGGCTGGTCGGGCGCAACGGTGCGGGCAAGACCACCACCATGCGAATCCTGGCCGGCGAGGGCGAACCGTACGCCGGCACCATCACCCGGACCGGGGAGGTCGGCTACCTGCCGCAGGACCCCCGCGAGGGTGACCTGGACGTGCTGGCCCGCGACCGGGTGCTCTCGGCGCGCGGCCTGGACACGCTGCTCGCCGACCTGGAGAAGCAGCAGACCCTGATGGCCGAGCTGGCCGACGAGGCGGGCCGGGACAAGGCGATCCGCCGCTACGGCCAGCTGGAGGAGCGGTTCTCCGCGCTCGGCGGGTACGCCGCCGAAAGCGAGGCCGGCCGGATCTGCGCCAGCCTGGGGCTGGCCGAGCGGATCCTCGCCCAGCCGCTGCGCACGCTGTCCGGCGGTCAGCGCCGCCGCGTCGAGCTGGCCCGGATCCTGTTCGCCGCCTCGGAGTCCGGGGTGGCCGGCGGCTCCACCACGCTGCTGCTGGACGAGCCGACCAACCACCTCGACGCCGACTCGATCGGCTGGCTGCGGGAGTTTCTGCGCAACCACAGCGGCGGGCTGGTGGTGATCAGCCACGACGTCGACCTGCTGGCCGACGTGGTCAACCGGGTCTGGTTCCTCGACGCGGTGCGCGGCGAGGCCGACGTCTACAACATGGGCTGGCACAAGTACCTCGACGCCCGCGCCACCGACGAGCAGCGCCGCCGCCGGGAGCGCGCCAACGCCGAGCGCAAGGCCGGTGCGCTGCGCGCCCAGGCCGCCAAGATGGGCGCCAAGGCCACCAAGGCGGTCGCCGCGCAGAACATGCTGCGCCGCGCCGAGCGGATGATGGCCGAGCTGGACGAGGAACGCGTCGCCGACAAGGTGGCCCGGATCAAGTTCCCCACCCCCGCGCCGTGCGGCAAGACCCCGCTGATGGCCAGCGGGCTGACCAAGACCTACGGCTCGCTGGAGGTGTTCACCGGGGTCGACCTGGCCATCGACCGCGGCTCCCGGGTGGTGGTGCTGGGCCTCAACGGCGCGGGCAAGACCACCCTGCTGCGGGTGCTGGCCGGCACCGAGACACCCGACGCCGGACAGCTCGAGCCCGGCCACGGCTGCCGGATCGGCTACTTCGCCCAGGAACACGACACCCTGGACAACGACGCGACGGTGTGGGAGAACATCCGCCACGCCGCCCCGGACACCGGCGAGCAGGACCTGCGCGGGCTGCTTGGCGCGTTCATGTTCACCGGCCCGCAGCTCGAACAGCCGGCCGGCACGCTGTCCGGCGGCGAGAAGACCCGGCTCGCGCTGGCCGGGCTGGTCGCCTCCACCGCCAACGTGCTGCTGCTCGACGAGCCGACCAACAACCTGGACCCGGCGTCCCGGGAACAGGTGCTCGACGCGCTGCGCAGCTACACCGGGGCTGTCGTGCTGGTCACCCACGATCCGGGTGCGGCCGAGGCGCTGGAACCGCAGCGGGTGGTGCTGCTGCCCGACGGCACCGAGGACTTCTGGTCGCAGGACTACCGGGAACTGATCGAGCTGGCCTGAGCCGGCTCAGCTCTGCCGCACCGAGCGTTCCACCAGGTCCAGCACCGCGCCCAGCTGGGCGGGATCGTCCCCGGAGGCCAACCGGGTGATCAGCCCGTCGAGCACCAGGTCCAGGTAGGTCTGCAGCACCTCGCCGGGCACATCCTCGCGCAGCCGGCCGGCCTCGCGCTGCTGGCGCAGCCGCTCGCTGGTGGCGTTGACCAGCTCCGTGGACCGCTCCGCCCAGCCGCGGTGAAACGCCTGGTCGGTGCGCAGTTTGCGGGAGATCTCCAGCCGGGTGGCCAGCCAGTCGAACTGCTCCGGTGCGGCGAGCATGTCGCGCATCACCTGGATCAGTCCTTCCCGGCTGGCCACCTCGGCCATCCGCTCGGCGTCCTCACGCGCGAGCTCGAAGAACAGCGAGTCCTTGTCCCGGAAATGGTGGAAGATCGCCCCCCGGGACAGCCCGATCGACTCTTCCAGCCGGCGCACCGTCGCCTTGTCGTAGCCGAACTCGGCGAAACAGCGACGGGCCCCGTCGAGGATCTGGCGGCGGCGCGCCGCCAGATGGTCCTCGCTCACTTTCGGCATCGGAGAAGGTCAGGCCTTCAGCATGTTCCGCAGCACGAACTGCAGGATGCCGCCGTTGCGGTAGTAGTCCGCCTCTCCGGGGGTGTCGATCCGCACCACGGCGTCGAACTCGACCTTGGCGCCGTCCAGCTTGGTGGCGGTGACGTGCACCGTCTTGGGCGTCTTGCCGGTGTTGAGCTCCTCGATCCCGACGATGTCGAAGGTCTCGGTGCCGTCCAGGCCCAGCGTCTTGGCGTTCTCGCCGGCCGGGAACTGCAGCGGGATCACGCCCATGCCGATCAGGTTGGACCGGTGGATGCGCTCGAAGGACTCGGTGATGACGGCCTTGACGCCCAGCAGCGTGGTGCCCTTGGCCGCCCAGTCCCGCGAGGACCCCGAGCCGTACTCCTTACCGCCCAGCACCACCAGCGGGATGCCGGCCTTCTGGTAGTTCTCGCAGGCGGTGTAGATGAACTCCTTCGGGCCGCCGTCCTGGGTGAAGTCCCGGGTGTAGCCACCCTGGGTGCCCTCCAGGCCGATGGTGTCCAGCACCCGGTTCTGCAGCCGGATGTTGGCGAAGGTGCCGCGGATCATCACCTCGTGGTTGCCGCGCCGGCTGCCCAGGGAGTTGAAGTCCTTGGGGTCGACGCCGTTGGCCTCCAGGTAGTCCGCCGCCGGGGTGCCGCGCTTGATCGAACCGGCCGGGCTGATGTGGTCGGTGGTGACCGAATCGCCCAGCAGCGCCATCACCCGGGCGCCGGCGATGTCGGACACCGGCTCGGGCTCCAGGCCCATCCCGTCGAAGTACGGGGCCTTGCGCACATAGGTCGAGGCGTCGTCCCAGGCGAAGGTGTTGCCCTCCGGGGTGGGCAGGTTGCGCCAGCGCTCGTCGCCCTTGAACACATCGGCGTAGGACGCGGTGAACATCTCCCGGTTGATCGAGGAGGCGATGGTGTCCTCGATCTCGGTGGCCGAGGGCCAGATGTCGCGCAGGAACACCGGGTTGCCGTCGGTGTCGGTGCCCAGCGGCTCGGTCTCGAAGTCGAAGTCCATCGTCCCGGCGATCGCGTAGGCGATCACCAGCGGCGGGGACGCCAGGTAGTTCATCTTGACGTCGGGGGAGATCCGGCCCTCGAAGTTGCGGTTGCCCGACAGCACGGCCGTCACCGCCAGATCGTTGTCGTTGACCGCGGCGGAGATCTCCTCGGGCAGCGGGCCGGTGTTGCCGATGCAGGTGGTGCAGCCGTAGCCGCCCAGGTAGAAGCCCAGCTTCTCCAGGTAGGGCCACAGCCCGGCCTTGTTGTAGTAGTCGGTGACCACCTGCGAGCCGGGCGCCATGTTGGTCTTCACCCAGGGCTTGGAGCTCAGGCCCTTCTCGACGGCCTTCTTGGCCAGCAGCGCCGCCCCGATCATCACCGACGGGTTGGAGGTGTTGGTGCAGGAGGTGATGCCGGCCACCGCGACCGCGCCGTGGTCCAGGTAGAACTCGCCGCGGTCGGCGCTGCTGACCAGCACCGGCTTGGTCGGGCGGCCGTGCGAGCCGTTGGCCGCCGACGGACGCAGGTCCGCCGCGCCGTCGTCGGCGAAGGACAGCTTGACCGGGTCCGAGGCCGGGAAGGACTCCTCGATGGCCTCGTCGAGCTGGGTGTGCGGCGCCGGGAGGTTCTCCTCGACGTAGTTGTGGATGTCCTTGCGGAAGGCGACCTTGCTCTCGGAGAGCAGGATCCGGTCCTGCGGGCGCTTGGGCCCGGCGATCGAGGGCACCACGGTGGACAGGTCCAGCTCCAGGTACTCGGAGAACACCGGCTCGCGATCGGGGTTGTGCCACATGCCCTGGGCCTTGGCGTAGGCCTCGACCAGGGCCAGCTGTTCATCGCTGCGCCCGGTCAGCCGCAGGTAGTTGATCGTCTCGTCGTCGATCGGGAAGATCGCGCAGGTGGAGCCGAACTCCGGGCTCATGTTGCCCAGGGTGGCGCGGTTGGCCAGCGGCACCTCGGCCACGCCCTTGCCGTAGAACTCCACGAACTTGCCGACCACGCCGTGCCGGCGCAGCATGTCGGTGACGGTCAGCACCACGTCGGTGGCGGTCACCCCGGGCTGGATCTCCCCGGTCAGCTTGAAGCCGACCACCCGCGGGATCAGCATCGACACCGGCTGGCCCAGCATGGCGGCCTCGGCCTCGATGCCGCCGACCCCCCAGCCCAGCACGCCGAGGCCGTTCTCCATGGTGGTGTGGCTGTCGGTGCCCACGCAGGTGTCCGGGTAGGCCACCCCGTCGCGCTCGAACACCACCCGGGCCAGGTGCTCGATGTTCACCTGGTGCACGATGCCGGTGCCGGGCGGGACGACCTTGAAGTCGGCGAAGGCGCCCTGGCCCCAGCGCAGGAACTGGTAGCGCTCGCCGTTGCGCTGGTACTCCAGCTCGACGTTGCGCTCGAAGGCGTCCGGGGTGCCGAACACGTCCAGGATCACCGAGTGGTCGATGACCAGCTCGGCCGGGGCCAGTGGGTTGACCTTCTCCGGGTCGCCGCCGAGCGCCGCGACGGCCTCGCGCATGGTGGCCAGGTCGACCACGCACGGCACACCGGTGAAGTCCTGCATGATGACCCGGGCCGGGGTGAACTGGATCTCGACGCTCGGCTCGGCCGAGGGATCCCAGTTGGCCAGCGCCAGGATGTGGTCCTTGGTGATGTTGGCGCCGTCCTCGGTGCGCAGCAGGTTTTCCGCAAGCACCTTCAGGCTGTAGGGCAGTTTCTCGGTGCCGGGTACCGCGTCGAGGCGGTACATCTGGTAGCTGTGGTCCCCGACCTGGAGCGTGTCGTGCGCTCCGAACGAATTCTGGCTGGTCACATCGACTCCCGCGTTGAGTTGTCACCGCAGACATGGCTGTTGCACTGCGGACCAGGCAACTCTAACAGTACGAGCGTACTGCAAGGGGGCTGGGGGCGAAATTTGTTCGTGACCGTGTGTTGCGGGGTGTTGAGACCGGGCTGAAGTACGGTGGCCGACATGCATGGCGCGCTCTTCGACCCGTATCCGCCGGCCTTCATCCCGCACGAGGTGGACATGGTGCGGGTGCAGGAACAGGTCGCCGCCGACGGCGTCAGCGCGCCGGCCGGGGTGGACCGGTCGGCGCTGGAGCAGGTGGTCACCGCTGCCGGCAACGACGGCATCGAGCTCAAGATCGTGGTGATCGAGGACAACCCGCCGATCGACACCCCGCTGCGTGACATCGCCAACGAGGTGGGTCAGCAGCACCCGGGTGCGACGGTGCTGGTGCTGAGCCCGTCGTTCGCCGGCACCTACAGCCCGAGCTACGACCGGGCGACGCTGGAGGCCGGGGAGGACCTGGCCAAGACCGGTAACCCGGTGCAGTCGGCGGAGAATTTCGTCAGCCAGCTCAATACCCCCATTTTCCCGTGGACCGCGTTGACCGTTGTATTGCTGGCCGTCGTTGTGCTCGGGGCGGCCCTGGCGCGGGTTGCCGGGGTCCGGGCCCGTCGGCGCGCCGACCCCGAAAGTGCCTGCGCCGCCGAGGGATAACCCGTCGCCGGACGGTTTCAGACGCAATTGCCGAAATTCGCCAAGGTCACGGCGAGGTCACATTCTTTAAATCACAAACTTGTAATTTGTTGCGCGAGTTTCATCGGGTTCTTTTGTGACGTACGGTGCAAAGGGTGCCTAATGTTTTAATTGATGTTTATGTGACTCATGTGGCTGAGGGCGCCGGTGTTGTTGTCGGGTCGGTCCGTAGGGGAGACGCAGTCGAATGAGGCTTATCAACGGCGCACCGCCGCTGCTGACGCTGGCATTGGTGCTGGGCACCGCGGGCCCCGCGGCCGCCGAGCCGGCCCCGGCCCCGGACGGGCTGGCCGCGCTGATCACCCAGGTGGCCGAGGCCAACCAGCGGTTGCAGGATCTCGGCGCGCAGGTGCAGATCGAGCAGGAAAGCGTCAACAAGCGCCTGGTCGAGCTGCAGGGCGCGCGGAACACCGCGGCCAAGGCCCAGCTCGAGGTCGACGCCAGCCGGCAGGCGGTCCGGGAGTACGACGGCGCGATCGACGACGCCCAGGCCCGGTTCGACGACTACGCCATCGCCACCTACATGAGCGGCCCGTCGGACTCCCTGCTGGCCGCGACCGACCCCGGCGAAATGCTCACCGCGGTGTCCACCAACGAGACCATCAACCTGGCCTCCCGGCAGGTCATGACCGACCTGAAGCGGGCCCGCGGTGAGCAGGTCAACCGCGAATCCACCGCGCGGCTGGCCAAGCAGAAGGCCGACCAGGCCGCCGCCGGCGCGCAGACCAGCCAGGACGACGCGGTCACCGCGCTGACCAACGCGCAGGCCACCTTCGGCCGCCAGCAGGAGCAGATCAACCAGCTCGCCGCCGAGCGCGACGCCGCCAAGGCCCGCCTCGACCAGGCCCGCGCCGCGCTGGCCCCGGCGCGCCCGCCCGCGCCGGGAAGCCCCGCACCGGCGGGCGCACCGGCCGCCAGTGACTGGGATGCCGCCCCGGCGGTCGGCGACGCCAGCCAGTGGGACACCACGCTGCCGATGGTGCCCAGCGCGTTCGTCTCCGGCGACCCGATCGCCATCGTCAACACGGTGCTGGCGATCTCGGCGACCTCGGCGGAGGTCACCGCCGGGCTGGGCCGCAAGTTCCTGCAGAAGATCGGCATCCTGGCCCCCGACACCGTCGACGTGCCCACCGACGGCACCGCCATCCCGCGGGTCTACGGCAGGCAGGCCTCCGAGTACGTCATCCAGCGCGGCATGAGCCAGCTGGGCGTGCCGTACTCCTGGGGCGGCGGCAACGCCCAGGGCAAGTCCTACGGCATCGACTCGGGCTCCAACACGCTGGGCTTCGACTGCTCGGGCCTGGTGCTCTACGCGTTCGCCGGCGTCGGCATCGAGCTGCCGCACTACTCCGGCTCGCAGTACAACATGGGCCGCAAGATCCCCTCGGCCGAGATGCGCCGCGGCGACGTCATCTTCTACGGCCCGGGCGGCAGCCAGCACGTCACCATCTACCTCGGCAACGGACAGATGCTGGAGGCCCCCTACACCGGGTCGCAGGTGAAGGTCTCCCCGGTGCGCACCGGGGGCATGACGCCGTACGTGGTGCGCTACATCGAGTACTGACGGAACGGAAGTCCATGGCAGTGAGTGCTTTTCGACCGGCAATTGGCCGACCGGCCCAGCTGCTGGCCGTGCTGGTGCTGGCCCTCGGGCTGACCGTCGGCTGGGCCCGGCCCGCGGCCGCCGACCCCGGCTGGGATCCCAGCCTGCCCGCGGTGGCCAGCGCCGGTGCCCCCGGCGACGCGCTGGCCATCGCCAACGCCTCGCTGGCGGTCACCTCGCAGGCCACCTCGGCGACCATGGACCTGGGCCGCAAGTTCCTCAAATCGCTGGGATTCGGCGGCCGTGACGCCGAACCGACCGGCGTGAACCCCGGCCGGGTGCGCGGCCCGCAGGCCATCGAATACGTGATCCGCCGGGGCGGCAGCCAGCTCGGGATGCCGTACTCCTGGGGCGGCGGCAAGCCCACCGGCCCGAGCACCGGGGTGGAGTC
Organism: Mycolicibacterium fallax; assembly: GCF_010726955.1. NCBI lineage: Bacteria > Bacillati > Actinomycetota > Actinomycetes > Mycobacteriales > Mycobacteriaceae > Mycobacterium > Mycolicibacterium fallax. Next base: position 676,227 of record NZ_AP022603.1, read on the forward strand.
CGGCGCCAACATCTACGGCTTCGACTGCTCGGGGCTGACCCAGTACTCGTTCGCCGGGGTGGGGGTGCTGATCCCGAAGTACTCCGGCGACCAGTACGACGCCGGCCGCCGGGTGCCGCTGTCCCAGGCCAAGCGCGGCGACCTGCTGTTCTGGGGTCCCGGTGGCAGCCAGCACGTGGCGATCTATCTCGGCGGCGGCCAGATGCTGGAGGCCTCCGGCAGCGCCGGCCGGGTCCGGGTCAGCCCGGTGCGCACCTCCGGCATCCAGCCGAACGCGGTCCGAGTCATCGAATCCTGACCCGCGCGCCCCGCGGCGGGGGTCCGTGACGGATCCGGTGGGGCCTGGAATAGTTGTGTCGGTGACCCCCGGGCGCATCCGGGATCATGGTGCATGACCGGGCACGGCGAACGGCCGTGACTAGCAGAAGCAGCTTCGGAGGAATGTCGATGACGTCAGCAGGTGGGTCGCCCAACTACACACCGGCGGGTGCGCCCGGCGGTGCACACGCGGCCCAGCCGTCCGGTCCCAACGGGCTCGGCGCCGACGTGGCGACGCTGGAACGCGCGATCTTCGAGGTCAAGCGGATCATCGTGGGCCAGGACCAGCTCGTCGAGCGGATCCTGGTCGGGCTGCTGGCCAAGGGGCACGTGCTGCTGGAGGGCGTGCCCGGCGTCGCCAAGACGCTGGCGGTGGAGACCTTCGCCAAGGTCGTCGGCGGCACCTTCAACCGGATCCAGTTCACCCCCGACCTGGTGCCCACCGACATCATCGGGACCCGGATCTACCGGCAGGGCCGCGAGGAGTTCGACATCGAACTCGGCCCGGTGGTGTGCAACTTCCTGCTCGCCGACGAGATCAACCGGGCCCCGGCCAAGGTGCAGTCCGCGCTGCTCGAGGTGATGGCCGAGCGCAAGATCTCCATCGGCGGCAAGACCTATGAGCTGCCCAAGCCGTTTTTGGTGATGGCCACCCAGAACCCGATCGAGAACGAGGGCGTCTACCCGCTGCCCGAGGCGCAGCGCGACCGCTTCCTGTTCAAGATCAACGTCGGCTACCCCTCCCCGGAGGAGGAGCGCGAGATCATCTACCGGATGGGTGTCACCCCGCCGGAGCCCAAGCAGGTGCTGGCCGCCGGCGACCTGCTGCGGCTGCAGGAGCTGGCCGCCGGGGTCTTCGTCCATCACGCGCTGGTCGACTACGTGGTCCGGGTGATCACCGCCACCCGGGTGCCCGAGCAGTTCGGCCTGGCCGACGTGAAGTCCTGGATCACCTTCGGCGCCTCGCCGCGCGCCTCGCTGGGCATCATCGCCGCCGCCCGCGCGCTGGCGTTGATCCGGGGCCGTGACTACGTCATCCCGCAGGACGTCATCGAGGTCATTCCCGACGTGCTGCGGCACCGCCTGGTGCTGTCCTACGACGCGCTGGCCGACGAGATCTCGCCGGACACCGTGGTCAACCGGATCCTGCAGACGGTGGCGCTGCCGCAGGTCAACGCCGTCCAGCAGCAACCGCAGGCCCCGACGCCGGTGGCCAGCGGTTCGTGACGGCGTCGGCTTCGATCCACCCGCCGTCGTTCGGCCGCGGTGAGATCGGCGACCCGAAGCTCTCGGCGGCGCTGCGGACCCTGGAGCTCACCGTCAAGCGCAAGCTGGACGGGGTGCTGCACGGCAACCACCTCGGGCTGATCCCGGGGCCGGGCTCCGAACCGGGCGAGTCCCGGATGTACCAGCCCGGTGACGACGTGCGCCGGATGGACTGGTCGGTCACCGCCCGCACCACCCACCCGCACGTCCGGCAGATGATCGCCGACCGCGAGCTGGAGACCTGGCTGGTCGTCGACATGTCGGCCAGCATGGACTTCGGCACCGCCGGCTGCGAGAAGCGGGATCTGGCGGTGGCCGCGGCCGCCGCGATCACCTACCTCAACAGCGGCGGCGGCAACCGGCTCGGCGCGCTGATCAGCAACGGCAGCCAGACCGTTCGGGTGCCGGCGCGCTCGGGCCGTCAGCACGAGCAGAGCATGCTGCGGGCGATCGCGACCATGCCGAGCGCACCGGCGGGGGTCCGCGGCGACCTCGGCGAGGCCATCGACGCGCTGCGCCGGCCGGAACGCCGCCGCGGCATGGCGGTCATCATCAGCGATTTCCTGGGCCCGGTGAACTGGATGCGGCAGCTGCGGGCCATCTCGGCCCGGCACGAGGTGCTGGGCATCGAGATCCTGGACCCGCGCGACATCGACCTGCCCGACGTCGGCGACGTGGTGCTGCAGGACACCGAGTCCGGGCTGACCCGGGAGTACCACATCGACGCCGCGCTGCGCGAGGACTTCGCCCGGGCCGCGGCCGCGCACCGGGCCGAGGTGGCCCGCACCCTGCGCCGCTGCAACGCGCCGGTGCTGACGCTGCGCACCGACCGGGACTGGATCGCCGACATCGTCCGCTTCGTGGCGTCCCGGCGCCGCGGCGCGCTGGCCGGTCAGCAGTAGGCCCAGGAGAGAGATCTGATGACGATTCCGCTGCTCGGCCCGATGTCGCTGTCGGGGTTCAAGTACCCGTGGTTCTTCCTGTTCCTGCTGGTCGTCGCCGCGTTGGTGGTCGGCTACCTGGTCGCACAGCGCGCCCGGCAGCGCCGCGTGCTGCGCTTTTCCAATGTGGAGCTGCTCGATTCGGTGGCCCCGACCCGGCCGGCCCGCTGGCGGCACCTCTCGGCGGTGCTGCTGATCATCGCGCTGACCCTGCTGACCATCGCGATGGCCGGGCCGACCCACGACGTCCGGGTGCCGCGCAACCGGGCGGTGGTGATGCTGGTGATCGACGTGTCCCAGTCGATGCGCGCCACCGACGTCTCGCCGAGCCGGCTGGCCGCCGCCCAGGAGGCCGCCAAGCAGTTCGCCAACGAGCTGACCCCGGGCATCAACCTGGGCCTGATCGCCTACGCGGGCACCGCCACCGTGCTGGTCTCGCCGACCACCAGCCGGCAGAACACCATCGCGGCGCTGGACAAGCTGCAGCTGGCCGACCGGACCGCCACCGGTGAGGCGATCTTCACCGCGCTGCAGTCGGTGGCCACCGTCGGCGCGGTGATCGGCGGCGGTGACGAGCCGCCACCGGCCCGGATCGTGCTGATGTCCGACGGCAAGGAGACCGTGCCGAGCAACCCGGACAACCCCAAGGGCGCGTTCACCGCCGCCCGGATGGCCAAGGAGCAGGGCATCCCGATCTCCACCATCTCCTTCGGCACCCCCTACGGCTTCGTCGAGATCAACGATCAGCGTCAGCCGGTCCCGGTCGACGACGCCGGCCTGCGCAAGATCGCCGACCTCTCCGGCGGCAACGCCTACAGCGCGTCGAGCCTGGCCGAACTCAAGGAGGTCTACTCGACGCTGCAGCAGCAGATCGGTTACGAGACCATCCCCGGGGACGCCAGCGTCGGCTGGCTGCGGCTGGGTGCGCTGCTGCTGGGGCTGGCCGCGCTGGCCGGGCTGCTGATCAATCGGCGGCTGCCCGGCTGAGCGGATCCGGCGTGCCGATTTCGATCCGATCCGGGTGAGGCGATAGGTTGACCGTCATGACCGACACCGCGCAACCCTGCCTGGACGGCGCCAAGCCGGCGTTCGTTTCCCGTTCCGTCCTGGTGACCGGCGGAAACCGTGGCATCGGCCTGGCCATCGCGCGCCGACTGGCCGCCGACGGGCACAAGGTCACCGTCACCCACCGCGGTTCCGGCACCCCCGAGGGGCTCAACGGCGTGGTGTGCGACGTCACCGACTCCGCGGCCGTCGACGCGGCCTTCAAGGAGGTCGAGGCCACCCAGGGGCCGGTCGAGGTGCTGGTCGCCAACGCCGGCATCACCGCCGACGCCTTCCTGATGCGGATGACCGAGGAGAAGTTCGAGCAGGTCATCGACGCGAACCTGACCGGCGCCTTCCGGGTCGCCCAGCGCGCCGCCCGCCCGATGATCAAGGGCAAGTTCGGCCGGATGATCTTCGTCGGCTCGGTCTCGGGGATGTGGGGGATCGGCAACCAGGCCAACTACGCGGCCTCCAAGGCCGGGCTGATCGGGATGTCCCGGTCCATCGCCCGGGAACTGTCGAAGGCCAACGTCACCGCCAACGTGGTGGCGCCGGGCATGATCGACACCGAGATGACCCGCGCGCTCGACGAGCGGGTGCAGGAGGGCGCGCTGGAGTTCATCCCGGCCAAGCGGGTCGGTACCGCCGCCGAGGTGGCCGGCGTGGTCAGTTTCCTGGCCTCCGAGGACGCCTCCTACGTCTCCGGCGCGGTGATCCCCGTCGACGGTGCGATGGGCATGGGCCACTGACCCAACCGCGGTGGCCCACCGAAACTTTCGTTAACTAAGGAGTCAGCACAATGGCAGGTTTGCTCGAGGGCAAGCGGATCCTGGTCACCGGGATCATCACCGATTCGTCCATCGCCTTCCACATCGCCAAGCAGGCCCAGGAGGCCGGCGCCGAACTGGTGCTGACCGGCTTCAACCGGATGAAGCTGATCCAGCGGATCGCCGACCGGCTGCCCAGCCCGGCCCCGCTGCTGGAACTGGACGTGCAGAACGAGGAGCACCTGGCCGGCCTGGCCGGCCAGATCACCGAGGTGATCGGCGAGGGCGCCCGGATCGACGGCGTGGTGCACTCGATCGGCTTCATGCCGCAGTCCGGGATGGGCGTCAACCCGTTCTTCGACGCCCCGTACGAGGACGTGTCCAAGGGCATCCACATCTCGGCGTACTCCTACGCCTCGCTGGCCAAGGCGGTGCTGCCGATCATGGCGCCCGGCGGCTCCATCGTCGGGATGGACTTCGATCCGACCCGGGCGATGCCCGCCTACAACTGGATGACGGTGGCCAAGAGCGCCCTGGAGTCGGTGAACCGGTTCGTCGCGCGGGAGGCCGGCAAGGTTGGGGTGCGCTCGAATCTTGTTGCCGCCGGCCCGATCCGGACGCTGGCGATGAGCGCCATCGTCGGCGGCGCGCTCGGCGAGGAGGCCGGCGCGCAGATGAAGCTGCTGGAGGAGGGCTGGGATGCCCGGGCTCCGATCGGCTGGGACATGAAGGATCCGACCCCGGTCGCCAAGACCGTCTGCGCGCTGCTGTCGGACTGGCTGCCCGCCACCACCGGCGACATCATTTTCGCCGACGGCGGCGCGCACAACCAGCTGCTCTGAGGCCGCCGCGGTGAAGTTCGACGCGCTGTTGCTGCTGTCGTTCGGCGGCCCGGAGGGCCCCGAGCAGGTGCTGCCGTTCCTGCAAAACGTGACCGCCGGGCGCGGCATCCCGCTGGAGCGGCTGGCCGAGGTCGCCGAGCACTACCAGCACTTCGGCGGCGTCTCGCCGATCAATGGCATCAACCGCGCGCTGATCGAGCAGATCCGGGCGCAGCTGGCCGAGGCGGGCCGGGAGCTGCCGGTGTACTTCGGCAACCGCAACTGGGCGCCGTACCTCGCCGACACCGTCGCCGCGATGCGCGACGACGGGGTGCGCACCGCCGCGGTGTTCGCCACCTCGGCCTGGTCCGGCTACTCCGGGGACGTGCAGTACCGCGAGGACATCGCCGCCGCCCGGGCCGCGGTCGGTGACGGCGCCCCGGAACTGGTGAAGCTGCCCGGCTTCCACGACCACCGGCTGTTCATCGAGCTGTTCGCCGACGCCATCGCCGCCGCCCGCGCCGAGTTGCCCGCCGAGTTGGCCGACTCCGCCCGGCTGGTGTTCACCGCGCACTCGGTGCCGCTGGCCGCCGACGAGCGGCACGGCCCGCGGATCTACAGCACCCAGGTCGCCGAGGCCGCCCGGCTGGTCGCCGCCGCCGCCGGCTACCCCGACTACGACCAGGTCTGGCAGTCCCGCTCCGGTCCCGCGCGGGTTCCGTGGCTGGAACCCGATGTCGCCGAACACCTTTCGGCGCTGGCGAGCTCCGGTGTGCGAGCGGTGATCGTCTGCCCGATCGGCTTCGTCTGCGATCACATCGAGGTGGTCTGGGACCTGGACACCGAACTGGCCGGGCAGGCCCAGGCCGCCGGGATCGCGCTGGCCCGGGCGAGCACCCCCAACGCCGACCCGCGTTTTGCCGCGCTGGTGCTGGATCTGGTCGACGCGCTGGAGACCGGCCGCTGAGGGCGCGGCATCGAGTGAGAACTCAGGGACGTTGGTGAGAGGTTTCGGCGGGGCCCGAAATCGAGTGAGACTTCAGGGAGCTTGGTGAGAACCCAGGGACGCTGGTGAGACGTCAGGGCGGGGGTTTTCATCGAGTGAGACATTGTGGCGGGGGCTACTCACACAACGCGTCCCAGGTTTCTCTTTCGATGCCGAGCGCCGTCCTGGGTTCTCTCTAACGTCCCTGGGTTCTCACTAACGTCCCTGGTTTCTCACTCGATGACGGCGGTCGCGAGAACGTCTCACTAAGCTCCCTGGTTTCTCACTCGATGAGCGCGGCCGGCAAAAGTTCTCACCAACGTCCCTGAGTTCTCACTCGATGGCGCCTCCGCGCCCCCGACGCCCTCAGTCCCGCCAGGCCGACTGCAGGATGGCGTCGACGGCGGCCAGTCGCGCGGCGCGCACCACCGCCGACAGCGGCCGCATCGCCTCGTCGGCCATCGTGATGCCCGACGAGGACGTGATGGCGATCGGCGTCAGGCCCGCGCCGACGGTGACGATCGCATCGACCTGCGCGGCGCTCTCCAGCACCCGCAGCGCCCGGGCCGGCGCGTGGTCCGGGGCGGTGTGGTCCCCGCCGGCCTCCAGCAGCTGCTCGACCAGGGCGCGCGGATCCTCGATGTCCACCCCGGCGCCGCCGTCGCGCAACGTGGTCAACGCCTGCGCGGCCGTCCGAACCGCCGCGCGCAGCTCGAGTTCGGCGGCGCCGAGCCCGGGCGCCTCCCGCGGCGGTGCGCCGGGCAGCGAGTAGGCCGTCCACACCAGCAGCGGGTCCAGGGTCTCCGGTCCGTCGCCGTCGGCGTCGTCGTCGTACTCGAATTCCGGGACCAGGCCGATCGGGGTGCGCCCCGGCGGGGTGATCAGCAGCGCCTCGCCGACCGCCATCGCGTCGGCAGCGAAGGCGCTGCCCGCGGGCAGACCGCGGGCGTCGCCGGGCACCGGCAGGGTCAGGCCGAGCACCGGCTCGCCGATCCGCGGACCCGCGGCGATGCGCAGCGTCTGCAGCAGCGACATCGCCCCCGCGTCGTCGACGTCGGGCCACGGCAGCCCGGTGGCTTCGGCGGCGGCGGATTCGTAGGCGGTGACCGAATGCCGCGGCGCCCACAGCGACAGCGCGTCGAGCACGTCGTCGGGCGCGGCACGGCCGGCCAGCCAGGCATTGCCCCACAGGGCCAGCGAAGCGCTCGGGCACCACATGCCCGGGAAGTTTAATTCCCCGCGTTGTCGGCGTCGGGATGCACGCTAGGGTTGAAACATGCCCGCCGCAGTGATCTGGCTCATCGGCGCCCTGGTGCTGGCCGGCGCCGAGATGCTCACCGGTGACCTGTTCCTGCTGATGATCGCCGGCGGTGCGCTGGCCGCCGCCGGATCCAGCGCGCTGATCGACTGGCCGATCTGGGCCGACGGGATCGTGTTCCTGGTCGTTTCGGTGCTGCTGCTGGCTCTGGTGCGGCCCTCGCTGCGCCGCAAGATGACGCCGAACGCGGTGCCGGAGACCGGTATTGAGGCACTGTCGGGCCGGCCCGCGCTGGTGCTGGAACAGGTCAGCCGGCACGGCGGCCGGATCAAGCTGGACGGCGAGATCTGGACGGCCCGCCCGCTGGCCGACAACGACACCTTCGAGCCGGGCGCGGAGGTGACCGTGATCACCATCGACGGTGCGACCGCCGTCGTCGGGCTGCATCACTGACGATCGACTATTGGAAAGGAGCCCGTCGTGGACGGTGCGGCTGCTGGATTGATACTGCTGTTGGCCTTGATCGGCCTGGCGGTGATCATCGTGGTCAAATCGGTGGCGCTGATCCCGCAGGCCGAGGCCGCGGTGATCGAGCGGCTCGGCCGCTACAGCCGCACGGTCAGCGGGCAGCTGACCCTGCTGGTGCCGTTCATCGACCGGGTCCGGGCGCGGGTCGACCTGCGTGAGCGGGTGGTGTCCTTCCCGCCGCAGCCGGTGATCACCGAGGACAACCTGACGCTGAACATCGACACCGTGGTGTATTTCCAGGTCACCAACCCGCAGGCCGCGGTGTACGCGATCAGCAACTACATCGTCGGCGTCGAGCAGTTGGCCACCACCACGCTGCGCAACGTCGTCGGCGGCATGACCCTGGAGCAGACGCTGACCTCCCGTGACCAGATCAACGGCCAGCTGCGGGGTGTGCTCGACGAGGCGACCGGCAAGTGGGGCCTGCGGGTGGCGCGGGTGGAGCTGCGCTCGATCGACCCGCCGCCGTCGATCCAGGAGTCGATGGAAAAGCAGATGAAGGCCGACCGCGAGAAGCGCGCGATGATCCTGACCGCCGAGGGCGTGCGGGAAGCCTCGATCAAGCAGGCCGAGGGGCAGAAGCAGTCCCAGATCCTGGCCGCCGAGGGCTCCAAGCAGGCCGCGATCCTGGCCGCCGAGGCCGAGCGGCAGTCCAACATCCTGCGCGCCCAGGGTGAGCGCGCCGCCCAGTACCTCAAGGCCCAGGGTGAGGCGAAGGCCATCGAGAAGACCTTCAAGGCGATCAAGGCCGCCCGGCCCACCCCGGAACTGCTGGCCTACCAGTACCTGCAGACCCTGCCGGAGATGGCCCGCGGCGAGGCCAACAAGGTGTGGGTGGTACCCAGCGACTTCGGCACCGCGCTGCAGGGCATGACCAAGCTGCTCGGCGCCCCCGGCGACGACGGGGTCTACCGCTACACCCCGTCGCCGGCCGATCCGGCCGACACCGCCCCGGACAACGACGCCGACGTCGCCGACTGGTTCCAGACCCAGACCGATCCGGCGCTGGCGCAGGCCGTCGCCCGCGCCGAGGCCGAGGCGCGGACGCCCTCGCCGGTGCTCGGTGGGCCCGCCCCGCAGGCGGTGACCGGCCCGCCGCCGAACTTCCCGCCGCCGCCCGGCTACCCGCAGCAGCGGAGGGACTGACCCGATGTCCGCGCTGAACTCCAACCGCAGCTACGCCGCGCTGGCGGCGTTCCACGCCGCCGACGCGGTGGCCTGCGCGATCCCCGCCCCGCAGATCACCGCGGCGCTCGATGCGGTGAACTGCCCGCAGCAGGTGCGGCCGGTGCTGCCGGTGGTCAAGGCCGCCGCGGCGATCGGGCTGCTGGCGGTCTACAAGCTGCCCGCGCTGGCCCGGCTGACCACCTTCATGCTGACCATCTACTTCACCCTGGCGGTCGGTGCCCACCTGAAGGCCAAGGACTACAGCCCCGGGTTGGCCGCGTCGTCGTCGTTTTTGGCGCTGTGCGCGACGATGACGGCGATGGGCCCGCAGCGGGAGAACTGACGACCGGCTCCGGGCCCGGGCCTACGCGGCGGCCTCCCGGGCCAGCCGCTCCAGCTGCTCGCGGTGGTGCCGCCGGTGCACCCGGGCCTCGTAGACCAGCCCGGCCACCCCGATGCTGGCGGTGCACACCGACACCAGGATCAGCAGCGGATTGATGTTCCCGGTCATCGCGTCGCCGAGGATCACCACCGCGGCGGTGCCCGGGGCCAGCCCGACGACGGTGGCCAGCGTGTAGGGCAGCAGCCGAACCGAGGAGGCGCCCGCGGCGTAGTTGATCACCGAGAACGGCACCGCCGGGATCATCCGCAGCGACAGCACGGCCGGCCAGCCGCGACGGCTCAGGTGCGCGTCGATGGCCTCGACCCGTGGGTGCAGCCGGCCCAGCTGCCAGCCGAACGCGCGGACCAGCAGCACCGCGATGACGGCGCTGATCGTCGAGGCCGTCACCGCGATCCCGACGCCCAGCGCGGGCCCGAACAGCAGCCCGGCGGCCAGGGTGAACGCGGTGCGCGGAAACGGCACCACGGTGGCCAGCGCGTGCGCGGCCAGAAATGCCAGCGGAAACCACGGGCCGGCGGCGGTGGCCCAGTCGCGCATCTGCACGGCACTGGGCATCGGCACGGCCAGCGCGAGCACCACCAGCGCGACCAGGGTGGCCGAGGTGAGCACCACCCGTCGTCCGGGGAGCTGACGCACGACGGCACCGGCGGTGACCGGCAACGTCCGCAACACGGCGGTGAAGCGCCGCACACCGACATCGGACCAGGCCACGGGATCCAAGCCTACGGGCTGCCGCGGAACACGCGACGGCGTCGGTGACCAGACTCACTGTGTTACTCGCCGGTAGCCAGCGGTCGGGTCAAAACCGCAGCTGAGCATCATTTAGCCTGAAGGGAACGCGATTTTCACAGGAGCTGCCAGTGTCTTCAGGGGTAACCGTCGAGCCCGCCGACCGGGCCGAGTTGGAAAGGGCCCGCGCCGTCTGGCGTTCCGGAGTCGCCAAGGTGCTGGCCAAGACGACCCGCAAGGAACCCGCCGAGCTCGGTGCCGAGCCGGATCGGCTGCTGGACACGCCGACCTACGAGGGTGTCACCGTCCGCCCGCTCTACACCGCGCTCGACGAGCTGCCCGAGGCCCCGCTGCCGGGCAGCTGGCCGTTCACCCGCGGCGGCGACGCCGGCCGTGACGTGCTGGCCGGCTGGAAGGTCGCCGACGTCTACCCGGCCCCGGGCCAGCCGGTGGGGGAGGCCAACGCCACCCTGCTGGCCGAGCTGGGCCTGGGCGTCAGCGCCCTGGTGCTGCGCGTCGGTGACGACGGGGTGGCCGCCGACGACCTGGACCGGCTGCTGGAGGGCGTCTTCATCGAGCTGGCGCCGATCCGGCTGGAACCCGGGCAGGGCTTCGGCGCGCACTACGGCGCCGCCGCCGAGGCGCTGACCCAGCTGGCCGCCGACGTCACCGCCGAGCACCGCGCCGGTCTGTCGATCGACCTGGGCGCCGACCCGCTGACCGCCGCGCTGACCGCCGCGCCGTCGCCGTGCCTCGACGAGGTCGTCGCGGTGGCCGGGCAGGCCGGCCCCGGCATCCGGGCGATCACCGTCGACGGGGCCGCCCTGCACGACCTGGGCGCCGACGCCGCGCTGGAGCTGGCCGGGGCGATCGCCGCGGCGGTGGACTACCTGCGGGCGCTGACCGCCGCCGGGCTGAGCGCCGGTGAGGCGCTGGGGCAGCTCGGTTTCCGGATCGCGGTGGCCGACGACCAGTTCGTCGGCATCGCCAAGCTGCGCGCGCTGCGCCGGCTGTGGGCCCGGGTCGCCGAGGTGCTCGGCGCCCCGGAGGCCGGTGCCACCCGGGTGCACGCCGTCGGATCGCTGGCCATGATGAGCCAGCGCGACCCGTGGGTGAACATGCTGCGCGGCACGCTGGCCGGCTTCGGTGCCGGCCTCGGCGGCGCCGACACCGTGCAGTTGCGCAACTTCGACGTCGCCATCCCCGGCGGGGTGCCCGGCGTCGCGCCCGGCTTCGCCCGCCGGATCGCCCGCAACACCCAGCTGCTGCTGCTGGAGGAGTCGCACCTGGGCCGGGTGCTGGATCCGGGGGCGGGCTCCTGGTACCTGGAGGACCTGACCGAGTCGCTGGCCGACGCCGCCTGGGCGCAGTTCCAGGCCATCGAGGCTCGCGGCGGGTTCGGCGCGGCAACCGATTTCGTGGCCGAGCAGATCGCCGCGGTGGCCGAGCGCCGCGCGGCCGACATCGCGCACCGGCGCACCGCGCTCACCGGGGTCAACGAATTCCCCAACCTCGACGAGGATCCGCTGCCGCGTACCGGCGAGCCGGCCGGGGTGCTGCGCTACGCGGCCGGATTCGAGGCGCTGCGCAACCGCTCGGATGCGGTCCTGGCCGCATCCGGCGCCCGGCCGAAGGTGCTGCTGCTGCCGCTGGGTCCGCTGGCCGAGCACAACGTGCGCACCACGTTCGCGGCCAACCTGTTGGCCTCCGGCGGCATCGAGGCGATCAACCCCGGCACCCTGGCCGCCGCCGGCATCGCCGATGCCGTTGCGGCGGCCCGGGATTCCGGGTTCGGCGGTGACATCGCGGTGATCTGCGGCACCGACGCCCGGTACGCCGGCGAGGCCGCCGCGGTGGTTCAGGCCGCGCGCGCGGCCGGCCTGGCGCGGGTGCTGCTGGCCGGACCGGAAGGCGCCGTCGCCGAGTCGACCACCCGGCCCGACGGCTATCTGACGATGAAAATCGATGCGGTCGAAGTACTTTCGGCCATGCTGACCCGATTGGGGGCGTGATGACCGCCGGCAGGACCACCGAGATCGCCAGCTTCGCCGAGGTGCCGCGCCGCGGCGCGGACGGCCCGCCGGCCGCGCCGGGAGCCGACCAGGTCAGTGCGCTGGTCGACGCGGCGGCCGCCGCGCACGGCTACACCGCCGAGCAGCTGAGTTTCCACACCCCCGAGGGCATCGAGGTGCGGCCGATCTACACCCGGGCCGACCGGGACGCGGTGGCCGCCGCCGGCTACCCGGTGGACACCTTCCCGGGGGAGCCGCCGTTCATCCGCGGGCCGTACTCGACGATGTACGTCAACCAGCCGTGGACCATCCGGCAGTACGCCGGCTTCTCCACCGCCGCGGAATCCAATGCGTTCTACCGGCGCAACCTGGCCGCCGGCCAGAAGGGCCTGTCGGTGGCGTTTGACCTGGCCACCCACCGCGGCTACGACTCCGATCACCCGCGGGTGACCGGCGACGTCGGGATGGCCGGGGTGGCCATCGACTCGATCCTGGACATGCGCCAGCTGTTCGACGGGATCGACCTCGGCTCGGTCAGCGTGTCGATGACGATGAACGGTGCGGTGCTGCCGATCCTGGCGCTGTATGTGGTGGCCGCCGAGGAGCAGGGCGTGCCGCCGGAGAAGCTGGCCGGAACCATCCAGAACGACATCCTCAAAGAGTTCATGGTCCGCAACACCTACATCTATCCGCCGGAACCGTCGATGCGGATCATCGCCGACATCTTCGCCTACACCAGCGCGAAAATGCCGAAGTTCAACTCGATCTCGATCTCCGGCTACCACATCCAGGAGGCCGGTGCGACCGCCGACCTGGAGCTGGCCTACACGCTGGCCGACGGGGTGGAGTACATCAAGGCCGGGCTGAACGCCGGGCTGGACATCGACAAGTTCGCGCCGCGGCTGTCCTTCTTCTGGGGCATCGGGATGAACTTCTTCATGGAGGTCGCCAAGCTGCGTGCGGGCCGGCTGCTGTGGAGCGAGCTGGTCGCCCAGTTCGACCCGAGCAACGCCAAATCGCTGTCGCTGCGCACCCATTCGCAGACCTCGGGCTGGTCGCTGACCGCCCAGGACGTGTTCAACAACGTCGCCCGCACCTGCGTGGAGGCGATGGCCGCCACCCAGGGGCACACCCAGTCGCTGCACACCAACGCCCTCGACGAGGCGCTGGCGCTGCCCACCGACTTCTCCGCGCGGATCGCCCGCAACACCCAGCTGCTGCTGCAGCAGGAGTCCGGCACCACCCGGCCGATCGACCCGTGGGGCGGCTCCTACTACGTCGAGTGGCTGACCGCGCAGCTCGTCGAGCGGGCCCGCGCGCACATCACCGAGGTCGCCGAGCACGGCGGGATGGCCGAGGCCATCGCGCTGGGCATCCCGAAGCTGCGGATCGAGGAGGCCGCCGCGCGCACCCAGGCGCGGATCGACTCCGGCGCCCAGACGCTGATCGGGGTGAACAAGTACCAGCTGACCGAAGAGGAGCAGATCGAGGTCCTGCGGGTCGACAACTCGAAGGTGCGCGGCGAGCAGCTGGCCAAGCTGGCCAAGCTGCGGGCCGAGCGCGACGAGGACGCCACCCAGGCCGCGCTGGCCGAGCTGACCCGGGCGGCCGCCGCCACCGGCCCGGCCGGCGAGGACGGGCTGGCCAACAACCTGATGGCGCTGGCGATCAACGCCGCCCGCGCGCACGCCACCGGCGGGGAGATCTCCGACGCCCTGGAAAAGGTGTACGGGCGCTACCAGGCCGAGATCCGTACCATCTCCGGGGTGTATCGCGATGAGGCCGGACGCGAGGGGAACGACACCAAGATGACGACGGTGACCGAGCTGGTCGAGGCATTCGCCGACGCCGACGGCCGCCGGCCGCGGATCCTGGTCGCCAAGATGGGCCAGGACGGGCACGACCGCGGCCAGAAGGTGATCGCGACGGCGTTCGCCGACCTGGGCTTCGACGTCGACGTCGGCCCGCTGTTCGCCACCCCCGACGAGGTGGCCCGGCAGGCCTCCGACAACGACGTGCACATCGTCGGGGTCTCCTCGCTGGCGGCCGGGCACCTGACCCTGGTCCCAGCGCTGCGCGACGCGCTCGCCGAGGTCGGCAGGCCGGACATCATGATCGTGGTCGGCGGCGTCATCCCGCCCGGGGACTTCGACGCGCTGTACCGCGACGGTGCCACCGCGATCTTCCCGCCGGGCACCGTGATCGCCGACGCGGCCGGTGACCTGCTGCGCAAGCTGGCCGACCAACTCGGGTACGACCTGGCCTGACATGGACGTCGCCGAACTGGCCGCCGGGGTCCGCTCCGGCAACCGCGCGGTGCTCGCGCGCGCCATCACCCTGGTCGAATCCGTGCGGCCGGACCACCGCGCGAAGGCCCAGCAGCTGCTGCTGGAGCTGATGCCCGATGCCGGCCGGGCCATGCACGTCGGGATCACCGGGGTGCCGGGGGTGGGCAAGTCGACGTCGATCGAGGCGCTCGGCATGTACCTGATCGAGGCCGGTCACCGGGTGGCGGTGCTGGCGGTGGACCCGTCCTCGACGCGCACCGGCGGCTCCATCCTCGGCGACAAGACCCGGATGGGCCGGCTGTCCAACGACCCGGCCGGGTACGTGCGGCCGTCGCCGACCTCGGGCACCCTCGGCGGGGTCACCAAGGCCACCCGGGAGACGATCGTGCTGCTGGAGGCGGCCGGATTCGACATCGTGCTGGTCGAGACGGTCGGGGTGGGCCAGTCCGAGGTGGCCGTGGCCGACATGGTCGACACCTTCGTGTTCCTGACCCTGGCCCGGACCGGGGACCAGTTGCAGGGCATCAAAAAGGGTGTGCTCGAGCTGGCCGACATCATCGTGGTGAACAAGGCCGACGGGGCGCACAAGATGGAGGCCCGCTCGGCGGCCCGTGAGCTCGCCGGTGCGATCCGGCTGATCTACCCCCGGGAAACGCTGTGGCGCCCGCCGGTTCTGACCATGAGCGCGCTGGAGGGCAGCGGTCTTGCCGAACTGTGGAACGCGGTCAGCGACCACCGCCGGGTGCTGACCGAGGCCGGCGAGTTCGAGACCCGCCGGCGCGCCCAGCAGGTGGACTGGATGTGGGAGATGGTCCGCGATGAGGTGCTGGCGCGGGTGCTGACCGCGCCGCGGGTCCGGGCGATCCGCGCCGAGGTGGAGCAGCGGGTCCGCGACGGTGCGCTCACCCCGGCGCTGGGCGCCGAGCAGATCCTGTCGGCCGTCGAACCGTAGCCCGGCTGCCGCCGGACACGCCGAAGACGGCACCGGAAAAAAGTGGTACGTGAAGCCACTTTTTGATTTTCGGATCGAATTGCGTTGTCCGCCAGTAGATCCTACATCGCGTCGGGTTGCCTATCGGACGTCATGTAGGATTCCTGGCTATTCCTACACGGTGTCCGATAGCGGCGCGACGCGGCTGACAGATGCTGCAATGTCGACTAATCCGCCATTTCTTCGGCTGAAATAGCCGCTCGCGCAATGCCTCTCGGCGAACGCCTCGCGGCGTGTGCCAATTGGGCCGGCGGTATGAAAAGCGTTCAGCTGCAAAAAGGAAGTCGCTGCCAGAATCGGTGGTGGCCGGATCGGCCGGCCCGGGGACGCCTTGACAGCCTCCATAGGCGCTCTTATGGGTTGACCGCAATCACATTTTTCGCTCGATGTCTGCCACCTCACATCGCAGCGACACGTTCGTATCCCGTCCCGCCTCGGGCCGACTGCCGACCCGGGGCGCATTTGTAGCGCCGCAAATGCGGTCTGCGTCATCTTGCCGAGCAAGGAGTTCTCTTGAGCATGCCCGGGTCTTCGTACACGCCGGTCGCGGTGATCGGTATGGCCTGCAGACTTCCCGGCGGCATCGACTCCCCGGACGGGCTGTGGACCACCCTGCTGGAAGCCAAGGACCAGGTCAGCACGGTTCCCGTCGACCGCTGGGACGCCGAGGACTACTACGACCCGCAGCCCGGCGTGCCGGGCCGGTCGGTGTCCAAATGGGGCGGCTTCCTCGACGACATCGCCGGATTCGACGCCGAGTTCTTCGGCGTGGGCGGGGCCGAGGCCACCGCAATCGACCCGCAACACCGGCTGCTGCTCGAAACCGCCTGGGAGGCAATCGAACACGCCGGCATTGATCCCAAGACGCTGACCGGCACCCGGGCCGGGGTGTTCGTCGGCATGACCCACGGCGACTACCAGCTGCTGGCCGCCGACGCGAACGTCATCGAAGGCCCCTACGGTTTCACCGGCACCAACTACAGCATGGCCTCGGGCCGGATCGCCTACGCACTTGGCGCGAGCGGGCCCGCCTACACGGTCGATTCGGCCTGCTCGTCGGGCCTGCTGACGGTGCACCTGGCCTGCCGCAGCCTGCACGATGGGGAAAGCGACACCGCGCTGGCCGGCGGGGTGTCACTGATGCTCGAACCCCGCAAGATGGTGTCCGGTTCGGCCCAGGGCATGCTGTCGGCGACCGGGCGATGCCGGGCATTCGACGCCGAGGCCGACGGTTTCGTCTCCGCCGAGGGATCGGCCATGGTGATGCTCAAGCGGTTGGCCGATGCCCAGCGCGACGGCGACCGAATCCTCGCGGTGATCCGCGGCAGCGCCGCCAACCAGGACGGCCGCACGGTGAACATCGCGACCCCGTCGGTGCCCGCGCAGCAGCAGGTTTACCGTGCCGCGCTGGACGCCGCCGGGGTCGACCCACGCGGCGTCGGGATGATCGAAGCGCACGGCACCGGCACCCCGGTGGGCGATCCGATCGAGTTCGAGAGCCTGGCCGGCGTCTACGGCACCGCCGGGCCCTGCGCCCTCGGATCGGTGAAAACCAATGTCGGACACAGTCAGTCGGCGGCCGGCACGGTCGGCCTGATCAAGGCCGTGCTGTCGGTCGGGCACGGCGTGGTGCCGGCCAACCTGCACTTCACCGGTCTGCCGAAGGAACTCCAAGCGGTGCAGACCGGCCTGTTCGTCCCGCAGCGGACCACCGATTGGCCGGTCGCCGACACCGAGCCCCGCCGGGCCGCGGTGTCCGCCTACGGGCTGTCCGGTACCAACGTGCACGCGGTCATCGAGCAGGCCCCCCAGCCAAGCCCGGCGCCGGAGCCGCGCACCGACACCGGGCCGGCACTGTTCGCCGTGTCGGCGAGTTCGCCAGAGGCGCTGCAGCGCAGCGCGGACCGGCTGGCGCACTGGGTGGCCGGCCCGTTCGGCGACACCGGTGCCACCCTGCCGGAGCTGGCACACACCCTGGCTTGTCGGCGCGGGCACCGCCGGGTGCGCGTCGCGGTGACCGCCCGGACCCGCGCCGAGCTGGTCGGTTCGTTGCGCTCGGTGGCCGAGCTGCCGCACCCCGCCGCGGTCGGCACCGACGACCGCGGCCCGGTCTGGGTGTTCTCCGGCCACGGTTCCCAATGGCCCGGCATGGGCACCGCCCTGCTGCGTACCGAGCCCGAATTCGCCCGTGCGATAGTCGAATTGGAGCCGCTGATCGCGGCCGAGGCGGGCTTCTCAGTCACCGAGATGCTGACCGGCGCCGGCCAGGTCAGCGCGATGGACCGGGTCCAGCCCGCGGTGTTCGCCGTGCAGATCGGTCTGGCCGCGGCACTGCGCAGCCGGGGCGTGCGCCCGGCCGCCGTGATCGGGCACTCGATGGGCGAGGTGGCCGCCGCCGTGGTGTCCGGCGGGCTGTCGCTGCACGACGGCGTCCGGGTGATCTGCCGGCGGTCGGCGCTGATGGCCTCGATCGCCGGATCCGGCGCGATGGCATCGGTGGAACTTCCCGCGGCCCAGGTGCTCTCCGAACTCGCCGCGCGCGGCATCGCCGACGTAACCCTGGCGGTGGTGGCCTCCCCGGGCTCCACCGTCGTCGGTGGCAACCGGGACTCGGTGCGCGAGCTGCTCACCGACTGGGCCGCCCGCGACATCGCCGCGGCCGAGGTCGCCGTCGAGGTCGCCTCGCACTCTCCGGAGGTCGAGCCGATCCTCGATGACCTGATCGAGGCACTGGCCGAGCTCAGCCCCGGCGAACCGCACTGCGACTACTACTCATCGACCCTGTACGACCCGCGCGACCCGGCCGACCTGGACGCCTATTACTGGGCCGACAATCTGCGTCACACCGTCCGCTTCTCGGCCGCCGTGCAGGCCGCGCTGGAAGACGGCCACCGGGTGTTCGCCGAACTGTCGCCGCACCCGCTGCTGACCCATGCCGTCGACCAGACCGCGGATGCCCTGGAGGTGCCGGTCGCCACGGTCGCGGCCATCCGCCGGGACCGGGAGGCCGTCGACGGGCTGCTTCCGATGGTCGGCGATCTGTACGCCGCCGGCGGTGCCGTCGACTTCGCCGCGCTCGCGGCGGACGGGCCGGTGCTGGACGCACCGCTGCCGGCCTGGACCCATCAGCACCTGATGGTTGAGCGCGACAAGGCCGGTGCGGCCGGACCGTCCGTCGCGGCGCACCCGCTGCTCGGCGCCCACGTGCGGCTGGCCGAAGAACCCGAACGGCACGTCTGGCAAGGCGATCTGGGCACCGATGCCCAGCCGTGGCTGGCCGATCACCAGGTGCACACCGCGGCCGCGCTGCCCGCCGCGGCGTACTGCGAGATGGCGCTGAACGCCGCAGCGGCCGTGCACGGTCCCGGCGCCGTCGTCACCGACATCGCCTTCGAGCAGCTGCTGCTGCTGGATCCGGACACCACCGTCTCGAGCACCGCCACCGCGACCGTCGACGGCGCCAGCGCCTTCGAAATCGAGACCACCGAGGACGGCACCCGGATCCGCCGGTCGGCCGCCCGGCTGGCGCCGGCAACCGGGGACCGGCCGCCCGCCCAGGACATCGCCGGGCTGCGCCGCGCGCATCCGAAGGCCATCGACGGGGACGCGCTGCGGGGCTGGTTCGCCGAGCGCGGCATCGACTACGGACCGGCCTTCGCCGGCCTGGCCGTCGCGCACACCGGCGCGGGCCCCACGGTGTTCGCCGAGGTCAGCGTGCCCGGGCCGCTGCGCTCGGCCCAGCGCGGCTACCTGATCCATCCCGCCCTGCTGGACGCCTGCTTCCAGACCGTCGGCGCGCATCCGGATCTGCAGGCCGACCTGACCGGCATGCTGGCACTGCCGCTGGCCGCGGCCCGGCTGCGGGTGTTCACCGACACCCGGGCGGCCCGCTACTGCCTGGCCCGGATCAACCGCCTCGAGCTCACCGAGATCGACGCCGACATCGAGATCCTCGACGAGCACGGTGCGACGCTGGCGACCGTCGAGGGCCTGCGGATGGGCACCGGGGTGTCGGCGGGTTCCCGGCGGGACCGGACGCTCGACGACCGACTGCTGAGCATCGACTGGACCGCCGCGCCCGCCCCGGAGCCGGCGGCGGCGCCCCCGGGCCGATGGCTGCTGATCGCCGCCACCCCGGCGGCCGCCGGACGGGCCGCGACGTTGGCCGCCGAGCTCGGCCACCGCGGTGCGAGCACCCAGTTGCTGTCGGGAGCCGAGGCGGTGGCCGGCGAGCGGTTCGCCGGGATTGCCGTGCTCACCGCGGCCAGCACGGACCCGGACGCGCCGGTGGCCGGGCTGGAGCCGGTGCGCCGGTTGGTCTCGATCCTGGCCGCGGTCGCCGACACCCCGGGCGAGCACCGGGTCGTGCTGGTCACCGAGGGCGCCCAACAGGTACTGCCCGGCGAACCGGTTGACCTGTCCCAGGGCGGCCTGCGCGGTATGGTCCGCGCCTTCGCCATGGAGCAACCGGACACCGCGGTCGCGCAGATCGACCTCGACACCGGCACCGATTCGGCCAAGGTCGCCGATCAGCTGCTCTCCGGCGGCACCGAGGACGAGAGCGCCTGGCGCGACGGCCACTGGTACGTGGCGCGGCTGCGGCCCACCCCGCTGCGGCCCGAGGACCGTCGCACGGTGCGCGCCGATCACCGCGACGACGGACTGCGGGTGGAGGTCCGTACTCCGGGCGATCTGGAATCGGTGGAGTTGGTGGCCTTCGACCGGCGCCCGCCGGGTCCCGGCCAGATCGAGGTCGCCGTCGCCGCGTCCACCCTGAACTTCGCCGACGTCCTGGTCGCCCACGGCCGGTACCCAAGCTTCGAGGGACAGCTGCCGCGGCTGGGCGCCGACTTCTCCGGCGTGGTGACCGCCCTGGGCGCCGGGGTGACCAATCATCGCGTCGGCGACCGGGTGGCCGGGATCACCGGCGCGGGCGCGTGGGCGAATTACCTGACCGCCGACGCGAACCTGGCGGTGCCCCTGGATGATTCGATCACCGACGCGGCGGCGGCCGCGGTGCCCAGCGCGCATGCCACCGCCTGGTACTGCCTGCACGAGCTGGCCCGGATCCGCCGCGGCGACAAGGTACTGATCCACTCCGCGACCGGCGGCGTCGGTCAGGCCGCCGTTGCCATCGCCCGCGCCGCCGGCGCCGAGATCTTCGCCACCGCCGGCAGTCCGGCCCGCCGGGATGTGCTGCGGGAACAGGGCATTGAGCATGTCTACGATTCCCGCAGCACCGCCTTCGCCGAGCAGATCCGGACCGACACCGCGGGCTACGGCGTGGACATTGTGCTCAACTCGCTGCCCGGCGCGGCGCAGCGAGCCGGCCTGGAACTGCTGTCCTTCGGCGGAAAGTTCCTGGAGATCGGCAAGCGCGACATCTACGGCGACACCCGGCTGGGTCTGCTGCCGTTCCGGCGCAACCTGTCGTTCTACGCCGTGGACCTGGCGCTCCTGACGCTGACCGACCCCGGCACCGTCGCCGGCGTGCTGAGCACCGTGTACCGCAACATCGCCGACGGTGTGCTGCCGGCGCCGGCCACCACCGAATACCCGCTGGCCGACGCCGCGAGCGCGCTGCGGACCATGGCGGCCGCCGGGCACACCGGAAAGCTCGTGCTCACCGTGCCCCGAACCGGCGCCAGCGAGGTGGTGCTGCCGCCCGAGCACGTTCCGGTCTACCGGCCCGACGGGTCCTACCTGATCACCGGCGGTCTCGGTGGCCTTGGCCTGTACCTGGCTGCCCGGCTGGCCGCCGCCGGCTGCGGGCGGATCGTGCTCAACGGCCGCTCCGCGCCGACCCCGGAGGCCGAGGCGGTGTTGGCGGAGATCCGCGCGACGGGTGTGCAGGTCGTGGTGGTCCGCGGTGACATCGCCGCCGCCGGTACCGCCGAGCGGTTGGTCGAGGCGGCCACGGCCACCGGGCTGCCGGTGCGCGGTGTGCTGCACGCGGCCGCCGTCATCGAGGACGCCACCATTGGCAACATCACCGATGAACTGCTGGAACGAGATTGGGGCGCTAAGGTGTACGGCGCCTGGCGGCTGCAGCACGCCACCGCGGACGCGCCGCTGGACTGGTTCTGCGTGTTCTCCTCGGCGGCCGCCATGGTCGGTTCCCCCGGGCAGGGCGGCTACGCCGCCGCCAACAGCTGGCTGGACTCCTTCACCCGCTGGCGGCGCACCCGTGGGCTGCCGGCCACCGCGATCGCCTGGGGCGCCTGGGCGCAGATCGGCCGGGGCCAGCAACTGGCCCGCGACGCCGCGGCCATGGCGATTGCCCCCGAGGACGGTGCGCACGCCTTCGAGGCGGTGCTGCGCAGCAACCGCGCCTACACCGGCTACGCGCCGATCGCCGGCACCTCCTGGATCGCGGCGTTCGCCCGGACCAGCAAGTTCGCCGAGGCGTTCGCCGCCCTCGGTGCGGCCAAACCGGGCACCAGTGCGCTGCGCGCCGAGCTGCGTGAGTTGCCGCCCCAGGACTGGCCGGCCCGGCTGCGCCGACTGATCACCGAACAGATCGCGCTGATTCTGCGGCGCAGCGTCGAACCCGATCGGCCGCTGAGCGAATGCGGTCTGGATTCGCTGGGCAGCCTGGAGATCCGCACCCGCATCGAGAAGCAGACCGGGGTGCGGGTGGCCGGGACCGCCATCACCACCGTGCGGGAACTGGCCGATCATCTGGTCGGCGCGATCGCCGCCGCGGACGACGCCGCCGGATCGGGGGCCGCATGGTCGCGATAACGGCGATCGGCGACTGGACCGGTGAACCGGGAGAATTGATCTCCTGGCACCCGTCGCCGGCCAGCCGAGCCAGGCTGGCCGCGGCGCCGGTGAGCCCGATCCCGGTCAGCTACCAGCAGGAGCAGCATCTGCGGGCGTTCCGGTCGCATACCGCGCGCGGCACCGAGATGGCCCGGCTGAACACGCCGGCCTGGGACCTGCCCGGGCACTGCGATGTGCGCGCCATGTCGCATGTGATCAACGCCTACCTGCGCCGGCACGACACCTACCACAGCTGGTTCGAGTTCGGCGACGACGATGCGGTGGTGCGCCGAACGGCACGCAGCCCCCGCGACATCACCCTGGCGCCGGTGGCCCACGGTGAGCGGACCGCGGCGCAGTGGCGCGAGCACGTGCTGGCCACCCCGGGCCCGCTGCAGTGGGACTGCTTCAGCTTCGGGGTGATTCAGCGCCGCGATCACTTCACCTTCTACCTGGCCATCGATCACCTGCACACCGATGCGATGTTCATGGGCCTGGTGCTCACCGAGATCCACCTGATGTACACCGCACTGACCGGCGGCCGCGCACCGATTCCACTGGCCCCGGCCGGCAGCTACCACGACTACTGCATCCGGCAGCGCGGCTACACCGAATCGCTGAGCCTGCAGTCCCCGGAGGTGGCCGAGTGGATTCGCTTCGCCCAGGGAAACGACGACGTGCTGCCGCACTTTCCGTTGCCGCTGGGCGATCCCGGGCAGGCCTGGGACGGCGATCTGATCACCGTCGAACTGCTCGACGCCGAACAGGGACACCGCTTCGAGGCGGCCTGCGGCCGGGCCGGCAGCCGGTTCTTCGCCGGGGTGCTGGCCTGCGCGGCCCTGACCGACAATGAAATCACCGGGCGGCAAACCTATTTCGCCATCACCCCGACGACGACCCGGCGCACCGCCGAGGAGTACCTGACCACCGGCTGGTTCACCGGACTGGTACCGGTCACCGTGGCGGTGAGCCCGGACTCCTTCGCCGACACCGCCCGATCGGCGCAGCAGTCCTTCGACACCAACCTCCCGCTCGCCGATGTTCCGGTCGAACGCGTGCTGGAACTTGCTGCGCCGCTGGGCATCACCGCGCCGTCCCCGGGCGTGACGATGGTGTCCTTCCTGGACGCCGGGCTGCCGCCGCTGTCACCGGAGATCATCGACGCGTGGGAGGGCATGAACGGAAAGCTGTTCTTCGACAACCGATCTGCCTACCAGGTCGGTATCTGGGTGAACCGCACCGCGCGGCGCACCACCGTGACGGCCGCATTCCCGGACAACCCGATCGCCCGCGCATCGGTGACCCGCTACCTGGAGGTGCTGACCCGCAGGTACCGCGAGGTCGCCGGCGTCGCGGCCGAGCGGTCCCCGGTGCGCCGCCGCCCGGCACGCGCCGAAGTCCCGGTCGGCGGCTGACCGATGGCAGCACCGACACCCCTCGATGTGCTGGACTATCTGGACCAGGCGATGTTCCTGGGCCTGCGGGCGACCGGTCAGGCCGCCGTCATGCAGTGCATCTGGATCTATGACCGGCCGGTGGACCTCGACGGGGTACGCCGATTCCACCGCAACTTCGGCCGCGGGCTGGCCGGCCGCCGGATCGCGCCCTCGCCGCTGCCGTTCGGCCGGCACCGCTGGGTGACCGGAACCCCCGGTGGCCTCGACATCGGCACCGACCCGATCCCGCGCGCCGAGCTCGGCGACTGGCTGGACCGGCGCGCACGGCTGCCGGTGGATCCGCAGTGGGGACCGGGCTGGCACCTGGGCGTGCAACCGCTGGCCGACGGCGGGACCGCGGTCAGCCTGGTCGGTTCGCACTGCCTGACCGACGGCGGCGGGGGAGTGCTGGAGATCCTCAACGCCGTCAACGGGACGCCCCGGGAACTCGGCCACCGGCCGGCCGGCGGCCGAAGCCGGCGCGCCGCCGTGGCCGCCGATACCCGCCAGCTGCTGCGGGATCTGCCCGCGGCGGGCCGCGCGCTGCGGCGCGGCGCCCGCAGCGCCGTGCGAGAGCGCCGAGGCCGCGCGGGTTCGCCCAAACCGAGCACCCCGCGCCGCGGCGGCGATGACGGCAACCATGTCACGGTGCCCTCGGTCACCTGGTTCATCGACGCCGAGCACTGGCGCGCCACCGCCGAGGCACTGGGCGGAAACTCGCACTCCCTGCTGGCGGGTTTCACCGCGCGGCTCGGCCACCGGATGGGCCGGCGGGCCGGACCGGACGGCACCGTCGCGCTGATCGTCCCGATCAACGACCGGCACGGCCCGGCGGACACCCGGGCCAATGCGGTCAAGCTCGGCGACGTCCGGCTCGACCCGCACCGGGTGACCGCCGACCTGACGGCGGCCCGCGCCGACATCCGGGCCGCGCTGGACCGCCTCGAGCACAGCCCCGCCCCGGTGCTGGACCTGCTGCCGCTGATTCCCTACGTGCCCAAACGCGCGGTCGGGCGGCTGGCCGAGTCGGCCTTCGGATTCGCCGACCAGCCCGCCTCCTGCTCCAACCTCGGCGCCCTGCCGGCCGCGATCGCCCGGCTCGACGGCACCGACGCCGACTATCTCGCGGTGCGCGGCATCGACCGCCACATCACCCGGGCCGTGCTGGACCAACGCAGCGGCGTGCTGACCGTGGTCGGCGCCCAGGTCGGCGCCCGGATGTCGATCGCGGTGGTCGGCTACCAGCCCGGCGCGGCCAACACCGGCGGCTGGCTCGACGATGTGGTGACCGCCACGCTCGCGGAATTCGGGCTGACCGGGGTCAGCATCTGATGACGGCACACCTCGGCTACCTCGACCAGGCGGCCCACCTGTCCATGCGGGCCACCGGCCGGCGCCAGCTCGTTCAGCTGGGCTGGCTCTACAGCGGCCCGGTCGATCGGCAGGGCCTGGCGCGCTTTCACCGCGCGTTCGGCCGCGGGCTGGCCGGCCGGCGCATCGAACGCTCGCCGCTGCCGTTCGGCCGGCACCGCTGGGTCGCCGCCGCCGAACCCGCGCCGCTGCAGATCGGCGAAAACCCAAGGCCGCGAGCCGAACTCGGCGACTGGTTCGATGAATGCTCCCAGCTCCCGATCGACCCGGAGCACGGCCCGGGCTGGCACATGGCGGCGGTGGCGCTGAGCGACGGCGCGACGGCGGTCACCGTGGTGGCATCGCACTGCCTGCTCGACGGCGTCGCGGTGCTGGCCGAGGCCGCCCGCGCGGCCGGCGGCGCGGCCGAGCCGCTGCGCTGGCCCGCGCCGCGGTCCCGGTCCGCCGCGCGCGCCGTGCTGGCCGACGCCGCCCAGACCTGCCGCGACCTGCCCGACGCGCTGGCCGCCGTCCGCGCCGGGTGGCGCGCCCGCGGCGGCGCGCCGGACGGCCGCGCCGGGGCCCCGCCGCCGTCGGCCGAGCGCGACCAAACCGTGCTGGTCCCCGCCATCAACGTGTTCGTCGACGCCGGCAGCTGGGACGCCGCCGCCGCCCGGCGCGGCGGCAACGGGTACAGCCTGCTCGCCGGGCTGGCCACCGAACTCGGCCGCCGGATGGGCCGCTGCGGCGAGGGCCGGCCGGCCGAGCTGCTGATCGCGCTGAGCGAGCGCACCGACACCGACACCCGGGCCAACGCGCTGCGGATGGCCACCGTCGAGGTCGATCCCGGCGGTGTCGCCGCCGATCTGACCGCGGCGCGCACCGCCATCCGGGCCGCGGTGGCGTCCGCGCGGGCCGAGCCGGACGGGTTGTTCGCGCTGCTGCCACTGACCCCCTTCATCCCGCGGCGCACCGCCCGGCGCCTCGGCGCCGCGCTGTTCGGCAGCCGGCCGATATCGTGCTCCAACCTCGGTGAGCTG
Organism: Mycolicibacterium fallax; assembly: GCF_010726955.1. Lineage (NCBI taxonomy): Bacteria > Bacillati > Actinomycetota > Actinomycetes > Mycobacteriales > Mycobacteriaceae > Mycobacterium > Mycolicibacterium fallax. The sequence goes on from NZ_AP022603.1 coordinate 702,339, forward strand.
GACCCGGCGGTCTGCTGCCCGGACGGCACGCCCGCTGACCGGCTGTTTTTGCGTCCGGTCGACCAGAACGTGCGCGCCGGCGACATCATCGGCGGCGGCGGGCAGCTCGTCGTGGTGGCCGGCCGGACCGGTGCCACCGTGACCATCGGCGTCGTCGGCTACGCACCGGGTGGCGACAACACCCGAGCCGGGCTGGCCGCCGCCGCCGCCGCCGCGCTGGCCGAGTTCGAGCTGACCGGCGAGTTCGTTTGACCTCCCGGCACCCCGGACGTCTGCTGCCCGCCCTGGGTCGGCTGGTGGTCGCCCGCCCGGTGCTGGTGATTCTGGCCTGGCTCGGCACCGCGGCGGTGCTGGTGCTGACCATCCCGCCGCTGGCCGTGGTCGCCCAGCGCAATCCGCCGCCGATGCTCCCCGCGGACGCCCCGGTGCTGGCGGCCGGCACCGCGATGCAGGCGGCGTTCGGCGAGGCGGGTTCGGGCAACCTGGCCGTGGTGGTGCTGCACCACGACCGCGAACGGTTCACCGACGATGACGAGGCCGTCTACCGTGACCTGGTGACCCGGCTGCGCGCCGACACCGCCGACGTCGAGTCCGTTCAGGACTTCATCACCACGCCCGAACTGCGCGAGGTGATGACCAGCAAGGACAACCAGGCCTGGACGCTGCCGGTCAGCCTGACCGGAACGATGGGCACCCCGGCGGGGCAGGCGGCGTTTCGCGGCGCGATGGCCATCGTGCGGGAGAGCACCGCGGACACCGCGCTGACCGCCGATGTGGTCGGGCCGGCGGCAACCCTGGAGGACGTCAACGCGATCGGCGCCGACGATCAGCACGTCATCGAGATCGCCACTGTCGTGCTGGTGCTGACCATCCTCATCCTGGTGTACCGCAATGCCGTGGCCATGCTGATGCCGCTGCTGACCATCGGGGTTTCCCTGGTCATCGCCCAGCAGGTGGTGGCCGGGCTGGGCCTGCTCGGGCTGGGGCTCGGGCCGCAGACCCTGATGCTGATGACCGGAATGATGATGGGCGCCGGGGTCGACTACGCGGTCTTCCTGTTCAGCCGCTATCAGGAATTGCTGCGCGCCGGCCGGAAATCCGACGACGCGCTGATCGCCGCGCTGCAGACCATCGGCGAGGTGATCGCCGGCTCGGCCGGCACCGTCGCGCTCACCTTCGTCGGCCTGGGCCTGGCCACCCTCGGGGTGTTCGCCACCGTCGGTCCCGCACTCACCATCACCATCGCCACCGGCTTCCTCGCCTCGATGACGCTGCTGCCGGCGCAGATCGCGATCGCCGGACGCCGCGGGTGGATCGCGCCGCGGCGCGACCTCACCGGCCGGCTGTGGCGGCGCACCGGGGTGGCCGTGGTTCGCCGGCCCGGCCGCTACCTGGCCGCCAGCCTGGTGCTGCTGATCGGGCTGGCGGCCTGCACCGGGTTCGCCCGATTCAACTTCGATGACCGGATCACGCTGCCCGCGGACGCCCTGAGCAATCGCGGCTACGACGCGATGACCGCGCACTTCCCGATCAGCACCACCCTGCAGCAGTTCGTCGTGATCCACACCCCGGACCAGGATCTGCGCACCCCGCGGGCGCTCGGCGACCTCGAGCAGCTCGCGGCGCGGATCGCCCAGCTGCCCGGCATCGAGGCGGTGCGGGGCCTGACCCGGCCCACCGGCGAGACCCTGGAGCAGGGCCGGGCCACCTATCAGGCCGGTGAGGTCGGCGGGAAGCTGCGTGACGCGTCGTCGCAGATCACCCGGAACGACGCCAACCTCAGCAAACTCACCGACGGCGCCGACCAACTCGCCGACGTGCTCGGTGAGGTCCGCGACCAGGTCAGCGGATCGCTGGGCACCATCCGCGTTCTGGTGAGCGCACTGACCGAGCTGCAGCGCAAGGTCGGCGGCGGTCCCACGCTGGCCGAGATCGACCGCACCGCAACGCTGGTCGACAACATCCAGACCATGGGCGGGGCCCTCGACGACAGCGTCGAGCGGATGAGCCGATTGCACACCTGGGCCGCGCCGATGGTCGCGGTGCTCAACACCGCTCCGGCGTGTGACGCCGATCCCGGCTGCGCGGCCGGGCGGGCCGATCTGGCCGCGCTCGCCGACTCCGGTGACAATCCGTCGATGCAGGCGCTTGGCGAATTGGTGCGCCAGCTCAAAAACACGAAATCCTCGACCACCCTGGGTGATTCGGTCCGCACGCTGGGGCGAAGCCTGGCCACCGTGACCGCGTCGGCGCGCACCCTGGGCCTGGGCGGCGCGGCCGGGCGGCAGCACACGCTCATCGAGGCGCTCAACGGCGCCGGGACGCTGGCCGAGTCCAGCCGCAAGCTCGCCGACGGGGTGCAGCTGCTGGTCGACCAGACCCGCAAGGTCGGCGGCGGACTGGATCAGGCCTCGGAGTTTCTGCTGGCGATGAAACGCGACGCCGCGACCCCGTCGACGGCCGGCTTCTACATCCCGCCGGAGGTGCTGACCCAGAAGGAGTTCGAGAAGGTCGCCAAGCTGTTCGTGTCCGCCGACGGGCGCACCGTGCGCTACCTGGTGCAGACCGCGCTGAACCCGTTCGGCACCGCGGCGATGGATCAGGTGGATCAGATCGTGGCCGCCGCCCGCAGCACACTGCCCAACACCGCGCTGGCCGGCGCACAGATCTCCATGGTCGGGTTCTCCGCGGTCAACCACGACATCCGCGACTACTACACCAGCGACCTGCGGTTCATCGTGATTTTGACGCTGGTGGTGGTGTTTCTGATTCTGGCGCTGCTGCTGCGTGCCGTGGTGGCACCGCTGTACCTGGTGGCCTCGGTGGTGCTGTCGTACGCATCGGCGCTGGGCATCGGGGTGGCGCTGTTCCAATTCGGGCTGGGACAGGAGCTGCACTGGAGCGTGCCCGGGATGGCCTTTTTGGTGCTGGTGGCCGTCGGCGCGGACTACAACCTGCTGCTGATCTCCCGGATCCGGCAGGAGTCCGGGCGCGGGGTGCGCACCGGCACCATCCGCACCGTCGCGGCCACCGGCGGCGTGATCACCTCGGCCGGCCTGATCTTCGCGGCCTCCATGCTGTCGCTGACGGTGTCCAGCATCAGCACCGTCGTGCAGATGGGCTTCGTCATCGGCGTCGGTCTGCTGCTGGACACCTTCGTGGTGCGCACCGTCACCGTCCCCGCGCTGTGCGTGCTGATCGGTGACGCCAACTGGTGGCCGGCCGGGGGCCGGACCCGCTACCGCACCCGCTCGAAGGTCCCGCTGGCGTAGCGCTCGACGCAGGCCTGCCGGCGGATCTTGCCGCTGGTGGTCAACGGGATCGCCCCGCGTGAGACCAGCACCAGCTCGCGGGCGACGATGCCGTGCGACTCCGAGATCGCCGAGTGCACGGAATTCTCGATCTGCGCCAGCCGCTCACCGATCTCCGCCTCGGTCTGGCCGAGGTTCTTGGTCTCCACGATCGCGACGAGTTCCTCGGCGTCGGGGCCCTGGACGACGATCGCCGCCGACCGGCAGCCGGAGATCGCGGTGACGGTGGCCTCGATGTCGTCGGGATAGTGGTTGCGCCCGCGCACGATCAGCAGATCCTTGATCCGCCCCACAATGAACAGCTCGCCCGCCGAGAGGAACCCCAGATCCCCGGTGCACAGCCAATTGTCGTGCGGGGTGTCCGGCGCCGGGTCGACGATGATGCCGCCGAAGGTGCGCGCGGTCTCCTCCGGTTTGTTCCAGTACCCCTGGCAGACATTGTCGCCGCGCACCCAGATCTCACCGATCGTCCCGTCGGCGCACTCGCGGCGGGTCTGCGGATCGACGATGCGCACCGCGGGGGAGTCCGGCGTGCCGTAACCGACCAGTGCGGTTCCGTCGTCACTGCGGCGGGCCTGCCCCTGCGCGAGCAGGTCCGGATCGAAGCTCACGACGGTCGGCGCGGCGGCCGGGGCGGCCGTGGCGACGTACAGCGTCGCCTCGGCCAGGCCGTAGGACGGCCGGATCACCCCGGCGGACAGCCCCAGCGGGGCGAACCGGCGGGTGAAGCGATCCATCGAGCCGGGCAGCACCCGTTCGGCGCCGTTCATCACCGCGAGCACCGAACTCAGGTCGGCGCCGGGCAGATCGTCGTCGCTGACCCGGGCGGCGGCCAGGTCGAAGGCGAAGTTGGGTGCCGCGGTCAGGGCGCTGGGGTAAGCGGCGAGCAGCTGCAGCCACCGGGCCGGGCGGGCCAGGAATGCCAGCGGCGAGGTGAACACGGTGTGCCAGCCGCCCAGGATCGGTGCGCAGACGCCCAGCAGCAGGCCCATGTCGTGGTAGAAGGGCAGCCAGGACACCACGGTGGTGTCGGCCGGCGCGACCCCGCCGTGGTGCGGGAAGAAGTACCGGATCATCTGCCGGTAGTTGGCGACCAGGTTGGCGTGCGAGACCATCACGCCGGCCGGGGTTCGCGTCGACCCCGAGGTGTACTGCAGATAGGCCACCTCCGGCGTCGGCCGTCGGCCCGCCGCGGCGCGCGGGGCGGGTGCCGGCAGCCGGTCGACCTCGATGATGGTGGCGTCCGGCGCCGCGCCGGCGTGCGCGGCGACGGCCGCCGCGGCGGCCGAATCGGTCAGCAGCACCGTCGGTGCGGCGTCGGCCAGCACCGCCAGTACCCGCTCGTCGGAGAATCCGGGGGCCGGCGTCGACAGCGGTACCGCGATCAGGCCGGCCTCCAGCGCCGCGAGATAGCCGATCACATAGTGCAGGTTCTGCGGGGCCAGCACCGCGGCGCGATCGCCGGGGGCGGTGCGCTCGCGCAGCACCGCGGCCAGGTCGGCCACCCGGCGGTACAGCTGCGCCCAGGTCAGCTCCTCGGCGACGCCGTCCCACTGGCTGTCGTAGTCGATGAAGGTGAAGGCGGGGTCGTGCGGTTGCAGGCTGGCGCGCTCCCGCAGCACCGCCGTCAGTGACGTTTGGATGATTCCGGGTCCTCTCAAGATCGCACCGACGACGGCCATCGGATCCCACTTGGGTAACGGTCGCGCATAACTGTAGTTATTGTGCCACGGCGCCGATTACCGTTGTGTCATGGGTCACACAGCCGAACACGGAACCGGGCTGCCCCGCGGCGTGCGCGGCGCGGCCGACCCGGCCTTCGGCTGGGCGGTGCGCAGCTTCGCGGCGATGTTCCCGCACCGGCGGTTCGGCGGCGGCGCGCTGTCGGTGTACCTGGACGGCGAGCCGGTCGTCGATGTCTGGACCGGCTGGTCGGACCGGGCCGGCCGGCAGCGCTGGGACGCCGACACCGGGGCGATGGTGTTCTCCGCGACCAAGGGCGTGGCCTCGACCGTCATTCACCGGCTGGCCGACCGCGGCCTGATCGACTACGACGCACCGGTCGCTGAATACTGGCGGGACTTCGGCCAGAACGGCAAGGCCGACATCACCGTCCGGGAGATGATGAGCCACCGGGCCGGGCTGTCCAACCTGAGCGTCGGCGCCGGCGCGGAGATCCTCGACCATGTCCGGATGGAGGAGCGGATGGCCGCCGCGCCGCACACCGAGCTGCGCGGCAAGCCGTCGTATCACGCGCTGACCTACGGCTGGCTGCTGTCCGGGCTGGCCCGCGCGGTCACCGGGTCGGGCATGCGGGAGTTGTTCCGCGCCGAGATCGCCGCGCCGCTGGGCACCGACGGCCTGCACCTGGGCCGGCCGCCGGCCGGCGCCGCGACCCGGGCCGCCCAGATCATCGGGCCGCAGCGGATCCCCGGGGTGCCCGGCTTCGACCGGCTGGCGCCCCGGGTCGCCGCGCACCCGGCCTCGGCGATCTTCGGCGCGATGTACTTCCCGTCGATGACCCGGGTGATCCGCGGGGACACCCCGCTGCTGGACGCCGAGATCCCGTCGGCCAACGCGGTGACCACGGCGCGCGCCCTGGCCCGGATGTACGCCGCGCTGGCCAACGGCGGCGCGGCCGGCGGGCAACGGCTGCTGTCGGCCGAGACCGTCCGGCGGCTGCGCGGCCGCCGGGACCTGAGCCCGGACCGCGCGCTGCTGGGCCTGCCGATGGCGTTTCACCTGGGCTACCACGCCTCCCCGGTGCCCGGGGTGCTGCCGGGCTACGGTCACGTCGGCCTCGGCGGGTCGCACGGCTGGGCGATTCCCGATGCCGGCATCGCGATCGGCTTCGTGCACAACCGGCTGCTGACCCCGTTCCTGCTCGGCGACCAGGCCGGCTTCCTGGGCACCGCCCAGCTGATTCGGCGCGGCGCGGCGACCGCCCGGGCCCGCGGCTACCGGACGGTGCCCGACCTGGGCGCCGGCTTCCCGCTGCCCGCCGCGGCCGCCGGCTGAGGCACTACCGCAGCGCGATCAGCGACAGCGCGGCCAGCGCGGCGACGGACCAGCCGATCACCGGGACCGCCACCGTCGCCGGGGTGCCGCGGCGGCGGCGCACCTGGGACAGCCCGAGCGCCAGCAGGGCCAGCAGCACGGCCGCCATCGCCAGGGTCAGCCGCACCGCCGCCACGTCGTGGAACATCATCACCCCGGCCAGCGCGGCCAGGCTGATCGCGGTGCGCTCCCAGGCCAGCTCGGTCCGCTCGTGCTGCAGCCCCGGGTCGGTCATCCCGGCACCCGCAGCGCCAGCAGGCCCAGCGCGACGATCGCCGTGGTCAGCAGCACCGCGCCGAGGATCACCGGCAGCCGGCTGCTGGGCAGGTCCGCGCCCGCGGTCATGGCCTCCTGCACCCGGCGCCAGCGCCGCACCGAGAGCACCGCCAGCACCCCGCCGAAGGCGATCAGCAGCGCGCTCAGGCCGTGCCGCAGCTCGCCGATGCCGAGGTCGGGCAGCACGATCAGCGCCACGCCGCCGCCGATCAGCGCCAGCGTGGTGCGGATCCAGGCCAAAAACGTGCGCTCGTTGGCGAGGGTGAACCGGTAGTCCAGAGACACGGCTGCCACCCTAGCCAGCGGGCGGCGGTAGAATTCGGCGAATCGGCGTCGATCCGGCCATCACCGGGGAGCCTTCGGAGGAACCGTCGCCCCGGCGACCCAGTAGAACCGAACGGGTGGGCCCGTCACAGCCCACGATTGAGCGGCGCGCCCCGCGGGTGCGCAAGCGGGGTGGTACCGCGGCGCTCGCGCAGACCGCGCGCGGCGTCGTCCCCGTGCCGGAACCTCAGGCACAGGAGACGACGGTCGTGGCCGACACCCCGCAGGCATATCCCCGCTTCACCCCGGACTTCCCGGCCCTGGAGCTGCAGGTGCTCGAGCATTGGGCCGCCGACGACACCTTCCGGGCCAGCATCGCCCGGCGCGCCGACGCCCCGGAGTACGTGTTCTACGACGGCCCGCCGTTCGCCAACGGCCTGCCGCACTACGGCCACCTGCTGACCGGCTACGTCAAGGACATCGTCCCGCGGTACCGCACCATGCGCGGCTTCAAGGTGGAACGCCGATTCGGCTGGGACACCCACGGCCTGCCCGCCGAGCTGGAGGTGCAGCGCCAGCTCAACATCACCGACAAGGCCCAGATCGAGGCGCTCGGCATCGGGGCGTTCAACGACGCCTGCCGGGACTCGGTGCTCAAGTACACCGCGCAGTGGCAGGACTACGTCACCCGCCAGGCCCGCTGGGTCGACTTCGACAACGACTACAAGACCCTGGACCTGACCTTCATGGAGTCGGTGATCTGGGCGTTCAAGCAGCTGTGGGACAAGGGCCTGGCCTATGAGGGCTTCCGGGTGCTGCCGTACTGCTGGAACGACGAGACCCCGCTGTCCAACCACGAACTGCGGATGGACGACGACGTCTACCAGTCCCGCCAGGACCCGGCGCTGACCGTCGGCTTCCTGGTGCCCGGCGGCCCGCTGGCCGGGGCCCGGCTGCTGGTCTGGACCACCACGCCGTGGACCCTGCCGTCGAACCAGGCCGTCGCGGTGCACCCCGAGGTGACCTACGCGGTGGTCGCCGCGCCGGACGGCAACCGCTACGTGCTGGCCAAGGCCCGGCTGGCGGCCTACGCCCGGGAACTGGGGGAGTCCCCGCAGATCGTCGCCGAGTACACCGGCGCGCAACTGCTGGGGCAGAGCTACCGGCCGCCGTTCCCGTACTTCACCGCCGGGGACACCGCGGTCAACGCGTTCCAGATCCTGCCCGCGGACTTCGTCACCACCGACGACGGCACCGGCATCGTGCACCTGGCCCCGGCCTACGGCGAGGACGACAAGGCCAGCACCGACGCCGTCGGGATCATCCCGGCCACCCCGGTCGACTCCACCGGCCGCTTCGACGCCACCGTGGCCGACTACGCCGGCCAGCAGGTGTTCGACGCCAACCCCAACATCATCCGGGATCTGAAGAACCACACCGGATCGGCGGCCGCCGGCGAGGCGGTGCTGCTGCGGCACGAGACCTACGAGCACTCCTACCCGCACTGCTGGCGCTGCCGGAACCCGTTGATCTACCGGGCGGTGTCGTCGTGGTTCGTCCGGGTCACCGAGTTCCGGGACCGGATGGTCGAGCTCAACCAGCAGATCAGCTGGCATCCCGAGCACGTCAAGGACGGCCAGTTCGGCAAGTGGCTGTCCGGCGCCCGGGACTGGTCGATCTCGCGAAACCGGTACTGGGGCAGCCCGATTCCGGTGTGGCGCTCCGACGACCCGGCCTATCCGCGGATCGACGTGTACGGCAGCCTGGACGAGCTGGAACGCGACTTCGGGGTGCGCCCGGACAATCTGCACCGGCCTTACATCGACGCGCTGACCCGGCCCAACCCCGATGACCCGACCGGGCGATCGACCATGCGCCGGATCGAGGACGTGTTCGACGTCTGGTTCGACTCCGGTTCGATGCCGTTCGCCCAGGTGCACTACCCGTTCGAGAACGCCGACTGGTTCCTCGGCGGCGGCGGCCAGGAGGCGCACTTCCCGGGCGACTTCATCGTCGAGTACATCGGCCAGACCCGCGGCTGGTTCTACACCCTGCACGTGCTGTCCACCGCGCTGTTCGACTCCCCGGCGTTCAAAACCTGTGTGGCACACGGCATCGTGCTCGGCAACGACGGCCAGAAGATGAGCAAGTCGCTGCGCAACTACCCGGACGTGTCCGAGGTGTTCGACCGCGACGGCTCCGACGCCATGCGCTGGTTCCTGATGGCCTCGCCGATCCTGCGCGGCGGCAACCTGATCGTCACCGAGCAGGGCATCCGCGAGGCGGTCCGCCAGGTACTGCTGCCGCTGAGCAACGCCTACAGCTTCCTGGCGCTGTACGCGCCCCGAAAGGGCCTGTGGCGCACCGATTCTGAGAATGTGCTGGACCGCTACATCCTGGCCAAGCTGGCCCGGCTGCGCGACGACCTGACTGTCGCGCTGGACCAGTGCGACATCTCCGGGGCGTGCGAACAGCTGCGCCAGTTCACCGAGGCGCTGACCAACTGGTATGTGCGGCGGTCCCGGAACCGGTTCTGGGAGGAGGACGCCGACGCGATCGACACCCTGCACACCGTGCTGGAGTTGACCTGCCGGCTGGCCGCGCCGCTGCTGCCGATGCTGACCGAGACGATCTGGCGCGGCCTGACCGGCGGGCGCTCGGTGCACCTGACCGATTGGCCCGACGCCGACCTGCCCCGGGACCGCGAGCTGGTCGCGGCGATGGACCGGGTGCGCGACGTGTGCTCGGTGGGCTCCGCGCTGCGCAAGGCCAAGAAGCTGCGGGTCCGGCTGCCGCTGCCGAAGCTGACGGTGGCCACCGACGACCCGGATCAGCTGGCCCCGTTCGTGGACCTGATCGCCGAGGAACTCAACGTCAAGGCCATCGAGCTGACCGACGACATCGCCGGCCACGGCCGGTTCGAGCTGACCGTCAACGCCCGGGCCGCCGGACCGCGGATCGGCAAGGACGTGCAGGCCGCGATCAAGGCGGTCAAGGCCGGTGCGGCGGTGCTCAACGCGGACGGCACGCTGACCGCGGGCCCGGCGACCCTGCGGGAGGGCGAGTACACCTCGAAACTCGTCGCCGCGGACCCGGAATGGACCCACGCGCTGCCCGACGGGGCCGGGCTGGTGGTCCTGGACGGCACCGTCACCCCCGAGCTGGAGGCTGAGGGCTGGGCCAAGGACCGGATCCGCGAACTGCAGGAACTGCGCAAGAGCTCCGGGCTGGAGGTGTCCGACCGGATCACCGTGGTGATGGCGGTGCCGCCGCAGCGGGCCGACTGGGCGGCGGCCCACCGCGAGCTGATGGCCGGGGAGATCCTGGCCACCGCCTTCGAGTTCGGCGAGCCCGCCGGCGGCACCGAGATCGGCGACGGGGTGCGGGTGGCGATCAGCCGGGTATGACCCGGGCGCAGCGCCCGGCGTGGCCGACCACGTCGCCGACCACCAGCTGCCGGCCGCGGCGCAGCTCGACCTCGCCGTTGACGGTCACCATCCCGTCGCCGATCTCGGTCTTCGCCTCGGCCCCGGAGTCGATCAGCCCGGCGAGTTTGAGGAACTGGCCCAGCCGGATGACGGTGTCGCGGATCGGCACGTCCTGCATGCCGGTCAGACTAGACCGGTGACCCGCTGGGTTCTGCATCTGGACATGGACGCGTTCTTCGCCTCCGTCGAACAGCTGACCCGGCCCACCCTGGCGGGCCGGCCGGTGCTGGTCGGCGGGCTCGGTGGGCGCGGGGTGGTGGCCGGGGCGAGCTACGAATCGCGGGTGTTCGGCGCGCGCTCGGCGATGCCGATGCACCAGGCCCGGCGGCTGGTCGGGGCGACGGCGGTGGTGCTGCCGCCGCGCGGCGCGGTGTACCGGGTGGCCAGCCAGCGGGTGTTCGACACCGTCCGGGCCCGCATCCCGGTGCTCGAACAGCTGTCCTTCGACGAGGCGTTCGGCGAGCCGGCCGAGCTGGCCGGCGCCACCGCCGGGCAGGTCGAGGCGTTCTGCGCCCGGCTGCGCGCCGCGGTGCGCGCCGAGACCGGGCTGATCGCCTCGGTGGGCGCCGGCTCGGGCAAGCAGATCGCCAAGATCGGCTCCGGGCTGGCCAAACCCGACGGCGTCCGGGTGCTGCGGCCGGACCAGGAGCCGGTGCTGCTCGACGGTCTGCCGGTGCGCAAGCTGTGGGGCATCGGCCCGGTCGCCGAGGAACGGCTGCGCCGGCTCGGCATCGAGACCGTCGGCCAGTTCGCCGCACTCGATGAGGCCGAGGCGGCCGATGTGCTCGGCCCCACCGTCGGGCCCGGGCTGCACCGGCTGGCCCGCGGCATCGACGACCGGCCGGTCGCCGAGCGCGCCGAGGCCAAGCAGATCAGTTCCGAGTCCACCTTCCCCGCCGACCTGGTCACCCTGGATCAGCTGCGCGAGGCGGTGCCCTCGATCGCCGAGGACGCGCACCGCCGGCTGCTGCGCGACGGCCGCGGCGCCCGCACCGTGACGGTCAAGCTGAAGCGCTCGGACATGTCGACGCTGACCCGCTCGGCGACCCTGCCGTACGCCACCGCCGAGCCGGCCACCCTGGTCGGCACCGCGCTGCGGCTGCTGCTCGACCCGGCCGAGATCGGCGGCGTCCGGCTGCTGGGGGTCGGCTTCTCCGGGCTGTCCGACGTGCAGCAGGAGTCGCTGTTCCCGGACCTGGACCGGGCGGAGCTCGCCGACGGTGACGTCGCCGCCCCGGCGCCGGCGGCGGCGGGGGACTGGCGGATCGGCGACGACGTCGCGCACCCGGACTTCGGTCACGGCTGGGTGCAGGGCGCCGGGCACGGGGTGGTCACGGTGCGCTTCGAGACCCGGGCCACCGGGCCGGGGCCGGCCCGCACCCTCGGGGCCGCGGACCCGGGGCTGCGGCGCGCCGACCCGCTGGACAGCCTGGCCTGGTGATCAGCCCCAGTCGGTGACGGTCTGCCCGACCGGCAGCCCGGCGGCCAGCGCCGCCATCAGCAGCACCCGGGCCTGCGGCGGCCGCAGCCGCGGCACCATCACCGCGCCGGCGTCCACCAGCGCCGCGCCCGGTGCGTAGTCGGCGCCGACCCCGGCGAACGGCACCCGGGTGGACACCGCCACCGCGACCCCGTCGGCGCAGTGCCGGCGCACCGCCTCGGCGACCGGGCTGCCCGCGTTGCCCGCACCCATCGCCGCCAGCACGATGCCGCGCGCCCCGGCCGCCACGCAGCCGTCCATCGCCGCGCCGTCCGCGCCGGGGTAGGCCGCGACGATGTCGACCCGCGGCGCGCCGGCCGCCGACACCGGGCCGACGTACAGCCGGGGCCGGTCGGCGGCCAGCGCCCCGGCGAATCCGCTCGGCGCGACCGGGCCGACCTTGTGCAGCCCCGGCGCGGCCAGCACCTCCCCGCCCAGGCAGACCAGCACCCCGCGGCCGCGGACGTCCGGTTCGGCGGCCAGCCCCACCGCATCGGCCAGGTTCGCCGGGCCGTCGGACTCCGGGTCGTCGGCGGCGTACTGCGCCCCGGTGAGCACCACCGGCGTCGCGGTGTCGAGGGTCAGGTCCAGCCACAGCGCCGTCTCCTCCAGACTGTCGGTGCCGTGGGTGATCACGATCCCGTCGGCGCCGGTGTCGTCGGCGGCCAGCACCGCGGCCCGGATCCGGTCCCAGTCGGCCGGGGTGAGCTGGGAACTGTCGGCCGCGGCCAGCTCCACGGTGTCGATGGCCAGCCCGGCGGTCAGCTGCGGGTCCAGGCCGGCGGCCAGGTCCGCGCCGCTGCGCTGCGGGCGCCGGACGCCGTCGGCTCCGGTGTCGGTGGAGATGGTGCCGCCGGTGGCGATCACAACGATGCGGGTCATCCTCCGATCATGCCCGCGAACCGGCTGGGGGATGATGGTCGGGTGACTGACGAAACCCCGGCGGCCGACACCGTCGCCCCGGCCCGGTCGCGCCGGCGGATCGGGCAACTGTTTGCCGTGGCCGCCCTGGTGCTGGCGATCGACGTGGCGACCAAGGTGCTGGCGGTCAAGCTGCTGACCCCGGGCCAGCCGGTCCCGATCATCGGCGACACGGTCAACTGGATGCTGGTGCGCAACTCCGGCGCGGCATTCTCGATCGCCACCGGCTACACCTGGGTGCTGACCCTGATCGCCTCGGCGGTGGTACTCGGCATCGCCTGGATGGGCCGACGGCTGGTCTCACCGTGGTGGACGCTCGGGCTCGGCATGATCCTCGGCGGGGCGCTGGGCAACCTCGGCGACCGGTTCTTCCGGGCCCCCGGCGGGATGAGCGGGCACGTGGTGGACTTCCTGTCGATCGGCTGGTGGCCGGTGTTCAACCTGGCCGACTCCGCGGTGGTCGGCGGGGCGATCCTGCTGGTCGGGTTGTCGCTGTTCGGCATCGACTACGACACCGCCCCCGGCGCCGAGGAACCCGAGCGGCCCGAGCAGCCCGAGGCCGAGGAGCCCGAGGAGCCGGCCGAGCCCGCCGAGCCCGCCGGGGCCGATGCCGGCGGGGCCGAGTCCGCCGGGGCCGATGCCGGCGGACCTTCGGCTCGCGGAACTACACCGCTCGCCGAGTCCGCCGGGGCCGATGCCGGCGGACCTTCGGCTCGCGGAACTACACCGCTCGCCGAGTCCGCCGGGGCCGATGCCGGCGGACCTTCGGCTCGCGGAACTACACCGCTCGCCGAGTCCGCCGATGACTGAGCGGTCCATGCCGGTGCCCGAGGGCCTGGCCGGGATGCGGGTCGACGCCGGGCTGGCCCGGCTGCTGGGGCTCTCGCGCACCGCGGCCGCCGCGATCGCCGCCGACGGCGGCGTCGAACTCGACGGGGTCCGGGTCGGCAAGTCCGACAAGCTCACCGACGGGGCCTGGCTGTCGGTCACCATCCCCGACGCCCCGCCCCCGGTGGAGAACACCCCGCAGGACATCGAGGGCATGACCATCCTGTACTCCGACGACGACATCGTCGCCGTCGACAAGCCGCCCGGGGTGGCCGCGCACGCCACCGTCGGCTGGCACGGCCCGACCGTGCTCGGCGGCCTGGCCGCCGCCGGGTTCCGGATCTCCACCTCCGGCATTCACGAGCGGCAGGGCATCGTGCACCGGCTGGACGTCGGCACCTCCGGGGTGATGGTCGTCGCGCTGTCCGAGCACGCCTACACCGTGCTCAAGCGGGCCTTCAAGCAGCGCACCGTGGACAAGCGCTACCACGCGCTGGTGCAGGGCCACCCGGACCCGTCCAGCGGCACCATCGACGCGCCGATCGGCAGGCACCGCGGCCACGACTGGAAGTTCGCGGTCACCGAGGGCGGGCGGCACAGCGTCACCCACTACGACACCATCGAGGCGTTCACCGCCGCCAGCCTGCTGGACGTGCACCTGGAGACCGGGCGCACCCACCAGATCCGGGTGCACTTCTCCGCCCTGCACCACCCGTGCTGCGGGGACCTGACCTACGGCGCCGACCCGACGCTGGCCCGCCGGCTGGGGCTGGAGCGGCAGTGGCTGCACGCCCGCTCGCTGGGCTTCGCCCACCCCGCCGACGGCAGGCGGGTGGAGATCACCGCGCCCTACCCCGAGGACCTGCGGCACGCCCTTGACGTGCTGGCGCAGCACGGGTGAGGCGCGACTCCGGGCTGCTCTACGGGCTCGGCGCCTACGGCATCTGGGGCCTGTTCCCGGCCTTCTTCCCGCTGCTGGAACCGGCCGGCGCCCCGGAGATCCTGGCCCACCGGATCGGCTGGACCGCGCTGTTCATGCTGATCGTGGTCGCCGCGCTGGGCCGGTTGGCCACGCTGCGGCAGCTGGCGCCGCGCACCTGGGGGCTGCTGGGCGTGGCGGCCGCGCTGATCTCGATCAACTGGGGCGTCTACATCTACGCCGTCAACAACGGGCAGGTCACCGACGCCGCCCTCGGCTACTTCATCAACCCGCTGTTCAGCGTCGCGCTGGGGGTGGTGATCTTCGGTGAGCGGCTCAACCGGGCCCAGTGGGCGGCGCTGGTGATCGCGCTGGCCGCGGTGCTGATCATCGCGGTGGCGGCCGGCTCGCCGCCCTGGATCGCCCTGGCGGTGGCCGGCAGCTTCGGGCTCTACGGGGTGGTCAAGAAGGTGGTGCCGGTGGACCCGACCATCAGCGTCGGGGTGGAGGCCGCGTTGATGACGCCGATCGCGCTGGGCTACCTGGCGGTGCTGGCCGGCACCGGCGCCGCCACCTTCGGCGCGGCGGGGGCCGGGCACGCGGCGCTGACCGTGCTCACCGGACCGGTCACCGCGATTCCGCTGCTGCTGTTCGCCGCCGCCGCCCAGCGGCTGCCGCTGGTCAGCCTGGGGCTGCTGATGTACATCACCCCGGCGATGGCGATGAGCTGGGGGATCCTGGTCGGGCACGAGCCGATGTCGGCGCCGCGCTGGGCCGGGTTCGCGCTGATCTGGGTGGCGCTGGCGGTGTTCAGCACCGACGCGGTGCGGCGCGCCCGGGCCCGCTGATCGCGGCGAGAAATTTTGGTGTCAAAGACCACCGCCGGGCGCTGTTAGCGTCGGCGGATGATGAAAATGAAGCAGCTGGTGATCGCGCTGGCCGGGGCGGCCATGGTGGTGGCGGCGCTGTCCGGGTGCAGCTTCGAGGCCAGCGTGGGCAAATACGTGTCCAAGGACGAGCTGGCCAAGGTCGCCAAGGTGAAGATGGAAGAGGCCGTCGGGCAGACCGCGAAGTCGGTCGTCTGCGACGATGACCTGGAGGGCAAGGTGGGCGCCACCCAGCGCTGCGTGCTGACCGCCAACGACGGCTCGCGCGTCGGCCTGACCACCACCGTGACCAGCGTCGAGGGCACCAACGTCAAGTTCGACGTGGTCGCCGACGACAAGCCGATGGAGTAGGACACGCGCGACACGCCCAACACACCCCGCGGGGCTGGCCGGGAGAATGGGTTCTGTCGGGCAGCAGTCCTAGACTGACGGACCTATGGGTACCGGCGGCTCCTTCGTGCATCTGCATAACCACTCCGAGTATTCGATGCTCGACGGAGCCGCCAAGGTCACCCCGATGCTGGCCGAGGCCAACCGGCTGGGGATGCCCGCGATCGGGATGACCGACCACGGCAACATGTTCGGCGCCAGCGAGTTCTACAACGCCGCGGTCAAGGCCGGCATCACCCCGATCATCGGCATCGAGGCCTACATCGCCCCGGAGTCCCGGTTCAACACCAAGCGGATCACCTGGGGCGACCCCAGTCAGCGCTCCGACGACGTCTCCGCCAGCGGCGCCTACCTGCACATGACGATGGTCGCCGAGAACGCGACCGGCCTGCGCAACCTGTTCAAGCTGTCCTCGCTGGCGTCCTTCGAGGGGCAGCTGGGCAAGTGGCCCCGGATGGACGCCGAGATCATCGCCGAGCACGCCGAGGGGATCATCGCCACCACCGGCTGCCCGTCCGGTGAGGTGCAGACCCGGCTGCGGCTCGGGCACGACCAGCAGGCGCTGGAGGCCGCCGCCAAGTGGCGGGAGATCTTCGGGCCGGACAACTTCTTCCTGGAGTTGATGGACCACGGCCTGTCCATCGAGCGACGGGTCCGCGAGGGCCTGCTGGACATCGGCCGCAAGCTCGGCATCCCGCCGCTGGCCACCAACGACTGCCACTACGTCACCCGCGACGCCTCGCAGAACCACGAGGCGCTGCTGTGCATCCAGACCGGCAAGACGCTCTCGGACCCGACCCGGTTCAAGTTCGACGGCGACGGCTACTACCTGAAGTCCGCCGAGGAGATGCGGGCCATCTGGGACGACGAGGTGCCCGGCGCGTGCGACTCCACCCTGCTGATCGCAGAGCGGGTGCAGCCCTACACCGAGGTGTGGACCCCGGTGGACCGGATGCCGGTGTTCCCGGTGCCCGAGGGCCACGACCAGGGCTCCTGGCTGCGGCATGAGGTGCAGGCCGGCCTGGCCCGGCGCTTCCCGGCCGGGGTGCCGCAGGAGTACACCGACCGCGCCGCCTACGAGATCGACGTGATCTGCGGCAAGGGTTTCCCGTCGTACTTCCTGATCGTGGCGGACCTGATCAGCTACGCCCGCTCCATCGGCATCTGGGTCGGCCCGGGCCGCGGCTCGGCGGCCGGCTCGCTGGTGGCCTACGCGCTGGCGATCACCAACATCGACCCGATCCCGCACGGCCTGCTGTTCGAGCGGTTCCTGAACCCCGAGCGGCCCTCGGCCCCGGACATCGACATCGACTTCGACGACCGCCGCCGCGGCGAGATGGTGCGCTACGCCGCCGAGAAGTGGGGCAGCGACCGGGTGGCGCAGGTGATCACCTTCGGCACCATCAAGACCAAGGCCGCGATCAAGGACTCCGCCCGGGTGCACTACGGCCAGCCCGGGTTCGCCATCGCCGACCGGATCACCAAGGCGCTGCCGCCGCCGATCATGGCCAAGGACATTCCGGTCTCCGGCATCACCGACCCCAGCCACGAGCGGTACAAGGAGGCCGCCGAGGTTCGGGCGCTGATCGACACCGACCCGGACGTGCGGACCATCTACCAGACCGCGCTCGGCCTGGAGGGCCTGGTCCGCAACGCCGGCGTGCACGCCTGCGCGGTGATCATGAGCTCCGAGCCGCTGATCGACGCGATCCCGCTGTGGAAACGCCCGCAGGACGGCGCGGTCATCACCGGCTGGGACTACCCGTCCTGCGAGGCCATCGGCCTGCTGAAGATGGACTTCCTGGGCCTGCGGAACCTGACGATCATCGGCGACTGCTTGGAGAACATCAAGGCCAACCGGGGCATCGACCTGGACCTGGACACCCTGCCGTTTGACGACCCGGCCACCTACGAGCTGCTGTCGCGCGGGGACACCCTGGGGGTGTTCCAGCTCGACGGCGGGCCGATGCGCGACCTGCTGCGCCGGATGCAGCCCACCGAGTTCAACGACATCGTCGCGGTGCTGGCGCTGTACCGGCCCGGCCCGATGGGCATGAACGCCCACAACGACTACGCCGACCGCAAGAACGCCCGGCAGCCGATCAAACCGATCCACCCCGAGCTCGAGGAGCCGCTGCGGGAGATCCTGGCCGAGACCTACGGCCTGATCGTCTACCAGGAACAGATCATGTTCATCGCCCAGAAGGTCGCCTCCTACACCATGGGCAAGGCCGATGCGCTGCGAAAGGCGATGGGCAAGAAGAAACTTGAGGTGCTGGAGGCCGAGTACAAGGGCTTCCACGAGGGGATGACCGGCAACGGTTTCTCCGAGGCCGCGGTCAAGGCGCTGTGGGAGACCATCCTGCCGTTCGCCGGGTACGCGTTCAACAAGTCGCACGCCGCCGGCTACGGCCTGGTGTCCTACTGGACGGCGTATCTGAAGGCCAATTACCCGGCGGAATACATGGCCGGGCTGCTGACCTCGGTCGGCGACGACAAGGACAAGGCCGCGGTGTACCTCGCCGACTGCCGGCGGCTGGCCATCACGGTGTTGCCGCCCGACGTCAACGAGTCCGGGCTGAACTTCGCCTCGGTCGGGGCGGACATCCGCTTCGGGCTCGGCGCGATCCGCAACGTCGGCGCCAACGTGGTCGCCTCGCTGCTCGAAACCCGTTCCAGCAAGGGCACATTCACCGATTTTTCGGACTACCTGAACAAGATCGACATCGCCGCCTGCAACAAGAAGGTCACCGAGTCGCTGATCAAGGCCGGCGCGTTCGACTCGCTCAAGCACGCCCGCAAGGGCCTGTTCCTGGTGCACACCGACGCGGTGGACTCGGTGCTCGGCACCAAGAAGGCCGAGGCGATCGGCCAGTTCGACCTGTTCGGTGGCGGCGACGACGGCGAGGACGCCGGCGATCCGGTGTTCACCATCAAGGTGCCCGACGACGAATGGGACGACAAGCACAAGCTGGCCCTGGAGCGGGAAATGCTGGGCCTGTACGTGTCCGGGCACCCGCTGGACGGGATCTCGCACCTGCTGGCCAACAGCGTGGACACCCAGATCCCGGCGATCCTGGAGGGCGACGTGGCCGACGGCACCCAGGTGCAGGTCGGCGGCATCCTGGCGTCGGTGAACCGGCGGGTCAACAAGAACGGGTTGCCCTGGGCCTCGGCGCAGTTGGAGGACCTCACCGGCGGTATCGAGGTGCTGTTCTTCCCGCAGACCTATTCGATGGTCGGCGCCGACATCGCCGACGACGCGGTGGTGCTGGTCAAGGCGAAGGTCAACCTGCGCGACGACCGGGTCTCGCTGATCGCCCACGAGCTGATCGTGCCGGACTTCAGCAGCGCGGCCTCGGACCGTCCGCTGTCGGTCAGCCTGCCGACCCGGCAGTGCACCATCGACAAGGTCAGCGCGCTCAAGCAGGTGCTGGCCCGGCACCCCGGCACCACCCAGATCCACCTGCGGCTGATCAGCGGGGAGCGGACCACCACCCTGGAGCTGGATCAGGGCCTGCGGGTCACCCCGTCCTCGGCGCTGATGGGCGACCTCAAGGCGCTGCTCGGCCCGGGCTGCCTCGGCGGCTGACCCCGGTGTCGACGATCACGGCCTGGAATCTGATCGGGCCGCTGGGGCTGCTGCTCGCGCTGCTGGGCTTCGGGCTGCACCGGCTGGGTGCCGGGCTGCGGTGGGCGACCGGCGGCGGGCGGGGCCTGCTGATCGCCGGGCTGACGGTGTTCGCCGGCTGGGCGGCGGGCTACCTCGGGTTCTTCGCCACCTGGCTGTACGCGCCGGTGCTGCGGGGCTTTCGGGACAACCCGGTCGCGTTGCCGGCCGCGGTCTACACCCAGGCGCTGCTGATGTCCGGGGCGGTGCTGGCCGCCTGCCGGCGGCGGTGGCGAACGCTGCTGCCGCTGATGGTGTTCGCGGTGGCGGTGCTGGGCTTCGGGGCCTGGCTGACCGTGCACCCCGACCAGTGGCTGCCGCCGCTGTCGAGCGCCCAGAAGTAGAACCCGAAGGCGATCACGTTGGTCAGACAGATCGCCGCGCCGCTGCTCAGCGGGTGCCTCCAGCGCGAGGATCGGCAGCGCGATCTGCAGGGCTGCGCGGGAGTTGTCGGCGTTGTCGTCGGTGGTGGCATCGCCGCTAGGGCTGACCGACCGGATACCGCGGTGGGGCGCCGCCGGGTGAGTAGGCTGGAAAACATGCCGCTTTCCGGAGAATACGAACCGAGCACCCTGGACTGGGCCCGCGCCAACGCCGAGCAGATCATGGCCTCCGGCGGGACCGAGGGGATGGCGATGCGCGGCATGGCCGTGGTGCTGCTGACCACCGTCGGGGCCAAGACCGGCAAGCTCCGCAAGACGCCGCTGATGCGGGTCGAGCACGACGGCGAGTACGCCGTGGTGGCCTCCCTCGGCGGCGCGCCCAAGCACCCGGTCTGGTACCACAACGTCACCGCGCACCCGCACGTCGAGCTGCAGGACGGCACCGTCACCGGCGACTACCAGGCCCGCGAGGTGTTCGGCGAGGAGAAGGCGCTGTGGTGGCAGCGCGCGGTGGCGGCCTACCCGGACTACGCGGACTACCAGAAGAAAACCGACCGGCAGATCCCGGTCTTCGTGCTCACCCCGAAATCCTGAGCCGCCGCGGCGTGGCACCATATACCGGTGTCCGCCGAGTTGAGCCAGCCCTCGCACACCGGTCTGTCCGCCGACGAGGTCGAGGCGGCGGCCCGGCGCATCGCCGGTGTGGTCAACCCGACCCCGCTGCAGTTCAGTGACCGGCTGTCCCAGCTGACCGGCGCCCAGGTCTACCTCAAGCGGGAAGACCTGCAGGTGGTCCGCTCCTACAAGGTGCGCGGCGCCTACAACCTGCTGATGCAGTTGAGCCCGCAGGAGAAGGCCGCCGGGGTGGTCTGCGCATCGGCCGGCAACCACGCCCAGGGGTTCGCGCTGGCCTGCGCTTCGATGGGCGTGCACGGCCGGATCTATGTGCCGGCCAAGACCCCGAAGCAGAAGCGCGACCGGATCGCCTACCACGGTCGGGAATTCGTCGAGCTCATCGTCGCCGGAGCCACCTTCGACCTGGCCGCCGCGGCGGCCGCCGCCGACGTCGAGCGCACCGGCGCCACCCTGGTGCCGCCCTACAACGACCTGCGCACCATGGCCGGGCAGGGCACCGTCGCGGTGGAGATCCTCGAGCAGCTCGGCGGGGAACCGGACCTGGTGGTCATCCCGGTCGGCGGCGGCGGCTGCATCAGCGGCATCACCGCCTACCTGGCCGAGCGGACCGGCGCGACCTCGGTGCTCGGCATCGAACCGGCCGGCGCGGCCTCGATGTGCGCGGCGCTGGCCGCCGGTGAGCCGGTGACCCTGGAGAACGTCGACCAGTTCGTCGACGGCGCGGCGGTGGCCCGGGCCGGTGACCTGCCGTATCGGGTGCTCGCGGCGGCCGGCGACATGGTCTCGCTGACCACCGTCGACGAGGGCGCGGTGTGCACCGCGATGCTCGACCTCTACCAGAACGAGGGCATCATCGCCGAGCCCGCCGGGGCGCTGTCGGTGGCCGGGCTGATGGAGGCCGACATCGCCGCCGACGCGACGGTGGTGTGCCTGATCTCCGGCGGCAACAACGACGTGTCCCGCTACGGCGAGGTGCTGGAACGCTCGCTGGTGCACCTGGGCCTCAAGCACTACTTCCTGGTCGACTTCCCGCAGGAGCCCGGCGCGCTGCGCCGCTTCCTGGACGGGGTGCTCGGCCCCAACGACGACATCACCCTGTTCGAGTACGTCAAGCGCAACAACCGGGAGACCGGCGCCGCGCTGGTCGGCATTCAGCTCGGCTCGGCCGCCGACCTCGACGGCCTGCTGGCCCGGATGGCCGGCTCCGAATGCCACATCGAGATGCTCGAGCCGGGCAGCCCGGCCTACCGCTACCTGACTTAGGAGCGGGCCGCCACGGTGGCCGCGGCCACCAGCGCCAGCACGATCGCCAGCGGCGCCAGCACCGCGGCCAGGCTCAGGGTGGCGGCGCCCGCGGTCAGCCAGGCCGTCACGCCGGCCATCGCGGCCAGCGCGACGACGGCGACGCCGGCCAGGGGGAGCGCGGAGAACCGCCGGCCGGCGACCGGCCGGGGCGCGGGCACCCCGTCGGGCACGGTGCGCCAGTCGGCGTCGCGGTAGACCAGCCGGGCGGTGACGACCATCGCGATCAGCACCGCGGCGGTGAACACCCAGCCGCTGAGCGCCAGCTGCACCCCGCCGCTGAGAATGTGCCCGCTGGCGCAGCCGCCGGCCATCCGGGCGCCGAACAGCACCAGGAACGATCCGCCGAACGCGGCGGCGGCCCGGCGGCCGGTGCTCGGCCCGAACCGGTTGCGCCAGGACGGCGGCAGCACCCGGCGGAAGCCGCTGAACCGGCGCCCGATCAGCACCGCGGCGACCAGCCCGCCGAACATCACCCCGACGTCGGTCAGCGGCTCCCAGCCGATGCCGCGGGTGACCACGGCGGTGTAGTCGAAGCCGGGCAGCGCCAGCTTGCCGACCAGCCAGGAATAGCTGGTGGACTGGCCGAAGATCTGCCGCAGGAAGATCGCGGCCACCACCAGCGTCGCCACCGCGGCCGCGGTCACCAGGATCCGCCGGGCGTAGAAGTCGTTGGTGGCCGGGCCGTCGTCGGGTTTCGGCGCGTCGTCGTGGACCAGGTCGACGGTGCCCTCCCGCAGCGCGGCGGCGGTGTCGGCGGCTCGGGCGCGGTCGCCGTCCTCCAGGGAACACCGGCGCAGGTGCCGCAGGCAGCTGCTGCTGTTGCCGCCGGAGTAGCGCGGCAGATAAAACAGCGCGCCGAACATCAGCGCCGCATAGCCGACGGCGACGGCGAAGGTCAGCCCCGGCCGCAGCGCCGCGATGTCGCCGGTGAGGATCAGGTCGCCGAAATTGGCGGCCTCGGTGAGCCAGCGGCCGGCCGGGGTCTGGTAGACCAGCGTCCACGCGGCGGCGCCGAGGATCGCCCCGGGGATGGCGTACAGCGCGTCGCGGCGGCCCTCACCGAGGGCGATCCACTCGGTGCCCGGAAAGTAGCCGCTGATCGCGACGCCGACGCCGAACAGCAGCCCGCCCAGCAGCACGCCCCACAGGTACAGCGGTTTCGGGCCGAAGTGCATCGCGAAGCCCAGCGCGTGCAGGCCGTAGAGCAGCACCGCGCCCATCGCGGTGACCGCGGCGAAGCAGCCGATGATCAGCCGGTCCAGCAGCCGGGCGGTGCGGATGACGGTTTCGGGGTTCCCGATGCCCCAGTGCGCGGCGGGCAGGCCGAAGCCCAGGCCGACCAGCAGGCCGACCCACAGCGGTGCGGTGACACTGACGTGCATTCCGGGGAGTCTAGTCCCCGCGCCCCGATACCCCCTGGGGTGTGGTCGTGCGCAGCACCGCGAAGGACTCGCCGTCCAGCGCGGTGGCGCTGGCCCCGACCCGCGGGCTGCCCCAGGCGTAGACCAGCTCGCCGGTGACCGGGACCGCGACCGAGTCCGGGCCGAAGTTGCCGGCGATCGCCAGCGCGCCGCGATGCAGCACCAGCCAGCGGGCGTCCTCGTCGTAGTCCACCCGGATCCGGTCCAGCCGGAAGTCGGCCAGGTCCTCCTCGGTGTGGCGCAGCGCGATCAGGTCCCGGTACAGCGCCAGCATCCGGGCGTGCTCGCGGGTGCCCGGCTCGGCCCAGTCCAGCTTGGAGTCGACAAAGGTCTGCCGGTCCTGCGGGTCGGGGATCTGCTCGGCGTCCCAGCCGTGTTCGGCGAACTCGGCGCGCCGGCCGGCCCGGGTGGCCTCGGCCAGCTCCGGCTCGGGGTGCGAGCTGAAGAACCGGAACGGGGTGCGCGCCGCCCACTCCTCGCCCATGAACAGCATCGCGGTGAACGGGCTGAGCAGTGCCAGCGCCGCGCTGAGCGCGAGCTGGCCGGCGCTCAGGTAGTCGCTGGGCCGGTCCCCGGTGGCCCGGTTGCCGATCTGGTCGTGGGTGCAGGTGTAGGCCAGCAGCCGGTGCCCGGGGATCGCGGCGGTGTCCAGCGGGCGGCCGTGCCGGCGTCTGCGGAACGACGAGTAGGTGCCGGCGTGGAAGAAGCCGTGCCGCAGGGTGCGGGCCAGGGTCTCCAGCGAACCGAAATCCCGGTAGTAGCCCTGCCGTTCGCCGGAGACGGCGGTGTGCAGCGCGTGGTGGATGTCGTCGTCCCACTGCGCGGTCAGCCCGTAGCCGCCGTCGGCCCGCGGGGTGATCAGCCGCGGGTCGTTGCGGTCGCTCTCGGCGATCAGCGTCAGCGGTCGGCCCAATTGCGCTGCCAGTTCGTCGGTTTCGGTGGCCAGCTCCTCCAGGATGTGCACCGCGGTGGTGTCGATCATGGCGTGCACGGCGTCCAGCCGCAGGCCGTCGAGGCCGAAGTCGCGCATCCAGCGCAGCGCGCAGTCCAGGATGTGGGCGCGCACCGGATCGGAGTTCTCCTCGGCGATGTTGATCCCGGCGCCCCACGGGTTGGAGCCCGCCGACTGGTACGGCCCGAACCGGGGCAGGTAGTTGCCGGACGGGCCGAGGTGGTTGAACACCACGTCCAGCAGCACCCCGAGGCCGCGGCGGTGGGCGGCCCGGACGAACCGGATCAGCGCGTCGGGGCCGCCGTAGGGCTCGTGCACGGCGTACCAGCCGACCCCGTCGTAGCCCCAGCCGTGCGGGCCGGAGAACGCGTTGACCGGCATCAGCTCGACGAAGTCGACCCCGAGATCGACCAGGTGGTCCAGCTTGTCGATGGCGGCGTCGAGGGTCCCGGCGGCGGTGAAGGTGCCGATGTGCGCCTCGTAGATCACCGCGCCGGGCAGCGCCCGGCCGGCCCAGCCGGTCTCGGGCGCCGGCGGCGTCCACAGTTGGGAGCGCTGGTGCACGCCGTCGGGCTGGCGCGGGGAGCGCGGATCGGGCAGCACCACCGGGTCGTCGTCGAGCAGGAACCCGTAGCGGGCATCCCCGGCGGCGGGCACCGCGGTACGCCACCAGCCGTCCGGGCCGCGGTCCATCGGGTGCGCCACGCCGTCCAGGTCGAGCCGGACGACGCCGGGGGTGGGTGCCCAGACCGCGAACTCGCGTACCGGCTCAGCCATCGGCGCGCTCCAGCAGCGCGACCGGGTGCCCGGCCAGCAGCCGAGCGGCCCGCACCGTCCCGCTGTGCACACCACCGCCGATCAGGTCGGTCCAGCGTCCCGGCGGCAGCGTCAGGGTGGTGTCGCCCCAGCCGGTTTCGGCCAGCGCCACGGTCCACCGGGACACCGCGACGACGACGTCGTCGCCGCGGCCGAAGGCGACCAGGTGCCCGGCGCGCGGGCCGTCGGCGGGCAGCGGGCGGTAGTCGCCGGCGGTGAAGGTCGCGGGCCGCCGCCGGCGCAGCCGCAGCGCGGCGGCCACCACCGTCAGCTTCGGGTGGCTGCCGGCGGCCAGCGCGGCTCGGCGCGCCGGGTAGTCGACCGGGCGGCGATTGTCCGGGTCGACCAGGCTGTCCTCCCACAGCTCGGTGCCCTGGTACACGTCGGGCACCCCGGGGACGGTCAGCGCCAGCAGCTTCTGGCCCAGCGCGTCGGCGCGGGCGTGCGGTTCGAGCCGGGTGACCAGCTCGGTCAGGCCGGCGGCCACCGGGCCGTCCAGCACGGCGTCGAGCCAGTCGTGCACGGCGGCCTCGAAGTCGGGGTCGGGGTCGATCCAGTTGGTGTGGGTGCCGGCCTCCCGGATGGCCTTCTCGGCGTAGCCGTGCAGCCGGGCGCGCAGCTCGCCGGTCACCCGGCCGTCGGCCGGCCACACCCCGAGGATGTTCTGCAGCAGGAACAGCCCGGTCGCGGGGTCCGGGGCCGGGGCGCAGCGCTGCCAGTGCGCGACCGCTTCGGCCCAGCGTTCGGGCAGCTGGGACAGCACCCCGATCCGGGCCCGGACGTCCTCGCCGCGCTTGGTGTCGTGGGTGGTCAGCGTGGTCATGGTGGCCGGCCAGTGCGCGGCCCGCATCGCGGCGGCGCGGTGAAACTCCGCGGCGCTGACCCCGAACCGGTCCGGCTCGCCGCCCACCTCGTTGAGCGACACCAGCCGCGGATCGCGGTAGAACAGGCAGTCCTCGAACGCCTTGGCGGTGACCGCGCCGCACAACTGCTGGAACCGCTGGGCCGGGTCGCGGTGGGTCAGCGCCGCCGACACCAGGGTCAGCGGCTCGGCCAGCTCCGGGTGCGCGGCGGCGGTGTCGGCCAGCGCGGTGCCCAGCAGCGCCGACAGCCCGGCGTAGTCGCAGCGGTACACCCCGATCCGGCACAGCAGCGCCACGATCGCCGCGGGCAGCCGGTCGTGGTCGCGCCCGGTCGCCGCGACCATCACCCGGCGCAGCCGGGCCAGCTCGGGGGCCAGGGTGTCGGTCGCGGCGGCGGTCTTGCCGGCGATCAGCAGCGCCGCCGCGCCGTCCGGGTCGAAGCCGGCGGCCCGGGACAGCGCGGTCAGCCCGGCCGCGCCGGCCGGGTCGACGAACAGCCCGCCGATCTCGCGCAGCACGTCATAACCGGTGCTGCCGTCGATCGGCAGCGTCGGCTCCAGCGCCTCGCCGACGGCCAGCACCTTCTCGATCACCAGGTAGGCGTCCGGCCCGATCAGCGCCCGCAGCCGGTCCAGGTAGCCGGCCGGGTCGGCCAGTCCGTCGGGGTGGTCGATCCGCAGGCCGTCGACCAGGCCGTCGTCGAACCAGCTGCGTACCTGCGCGTGGCTGGCGGCGAACACCGCGTCGTCCTGCTGACGCAGCCCGGCCAGCGAGGTGATGGAGAAGAACCGCCGGTACCCGCAGCGCCCGCCGCGCCAGCCGACCAGCCGGTAGTGCTGCCGATCGTGCACCGCCGCGCCGCTGCCGGCCGCGGTGCCCGGTGCGATCGGGAAGACCAGATCGCCCAGGACCAGGGTGTCCCCGTCGACCCGCAGCGCCGCGGTGTCGGCGTCGGCGCCCAGCACCGGCAACACGATCCGGCGCTCCGGGTCCGCCGCCCAGTCGATGTCGAAGAACCCGGCGTAGCGCGAGGCCGCGCCGTGGGTCAGCACATCCCACCACCACCGATTGTGCCGCGGGCTTTGCACCCCAACGTGATTGGGCACGATGTCGACGATCAGGCCGATGCCGCGGGCCCGGGCCGCCGCCGACAGCCGGACCAGCCCGTCGCGGCCGCCGAGCTCGGCCGAGACGGTGCTCGGGTCGACGACGTCGTAGCCGTGCGCCGAACCCGGCAGCGCCGTCAGGATCGGCGAGAGGTACAGGTGTGAGACACCGAGGTCGTCGAGGTAGTCCAGCAGCGCCTCGGCCTCGGCGAAGCCGAACCGTGCCCCGGAGGCCGGGCCGCGCAACTGCAGCCGGTAGGTGGACAGCACCGTCACCGCGCTCACCCGGTCCGCTGCAGCACGACGACCGAACGTCCGGTCAGGGTAAAGGATTCGCCGGCGCTGACCACCAGTTCACTGTGCCCGGTCGGCACTGCGGTGTCGAGCACCGCCGTCCACTGCCGAGCGAAGCCGTGGTTGGGGGTGATCACCTCGATGTCGGCCATGTGGGCGTTGAAGCACAGCAGAAACGAGTCGTCGACGATCCGCTCGCCGCGATTGTTGGGTTCGGCGATCGCCTCGCCGTTGAGGTACACCGTCACGCTCTTGAAGCCGGAATACCAGTCGTCGTCGGTCATTTCGATGCCGTCGCGGGTCAGCCAGACGATGTCGCGGATCTGCTCCCCGCGCCGCACCGGCTTGCCGTCGAAGAACCGGCGGCGCCGGAACACCGGATGCTTGCGCCGCAATCGCGTTGCGCGACGGACGAATTCGACCAGGTCGGCGTTGCTGGTCAGCATCGACCAGTCCATCCAGGACAGCGGCGAGTCCTGGCAGTAGGCGTTGTTGTTGCCGCGCTGGGTGCGGCCGAACTCGTCGCCGTGGCTGATCATCGGGGTGCCCTGGCTGACCATCAGGGTGGCCAGCATCGCCCGCATCTGCCGGCCCCGCAACTGAAGAATCTCCGGGTCGTCGGTGGGGCCCTCCACCCCGCAGTTCCACGACCGGTTGTCGTTCTCGCCGTCGCGATTGTGCTCGCCGTTGGCCTCGTTGTGCTTCTCGTTGTAGGACACCAGGTCGGCCAGGGTGAAGCCGTCGTGGGCGGTGATGAAGTTGATGCTGGCGCTGGGCCGCCGGCCGGTCTCCTCGTAGAGGTCCGAGGAGCCGGTGAGCCGGGAGGCGAACTCGCCGAGGGTGGCCGGCTGGCCGCGCCAGTAGTCGCGCACCGTGTCACGGTACTTGCCGTTCCATTCGGTCCACTGCGGCGGGAAGTTGCCGACCTGGTAGCCGCCCTCGCCGATGTCCCACGGCTCGGCGATCAGCTTGACCTGGCTGACCACCGGATCCTGCTGCACCAGGTCGAAGAAGGCGCTGAGCCGGTCCACGTCGTAGAACTCCCGGGCCAGGGTGGCGGCCAGGTCGAACCGGAACCCGTCGACGTGCATGTCGAGCACCCAGTAGCGCAGCGAGTCCATGATCAGCTGCAGGGTGTGCGGGTGCCGGGCGTTGAGGCTGTTGCCGGTGCCGGTGAAGTCCTTGTACAGCCGGTTGTCGTCGTCGCGCAACCGGTAGTAGGCGGCGTTGTCGATGCCGCGGAAGTTGATCGTCGGCCCCAGGTGGTCGGACTCGGCGGTGTGGTTGTAGACCACGTCGAGGATCACCTCGATGCCGGCCTGGTGCAGCGCCTTGACCATGGTCTTGAACTCGGCGACCGCGCCGCCGGCGTTGCGGGTGGCGGCGTACTGGAAGTGCGGGGCGAAGAACCCAACGGTGTTGTAGCCCCAGTAGTTTCGCAGCCCGAGGTTCAGCAGCCGGTGATCGTGCAGGAACTGGTGCACCGGCATCAGCTCGACGGCGGTGATGCCGAGGGACAGCAGGTGGTCGATGGCCGCCGGATGCGCCATCCCGGCGTAGGTGCCGCGCAGTTCCGGCGGGATGCCCGGATGGGTCTGCGTCATGCCCTTGACGTGCGTCTCGTAGATGATCGTCTCGTGGTAGGGGGTGCGCGGTGCCCGGTCGTTGTCCCAGTCGAAGTACGGGTTGATCACCACGCTGGTCATGGTGTGCCCGAGCGAATCCACCCGCGGCGGCACCCCGCCGGAGGCCGGGTCCTCGGCGTTCAGGTCATAGGAGTACAGCGCCTGGGTGAAGTCGAAGTCGCCGTGGAAGGACTTGCCGTACGGGTCGGCCAGCAGCTTGGAGGCGTCGCAGCGCAGCCCGGCCGCCGGATCCCACGGGCCGTGCACCCGGAACCCGTAGCGCTGCCCGGGGGTGATGGTCGGCAGGTAGGCGTGCCAGACGTAGCCGTCGACCTCGTCGAGCTCCACCCGGATCTCGCCGCCGTCGCGGCCGATCAGGCACAGCTCAACCCGTTCGGCCACCTCGGAGAACAGCGAAAAGTTGGTGCCCGCACCGTCGTAGCTGGCGCCAAGGGGGTACGGCGAACCGGGCCACACCGAGGTGATGCCGCGATGACTGCGGTCCTGGTCGGTGCCGACCGCCAGGGTGCCCGGCGAGCTGGGGTGCGGGCTGGTCGTCATGACCGGCAAGCCTATCGCCGGTCACCACCAATTGGTGGCGGCGCCGATCTGTCGGCCGAGCTCGTCGGTCATCGAGCGCATGTAGGTCGAGGTGAAGTGGTGCGAGTCGTGGAAGATCAGCACGTTGCCCTCGACCGCCCGGCACTCGTCCGGCCGGCACACCGCGTCGCTCATATCCAGCGGCTTGAGCAGCGGGAACCGGGTCAGGTAGGCCAGCGTCGGGTTGGTCTCGGCGAGCACCACATCGCGTTTCATGCCGCAGGACTGGGCGTCGCCGCCGCCGGCCAGGCAGTCCCGCGGGATGTAGGGGTTGCCGTTCTTGACGAACCACGGGGTGTCGCGCATCGCCAGCACCGGGATGTTGGCGCGATCCAGGATCTCCCAGATGCCCAGGTAGCCCGAGGGCATCACGTCGCCGGGCTTGATGTTCCACGGCCGGGTCGAGGTGGTGAACACGTAGTCCGGGTCGTCGGCGACCAGCTGATCCATCACCTTGTCCACCCACTGCCGGCACAGCGGGTAGGGGGCGTTGTTGCCCATGATCTTGGGCACCGGCTCGGTGGTCAGCGCGCAGCCCATCTTCAGGTAGGTGACGACCTGGAAGTGGTGCTCCTTGCCGAGCAGGTCCAGCGCGGTGATCCAGTGCTCGGCGTGCGAGCCGCCGGCCAGCGCGATCACCCGGGTGGCGTTCGGGTCGCCGTAGACGCACTTGAGGATCTCGGCGTTCTTGAAGTCGCTGATGCAGCCCGCGTCGGTGCTGGCGGGCAGGTCCTTCTCGGCCTCCAGCACGGTCGGGCGCATCGGCACGTTGGGCACCCGGGCGCCGTCGATCAGGGCCCGGGCCCCGGGGTAGTCCCGCGGGCTGAGCGAGGCGAGTTCGCGGCCGTCGGCCCGTTCGGCGGACACCTGCTGGCGCCAGCCGAACGCGGCGGTCAGCAGCGCCACCAGCATCAGCACCACCACGGTGCTCACGATCGAGGTGCGCCCGAACACCCGCCGCCACCACCGGGTCGGCCGGTCGGCGGGCGGGTCGGCCGGGCCGACCTGGTGGCGCAGCGGCTCCTCGACGTAGCGCATGGTCAGGTAGGCCAGCCCGCCGGAGACCAGCAGGATCGCCGCGCCGTCGAGCAGCCCGGCGTGCGCGTTGCCGGAATAGACCAGCCAGAAGATCAGCAGCGGCCAGTGCCACAGGTACAGCGAGTAGGCCATCGAGCCGAGGGTGACCAGCGGAGACCAGGCCAGCATCCGGCTCGGCAGCGGCATCCGGTTGCGAGTGCGCGGATGGGACTGCCGGTTGGCGGCGGCCAGGATCATCAGCACCGTCGCGCCGACCGGCACCAGCGCCCACGGGCCGGGGAACTCGTTGACGCCGTCGATCCACAGTCCGGAGGTCAGGATCAGCGCCATCGCGACGGTGCCGGCCAGCGTCCGCAGCCACATCGGCCAGCGCACCAGCGGCACCAGTGCCCCGGCCAGGGCGCCGGCCAGCAGCTCCCAGGCCCGGGCGAAGCTGTCGTAGTAGGCGACGGTCTGGTCGGCCTGGTGGGCGAAGATGGCGTAGACGAACGAGGCCACGGTCAGGGCGGCGACCAGCACCACGAAGAAGCCGCGCAGCCGGCGGCCCAGCGGCCGGCGCAGCAGCACCGCCAGCCCCATGATCAGGGCCAGCAGGGTCAGGTAGAACTGGCCCTGCACCGACATCGACCAGATGTGTTGCAGCGGGCTGACCGAATCCCCGGCGCGCAGGTAGTCCGAGGCGGTGTTGGCCAGCTCCCAGTTCTGGTAGTAGCCCAGGCTGGCCAGGGTCTGGTCTGCGAAGGTTTCCCAGCGGGTCTGCGGCTGGATCAGCACGGTCAGGATGGCGGTGCCGAACAGCACCACGATCAGCGCGGGCAGCAGCCGGCGGAGCAGTCGGTGGATCTGGTGCACCGGCCGCAGCGCCGCGGCCGGGTTCAGCGCGTTGCGCAGCAGCTTGCCGCCGAAGAAGAACCCGGACAGCACCAGGAACACGTCGACGCCGCCGGACACCCGGCCGAACCAGACGTGGAAGACGGCGACCATCGCGATGGCCACGCCGCGCAGGCCATCGAGATCGTGTCGGTAGAAGCCCGCTTTCCGGGTGCCCATCGCGACGGGGGCGACGGGTTCGGCAACGGTGACGCGGACCGGCCGAACAGCGGTGAGGATAGCCATGGTCGCCAGATAGGGTACCTAACTTTGCTGATAGTCCTCGAATCGCGGAATTTCCCCGGGCCGCCGCAGCCCTTAGGGTGACTGCTCGTGGCCTTGACCCCGAGCGAGATTTCCGCGATCGACGCCGCGCACATCTGGCACCCGTACGCCCGGATCGGCCCGGACGCGCCGGCCCCGCTGGTGGTGACCGGCGCCCGCGGCGCGGAGCTCACCCTGGTGCACGACGGCACCGAGATCACCGCGCTGGACGCGATGGCGTCGTGGTGGACGGCCGTGCACGGGCACGGGCACCCGGTGCTCGACGCCGCGATGACCCGCCAGCTCGGGGTGCTCAACCACGTGATGTTCGGCGGGCTGACCCACGAGCCGGCCGCCCGGCTGGCCGAACTGCTGGTGGCGATCACCCCGGAGCCGCTGCAGACGGTGTTCTTCTCCGACTCCGGTTCGGTGTCGGTGGAGGTCGCGGTGAAGATGGCGCTGCAGTACCAGCGCGCGATCGGCCGCCCACAGCGGCACCGGCTGATGACCTGGCGCGGCGGCTACCACGGCGACACCTTCACCCCGATGAGCGTGTGCGATCCCGACGGCGGCATGCACACCATGTGGAATGCCGGCGAGCACGCGCTGCTGGCCAGCCAGATCTTCGCCCCGGCGGTGCCGGCCGGCTACCACCGGGACTACAGCGCCGCGTTCGAGGCGCAGCTGGCCGCGCACGCCGACCAGGTCGCCGCGGTCATCGTCGAGCCGGTGGTGCAGGGCGCCGGCGGCATGCGGTTCCACGACCCGCGCTACCTGGCCGATCTGCGCGCGGCCTGTGACCGGCACGGCGCGCTGCTGATCTTCGACGAGATCGCCACCGGATTCGGCCGCACCGGGGAGCTGTTCGCCGCCGATCACGCCGGCGTCAGCCCGGACATCATGTGCGTCGGCAAGGCGCTGACCGGCGGCTACGTCACCCTGGCCGGCACCCTGTGCACCCGGGAGGTGGCCGCCGCGATCAGCGACTCGGCCGACGGGGCGCTGATGCACGGGCCGACGTTCATGGCCAACCCGCTGGCCTGCGCGGTGTCGGTGGCCAGCGTCGAGGTGCTGCTGGCCCAGGACTGGCGGGCCCGGGTCGCCGAGATCGGCGACGGGCTGCGGGCCGGGCTGGCCGAGCTGGCCGGCGATCCGGCGGTCGCCGACGTGCGGGTGCTCGGCGCGATCGGGGTGGTCGAGCTGCACCGGCCGGTCGACCTGCCCGCGGCCACCCGGGCCGCGCTGACGCACGGGGTGTGGCTGCGGCCGTTCCGCAACCTGATCTACGTGATGCCGCCGTTCATCTGCACGCCCGCCCAGGTCGCGGCGATCACCGCGGGGATGGCGGCCGCGGTCCGGGCGCACCGGTGAGCTAACCTGAACAGCGTTCAATTGGAGGGAGTCACCGCGTGACGCGCGCCGCCGTATCGCCGCTGTCCTGGCTCGATGACGTCGAGCGGGACCGCCGCGCGGCCAGCCTGCGCCGCGGCCTGCGCACCCGCGAGGCCGTCGAGGCCGACCTGGACCTGGCCCGCAACGACTACCTCGGGCTGGCCGATCACCCCGCCGTGGCCGCCGGTGCCGTCGCGGCCGTCCAGACCTGGGGGACCGGCTCCACCGGGTCGCGGCTGGTGACCGGAAACACCGCCCTGCATGAGGAGCTGGAGACCGAACTCGCCGGCTTCCTCGGCGCCGCCTCGGCGCTGGTGTTCTCCTCCGGCTACACCGCCAACCTCGGCGCCGTCGTCGCGCTGTCCGGCCCGGACTGCCTGCTGGTCTCCGACGAGCTCAACCACGCCTCGCTGGTCGACGGCTGCCGGCTGTCGCGCTCGGCGGTGACGATCGCCGGGCACTGCGACGTCGACGCGGTGGCGGCGGCGCTGGCCGCCCGGACCCAGCCGCGCGCGGTGGTGCTGACCGAGTCGGTGTTCTCCACCGACGGCGGGCTGGCCCCGCTGGCCGAGCTGCACGCGACCTGCCGCAGGCACGGCGCCCTGCTGATCGTTGACGAGGCGCACGGGCTCGGGGTGCGCGGCGACGGCGGCCGCGGGCTGGTGCACGAGCTTGGCCTGGCCGGTGCACCCGACATCGTCATCACCGCCACGCTGTCCAAGGCGCTGGGCAGTCAGGGCGGGGTGGTGCTCGGCCCGGCGCCGGTGCGCGCCCACCTGATCGACGCCGCCCGGACCTTCATCTTCGACACCGGCCTGAACCCGGCGGCGGTCGGCGCGGCGCTGGCCGCGCTGCGGCTGCTGGCCGCCGAGCCCGCCCTGGCCAGCGCGGTGCTCGACAACGCCGCCGCGCTGGCCCGGGCCTGCGGCCAGCAGCGGCGGCCCGAGTCGGCGGTGGTGTCGGTGATCCTCGGCGCCCCCGACGTCGCGCTGGCCGCCGCCGCGGCCTGCCTGGACCGCGGCGTGCGGGTCGGGGTGTTCCGGCCGCCGACGGTGCCCGAGGGCACCTCCCGGCTGCGGCTGACCGCCCGGGCCTCGCTGACGCCCGCCGAGCTCGATCTGGCCGCCCGGGTGCTGGCCGAGGTGCTCGCCGGTTCATGAGCGTGCTGTTCATCACCGGCACCGGCACCGGTATCGGCAAGACCGTCGCGACCGCGGCGCTGGCGGCTGCCGCCGGAGCCGCCGGGCTGGGCGTCTCGGTGTGCAAGCCGGTGCAGACCGGCGTCGCCGACGGCGACGACGACCTGGCCGAGGTCACCCGGCTGGCCGGGGTACGCGCGGTGCACCCTGGGTTCGGCTATCCGCTGCCGCTGTCCCCGGCCGCCGCGTCGGCGGCCGCCGGCCGCCCGATGCCGACCCGCGCCGAGCTGCGTGCGCTGATCGAATCCGCCGACACCGGCGGCCTGACCCTGGTGGAGGGTGCCGGGGGACTGCTGGTCGAGCTGGCCGACGACGGCGCCACCATCGCCGAGCTGGCCGGCGACCTGGGCGCACCGGTGCTCGTCGTCGTCGCGCCCGGGCTCGGCACGCTCAACCACACCGCGCTGACCCTGGAGGCGCTGCAGCGCCGCGGGCTGGCCTGCGCCGGGCTGATCATCGGGTCCTGGCCGGCGCGCCCGGGCGCCGCCGCGGAGTCCAACCGGATCGAGCTGGCCCGGCTGGCGCCGCTGCGCGCGGTGCTGCCGGAGCGGGCCGGCGCGCTGGGCCGCGCGGAGTTCACCGCGCAGGCCACCGCCGCCGTCGACGCCGACTGGCTCAGCGCGCTGGCGACACCGGCGCGCTGACGTCGGCGGCCAGCCCGGCGATCAGCAGCCGCAGCCCGAAGCCGAACGCGGCGCCGGCATCGACGTGCAGCATGGATTGCTGCTCGGGCAGCGCGCCGACGGCGTCCCACTGCAGCCGGGACTGTTCGTCGGCGGTGAAGCCCAGCACGTAGTGCACGATGGTGCGGGCGGCCAGGGTGCGCTGCGGCGCCGGCACTCCCGCGGCGCCGGCGGCCTCGGTCAGCTGCCCCAGCAGTTCCTCGATCACCCGGGATTGGCCGGCGGCGAAGCTGGCCGACACCAGCTCGGCGCCGTCGGTGTGCGACAGCAGCGCGTCGCGCAGCCCGGTGGCCACCGCGGTGATCCGGGCCGGCCAGTCACCGGCCGGCGGCGTCGCGGCCGCCGGGGCGAGCACCCGGTCGGCGACCGCCCCGAGCAGCTGCTGCTTGCTGGCGAAATGCCAATACAGCGCGCCGGCGGTGACGTCGAGTTCGCGGGCCAGTCGGCGCATGGTCAGGTCCGCGAGGCCGTAGGCGTCCAGGATGCCGGCGGCCGTGGCGATGATGCCGGCCCGGTCATGGGGGTCTCGTTTGTGCGGCGGCACGACGCTAGCCTAACCTGAACACCGTTCAAGACGATCAGGAGGACATCGGGTGACGCAGGCAGCGACCGACGTGCTGGGCCTGGCCCGGGAGCAGGTGCTCGAGCGGGGCGAGGGACTCGACAAGGACCAGGTGCTGCAGGTGCTGCAGCTGCCCGACGACCGGCTCGAAGACCTGCTGGCGCTGGCCCACGAGGTCCGGATGCGCTGGTGCGGCCCGGAGGTCGAGGTCGAGGGCATCATCAGCCTCAAGACCGGCGGCTGCCCGGAGGACTGCCACTTCTGTTCGCAGTCCGGCCTGTTCGCCTCCCCGGTGCGCAGCGCCTGGCTGGACATTCCCAGCCTGGTCGAGGCCGCCAAGCAGACCGCCAAGTCCGGCGCCACCGAGTTCTGCATCGTCGCCGCGGTCCGCGGTCCGGACGAGCGGCTGCTGGCCCAGGTCGCCGCGGGCATCGAGGCGATCCGCAACGAGGTCGACATCCAGATCGCCTGCTCGCTGGGCATGCTGACCCAGGAGCAGGTCGACCAGCTCGCGGCGATGGGCGTGCACCGCTACAACCACAACCTGGAGACCGCCCGGTCGCATTTCCCGAACGTCGTGACCACCCACACCTGGGAGGAGCGCTGGGACACCCTGAACATGGTCGCCGAGGCGGGCATGGAGGTGTGCTGCGGCGGCATCCTCGGGATGGGCGAGACCCTCGAGCAGCGCGCCGAGTTCGCCGCCGACCTGGCCGCGCTGAACCCGCACGAGGTGCCGCTGAACTTCCTCAACCCGCGTCCGGGCACCCCGTTCGGGGACCTGGAGGTGCTGCCGGCTGCCGAGGCGCTCAAGGCCGTCGCCGCGTTCCGGCTGGCGCTGCCCCGGACCATGCTGCGCTTTGCCGGCGGCCGCGAGATCACCCTCGGTGACCTGGGCGCCAAGCAGGGCATCCTCGGTGGCATCAACGCCGTCATCGTCGGCAACTACCTGACCACCCTGGGCCGGCCGGCCGAGTCGGATCTGCAGTTGCTCGACGACCTGCAGATGCCGCTCAAGGCCCTCAACGCCACCCTGTGACGACCGAACAGCTGCCGGAGATCGTCGGCGCCGGAAAGTTCAACGTCTACACCGGTATTGGCACCGACAGCGCGGCCGGCGCCGCGGTGCCCACGGCCGCGCAGCTGGGCCTGGAGGCGCCGCGGTTCTGCGCGGCGTGCGGCCGCCGGATGATCGTGCAGATCCGGCCCGACGGCTGGTGGGCCAAGTGCTCGCGGCACGGGCTGGCCGATTCCACCGAGCTCGATTCGCGCCGCTGAGCGTCGACCGCGGTCTACTGTTGCCGGGAAACCAGCACGGGAGGCGGCATGAAAGCCCGGGATCCTTGGTCCGGCAGCGGCGTTCGGCGAACGCTGGTGCTGCTCGTCGCGGTGCTGATCGCCGGGACCGGTTTGCTGACCGTCAGCGCCCCGCGCGCCGCGGCCGACGGTGCGCACTACGTCATCGCGACCGATATCACCTTCGCCCCGTTTGAGTTTCAGGACGACCGCGGCGACTACGTCGGCATCGACATGGACCTGATCCGGGCCATCGCCGAGGATCAGGGCTTCACCGTCGACATCAAGCCGCTGGGTTTTGACGCCGCGCTGCAGGCCGTGCAGGCCAACCAGGCCGACGTGGTGATGGCCGGGATGTCCATCACCGACGAACGCCGGCGGGTGTTCGACTTCTCCGACCCGTACTTCGAATCCGGCGTCCAGATGGCGGTGCTGGCCACCAACACCGACATCGGCTCCTATGCGGACCTGCGCGGCAGGCGGGTCGCGGTCAAGAACGGCACCGAGGGTGCGGCGTTCGCCGAATTCATCCGGGACCGCTACGGGTTTTCCACGGTGTCCTTCGCCGACTCGGCCTCGATGTACGACGAGGTGCGCACCGGCAACTCGGTGGCGATCTTCGACGACTACCCGGTGCTCAACTATGGCATTGCCCAGGGCAACGGGTTCAAGACGGTGACCCCGAAGGAGGCCGGCAACAGCTACGGGGTCGCGGTCAACAAGGGCCGCAACGCCGAATTCCTCACCGCGTTCAACGCCGGCCTGCGCAACCTGAAGGACTCCGGCGGCTACGACGAGATCGTCGAGCGCTACCTGGGCGCCGGCGCGGGTGCCGCCGACAACACCTTCCTCGGCCTGCTGACCAGCACGTTCCCGCTGCTGATGGCGGGCCTGAAGATGACGCTGATCCTGACGGTGGTGTCCATCGTGATCGCGTTGGCGCTCGGGGTGCTGTTCGGGCTGATGCGGGTGTCCCGGTCGATCTGGCTGCGCGCCATCGGCACCGTCTACGTCGACGTCTTCCGCGGCACCCCGCTGCTGGTGCAGGCCTTCTTCATCTACTTCGGCATTCCCACCGCGATGGGCATCCAGATGACGGCGATGACCGCAGGCATCATCACGCTGTCGCTCAACGCCGGCGCGTACATGACCGAGATCGTCCGCGGCGGCATCCAGGCGGTGGATTCCGGCCAAATGGAGGCGGCCCGCAGCCTGGGCATCGGCTACCTGCCGACGATGCGCAAAGTCATTCTGCCGCAGGCCATCCGGACCATGGTCCCGTCGTACATCAACCAGTTCGTGATCACCCTGAAGGACACCTCGATCCTGTCGGTGATCGGCATCGCCGAACTGACCCAGACCGGGCGGATCATCATCGCGCGCAACTTCCAGTCGTTCAACATGTGGCTGATCATCGGCATCATCTACTTCGTGGTGATCATCGCGCTGACCAAGTTCTCGGATCGAGTGGAAAAGAGGCTGGTGAAATGAGCCACCCGGGGCCCGCCACCGTTGCCGCCGAACCCGTCGTCAAGATTCGAATCGAGGGGCTGCGCAAGTGTTTCGGTGATCTGGTGGTGCTCGACGGCATCGACACCACCATCTCCGAGGGCGAGGTGGTCTGCGTCATCGGCCCGTCCGGCTCGGGCAAGTCGACCTTCCTGCGCTGCCTGAACAAGCTGGAGGAGAGCACCGCGGGCCGGGTCGTCGTCGACGAGTTCGACCTCACCGACCCGAGGGTGGACCTGGATCGGGTGCGTCAGCGGATCGGCATGGTGTTCCAGCATTTCAACCTGTTCCCGCACCTGAGCGTGCTCGACAATGTCACGCTCGCGCCCCGGCTGACCAAGAAGATGGATCGGGCCGGTGCCGAGGCGCGGGCGATGGAGTTGCTCGGCCAGGTCGGGTTGGCGCAGAAGGCTCAGGTGAAGCCGGGGACGCTGTCGGGCGGGCAGAAGCAGCGGGTGGCGATCGCCCGGGCGCTGGCGATGAGCCCGTCGGTGATGCTGTTTGACGAGGCCACCAGCGCGCTGGACCCGGAGATGGTCGGCGACGTGCTGGAGGTGCTGAGGACCCTGGCCGACGGCGGCATGACGATGGTGGTGGTCACCCACGAGATGGGCTTCGCCCGGGAGGTCGCCACCCGGGTGATCTTCATGGCGGACGGACACATCGTCGAACAGGGCCCGCCGCAGGACATCTTCGAGCGCCCCCAGCACCCGCGACTGCGGGAGTTTCTCTCGAAGGTGCTCTGAGCCAGGACACGAACACCCCGGGCCATACCGGTGAGTATCTCCGGGTCACCGGTAGGCTCCTGACGGTGATTCATCCCCCCGTCGACCACGTCCCGCCGGCTCCCCGGTACCCGCTGTCCCGCGCGGTGCTGCTGGTGATCGGCGTGCAGGCTCTCGTTGGGGCGCTGATCGGCGCCAAGTGGGCGTGGCTGGCCCCGCCGATCCACGGGGTGATCGCGTTGACCAAGAGCGGGGAGCGGGTGCATGTGCCGCTGGGCACCGAGGGCGATCACTTCTTCGTCGCCGCGGTGCTGATGCTCGGCATGGTCACGGTGTCGGCGGTGGTCGCCGCCGCGGCGGCCTGGCAGTGGCGGGCGCACCGCGGACCGCAGATGGTGGTGGCGCTGACCCTCGGGTCGGTCGCCGCCGCAGGGGCGGCCGCCGGCGTCGGTGCCGCGCTGGTGCGGTTGCGCTACGGAGTCCTGGACATCGCCGGTGCTCCGGTCAGCCCGGAGCACAAGCTGCACTATGTGACGCAGGCGCCCGCGGTGTTCTTCGGGCACTCCCCGGCCCAGATCGCCGCCACCATCCTGCTGCCGTCGGCGGCCGCGGCGCTGGTGTACGCGGTGTGCGCGGCGGCCTGCGTGCGCGAGGACCTCGGCGGCTACCCGCCCCAGCAGCGGGAATTGGCGCCGCTGCTGCCGACCGTCGGGGGCTGACTACAGCGGGTTGCGCTTGACGATCTGCCCGCCGACCATCCGCGCCAGCACCCCGCCCAGGCGCCACATGCCCGCGTAGGTCATCGGGTTGAGCAGCGTCGGCCAGGCGGTGCGGACCATGTTGTCGGTGACCGGGCGATCGTCGAACCGGTCGATCAGCCAGCGCAGCGCCATCGGCGCGGCCAGCGGATGCAGCAGCAGGTGTTCGCAGAGCTGATCGCGGTGATAGGCGATCTGCGCACCGCCCGCGCTGTAGGTGGCGGTCAGGGTGTCGATGCCCTCGACGGCGATGATCTGGTCGTGCACGGCCTGAATCACCAGCAGCGGCATGGTCGGGATGTTGTGGCCGAGCCGGATGTCGTCGAAGATCTGCGTCATCACCGGGGTGTCGAGCATCTCCTCGAGCGGGCAGTCGACCAGATCGTCCATGTCCTTGCGGAACATTGAGAGCACGGCCTGCACGGTGGACAGCTTCTCGATTCCGGCCAGCATCGCCTTGCCTGCGGCGTTGGCGTGGGTGTCGATCAGTGCCCGCAGCTCGGGGTAGACGTGGGTCAGCGCGGCGACGACGGTCGCGGGCAGCCCGGAGAACATGGTGCCGTTGAGCCGGCGGAACGTCATGCCCAGGTCGCCGACCGGGGAACCCAGCGCCGCGCCGACGATGTTGAGCTCGGGGGCGTAGTAGCCGGCCAGCTCGGCGGCCCAGCCGCTGGCCAGCCCGCCCCCGGAGTAGCCCCACAAGCCGATGGGGGCGTCCGGCGGCACCGCGGTGCGCTCGATCGCCAGGGTGGCGCGCAGCCCGTCGAGGACCCGGTAGCCGGGCTCGTTGGGGGCGCCCCAGCGGCCCTCGGAGCCCTCGTGGTCGGGCACCGAGATGATCCAGCCCTCGGCCAGGGCGGCGGCGATCATCAGGAAGTCGATGTGCACGACCGAGCCGAGCGAGGTGGCGTCACGGCGCAGCGCGGAGCCCTGCCGCAGCGCGTAGGACGGGAAACAGCGGTCGGCGACGGCGTCGATGGCGCATTGATAGGACAGCACCGGGGTGGGGTAGCGGGGGGCGCGCTGGGCGGGGATCAGCACGGTGGTCACCGCGGCCTCCGGCGCGCCGTGGCAGTCCTGGGTGCGGTACAGCAGCTGCACGGCGGTGATGGCCTGCGGAATCATCCCGAACAGCCCCAACCCGACGTCGCGGAACCGCAGCACGGTGCCGGGGGAGGCCAGGTCCAGGCCCTCCGGGGCCAGATAGAACGGGTCCTCCGACGGCAGCAGGGGCTTTCCGGTCGGGCGATCCCAGTGTTCGGCAGCACCGAGCCAGGCCGGGCATGGAACAAATTCGGCGACCGTCGTCATGGGGCTCCCTCCGAGTTCCGTTCATCGTTCCTTAAGAATCCCTTAAACACAAGTATCCTTATGTCCCGTGTCAGGCCGGCGGGCGCAGCGCCGCGGCCTCGTCGGTGACCCGCAGCCGGTCGTCGGTGAACCGGAACAGCGCGGCCGGGCGGCCCCCGGCGCGGCCGGGGGCGGCGGTGGTGCCGGTCCGGCTGATCACCCCGCGGCGGGTCAGCACGCGTTGCAGGTTGGTGGCGTCCACCTGGTAGCCCAGCGCGGCCTCGTACACCTCGCGCAGCGTCGACACCGCGAATTCCTTTGGCGCCAAGGCGAACCCGATGTTGGTGTAGGACAGCTTCGCGATCAGCCGGGCGTGCGCGTGCAGCACCATCGGATGGTGGTCAAAGGCCATCGGGGGCAGCTGGTCGACCGGCTGCCAGTGGGTGTCCGGCGGCAGTTCGGGCTGGGCCGGGGCGGGCACCAGGCCCAGGTAGGTCGAGGCGATGGTGCGCACGCCGGGCACTCGATGCGGGTCGGAGAAGATCGCCAGCTGCTCCAAGTGGGCAACCTCACGCAGGTCGACCTTCTCGGCCAGCTGCCGGCGCGCCGAGCTGGTGAGATCCTCGTTGTCGCGCAGACGGCCGCCGGGCAGCGCCCACGCGCCCCGTTCGGGGTCGAGGGCTCGTTCCCACAGCAGGACGCTGAGCTGCGGATTTTCCGATTCCAGGCCGCGAACCTGAAACACCACGGTGAGTACCTCGTGGGCGGTGCTAAACTGAACCATGTTTTCGATTGTAAGTCGAAAACCGCCATCGCCGAAAGGAACGGCCATGACCGTCACCGACAACGTCGACATCGACAGCCCGTTGGCCGGCGCCATCACCGAGACTGCGAGCGGGTACGGCGGCGTCGTGGGCGACGCCGCCTGGGCCGCCGAGATCCGTCGACTGGCCGACCTGCGCGGTGCCACCCTGCTGGCGCACAACTACCAGCTGCCGGCCATCCAGGACGTCGCCGACCACGTCGGGGACTCGCTGGCGCTGTCCCGAATCGCCGCCGAGGCACCCGAGGACACCATCGTGTTCTGCGGCGTGCACTTCATGGCCGAGACCGCCAAGATCCTGTCCCCGGACAAGACCGTGCTGATCCCGGACCAGCGGGCCGGCTGCTCGCTGGCCGACTCGATCACCGCCGAACAGCTGCGGGACTGGAAGGCCGAGTTCCCCGACGCCGCGGTGGTGTCCTACGTGAACACCACCGCCGCGGTGAAGGCGCTCACCGACATCTGCTGCACCTCCTCCAACGCCGTCGACGTGGTGGCCTCCATCGACCCCGACCGTGAGGTGCTGTTCTGCCCCGACCAGTTCCTCGGCGCGCACGTGCGCCGGATCACCGGCCGGACCAACATGCAGATCTGGGCCGGGGAGTGCCACGTGCACGCCGGCATCAACGGTGACGAGCTGGCCGACCAGGCCCGCAGCCACCCCGGCGCCGACCTGTTCGTGCACCCCGAATGCGGCTGCGCGACCTCCGCGCTGTACCTGGCCGGGGAGGGCGCGGTGCCCGCCGAGCAGGTCAAGATCCTGTCCACCGGCGGCATGCTGGACGCCGCCCGGGAAACCGGGGCGCGCCAGGTGCTGGTCGCCACCGAGGTCGGGATGCTGCACCAGCTGCGCCGCGCCGCCCCCGAGGTGGAGTTCCTGGCCGTCAACGACCGGGCGTCCTGTCCGTACATGAAGATGATCACCCCCGCCGCGCTGCTGCGCTGCCTGATCGAGGGCGCCGACGAGGTGGACGTCGACCCGGACACCGCCGCCCGGGCGCGGGCCAGCGTCACCCGGATGATCGGCATCGGGCAGCCCGGCGGCGGGGAATGACCGCGACCCCGGCCTGCGGGGGCATCGGGCGCTGGCAGCAGCGCGCCGACGTGGTGGTGATCGGGGTGGGGGTGGCCGGGCTGACCGCCGGGCTGGCCGCGCACCGGGCCGGCCGCAAGGTCGTGGTGCTGGCCAAGACCCGGCACGCCCCCGGGACCACCGCCACCCACTACGCCCAGGGCGGCATCGCGGTGGTGCTGCCCGGCACCGAGGACAGCGTGGCCGCGCACGTCGCCGACACCGTCGCCGCGGGCGCGGGCCTGTGCGACGAGGCCGCGGTGACCTCGATCGTCGCCGACGGCTACCGCGCGGTGGCCGACCTGGTGGGCGCCGGGGCGCACTTCGACACCGGCGCCGACGGCCACTGGTCGCTGACCCGGGAGGGCGGCCACCACCGCCGCCGGATCATCCACGCCGGCGGCGACGCCACCGGCGTCGAGGTGCAGCGCGCCCTCGACGAGGCCGCCGGGATCCTGGACATCCGGCCCCAGCACACCGCGATCGCGCTGCTGCGCGACGACGAGAAGATCACCGGCGTGCTGGTGGCGACCCCGGACGGCCCCGGCATCCTGCACGCCCCGTCGGTCATCCTGGCCACCGGCGGGCTCGGGCACCTCTACCGCGCCACCACCAACCCCGACGGTGCCACCGGCGACGGCGTCGCGCTGGCGCTGTGGGCCGGCGCCGAGGTGGCCGACCTGGAGTTCATTCAGTTCCACCCGACCATGCTGTTCGACGGCAGCGCCGGCGGGCGGCGGCCGCTGATCACCGAGGCGCTGCGCGGTGAGGGCGCGATCCTGCGCGACGCGGCCGGCGAGGCGATCATGGCCGGGGTGCACCCGATGGCCGACCTGGCGCCCCGCGACGTCGTTGCGGCCGCCGTCGACGCCCGGCTGCGCGCCACCGGCGCGGACTGCGCCTACCTGGACGCCCGCCGGGTGCCCGGCCTGGCCCGCCGCTTCCCGACCGTCACCGCCGCCTGCCGCGCCGCCGGCATCGACCCGGTGCGCCAGCCCATCCCGATCGTGCCGGGCGCGCACTACAGCTGCGGCGGGGTGCGCACCGACCCGCACGGCCGGACCACCCTGGCCGGGCTGTTCGCCGCCGGCGAGGTGGGCCGCACCGGCATGCACGGCGCCAACCGGCTGGCCTCCAACAGCCTGCTGGAGGGCCTGGTGGTGGGCGGTCGCGCCGGCGTGGCGGCCGCCGAGCACGCGCTGGCCACCGGCCCGACCCGGGCCCGCGCCGACGAGCCGGTCGCGCCGGTCGCGGTGGACCGCGCCGCGCTGCAGCGGGCGATGTCCACCGGCGCCTCGGTGCTGCGCGACGGCGCCGGGCTGGCCGGCATCGCCGCGCTGCTGGCCGGGGCGCGCCCGCTGCCGGTGACCGGCCGGCGCCGGTTCGAGAGCGCCGCGCTGACCGCGGTCGCCGACGCCGTCGTCACCGCCGCCGCGCGCCGCACCGAGAGCCGGGGCTGCCACCACCGCTCCGATGACCCGTCGAACGCTGCCCGGGAGGTGGCCTGATGCTTGCCGATTTCGAACTGGCCGAGGCGCGCGCGGTGATCCTGCGCGGCCTGGACGAGGACCTGCGTCACGGGCCCGACGTCACCACCCTGGCCACCGTCGGCCCGGACGCCCGCAGCACCGCCGCCATGGTGACCCGCGCCGAGGGGGTGGTGGCCGGCATCGACGTCGCGCTGCTGGTGCTCGACGAGGTGCTCGGCGCCGACGGCTACCGGGTGCTGGGCCGGGCCGACGACGGCGACCGGCTGTGCCCCGGCGAGCCGCTGCTGACCCTGGAGGCCCAGACCCGCGGCCTGCTGACCGCCGAGCGCACCATGCTCAACCTGGTCTGCCACCTGTCCGGCATCGCCACCGCCACCGCGGCCTGGGTCGACGCGGTGGAGGGCACCCGGGCCAAGATCCGCGACACCCGCAAGACCCTGCCCGGCCTGCGGGCCCTGCAGAAGTACGCGGTGCGGATCGGCGGCGGCGTCA
The DNA here is from genome assembly GCF_010726955.1 of Mycolicibacterium fallax. Taxonomy (NCBI): domain Bacteria; kingdom Bacillati; phylum Actinomycetota; class Actinomycetes; order Mycobacteriales; family Mycobacteriaceae; genus Mycobacterium; species Mycolicibacterium fallax. The sequence continues at coordinate 747,294 of NZ_AP022603.1, forward strand.
ACCACCGGATGGGCCTGGGCGACGCCGCGCTGATCAAGGACAACCATGTCGCCGCGGCCGGCTCGGTGGTCGCCGCCCTGCACGCGGTCCGCGCCTTCGCCCCCGACGTGCCGTGCGAGGTCGAGGTCGACTCGCTCGACCAGCTCGACGAGGTGCTCGGCGAGGACGTCCAGCTGATCCTGCTGGACAACTTCGCGGTGTGGGAGACCCAGATCGCCGTGCAGCGCCGGGACACCCGGGCCCCGCAGGTGGCGCTGGAGTCCTCCGGCGGGCTGAGCCTCGACGTCGCGGCCGGCTACGCGGCCACCGGGGTGGACTACCTGGCCATCGGCGCGCTCACCCACTCGGTGGGTGTGCTCGACGTCGGCCTGGATATGTAGCTCCGGTTTTTAATCCGCTGGACCGATCAGGGACAATAAGAGGCGATGTCCACTTTTGCCATGCCCCGCGTCGACCTGCGTGACCGCAGCCTGTCGGCGGCCCAGCTGCGCGCCGCCCTGCCCCGCGGCGGGGTCGACGTCGACGCGGTGGTGCCCGCGGTGCGCCCGATCGTCGCCGACGTCGCCGACCGCGGCGCCGAGGCGGCCCTGGAATACGGCGCCCGCTTCGACGGGGTGCGCCCGGACGCCGTGCGGGTGCCGGCCGCCGCGCTGCGCGACGCGCTGGCGGCGCTGGACCCCGAGGTCCGGGCCGCCCTGGCGGTCGCCATCGACCGGACCCGCGCCGTGCACGCCGATCAGCGCCGCACCGACACCGTCACCGAGCTGGGCCCCGGCGCGGTGGTCACCGAACGCTGGGTGCCGGTCGAGCGGGTCGGGCTGTATGTGCCCGGCGGCAACGCCGTCTACCCGTCGTCGGTGGTGATGAACGTGGTCCCGGCCCAGACCGCCGGGGTCGATTCGCTGGTGATCGCCAGCCCGCCGCAGCGGGCCAACGCCGGGCTGCCGCACCCGACCATCCTGGCCGCGGCCGCCCTGCTCGGGGTCACCGAGGTGTGGGCGGTCGGCGGGGCGCAGGGCATCGCGCTGCTGGCGCACGGCGGCGTCGACACCGACGGCCTTGAGCTGGCCCCGGTCGACCTGATCACCGGGCCGGGCAACATCTACGTGACCGCCGCCAAGCGGATCTGCCGCGCCCAGGTCGGCATCGACGCCGAGGCCGGGCCCACCGAGATCGCCATCCTGGCCGACGACACCGCCGACCCGGCGCACCTGGCCGCCGATCTGATCAGCCAGGCCGAGCACGACGAGATGGCCGCCAGCGTGCTGGTCACCGCCAGCACCGAGCTGGCCGACGCCGTCGACGCCGCGCTGACCGAGCAGCTGGCCGGCACCGTGCACCGGGACCGGGTGCTCACCGCGCTGTCGGGCCCGCAGTCGGCGACCGTGCTGGTCGACGACCTGGACGGCGGGGTGCGGGTGGTCAACACCTACGCCGCCGAGCACCTGGAGATCCAGACCGCCGACGCGGCCGCGGTGGCGGCCCGGATCCGTTCGGCCGGAGCCATTTTCGTCGGTGCCTTCGCCCCGGTCAGCCTCGGCGACTACTGCGCCGGCTCCAACCATGTGCTGCCCACCGCGGGCAGCGCCCGGCACTCCAGCGGGCTGTCGGTACAGACCTTCCTGCGCGGCATCCACGTCGTCGAGCACACCGAGGCCGCGCTCAAGGACGTCGCCGGACACGTCATCGCGCTGGCGAAGGCCGAGGACCTGCCCGCCCACGGCGAGGCGGTCCGGCGCAGGTTCGAACGATGAGCGCCGTCCCCGGCGCGGCGATCGGGCTCGACGAGCTGCCGCTGCGCGCCGACCTGCGCGGGAAAAGCCCCTACGGCGCACCGCAGTTGAGTGTTCCGGTGCAGCTGAACACCAACGAGAACCCGCACCCGCCGAGCGCGGCCCTGGTCGCCGACGTCGCCGCGGCGGTCGCGGCCGCCGCCGCCGCGCTGCACCGCTACCCGGACCGCGACGCCGTCGCGCTGCGGACCGACCTGGCGGCCTACCTCAGCGCCCGCACCGGCGTGCCGCTGGCCACCGAAAACCTTTGGGCGGCAAACGGATCCAACGAGGTGCTGCAGCAGCTGCTGCAGGCGTTCGGTGGGCCGGGACGCAGCGCGCTGGGATTCGTGCCGTCCTACTCGATGCACCCGATCATCGCCGACGCCACCCAGACCCGCTGGGTCACCGCGCCCCGGGGCGCCGACTTCGGCCTGGACGTCGCGGTGGCCGTCGCCGCCATCGCCGAGCACCGGCCCGACGTCGTCTTCGTCACCAGCCCGAACAACCCGAGCGGTCAGAGCGTCAGCATCGCGGACCTGCGCGCCATCGCGGCCGCGATGACCGGCGGGGTGCTGATCGTCGACGAGGCCTACGGCGAGTTCTCCGGCCAGCCCAGCGCGGTGTGCCTGATCGACGAGTTCCCCGACCGGCTGGTGGTCAGCCGGACCATGAGCAAGGCGTTCGCCTTCGCCGGCGGGCGGCTGGGCTACCTGGCCGCCGCACCGGCCGTCATCGACGCCATGCTGCTGGTCCGGCTGCCCTATCACCTGTCGGTGCTCACCCAGGTCGCCGCGCGGGCGGCCCTGCGGCACGCCGGCGAAACCCTCGGCAGCGTGGCCACCCTGATCGCCGAGCGGGAGCGGGTGTCCGCGGCGCTGACCGCGCTGGGCTACCGGGTGATCCCCAGCGACGCCAATTTCATCCTGTTCGGCGACTTCACCGACGCCGCGGCGGCCTGGGCCCGCTACCTCGACGACGGGGTGCTGATCCGCGACGTCGGCATACCCCGGCATCTTCGGGTCACCGTCGGGCTGGCCACCGAAAACGACGCCTTCCTGGCCGCCAGCGCCGCGCTGGCCGGCACCGACCTCGTGCAGGAGTCCTCATGACCGATCGCATCGCGCGGGTGCAGCGCACCACCCGGGAGTCCGACATCACCGTCGAGCTCAACCTCGACGGCACCGGGATCACCCAGATCTCCACCGGCGTACCGTTTTTCGACCACATGCTGACCGCGCTGGGCAGCCACGCCAGCTTCGACCTGACGGTATCCGCCACCGGCGACATCGAGATCGAGGCCCACCACACCGTCGAGGACACCGCGATCGTGCTCGGTCAGGCGCTCGGGCAGGCGCTCGGCGACAAGAAGGGCATCCGCCGGTTCGGCGACGCGTTCATCCCGATGGACGAGACGCTGGCGCACGCCGCCGTCGACGTGTCCGGCCGGCCGTACTTCGTGCACACCGGCGAACCGGACTACCTGGTGGACTTCACCATCTCCGGCACCGGCGCGCCGTACCACACCGTGATCAACCGGCACGTGTTCGAATCGCTGGCGCTCAACGCCCGCATCGCGCTGCACGTACGCACGCTGTACGGCCGCGACCCGCACCACATCACCGAGGCCGAGTACAAGGCGGTCGCCCGGGCGCTGCGCCAGGCCGTCGAGCCGGACCCGCGGGTGGCGGGCGTGCCGTCCACCAAGGGCAGCCTGTGAGCAAGTCCGTCGTCATCCTCGATTACGGCTCGGGCAACCTGCGGTCGGCCCAGCGCGCGCTGGAGCGGGTCGGTGCCGTCGTCGAGGTGACCGCCGACCCGGCCGCCGCCGCGACCGCCGACGGCCTGGTGGTCCCGGGCGTCGGCGCGTTCGAGGCCTGCATGAGCGGGCTGCGCGGCATCGGCGGCGACCGGATCATCGCCGAGCGGGTGCGCGCCGCGGCGCCGGTGCTCGGGGTGTGCGTCGGGATGCAGATCCTGTTCGCGCACGGCGTGGAGTTCGGCATCGACACCCCCGGAGCCGCGCTGTGGCCCGGCGCCGTCACCCGGCTGGACGCGCCGATCATCCCGCACATGGGCTGGAACACCGTGACCGCCGACCCCGGCAGCCGGCTGTTCGCCGGTGCGGACCCGGCCACCCGCTACTACTTTGTGCATTCCTACGCCGCGCAGCGGTGGTCCGGGGCCGCCGATGCGGCGCTGAGCTGGTCGCACTACCACGTCCCGTTCCTGGCCGCGGTCGAGGACGGGCCGTTGGCGGCCACGCAGTTCCATCCGGAGAAGAGTGGCGACGCCGGTGCGGCGTTGCTGTCCAATTGGGTTGAAGGGTTGTAACCACGTGTCGTTGATTCTGTTGCCTGCCGTCGATGTCGTCGACGGCAAGGCGGTGCGGTTGGTGCAGGGCCAGGCCGGCAGCGAGACCGAGTACGGGTCGGCGATCGACGCCGCACTGGGCTGGCAGCGCGACGGCGCCGAGTGGATCCACCTGGTGGATCTGGACGCGGCGTTCGGGCGCGGCTCCAACCGCGAGCTGCTCGCCGAGGTGGTCGGCCGGCTCGACGTGCAGGTTGAGCTGTCCGGCGGCATCCGCGACGACGAGTCGCTGGCCGCCGCGCTGGCCACCGGCTGCACCCGGGTCAACCTGGGCACCGCCGCGCTGGAGAACCCCAAGTGGTGCGCCAAGGCGATCGCCGAGCACGGCGAGCGGGTCGCGGTCGGCCTGGACGTGCAGATCGTCGACGGCAAGCACCGGCTGCGCGGCCGGGGCTGGGAGACCGACGGCGGGGACCTGTGGCCGGTGCTGGAGCGCCTCGACGCCGAGGGCTGCTCACGGTTCGTCGTCACCGACGTCACCAAGGACGGCACCCTGACCGGGCCGAACCTGGACCTGCTGGAAACCGTTGCCGAGTGCACCGACGCCCCGGTGATCGCCTCCGGCGGGGTGTCCAGCCTGGACGATCTGCGCGCGATTGCCACCCTGGTCGATTCCGGCGTGGAGGGCGCGATCGTCGGAAAGGCGCTCTACGCCGAGCGTTTCACCCTGCCGCAGGCCCTGCAAGCCGTTCGCGGGTAGTCGATGACCGCGCCGTTCGCCGCCCTGGTGGAGGTCGCCGCCGGGATCCTCGACGGGGTGTCCGATGAGTTCATTGCCGGGCACCGGGCCGATTCCGCGGTGGCCAAGGGGGGCAACGACTTCGCCACCGAGGTCGACCTGGCCATCGAGCGCCGCGTTGTCGCCGAACTCACCCGCACCACCGGAATCGGTGTGCACGGCGAGGAATTCGGCGGCGCGGCAATCGATTCGGAGCTGGTCTGGGTGCTCGACCCGATCGACGGGACGTTCAACTATGCCGCCGGGTCCCCGATGGCGGCGATCCTGCTCGGGCTGCTGCGCCGCGGTGAACCGGTCGCCGGGCTGGCCTGGCTGCCGTTCGTCGGGCAGCGCTACCGGGGGCTGGCCGACGGGCCGGTGCGGTGCAACGAGCACGTGTTGGGGGCGCTGGAGCCGAGGACGCTGGCCGATTCGATCGTCGGGATCGGCACCTTCAACATCGATTCCCGCGGCCACTTTCCGGGCGGGTACCGGGCCACCGTGCTGGAGGGCCTGAGCCGTCGCTGCTCACGGATCCGGATGCACGGTGCCACCGGCATCGACCTGGCCTACGTGGCGGCCGGAATCCTCGGCGGCGCAATCAGTTTCGGCCACCACGTGTGGGATCATGCGGCCGGGGTGGCGCTGATCCGGGGCGTCGGTGGCATCGTCACCGACCTCGACGGGGCGCCGTGGACCCCGGCGTCGCGCTCGGCACTGGCCGCAGCGCCGGGGGTGCACGCCGAGATGCTGGAAATCGTTCGGGCGGCCGGAAACCGGGAGGACTACCGATGAACAATGAGCTGGCGATCCGGATCATTCCGTGCCTGGACGTCGACGGCGGCCGGGTGGTCAAGGGGGTGAACTTCGAGAACCTGCGCGACGCGGGCGATCCGGTGGAGTTGGCCGCCCGCTATGACGCCGAGGGCGCCGACGAGCTGACCTTCCTGGACGTCACCGCGTCCTCGTCGGGCCGGGCCACCATGCTGGAGGTGGTGCGCCGCACGGCTGAGCAGATCTTCATCCCGCTGACCGTCGGCGGCGGGGTCCGCTCGGTCGAGGACGTCGACGTGCTGCTGCGCGCCGGGGCGGACAAGGTGTCGGTCAACACCGCCGCGATCGACCGGCCCGAGCTGCTGGCCGAGCTGTCCCGCCAGTTCGGTTCGCAGTGCATCGTGCTGTCGGTGGATGCGCGCACCGTGCCCGCGGGTGGCGCCCCGACCGCCTCGGGCTGGGAGGTCACCACCCACGGCGGCCGCCGCGGCACCGGGATCGACGCCGTGCAGTGGGCGGCCCGCGGCGCGGAACTCGGGGTGGGGGAGATCCTGCTGAACTCCATGGACGCCGACGGCACCAAGGCCGGCTTCGACCTGACCATGCTGCGCGCGGTGCGCGCCGCGGTGAGCGTGCCGATCATCGCCAGCGGTGGTGCCGGCGCCGTCGAGCACTTCGCCCCCGCCGTCGAGGCGGGCGCCGATGCGGTGCTGGCCGCCAGCGTGTTTCACTTCGGCGAGCTGACCATTCCGCAGGTGAAGGCCGCGATGGCCGCGGCGGGGGTGACCGTCCGATGAGCGAGCCGGTAGGCGAGCGAATCGGCGACATCGGGCACCGTCCGATGAGCGAGCCGGTAGGCGAGCTCGACCCCGCGATCGCCGGGCGGCTCAAGCGCAACGCCGACGGCCTGTTCACCGCCGTCGTGCAGGAGCGCGGCACCGGTGCCGTGCTGATGGTGGCCTGGATGGACGACGCCGCGCTGGCCCGCACGCTGGCCAGCCGGGAGGCGACCTACTTCTCCCGGTCCCGCGGCGAGCAGTGGATCAAGGGCGCGACCTCCGGCCACACCCAGCGGGTGCACTCGGTGCGGCTGGACTGCGACGGGGATGCGGTGCTGCTGACCGTCGACCAGGTCGGCGGGGCCTGCCACACCGGTGATCACAGCTGTTTCGACGCCGACCGGCTGTTGTAATCGCCCCGGCGGCGCCGCGCGCCGGCCTGGGCGGTGCGGTCTCTCGGAGACGGACGTACCAATCGCGGCGAAACCCCCAAATGGGTGCCTCATCAGACCCTCTGGTCACGTTGGTCCCGAACGGTACGTCGGTCTACGGACCAGATAACCGCACCCATGGAGATCGCGGTAGCCGCCGAAATCGCGGCCAAAATTGGCGTTCCGGGGTGTGGCTTTCGTCACACCACGGGCGTAGGGTCGAATGTATGTTCGATTGGATGACGTCGGAGGCGGTCGGGTCCGCTGACGGTTCGGCGCTGGTCACCGCGCTGGCGGAGGCGCGCCGCGTCGAGGCGGTCGCGGCGGGGGCCCGGTTCATGGCGATCGCGGAGTTGTTGGTGCGCAACGAGGCGGCCGGCGACGAGGAGGCGGCGCTGGACGGCTGGGCGAACACCACCAGCGAGGTCGGCGCGGCGCTGGGGATCACCGCGCGGCGGGCGTCCTCGCTGGTGCACACCGCGCGGGCGTTGCGGAATCGGCTGCCCAGGATCGGCGCGTTGTTGCGGACCGGGACGATCTGCGAGCGGGTTGCGACGGTGATGTGCTGGCGCACCATGCTGTTGTCGCCGGAGGCCGCGGCGGCCGTCGATACGGATTTGGCGGAGGCGGTGGCCGATTGCGCCCGGCGGCTCGGCGACATCGGCCGGTTGCCGGACACCGGGTTGGAGATGCTGGTCGACACCGCGGTCTGCGCCCATGATCCCGACGCCCGGTATCGGGTGCATCGCAGCGCGCGGGGGCGGACCTTCGAGGTCGGCAAGGCCGATGACGAATTGGGTGTGGCCACGGTGTGGGGGGCGTTGCTGGCCTCGGACAAGCCGTTGGTGGAGCGGACCATTGATCGGGTGGTCGCCGGGGTGTGCAAGGAGGATCCGCGCGGGGCCGGCGAATTGCGTTCCGACGCCGCGGCGTTGCTGCTGACGATGGGCGGGGATCGGTTGGCGTGTCGGTGTAATCGCCCCGAGTGTCCGCAGAACGACGGCAGCGGCGTGGCGGATCGGTCCCGGGCCGGCAAGGTGATCGTGCATGTGCTGGCCGATCAGGCGGCGGTGGATGCGGCGGTGGCCGAGGTGGCCTCGGCGCCGAGCATCGGTCGGCCCTGGCTGGAGTCCCAGGATCACACCGTCGTGGTGCATGTCCCGCAGGACAGTTGGGAACATCGGTACAGCCCCGCGGAGATGGCGGCCCGGCTGGCCGCGGCCGCCGTCCATGACCCAGATGAGGGCCCAGACGAGGACCCCGTCGAGCTGCGCGCTCCGGCCGACCCGGGGCTGGATGCCGCGCTGGCTGAATTGCTGGCCGCCGAGACCCCAGCCCCGCGGGCGTGTACCCGCGCGCACGGTCTGCGGCCGCCCAAGCCGCCGCCCACGCCGACGTCGCCGGCAGCTGGCCGCGGTGTTGCGGTGATGGTCGGCGGGCCGGTGGTGCCGATCCCGCTGCTGGCGGAGCTGATTCGCACCGGGGCGACGCTCAAGGCACTGGCACCCCCGGGTGCCGAGCCGGAGCCGCATTACCGGCCGTCGGCGCGGTTGGCGTTGTGGGATCAGGCCCGGGACCTGCTGTGCCGGTTTCCCGGCTGCAGCAAGCCGGCCGACCGCTGCGATATCGACCATGTGACTCCGTATCCGCACGGGCCGACGCATCCGGGCAACAACGGCTGCGACTGCCGGACGCATCACCTGGCCAAGACCTTCGCCGGGTGGCGGTGCGTGCAGGCCGCCGACGGGACGCTGACCTGGACCAGTCCGAACGGGGCCCGCTATGCCACCGTGCCGCTGGGCGGATTGCTGTTCCCGCAGTGGGACATCGTGACGCCGCTGCCCGCGGCGGCGGCGGACGCCCAGGCGTCGAAGACCGCCGAGGGGCAGCGGGGATTGGCGATGCCGAAGCGGTGTCGCACCCGCGCCCAGGACCAGGCCGCCCGGATCGCGGCCGAACGCGCGGCCAACCACATCGAGAACAGTGCCTACGACGCCGAGATGGAGGCCGCCTTCGCCGCGGCGCAAGACGAACCGGACGAGGACGACGAACCGCCGCCGTTTTAGCCGGCCAGGATCCGGCGGATGTCCCACAGATGGTGGTGGCACTCGTGCACGGGCACCCGCAGGGCCCCGAGCGCCGTGAGGGTGCCCGCCTCGGGATGGTGGAACTCCATCCCCGCGGGCAGTGCGTTGACCGCGTGGGTGAAATCGCCGTGCGCCCGCCGCAACGAGCCCATCGCGGCCTCGTACGGGATCTCCGGATAGTGCCGCGCCGCGGCCAGCGCATTCTGGTCATACGGTGCAACCCGCGGCTCGGCCATTTTCGGCAGGGCGGCGAAGCGCTCCACCCAGATGTGCTCGTTGTCGGCGACGTGACAGACATACTCACCGACCGACCAGGCCAGCGCGTCGATGCGGGCGCGGTAGCTCTGCGCGGTGACCGCGTCGGCATAACCGTGGTGAATCCGGTCGTGCTCGGCCAGCACCTGCTCGTAGGGCTGCCGCCAGCCGAAACCACACTCTCGGCAGGGTTCTCCGTACTCTGCGACGCCGGGCTGGATCATCAATCGATACTCGCACGGGTTCGGGCGGTCCAGCGGCCCTCAACGTGACCGACCTCGATCGGGTGGGCGAACGCGGCCGTCACGCCACCCAGTGCTTGCCGTCCCGGCGGAAGGTGACCTCGGGCGGTCACCGCGCGCGCAACACCTGCAGGGCCTTGTCGGCGTGCACGTCCATCGACAGCTCGCTGGAGATCACCTCGAGCACCCGCCGGTCGGTGTCGATCACGAAGGTGGTCCGCTTGACCGGCATCAGCTTGCCCAGCAGCCCGCGCTTGACCCCGAACGCGGCCGCCACGGCGCCGTCGGCGTCCGACAGCAGGGGATAGTCGAAGTTCTCCTTCTCGGCGAACTTGGCCTGCTTGGCCACCGCATCGGTGCTGATCCCGACCCGCTGCCCGCCGGCGGCGGCGAACTCCGCGGCCAGGTCACGGAAGTGGCAGGCCTCCTTGGTGCAGCCCGGGGTCATCGCGGCCGGGTAGAAGAACAGCACCACGGGTCCGTCGGCCAACAGTTCCGACAGGCGACGCGGTGCGCCGCTCTGGTCCGCCAGGGTGAAGTCGTCGACGATATCTCCGGGTCGCATACCGGCCACGCTACTCGGAGCCGGCGACGCGGGGTCTGGGAAGATGGTCTGGGAAGATGGTGCGGTGCCCTCCCACCCCAACGTCGCCGTGACCACCACCCGGGCCGAGTTCACCGCGCTGGCCGCCGAACATCGGGTCGTCCCGGTGACCCGAAAGGTGCTCGCCGACAGTGAGACCCCGCTGTCGGCGTACCGCAAGCTCGCCGCCAACCGCCCCGGCACCTTCCTGCTGGAGTCAGCGGAGAACGGCCGGTCCTGGTCGCGGTGGTCGTTCATCGGCGCCGGGGCCCCGTCCGCGCTGACCGTCCGCGACGGGCAGGCCTGCTGGCTCGGGGCCACCCCCGAGGGGGCCCCGACCGGGGGCGACCCGCTGGCGGTGCTGCGCGACGCGCTGGCGCTGCTGGCCACCGAACCGCTGGGCGATCTGCCGCCGCTGTCCGGCGGCATGGTCGGTTTCATGGCCTACGACATGGTGCGCCGGCTGGAACGGCTGCCCGAGCTGGCCACCGATGACCTGGGCCTGCCCGACATGCTGATGCTGCTGGCCACCGACATCGCCGCCGTCGACCACCACGAGGGCACCATCACCCTGATCGCCAATGCGGTGAACTGGAACGGCACCGACGAGCACGTCGACGACGCCTACGACGACGCGATGGCCCGGCTGGACGTGATGACCGCCGCACTGGGTGAACCGTTGCCCTCCACGGTGGCGACCTTCTCCCGGCCCGCGCCCGAGCACCGCTCGCAGCGCACGCCGCAGGAATACTCCGCGATCGTCGACAAACTGATCGGCGACATCGAGGCCGGCGAGGCGTTCCAGGTGGTGCCCTCGCAGCGTTTCGAGATGACGACCGCGGCCGACCCCATCGACGTCTACCGGATGCTGCGGGTCACCAACCCGAGCCCGTACATGTATCTGATGCAGGTGCCCGACGGCGACGGCGGTACCGCGTTCTCCATCGTCGGCTCCAGCCCGGAGGCACTGGTCACCGTCGCCGACGGCCGCGCGACCACGCACCCGATCGCCGGCACCCGGTGGCGCGGGGAGACCGAGGAGGAGGACGTCCTGCTCGCCAAGGACCTGCTGGCCGACGAGAAGGAGCGCTCCGAGCACCTGATGCTCGTCGACCTCGGCCGCAACGACCTGGGGCGGGTGTGCGTGCCCGGCAGCGTGCGGGTCGAGGACTACAGCCACATCGAGCGGTACAGCCACGTCATGCACCTGGTGTCGACGGTGACCGGCGAGCTGGCCGAGGGCAAGACCGCCCTGGACGCGGTGGCCGCCTGCTTCCCGGCGGGCACCCTGACCGGCGCGCCGAAGGTGCGGGCGATGGAGCTGATCGAGGAGGTCGAACTGACCCGCCGCGGACTGTACGGCGGGGTGGTCGGCTACCTCGACTTCGCCGGCAACGCCGACTTCGCCATCGCCATCCGCACCGCCCTGATGCGCGACGGCACCGCGTTCGTGCAGGCCGGCGGCGGTGTGGTGGCCGACTCCAACGGGCCCTACGAGTACAACGAGTCGCACAACAAGGCCAAGGCCGTGCTCAACGCGGTGGCCGCCGCCGAGACGCTGGGCCCGCCCCGTGGCTGACCGCCGGCTGCGTGTTGCGCAGCTGCTGCTGCTGCTGGCCGCGCTCGGGCTGTGGGGCGCCTCCCGGCTGACCTGGGTGTCGCTGACCTCCGCCGACGGGCTGGGGCAGCCCCGGTCGGTCGCGCTGACCGGCGCGGACTGGTCCACCGGCCTGGTGCCGCTGGCGCTGCTGCTGGCCGCGGTCGCGGTCGCCGCCCTGGCGGTGCGCGGGGTGCTGCTGCGGGTGCTGGCGCTGCTGCTGGCCGCATCGGTGGCCGCGGTCGGTTACCTCGGGGTCAGCCAGTGGGTGATCCCCGACGTGCGCCCGCGTGCCGCCGAACTCAGCGAACTGCCGATGCACACCCTGGTCGCGGTCGACCGGCACTACCCCGGGGCGGTCCTCACCCTGGTCGCGGCGCTGCTCGGGCTGGCCGCCGCGGTGCTGTTGCTGCGTGCGGCGAGCGCCGCCTCGGCGGGCGACGGCCGGTACGCCAGCCCCGGTGCCCGGCGCGACGACGCGGCCCGCGCGGCCGACGCGCAGACCCCGATGTCGGAGCGGATGATGTGGGACGCCATCGACGAGGGCCACGACCCGACGGCGTCGGACCCGGGCAGCCAGGGCCGGTGAACCGCCGGGCGCCGGAGACGGCTACCCTTCATGCACACCCCTCCAGACCGGTTCCGCAGGAAAAGGAGACGTCAGCCATGACCTCGGCGAGCGTGCTCGACTCCATCATCGACGGAGTCCGCGCCGACGTTGCCGCCCGGCAATCCGTCATCGGCATGGCCGAGATCAAGGCCGCCGCGGAGGCCGCGGCACCGCCCCGGGATGTGCTGGCCGCGCTGCGCGAACCCGGCATCGGGGTCATCGCCGAGGTGAAGCGGGCCAGCCCGTCGCGCGGGGCGCTGGCGCACATCGCCGACCCGGCCGACCTGGCCCGCGCCTACCAGGACGGCGGCGCCCGGATCATCAGCGTGCTGACCGAGGAGCGTCGCTTCCACGGGTCGCTGGCCGACCTGGACGCGGTCCGCGCCGCGGTGTCGATTCCGGTGCTGCGCAAGGACTTCATCGTCGGGCCCTACCAGATCCACGAGGCCCGCGCGCACGGCGCCGACATGGTGCTGCTGATCGTCGCGGCGCTCGAGCAGCCGGCCCTGGAGTCGATGCTGGATCGCGCCGAATCGCTCGGGATGACCGCGCTGGTCGAGGTGCACACCGAGGAGGAGGCGGACCGGGCACTGCAGGCCGGAGCCACCGTCATCGGCGTCAACGCCCGCGACCTCAAGACCCTCACCGTGGACCGGGACTGCTTTGCAAGGATCGCCCCCGGGCTGCCCAGCACGGTGATCCGGGTGGCCGAATCGGGCGTTCGCGGCACCGCCGATCTGCTGGCCTACGCCGGCGCGGGCGCCGACGCCGTGCTGGTCGGCGAGGGCCTGGTCACCAGCGGTGATCCGCGCAGCGCGGTCGCCGACCTGGTCACCGCGGGCACCCACCCGTCCTGCCCGAAGCCGGCGCGCTGACCTCGATGGACAGCACCCCCGGGCTCCCGCGCGCCAGCGCCGGTGTAGCGGAGCCGAGCCACCACGATCCCGACGCCCGCGGCCACTTCGGTGTGTACGGCGGCCGATTCGTCGCCGAGGCGCTGATGGCGGTCATCGAAGAGGTCACCGCCGCCTACGAGAAGGCCCGCACCGACCGGACGTTCCTGGACGAACTCGACCGGCTGCAGGCCGACTACGCCGGCCGTCCGTCGCCGCTGTACGAGGCCACCCGGCTGTCCGAGCACGCCGGCGGGGCCCGAATCTTCCTCAAGCGCGAGGACCTCAACCACACCGGTTCGCACAAGATCAACAATGTGCTCGGGCAGGCGCTGCTGGCCCGCACCATGGGCAAGAGCCGGATCATCGCCGAGACCGGCGCCGGTCAGCACGGCGTCGCCACCGCGACCGCGTGCGCGCTGCTCGGGCTGCAGTGCGTCGTCTACATGGGCGCGGTCGACACCGCCCGGCAGGCGCTCAACGTGGCCCGGATGCGGCTGCTCGGCGCCGAGGTCGTCGCCGTCTCCACCGGCTCGGCGACCCTGAAGGACGCCATCAGCGAGGCGTTCCGGGACTGGGTGACCAACGCCGCCGACACCTACTACTGCTTCGGGACCGCCGCCGGCCCGCACCCGTTCCCGGTGATGGTGCGCGACTTCCAGCGGGTCATCGGGTTTGAGGCCCGCGCGCAGATCCAGTCCCGCACCGGCGCGCTGCCCGACGCCGTCGTCGCCTGCATCGGCGGGGGCTCCAACGCGATCGGCGCGTTCCACGCCTTCCTCGACGACCCGTCGGTGCGGCTGGTCGGGTTGGAGGCCGCCGGCGAGGGCATGCAGTCCGGCCGGCACGCCGCCACCTTCACCGGGGGAACCCCCGGGGCATTCCAGGGCTCGTACTCCTACCTGCTGCAGGACGAGGACGGCCAGACCGTCGAATCGCATTCCATCTCAGCCGGATTGGACTATCCGGGGGTCGGCCCCGAGCACGCGTACCTCAAGGACACCGGGCGTGCGCAGTACCGGCCGATCACCGACGCCGAGGCGATGGATGCGTTCGGCCTGCTGTGCCGCACCGAGGGCATCATCCCGGCGATCGAGTCCGCGCACGCGGTCGCCGGCGCACTGCAACTCGGTCGGGAACTGGGCCCCGGCGCGGTGATCATCTGCAACCTCAGCGGCCGTGGCGACAAGGACGTCGAGACCGCCGCCAAGTGGTTCGGCCTGTTCGACACCGAGGCCACCGAATGACCGTCGATCAGTCCGGCCGGCTGGGTCCGATCTTCGCCGCCTGCCGGGAGCAGAACCGCGGTGCACTCATCGGTTACCTGCCGACCGGCTATCCCGACGTCGACACCTCGATCGACGCGATGACCGCCCTGGTCGAATCCGGTTGCGACATCGTCGAAGTCGGCATCTCCTACTCCGATCCCGGAATGGACGGGCCGACCATCGCCTCGGCCACCGAGCTGGCGCTGCAGCGCGGGGTGCGGGTCCGGGACTCGCTGCGCGCGGTCGAGGCGATCAGCGCGTCGGGTGGCCATGCCGTGGTGATGACCTACTGGAACCTGGTGCTGCACTACGGGATCGACGCCTTCGCCCGCGATCTGGCCGCCGCAGGCGGACTGGGCATCATCACCCCCGACCTGATCCCCGAGGAGGCCGACGACTGGCTGGCCGCCGCGGCCACCCACCGGCTGGATCCGATCTTCCTGGTCGCGCCCTCCTCGACGCCCGAGCGACTGGCGATGACCGTGTCGCACTGCCGGGGGATGGTGTACGTCGCCTCCACCATGGGGGTGACCGGAGCCCGCGACACCGTCTCCAGCGCGGCGCCGGAACTGGTCGCCCGGGTGCGCGCGGTTTCGGACATCCCGTGCGGGGTCGGCCTGGGGGTGCGCTCCGGCGCCCAGGCCGCCGACATCGCCGGCTACGCAGACGGGGTGATCGTCGGATCGGCCCTGGTTTCGGCGTTGGGGGACAACGGTCTCCCGGCGCTGCGCACGTTGACCGCTGAACTTGCCGCTGGGGTGCGGCAGAGGGGCTAGGTAGCTGGGTGAGCACGACGTTGTTGGCGTATTTCCCCAGCCCGCCGCAGGGAGTCTGGTTCCTGGGCTCGGTCCCGCTGCGCGCCTATGCGATTTGCATCATCATCGGCATCATCGCCGCGCTGATGCTCGGCGACCGCCGCTGGGTGGCCCGCGGCGGCGAACCCGGGGTGATCTACGACGTCGCGCTGTGGGCGGTCCCGTTCGGCCTGGTCGGCGGCCGGCTGTACCACGTGTTGACCGACTGGAAAATCTATTTCGGCCCGCAGGGCCACGGCCTGCTTGCCGCGCTGCGGATCTGGGACGGCGGCCTGGGCATCTGGGGTGCGGTCGCACTCGGCGGCGTCGGCGCCTGGATCGCCTGCCGTCGACGCGGAATCCCGCTGCCCGCCTTCGGCGATGCCGTCGCGCCGGGAGTCATCCTCGCGCAGGCCATCGGCCGGCTCGGGAACTACTTCAACCAGGAGCTCTACGGCCGGGCCACCACCGTGCCGTGGGGCATGGAGATCTTCGATCGGGGCGCCGGCTGCGGGGCGCAGAGCCAGCCGCTGGACGGGGTCTCGACCGGCCAGGTGTGCGCCGTCGTGCACCCGACCTTCCTCTACGAACTGCTGTGGAACCTGCTGATTTTCGCGGCGCTGATCCTGATCGACCGACGCTACCGAATCGGGCACGGACGACTGTTCGCGCTCTATGTCGCCGGCTACTGCGTCGGACGATTCTGCATTGAGCTGATGCGGGATGACGTCGCAACGCACTTCGAAGGCATCCGGGTCAATTCCTTCACCTCCACCTTCGTGTTCATCGGTGCGGTGGTCTACTTCATCCTCGCGACCAAGGGCCGGGAGGATCCGGCAACGCTGAGCGGTGGGCAGCCCGCCGAGCCGCTGCGCGAGGAGCTGCAGGACCTGGCCGTGGAGCTCCGCAAGGATGTGGTCGCCGCTGCGGCCGGGACCGGGCTGGTGACCGCCGTTGCCCGCGGCAGCGTCGACGGGGCCGGCGACGGGGACAGGGCCGGGGAGATGCAGGCCGACGTGCTGGAGGCCGAGGAGCTCGAGCCCGAGGAGCCAGAGTCTGAGCCCGACACGGTGGCCGAGGACGCCGAACTGGGGGAGGCCGAGGTCGCGGCTCCCGAGGTGAGCGTGGAGTCCGCCGCCGATCTGGAGGACGCCGAGTTCGACGAGGACGTCGACGAGGTCAGCGAGGACGAGTTGGAGGGCCTGCTGGAGGCGCCGGCCGGCGGCGCCCCGCGATCCGAGCAGGCCGAGGACGCAGAGCTGGCTGAGGACGCGGAAGTCTCGGAGGACACCGAGGACACCGAGGACACCGACGCCGAGGACGCCGAGGCGCCGGTTGAGGATCCCGAGCCGGAGGGCGCGGAGCAGCCCGAGGTGCCCCCGCTCGAGTCTGACGCTGACGCTGCCGAGGACGTCGCCGAGGCGGAGGAGCCCGCACTCGAACCCGCTGCCGATGCCGTTGAGGAAGCCGAAGTCGCGGACGCCGTTCAGCCGGCCGAGGGCGCCGAAGTCTCGGAGGCCACCCCTGCGCCGGTTGAGGAGGCTGAGCCTGCGCCGGAGCGGGATGCCGACGCGGCCGAGGACGCCGCAGTCTCAGCGGCCACCCCCGCACCCCGGCGCCGCTGGTTGCGTCGGCGCCGCTGACCTCCGGCGCGGCTACCCTGTCAGGCATGACCGTTTCCCGAGCGACGCGCTACGGAGTGCTCGCCACGGGGGCGTTGCTGGCCGGGGGTCTCAGCTACGTCGGGCTGGTCGACCCGCACCGGCCGGGCGCGGTCTTCCCGCGCTGCCCGTTCCTGCTGCTCACCGGCTGGGACTGCCCGTTCTGCGGGGGCCTGCGAATGACCCATGACGTGCTGCACGGCGACCTCGCCGGCGCCGTCGCCGACAATGCGTTTCTGTTGCTGGGGCTGCCGCTGCTGGCCGCGTGGGGCCTGTCGCGCTGGTACCGCGGGCGGCCGGTGCTCACCGGCGCGATGGCCACGGTGCTGGTGATTGCCGCCCTCGGCTGGACCGTGCTGCGCAATCTTCCGGGCTTTCCGCTGGCGCCGTTCTTGATCGGTTGAGAAGGCTTCCGCGGCCACCGCTATGCTGGGTCGTCGTGACACGACGCGCCAAGATTGTATGTACGCTCGGACCCGCTGTCGGGACGCCCGAGATGGTGAAAGCCCTGGTCGAAGCCGGCATGGATGTGGCCCGGCTGAATTTCAGCCACGGTGACTACGCCGACCACCAGGCCGCCTACGAGCGGGTGCGCGCCGCCTCCGATGAAACCGGCCACGCGGTCGGCATCCTGGCCGACCTGCAGGGCCCCAAGATTCGGCTCGGCCGGTTCACCGACGGGTCCACCGTCTGGGCCACCGGCGAGACCGTCCGGATCACCATCGAGGACTGCGCCGGCACCCACGACCGGGTCTCCACCACCTACAAGCACCTGGCAGACGACGCGCAGGCCGGGGACCGGCTGCTGGTCGACGACGGCAAGGTGGCCCTGGTCGTCGAGGCGATCGAGGGACCCGATGTGGTGTGCACCGTCACCGAGGGCGGCCCGGTCAGCAACAACAAGGGCCTGTCACTGCCCGGCGTGAACGTCTCGGTGCCCGCGCTGTCGGAAAAGGACATCGAGGACCTGGAGTTCGCGCTGCGGCTGGGCGTCGACCTGGTGGCGCTGTCCTTCGTCCGCTCACCGGCGGACATCGAGCTGGTGCACGAGGTGATGGACCGGGTCGGTCGCCGGGTGCCGGTCATCGCCAAGCTGGAGAAGCCCGAGGCCATCGACAACCTGGAGGCCATCGTGCTGGCCTTCGACGCCATCATGGTCGCCCGCGGCGACCTCGGGGTCGAGCTGCCGCTCGAAGAGGTGCCGCTGGTGCAGAAGCGGGCCATCCAGATGGCCCGGGAGAACGCCAAGCCGGTCATCGTCGCCACCCAGATGCTGGAGTCGATGATCGAGAACTCCCGCCCAACCCGCGCCGAGGCCTCCGACGTGGCCAACGCCGTGCTCGATGGGGCGGACGCGGTGATGCTGTCGGGGGAGACCTCGGTGGGCAACTACCCGCTCGAGGTGGTGCGCACGATGGGCCGGATCATCACCGCCGTCGAGGACAACTCCACCAGCGTGCCCCGGCTGACCCACGTGCCGCGCACCAAGCGCGGCGTCATCTCCTATGCGGCCCGCGACATCGGCGAGCGGCTGGACGCCAAGGCGCTGGTGGCGTTCACCGAATCCGGTGACACCGTCAAGCGGCTGGCCCGGCTGCACAGCCGGCTGCCGCTGCTGGCCTTCACCGCGATCCCCGCGGTGCGCAGCCAGCTGGCGCTGACCTGGGGCACCGAAACCTTCATCGTCGACCGGATGCAGAGCACCGACGGGATGATCCACGACGTGGACAAGGCGCTGCTGGAGCTGGGCCGGTACCGTCGCGGCGACCTGGTCGTCATCGTGGCGGGGGCACCGCCGGGCACCATAGGCTCCACTAACATGATCCACGTGCATCGCATCGGCGAGGACGATCACTGACGACAACGCGGGAGGACCGGGCTGTGCCGCAGCGCGACTTCGAAGAGCTGATGGCGGTCCTGGACCTGCGCAACGGTGGCGACGATGTGTTCTACGGAGCCCATCCCAGCAGGAACCCGGTCCGCACCTTCGGCGGGCAGATGATGGCGCAGGCGTTCGTCGCCGGCTCCCGCACCCTGGAGCGGTACCTGCCGCCCAGCGCCCTGTCGATACATTTCATCGCCGGCGGCGACCCGGAGCATGACCTGGAGCTGCAGGTGGTGCGGCTGCGTGACGAGCGGCGCTTCGCCAACCGTCGGGTCGACGTCGTGCAGGACGGCAACCTGCTGGCCACCGCGCTGATCGCGTACCTGTCCGGCGGCGCGGGCCTGGAACACGGGATGGCTGCCCCGGACGTCGCGCCGCCGCACGAACTGCCGACCATCGAGGAACTGCTGGTCGGCTACGAGGAGACCGTGCCGCTGTTCGTCAGTGCCCTCAAGCCGATCGAGTGGCGCTACACCAACGATCCGGCCTGGGTGATGCGGGACAAGGGCGAGAAGCTGGGGCACAACCGGGTCTGGCTCAAGGCCCGGGGCGAGCTGCCCGAGGACCCGGTGCTGCACAACGCCGCGCTGGTGTACGCCTCGGACACCACCGTGCTCGACTCGATCATCACCACCCACGGGCTGTCCTGGGGCCATGACCGGATCTTCGCGGCGACGATCAACCACTCGGTGTGGTTTCACCGCCCGGTGCGGTTCGACGACTGGGTGTTGTACTCGACGGCGTCCCCGGTGGCGGCCGAATCCCGCGGCATGGGCAGCGGACATTTCTTCGGGCTCGACGGCCAGCTGCTGGCCACCGTCGTGCAGGAGGGCCTGGTCAAGTACTTCCCGGCGCGCTAGGGGGTCGGGGTCACCGTCAGGGAGAACCGGTTCTCCAGGCTGGTCGCGAACTCGTCCTGGCAGGCCTGCTGGGCCTCGACGTTGCTGCCGGCATTCTGCAGGCAGCTGACCAGGTCCCGGCCGCCGATGTCGTCGAGGAACCAGGACGTCAGGGTGAGGTAGCCGACGAGTGCCGCCGCGCCGACGAGGATGCCGAGCACGCCGGTGACGATGCCGGCGGTGGCCGCCCCGCGGTTGGTTGCCAGGCCGGCGGCGGCGCGACGGCGCCCCACCACGCCCAGTGCGATACCGGCCAGCCCCAGAATCACCCCGCCGAACACCGTCACCGCCGTGATGATCGACAGCACACCGCAGACCAGCGCCCCGGTGCCCGCGCCGTTGCGCGGCGGCGGATAGCCCGGATAACCGCCCGGCGGATCGGAATACGGCTGCGGCGGGGGCGGCGGGTAGCTCACAGGGCAACGATACCCGCGGTGGCGTCGAGGTGATGGGTTGCCACGATCACCGTCCGGCCCTCGTCGAACAGCTCCCCGGGGGTCATGATGGCCCGCAGCAGCGCAGCGGCGTCACCGATGTCCAGGTGCTCGGTCGGCTCGTCGAGCAGCAGCACCGGGGCCGGCGAACACAGCACCCGCGCCAGCAGCAGCCGGCGGCGCTGCCCGGCCGACAACGCCGCCGCGCCGCCGGTCAGTACGGTGCCCAGCCCGTCGGGCAGCCCGGCCAGCCAGTCGCCAAGGCCGACCCGGTCCAGCGCCGCCAGCAGCTCGTCGTCGGTGCAGTCCCCGCGCACCGCAAGCAGGTTGTCCCGCACCGTCGTCTCGAAGATGTGCGCGTCCTCGGCGAAGTAGCCGATCCGGGCGCGCAGCTGCGGCTCGGACAGCTCGCTCAGCGGCACCCCGCCGAGCCGGACCTGCCCGGCGCGCGGCGGAATCAGGCCGGCCAGCGTCAGCAGCAGGGCGGTCTTCCCGGATCCGCTTGGCCCGGTCACCGCGTGCCGGGTGCCGGCGGGCAGCGCCAGGTTGCCGGTGAATCCGGTTGCGCCGCCGGGGAACCCGGCGCGCAGCTGATCGGCGGTCAGGTCCCAGCCGGCGGGCTCGGGGCCCGGGGTCGGTTCGGGCAGCGGTACCCGCGGGTCCCCGGTCAGCTCGATCAGCCGGCGGGCGGCGATCCGCGAACGGGTCAGCGCGGTGGCTGCGGCGGGCAGCGCGGTGGTCGCCTCGAACGCCGACAGCGGCACCAGCATCAAGATGACCAGGGTCGGTGTGGCCAGCTGGTCGGCCAGCCCGATCCCGGCGACCGCGGCGGCCAGCACCGCCGCGCCGATCGCCAACGTCGGGACCGCGGCGCCGATGGCGGCCGGGGCGGCGGCCCGGTCCAGGGCTGCTCCCCAATCCCGTTGCCGGCGTCGGGTTTCGGCGATCACCGCGGGCAGCCGGCCGGCCACCCGCAACTCGGCGGCGTGCTGCAACGCGAGCATCGCCGCGACGTCGCGGCCGTCGTGCTCGGCGCGGGCGGCGGACTCCGCGGCGGCCGCCCCCCGGGCCGACAGCCACGGCGCCAGCACCCCGGCCACCAGCAGGCACACCGCCAGCACCGCTGCCACACCGAGTGAGACGACGCCGATCAGCAGCACCGCCGCCACCGACAGCACCGCGGCGACGGTGATCGGCAACAGCGCGCGCACCAGCACCTCGGCCAGCTGATCGACGTCGGCGCCGACCCGGCCGGCCAGCTCGCCGCCGGGCAGCCGCGCCGCGGCGTCCCCGGGCCGGCGGGCCAGCCGGCGGTAGGTCTGCACCCGCGCCGAAGCGGCGGCGCCCAGCGCCGCATCGTGGGAGACGAGCCGTTCGCAGTAGTGCAGCACGCCCCGGGAGATGCCGAACGCGCGCACCGCCACCACCGCGACCGACAGGTCCAGAATCGGCGGCATCTGCCAGGCCCGGCCGATCAGCCACGCCGACACCGCGGCCAGCGCCAGCGCGCTGCCCAGCGACAACACCCCGAGCGTCACCGCGAGCACCAGCCGAGGCAGCCGGGGGCGCAGCAGCGGCAGTGCCCGGCGCAGCGGGTCAGACCCGGACATGGTCGACCTCGATGACGGTGTCGGCGTGCTCGAGCACGCTGTGCCGGTGGCCGACCACCAGCACGGTGTCCCCGGCCCGGGCCCGACGCACCAGCGCGGCCAGCACCCGGGCCTCGGCCGCGACGTCCAGGTGCGCGGTGGGCTCGTCGAGCAGCAGCACCGGTGCGGGGGAGCCCAGCGCGCGGGCCAGCCCCAGGCGCTGACGCTGGCCCAGCGACAGGCCGACCCCGCCGCGGCCCAGCAGGGTCGCCGCACCGCGGGGCAGTTCGCCCAGCACCGCGTCGAAATCGGCGGCCGCGCAGGCGGCGTCGGGGTCGTTCAGCGGGCCGAAGAGCTCCAGGTTTTCGGTGACGGTGCCGGGCACCAGCACCGGGCGCTGCGGCAGCCAGGCCAGCTGCGCCCACCAGGCCCGCAGCTCCAGCTCGCCGACCGGTACCCCGGCCACCGTGACGGTGCCCGCGTCCGGCGCGATCAGGCCGGCCAGCACCTGCAGCGTGGTCGACTTGCCCGCGCCGTTGGGGCCGGTGAGCACGGTCAGCCGGCCCGGTTCGATGGTGCCGGACAGCCCGGCGGGGGCGGGGCCGTCGCGGCCGTCCACCCACAGCCCGGTCAGCCGGATCGGCGCGCCCGCCGCCGCCACCCGCGCCGCGCCGCCGGCCGGGGCGTGCCGGGTGTCGTCGTCGATCAGCGCGAAGGCGGCGTCCGCGGCGGTCTTGCCGTCGGCGGCGGCGTGGAACTCGACGCCGACCCGGCGCAGCGGCCAGAACACGTCGGGCGCCAGCAGCAGGGCGGTCAGCCCGGGCAGCAGCTCGACGTGCCCGTAAACCAGCCGCAGGCCGACACTGACCGCCACCAGCGCCACCCCCAGGGTGGCCAGCAGCTCCAGGACCAGGGTGGACAGGAAGGCGATCCGCAGGGTGGCCATCGCCGAGCGCCGGTGCGCCGCGCCCAGCTCGGCGACCCGCTCGGTGGGCCCGTCGGCGCGGCCGAGGGCGCGCAGCGTGGGAATGCCGGCGATCAGGTCGAGCATCCGGGCCCGCAGCGTCGTCATCGCCGCCAGCGCGGCCGCCGACCGGTCCCGGGTCGCCAGCCCGATCAGCACCATGAAGATCGGGATCAGCGGCAGCGCGACCAGCACGATCGCCGCCGCCGACCAGTCGTACCAGGCCATCACCGCCAGCGCGGCCGGGGTCAGGATCGCGGCCTGCAGCAGCGCGGGCAGGTAGGCGGTGAAGTACGGTCGCAGCCCGTCGAGACCGTCGAGCACCACCGTTGTGGCGGCGTCCCGGTCGGCGGCCACCCGGCGCGGATCGCGGGCGGTCACCGCCTCCAGCACCTGCCCGGCCAGGTCGGCGATCGCCGCCGACGCCTCGCGCTGGGACAGTCGGGCCTGCAGCCAGGTCGCGCCGGCGCGCAGCCCCCACACCGCGGCCAGCCCGGCCAGCACCGGCCACCAGTGCGCCGGCGAGCGACTCCCCGGGTCGGTGACCAGCCCGGCGACCAGCGCCGACAGCAACACCGCCGCGGCGATCGCGGAGCCGCTGACCACCACCCCGGCGGCCACCGAGGCGACCAGGAACCGTCGCACCGCGGGGCAGGCCCGGATCAGTCGGGGGTCGAGTGGGCCGCGGCTGGACAACGAGCTACCTCGGCAGGCCGATCGGCGCCGGGATCCGGTCGGCGGAGATCCGCTGGCGGAACACCCAGTAGGTCCAGCCCTGGTAGCCGATCACCAGCGGCGTGATGATCAGCGCCACCCAGCTCATGATCCGCAGCGTGTACGGGTTGGACGACGCGTTGTGGATGGTCAGGCTCCACTCCGGGTTCAGCGTGGAGGGCACCAGGTTCGGGTACAGGTTGCCGAACAGCACGGCGATCACGAACAGCACCGTCGCCGTGGTGCAGATGAAGGCCCAGCCGTCCCGGGTGCCGTTGCGCAGCAACAGCATCGAGATCACCAGCGAGGCCGCGGCGGCGGCGAAGACGACCCAGGTCCAGGACTTGCCGTGCGCCAGCTGGGTCCACAGCCCGAACGCGGCGACGATGACCAGCGCCGGAACCGAGATCCAGCCGGCAATGCTCAGCGCGTTCTCACGCACCGAACCGGAACTCTTCAGCGCCAGGAACGCCGCGCCGTGCAGGGCGAACAGCGCGCAGGTGGCCAGCCCGCCGAGCAGCGTGTAGGCGTTGATCACGTCGAAGAACGACAGGTCCCAGACCTGCTGGTCGGCGGCCACCGGCAGCCCGCGGACCAGGATCGCGAACGCCGCGCCCCACAGGATGGCCGGCAGCCACGACCCGGCGGCGATGCCGAAGTCGGCGTACCGCCGCCACTGCGGGTCGTCGACCTTGCCGCGCCATTCGATGGCCACCACCCGCAGGATCATGCCGAACAGGATCACCAGCAGCGGCAGGTACAGCGCCGAGAATACCGTGGCGTACCAGCCGGGGAACGCCGCGAACATCGCGCCGCCCGCGGTGATCAGCCACACCTCGTTGCCGTCCCACACCGGGCCGATGGTGTTGAGCACCGCGCGGCGGTGCTGTTCGGGATCCTCGCCGCGGCGCGCGGCGAGCCGGCCCAGCGGTGCCATCAGCATGCCGACGCCGAAGTCGAAGCCCTCCAGGATGAAGAAACCCACGAAGAGCACCGCGACCACGATGAACCAGAACTCTTGAAGTCCCATCGTCGATCAGCTCCTATCTGCCGGTAGGCGAATGTCCGCTAGTAGGCGAATGACAGCGGCGCGACGTCGTCGTCGTCCGGGGTGCGCGCCGGCGCCGGTTCGCAGTCGTGTTCCTGCGGTCCGGCGACGACGTAGCGGCGCAGCAGGTTGAACCAGAACACCGCGAGCACCCCGTAGGTCAGGGTGAACAGGGTCAGCGACGTCCACACCATGGCCGCCGAGTGGTTGGAGACGCCGTCGAGCACGGTCAGCCGGACCATCGGGTCGCCGGTCGGGTTCGGCGCCACCACCCAGGGCTGGCGGCCCATCTCGGTGAACACCCAGCCGGCCGCGCTGGCCAGGAACGGGGTGGGCAGCGTGATCAGCGCGAAATGCGACAGCCAGCGCTGCCGCGGCACCCGCCCGCCGCGGGTCAGCCACAGCGCGGCCAGGGCGAACAGCCCCGGGAAGGCCATCAGGCCGATCATCACCCGGAACGACCAGTAGGTGACGAACAGGTTCGGCCGGTAGTTGCCGGGGCCGAAGCTCGCCTCGGCGGCCAGCTGCAGATCCTCCACGCCTGCCAGGGTGACGTCGGAGAACCTGCCCTCGGCCAGGAACGGCAGCACGAACGGCACCTCGAGAACCCGGCTGATGCCGTCGCAGTTGTTGTGCGTCCCGACGGTCAGCACGGAGAAGTTGGGGTCGGTCTCGGTGTGGCACAGCGATTCCGCCGAGGCCATCTTCATCGGCTGCTGCTCGAACATCAGCTTGGCCTGGACGTCGCCGGTGAAGATCAGCCCGACCGAGGCGACCAGCGCGATCCAGCAGCCGAGGATGGTCGCCGGCCGGTACAGCCGCACGGCGTCGGACTGCGGGTCGGGCGTGGCCTGGGCGCGTCGGTCGCGGACCATCCACCAGGCGCTGACCGCGGCGACGAAAGTGGCCGCGGTCAGGAAGGACGCGGCGACGGCATGCAGGAACGCCCAGATGGCGGTGTTGTTGGTGAACAGCTCGACGATGCTGTACAGCTCGGCGCGACCGGTCTCCGGGTTGTACTTCGCGCCGACCGGGTGCTGCATGAACGAGTTGGCGGCGATGATGAAGAACGCCGACATGTTCACCGCGATCGCGACGATCCAGATGCAGGCCAGGTGCAGCGCGCGGGGCAGCCGGGTCCAGCCGAAGATCCACAGGCCGATGAAGGTCGATTCGAAGAAGAAGGCGGCCAGGCCCTCCATCGCCAGCGGCGCGCCGAAGATGTCGCCGACGAAGCGCGAGTATTCGCTCCAGTTCATCCCGAACTGGAATTCCTGGACGATGCCGGTGGCCACGCCGATGGCGAAGTTGATCAGAAACAGCTTCCCGAAGAATCGGGTCAGCCGGTACCACTCGTTGCGGCCGGTGACGAACCAGATGGTCTGCATGACCGCGATCAGCGGGGCCAGGCCGATCGTCAGCGGCACGAAGATGAAGTGGTACACGGTGGTGATACCGAATTGCCACCGTGAAACGTCGAGAGCGTTCATGTGCGGACCATCTCCCGGTCGAAGGGGTGAATGCCTACGACGGAGTGTAGTAGAGATTGGCGCCGGTCGGCGACCGGAACGCAACGAAAAAGCCGCCGCCCACCTTGGGTGGACGACGGCTCCTCGCGGGGGCGATCAGCCCTTGGCGTCCTTGCGCATGCCGATTGCGCTGCCGATTTCGAACGCGCCGATGACCACCAGCCAGACACCGACGACGTAGGTCAGCGTCACGATCGACAGGATGGGTGAGGCGAGCATCACGATGCCGGCGAGCAGCGTGACGATGCCGAAGAAGATGTTCCAGCCGCGGCCGGGCAGCTCCGGGTCCCCGATCGCGGTGCCGGTGGTGGCCACCCCGCGGAAGATGAAGCCGACGCCGATCCAGATGGCCAGCAGCAGGATCGCGTAGCCCTCGCCGAAGTGCCGGAACGCCAGGAAGGCCAGCACGATGCTGGCCGCGCCGCTGATGAACATCAGCACCCGAGAGCCCGTCGACACGTGCAGGGCGAACGCGAACGCCACCTGCGCGATACCGCTGACCAGCAGGTAGGCGCCGAAGATGATCGCGGTGACGAGCAGCGTCTTGCCCGGCCAGACCAGCGCGGCCACGCCAAGCGCCACCGACAGCAGGCCGGAGATCAGGGTCGCTTTCCACAGCGCGGCGACCATCTGGGGAATGACGGTCGAACGCTCATTCGCAGTTGTTTGCATGGCCGCAGTGTGACACAGCCCGGCGAACACCCCCGGCGTGCCGCCGCGATCGTTAGCCTTCGGTGACCCAATCGCAGGCCGAACCCCGAGGAACCAGGCCGATGAGCCAGCAGCATCCGGATCCGGCGACGCCGCTGTGGCGCGCCGCGCAGGTCTTCCGGCTGCTCAGCGTCCTGTACGCGCTGGGCTTTCAGATCGCGGTCAACGGGGACCTGGCCCGGCCCGGGCCGGCCTGGGCGCTGTTCGCGGTGCTGGTCGGCTGGAGCCTGGCCGCCGCGGTGGCCTACCTGCGCGGCTTCGGCCGGCGCACCGGCTGGGTGCTGGCCGAGTTCGCGGTGTCCATCGCGCTGCTGTTCTCCACCCGCTGGGTGGCCGGCCCGGCCTGGGTCGCCGACAACCAGTCCTGGCCGACCACGCTGTGGCTGGCCAACGCGGTGGTCTCGGCCGCCATCCTGCGGGGTCCGTACGCGGGGATGGGTGCCGGGCTGGCGATGATGGGCTGCTACGCGCTGGAGAAGGGCGTGCTGGAGATCAACCTGGGCCGCAGCGCGGGCCTGGTGATCGTGCTCGCGGTCGGGCTGGCCGTCGGACTGGCCGCGCGCACCGCGCGCCGGGTGCAGGCCGAGCTGGACCGGGCCGCCAAGCTGACCGCGGTGGCCGCCGAACGGGAACGGCTGGCCCGGCAGATGCACGACGGCGTCATCCAGGTGCTGGCGCTGGTGGCCCGGCGCGGCCGCGAGATCGGCGGCCCGACCGCTGAACTCGCCGAGCTGGCCGCCGGGCAGGAACGCGCGCTGCGCCGATTCGCCGGCACCGGCCAGTTCGGCGACCCGGCACCGGCCGGCGCGGAGCTGGACCTGCGCGCGCTGCTGGACCCCAGCGCCGGGGACCGGGTGCTGCTGAGCATGCCCGCCACCGCGGTGCCGCTGCCCGCCGAGGTGGCCACCGAGCTGGCCGCCGCCGTGCGCAACGCGCTGGACAACGTGGTCCGGCACGCCGGCCCGGACGCCACCGCGTATGTATTGGTGGAGGACCTGGAAGACGAGGTGACGGTGAGCATTCGTGACGACGGGGTCGGCATCGCGCCGGGCCGACTGCAGACCGCCCGCGCCGAGGGCCGGCTGGGCGTCGAGAAATCCATCGTGGGCCGGCTGGCGGCACTGTCGGGCAGCGCCCGGCTGCACAGCGACGACGACGGCACCGAATGGGAGCTGACCGTGCCGCGGGTGGGCCGCCGGTGACCACCGTGATGGTCGTCGACGATCACCCGATCTGGCGCGACGCGGTGGCCCGCGACCTCGCCGACGACGGGTTCACCGTGGTGGCCACCGCCGACGGGGTGGCCACCGCCCGCGGCCGCGCCGCGCTGGTCCACCCCGACGTGGTGGTGATGGACATGTCGCTGTCCGACGGCGACGGGGTGCGCGCCACCGCCGCGGTCCTGGAGGTCTCCCCGGGCAGCCGGATCCTGGTGCTCTCGGCGTCCGGGGAACGCGAGGACGTCCTGCAGGCGGTGAAGGCCGGGGCCACCGGCTACCTGGTCAAGAGCGCCTCGAAGACCGAGCTGGCCGACGCGGTGCGGGCGACCGCGGCCGGGCGCGCGGTGTTCACCCCGAGCCTGGCCGGGCTGGTGCTGGGGGAGTACCGACGGCTGGCCCGCCGGTCCAAATCCGGCCAGCCGGCGCTGACCGAGCGGGAGACCGAGGTGCTGCGGCACGTCGCCAAGGGCCTGACCGCCAAGCAGATCGCGGCCCGGCTGTCGGTCAGCCACCGCACCGTGGAGAACCACGTGCAGGCCACCTTCAAGAAGCTGCAGCTGTCCAACCGGGTCGAACTCACCCGCTACGCCATCGAGCACGGCCTGGACCGAGACGGGTAGGACTACTCACCGCCGCGCGCACCAGGATGGACCAATGGCCGAAGACTCGCACGCCGTGCTGTCCCGACTGACCGCCGAGTTCGCCGAGCTGTCCAGCCGGCTGGCGTCGGTGTCCGCCCAGCTCGGTGCCCTGGACCGGATCCTCGCCGAGGCCCGCGGGCCGGCTCCCGCGCCGCCGCAGCCGTACTACCCGCAGCCGTACTACCCGCAGCCGTACTACCCGCCCGCGCCGATGCCGGCCCCGGTGCGCCCGGTCCGGCCGCCGAAACCGGCCACCGACCGCGGCGCCAACTGGGTCGGCAAGCTGCTCGCCGTCGCCGGCGTCGGCGTCACCCTGATCGGGGTGGTGCTGCTGCTGGTGCTGGCCGCCCAGGCCGGCGTGCTGCGCCCGGAGCTGCGGGTCGGGGCCGGCGCGGTGTTCGCCGCCGCCCTGGTCGGTGTCGCGGTCCGCTGGAACCGCCGCCCCGGCGGCCGCACCGGTGCCATCGCGCTGGCCGCCACCGGCATCGCCGCCGGCTACCTCGACGTCATCGCCGTCACCACCATCTACCCGTGGATCCCGGCGGCCGCCGGGCTGCCGCTGGCCTTCGCGATCGCCGCGGGCGGGCTGACCCTGACCCGGCGCTGGGACTCCGAGGCGCTGGGCCTGCTGGTGCTGGTGCCGCTGGCGGTGCTGGCGCCGATCGTCACCGACGGGGTCGGACTGCTGCTGATTGGATTCCTGCTGATCGCCTCGGCGGCCAGCCTGCCGGTACAGCTCGGTAAGAACTGGACCGCGCTGTTCGCCGTGCGCACCGCGGCGGTGACGCTGCCGCTGCTGGTGGCGCTGGCCTCGGTGCCCGCCACCGGCGAGAATCCCTGGTACCTCGGCGCGGCCGCCCTGGTGGCCGCCGCGCTGGCGATCGCCGGGGCGCTGCTGGTGCTGCCGGGCACCGCCAACCGGACCCAGCTCGGCTGCTGGGCGGTCGTCGGCGCGCTGCCGGTGCTGGTCGCCCCGATCGCGGTGGACCGGCTGCTCGCCGTGCTGATGCTGGCGGTGGTCTCGGTGGCGCTGCTGGGCATCGTCGCCGCCGCCGACCGGCTGCCCGGGGTCCGCGGGCCGGTCGCGCGGATCTGGGCCGGGCTGTCGGCGGCCGCCGCGCTGATCGCGGTGGCCGTCGCCTTCGACGGCGCGGTGCGGGTCGCGGTGCTGCTGGCGCTGGCCCTGACCCTCGGTATCGCCGGGCGCGGCGACGCGCTGGCCCGCGGCGTCGCCGCGGTATTCCTCGGGTTCGGGGCGCTGGCCTACCTGGCCGGCGCGCCGCCGTGGTACCTGATCGAGGCGCACAGCCGCGCCGCCGGCAGCGCCGTCGCCACCCTGGTGGCCAGCGTGCTGCTGGTGGCCGGCGTGGCGGTGGCCGCCCGCGCGGTGCCAGGCCGGGCGCTGCAGATCGCCGGCGGCGCGGTGCTGCTGTACGCGGTGACGACCTTCACGGTGACCGCCGGTGTGATGATCGGCGGGACCGGCGGAGGTTTCCTGGCCGGGCACGTGCTGGCCACCATCTGCTGGGTGGCACTGGCCACCGCGATGTTCGTCGCGGCGCTGCGGATCCCGGCCGGCCCGCAGCGGGCAACCCTGATCACCGGCGGGCTGACGCTGACCGCGGTCGCGATGGTCAAGCTGTTCCTGTTCGACCTGGGCACCCTCGACGGCATCTTCCGGGTGGTGGTCTTCATCGTCGCCGGGCTGATCCTGCTCGGCACCGGTGCCGGCTACGCCCGCAGTCTGGCCCAGCAGGGTGACGCAGCCGGTCGGCGCTGATTACCATGATCGGGTGGCACCATCAACCGACCTCCTGCACCATCCCGTCGTGACCGCGGCCGTCGGGACCGGGGCATACGCGTGGGACGGCGCCGCCGTCGCCTACCGGCTGGCGACCAAGCTGCCGATCTTCGGCGCCCAGCTGGACCGGGGTTCCAACGCGCTGTCCCAGCGCGGTGAGGAGGCGCTGGCCGCCGGGATCGGCTCGATCCGCCCGCTGCTCACCGCGGTCGCCCTGCAGGTGCTGCAGCAGACGCTGGCCGAGATGGACCTGACCAAGGTGGTGCGCGACCAACTCGACATCGACGCGCTGCTCAGGACCGTCAACATCGACGCCATCATCGACCGGGTCGACCTGGTCGGACTGGCCAACTCGGTGATCGAGGGCGTCGACCTGCCGCGCATCATCCGGGACTCCACCATGTCGGTGACCACCGGCGCGATCGGCAACGTGCGCGCCACCGGCGAACTCGCCGACGCGATGGTCTCCGGCATCGTCAACCGGGTGCTCGGCCGCACCGGCGACGACCCGGTCGAGGAGCCGTGACCGGCGCGGACTGGCGCACCCTGCAGCTGATCGCGGCCCCGAAATACGGCCACGCCGAGGTGTTCGAGCGGATCGGTGACCTGCCCGGGCAGTACACCTCCTCGCCGCTGCTGCGGCTGTTCGGGGTGATGCTGCAGGAACACCGCAAGACCGGGGAGACCCGGGTGGTGCTGGCCGTCGCCGACGACCACGGCCGGTTCACCGAGGTGCT
The DNA here is from genome assembly GCF_010726955.1 of Mycolicibacterium fallax. NCBI lineage: Bacteria > Bacillati > Actinomycetota > Actinomycetes > Mycobacteriales > Mycobacteriaceae > Mycobacterium > Mycolicibacterium fallax. The sequence continues at coordinate 778,303 of NZ_AP022603.1, forward strand.
CCCGGGGGTGTCGAAGAAGCGGTTCGTCGCGGTGATGTGGGACGGCGGCACCATGGACCCCGATTCCCGGCTGTCCAAACACCTGGAGGCCTGGGCGGAGTGGGGGATCGTGCCCGAGGAGGACCGCAGCGGCGGGGTGTGACGGCCAGCCGCAGTGGGTACCCGCCGGAGCTATGGACGCATCGTCGATGATGGCTGTATGACGTTCGCGGTCACCTCCGTGCGCGAGCTCAGCGATTCGGCGGCCGCCGCACGGCACATCGTCGGCACCGCGCTGGCCGACGGGCCGATCGGCCGGGTCGGCCTGGAGCTGGAGGCGCACTGCATCGACCTCGCCGAACCGCGCCGCCGGCCCGACTGGGCCCGGTTGCGCGCGGTCATCGACGCGCTGCCCGCGCTGCCCGGCCGGGCCACCGTCACCGTCGAACCCGGCGGCGCCGTCGAACTGTCCGGCCCGCCGGCCGACGGGCCGAGTGCGGCGATCACCGCCCTGCTGACCGACCACGCGGCGGTGCGGGCGGCATTCGCCCGGGCCGGCCTTGGCCTGCTGCTGCTGGGCGCCGACCCGCTGCGACCGCCGCACCGGGTGCACCCCGGCGGCCGGTACCGGGCGATGGCCCGGCACTTCGAGGCGCTCGGCGCCGGCGCGGCCGGGGCGACCATGATGACCGGCACCGCCTCGATCCAGCTGAACCTCGACGCCGGGCCCCGGCAGCGCTGGGCCGACCGGTTCGCGCTGGCCCACGCGCTGGGCCCCACCATGATCGCGATGACCGCCAACTCGCCGCTGCTGGCCGGCCGGCGCACCGGCTGGCGGTCGACCCGGCAGCGGGCGTGGGGCCGGCTGGACCCGGCGCGCTGCGGCCCGGTGCTGGGCGCCGGCGACGGGGCCGACCCGGCCGCCGACTGGGCCCGCTACGCGCTGGCCGCCCCGGTGATGCTGGTGCGCGCGCCGGACCCGCGGCCGGTGTGCCGGCGGGTCTCGTTCGCCGACTGGGCCGACGCGGTGGTGCCGCTGGCCGGGCGCCGGCCCACCGTCGCCGACCTGGACTACCACCTGAGCACGCTGTTCCCGCCGGTGCGCCCGCGCCGCTGGCTGGAGATCCGCTACCTCGACGCGGTGCCCGAGGACCTCTGGCCCGCGGTGGTGTTCACCCTGGCCACCCTGCTCGACGACGACGCCACCGCGGCCGCCGCCGGGCAGATCGTCGAACCCGTCGCGGCGGCCTGGCAGACCGCCGCCCGGGCCGGGCTGGCCGACCCGAGACTGCACGGCAGTGCCCGGCGCTGCCTGGAGCTGGTGGCGCCGCTGGCCCCGCCGGCACTGGCCCCCGCGCTGGACCGGCTCAGCGCGCTGGTCGAAGGCGGCCGGTGCCCCGGTGACGAGTTCGCCGAACACGCCGACCGCCGCGGGCTGGCCGCCGCGGTCACCGACTGGGCCGGGGGCCGGCGATGACCGACCGCAGCGCGCTGACCGCCGCGCTGACCCGGGCCCGGGACCGCACCCTGAGGCTGGTCGACCTCGACGACGCCGAACTGTGCCGGCAACCCGATCCGCTGATGAGCCCGCTGGTCTGGGACCTCGCGCACATCGGCCAGCAGGAGGAATTCTGGCTGCTGCGCGGCGGGGACCCGCAGACCCCGGGGCTGCTGCCGCCGGCCGTCGACGGCCTCTATGACGCCTTCGCCCATCCCCGGGCCGACCGCGGCGCGCTGCCGCTGCTGGCCCCGGGTAGGGCCCGCCGCTACCTGCAGGTGGTGCGCGAGCGGGCCGTCGACGCCCTGGCGGCGTTGCCGGCCGACGACGACGGGTTCGTCTTCGCGATGGTGCTCAGCCACGAGCATCAGCACGACGAGACCATGCTGGTGGCGCTGAACCTGCGGGCCGGCCCGCCGCTGGTTGGCCCCGGCGCGCCGCCCCCGCCCGGCCGCCCGGGGGTGGCCGGCACCGCGGTGACGGTGCCCGCCGGGCCGTTCGTGCTCGGCGTCGACGCCGCCGACGAGCCGCACGCACTGGACAACGAGCGCCCCGCGCACGTGGTGGAGGTGCCCGGCTTCCGGATCGGCCGGGTCCCGGTGACCAACGGGCAGTGGCGGGCGTTCATCGACGACGACGGCTATCGGCGCCGGGAGTTCTGGTCCCCGGCCGGCTGGGCGCACCGGTGCCGGGCCGGGCTGACCGCACCGCAGTTCTGGCAGCCCGGCGGCACCCGCACCCGATTCGGCCACCGCGAACCGATCCCCGACGACGAACCCGTCATGCACGTGAGCTTCTTCGAGGCGCAGGCGTACGCGGCGTGGGCGGGGGCGCGGCTGCCCACCGAGATCGAATGGGAGAAGGCCTGCGCCTGGGACCCGGGCAGCGGAACCCGCAGGCGCTACCCCTGGGGTGAGCTGCCGCCGACCGCCGAGCACGCCAACCTCGGCGGCACCGCGCTGGCGCCCGCGCCGGTCGGCAGCTACCCGGCCGGGGCGTCGGCCTACGGCGCCGAGCAGCTGCTCGGCGATGTCTGGGAGTGGACCACCTCGCCGCTGCGGCCGTGGCCCGGCTTCACCCCGATGATCTACCAGCGGTACAGCGCGCCGTTCTTCGGCGGCGACTACCGGGTGCTGCGCGGCGGCTCCTGGGCGGTGCACCCCGACATCCTGCGGCCCAGCTTCCGGAACTGGGACCACCCGATCCGCCGGCAGATCTTCGCCGGCCTGCGGCTGGCCTGGGACCTGTGATGTGCCGGCACCTGGGCTGGCTCGGCGCACCGGTGACGCTGAGTTCACTGATCCTGGATCCACCGAACGGCCTTGGCGTGCAATCCTATTCGCCGCGCCGGCAGCGGCACGGCCGGCTCAACGCGGACGGCTGGGGGGCCGGGTTCTTCGACGGCGACACCCCGCGGCGGTGGCGCAGCGCGGCACCGCTGTGGGGCGACGCCTCGTTCGCCTCGGTGGCCCCGGCGCTGTCCAGCGGCTGCGTGGTCGCCGCGGTGCGCTCGGCCACCGTCGGGATGCCGATCGAGTCCACCGCGGTGGCCCCGTTCACCGACGGGCGCTGGCTGCTCTCGCACAACGGGGTCATCGACACCGCGGTGCTGCCGCCGACCCGGCACGCCGAGTCGGTGGTGGACAGCGCCGTGCTGGCCGCGGCGATCTTCGACCGCGGCGTCGAGGCGCTCGGCGAGCTGGTCGCCGAGTTCGGCGCCGCCGACCCCGGCGCGCGGCTGAACATCCTGGCCGCCGACGGCACCCGGCTGCTGGCCACCAGCTGGGGCGACACCCTGTCGGTGCTGCGCCGCCCGGACGGTGTGCTGCTGGCCAGCGAACCCTACGACGACGACCCGCGGTGGCGCGACGTGCCCGACCGGCACCTCGTCGAGGTGCGCGACGGCACCGTCACGCTGACCGCGCTGAGAGGAGCCCGGTGACCCTGCTGGCCAACCACCTGCCCGCCGACCACGCCGCCCGGGCGCTGCGCGCCGACGTCGACGCGGGGCTGCGCGGCACCCCGAAGTCGTTGCCGCCCAAATGGTTCTACGACGAGACCGGCAGCGCACTGTTCGACCGGATCACCCGGCTGCCGGAGTACTACCCGACCCGCACCGAGGCCGCGATCCTGGCCGAGCGGGCCGGCGAGATCGCCGCGGGCTGCCCGGCGGACACCCTGATCGAGCTCGGCAGTGGCACCTCGGCCAAGACCCGGATGCTCATCGACGCGCTGCGCGAGCGCGGCACCCTGGACCGGTTCGTGCCGGTCGACGTCGATGCCACCGTGCTGGCCCAGGCCCAGCGCCGGCTCGGCGCCGGGTACCCCGGGCTGCGCATCGACGCGGTGTGCGGCGACTTCGAACGGCACCTGCACCGGCTGCCGCGCGGCGGCCGGCGGCTGATGGCGTTCCTGGGCTCGACCATCGGCAACCTGACCCCGGGCCCCCGGGCGGAATTCCTGGCCACCGTGGCCGCCGTGCTGGCCCCCGGGGACGCGCTGCTGCTCGGCGTGGACCTGGTCAAGGACACCGGCCGGCTGATCCGGGCCTACGACGACGCCGCCGGGGTGACCGCCGCGTTCAACCGCAACGTGCTCACGGTGATCAACCGGGAACTGCGCGGCGACTTCGATCCGGGCGCCTTCGCGCACGTGGCCCGCTGGAACGCCGAGCAGTCCCGGATGGAGATGTGGCTGCGCGCCGACACCGCCCAGCACGTGCGGATCGCCGACCTGGACCTGGGCGTCGACTTCGCCGCCGGGGAGGGGCTGCTCACCGAGGTGTCCGGCAAGTTCACCCGGGCCGGGATCGAGGCCGAGCTCGCCGAGGCCGGGCTGCGCGGCACGCACTGGTGGACCGATCCGGCCGGCGACTTCGCCCTGACGCTGGCGCACCGGTGATCGGCGACGACGCGCTGGCCGCGGCCTGGCGGGCGGCCCGTCCGCCGGTCGCCGGCGTGCACCTGGACTCGGCGGCCTGCGCGCGGCAGTCGCTGGCGGCGATCGACGCCGCGGCCCGGCACGCCCGCCGCGAGTCGGAGGTCGGCGGCTACCTCGCCGAGCGGGCGGCCGCCCCGGCGCTGGCCGCCGGCCGCGCCGCGATCGCCGCCCTGACCGGGCTGGCCGCCGCCGACGTGGTGTTCACCACCGGCTCCGGGCACGCGCTGGACCTGCTGGCCACCGGCTGGCCCGAGCGCGGGACGGTGGCCTGCGTGCCCGGCGAGTTCGGCCCGAACCTGGCGATCCTGGCCGCCGCCGGGTTCACCGTCCGGCCGCTGCCGGTCGACGGCCTGGGCCGGGTCCGGCCCGAGGAGCTGGCCGCCGACCTGGACGCCGACCGTCCCGCGCTGGTGCACCTGACGGTGATCGGCAGCCACCGCGGCATCGTGCAGCCGGCGGCGCAGATCGCCCGGATCTGCGCGGCGGCCGCGGTCCCGCTGGTGCTCGACGCCGCCCAGGGGCTCGGCCAGGTCGACTGCGCCGTCGGCGCCGACGCGGTGTACTCCTCGTCGCGCAAGTGGCTGGCCGGGCCGCGCGGGGTCGGGTTCCTGGCGGTGCGCCCGGAGACCGCCGCCCGGCTGCGGCCCCGGTTGCCGGCCACCGCGGCCGCCGAGGCCAACATCGCCGCCCGGCTGGGGTACGCGGTGGCGCTGGGGGAGTACCTGGCGGCCGGGCCGGCGCGGATGCGGGCCGCGCTGGCCGCGGTCGGCGCGGCCAGCCGCCGCCGGCTGGCCGGGCTGGCGGGCTGGACGGTGGTCGAACCGGTGGACGAACCCTGCGCCATCGCCACGCTGATCCCGCCGGACGGCGTCGACCCGGTGGCGGTGCGGGACCGGCTGCTCGCCGAGCACCGCATCGTGTGCACCGCCGCCGAAACCGCCCGCGCCCCTTTCGAATTGACCCGGCCGGTGCTGCGGATCTCCCCGCACGTCGAGGTCACCGGCGAGGAGCTCGACGCGCTGGCCGAGGCGCTGTCAGGGTAGTTCCCAGGTGTGCACGGGGGCGTTGGAGTGCATGCCCCGGCAGTAGTGCCGCAGCATCTCGGCCAGCGCCCGCGGCCGGTTCAGGCCCCGATCGGTCAGCGCCCGCACCGCTTCGACCTGCCAGGTGGCGCCGGTGCGGCCGGTCGCGGCCCGGTCCTCGATCACCCCGAGGAACATCTCCCGCACCTCGGTCGCCACACCCCAGCGGCGCAGCCCCTCGTGGGCCATCGGCAGCAGCTCGCGCAGCACCAGCTGGTCGGGCCGCAGCTGCCCCAGCCCGGGCCAGTACAGCTCGGCGGCCATGCCGGACCGGGCGGCGGCGACGAAGTTCGACTCGGCGGCGGCGAAGTCCATCTCGGTCCACAGCGGCCGGTCCGCTTCGCTGAGGGTGCGCAGCGCGCCGTAGTAGAACGCCGCGTTGGCCAGGGTGTCGATGACCGTCGGGCCGGCCGGCAGCACCCGGTTCTCCACCCGCAGGTGCGGCCGGGCCACCCCGTCGCGCTCGACCACGTCGTAGACCGGCCGGTTCCACCGGTACACGGTGCCGTTGTGCAGCCGCAGCTCCGGCAGCCGGGGGATCCGCCCGGCCGCCAACTCCGCGGCCGGGTCCTCCTCGGACAGCTCCGGCAGCAGCGCCGGGAAGTACCGGAGGTTCTCCTCGAACAGGTCGACGATCGAGCTGATCCAGCGTTCGCCGAACCACACCCGCGGCCGCACGCCCTGGGCCTTGAACTCCTCCGGGCGGGTGTCGGTGGCCTGCCCGAACAGCTCGATGCGGGTCTCCGCCCACAGCTGGTGGCCGAAGAAGAACGGCGAGTTGGCCCCGACCGCGAGCTGCGGGCCGGCCAGCAGCTGCGCGGCGTTCCAGTTGTTGGCGAAGTCGGCGGGGGCGACCTGCAGGTGCAGCTGCACGCTGGTGCAGGCGGACTCCGGGGCGATGGTGGCGGTCTGGATGCGCAGCGGCTCCGGGCCGTCGATGTCGATTTCGATGTCCTCACCGCGGGCGGCGAAGATGGACTCGTTGAGTGCCCGGTAGCGGGCCGATTCGCTCATCCAGTCCCCGGCCAGGTGCTCGGGCATCAGGGTGGGCAGGATGCCGATCATCACGATGTGCGCGCCTGCGGCGCCGGCCTTGGCTTCGGCGGCGTTGAGGCTGGCGCGGATGTTGTTGGCCAGGTCCAGCGCGGCGTGCCCGGCCAGCGGGCGCGGCGGCACGTTGAACTCGATGTTGTAGGCGCCGAGTTCGGTCTGATAGGCCGGGTCGGCGATCGAGGCCAGCACCTCGACGTTGCGCATGGTGGGCTGGTAGTCGGCGTCGACCAGGTTGCACTCGATCTCCATGCCGGTGCGCGGGCGGGCGGAGTCGAAACCGGTGCTGGCGAGCATGGTCTGGAAAACCTCGAGGCAGCGCTGCACCTTGCGCCGGTACTGTGCCCGCTGGGCCCGGCTGAACACGGTGTCGCTGACCTCGTCGCCCACGCCTTCCGATGCAACCGGGTCGGCGGGCCGCGCGCAACGGTATCGGCGGAATCTGCCCCGCGCGCACCGGTGCGGTAACAGGTACGGTAAGGCCGTCGGCGTGCGGGTGTGCCGGGCGGGTGTTCCGACCGGTCGCCGCGGGTTACGATAAAACTAGAACACGTTGCAATTAATCGGCAGGGAGTGCCCGTGACCTCGAAGAATGATGACGACGCCCAGGTGCCCGGTGAGATTGCCAAGTGGGATCCGTCGCTCACCGAGTCGGTGATGGGCTGGTTGCGGCCGCTGACCAAGCTCTGGCACCGCTCCGAGGTGCGCGGCCTGGACGACTTCCCGGACGGCGGCGCGCTGGTGGTGTCCAACCACTCCGGCGGCATCTTCGCGATGGACGTCCCGGTGTTCGCCACCGGCTTCTACGAGCGCTTCGGGTTCGTCCGGCCGGTCTTCACCCTGACCTTCGACCTGGTGTTCACCGGGCCGACCGGCGACTTCTTCCGCAAGACCGGCTTCATCAAGGCCAACCACGACAACGCCGATGAGGCGCTGCGCTCCGGCGGGGTGGTGGTGGTCTTCCCGGGCGGCGACTACGACGTCTACCGGCCGGTGACCGAGCGCAACAAGATCGACTTCGGCGGCCGCCAGGGCTACATCCGGGCGGCGCTGAACGCCGGCGTGCCGATCGTGCCGCTGGTCGGGATCGGCGGCCAGGAGAGCCAGCTGTACCTGAGCCGGGGCACCGACCTGGCCAAGCTGCTGCGGCTGGACAAGATGTTCCGGGCGAAGATCCTGCCGGTGTCCTTCGGCTTCCCGTTCGGGCTGTCGGTGGTGGTGCCGCCGAATCTGCCGCTGCCCACCAAGATCGTCCAGCAGGTGCTCGAACCGATCGACATCGTCGCCCAGTTCGGCGAGGACCCCGACATCGATGAGGTCGACGCGCACATCCAGTCCGTCATGCAGGACGCGCTGGACAAGCTGGCCGCCGAGCGTCGGCTCCCGGTGATCGGCTGACCATGGTGCAGATTCCCGGAAGTGACGTGATCGGGCTGGTCGCCGCCATGGTGCGGGCCGGGGTCATCGCCCCGATGCGCCCGGACAAGTACCTGCGGGTGATGGTCGCCGGCGCCCGCGAGGGCCGCTCGGTGACCAGCGGCTTTGCCATGAGCGCGCAGCGGGCGCCCGACCGGGTCGGGCTGATCGACGAGATCGGCGAGCTGACCTTCGCCGAGATCGATTCGCGGGCAAACGCTTTCGCCGCCGCGCTGCAGGACCTCGGGGTCGAGACGGTCGGCATCATGTGCCGCAACCACCGCGGGTTCGTCGACGCGCTGATCGCCGGCAACCGGATCGGCGCCAACGTGCTGCTGCTCAACACCTCCTTCGCCGGCCCGGCCCTGGCCGAGGTCGTCGACCGCGAGGGCGTCGACGTGCTGATCTACGACGAGGAATTCACCGCGACGGTCGACCGGGCCGCCCAGGATCGCCCGCAGGCCCGGCGCATCGTGGCCTGGACCGATGACCCGGCGGCGCACGCGGTCACCGTCGAGGCGCTCATCGACGCCAACGCCGGGCGGCGGCCGCAGGCCGCCGAGGGCACCGGCCGGCTGATCCTGCTGACCTCGGGAACCACCGGAACCCCCAAGGGCGCCAAGCATTCCGGCGGTGGCCTCGGGGAACTGCGGGCGATCCTGGAGCGGGTGCCGTGGCACACCGACGAGACCGTCGTGGTGGCGGCGCCGATGTTCCACGCCTGGGGTTTTTCCCAGCTGGTGTTCGCCGCGTCGATGGCCTGCACGGTGGTGACCCGGCGACGGTTCGACCCCGAGGCCACCCTGGAACTCGTCGACCGGCACGCCGCCCGCGGGCTGTGCGTGGTGCCGGTGATGTTCGACCGCATCATGGACCTGCCCGAGCAGGTGCTGGCCCGCTACAGCGGCCGGTCGCTGCGGTTTGCCACCGCCTCGGGGTCCCGGATGCGCCCCGATGTGGTGATCCGGTTCATGGACAAGTTCGGCGACATCATCTACAACAACTACAACGCCACCGAGGCCGGCATGATCGCCACCGCCACCCCGGCCGACCTGCGGGTCGCGCCGGACACCGCGGGCAAGCCCGCGGTCGGCACCGAGGTGCGCATCCTGGACGCCGAGCACCGGCCGGTGCCGCTCGGGCAGGTCGGGCAGATCTTCGTCCGCAACGGCTCGCGCTTCGACGGGTACACCGGCGGGGGCGGCAAGGAATTCCACGACGGCTTCATGGCCTCGGGCGACCTGGGCCGGATGGACGCCGACGGCCGGCTGTTCGTGATCGGCCGCGACGACGAGATGATCGTCTCCGGCGGCGAGAACGTCTACCCGATCGAGGTGGAGAAGGTGCTGGTCACCCATCCCGAGGTGGCCGAGGCCGGCGTCATCGGGGTGGACGACGAGCAGTACGGCCAGCGGCTGGTGGCGTTCGTGGTGCCGGCCGAGGGCGGATCGGTGACCCCGGACGAGCTGAAGGCCTACGTTCGGGAGAACCTGGCCAACTACAAGGTGCCGCGCGCGGTGATCGTGCTCGATGAGCTGCCCCGCAACAGCACCGGCAAGATCGTTCGCCGCGAGCTGCAGCAGCTGGCCGAGGGTTAGTCGACCGGCGGCAGCGCCGTGGGGATCGGGGTCAGCGCGGCCGTGATCCCCGCGGCGCGGCGGATGTCCTCCAGCTCGGCGACCATCGCCGAGGTGACCTCGTGCGCGTCGCGCACCGACGCCAGGTCGGTGATCACCGAGATGTTCAGCTGATCGACGTAGCTCCACACGGTGATGTTGATGCCGCTGCCCGCGGTCAGCGGGCCCACGCTGTAGATCTCGGTGACCAGCGCCTGCCCGACCCGGCCGGGCTCACGCGGCCCGGGCACATTGGAGATGTTGAGGTTGAGCACCTTGTTCTGGCCGTCCTGGTTGGACAGCTTCTTGAACAGCGCCTCGATCCCGGCCGGCGGCAGGTAGTTCGACCACCGGCTGACCAGCTCGGGGCCGATCAGGTGGTTGGTCTCCTTGGCCAGGATGGCGTCGTCGTGGGCCTGACGCACCCGCTCCAGCGGGTCGGCCAGATCGATCGGGATCGGCATCATCACCCCGGTGAACCGGTTGCCGGAGATCCGCTCGGAGGAGAAGTCGAAGCTCACCGGCACCGAGGCCAGCAGCCGGTTGTCGGCGTGCCCGTCGTAGCGCAGCGCGAGGGTGCGCAGCGCCCCGGCGGACATCGCCAGCACCAGGTCGTTGATCGACACCCCCAGTGCGGCCTTGGTCTCCTTGGCGTCGGCCAGCGACAGCGACGCGGTGGCGAACCGGCGCTCCGGGGTCAGCACGTGGTTCATGAAGCTCGGCGGCGGGGTGAACGGCCGGGTCAGGTCCGGGGCCAGCCGGCGGGTGCTGCGCCGCACCCGGTTGATGCCCGCCGCGGTGTAGCCGATGGTCGCCGGGATCTCGGCGATGTGCCGCATGTGATCACGCCAGGCCGCCCGGGCCAGCTCGCCCTTGGTCGGCGGGGGATCGGTGACCGGGTGCTGCTCGTCGTCAAGCGACTGCTCGCCCAGGCTCATGCCGAGGGCCAGCAGGTTGGCCGCGGCCACCCCGTCGGCCAGCGCGTGGTGGATCTTGTTGACGACGGCGAACCGGCCGTCGGCCAGCCCGTCGACGAAGTACATCTCCCACAGCGGCCTGCGGCGGTCCAGCGGGGTGCCGGCGATCTCACCGATCGCGTCGTCGAGTTCCCGGCGCCCGCCCGGGGCGGGCAGGGTCAGCGGCCGGACGTGGTAGTCCAGGTCCACCTCGACGTGCTCGCGCCACATCGGGTGGTGGAACTTCAGCGGAATGTCCACCAGCTGGTAGCGCAGCGGGTCCAGCTTGTGCAACCGGCTGCCGATGACTCGGCGGAAGTCCTCGATGCCGAACTTTCTGCCGCCCTCCCCGGGGATCTCCACGATCGCGATCTTGAGGGTGTGCATGTGCACATTGGGGGTCTCGGTGTAGAGCAGGAAGGCATCCCACCCGGTGAGTCTCTTCACGAGCTCACTCAGATCGCCCGTTCGGTGGGCATGGTGCCGCGCTGGCGGTGAATCTCGTTGAGGAACAACCGGATTGCCGTCGCGGCGATGCCGGTGCGGGCGCCGTCGGTCAGGTCGAAACCGTGCCCGGCGCCGGGCATCTCCAGATAGCCGACCACCGAGCGCGACACCGCGCGCAGCCGATCGGCGAAGTCGCGGGCCTGGGCCACCGGGATGATCGAGTCCCCGGAGCCGTGCACCACCAAAAACGGCGGCGCGTCCGGGCGGATCTGGGCGATCGGCGAGGCCCGGCGGAACAGCTCGGGCTGGCGCACCTGGCGGCCCTTGACCACCACCCGCTCCAGGAAGTCCAGGAACTGGTCGCGCTCGACGGTCGAGCGGTCCTCCCAGTCGTAGCGGCCGTAGATGCCGACGACGGCGTCCACCGAGGTGTCCGAGCCGGCCGGCAGATGCTCCTGATAGCTGGGATCGTCGTGGGTCAGCCCGGCCAGCGCGGCCAGGTGCCCGCCCGCCGACGCGCCGGCGATGGTGACGAAATTGCGGTCCCCGCCGAACCGGTCGACGTTGGCCCGGGCCCAGGCGATCGCCGCCTTCACATCGGCGATGTGCTGGGGCCAGCGGTGCCCGGGGGACACCCGGTACTCCACCGACAGGCACACCCAGCCCTGCTCGGCCAGGTGCGACATCAGCGCGTAGCCCTGCAGCATCCGGCCGCCGTGCACCCAGGCGCCACCGGGCAAGAAGATCAGCACCGGGGCCCGATGTGATTCGGGCACATCGCGGTGCCGCCACACGTCCAGCAGCTGGCCCGGATCCGGGCCGTACTGCACGGCGGTGCGGTGCAGATGGCGGCGATGCTCAAACGCCTTGAGCAGCGGCGGGGTGCGCTCGGGCTCGGGCCAGGGCGCGTCGAGCTCGGCGTCCGGGATCAGTCCGCGCAGCGCGGTCTTGGACACCGCACGGGTCTGGTCACGCTCGGCCTTGCGGATCTCCCCGGCGCCGGGGGTGAACCAGGAACTGGTCGCCGAGCCGACGATGTGCGGCAGGTTGCGACTGGCCCACATCCCGATCGCGGTGTAGCCGTTGAGCTGGCGAAAGTGGTTGCCCACCACGGGCAGCGATTCGGCGATGTTGCCTGCGGCAAGCAGGTAGTCCGCGGGGCGGGCCTGCAGACACCAGGCCGCCCGGGACCGCCACGTCGCGCGGTCGTCACTGGCGTCCGGTCGAACGATCATGGCGTGACACTACCCCGTGCCGGTGGCGGACAGTGCCAAACCGTAACCGTGTTTCTGCAGTGGTGCACACGCTGGGACGGTATTCGAAAACCCGGGAGGCGCCGGCACTCCTCGAGAGGTGCCTTGCCTTACGGGACCGTGAACCGGCGGCGAAGGCGACCCGGCCGAAGGCGCGCCGACTCAAGGACAAGCTCAGTGATGCCGACCGGGAGGTCATCGCCGCGACGTACGTATCGGGAAGCGCGACGCTCGCCCAACTCGCCGAGCAATACGGCGTCAGTGACTACTCGATCCGCATAGTGCTGCGAAAGGCTGGCATCCCGCCGCAGCGACGTAAGGTGACAGCCGAGCAACATACTCGGGTTTGTGAGCTGTGGGCGAAGGGACTGAAGCCGGATGCTATTGCAGCGGAGGTCGGCATGGGGCATGCGAACGTTCGGTTAATTGTCGCGGGAATTATTGACTAGCTGGTGCGAACCACGACTTTGTCGATGGATTGTCAGTGACGGCGCCATACGATCCGAGTTCAGTGTCGTCAATTCGTCTGAGCAAAGCGAACCATCCTCTGGACTGCAGGCGGTAGTAACGTGAGTACACCCTTCGCGTTAACCTGCGTGGAGAACGTCTTCCAGAAGATGTTGCGCACCTCGGCTGGGTCAACTCCATATACTCGCCCAACAGCCCGCTCAACATCGAGGGTCTGCCCCGGTTGCCTCGGCGAGGTGCCTCGACGATTCCCACTCGGGTGATCGGTTTCAGGCAGGAGCGACGTAATTGGGACACCCGCCGCCCGCAGTTTGGTTGGGTCCATGCTTTGGTTGACCGAGAATAGACAGCCGAGTTCAAGTGCTCTCTTTGTCTGCGATTCGGACCCGAGCCACCAGTGCAGGATGACGCTTTCAGCACGGGTTTGCTCGATCAGGTCGAGAACGAGCTTGGTCGCCCTGTAGCTATGGACAGAGATCAGGCGTGAGGTGGCCGCAGCGGTCGAGAGTATCGACTCAAGTACCTCCATCTGACGTTCGAGTGGAACGCGGGAACCTCCGTCGAGCCCGACCTCCCCAACGAAGGCTGTTTCCTTTAGCAGCGCCACGAATCGGCCCACGTCGTAGCCCTGTTGCGCCGTCACCAGTCCAGGATGACAGCCCAGACCCCACACCGTGACTGTGTCGGATCGAAGGCTGATCTCAGCGTACTCGTCGAGTGATCTTGTCACGGCAAACACAACAGCGCCAAGCCCTTCCAGCGTGCCTGGTGCGATGTCGGCGGCGATGTGGGCGTGCAGGTCAAGAGGTGGGAGCGTGCGACTCATGCCAGGAATGCCCTCAACTCCCTTACCCCTGCTCGACAGAGGGTAAGAGCTTCTTCCGGCGGATAGTCCTCAGGAAGAGACATCTTCATGACCATACGGGGCTTCGGATCTTCGGCGGCGAAGTCGTACATCGCCTCAACGATAGATTTCTGGCTGACGAAGTCCGCGTATCGGTTGGCCGCGTCGTTTGAGAGGTACTCAGTCGCATCGATGATGCTGGCTGCATGGAAGGAGGCGCGACGCACCAGACATCCAAAGCAGACACCACATGATGATCCAGGGGCCACGCCGCTATAGCGGGCGTCGGTATGTGAACAGGAGTTGGTGGCGCTCAGGTATTTGGACGCTTCGTTCGCACCGATCTCCTCGGCGACCTGGGCGAACATCTGCCCCTTGGTGAGGGCCTGGAAGGGGTTCTGGATGATGCCGTGAGCTCCAACCTTCGTGAGCACTTCCTGCAGTTCGGCGAGGAAACGTGGGTGGGTGGTGTGGGTTGACAGCGAGCCTCGACGCTCGGGGCCGAGCGGTGGGTTCAGCGATGCAAACCCATTCTCCGGGATCAGAAGTGGTTGGCCGGAACGCTGGGCTGCAGCAAGACCAAGCGCTAGGAACAGAAGCGACCGGGAGCGGCTCGACGGTTCGCTCTTGAAGTCGGTGCCGTCCAGTCGCTTTGCTGTCCGGTTGAGGTTCGTCTGTCGATGGATGAGCGTGATGTCCGGAGCGGCCTTCTTGATCCGCTTCACCAGATCCTTCTGGAACGGTGAAATTGACATGGCGCTGAAATGCGAGACGAGCTGGAGGGTCGAACCCCTGTCGAGACTTAGCGCCGTGAGGAGTGCGCCCGCTGCCGAATCCGCACCGCCACTCAGTAGTACAGTTGCTGCAGGCGTCGCCTCCTCCAGTTCAAGCTCCACAGTCGCGCTGTCGGTCGCTTGAGTAAAAGTAAAGCTCCAGTGATCCCCGGTAAGGAAGCCTACAGTTTGGGCAAGCTCGGCGGCGTGGGCCTGCCATGCCGCCGGATTACTAACTTCTACGGTCAACTCCAAGTTGCGGTCATTCCAGTCGGAACCTCGAGCCTTGCGCCGTACCGATCGATCCGCAGAGAAGACGGCGAGCGCGATCCTGACGAAATCGACGTTCTCTTGACGTACTGGGCCGAAGGTAGTCAGGTATGGATCAAGTGTTCGAGGAATTGTCAATACCTGTGGATCGGCGTGTTTCAGGCGACCTCCGTTCCGGCTTGCTGATCGCCGTCTGAGGGCGGTGTCGGTGGGGTGATTTCGGTGGGGCGTTCGAGCAGTTTGCCCTTGTGGAAGACCGCGCCGGCGCGGACCAGGGCGACCAGGTGTGGTGCGTTGACGGCACGCCAGCGGGCCGCGGCGGCGTCGATGAGCTTGTAGGCCATGGCCAGACCAGCCGCACGTGATCCCGGCCCCTTGGTGACCTTGGTTCTCAAACGTACTGTGGCAAAGGCGCTTTCGATCGGATTTGTCGTGCGTAGGTGGATCCAGTGCTCGGCGGGATAGTGGTAGAACTCCAGTAGGGTGTCCAGATCGTCGGTGATCTTGGCGACCGCCTTGGGGTACTTGGCCCCGAAGTCGACCGTGAAGGCCTTGACCGCGACCTGGGCCTTGTCGATATCCTCGGCGTTGTAGATCTCCTTGAGCGCCGACAACGCCGACGCGTGCGCTGATTTTGGCAGGGCGGCAAGCACATTGGCTTGCTTATGAAACCAGCACCGCTGTTCTTTGGTGGCCGGGAACACCTCGCGTACCGCTTTCCAGAAGCCGAGTGCGCCATCGCCGACGGCGAGCACGGGTGCGGTCATGCCGCGTCGTTTACAGTCGCGCAGCAGATCAGCCCACGACTCGGTCGATTCCCGGTAGCCGTCGGTGATCGCCACGAGCTCTTTGCGGCCGTCCGCGCGCACGCCGAGCATCACCAGCAGACACAGCTTTTCCTGGTCCAGGCGGACCTTGAGGTGGATGCCGTCGACCCACAGGTAGACGTAGTCGGTGCCCGACAGGTCCCGGGCGGCAAACGCGCGGGCCTCGTCCTGCCACTGGCTGGTCAGCCGGGTGATCGTGGTGGCCGAGAGCCCGGCACCCGAGCCCAGGAACTGCTCCAGAGCGGGGGTGAAGTCGCTGGTGGACAGCCCGTGCAGGTACAGCAGCGGCAGCACTTCGCTCATCTGCGGTGACTTGCGTGCCCAGGCCGGCAGGATCGCCGAGGAGAACCGTTTCCGGTCACCGGTGTCGGGGTCGACGCGTTTGTCGTTGACTCGCGGTGCTTTCACCTCAACTGCCCCGGCTGCCGTCAGCACCTCGCGGGCCTGGTGATAGCCGTTGCGGACCACCAGCCGATGCCCCTTCTCATCGAGCTGATCGGCGAACTGGGCCACGTAGGCGGCGACCTCAGCCTTCAACGCGGCGGCCAGCATCTGACGGGCGCCGTCGCGGACGATCTCGTCCAACAACGACCGACCAGCACCGCCAGTGCTTTCGTTGGCCTCGATGGCATCGTGAACTACGGTGAGCATGGGCGTACCTTCCCGAACCAGCGCGCCAACGCCGGCTCATGATCGGACCTTCGGATATTCAGATCATCCTCGGGAAGGTGCGCCCACTTTCACGCCCCCTCACCGAGGCTCATCCACAGGTTCTGATCATTGCTCCAAGTGTTCCCGTGTAGGTCGACTTGGTTGAGCGCGTCCACAAGAAGACCTCATCGAATGTGGCTGCGGCACCTGCTGTCTGTTCGTCGACGGTCAGGAGAAAGCTGGTCATTTGCCGCCTCCGAAGATCTGCCCGAGTTCTCTTATGCCAGCTTCGATGGCACCGGATATTTCCTGCCCAGATGCGCCCGTATTGGTTAGGGAGACCTGGCTGGCATAAACCTCGGCGGCGTCTCGGATCTCCTGCTCGGCCGCCCGCCGCTTCTCGCGGGAAGACTCCGCCCGGATGCGCTCTCCGACCTCTGTGAGCGTCACGTTGGTGATGATGAGCTCGATGGATCGTCGCACGATGTCGTCTGGCGCCGGGGTTTGATCAGCCGGCGCTTCAAGTATCCATTCGACGATCTCGGCCACCGTCTCCCTAGACTCGTCGTCGGCGAGAGTACTGTCTGCCTGACTCTCGAAGGCCACTTCAACGATGCGGGTTCCAACGGCGACCATGTCACCCAGCGAGAGCAATTCGTCATAGTTCAGTCCGGCATGCTCAAGCGCTGCCCGATCACCGGACACAAACGCCCGCGCCAACGCTCCGGCGCGACCGGCTGCACGAGAAGTGGAACGGACCGATCGTTGTGCGCCGCCGCTGGAGCGGCCACCGGATCCACTTCCACTCGACGATGCACCGCCACCTCCGCCACCCGGACCATCACCACTACCTCGCCCGGTGAGAATCCGGATCGTCGGGCGCAGGTCGACATTCGGTACCGGTCCAGCCGAAACACCCGGGACGCCTTCACCATTCGGCGCAGCTTCTCTATCGCCACCCGGCATGGGCATTGGCTCGTCAGTCAGCCAGTCCGCGATAGTGTCGCGCAGATCCTTGGCATCCTTACCGCCGCTGCCGCCAAATGCTCCACTAGTTCCCATTTGCACTGCTCCAAGACTGGCGGACGGTCGTGATCGTCTGCCGTACCTGCTCTGAGGCGGCATCCGTATTCCACGCTGCAAGTACCGGCTCATAGGTGGCGCCGTTTTCAGGCTTAAGGAGCATGACCGTGGCAACCTGGACGACTGATGCAGGAAGTAGCCTTAATGCTGCAGTCACGGCGTCATCGACACCTTTGTGAGTCTTGGCGAGCCGCAGCATACCGGCGACTGAATATTTCTGGATGCTCGGCTGGTCGCGTGTCTGAACCACCCCGGGTTTGATGCACACTTGGTTACTGGTGTGCAGCCGCGGATTGGGCTGTGTTTTGAGCGTAGTGGATCTGCTCGTATTCGATGGGTGGGATCCGGCCGAGGCGGTGCATGATCCGGTCGGTGTTGTACCAGCTGACCCAGTCGGCGGTGAGCAGTTCCACGTCGGCCAGTCGGCGCAGCGGGCCGCGGCGGAACGGGGAGTCCGCTCGGACGGCCTCGTGCTTGTACAAGCCGATGGTGGTCTCGGCCAGTGCGTTGTCGTAGGCGTCGCCGACCGAGCCGATCGACGGGATCAGCCCGGACAGGGCCAAGGTCTCCCCGCAGCACACAGAGGTGTACTGCGAGCCCGCATCCGAGTGGTGAATCACCTTGCCCTGCAATGGTTTACCCTCACGTTCGCGGAGTTGTGCCGCGTGCCGGATCGCTCGACGCACCAACAGGTCGCTCTTGCTCGTCGAACATGCCCAGCCCACGATCCGCCCGGCGTAGGCGTCGATGACGAACGCGGTATAGACGAACATCCCGCACGCCAGGCGCACGTAGGTGAAATCGGCCACCAGCAGCACGCTGGGCGCGGGCGCCCGAACTGGCGATCGACCAGGTCAGCCGCGCGCTCGGCGGCGGGATCGGCGATCGTGGTGCGGACCTTGCGCCGGCGGGTGACCCGCGCCAGCCGTTGGCCCGCATCAACCGCTCCACCGTGCAGCGGGCCACCTCGATGCCCTGACGCCGCAGGGTCGCCCACATCTTCACCGCCCCGTACAACGACTCCGGGGCGCGTCGGCCCGCCTGATCAGGCTCGTAGTAGCCGGCCAGCACCCCGGTCAGGGCGATATCGGACAACGCACGCTTCGACGGCGGCCGTTTCAGCCAGGCGTGGAACGTTCTCGGGGCAATCTGGCAGCCGTGCTCGGTGAGCACGCGGCAGATCGGAGCGACCCCGAACCGAGCGCGATGCTCGGCGATGAACGCACAGATCAACGGTGTC
Source organism: Mycolicibacterium fallax (assembly GCF_010726955.1). Taxonomy (NCBI): domain Bacteria; kingdom Bacillati; phylum Actinomycetota; class Actinomycetes; order Mycobacteriales; family Mycobacteriaceae; genus Mycobacterium; species Mycolicibacterium fallax. The sequence continues at coordinate 796,696 of NZ_AP022603.1, forward strand.
GCGGGTCGCTCTCCCGCACGAAGAAACTTGTCGCCGCCTTCAAGATCTCGATGGTCTCCTCAAGCTCACGGTTCTTGCGTTTGAGCTCGCGCAACTCCCGTACGGCATCGGAGGACACCCCGTCACGCTGGCCGGTGTCGACCTCGGCCTGGTTGACCCACCGACGCAGCGATTCATACGACACCCCCAACCGCTTGGCCACCGCGCTGATACACGCCGTGCGGGTGTCGTACTCCTCGGCATGGTCGATGACCAACCGCACCGCCCGGGCCCTGAACTCGTCGTCGTACTTCTTCGGCATGATGCGCCTTACCTTCCCTCGAAAGAAGGTGTGCATCAAACCCGGGGTGGTTCAGTCTGCCTACCGAGGTGAGTGATGAGCGTTCGGGCATCCTGCACATCGAGCGCACGCAGGGCATCACCGTTGATGGCAGATCGTTCAGTCTTCAGCGATGATGAGGTGAGCCCGCTGTAGTGGTCCAGTCGTTGTGGGACTCTGTTGCCCGAGTGTTTGGGCAGGAAGAATCGACGACGACATGGCATCGAACAAGCGCCGGCGGCATACGCCGGATCAGATTATCCGCAAGCTCGCTGAGGGCAACAAGCTGCTGGCGACCGGCCAGGAGTTGGCCGAGGTGTGTCGGCATGTGGAGGTCGCGGAATCGACGTGGCATCGCTGGGTGGCCCAGTACGGCGGCATGAAGGCCAACGACGCCAAGCGGCTCAAGGAGCTCGAGGCCGAGAACGCCCGGCTCAAGAAGCTGGTCGCCAACCAGGCCCTCGACATCGACATGCTCAAGGAGATTTCGGCGGGAAACTTCTGACCCCGAACCGCAAGCGCCGCGCAGCAGCGATGCTGCGTGAGCGGTTCGGGGTCTCTGAGCGCCGCGCGTGCACCGTGGTGGGTCTGCACCGCTCCACGATGCGCCTGGCCCCGCCGTCGATCAGCACCGAGGAGGCCCAGCTGAGGGGGTGGCTGCGCCGGTTCTCCACCGACCGGCCGCGTTGGGGTGGCGTCGCGCTGCCAAGATGGCCCGCCGCGCCGGTTGGCAGGTCAACAACAAGCGGATCCGCCGGCTGTGGCGCGAGGAGGGGCTTCGGGTGCCGCAGCGGCGCCGCAAGAAGCGGCTGACTGGTATCGGCGTGGCCGTGGGCGCGATGTCGCCTATCCGTCCGAATGTCATCTGGGCGATGGACTTTCAGTTCGACACCACCGCCGACGGTCGCACGCTGAAGTTGTTGAACGTCATCGACGAGTTCACCCGCGAGGCCCTGGCGATCGAGGTCGACCGCAGCATCGACGCCGACGGCGTGGTCGCCGTGCTGGACCGCCTCGCCCTGGTACACGGTGCACCGCACTACGTGCGCTTCGACAACGGCCCGGAGTTCGTCGCGCACGCCGTCGCCGATTGGTGCCGGTTCAACAGTGCTGGTTCACTTTTCATCGATCCCGGCTCGCCGTGGCAAAACGCTTTCATCGAGTCGTTCAACGGCCGGCTTCGTGATGAACTGCTCAACTCGTGGCGGTTCGACTCCCTGCTGGAAGCCAGGGTGCTCATCGAGGACTGGCGTCGTGACTACAACGCCAATCGGCCCCACACCGCCCACGGCGACCTCACCCCGGCCGAGTTTGCCCTACAGTGGGCCACGACCCATCAACCGAAAGTCGCATAACGACTGGACCACAAAACGGGTCCCCCTCAATGACGTCAGCGCACTCGCGATGTCGCGGAGTCGCTCTGGCAGTCCATCGTCAATGAGTTCGATGCCTGCGAATGAGGCGGCGAGATACAAGTAGCCACCGACGTCGGATGCGTCGAGAGTAGGAGGCAATTTGGCCCAGCGGATAAGGGTGTCGCTGAATCCACCCTCGACTTTCGGAGCATCCGCGACTGGCTCGGTCGCCGTCTTGTCCTTTGGGTTTGGTATGGGCGACTCCTCCTCAGTCGTCGCCTCTTCGGGCGCCGAGGTGGGTGCGTTGGCAGCCAGCTCAAGGGCCTCGAGCTGATCGCGGAGCTTGTTCTGCGCCAGCCATTGGAGCACGGTCTCGAAGTCGGGACGAAACAGCCGTTCGAGCACCATCAACTTGGCGACCGCGTCCGATGGCAGAGTGATACCGCGGCGATGAGACACGCTCTGGCGGACGTTCAGATCGTTCAGAAAGCGCTTGATTCGGCGAGGGTTACCCCGGAACTTCTCGTAGAGGATAGGAGTCAGACGCGCAGCAACTGCCAGCTCCTCGGCAAGATCGGCCCCCCGCGGGATGACAACGTCATCTAGCGAGCCGCTTGATCGGCGAAGCTTGGCACAGGAGGCTACGAGCGCGTCGTGGACCTCAGGTGTCGTTTTTCCCTCCGATAGCAACAAAAACAGGTACGCGTGAGTATCGAATCGACTAAGTCCAGGAAGCGGAATTGTCGTCTGGACGATTTTGTGCAGGTAGAGCTTGGCGGGACTCTCAGCCCCTGCCGCCGTTTCATCCGACGCCTTCAGCCGTTGCTGAATGGCATCGGCGACCCGGTCCTCGTCTGCCGCGATTACAAATGACATGCCTTTCGCGGAAAGGAAGAGGCGGATCGCCTCCAAGGTTTCAACCACCGTTTCAGGCAGGCATCTATCAAGGTCATCGACCAGGACGACGACACGGGAGATGTGCTGGAGTCCATCCGAGGCGAGCAGCTCCTCGAAGTCCTCGCGGAAGCCTGCAAGCCCACGGTCAGAGGACTCTTCTTTGTCCGGATCTTCCTTAATAAGTCCGAGGACATCGTCGACCGATGGAAGCTGCAGTGCGATACCAGCCTTCGCGGCCACCTTGAATGCCTTGGCCCAGTGAACCCGGCCGGTCAGGCGCTTGAGCAGACTCTTTGCTGTATCTCCGGCATCGGTCTTGATCTCCCCAGCGAGGCCATCAAGCACCTCTGCAATGAGACTCTCTTTAGGTCCAACTGCTGGGTCATAGCTCCAGGGCTGCGTTGGAATGACAAGAACTCGGTCGTGCTCGGAAGCATTGCGCACCTCGATTTCACGCTGCACAAGCTCCAAGACACTTGTCTTCCCGCTGCCCCATGACCCAGAGAGGCCGAGTGCAATTGGGTCGAGCGTGTCATCGAGTACCGCATCCACGACCGTCGCGGCGACAGCATCAAAGGAGAGGAGGTCTCGATCTGCGGGTTCGTCGGACCACAACGGGTATCTGGCGTCGGTCATTCTTCCCCCTTGCTGGAGTGCAGGGACTCCAAGTCCTTCAGAGCTCCGACAAGCACCTGTTGAGCGATCCGCGCCGTCTCAATTCGTGGCGCGAAGTTCTCCCGAAGTTGTTGTCGAGGATGGATGTAATTGCGGAAATTTTGCACCTGATCAGCATGCTCAGCGACATCGGTACTCAGCACGCCGATGTCCTTGGCCACGGCAATAAGTTCAGACAGCGTCCAGCTTTGTACCGGCTTGACCTTGTGGTCCTTGCCTTTGGGTGCCGCGCCGCTGGCGACGAAAGTCGCTGCCTGTGCTACCGCAAGCTCCGCCAGTAATCCTTCGAGCGTGCTCCCCACGAGGAAAATCACGGCGAGAGGTGCATCAACCTTCATCGCGCTCTCAATTTCGGCCAGGCGCGATTGGATAACGTCAGTCGCGGTGAGCTCGCTCGGGAGAGGAATTGTCAATACCTGTGGATCGGGGTGTTTCAGGCGACCTCCGTCCCGGCGTGCTGATCGTCGTCTGAGGGCGGTGTCTGCGGCGTGATGTCGGCGGGACGCTCAAGCAGCTTGCCTTTGTGGAAGGCCGCGCCAGCGCGCACCAGGGCAACCAGGTGCGGGGCGTTGACAGCCCGCCAACGGGCCGCGGCGGCATCGATCAGCTTGTAGGCCATGGCCAGACCGGCCACCCGCGATCCCGGCCCCTTGGTCACCTTGGTCCTCAAACGCACTGTGGCGAAGGTGCTTTCGATCGGATTGGTCGTACGCAGGTGGATCCAATGTTCGGCCGGGTACTTGAAGAACTCCAGCAGCACATCTCGTCGTGATCGAGGTTGGGCGTACGGCGCCGAAATCGACCTCGAACGCTTTCACCGCGAGCTGGGCCTTGTCGATATCCTCGGCGTTGTAGATCTCCTTGAGTGCCGCCAGGGCCGACGGGTGTGCTGATTTCGGCAGTGCGGCAAGAACATTAGCCTGCTTGTGGAACCAGCACCGCTCAACACCAGTCACGCAACCAGCTTCTCCAGCAACCCGAGCGCACCGTCACCGACGGCGAGCACGGGGGCGGTCATGCCGCGCCGTTTGCAGTCGCGCAGCAGATCGGCCCACGACTCGGCCGATTCACGGTAGCCGTCGCTGATCGCCACCAGTTCCTTGCGCCCGTCGGCGCGCACACCGAGCATCACCAGCAGGCACAGCTTCTCCTGGTCCAGACGGACCTTGAGATGGATGCCGTCAACCCACAGGTAGACGTAGTCGGTGCCCGACAGATCGCGGCGACCGAACGCGGCGGCCTCGTCTTGCCACTGCGACGTCAGCCGGGTGATCGTGGATGCCGACAGCCCGGCACCGGAGCCGAGGAACTGCTCCAGGGCCGGGGTGAAATCGCTGGTCGACAAGCCATGCAGGTACAGCAGCGGCAGGACCTCACTCATCTGCGGAGACTTGCGCGCCCAGGCCGGCAGGATCGCGGAGGAGAACCGCTTGCGTTCGCCCGTGTCCAGGTCGAGGCGGCGGTCGTTGACCCGCGGAGCTTTCACCTCGACTGCGCCGGCCGCGGTCAGCACCTCACGGGCTTGGTGGTAGCCGTTGCGCACCACCAGTCGGTGACCGTTGTCATCAAGCTGGTCGGCGTACTGAGCCACGTAGGCAGCGACCTCAGCCTGCAACGCCGTGGCCAGCATCTGCCGAGCGCCGTCGCGAACGATCTCATCGAGCAATGAGCGTCCGCCGGTTTCGTCGTTGGTCTCCTGGCCATCGTGAACTACGGTGAGCATGGGCGTACCTTCCCAACCAGCGCGCCAACGCCGGTCTTGATCGAATACCTGATTCCGTAATGATCATCCTCGGGAAGGTGCGCCCATTTTCACGCCCCCACGCCGAGGCTCATCCACAGGTATTGATCATTGCTCCGCTCGGGAGCGCGGAGAGGTCGAGTGTCCCGAAATCCTTGTTCAGGAATTCAGTGTCCACAGAGACGCTGGGTTCTATCGCTGCACCAAACGAAGAAAGGAGCTCGTCGTACATGCGCTGCTCGGCGTCGCCGATCGACTCGTCGGCAATGAGCTTGCCATCTTTCCAGTAGTCGAGCAGTTCGAGATTGAGCTTGGCTGCGGGCGCATCCGGGAGCTCCTGCCACATTCGGCGTAGCAGTTTCGCCTTGGACTCGTAGTCTCCGGCATAAGGGTCAACACCAACAGCCGTGACAATGAAGTCCTTGAACGTCGCGTTCGTGAAGTCCAGGACCCCGCCGCCGCTCATACCCAGCAAGACCTCAAGTTTTCGTTTGGTGGAGTTGTCGAGACTAGCCACGTCCAGGCCACTCCTCAGCACCAAGCGGTGCCGCGTTGAGCTGGTCTCGCCGAGCCCGCCAATCAGGCAGGTGCTGATCCATCAAGCCGTTGAATCGCTCGCCATGATTGCGTTCGAAGTAGTGCGTCATCTCGTGAACGACGATGTACTCCAAGCAGTCCGGGTGCTTCTTGGCGAGTTCGGCGTTGAACCAGATGTGCCGCGTTTCGCGGTTACAGGAACCCCACTTGGTCTTCATGCGGCGGATCGTCCACTTCGGCACCGTCACGCCGAGTGTCTGTTCCCACTTCGTGATGAGGTCGGGAATCGCTTGGCGCAGCTGGTCGCGGTACCACTGATCGAGGTAGTCGCGGCGCTTCTCGGCTGAGGTGTCGGCGGGTACGTAGAGCACCAGCCGCTCGCCGTCGATCTCGAAATGCGCCCGACCGGGTCGTTCGACGACCTTGAGCCGGCGACGAACACCCCAGACATAGTGCGACTCACCGGTCACCATCTCGCGCTCGGTCTGACGTTCGGCGGAGCGTAGCTTGTCGCGTTGCCGCTTGATCCATGGCAGACGCTGGATCACGGCGAGGCGCACAGCATCGTCGTCGAGTCGTGCTGGTGCAGCCACCCGCACGCGGCCCAGCGGTGGATAGACACCGATGTGCAGGTTCTTAATGTCCTTGTAGATGACGTCGATGTCGATGCCGCGGATAGTGAGGTAGGCGTTAGCGGTACTCATCGCGCGCCTTCACCAGGTCAAACAATTCGTCGAGTCGGTCAAATCCATCGGGTAGCGTGCGGCTGATCGCTCGCTTGACGACCTTTTCCTTCATCGTGTTGCCGACCCAGTCGTGCGGCTTGCTCGTCAGGATCGCGGTGTCCACCTGGATCGGTGTTGCCGGATCGGGCCAGCCGAAGTCGATCAGGGCGCGTCGTGCGCCGTTGTCAGCCCAGTCGGGATACTTGGTGTCTGACTCTTTGGTGCCGAGCTGCTTCGCCGCGTCGAGGAGCTTGGCCAGGTACTCCTGGTAGTCGATGGCCTGCTGTCGGCGCTGTTCGATGATGGCGTCGAGCAGTTCGCTCATCTTGTCGTAGTACTTCGGGTTCAGCGCGTGCTCGTCGATGATCACCTTGCGCATGTTGTTGGTGATCGTCTCGGCGACAGCCTCGGGGTCCTTCTTGATCCCAGCAGGCAGCTTGTTGATCGCACCAGCACCGAGCTTGACGATCAGGTCGATCAAGCCCGTGTCTTCGAAGTTAGAGACGACTTCGGAAGCGCCGGCCTGGATATAGGTGTCGAGCAGGAACCGCATGCCGGCCTCGTACTGCTTGAAGTCGACATCCTCACCTGCACCGAGTTTCACTTCGGCACGCACGTCGACGTAGTGCGCGATTTCCTTCTTGATCGCCTCGGCGTCAGCCTGGCTGTAACCGGCAGCGATCATGTCGTTGGCGAGGTTGCCGTATGCACGGGTGACGGCCGCAACTGCCTTGTACAGCTCGACGCGCTTCGGTTCGTTGACCTTGATTTGTTCGGCGTTGCCCTGTTCCACCGCGCAGAAGTACTGCTGGTACTGCAGCGTGTTCTTCGGTGGCGCGACCGGTTCGACGAGGGCGCGGATGCGCTCGAGGGCCTCGTCGAGGTTCTCGCGGGCCTTCTCGATGCGGTCGGAGAGCAGCCCTTCGATGTCTTTCTTCTCGTAGCCATCCAGGGCTCCGGAGGTGTAGTCGTCGACGGCATTCTCGATGGAGTTGAACAGGTCCTGATAGTCGACGATGTAGCCGTAGTCCTTGTCGTCGCCGTCGAGGCGATTGACGCGGCAGATCGCCTGGAACAGGCCGTGGTCGCGCATCTTCTTGTCGATATAGAGGTAGGTGGCGCTCGGCGCATCGAAGCCGGTCAGCAGCTTGTCGACCACGATCAGCAGCCGCATCCGGCCGGGGTTCTCGATGAACTGGCGCTTGACGGCTTCTTCGAACTCCTCGACCTTGTTCACTGCGGTGTCTTCGGGCTCGTCGAAATAGTCGGCCAGCATCTTGCGGTAGATGTCGTACTGGCGAATCTTCTCGGTCTTGCCTGCGCCGGAGTCTTCCTTGGCGATGTCGCTGGCGTTCGGGGTGTAGCTGGTGACGATGGCGCACTTGCCCTTGAAGCCGGCCGCGACGAACATCTCGTAGAACTTGCAGGCTTGGTAGATGCTGGAGCCGACGAGCATGGCGTTGCCGCGCCCGTCCATCAGGCGGGGCTTGGTCTCCATGTCGAGCAGGATGTCGTTGACGATCTGCTTGGCACGCGGCTCGGAGGAGACGACCTTCTGCATGGTGCCCCAGCGCTTCTTCAGTTCGGCCTTGCTGAGGTCGGTCATACCCATGGTTTTGACCTCGAACCACTTGTCGACCTGCGCGGGACTGGTGAGTTCCTGGTCTATGCTGCGGGCTTCATACTGCAGGTCCAGGACCACGCCGTCAGCCACGGCTTCATCGAACTTGTAGGTGTGGATGAACGAGCCGAAGGTCTCGATGCTGGTGGCCTTGTCGGCCTTGAGCAGCGGTGTGCCGGTGAAGCCGATGAACATCGCCTCGGGTAGCAGCGCCTTCATAGCGGTGTGCATCTTGCCGGACTGGGTGCGGTGGGCTTCGTCGACGAAGACGAAGATGTTGCCCTTGGCCTTGAAGTCCTTCGGGATGGTGGCGTGCAGTTCTTTGATGAAGTCGGCGGTCGCCTCGTCGTCTTCACCGTCGCTGTCGGCGGCGCGGAACTTGTGGACGAGGGAGCAGATCAGCCACTGCTCGCTGGCGTTGAGCGAGCTGATGAGATCTACGCCGCTTTTGGTGCGGTAGATCTGCTCGTTTACGCCCTTGAAGACCTTCTCGATCTGGTCGTCGAGTTCAGTTCGGTCGGTGATCAGGAGCACCCGGGCGTCGGGCTGGTTCTCTCGAATCCACTTGGCCAGCCACACCATCGTCAAGCTCTTGCCCGAGCCTTGGGTGTGCCAGATGATGCCGCCCTCGCGCTTGGCGATACGGTCTTGCGCGGCTTTGATACCGAAGTACTGGTTGTGACGTGGCCCCTTCTTGGTACCGGCATCGAAGACGATGAAGTTGTGGATCAGTTCAAGCAGGCGCGGCTTGCTGCACATCTGCAGCAGGGCTCGGTCGAGTGGGTCGGCGACGTCAGACGGTTCTTTCCACTCCAGCCAGTACTTCTCCGGGGTATCGATGACGCCGTAGCGCAGCCCTTCGACGTCATTGCCGGCGAAGACGAACTGCACGGTCGAGAAGAACGAACGAATGAACTCGGGCTTCTGGTTGCCGATGGTCTGCCGGATACCTTCGGAGACAGCGACTTTGGAGCGCTTCAGCTCTAGCGTGGCGAGGGCCAGGCCGTTGACGTAGAGCACCACGTCGGGGCGTTTGGTGTGCTGGCCGGCGACAGTGACTTCCTCGACGACGACGAAGTGGTTGGCCTCTGGGTTCTTCCAGTCGATCAGCCAGACGGTCTCGGTCTGCTCACCGACTCCAGGCTTGACCTTGACGCCGTAACGCAGCAGTCCGTAGACGTCCTTGTTCGCCTCGTAGAGGTCGTGGCCGGCGCCGACCGAGGCGGCTTTGCTGAGCTGGTCGAGGGCGCGGTTGATGAGATTGTCGTCGTAGCCGCGAGCGCGCAGGTTCTGCGTCAGCAGCTCGGTCTCGACGTTGGCGTTGCCCTCGCGGTACTCCCAGTTGCCGAGGTACTCGTAGCCAAGCTGGTCGCGAAACAGCGCCACCACGCGGTTCTGGGCTTTCCGTTCAATCTGTCCTACATCACTCATTGCTCACCTCCTCTTTCATCGCCTCCTCAACTCCTTCGGTTTCCCACTGTCCATATGTTCTTCGTGCACCTTGTACCAGCCATTCGGTGCGGCCGTTAGCACTGCGGCCGGCCACGATGGCGGCGGCTGCGCTCGGGCTGGCGAATACGTGGTTGCGGGTGAATCGCATCGCCGAGCCATCGGGTGTCGGCACGAGCGTGCCATCCTGTTCCAGCTTCGCCCGCAGACTGGTGTAACTGTGCCCCTCGCCGCCCGTCCACTTCAGCCGGGCGCTGGAGCCTTCGATCACGGTGAACTCGCCGTCGACTTCCTGCGCGGTCGCGGTGATGCCGGACTTCTTCAGCGTCATCTCGAATACCGGCGAATCGGTGCGCGTACCCGCTACCTCAGTGTGCGGCACTGTCGTGGTCGTCGTTGGCGACCGGAAGAGGTTCACCCCGAGCACTGGCAGCACGATCTTGGCCTGCTCGATGAAGTACTCCATGTCCGACACATCGGCCTCGGGCAGGACGATCGGTGGCGGCGTGGTGCCGTTGGTGAGCCGGGCGCGGCTGGCCTGCATAGCCAGCGTGATGAACCGGCTCTCCAGGTAGCGAGCGTGCGCCTTGGTCAGGTTGGTGTCTTTGCTGGTCAGCACGATGGCTCGATCCCAGAAGTCCTTGCCATTCTGGTCTTCCGAGCGAGCATGCTGATACAGCCGCTTGCTGACGTCGTCACCTTCACCGATGTAGGCCATCTGCCCGCCGAGACTGCTCGGATCATCGCCGAGCAGGATGTAGATGCCGGTGCGAGTCGCCTCAGGACGCTTCAAGAGTGCCGCAAGGTCTGAGCGCGGCGCAGCCACGACAAGGCCGGTCCAGTTCATGATCTCAGCGGTCAGCAAGCCACCCGGCGTGCCATCAGCCAGAAACAGGCGAACCGATTTGCCGGCGCTCACGAGGCAGCCTCCACGTCAGACTGATCGACCCAACGAGCCAGGACGCTAAGGGCAGCGAGGTACTCCAGCGCTTCCTGCTCCGCAAGTTCCTGGTCGACCTCATGACTCAGCGGGTTACGGATACCTGCGAACACGCCCTCAGCCAGGGCCATCGCGCCGCGTTGTACCGACTTGTAGGTGTCGCTGCCGTCGTCTTTCATACGCCTCAGCCGGGCCGCATCGGGCTTCGGCTGGTCCATCGAGAACGCCTGCTTAAACAGGTTCGTCTCGCTCACATCGCGACGACCCACCTTGTTCTGCGTCTCGGCATTGAGCTTTCGAATTGCGCCGCCGACCGCCTCGCGGTAGTGGCCGGACTGCCAGAGCGACTTGGCGCCCTCCCATATCCATGGGTGAAGTTCGGCCGCAGAGAGTTCGGGTGCGTTCTCGCCCAGGTTCTCCTCGACTTCTTGCTTGCGAATCAGCTCCTCGCGGGCACGGATTGCAGCCTCGCGGTGGCGGGTCCAGCGATTGGTCTTCGAAAGGTCGATGTCGGTTCTCCAGGTGGGGATCACCCGGTCGAGGATCTTCTCAACAACCTGCGCTTGCTTGGTCACATCCGCGTCCGAAGAAGCCGTGCTTGACGTGTGGGTGATCGAGACGTAGCCAGGTCCACTCCGGCTGTTGTTCGTCATCACCGTCATCGTGATGAACTTGTCCAGCTCCCCAATCGCCCACTCAACATTCATGACACAGCCTCCACTGGCAGGCGGGTGCGGCCGGTGAGGAGTTGCTGCATCATGCCCGTCCTCATGTCGCGAGCTTTGGAGAGCCGAACGCGGAGGGCGTCGATCTCTCGCTCGGAGTCATGCAGCATGTCGGCGATCGCTTTCTGCTCAGTAACGTCGGGGAGCGCCAAGATGACGCTCGAAATATACGATCGAGTAGTTGCGAGCACCTTCGTTCCGGCTGCTAGACGTAGCAACTGCTCACGAAATAATGGAATGAACTGCAAGTATGCCTTGAACCCGTCGGCGAGCACGGACTTATCGAAACGTGCGGCGATTGTGTGAAGACCCGGAACAACGCCACCACTCGGAACGTCCACGATCTCGACCGACTTGCCGACCCCGGCCGGATCTTCCGAAGCGTCCGCAAAAACGAGGTCACCGCATCGTAATTGACCTGCGCGCCCAGCAAGAAAGGCGCTTGCACGCGGCATCTCTTCCGCTACGGCGTCAAGTAGCACAGAAGAACGGGTGTGGATGTCGCCGTAGTGGAGGTACTTTAGTGTCGACTTCGTGTCAAGCTGAGCCCTTGAAAGAGCGATGGTCTTCACGTAGCTCACATGATCGCCGAGTCGAACGTCCGTCCACTCGCCTGTAAACCCTGGCAGGCGGGTGCGGCCAGTCAGGAGCTGCTGCATCATGCCCTGCTTGATCGCCCGCTTCTTGACGATGAGGCGTTCGAGGGCGGCGATCAGATCGTCGGCGCTGATAAGCGCGGCAACGATACGCGATTGCTCATCGCTAGGTGGTAGGGGGAGTTGGACATTGAGGAGATTCTCTTTTGTGAGATGCGCCAGGGTCGCCTTCCCGACGACAGCGGACAGTTCCCCCGTGATTGCCATCCGTTCGAAAATCGCAGCCAGCAAGTATGGGTCATACCTGCCCTTAGACCGAAGTCGGTGCAATGTGTTCAGAAAAAATGCTTCAGGTAGTTCATCGCCCCACACAGCCGCGCGACCAATTTCGCCGCCCTCGCACATGAGCACATCCCCAGCAATTAGCCGGAGGTCTCGAATGTCTTGCGCAGTAAGCGGCTCCCAGACCGACTCCTCAACCAGAATGTGCCCCCAACGCACACTTCGATTGTTGATACATGCTTTGACTTCACCCCGCTTCACAGCCGCATCGAGGCGCTTCCCAAGCTGAACGTGGAACTCGTCGGCAACTGAGGTTGAATTCCAAGGTGCGGCCGTTGCCATCACTTGGCCCCCATGGCAGCAAGGTGTCCGGCAACTTTGGCTTCGAGGCGCTCTAATTCAGCGTCGAGATCGTCGACAGTCTCGGCGTAGCGTCCGCCGAGCTGTTGGATGCGTGCGACCAGGTCGAGCGTGAGCGCTTCGACTTCACCGGCGACACGCCGCGCAACGGTCGCCTGCCATTTGTCATCGAGCACGAGTGTCTTGATCTCGTCCTCGGTGAGCTCGCCGTACTTCTTGAGCGTGGCGAGATCAAGTTCGGCTTGGGCGTCCTTGAGCGCCTTCTTCGCGTCGGCTTCCGTTTCATACAGCTTGGTGGCGTGTTGGAGCGCCTGAATCTCGTCTGGGTCGCCGCTCCTCTTGATCTCCTTAAGCCGTGCGGCGACGAGGGCTTTGGAGATTTTGTCGTCGTCCATGGAGTCGGCGAGTAGTCCGTCTTCGACGGCGTGTTCTTCGAGGTATTCCTCGATGGCGCGGGCGGCTTCGTCGGCTACGGAGGTGAGCTCATCGACCTTGACCTGCTCGTTAGCGAAGTAGCGTGCCACCATCAGTGCTGGCGGGATGAGGTCCATCTTGTATTTGGTGGCGCTGCGGCCGGAACCAATCACCAGGTCGGGTGTCTCGCTGAGTTTGCGTTCTTTGTCTTCGATGGTTTTGCGCGGTGTAGCCGCACCTTGCCAGCCGTCGGCCATGATCAGGTAGACGTCGTCGTGCATGGTGTCGTGCCAGTAGGTCATGAGCTCCTCGTAGACGTCGTACTCGTCGAGTAGCGGTATCGGCTTGAAACGTCCGAGCAGGTCGTCGCTGATGGTGGCGATTAGCTCGTTCGGTGTGGTGTTGGCGGTGATGCCGGCCAGGGTGTCACGGTGCGTGGTGAACCAATCCCCGACGATTCCGGTGGCTTCGCCACGGAGCTTGTGGAAGCCGGGTGCGTCGAAGATGGCCTGCTGCACGGCGCTGACGTCGATGGCGAGGTCGCTATAGCCGGGGCGGTTCGGGGTGAAGATCTGGCCGCGGAGCTGTGGGAAGGCGTCCCAGTAGCTTTGGAGTGCGTCGAGGTCGCGATCCGGAATGCCGCCGTGTAGGTGGGCGCTGAGGTCTTGCAGGTCCTCGGGTTCGGAGGAGTCGATGTAGCGCGGGATGTTGAGGTTGTAGTCGTTCTTGGCGTCGGCGATCTCGCTCATCGGCACCATGCGCGAGTAGCGGTCGATCTCGATCTGCTTGTTGAAGGTGTCAACGACCTTGTGGAGGTCCTGGCTGCGCAGGCGATTCTTGTTGCCGTCCTTCATGAAGCCCTTGGAGGCGTCGATCATGAAGACGCCAGTACGCGCCTGGGCGTTCTCCTTGTCGAGGATGACCACGCACGCCGGAATGCCGGTGCCGTAGAACAGGTTTGCCGGCAGGCCGATGATGCCCTTGATGAAGCCCTGCTTGAGCAGCCGCGTGCGGATGGTGGCCTCGGCGTTGCCGCGGAACAGCACGCCGTGCGGCAGGATGATCGCGGCCTTGCCGGTGCTCTTGAGCGAGGTGAGTGCGTGCAGCAGGAAGGCGTAGTCGCCGTTCTTCTCTGGTGGGTGGCCGTACTCGAAGCGGCCGTAGTCGTTCTCGAGGCCGTTGTTCCAGGACTTCACCGAGAACGGCGGGTTCATGACGATGTAGTCGAAGGTTCGCAGGTGGTCACCCTTGGTGAACTGCGGGCTGGTGATGGTGTCGCCCTTTTCGATCTCGGCGATCTCGTTGCCATGCAGGATCATGTTCATCTTGGACAGCGCCCAGGTGGCGTTGTCCTTCTCCTGGCCGTAGATCGTCATGCCGCGCGGCGCCTCGGCGGCAGCCTTGAGCAGCAGCGAGCCGGAACCACAGGCCGGGTCGTAGACGGTCTGGTCCTGACGGGTGTTCGGGCCGATGCCGACCACCTTGGCGAGGATGCGGGAGACCTCGGCCGGGGTGTAGAACTGCCCCTTGCTCTTGCCGGACTCGGTGGCGAAGTGGCGCATCAGGTACTCGTAGGCGTCGCCGAGCAGGTCGTCACCCTCGGCGCGCGAGCCTCGGAAGTCGAGGTCGTTGAAGATGGTGACCAGCTTGGAGAGGCGGTCCTGCATCTCCTTGCCCTTGCCGAGCTTCTCCTCGTCGTTGAAGTCGGCCTGGTCGATGACGTTGCGCAGGTCGTTGGCTTCGGCGAGCTTGGCGATGATCTTGTTGAAGCGGTCGCCGATCTCTTTGTCGCCCTTGGCGGCGAGCATGTCGTCAAACGAGCCACCTGCAGGCACTTCGATGAGGCTGTTGACGTCGGTCTTGGCCTTGTCGGACACGTACTTAACGAACAGCAGCGTCAGGATGTAGTCCTTGTACTGACTGGCGTCCATGCCGCCACGAAGCTGGTCGCAACTTGCCCACAGTGATGAGTAGAGATCCGACTTCTTAAGCGCCACAGCTGGTCTTCCTGTTGTGTCTGTAGGCATTGTGATGCCCATTGTACCATTATTCGAACGTTTGTACGAGGATCTTGCAGCTCGCCGTTTGGTCGGGATTCAGCATGCCAGAGGGGGCCGACAGAACCGCGTGATCCATACCGGCTGGCCGCTACTCAGCGCGCTTGCGGCGCTGAGTCACTCCATCGCTCCCGTCCCACCTAACAAGTCGCTCCAGCCCTTGGACGTCGAACTCAGCGGCACCCGAGGCGATCATCGATCCGTAGTCGTCAACGAATGCACGTACCGCGCCGTTGACCACACGCTGCGCGTCGGCTCGTGCATCGAGTGCCTCGTCGAGCTTCTCCTGGCTCAGTCGGGGCTCGGTGGGATCGTAGGGCCATGCCTTGAGCCGTTCGACGCGCAGAATCTCGGCCCGAAGCCGGTAGACGTGCGCCCATAGTCGCGACAGCGCTTCCTCGCGCTCGGCCTTGTCGTGAGCGGCTACATCGCCGGCCGAAATGTATGGCGTGTCACCAGAAATCTCGACCGGCCCCGGGGTCGGTGTGGTGCGTGGCGCGTAGTCCTGCGAGTCGGCGTGCAGCTGCCGGGCAAGCTCCTGCACGATCTTCGGCTCGATCCGCTTGCGAAAGTGGTCGACCTCGCGACTCATCTCCGAAGCGGCTCGTTCGCGTCGCGCTGTCAGGGTGAGTCCTCGAACGCCGGGCGTCAGTCCGAACAGGATCCGCGCTGGCTCACCCAAGGTGTCATCCGGAAAGTGGACGAGCAACCGCGCCAGTAGCTCGTTCAGTGCCTTGATCCGACTGAGTCGGTCATGAGGCATCACCGACCGGGCGACAACGCCCCGCAGCGCCAGCAGGTTCATGTCACTGAATGAGACGTCGACCGGGAGGCCGCCTCGCAAGATCCCCTTCAGTGGCGTGGTGATCGCATCGAGTGAGGGCGGCTGCTTCTGGATGGGAAGACGAGTCGGCGACACACAGTCTCCCATCGGCAGAGGTCACAATTGAGTGCCCAGTATATGCCCAGTCGTCGCCCTGGAGGATGTCCGTCGATCGGCTGAATCGTAGAGGTCATCAGGCATCCCGCCTGATTCGCCAGACCTCACGAAGGAGTCATCCGACATGTCGGCCATCGAGCGCTACACACAGCAGTCCATCGTTCCATCCCCATCCGCTTCTGGCGGTCGACTCTCGCGTCAGACGGCGCGGGAGTTGGCCGCGATCGACCATGTGACCGATCTCCGGTCGGCCGCGATCGCCGCCGCCGGCGAGGTTCAGCAGGCGAAGGTCGAAGCCATCGCCCGCACTGGCGCCTGCGCCATGCAGCAGGCAGCCCTGGTCGCGCAGGTGCAGCAGCAGCTCGCTCTGGCCGCGCCGGCCGCGTCCGGTGACCTGGACTTCATCAAGACGATGACGGTCATCGGCATGGGTCAGGCGGTCGCAGACACCGCCCGGGAGGTGAACCGTCGATGAGCGTCGTCGCGATCCTTGCGGTCCTCGCGCTGACTGTGTTCATCGTGCTGCTGATCGGGGCGCGTCATGCCTTCGTGCAGATCGAGGCCGATCGACGGGCTGAGATGGCGCGAATGCGTCGCGCGCAGCGCCAGGCCGAGGCGCGCATCAACCGGATGGCCACGTCGGCGATCCGCCAGATGATCGATACGGCGCGTCGTAACCGCATCGATCCGCCGCCGCAATAGATCGGAGGCCTGTCCGAGCGCGTGCCTGCGCTCGGACAGGCCGAACGGCCACAACACTTCTCAACCTCTTCACGCCAATGAACATGTCAAGGAGCCACGCCATGACCACCTCTCACCCTACGACGTCCGACCTGCAGGCCGGTCGCGCCGAGCTGACCCGCTTCGTCCGCGAACAGGCCGACCTCACGAGTCGAGAGCTCGGCTTCGGCTGGGCCGGCGTCGCGGCTGCGCCGAGCACCTATCAACAGCTGCGCGGCGCGTTCACCCACTCGCAGGAGACGGGTGATTCGCTGCCGGTGAGCAGTCTGTTCTGCGAGTCGACGATCTACGACTCGCCGGAGGACAACATCCGGTTCCGCTACTACCACGACGTGCATCACGTGCGCCTGGGGCTGAGTTTCAACCTCGACGATGAGCTGGAGCTCGCCCAGTGGCACCTCAACGAGTTGGCCCTGGCCGGATTCGGCAAGGGCAGTCTGCCGTACGAGCTGCTGACCGCGGATCTGGTGGGTCAGATCTTCCTCATGGGCGTCATCGGGCGGTTCCCGCTCGACCAGAGCCGCTTTGTCGCGACCTGTCACGAGGCCGGGCTGGTATCGGGTCTGCTCGCCGAGATTCGGCGGTTGCCATGAGTGGCGGCGACCCTGGCCGTATCGGCGGTCGCTTCCTTGAAGCGTGTGTCGGCCTACTCCTGGCGGCCATGGCCCTCTACGCCGCGATCAGCATCCTGCGGGCGATCTGGCTGTACCTGTGCATCGTCGTGCTGGTCGTCGGCGTCGGAGCACTCCTGTGGTGGCGGATCTCATCGAAGTACCGAGGCTGGTGATTCCCCGTGGCAACTATTCCGGTCGGCGTTGTGGAATGGTCAACAATGGCAATTTACCTATTGCAATTCGCGTCAGTTCGGTTCATAGTCTGCCGCACGACTCGCATTTCTATTTCGAAACGCAACACGAAAGTCGGTCCATCACGTAATTCGGGAAGGAGGTAGATCCATGTCAACAACACATCACGACGACGAGAGCGTGAGTAAGAATGCGCCCTATCGAGCGGATCGGAGGGCTGCGCAGCGGGCGGATATCAAACGCGCCCGGCACAGCCGACGGATCATCGTCCATTCCGAACAACGCGAGCAGCCCGACGTGCGCAAGATTGCGCGAGCGATCATCGCCATGGCAATGGCCGATGCCGAGCGTGAGGCTCAGGCCGAGCGGCAGGCTCGCGACGATGCGGAGGGCTCCGATGAGTAGCTGCGGATCGTTCGCCTGGACGAAGCTGGAGCTGCCTACTCCACTACCGACTGAAGCTGCACGTGCGGCCGTCGGTGCGCTTGCCGGCCTGGCCGGGCAACCTCGCCTGGTTCTGGAGGCTCGGGGCGAAGCCGGCACCGTCGCCTGGTTTCTCGGAGCCGAGCCTGCCGTCGCGGGACGGGCAGTGCGAGCGATGTCGCCGTACCTAGTTGGGCTGCGTGCGACTGCCGGGCGTCGCCCTGTTGATTCGACGGTTGCAGCGGCGGTGCGCCTGCCGGGGCATCGCCGGGTGCCGTTGGCGGTCGGGTCGACCGAACAGGTCGCTCGCGGTGTCCTTGCTGCCCTCTCCGGCGCTCATCGAGGTGAACTGGTGCGGTTGCAGGTGATCCTGGGACCACGTCATCGTCCACGCCTGATCTCCGATGTTCCGAGCCAACAGCGGACACGGATCGGTGTCAAGTTCGGTGAGCATCGGTTCTCGTGTGAGCTGCGGATCGGCGCACGATCTCGTGATCGTGCTCGGGCGCAGCGGCTGATCGGGAACGTGGCTGCACCGCTGCGTGGCCTGGAAGCCCCGGGTGTGGCGCTCCGCCTGAAGCGGTCGTCGTTGCGGGCGCTCGACGAGATGCGCGACCCGCTGCTGTGGCCGAGTGAACTGGGCATCACGGAGCTGACGGCGCTGCTCGGGTGGCCGATCGGTCCGAAGGACATGGACCTACCGGGCGTGCCCTCACCTCACCCGCGCCAGCTTCCAGTCGCCACGAATGTTCCGCGTACAGGTCGGATTCTGGGCGACTCGACTCTCGATGGCGACCGGCCAGTCGGCCAGGGTGTGGAGGAGGCCAAGCGGGTCATGCACGTGATCGGCCCCATGGGCACCGGCAAGTCGACGATGCTGGTGAACCTGGCGCTGGCGGACGCGACCGCCGGGCGGTCGGTGGTGCTCATCGACGGCAAGGGCGATGCCTGTACGGATTTCCTCGAGCGCGTCGACCCGAAGCGGCACGACGACATCGTGGTGTTCGACCCCACCGACAGCCGCCCTGTCGGGGTGGCGGTATTCGCCGATGATCAGCCGGAACGGTCGGCAGATGTGATCTTCGGTGTCTTCAAGAGCCTCTACGGCGACCAGCTCGGTCCGCGCAGTAGCGACCTGCTACATGCCGCCCTGTTGACGCTCGCCCGGGTAGGCGGCTGTTCGCTGTCGATGCTGCCGATGATCCTGTCGAATGCGGCGGTGCGGCGGCCTCTGGTGGCGAAGGTCGCCGGCTCCGATCCGCTGGGTCTCGGGGCGTTCTGGGCACATTTCGAGGCGCTGTCGGATGCCGAGCGCACGCACGTGATCGCGCCACTGCGCAACAAACTGGACCCGATCCTGACGTTGCGTCCGTCGCTGCGGGCCATGTTCGGGCAGGCGCGGCCTGCGTTCTCGCTGCGCGACCTGTTCCTGGAGCCCGATAAGCGTCCGATCGTGGTCATCTCACTGGGGAGCGCGGAGCTGGGTCCGGAGGGTGCCCGGCTGATGGGCTCGATTCTGTTGGCGCTGATCTGGCAGGCGGCGCAGGAACGTACCCGGTTGCCGCAATCGCAGCGCCACCCGGTGATGCTCTATCTCGACGAGTTTCAGGAGATCGTTCGGCTCGGTGATCTCGCCGATGCGCTCGGGCGAGCACGCGGTCTCGGGGTGGCGTTCGCGGCGCTGGCCCACCAGTCGCTGACACAGCTCAGCCCGTCGATGCGGCAGGCGGTCATGGCGCACGCCCGTAGTCGTGTCTGCTTCCAGCTCAGCCCGCAGGACGCGAAGGACATCGCCGCCACCACCAACGGTGTGCTCACGCCGCGCGACCTCCAGGAACTTCCCGCTTTCGTGGCACAGGCATCGCTGTTGGTCGGCGGGGACCGCATGCCGTGGTGCACGATCCGCACTCGCCGGTTGCCTCCAAAGATCCAGTCGGCCGCACAGGTCCAGGCGCTGTCACGAGCCCGCTATGGTCGTCCGCTCCGAGACGTCGAAGCCGAACTACTCGCCATCGGCGGCTGGAGCGCCGATGCCACGGCGGACGAGTCGTTTGGGCGTAGCCGCCGGAAGGGAGGTGGCAAATGAGCGCCGCACAGCCGACTACTCATGGCGGGTACACCCCGGGCGCAGGGCTACCGCTCGGCGTACCGGCCGCCTCCGGTGACGACATGGTGAGTGCGCAGGTCGGCGATGAGTTCCCCGGTTCTAGGGAGCCGAATACTTCGGTCCCTTCGGCGTCCGAAGTTGCTCCGCGCGGCGCGGGTCGCCGGGTCGGGGCTCGCCAACTGGCCCGGCTGACCGACCAACTCTCGGACCGCGATCGCGATGTCCTCCGGCTGGTGGCCGACCACCGGTACCTGACCACCCACCAGGTTCAGCACTTCTGCTTCGTCGACCACGAAACGGCAGCGACCGGAGCGCGGGTCACTCGGCGGGTCCTCGCCCGACTCCAGCGCGATGGACTGATCCGCCCACTCGATCGACGGGTCGGCGGCCTGGGATCAGGTAGCGGGGTAACCATCTGGCGACTGAGCGCGAGCGGGCTGCGCATCGTCTACGGCGACGACAAGCGGCGTCGCTCCGGTGAGCCCTCGGAGCGCTTCCTGCGCCACTGCCTGGCGGTCGCCGACGTCCATATCCTGCTACACCAGCACCGTCGTATCGAGACTATCGAGAACGTCGTCGTGGAGGTCGAACCAGCGTCCTGGCGCAAGTATCTCGGCCCGAGCGGTGAGCCGCGCTGGCTACAGCCCGACCTGTACGCCGAGCTCACGACAGCCGACTTCGTCGACCGGACATTCATCGAGGTCGACCTGGGCACGGAGTCGCTGCCGACGCTGATCCGCAAGTGCCAGCAGTACGAGGACTACCGCCGCAGCGGGATCGAACAAGACCGCCGTGGCAGCTTCCCGCTGGTGGTCTGGCTTCTGACCACCGCCGAGCGCGCCGCGAAGCTCGAAGCGGCCGTCCGTCGCAGCCACAGTCTGACGGCGGCGATGTTCCGCTACGCCACCCCGAACACACTGGCGCAGGTGCTGGCCGGAGGTACGGCATGAGCCTGCCTCGCAACCAGATCCTCGTCGGCGACGCGCTCGACCGCGTCCGGGAGCTGCCGGATGCGTCGGTCGACTGCGTAGTGACCAGCCCGCCCTACTTCCGACTACGCAACTACGACCACGACAACCAGCTCGGGCTCGAAGCGCACGTCGACGAATGGGTCGCGGGGCTGCGGGAGCTACTCACCGAGGTGCGGCGGGTGCTCGTGCCGACCGGGACGATCTGGCTGAACCTGGGGGACAGCTACAGCACCAAACCGGCCGAGGGAGCCGGCCGCAAGAGCCTGCTGCTCGGGCCAGAACGTCTGGCACTGCAGCTGGTTAAAGACGGCTGGCTGGTGCGCAACAAGGTCGTGTGGGCCAAGACGAACACCATCCCGACCAGCGTGGCGGACCGGCTCGCCACCAAGCACGAGTTCATCTACGTACTCGCCCGTTCGCCGACCTACTTCTTCGACCTGGACGCCATCCGCGAGCCGCACGTCAGCCGCCCACCAAAACGCAAGACTTCCACGAGGCTGGCATCGCGGAAGCCGGATCGACCGGCCTGGCTGGGGCCGAACAGCGACGGTGACCGGGGACTGGCCGCACTACACGCCGCTGGGCTGCTCGGCCATCCGCTCGGCAAGAACCCCGGCGATGTCTGGCGGCTGGCCGTCAGCGGCTACCGTGGCCCGCATTTCGCGACCTTCCCGGTCAGCCTGGCGCGGCGGATGATCGAGGCCGGCTGCCCCGAACGACGCTGCAGCCGGTGCCGGACGGCGTACAAGCGTCCAGTGCGGCGACTCGGCGCGGTCGCGACTCGCCTGGCCCTACGAGCGATGTGCGCCTGCGACGCGGCGAGCGAACCGGGCCTGGTGCTCGACCCGTTCATCGGCTCCGGCACGACCGCCATCGCCGCCGAAACACTCGACCGCGACTGGCTCGGAATCGAGCTCAACCCTGACTATGTCGCGCTGGCCACCGACCGCATCGACGGCGAGCGCACCACCCGTAAACGAAAGGAGGTGATCCATGAATGAGAAAGATCAAAAACCACAGCACCCCGAGCGTGAGCAGCAGCCCACCCTGCAGCCGCGCATCTGGGTCGGCAGCCTGGCCGACTACAACGCCGGGCGCCTGCACGGCGACTGGCTCGATGCCGCCGTCGCCAACGAGGAGCTGCACGACGCCGTTCAGCGCATCCTGGCCAGCAGCCACGAGCCGGACGCCGAGGAGTACGGCATCTTCGACTACGACGAGTTCGGCCCGTTCCAGGTCGGCGAGTACGAGCAGCTCGACGTGGTGGCCCGGGTGGCGCGCGGCATCGCCGAGCACGGCCTGGCGTTCGCGGCCTACGCACAGCTACACGATGCCGATCCCGACATGCTCGATTCGTTCACCGACTCCTATGGCGGCGAATACGACTCGCCGGAGGACTGGGCGCGCGACGTGCTGCACGACGGGCTCGAAACCGAGATCGACCGGGTGGTTCCCGAAGCACTGCGCGGATACGTGTCGATCAACTACGCCGGCTTCGCCCGCGACGCCGAGCTGTCCGGTGACGTGCACTTCGAACGCTCACCCGACGGTCATGTCTACGTCTTCACCATCCCGTAGATGGGAGGGCCCTTCGTCGGGGGCCTGCGGCCGAAATCATGAAGGCATCCCGCCTTCACCGGTCGCACCACCCCGAGGAAGTGGCCGAACGACTCCCGCGCGGAACCGTTCGGACAAACACCCTCAGGAAGGAGGAGACGGTCATGAAGACCATTGCCGTCCGACTGGACGACGAACTGCACGCTCGCATCGGCATGCTGTCGAAGCTCAGCGGTATGACGGTCACGGACACCATCCGCACCGCCATCGAGAAGCACCTCGACACCCTGGCCAACGATCCCGCGATCACCGCTAAGGCCGAGGAACTTCGCGCCGAGATCGAGAAGGATGCCGAACTGCAGCGACAGGCCCTCTCGGCCCTGTTCGGCTCGTCCACAACGCAAGCGCCGAAGACCACCCGTGGTCGCGGCACCAAGGGATAGCCCACCGGGCCGTCCGTCCTCGGCGGGAGCCAGCCCCGAGTTCCGCAAGGACTCGCTGGCTCCCGCCAATTCGACACCAACTAAACAAGAGAAGCCTCTCCTTTATTCGATGTGGAATGAACAATCATCATTCCCATTTCGAAACAATCTCTATAAAATAGGAAATAAATGGGAGGAATTAAACAATGACAAGCAACGCTATGCAGTCGGCTGCCGACAATTCTCTCGGCAGCCTCATTCACGATGCACGACTTAATGCGGGATTCACGTTCCGCGCACTATCGGAGGCTTCCGGCGTCGCACAGGGACAGATCTCCAAGCTGGAAAAGGGTCAGGTGATGAAGGTCAATCCGGCGCATATTGCGGCACTCGCTGAACCGCTCGGGCTGTCGCTGTACAGCATGTACGCCGCCGCCGGCTACAAAACGCCCGCATCGCTGTCACAGCTCGGCGACGACCTCGAAGAGAAGATCCGCCAACTACCACCGGATGCGGTCGCCCGCCTGGAGCACTACGTCGAACGCCTACTGGACACGACCACGACCGAACTTGCACCGGAACCCGTGTACGACATCGATCCGGCGGCCAGCAACTAGCCCAGCTCAGGCAGAAAGGAGGAACAGGGACATGACAAGCCACACCACGACCGGTCCGCAGATCGCCGTCTCGTACCTGCGGGTCTCGACCACGAGACAGATGGACACCGGTGCCGACGTCGACGCCGAGGGCAACTCGATCGCCACCCAGCGCGAGGCCAACAACGCCAAGGCTGCCAGGATGGGTGCCCTGATCGAGAAGGAATTCGTCGAACCGGGCGCATCGGCGCAGACCATCGACAAGCGGCCGATCTTCAAGCAGTTGCTCGCCTACCTCGGCGAGAATCCGGATGTCTCGCTGGTGATCATCTACATGCGCTCGCGCGCCTTCCGCAACCTCGGCGACGCGGTCATCACCAAGCGACGGCTCGAAACGATGGGCGTCAAGCTCGTCTCGGCCAAGGAAGACTTCGGCGAGGGCATCATGGCCGACGCCATGGAAGCAGTCACCGACATCATCAACGAAGTCCAGGTACGGATGTCCGGCGAGGACATCAAGGTCAAGATGCGCCACAAGGCACAGATGGGCGGCACCAACGGGCGCGCCCCGATCGGCTACCGCAACGTGCGAATCGAACACGACGGGCGACAGGTCAACGGCATCGCCGTCGACGAGGAACGTGCGCCGCTGATCAAGCAGGCTTTCGAAATGTATGCCACCGGCGACTACTCGATCGACCGTCTCCAGGAAACCATGGCCGACCTCGGACTCCGGGCTCGCCCGCAAGGACGGGGCGGCGCAAAGGAGCTGTCCCGGTCACACCTGCACCGGATGCTGAGCGACCCGTACTACATCGGCATCGTCCGCTACAAGGGCGAAACCTTCCCTGGTCGACACCAGCCGATCATCCCCGCCGACCTGTTCGAGCGCGTCCAGAAGGTCATCGAAGACCGCTCTGCCCGGGGACAACGCGACCGTGTCCTCTACCACTACCTCAAGGGCCTGCTGTACTGCGAGCGCTGCCGCGCCAACGGCCGCAGTTCCCGACTGGTCTACACCGAGGCGAAAGGCAACGGCGGCAATTACGCCTACTACCTGTGCTTGGCCCGCCAGCGGGGTGAATGCGATCTCCCGCACCTGCCGGTGCTCGACGTCGAGTGGTACGTCCTCGACCACTACGCCAAGCTCGGCCTACCCCCGAAGTTCCTGGACTACATCCGCGAGGCCATCGACGTCGCGATGGCCGATGCGCAGGCCCACGTCCGTGGCCTGCATGTCACATACCGCAAGAAGCTCGACAAACTCGCCCAGCAGGAGGAGCTGAGGGGGACCCGTTTTGTGGTCCAGTCGTTATGCGACTTTCGGTTGATGGGTCGTGGCCCACTGTAGGGCAAACTCGGCCGGGGTGAGGTCGCCGTGGGCGGTGTGGGGCCGATTGGCGTTGTAGTCACGACGCCAGTCCTCGATGAGCACCCTGGCTTCCAGCAGGGAGTCGAACCGCCACGAGTTGAGCAGTTCATCACGAAGCCGGCCGTTGAACGACTCGATGAAAGCGTTTTGCCACGGCGAGCCGGGATCGATGAAAAGTGAACCAGCACTGTTGAACCGGCACCAATCGGCGACGGCGTGCGCGACGAACTCCGGGCCGTTGTCGAAGCGCACGTAGTGCGGTGCACCGTGTACCAGGGCGAGGCGGTCCAGCACGGCGACCACGCCGTCGGCGTCGATGCTGCGGTCGACCTCGATCGCCAGGGCCTCGCGGGTGAACTCGTCGATGACGTTCAACAACTTCAGCGTGCGACCGTCGGCGGTGGTGTCGAACTGAAAGTCCATCGCCCAGATGACATTCGGACGGATAGGCGACATCGCGCCCACGGCCACGCCGATACCAGTCAGCCGCTTCTTGCGGCGCCGCTGCGGCACCCGAAGCCCCTCCTCGCGCCACAGCCGGCGGATCCGCTTGTTGTTGACCTGCCAACCGGCGCGGCGGGCCATCTTGGCAGCGCGACGCCACCCCCAACGCGGCCGGTCGGTGGAGAACCGGCGCAGCCACCCCCTCAGCTGGGCCTCCTCGGTGCTGATCGACGGCGGGGCCAGGCGCATCGTGGAGCGGTGCAGACCCACCACGGTGCACGCGCGGCGCTCAGAGACCCCGAACCGCTCACGCAGCATCGCTGCTGCGCGGCGCTTGCGGTTCGGGGTCAGAAGTTTCCCGCCGAAATCTCCTTGAGCATGTCGATGTCGAGGGCCTGGTTGGCGACCAGCTTCTTGAGCCGGGCGTTCTCGGCCTCGAGCTCCTTGAGCCGCTTGGCGTCGTTGGCCTTCATGCCGCCGTACTGGGCCACCCAGCGATGCCACGTCGATTCCGCGACCTCCACATGCCGACACACCTCGGCCAACTCCTGGCCGGTCGCCAGCAGCTTGTTGCCCTCAGCGAGCTTGCGGATAATCTGATCCGGCGTATGCCGCCGGCGCTTGTTCGATGCCATGTCGTCGTCGATTCTTCCTGCCCAAACACTCGGGCAACAGAGTCCCACAACGACTGGACCACTACAGCGGGCTCACCTCAGAGCGACTGATCGATCTCGCCTCGGACGGTGAGCTCGCACCCGACAAGATCCGCGCACGGCTGCGCAAGATCCAGGTCGAACGCACCCAAGCACAGCAGGGCCTCGACGACACCGGCGATCAACTCGAACTCGGTGCCCGCAAGCTCCAGCAATACCTCGACCTGCTCGACGATCCGCAGGCGCTCTACCTGCGTGCGCCCGAGGATGGACGACGCGACCTCAACTCCGCCAGCTTCAGCAAGCTCTGGCTCAACGACGGAGGTGTGGTCACCGACGAACTCACACCAGCCATCTACGAGCTGCGCGACGCGGCACGCGCGTTCACGCACTGGCAAGGCGTCGATGCAGAGGCGCGTGACGATGAGGCGCTGCGCGTCTCTGACGTGCTGAAAAACCAAAAACTCCCCGGAGGCTCCGGGGAGTTTGGGTTGAACCATCGGTTCCGGCTCGCCGACATGTTCCGTGTCGGTTCGAGTAAGAACGTTTTGGTGCCCTCGGTGAGACTCGAACTCACACTGTGCGGGTTTTGAATCCGCTTCCTCTGCCAATTGGGATACGAGGGCCGGGAGACTCCACCTTAATGGATCCGGGGGCGGCCTCGGTCCCGGCGGGGGGTACCGCGACAATGGAGCGATGACCGGGCCAAGCACCGAATCCGCCACCACCGCGCACCGTGTCCTGATCGCCGAGGATGAGGCGCTGATCCGGCTGGATCTGGCCGAGATGCTGCGCGAGGAGGGCTACGACGTCGTCGGGGAGGCCGGCGACGGGCAGGAGGCCGTCGAACTCGCCGAGGCGCTGCGCCCCGATCTGGTGATCATGGACGTCAAGATGCCGCGGCGCGACGGCCTGGACGCCGCCGCGGAGATCGCCGCCAAGCGGATCGCCCCGATCGTCATGCTGACCGCGTTCAGCCAGCGTGACCTGGTCGAACGGGCGCGCGACGCGGGCGCGATGGCGTATCTGGTCAAGCCGTTCTCGATCAACGACCTGGTCCCGGCCATCGAGGTCGCGGTCTCCCGGTTCGCCGAGATCGCCGCGCTGGAGCGCGAGGTGGACACCCTGACCGACCGGCTGGCCACCCGCAAGCTGGTGGAGCGGGCCAAGGGCCTGCTGCAGGCCCACCAGGGCATGACCGAGCCGGAGGCGTTCAACTGGATCCAGCGCGCGGCGATGGATCAGCGCACCACCATGAAACGGGTCGCCGAGGTCATCATGGAGACCCTCAACGACCCGGCCTGACGAACACCGCGCGGATCGGCCCGAGTGCCGCTATCTTTCTGAGGGCACGCGCTCATTCGATCCGGAGGTGGCCCAGCTTGCGTACAGACCTGACCTGGCGGGCGCTGGCCCTTGGCTCGGCCGCCCTGCTCGCCCTCGGGCTGACCGGATGCAGCCAGCCCGGCGCCGGGACCGAGGAGAACTCCGGGGCCCGCCAGATCGTCGCGCAGGTGCAGATCGACGTGGACGGCAACAAGGTGCCGTCGGCCACCGATGTCACCCCGGCCGACCCCGCCGGTGACGGCACCGCCCGCTGCGCGCCGGTGTCGCTGGCCGTGGTCGGCGCGCTGACCGGCCCCAACGCCGCGCTGGGCATCAACATCCGCAACGGTGCCCAGCTGGCCGCCAAGAAGCACAACGAGGCGAACCCGGACTGCCAGGTCACCCTGGAAATGTTCGACACCGAGGGCGATCCGCAGAAGGCCACCCAGGTCGCCCCGCGGATCATCGACGACGCCGCCATCGTCGGGATGATCGGGCCGGCGTTCTCCGGGGAGACCGAGGCCACCGCCGACCTGTTCGAGGGCGCCGGGCTGGTGTCGGCGACCGCGTCGGCCACCCGGGTGTCGCTCTCGGAGCAGGGCCGCAAGACCTTCTTCCGCGGCCTGGCCAACGACGGGGTGCAGGGCCCGGCGATCGCCAACTACCTCAAGGGTGAGATGGGCGCGGCCAAGGTCTGCGTCATCGACGACAGCACCGCCTACGGCACCGGCCTGGCCGACTCGGTGCGCGCCACGCTGGGACCGGTGGCCTCGGACTGCGTGATCACCGTCAAGGAGGCCGACAAGGAGTTCTCCGCGGTGGTCAACCAGGTCAAGGCGGCCGACCCCGACGCGGTGTTCTTCAGCGGCTACTACGCCCAGGCCGCGCCGCTGGTGCAGCAGCTCGCCGACGCCGGGGTGCGCGGCACCTTCGTCTCGGCCGACGGCAGCAAGGATCAGGAGTTCGTCAAGCAGGGCGGCGACGCCACCGAGGGCGCGGTGCTGTCCTGCCCGTGCGGCCCGGCCCCGGACTGGTTCCGCACCGAGTACCAGCAGGCCTCCGACGGCGCCGAACCCGGCACCTACAGCACCGAGGGCTACGACCTGGCCACCGTCCTGCTCAAGGGCATCGACGCGGGCAAGGTCACCCGGCCGGAGCTGCTGGAGTTCGTCCGCGGCTACGACGCGCCCGGAGTGGCACGCCGGTACCAGTGGACCCCGCAGGGGGAGCTGACCAGCACGCTGATCTGGGTCTACGAGGTCAAGTAGCGCTCCGGCGCTGCGCCGCACGGGAATTCACCGCCGATGCCACCGGAGCTCTCCGGACACCCCGCCCTGCTGGCCGCCGACATCAGCTTCAACCTCGACGCGCTGGCCGGCGGCTTTTGGCAGCTGACCGTCGACGGGCTGGCCTGGGGCGCGATCTACGCGCTGGTCGCCGTCGGCTACACCCTGGTGTTCGGCGTGCTGCGGCTGATCAACTTCGCGCACTCCGAGGTGTTCATGGTCGGCATGTTCGGGGCCTACTTCTGCCTCGACCTGATCCTGGGCTTTCACCCGCGGGGCAACACCTACAACGTCGGCGTCGGGCTGACCGTGCTCTACCTGCTGATCGCGCTGCTGTTCGCGATGGCGGTGTCCGGTGCCACCGCCATCGGGGTGGAGTTCCTGGCCTACCGGCCGCTGCGAAAGCGCAACGCGCGCGCCCTGACCTTCCTGATCACCGCCATCGGGATGTCCTTCGTGCTGCAGGAATTCGTGCACTTCATCCTGCCGCGGATCATCCCCGGCTACGGCGGCAACAACGCCCAGCAGCCGATCAAGCTGGTCGCACCGCAGACCGTGTTCACCGTCGGTGACGTCGCGGTCAGCAACCTCACCCTGGTCATCGTCGGGGCGGCGCTGGTGCTGGCGCTGCTCACCGACGTCGCGGTGAACCGCACCCGGTTCGGCCGCGGCATCCGCGCGGTCGCCCAGGACCCCACCACCGCCACCCTGATGGGGGTGTCCCGGGAACGCGTCATCGTGTCGACCTTCCTGATCGGCGGGCTGCTGGCCGGCGCGGCCGCGCTGCTCTACACGCTGAAGGTGCCCCAGGGCATCGTCTACTACGGCGGCTTCATCCTCGGCATCAAGGCGTTCACCGCGGCGGTGCTCGGCGGCATCGGCAACCTGCGCGGCGCGCTGCTGGGTGGGCTGCTGCTCGGGGTGATGGAGAACTACGGTCAAACGGTGTTCGGCACCCAGTGGCGCGACGTGGTGGCCTTCGTGCTGCTGGTGCTGGTGCTGCTGATCCGCCCGACCGGCATCCTCGGCGAGACCCTGGGCCGGGCGCGGGTATGAGGCCGTCGAGCGCGCTGGCCCCCGGCGACCGGATCCGGGGCTGGTGGGACGGTCGAACCCGGGCGCAGAAGTGGCTGGCCGGCGCGGTGCTGTTCGGGCTGCTGGCGCTGCTGCCGCTGTTCCCGCCGCCGCTGATCGACACCCCCGGGGTCAGCCTCGGCGGGGTGCTGGCCCAGTTCGCCATGTTCGCGCTGATCGCGATCGGGCTGAACGTGGTGGTCGGCCAGGCCGGGCTGCTGGACCTGGGCTACGTCGGCTTCTACGCCATCGGCGCCTACACCGTGGCACTGCTGACCTCGCCGTCGAGCCCGTGGAATCAGCTGGGCGCCAACGCGTTCTTCAGCTCGGACTGGGCCTGGCTGTCCTGCCTGCCGATCGCGATGGCCGTCACCGCGGCCTCCGGACTGCTGATCGGCAGCCCGACGCTGCGGCTGCGCGGGGACTACCTGGCCATCGTCACCCTGGGGTTCGGCGAGATCATCCGGCTGGTCGCCGACAACCTGGCCAGCATCACCAAGGGCCCGCGCGGCCTGAGCGGGCTGGCCACCCCGGTGTTCGGCGCGGACGCGGTGCCCGGCGGCTACTTCTCCACCGGCAACGCCACCGGTGCGGCCAACTACGGAACCTGGTGGTACTGGCTGGGTCTGGTGCTGGTGGTGATCGTGCTGCTGATCGTCGGGAACCTGGAACGCAGCCGGGTCGGCCGGGCCTGGGTGGCCATCCGGGAGGACGAGGACGCCGCCGAGGTGATGGGCGTCAACACCTTCAAGTTCAAGCTGTGGGCGTTCGTGATCGGCGCCGCGATCGGCGGGCTGTCCGGTGCGCTGTACGCCGGCCAGGTGCAGTTCGTCGACCCCAAGAGCTTCAACATCATCAACTCGATGCTGTTCCTGTGCGCGGTGGTGCTCGGCGGCCAGGGCAACAAGCTCGGGGTGATCTTCGGCGCCTTCGTGGTGGTGTACCTGCCCAACCGGCTGCTCGGCGTCGAGGTCGCCGGGGTCAACCTCGGCGAGCTGAAGTACCTGTTCTTCGGCCTGGCCCTGGTGGTGCTGATGATCTTCCGGCCCCAGGGCCTGTTCCCGGTCCGCCAGCAGCTGCTGACCTACCGGCGGCGGGCCCGCGAACTGCTGCGCCGCGCCGAGGATTCGACGGCGGCGACATGAGCGGCGAGATCCTGCTGCAGGCCAGCGATCTGACGGTCAAGTTCGGTGGACTGACCGCCCTGGACGGGGTCAGCTTCGACATTCGGCGCGGCGAGATCCTCGGCCTGATCGGCCCCAACGGGGCCGGCAAGACCACCTGCTTCAACGCGCTGACCGGGGTGTACCGGCCGTCGGCCGGCACGGTGAGCTTCGACGGCGCGCGGCTGGGCCGGATCAAGCGGCACACCATCACCGGCCGCGGGATCGCCCGGACCTTCCAGAACATCCGGCTCTGGGGCGAGATGACCGCGCTGGAGAACGTCGTGGTCGCCACCGACGCCCGGCACCGAACCTCGGTGCCCGGCGCCATCTTCCGCACCCCGCGGCACCGCCGCGAGGAGGCCGCCGCGATCGAGAAGGCCGCCGCGCTGCTGGGGTTCGTCGGCATCGCCGGCCGCGGCGAGGTCAAGGCCAAAAACCTGTCCTACGGGGACCAGCGCCGGCTGGAGATCGCCCGGGCGCTGGCCACCGAGCCGAAACTGCTGTGCCTGGACGAACCGGCCGCCGGGTTCAACCCGAGCGAGAAGGCCGCGCTGATCGACCTGATCCGGGCCATCCGCGACGCCGGCCACACCGTGCTGCTGATCGAACACGACATGCGGCTGGTGATGGGGGTGACCGACCGGATCGTGGTGCTGGAGTTCGGCCGCAAGATCGCCGAGGGCAGCCCCGAACAGATCCGCGCCGATCCGAAGGTGATCGCCGCCTACCTGGGGGTGCCCGATGACGAACTGCCCTGAGGCCCCGGTGCTGCTGGAGGTCCGCGACCTGGTCGTGCACTACGGCAAAATCGAGGCGCTGCACGGTGTTTCGCTGCAGGTGCGGGCCGGCGAACTGGTCACCCTGCTCGGCGCCAACGGCGCGGGCAAGACCACCATGATGCGGGCGATCTCCGGGCTGCGGCCGGCGACGTCGGGCTCGGTGTGGTTCGACGGCGTCGAGGTCACCCGGATCAAACCGCACAACCGGGTCATCGACGGGCTGATCCAGGCGCCCGAGGGCCGCGGCATCTTCCCCGGCATGACCATCGCGGAGAACCTCGAAATGGGTTGCTATGCCCGCAAATTCGACACCCGCGCCGAGCACGACGAGCGGCTGGACTGGGTGTACACCACCTTCCCGCGGCTGGCCGAGCGGCGCAGCCAGGTCGGCGGCACGCTGAGCGGGGGAGAGCAGCAGATGCTCGCCATCGGCCGCGCCCTGATGGCCCGGCCCCGGGTGCTGCTGCTCGATGAACCGTCGATGGGCCTGGCGCCGATGGTGATCGCGCAGATCTTCGCGATCATCTCCGAGATCAACGGCCAGGGCACCACGGTGCTGCTGGTGGAGCAGAACGCCCAGCAGGCGCTGAGCCGATCCGACCGGGCCTACATCCTGGAGACCGGGACGATCACCCGCACCGGCCCGGCGGCCGAACTGCTGCGCGACGACAGCGTTCGCGCGGCCTACCTCGGGGTGGCCTGAGCGGGTCCGTCGATCCGGAATCGCTTGAGCCGCGCGGTCGCCCCGCCGACCAGCTGCACCCGGCTCTTCGGCACCCCGAGATGCCCGGCGAGCAGCGCGATCACCGCCGCGTTGGCCTTGCCGTCGACGGCGCGTTCGGGCACGTACACGGTGAGCTCACCGTCCGGCCCGACCTCGACCAGCGGTCCCTTGCGGCTGCCCGGTTTGACCCGGACCGCCAGCGTCTCGGCCACCGCGGGGGCCGTCAGCGGGCGACGATGACCGACGAGCCGTGGCCGAACAGGCCCTGGTTGGCGGTGATCCCGACGGTCGCGCCCTCGACCTGGCGGCCGGTGGCCTGGCCGCGCAGCTGCCAGGTCAACTCGCAGACCTGGGCGATCGCCTGGGCCGGGATGGCCTCACCGAAGCAGGCCAGCCCGCCCGACGGGTTGACCGGAACCCGGCCGCCGAGCGTGGTCGCGCCGCTGCGCAGCAGCTGCTCGCCCTCGCCCTTGGCGCACAGGCCCAGGTGCTCGTACCAGTCGATCTCCAGCGCGGTGGACAGGTCGTAGACCTCGGCGCAGCTGACGTCCTCCGGGCCGATGCCGGCCTCGGCGTAGGCGGCGTCGAGGATCTGGTCCTTGAACACCCGGTCGCCGGCCGGCACCGCCGCGGTGGAATCGGTGGCGATGTCGGGCAGCTCGGGCAGGTGCTGCGGGTAGCGCGGGGTCACCGTCGACACCGCGCGCACCGACGGCACCCCGGCCAGGGAGCCCAGGTGCTTGGCCGCGAAGTCGGCGCTGGCCACGATCAGCGCGGCCGCGCCATCGGAGGTGGCGCAGATGTCCAGCTGGCGCAGCGGGTCGGAGACCACCGGGCTGGCCAGCACGTCGGCGACCGCGGATTCCCTGCGGTAGCGGGCATTTGGGTTGCTCAGCCCGTGCCGGGAGTTCTTCACCTTCACCTGGGCGAAGTCCTCGGAGGTGGCGCCGTACAGATCCATCCGGCGCCGGGCCAGCAGCGCGAAGTACACCGGGTTCATCGCCCCGATCAGGTGGAACCGCTGCCAGTCCGGGTCGTTCTTACGCTCACCGCCGACCGGGGCGAACGCGCCCTTGGGGGTGGTGTCGGCGCCGATCACCAGCGCCACGTCGCAGAACCCGGCCAGGATCTGGGCCCGGGCGCTCTGCAGCGCCTGCGAACCCGAGGCGCAGGCCGCGTACGAGGACGACACCGGAACCCCGTTCCAGCCCAGCTTCTGGGCGAACGTCGAACCGGCGATGAAGCCCGGGTAGCCGTTGCGGATGGTGTCCGCGCCGGCGATGAACTGGATCTGCTGTGCGTTCAGGCCGGCATCGGCCAGCGCGGCGCGGGCGGCGATCACCCCGTACTCGGTGAAGTCCCGGCCCCACTTGCCCCACGGGTGCATGCCCGCGCCGAGGATGTACAGCGGTTCGGTCATGCCGGGATCCTCCACACGTAGGTCAGCCGCTCGAACCCGGCCTCGTCGGTGTACAACCGCTCCAGCCCCAGCTCGAGCTCCATGCCGACCCGCAGGTCGGCGGCCAGGGTGCCCTCGGCGACCTTGGCCAGCACGATCAGGCCCTCGGCGGCCAGTTCGACCGCGGCGATGGCGAACGGCTGGAAGTCCTCGGGCGCCGGATACGGGGCCGGCGGCGGATAGCGGTTCTCGGTGTAGCTCCACACCGTGCCGCGCTGCGACAGCGCGACGAGCTCCAGCACGTCGGAGTCGCACGCCGGGTTGGGGCAGTTGTTGGCCCGCGGCGGGAAGACATAGGTCCCGCAGGCGGCGCATTTGCCGCCGGTCAGGTGGGGGTTTCCGGCGTCGTCGAACGCCCACCACCCCTCGATCGCCGGCAGGCTCTGCGGATCGGTTGCTCCTGGCACGTGGAACAGCCTAGCCCGACGCCGGGACGAAACTGAAACGTGTTCCAGTTCCGCGCTCGGGTGCCCTTCGCGCCGGGTGTCCGCGCCGATGCCTAAGGTTGATGGCTGTGAGCCCAGCACCCGACGCCGACCGGTCCACCCTGCTGCTGCTGGACGGCAACTCGCTGGCCTTCCGGGCCTTCTACGCGCTGCCCGCGGAGAACTTCCGGACCCGCGGCGGCCTGACCACCAACGCCGTCTACGGCTTCACCGCCATGCTGATCAACCTGCTGCGCGACGAGAAACCCGACCACGTCGCCGCCGCCTTCGACGTGTCCCGGCAGACCTTCCGCAAGGAGCGCTACCCGGAGTACAAGGAGGGCCGCTCGGCCACCCCCGACGAGTTCCGCGGCCAGATCGACATCACCAAGGAGGTGCTCGAGGCGCTGGGCATCACGGTGCTGGCCGAACCCGGCTACGAGGCCGACGACATCATCGCCACGCTGGCCACCCAGGCCCGCGCCGCCGGCCACCGGGTGCTGATCGTCACCGGCGACCGGGACGCGCTGCAGCTGGTCAGCGACGACGTGACCGTGCTGTACCCGATCAAGGGGGTCAGTGAGCTGACCCGGTTCACCCCCGAGGCGGTGGCGGCCAAGTACGGGCTGACCCCGGCGCAGTACCCGGACTTCGCCGCGCTGCGCGGCGACCCGAGTGACAACCTGCCCGGCATCCCGGGGGTCGGGGAGAAGACCGCCACCAAGTGGATCACCGAGTACGGCTCGCTGCAGCAGCTGATCGACCAGGCCGACACCGTGCGCGGCAAGGTCGGCGAGTCGCTGCGCGCCAACCTGCCCGCGGTGGTGCTCAACCGGGAACTGACCGAGCTGGTCAAGGATGTGCCGCTGGCCCAGACCCCGGACACCCTGGCGATCCGGCCGTGGGACCGCGACCAGATCCACCGGCTGTTCGACGACCTGGAGTTCCGGGTGCTGCGCGACCGGCTGTTCGACACCCTCTCGACCGCCCAGCCGGAGGCCGAGGAGGGCTTCGAGCTGCGCGGCGCGGCGCTGGAGCCCGGCGGCGTCGCCGACTGGCTGGCCGCCCAAGCCGCCGACGGCACCCGTACCGGGCTGGCGGTGACCGGCACGCACCGCACCTTCGACGCCGACGCCACCGCGCTGGCGATCGCCACCTCCGGCGGTGACGCGTGCTACCTGGACACCGCGCTGCTCACCCCCGACGACGACGCCGCGCTGGGCCGCTGGCTGGCGGCGGCCGACCAGCCCAAGGCGCTGCACGAGGCCAAGCTGGCCCGCCACGACCTGGCCGGCCGCGGCTGGCGGCTCGACGGCGTCACCTCCGACACCGCGCTGGCCGCCTACCTGGTGCGTCCCGGCCAGCGCAGCTTCGCCCTCGACGACCTGTCGGTGCGCTACCTGGGCCGCGAACTGCGCGCCGAGGATCCCGGGCAGCAGCAGCTCTCGCTGCTCGACGACACCGACGGCGCCGACGAGCAGGCCGCGGCGACCCTGATGCTGCGGGCCCGCGCCGTCGTCGACCTGGCCGACGCGCTGGACACCGAGCTGGCCAAGATCGACGAGTCCAACCTGCTCACCGAGATGGAACTGCCGGTGCAGACCGCGCTGGCCGAGATGGAGGCCGTCGGCATCGCGGTGGACCTGGACCGGCTGTCCGGGCTGCAGTCCCGGTTCGCCGACGAGATCCGCGACGCCGCCGAGGCCGCCTACGCGGTGATCGGCAAGCAGATCAACCTCGGATCGCCCAAGCAGCTGCAGGTGGTGCTGTTCGACGAGCTGGAGATGCCCAAGACCAAGAAGACCAAGACCGGCTACACCACCGACGCCGACGCGCTGGCCGCGCTGCTGGACAAGACCGGGCATCCCTTCCTGCAGCACCTGCTCACCCACCGCGACGTCACCCGGCTCAAGGTCACGGTGGACGGGCTGCTCAACGCGGTGGCCGCCGACGACCGCATCCACACCACCTTCAACCAGACCATCGCGGCCACCGGCCGGCTGTCCTCCACCGACCCGAACCTGCAGAACATCCCGGTCCGCACCGACGCGGGCCGCCAGATCCGCGACGCGTTCGTGGTCGGCGACGGCTACGCCGAGCTGATGACCGCGGACTACAGCCAGATCGAGATGCGGATCATGGCGCACCTGTCCGGTGACGCCGGCCTGATCGAGGCGTTCAACACCGGCGAGGACCTGCACTCCTTCGTCGGATCGCGGGCCTTCGGGGTGCCGATCGACGAGGTCACCCCCGAGCTGCGCCGCCGGGTCAAGGCGATGTCCTACGGGCTGGCCTACGGGCTGAGCGCCTACGGTCTGGCCGCCCAGCTGAAGATCTCCACCGAGGAGGCCAAGGAGCAGATGGAGGCGTACTTCGCCCGGTTCGGCGGCGTGCGCGACTACCTGCAGGCCGTCGTCGAGCAGGCCCGCAAGGACGGCTACACCTCGACCGTGCTGGGCCGGCGGCGCTACCTGCCGGAACTCAACAGCAGCAACCGGCAGGTCCGCGAGGCCGCCGAGCGAGCGGCGCTCAACGCCCCGATCCAGGGCAGCGCCGCCGACCTGATCAAGGTGGCGATGATCGAGGTGGACCGCGGGCTGCGGTCGGCCGGCCTGACCTCCCGGATGCTGCTGCAGGTGCACGACGAGCTGGTGCTGGAGATCGCCGACGGCGAGCGGGACACCGTGGCGGCACTGGTCCGGGACAAGATGGGCGGCGCCTATCCGCTCGACGTTCCGCTGGAGGTGTCGGTGGGCTACGGCCGGTCCTGGGACGCCGCCGCGCACTGAGCACCGAATGCCGAGCGGGTCAGGCCAGGTTGACCAGCGCCACGTAGGCCAGCGTGCCCAGCCCGACGCTGAGCAGGGTGCGCCGGCCCAGGCCCAGGTGCACGGCCACCGTGACGGCCACCGCCACCAGTGCCTTCCCCGGGTTCCCCGGGTCGCCGGAGGCGCTGCCGACGAACGTCGCGGCCGCCAGGATCGCCAGCAGGCCGGCCGGCATCCACGCCACCATGGCCGCGACAAACCGCGAGCCGCGCAGTGGTTTGAGGATCAGAAACGGCACGGCTCGCAGCGCGAAGGTGATGCCGAAGCCGATCGCCAGCACGGCGAGCAGATAGCCGGTGTCAGGCATCGGCGGGCTCCGCCGCGCCGCGGCCCCGGGTGAACAGGTACCGCAGCACCAGCGCGCCGACGAAGCCGAGCAGCCCGGCGAACAGCGCGGAGTCCGGCACCAGCAGCAGCGCGGTGCTGAACGACAACCCGGCCAGCAGCAGCGACGGCAGCTGCCGCCGGCCGCGGCAGGCGTCCAGGGTCAGGGTGACGAACAGCGCGCACAGCGCGAAGTCCAGACCCTCGATCCGGCCGGGCAGCAGCGCCCCGGCCAGCACGCCGGCCAGCCCGCCGCCGACCCAGTAGCACTGCAGCGCGGCCTGCATGGCCAGCAGCCGCGGCGCGGTCCAGCCGCGCGGATTTACCGCGGTGATCGCGTAGGCCTCGTCGATCAGCGCGTACACCGAGTACAGCCGGGCCGCCGGGTTGCGCACCACCGGCAGCGGGAAGGAGAACGCGTAGAAGACGTGCCGAAAGTTCACCAGGAAGGTGGCCAGCGCGATCGCCACCAGCGAGGTGCCCGCGCTGACCAGGCTGACCAGCAGCAGCTCCATCGACCCGGCGAACACCGCCACCGACAGCGCCGGGGCCAGCCACCACGGCAGCCCGGCCTGGGCGACCAGCAGGCCGAAGGCGACGCCGATCGGGAACAGTCCGAGACCGGCCGCCAGTGACACCCGCAGGCCGGCCAGTGCCTCGGCGCGTCGGGACGGGGGCTCGGCCACGGTGGCCATCATCGGGCACGCCGGGGGGCTCGGTCACACTGAGGGGTATGGCCGACACCGACGACGTCTTCACCGAGGCGCTGCAGCTGACCGGAACCGATTCCCCGCACCGGGTGACCGGGCACACCCACCCGGCCTGGGCGAACATGGTCGGGCCGTTCGGCGGGATCACCGCCGCCGTGCTGCTGCGGGCCATCGAGCAGCACCCGGACCGGCTCGGGGACCCGCTGGCACTGACCGTCAACTACCTGGCCCCGATCGCCGACGGCCCCTACCAGCTGAGCCTGAACCCGGTGCGGACCAACCGGACCAACCAGCACTGGATCGTCGAGCTGAGCCAAGACGGTGAGCCCAAGACCACCGCCACCGCCATCTTCGGCAGCCACCGCGACACCTGGGGTGACACCGAGGCCGGGCCGCCGCCGGCACCCGCGCCGGAGACCGTCCAGCCGCGCGGCACCGGCTTTCCGACCTGGCTGTCGCGCTATGACATGCGGATGGTGGCCGGCGAGCTGCCGGAGGTCGAAGGGCAGCAGGCGGCGTCCTCGACCAGCACGCTCTGGGTGCGCGACGCGGCCGGGCGCGCGCTGGACTACGCCGGACTGGCCGCCCTGTCGGACATCTTCTACCCGCGCATCTACCTGCGCACCGGGCGGCTGATCCCCGCCGGCACGATCACCCTGACCACCTACTTCCACGCCGGCGGCGCCGAGCTGGCCGCCGTCGGCGGGGACTTCCTGCTGGCCACGGCGGCGGCCCGGCGGTTCTCCCGCGGCTTCTTCGACCAGACCGCGACGCTGTGGAGCCGCGACGGCGTGCTGCTGGCGACCAGCGACCAGTTGGTGTACTTCAAGGGCTGAGCCGCGCCCTACCCTGGACCGGTGAGTGACACCGATCGGCCGGCCCGGGTGCCGCTGCTGCTGCGGAACATGGTGCTGCTGGTCTCGTCGCTGTACCAGCTGGTGCCGGCCCGGCTCACCGACCTGTTCGCGGTGCTGATGGCCCGGCTGGCCTACTGGAAGGGGCACCCGCTGCACGCCCGGGTGCTGCAGGACTTCCGCGACAACGTCGACCCGACCGCGCAGCACTCGTCGCGCAAATGGCGCCCGGTGCGGGCGATGTACCGGGCCCTGGTGCGCAACGCCAACGACGCGCTGTGGTTCCTGACCGCGTCGCGGGCCGCGGCGCTCCGCCGGTTCCGGATCGCCGACCCGTCGCCGCTGGTCAAGGCACTGGAGGCCGGCGCGGGCCGCGGCGCGGTGGTGGTCTTCCCGCACCTGGGCTCCTACGCGTCGCTGCCGGTGGTGCTGGCGCTCAACGGGTTCCCGACCACGATCGTGGCGAACCGGCAGCCCGGCCCGATGCAGTGGGTGATGGACCGCGGCGCCCGCAAGGCCGGCCTGGAGCTCGTCGTCGTCGACCGCACCCGGGGCGTCAGCGTCACCGCCGCGACCCGGTGCTCGGTGCGGTGATCCCGGTATCCCAGGACGCCGCGGTGCAGGTGCTGTCCCAGCAGATCGCCGACGCGATGGGGGAGTTCATCGAGCGCCGGCCCGAGCAGTGGGTGATGCCCGGCGGACTGGTCTCCGATTCGCTGGGCCGCCGGGGACCGGGTTTGTCCAGCGTGTGACACCTCGAGTACCCTCAGGAGGTACCTGCGCGTGCTCTGGCACGCGTGGGCGCCAATGAAACTCACCCGTCCCTTCGATTAGACCTGTCCGGAGCAACCCACCACATGCCAAGCCCCTCCGTCACCTCGCCGCAAGTAGCCGTCAACGACATCGGCTCGGCCGAGGACTTTCTCGCCGCCATCGACAAGACCATCAAGTACTTCAACGATGGCGACATCGTTGAGGGCACCATCGTCAAGGTTGACCGTGACGAGGTCCTGCTCGACATCGGTTACAAGACCGAAGGCGTCATTCCTTCCCGTGAGCTGTCCATCAAGCACGACGTCGACCCCCACGAGGTGGTGTCCGTCGGTGACGAGGTGGAAGCCCTGGTCCTCACCAAGGAGGACAAGGAAGGCCGCCTGATCCTGTCCAAGAAGCGCGCTCAGTACGAGCGGGCCTGGGGCACCATCGAAGAGCTCAAGGAAAAGGACGAGGCCGTCAAGGGCACCGTCATCGAGGTCGTCAAGGGCGGCCTGA
Source organism: Mycolicibacterium fallax (assembly GCF_010726955.1). Classification (NCBI taxonomy): domain Bacteria; kingdom Bacillati; phylum Actinomycetota; class Actinomycetes; order Mycobacteriales; family Mycobacteriaceae; genus Mycobacterium; species Mycolicibacterium fallax. The sequence continues at coordinate 836,648 of NZ_AP022603.1, forward strand.
TCCTCGACATCGGCCTGCGCGGCTTCCTGCCCGCGTCCCTGGTCGAGATGCGTCGGGTCCGCGATCTGCAGCCGTACATCGGCAAGGAGATCGAGGCCAAGATCATCGAGCTCGACAAGAACCGCAACAACGTGGTGCTGTCCCGCCGCGCCTGGCTGGAGCAGACCCAGTCCGAGGTGCGCAGCGAGTTCCTCAACCAGCTCACCAAGGGCGCCATCCGCAAGGGTGTGGTCTCCTCGATCGTCAACTTCGGCGCGTTCGTCGATCTCGGCGGCGTCGACGGCCTGGTGCACGTCTCCGAGCTGTCCTGGAAGCACATCGACCACCCGTCCGAGGTCGTCGCCGTCGGCGACGAGGTCACCGTCGAGGTGCTCGACGTGGACATGGACCGCGAGCGGGTTTCGCTGTCGCTCAAGGCGACTCAGGAAGATCCGTGGCGGCACTTCGCCCGCACCCACGCGATCGGCCAGATCGTTCCGGGCAAGGTCACCAAGCTGGTGCCGTTCGGCGCGTTCGTCCGCGTCGAGGAGGGCATCGAGGGCCTGGTGCACATCTCCGAGCTGGCCGAGCGCCACGTGGAGGTCCCGGACCAGGTGGTTGCCGTCGGCGACGACGCGATGGTCAAGGTCATCGACATCGACCTGGATCGCCGCCGGATCTCGCTGAGCCTCAAGCAGGCCAACGAGGACTACACCGAGGAGTTCGACCCGTCGAAGTACGGCATGGCCGACAGCTACGACGACGCGGGCAACTACATCTTCCCGGAGGGCTTCGACGCCGAGACCAACGAATGGCTCGAGGGCTTCGACACCCAGCGCACCGAGTGGGAGGCCCGCTACGCCGAGGCCGAGCGTCGCCACAAGATGCACACCGCGCAGATGGAGAAGTTCGCCGCGGCCGAGGCCGAGGAGGCCGCCCGGCCGACCTCGAGCAGCTCCGGCGGCGGCGAGCCCGCGGGCGGATCGCTGGCCAGCGACGCGCAGCTGGCCGCGCTGCGGGAGAAGCTGGCGGGCAACGCCTAACCGGCTGTCCACCTGGTAAGCCACGAACTCCCCGGTCCGAAAGGGCCGGGGAGTTCTGGCTTTCCGGGGGCCGCCTGCAAGACTGTCCGGATGCTGCGAATCGGTTTAACCGGCGGAATAGGCGCCGGCAAGTCCACCGTGTCCTCGACCTTCGCCGAGTTCGGTGCCGTCGTCGTCGACGGTGACGTGATCGCCCGGGAGGTCGTCGAACCCGGAACCGAGGGACTGGCCGGCCTCGTCGAGGCGTTCGGCCGCGACATCCTGCAGCCCGACGGCGCACTGAACCGGCCGGCCCTGGCCGCCATCGCCTTCAGCGACGACGCCAAGCGGGCCACCCTCAACGGGATCGTGCACCCGCTGGTGGGGCGGCGCCGCGCCGAGCTGATCGAGGCCGCCGGCTCCGACGCGGTCATCGTCGAAGACATTCCGCTGCTGGTCGAATCCGGGATGGCACCGCTGTTTCCGTTGGTCATCGTCGTCAACGCCGACGTCGAGACCCGGGTCGGGCGGCTGATCGAGCACCGCGGCTTCACCGAGGACGACGCCCGCGCCCGGATCGCCGCGCAGGCCACCGAGCAGCAGCGCCGCGCCGTCGCCGACGTGTGGCTGGACAACTCCGGCAGCCCCGCGGCGCTCGTCGAGGCCGCCCGGGTGCTGTGGCATCAGCGGATCGCGGTGTTCGCCGACAACCTCGGGCGGCACCGGCCCACCCCGGATCCGACGGTCGTCGTCGACTACGACCCGGCCTGGCCGGCGGCCGCCGGCCGGATCATCGCGCGGCTGCAGACGGCGTGCGGGCATCGTGCGCGGCGCATTGCCCATGTCGGGCCGACCGCGGTCGCGGGCGCCGGCGCCCGCGACATCATCGACATTGAGATCACCGTCGATTCGGTGCAGACCGCCGACGAGCTGGCCGAGGCGCTGCTGGGCGCCGGCTACCCGCGGGTGCCGCAGACCGGCGCGGACGAGCGCCGGTATGCCTCCGCCGACCCGGGCCGGCCCACCCACCTGCGGCTGCGGACCGGCGGTTAGACCGGCGGTTAGACCGGCGGTGCCGGGGCGGGTTCGGGCTCCGGTGCGGGCACGGGACCGGTTGCCGGTACCGGCTCGGTGGGTGGTGCCGCCACGGGCTGCAGGGTGAGCGGGGCGCCGCACAGCAGCGCGCCGTAGTCCGGGTCGTCCTTGGGGCGGGTCAGCCGGGGCCCGACGAAGGTGTCGGCCTGGGCGACCAACTGCTCGTCGATCTCGATCTCGCAGTGCAGGTTGGCCGAATACGGCAGATCGATCTCGACCCGCATCCCGGCGGTGCTGCGATCGCTGAGCACCGTTTGGGCCTCGAAGGTGCGGCCCGGCAGCATGGTCGGGTCGGCGGTCTGGAATTCGGTGTCCGACGAGCGGAACTTGATCAGCGCGCGCCGGGACAGCCCGTCGATGCGGGCCCGGTAGGTGACATTGACCGGCATTCCGGCGTCGTCGGTGGCCTCGGGAGCCGCCTCGGGTCCGGCCTCGGGTCCGGCGGGGGTCGGGACGCCGGGCGCCGGGACAACCGGGTCCGGGTCGGCCGCGGCCAGCGCGGGCGAGCCGAGCAGCGTCAGGGCAGCGCAGAGCGCCGCCGTCGCGATACGCGCGCTGGGGTGGGACGTCACGTGCTCTTGCCTCTCGCCGGCCGAGGGTTCCGGTTGACTAGCTAGCTGGTCTCATTGTTGCCTATCGCCACCACAACCGCATCTCGTTACCGGCCAGCCACCGGCTCAGGTCGTGATCGTGGGCGGCCAGCCCGGCGACCGCCGCCAGCGCGCTGCCCAGCGCCCGCTCGGCGACCTCCGCCGACAGCAGGCCGTCGCGGTGCGCGGCCAGGAACTCGTCGACGTCGAGCACGTCGGTGCGCTGCCCGCGGTAGACCACCAGGTCCAGGTAGTGATCCTCGGTCCGCCAGAGCTGCCCATCGTCGTCCACCGCGATGTCCACCACGTCGAGGTAGAAGTCCTGGGCCCGCTGGTGCCCGGGATTCCAGTCGTACACCGTCGCGCGCAGGCCGAGGGTCGGCAGCAGCCAGGACTGCAGGTAATTGAACTGGGCGCGGCCCGGGGTGGGGCGGGCCAGATACAGGCCCCACGGGGTGCGCGCATAACGGTCCACCGCCCGGACGATGCCCTTGTTGTCGGTGTTGGTCCGGGCGGCGACGTCGAAGATCTCGCGCTTGGGTGGGTGGATCCCGCCAGCGTAGCGGCGGCGGCCCCGGCCGCGTCGAAATTTCTGTCGGCGACCCCGGCGGACCGGCGTTAGGGTCGTCACCATGACGATGACGAAGGTGGGCGCGGCGATGGCCGGTGCGCTGGTGGGCGGTTCGGTGCTGTTCGGCAGTGCGGCGCTGTTCGGCAGTGCGGCGCTGTTCGGCAACGCGGCGGTGGCCGGCGCCTGGCCGACCACGGTCACCCCGGAGATGCAGCGGTACATCGACAACGCCCGCGGCGCGGGTGCCGCCGGTGACGACGACGCCCTGCTGTCCCAGGGGTACCTGGCCTGCCGGCTGCTCTACACCGGCCAGGGCAGGCAGGGCGCCGTCGACGCGACCAGCGAAGCCGTCGTCAACGCGGCGCGCGGCACGCTGTGCACCCAGGCGCCGGGCTGACCGGCGCCTGGGTACCCATCGATCGGGGTGTGCCCCGTGCCCACCCTCGCCGCCACGGATCTGCACGCGGTGATGCACGATGCGCAATGCGTCGTCACCGGTGCGCTGTGCGGAGCTGCGTTGTGACCGAAGGAGTCGAACCTTCCGCGCTGCCCTCCGCGCGCCAGCGGTGACCGGGCTTGGCCCGCCGGTCTGGGCTTGTGCACGCCTCCGTGGCGACTACCTGCACCCCGATCAGTCGAGCAGATCCACCTCCCAGTTGGCTCGCTGGATCCGCACGTCGAGTTCCCGCAGGTCGCGGGACACCCGATCGGCGTCCGCCCGCAGCTGCGACACCGGCAGCGCGGCGAACATCTTGAGCTCCGAGCGCAGCTGCCGGGCGTAGTCGTTCTTGTCGGCCCCGGCCGCCGCGTCGGCGGCCGTCGTCAGCAGGTGCTGGCGCCAGCGCAGCGCGTCGCGGCGGGCCAGCGCATCGGTCAGGGTGCCGTCGGAACCGATCCGTGCGGCCGCGTTGGTCCGATTGATCCGCCGGATCAGCGCCCCCCACTCGTCGATCAGCCCCTGGGCCTCGGCCAGCAGCGCGGCGGCGTCCTCGGACGGCGCCTCACCCTCCTGGTAGCGCGCGTTGGCCTTCACCCGGGTACGCAGCGACTCGATCCGGCGCAGGGTGGTCGATCGCAGGGACAGCGCCTCGGCCAGCTTCATGGTGCTCATCTCCTCTGGGTGAGTTCTCATCCTCACCCAGGGTGTCCGGGCGCGGCAACGCATTTTTCGCAGCCGGCCGGGCTCACAGCTCCCAGCCGATGGTGAACCCGTGCCGCAGCACCAACCGGGCCAGCACGTCGGGGCGGTCGGCCAGCGGCCACGAGGCCGCCTCGAAGGCCTCGGAGCCGAAGACGGCGAGGTTCAGCGAGGACTCCGGGGTGGTGCGCGACCGGTAGACGATGGCGTCCAGGTCGGCCCACCAGCGCCGGACGGCGTCGGCCAGCAGGTGGCAGGTGTGCCAGACGTCGGGGTGCTGGCCGGTGCTGATCTGGTCGTCCACCTCGAGCGCATCGAGGTTGCGTTCGGTGCGCAGGTCCAGCACCCGCAGCGGCCGGGTCGTGGTGAGCCGGATCAGGTGATCGGCGCCGTGGTCGGCGGGGATCACCAGGCCGGTGCCCCGGTAGCGCTCCCGGAACGCCCCGGTCAGCAGGCGCCCGGCATAGCGGGTGCGAAAGGCCCCCGAATCGGGGTCGAAGCGATACCGCGGGGTGGCGAACCCGACCCAGGTCCAGTCGGGGAAGGCGGCGGCCTCCACCCGCCAGAACTGCGTCCCGGCGGGGATCGAACGGCGGCGCAGTCCCGGCGGGCGGTCGGTCGGCGGCGGGCGCCGGTATCCGGCCGGAAGCTCAGGCACCGAGCGCGGCCAACATGCCCCAGGCGGTGTCGGCGAGGTCCGGGCGGCGCAGCGCCGCGGCGATCGAAACCCCACCCAGCTCGTCGTGGGTGATCCGCATGATGCGGTCCGCGGCCATCGGATCGGCGGTGAACCCGGTCAGCAGATCCAGTATCCGCGGCAGCTCCGGGCGGACCCGGTCCTCGTCGAATTGCCAAGCCGGAAACCAGGTTTGGTTCCCGATCGGCGCTCCGATCAGCCTGCCGCGGGTGCGCATCCGGTGCACCGCCTGCGGGGTGCGCAGGCCCAGCAGGGCCTGCACCGCCGGGGTGGGCAGCGCGCCGTCGCGGAAATCCTCGGTCAGCGCGGCGCGACGGGTGCGGTTCAGGTTCGCCGCGGCGATGCGCTCCAGGGTGCCGGCGGGCCCGTCGGGGGCGTCGACGAGCAACTCGAGGACCTCGGCGAAGCCGGGATCGCGCTCGGCGCGCGCCTGGACCTCCCGAACCAGCGGGGCGACAGCGGACGTCATGGCTCCAGCCTACGCCGCACTGCGGGTAATTGAAACAATTGAATCAGCGATGCTGCGCGGGTGCGGCGCGCGGCGCGGGGTGCCTGTCGGGCCCGCCGCCTACCCTGGAGGCCATGGCCTTCGCAGCGGAACACCCCGTCGTCGCGCATTCGGAGTACCGTGCCGTCGACGATGTGGTCCGGTCCGGCGCCGCGTTCGAGGTGGTCAGCGAGTACGAACCCGCCGGTGATCAACCGACCGCCATCGCGGATCTGGAACGCCGGGTTCGGGCGGGGGAGCGCGACATCGTGCTGCTCGGTGCCACCGGCACCGGCAAGTCGGCGACGACGGCCTGGCTGATCGAACGGTTGCAGCGGCCCACCCTGGTGATGGCGCCCAACAAGACGCTGGCCGCCCAGCTGGCCAACGAGCTGCGGGAGATGCTGCCCAACAACGCCGTCGAGTACTTCGTCTCGTACTACGACTACTACCAACCCGAGGCCTACATCGCCCAGACCGACACCTACATCGAGAAGGACAGCTCGATCAACGACGACGTCGAGCGACTGCGGCACTCGGCGACCTCCAGCCTGCTGTCCCGCCGCGACGTCGTCGTGGTCGCCTCGGTGTCCTGCATCTACGGCCTGGGCACCCCGCAGTCCTACCTGGACCGCTCGGTGGAACTGAAGGTCGGCGACGAGGTGGTCCGGGATCAGTTGCTGCGGCTGCTCGTCGACGTGCAGTACACCCGCAACGACATGTCGTTCACCCGCGGCGCGTTCCGGGTGCGCGGCGACACCGTCGAGATCATCCCGTCGTACGAGGAACTCGCGGTGCGCATCGAGTTCTTCGGCGACGAGGTGGAGGCGCTGTACTACCTGCACCCGCTGACCGGCGATGTGGTCCGTCAGGTCGATTCACTGCGGATCTTCCCCGCCACCCACTACGTGGCCGGCCCGGAGCGGATGGCGGCGGCGCTGTCCGGCATCGAGGAGGAGCTGGCCGAGCGGCTGGCCGACCTGGAGAACCGGGGCAAGCTGCTGGAGGCCCAACGGCTGCGGATGCGCACCAACTACGACATCGAGATGATGCGCCAGGTCGGGTTCTGCTCCGGGATCGAGAACTACTCCCGGCACATCGACGGCCGGCCGGCCGGCTCGGCGCCGGCCACCCTGCTGGACTACTTCCCCGAGGACTTCCTGCTGGTCATCGACGAATCGCACGTCACCGTCCCGCAGATCGGCGCCATGTACGAGGGCGACATGTCCCGCAAGCGCAACCTCGTCGAGTTCGGTTTCCGGCTGCCGTCGGCGACCGACAACCGGCCGCTGACCTGGGAGGAGTTCTCCCAGCGGGTCGGCCAGACGGTGTACCTGTCGGCCACCCCCGGCCCGTACGAGCTGGCCCAGTCCGGCGGCGAGTTCGTCGAACAGGTGATCCGCCCGACCGGGCTGCTGGACCCGAAGGTGACGGTCAAACCCACCAAGGGCCAGATCGACGACCTGATCGGCGAGATCCGCGCCCGCACCGACCGCGACGAGCGGGTGCTGGTCACCACGCTGACCAAGAAGATGTCCGAGGACCTCACCGACTACCTGCTGGAGATGGGCATTCGGGTGCGCTACCTGCACTCCGAGGTGGACACCCTGCGCCGCGTCGAGTTGCTGCGGCAGCTGCGACTCGGGGAGTACGACGTGCTGGTGGGCATCAACCTGCTGCGCGAGGGCCTCGACCTGCCCGAGGTGTCGCTGGTGGCGATCCTGGACGCCGACAAGGAGGGCTTTCTGCGGTCGCCGCGCAGCCTGATCCAGACCATCGGCCGGGCGGCGCGCAACGTGTCCGGCGAGGTGCACATGTACGCCGACAGGATCACCGACTCGATGCGGGAAGCCATCGACGAGACCGAGCGCCGGCGGGCCAAGCAGATCGCCTACAACACCGAGCGCGGCATCGACCCGCAGCCGCTGCGCAAGAAGATCGCCGACATCCTCGACCAGGTCTACCGGGAGGCCGAGGACACCGAGTCCGTCGAGGTCGGGGGCTCCGGGCGGAACGCCTCGCGGGGTCGGCGCGCTCAGGGGGAGCCGGGCCGTGCGGTCAGCGCCGGCATCGTCGAGGGCCGCGACACCGCCAACATGCCGCGCGCCGAGCTGGCCGACCTGATCAAGGATCTGACCGAGCAGATGATGGCCGCCGCCCGCGACCTGCAGTTCGAGCTCGCCGGCCGGTTGCGCGACGAGATCGCCGACCTGAAGAAGGAACTGCGCGGGATGGACGCCGCCGGGCTGCAGTAGCCGGGTAGACCGATTCGTATACGTATCGGTAGCCTGAGCTGATGACGACGATCAAGGTCCCGGCCGAGCTGCGCGACCGGATCAACCGGGATGCCCGGGAGCGGGGGATCTCGGCCGCCCGGTTCATCGAGGGATTGCTCGACGGTTTCGAGCGTCGTCAGCGCATGGAGGCGTTCGGCCGGGCCTTCCGCGGTGCCGACTCCGATTACTGGGATGAGTTCCGCGCCTGGGACGTCGCCACCGATGATGTGCGCGATGGCCAGTGAGCTCCGACGCGGGAGCGTGCTGTGGGCCGAACTCGACCCGGTGCGCGGGCGTGAGCAGTCCGGTCGCCGGCCCGTTCTCGTCGTTGCCGGCGATCTGTACCTGGAGCAGGCAGATACCTTGGCGATCGTGGTGCCCGCGACGACGAACGACCGCGGCTGGCCCAATCATGTTCCGCTCAGCGGGCCCGGGCTGACCCTGCCGACGCGGACCCTGGCGATGACCGAGCAGCCTCGGACCATCACCAGGGAGCGGCTGTTCGACCACGCCGGCATGGTCGATGCGGCAACGATGCGGGAAGTGGATCGTTGGCTCCGCGATTTCCTGGGGCTGGCAGGCGCGTGATGAGCCCCGGCAGCTGGCGGGAGCTGCTGGCCCGGCCCTACCTGGGCGCCTGCGCGGTGCTGGCCGGCGGGGTCGCGCTGTACGCCACCAACGAGTTCCTCACCGTCAGCCTGCTGCCCTCGACCGTCGCGGACATCGGCGGGCAGCGGCTCTACGCCTGGGTCACCTCGGTGTACCTGGTCGCCTCGGTGGCCGCCGCGACCACCGTCGGTGGACTGCTGCGCCGGCTGGGCCCGCGGTGGGCGTACCTCGGCGGTCTGGCGGTGTTCGCGGCGGGCAGCCTGGTGTGCGCGCTGGCCCCGAACATGGAAATCCTGCTGGCCGGCCGGGCGGTGCAGGGCGCCGGCGGCGGGGTGCTGGCCGGGCTGGGCTACGCGGTGATCAACGCGGTGCTGCCGCCGTCGCTGTGGACCCGCGCCTCGGCGCTGGTGTCGGCGATGTGGGGCGTCGGCAGCCTGATCGGGCCGGCCTCCGGCGGGCTGTTCGCCCAGCTCGGGCTGTGGCGGTGGGCGTTCTGGATGCTGCTGATCCTGACCGCCGCGATGGCCCTGCTGGTGCCGCGGGCGCTGCCGGGTCGGGTCGGGGTCACCCGCGACGAGCCGTGGCGGATCCCGGTCTGGTCGCTGCTGCTGCTCGGCGCCGCGGCCCTGGCGGTGAGCGTGGCCGCGCTGCCCCGGCAGCTCTGGGCGACCGTCGCGCTGCTGGCCGTCGGGGTGGCGCTGGTGGCGATCTTCCTGGTGGTCGACCGGCGCGCCGCAGTCGCGGTGCTGCCGGCGACGGCGTTTCGGCCCGGTCCGCTGAAATGGATGTACGCCACCCTCGGCCTGCTGATGACCGTCACCATGGTCGACATGTACGTGCCGCTGTTCGGTCAGCGGCTGGCCGGGCTGCTGCCGCTGGCCGCCGGCTTCCTTGCGGTGGCGCTGTCCACCGGGTGGACGGCCGGTGAACTGGTCAGCGCCTCGATCGCCCGGCGCCGCACCACGGCCCGGATCGTGGCGTCGGCCCCGCTGGTGATGGCCGTCGGACTGATCGGCACCGCCGCCACCCAGCGGCCGGGCACCGGGTTGCTCGGCGTCGCGGTCTGGGTGGTGACCCTGACGGTCACCGGCGTCGGCATCGGGATGGCGTGGCCGCACCTGTCGGCGTGGGTGATGGGTGGGGTGCACGACCCGGCGGAGGGCACCACCGCCGCGGCCGCGATCAACACCGTCCAGCTGATCTGCGGGGCGTTCGGGGCGGGCCTGGCCGGGGTGATCGTCAACCTGACCGACGACGGCGGCGCGGCGCCGGCCCGCTGGCTGTTCGGGTCGTTCGCGGCGCTGGCGCTGCTCGGGCTGTTCGCCTCGGTGCGGGCGGCGCGCGCCGACCGATAGCGCGCCAGCCGGGGCGGACCCCGCCGGTCAGACTCAGCCGGGCGGATTCGGCGCCGGCGGAAACGCCGGCATGCCGCTGGGCGTGACCAGGTTGGTGCCCCAATCCGACAGCGGGTAGACGTTCACCGAATAGGTCAGCCGGCTGTTCCTGGGCGACTCGTGACTGCACAGCGCGACGATGTAGCCGCCGTCACCGGCCGACCGGTCCTTGCTGAACGCGGCCTGCTGGTCGCAACCGGCGGCCGGCCCGGCGGGCTTCTCGATCCGGAAACCGGCGGCGGTGAGCAGTTGCTGCGCCTTGTCGAAGGCGGGCCCGGCCAGATCGCCGACGGTCAGCGTCCACATCTGGCCGGTGGTGCCCGGAACGTCGAAGGATTTGCCGTTCACGGTGCCCGCGACGACGGGCACGTCGGTGGGAAAGCCCTCGGGCAGGTCGGTGGCGACGCCGGGGTCCGCGGCAACCGTGGTGGTGGTCGTTGTCGTGGTGGCGGCCGGTGTCGGCGCGCTGTCGGTGGCGTCGGCGGGCTGCCGGTCGGTGCAGCCGGACAGCGCGACGGCACCGGTCAGCAGCAGCAGCGCCAGCGTCGTTGCCGGCCGGGGCGGCGGGTTGGTCATGGCCAGCAGTTTAAGCACCCGGGCCGCGGCCACCGGCGACGGCCGAAAGGGTGTCCGGCGGGGTGACCGGGGGTGCCTATGCTGGCACCGTGTACCTCATCGGTGTGGCCCCCGGCCGCCGCGGCAGCCGGCCGGCGCGACCGTGCTGAACCCGGGCACCGACTTCGCCGGCTACCGGATCGAGCGGGTGCTCGGCTCCGGCGGCATGGGCATGGTCTATCTGGCCCGCGACCGGTATCTGCCGCGCTGGGACGCGGTGAAGGTGCTGTCCGCGCAGTTGTCCCGCGATCCCGACTTCCGGGCCCGGTTCACCCGGGAGGCCGACGTCGCGGCCGGGCTCAGCCACCCCAACATCGTGTCGATCTACGACCGCGGGGAGACCGACGGCCAGCTGTGGATCGCGATGCAGTTCGTCGACGGCACCGACGCGGAGAACGCGCTGCGGGCGGGCACCATGACCCCGAACCGGGCGCTGCACATTGTCGGGCAGGTCGCCAAGGCGCTGGACTACGCGCACCACCGGCACGTCGTGCACCGCGACATCAAACCGGCGAACTTTCTGCTGGAGGCCGGTGACGGCGGCGGCGAGCGGGTGCTGCTGGCCGACTTCGGGATCGCCAGGGCACTCGACGACGCCGGCTCGATCACCGCGACCGGTTCGGTGCTGGCGACGGTCAGCTACGCCGCGCCGGAGACGCTGTCGGGGGGCGTGGTCGACGGGCGCGCCGACATCTACGCGCTGGGCTGCAGCCTGTTCCGGCTGCTGACCGGCCGGGCGCCGTTCGAGTCCGCCGGCGGGATGGCCGCGGTGATGCTGGCGCACCTGCACCAGCCGCCGCCGCGGGTGTCGGAGGTCCGACCCGGGCTGCCGGTCGCCCTCGACGAGGTCATCGCCACCGCGCTGGCCAAGGATCCGGCGCGCCGTTACGGCAGCGCGCGGGAGCTGGCGGCCGCGGCGTCGGCCGCGCTGCACCACGGCCCGGCCTCGGGCTGGGTCCCGCCGGTTGCGCCGCCGGTTGCGCCGCCGCGGCGTGGGCGGCGCCGGATGGTGCTGGGTGCGCTGGCCGGGGTCGGGATCGTCGCCGCCGGTTCGGTGGCCGCGGTGACGGCGTTCGGCGGCGGCGACGCGGAATCGGATCCGGTCCCGCGGGCCGCGGTGACCTCGCCGGTTGCCGAGCCCGCGCCGATCGTGCCGGTCAGCGCGCTGCGCGGGCTGCTGCTGCCGCCCGATGAGCTGCAGGAACTGGCCGGGGGGCGGGCGATCTCCGAGATTGCCACCCAGCCGGCACTGACCAGAAACTCGGCGGCACTGACCGAGAAGGAGTGCATCGGCCCCTGGGCGCCCACCGACGAACTCACCTACACCGGCAGCGGTTACCTCGGCGCCCTGGTCCAGTACTTCCACCACACCGATGACGCGGCGCAGAGCCCGACCGTGGTGCAGGCCGTCGTCGGATTCCTGAACCCGGCGGCCGCCAAGGGCTATCTCGATCAGCAGATCGCCGGCTGGAAGGCGTGCGGCGGCCGCACGGTCACCATCAATGTCGCTGGAAAGGCCCCGATGATCCAACGGCTCGGGGTGCCGCAGGTCAGCTCGGACGGGATCCTGACGATGGTCACCGCGAACCAGGATGGTGGGCAAGCACTGTGCTCGCATTCGCTGGGCGCGCGCAACAACGTGGTGATCGAGGTGGACATCTGCAATCAGGACTCCGCGGGCGGGGCTCCGTCGCGGGCGGTGGTGGCGCGGATCGCCGACGGCATCCCCGCCTAGCTGCCCCGCCAGCCCCGGTCGGCCGGGCACGGTAGCGTGGCGGCGTGATGCGCAGGGGCGCCGGTGGCCGATAACACGCTGGCCCAGGGCGCCGTGTTCGCCGGGTATCGGATCGAGCGGGTCCTGGGCGCCGGCGGTATGGGCGTGGTGTATCTGGCCCGCAACCCGGTGCTGCCGCGATCCGACGCCCTGAAGATTCTGCCGGTCGAGATGTCCCGCGACGACAACTTCCGGGCCCGATTCGTCCGCGAGGCCGATGTTGCGGCCGGCCTGACCCACCCCAACATCGTGCAGATCTACCGGCGCGGGGAGGCCGACGGCCAGCTGTGGATCGCGATGCAGTTCGTCGACGGCACCGACGCGGAGAACGCCCTGCGGGCCGGGACGATGACCCCGCAGCGCGCCGTGCACATCGTCACCGAGGTGGCCAAGGCGCTGGACCACGCGCATTCCCGCAACGTGGTGCACCGGGACGTGAAACCGGCGAACTTCCTGCTGTCCGCCGAGGACGGCGACGCCGAGCGGGTGCTGCTGGCCGACTTCGGCATCGCCCGCGCCCTCGATGACGCCACCTCGTTGACCGCGGCCGGATCGGTGATGGCGACGGTCAGCTATGCCGCGCCGGAGGTGCTTTCCGGCGGTGTCGCCGACGGGCGCACCGACATCTACGCGCTGGGCTGCACGCTGTACCGGCTGCTCACCGGGCAGGCTCCCTACCAGGGTGACGACGTCGCCGCGGTGATGATGGCGCACCTGCAGCAGCCGCCGCCACTGGTCAGCGCGACCCGGCCCGGGCTGCCGGCGGCGCTCGACGGCGTCGTCGCGACCGCGATGGCCAAGGACCCGGCGCAGCGTTACCGCACCGCCCGGGAATTCGCCAAGGCCGCCACCGCGGCACTGACCGGGGGCTACGGCGCCGAGCGGTCCGCCGGGCCGCCCCCGCTCACCACGGGCACCACCACCGGCCGGTATCCGGCGGCGACCGGGCCGTACCCGGGGCCGGCAGCTCCCGCGCCGCGCCGCAGCCGGACTCGGCTGATCGTCACGGTGGCGGCGGTGCTGGCACTGGCCGCGGCGGCGGTCGTGGGCGTCGCCGCGACGCGGCGGGGCGGGGCCGAGCAGCCCCCGCCGGTGGCGTCCACCGCCGACCCGGCGCCCATGCCGGACGCCGAACTGCCCGGCCTGCTGAGCAGTGCGCAGGAGCTTTCCGAGCTCGCCGGGGTCAAACTGCGGACCGATCCAGCTGTGCCGGTGCTGGCCTCGGACTACCTGCAGTTGGCCGATCCCCGGTGCGCCGCCGCATTCGCGCCCGGCCAACTCAACGAGTACCGGGGCAGCGGCTGGATCGCGTCGCGCTACCAGGCGTTCACCGAGATCCCGCCGATCAAGAACGCCATCGGGCTGTCGGTCTTCGGGCAGCAGATCGTCGTCGGCTTCGACACCGCCGGGGCGGCAGCGACATTCGCCGAGCAGCAACGCGCACACTGGCAGGACTGCTCCAACGGCCTCATCCAGCTGCGCTCGAGCGATCCGGCCAAGCCTCCCATGACGATTCAGGTCGGTGGGCTGACGGTCACCGACGACGACATCCTGATGCTGCCGCAGAGCCTGGAGGGCGCCCAGGGCATGGTGTGCGGCCGGTCCCTGACCCACCGCAACAACGTCGTGGTGGACGTGACGCTGTGCGGGTTCGACGACGCGGCCGAGCAGACCGCGCAGCTGGCGCGCAGCATTCGTGACAGGATCCCCGGGGCATGAGGGTGCCCAGGAGGGTGTGCGCGATCGCGGCCCCGGTGCTGGCGGCCGGGCTGCTGGCCGGCTGCGCGAGCACCGTCGCCGGTACCGCGCGATTTGCCGGGCTTGGCTCCGACGGCGCGACCGTGTCGGCGGCGCAACTCGACGGACTGTTCCCGGACGCCGGCGCGGTGGCCGACCTGGCCCGCACCGGACCCCTCGGCGCTCCGCGGACGTACTCGTCGCCGCCGGCGGCGACGGCGGGGCCGGACAGCCCGTCCTGCACGGCCGCGGTGCTGCCCGGAGCGGGTTACCCCGGCAGCCAGACCGATGTGCGCGGTCAATCCCTCACCGAAACCTCGGGGAAGAACCCGGGAACCGTGGAGATGATGGTCGTCCGATTCGACACCGCCACGGACGCAACGAGTTTCGTTGACGGACTGTGGTCGTCCTGGGGGCAGTGCGGGGGAGAGCTGGTCCGATTCGCCGGCGACGACGGCAACTGGGTGCTCGGCGCGCCCCGCATCGCCTACGGGGCGCGGACCGTCGGCCGGGCCCGCGAGGGCGGGCAGGGTTTCGGCTGTGCGCGTGCGGTCGGCGTTCGCGGCAACCTCGTTGCCGATGTGACCGACTGCGGTGCGGACCGCTCCGTCGTCGCCGATCGGGCGGCCCGGCTGGTCGAGGCGATTCTGGACAGCGCGTAGCGCGACATTGTGCGCCGCCGGCGACGGTGTCGAGGTGGCGGCAATGTTCCTGCTGGGCGCGGTGGCGGTCGGGACGCTGTCGAGCCTGTACCTGGGCACGGTGATGCAGGCCGCGCAGTACCGCATCAAACGGCCCGGCTGGCAGCTCGTCGGGATCCTGGCATTCGTCGGCGGGCTGGTGGTCATCTGGGGTCTCGGTGAGGCCACCATGGCCATCGGATTGACCTGGGGCCGAAAGCTTTTCGGCCACCTCCTAGGCCGCCGCCTGCTGCCGGTGCCGGTCCGGTCAGAAGGGTGGTGGGTCGTGGTAGTCCGGTGGTGGGGTGCGGTTTTGGGCTTTGGCTTTGGCGATGATGGCGGCGCGTTCGGTGGCGGCTTGGGCGGCGTTGGCGGCGCGTTCGGTGGTGATGTGTTGGGCGCGGGTTTTGCTGCGGGGTTGTTTTCGGGTGGGCATCATCACGGTGGCGCCGGGGCTGCGGGTTTTGCGGGTGGGTGGTCGTGGTGGTGGGGCTGGTGCGGTGGTGGTGTTCCAGTCGGGGAACAGGAGGTGGCTCAGTGGTTTTTGGGTGTAGCTGTGGCCGGTGGGGGTGGTGATGGTGAGGGTGCCGTCGGGGGTCATGGTGTCGGTCCAGCCGGGCCAGAAGGTTCTGAGTAGGTGGTGCAGTCGGCAGCGGGGTCCGAGGTTGGCGGG
Organism: Mycolicibacterium fallax; assembly: GCF_010726955.1. Lineage (NCBI taxonomy): Bacteria > Bacillati > Actinomycetota > Actinomycetes > Mycobacteriales > Mycobacteriaceae > Mycobacterium > Mycolicibacterium fallax. The sequence continues at coordinate 851,985 of NZ_AP022603.1, forward strand.
GTGGGTGGGTCCGCCGTTGTTGCGGGCGATGATGTGGTCGAGGTCGCAGTCGGTGGCGGGGCGGTCGCAGCCGGGGTGGCGGCAGGTGATGTCGCGGGAGCGGATGAACTCGTCGAGTCGGGCGGAGGGCCGGTAGCGGGGTTCGGCGGGGCCGGTGGGGGTGGTGACGGTGCGGATGCGGGCGCCGTGGGCGATGAGGTCGGCCAGCAGTGGGGCGGGAATGGTGGCTCCGGAGCGGCCCGGGACGATGCCCGAGGGTGCGGGGGTGCCGGGCTCGGGGCGCAGTTCGGTGCTGTTGTTCCCGCGGGTGGTGCGGGGGTTTTTGCCGGTGCCGTGGATGGAGGTGCGGGCGGCTCGGGCCAGTGCGGTGGGGGTGGCGGTGGCGGTGTCTGTGATCGTCTATAGGTAGTCCGTTTCGGCGGGGTTTTCCTGCCAGCTGCGCGGCTGGTTTCCTGCCATTTCAGCGGTAAGAATCCGGCCAGTCGGTGCTGCGGTGGTGTGTCCCTTCGTAGGTTCTCTCGCGGTGCTGCTGCGGTTGTGCAGCGGCTCGTGGAAGGGGAGAACCGGAAAGCAGATGACGATAGCTATGACGATGCAAGAACAGATCCGGAAGCTCGACGCTGCCGGTGTTTCGGCCCGCCAGATCGCCAAGGATCTGGGGATCTCCCGCGACTCGGTCGCGAAATACATTGCCGTGCAGGATTTCTCACCGAAGCCGCCGGTGATTCATCGGCGTCCGGGTGCTTCGGTGCTGACCGGGTTCACGTCGGTGATCGATGAGTGGCTGGCCGAGGATGAGGGTCGGCCCCGCAAGCAGCGCCACACTGCCCAGCGGGTCTGTGACCGGCTGGTCGCCGAACACGGGTATGGGGGGTCGTATTCGGCGGTGCAGCGCTATGTGAAGGCCTACCGGGCCGCGCGCCGCAGCGCGCGGCAGGGTTCTCCGAGTTGGTGTGGCCGCCGGGGGTCGGGCAGGTCGACTTCGGGCAGGCCCAAGCGGTGATCGCCGGGGTGATGCAGGTGCTGCACGTGCTGGTGGTCACCTTCCCGCACTCCAACATGCGCTATGTCCAGGCCTATCCGGGGGAAACTGCTGAGAGCGTGTGCCATGGCCTGCGGGTGATCTTCGAGCACATCGGCGGCGCGGCGCGGGAGCTGATTTTCGACAACGCCGCCGGGGCGGGGCGCCGTCGCGGGGAGAAGGTCGTCGAATCGACGCTGTTTGGGGCGTTCCGCGCGCACTATCGGTGTGCGGCGCGGTACTGCAACCCGTATTCCGGGCATGAGAAGGGCAGTGTGGAGAACGCGGTGGGGTTCTTGCGCCGCAACCTGATGGTCCCCGAACCCCGGGCCGAGAGCTTGTCCGGGCTCAACGCGATGCTGCTGGCCCGCTGCGAGGAGCTCGCCGCCACGGGGCATTACCGCAAGCAGACCCCGATCAGTGAACTGTTTGACGCCGACCGGGCCGCGCTGCTGGCGCTGCCCGGTGTCGGGTTCGACCCGGTGCGCTATGTGGCGCGGCGCACCGACAAGACCGGCAGTCTGCTCGTCGAGGGCCGTTCCTACTGCGCCGGGCCGGCGATGGCCGCCCAGACGGTCACCGTCGGAGTGCGTTTGACCGCATCGAGTTCCTCGATGCCCACGGCCACCGGTGATCTCATTGCCGCGGGCCTACACCAACACCACCGAGACGGTGTTCGACCCGGTGGCACTGTTGCCGCTGCTGGCGGCCAAGCCCGGCACCTGGGGCAACTCCCCGGTCCGCGCCCTGGTCAGCGACCCGGTGCGGGACTGGCTCGACGCCGCCGCCGTCCGGGAGCGCCGTGACATGCTCGCCGCGATCCACGCGGCGGCCGGCCCAGCGGGCTTCGGCAACACCATCATCGCCGCGGAGACCGTCATCGCCACCGGCGCCGCGGAACCAGCCGCGGTCGGCATGCTGGCCCGGCGCATCGCCGCCGGCGCCGAACCCCTGGCCTCGGCCGTGGACCTGAGCGTCTACGACACCCTCGCCATCGCCGAGGCCACAGCACTGGACCAAACCGCGATGGCCGCCGCTGACGCCGGGCAGGTGTCGGCGTGAGCGCGGTCAGCGTCGCCGATGTCGTCGCCGCGGGCCGGCAGGCGTATCTGACCGTGGCGGTGCTGCAGGAATGGGCGACCAAGGCCACCCCGCGCCAGCGTGAGTATCTCCACGGGATGCTGACCGCGGAGAACGACTCCCGGGCCCGTTCCCGGCGGGCCCGGCTGCTGACCGCCGCCCGGCTGCCCGCAGCCAAATCCCTCGACGGCTACGACTGGACCGCCGTCGGGTTCCCCGACGGCTACGGACGCCAGCAGCTCGCCGACCTGGAATTCCTCGACCACGCCCAAGACCTGATCCTCTTCGGCGATGTCGGGACCGGCAAAACGCATCTGGCCACCGCCTTGGCCGCCGAAGCCTGCCAGCGCGGCATCCCGGCCCGCTACTTCACCACCTCCAGCCTGGTGATGACGCTGCGCCGCGCCAAAGACACCGGCCGCCTCGACCGGGAGCTGGCCACCCTCGCCAAAATCCCGCTGCTGGTCCTCGACGAACTCGGCTACCTACCGATCGACCCCGAAGGAGCGCGGCTGCTGTTCCAGGTCATCTCCGAGGCCTACGAAAAACGCAGCCTCATCATCACCACCAACCTTGAATTCTCGAAGTGGGGAACGGTGTTCGGAGACGACAACATGGCCGCGGCGATCATCGACCGCCTCGTGCACCACGGACGGCTCCTACGCTTCCGCGGCGACTCCTACCGCGTCAGCCACGCCCTCATGAAATGACCCCACCCACCGGACCAGGAAAACCAACAGCGATGACCGAACACCCCTACGCCCACCTCGGCGTCCCCGACGCCACCGAACGAGACCGCCTCAACACCGCGATGCTCACCGGCGACGGCGAATCCGACTTCTACGACGGCACCGGCCGCCCCGCGCCCTAGCCCGACAACTTCGACGATTGGAGCCCCGCCACCAGCCCCCACCGACACCGAACCCCCACCAGCCACCCTTCTGACCCACCCCCTCCGACCACAAATCCACAGTGCCGCAACACAATCCGACCATGACCCAGCCCATCGCCCGGGACTATCGCAGTAACGGTGTAAGTGGCCCAACGGCCCTCGGTGTGTCGGGGGCGGAAAGGGTCATGAAATGACCGAGACTGTCGTGGCTGTGGAGCCATCACAGAAATCTGAAGATGAGGCCGCTGCGGCGGCGATCGATGTCCCTGGCAGCCGTGGTGTTGATGAGTTGGAGGTCGCCCGCGAGCTGGTGCGCCAGGCGCGCGAGGCCGGTATGTCGCTGACGGGGCCGGGCGGGTTGCTCAAGGCGATGACCAAAACGGTCATCGAGACGGCCTTGGACGAGGAGCTCTCCGAGCACTTGGGCTATGACCGCCGTGATCCGGCTGGCAAGGGAAGTGGCAATTCGCGCAACGGGTTCCGTTCCAAGACGGTGCTCACTGATTCTTGTGGCAGCGTTGAGATCGACGTCCCCCGGGACCGGGCGGGCACGTTTGAGCCACACATCGTCAAGAAGCGCCAGCGCCGCCTGGCCGATGTCGACGAGGTGATCCTGTCCCTGTATGCCCGCGGGCTCACCACCGGGGAGATCAGCGCCCATTTCGCCGACATCTACGGGGCCGAGGTCTCCAAAGACACCGTCAGCAGGATCACCGACCGGGTCGTGGAGGAGATGACCGCCTGGCACACCCGCCCGCTGGAGCGGGTGTACGCCGCGGTGTTCATCGACGCCCTGCACGTCAAGATTCGTGACGGCCAGGTCGGGCCCCGGCCGGTCTACGCCGCGATCGGGGTCGACCTCAACGGTCGGCGTGACGTGCTGGGGATGTGGGCCGGTGAGGGCGACGGCGAGTCGGCCAAGTACTGGCTGTCGGTGCTCACCGAGCTCAAGAACCGCGGGGTGGCCGACATCTTCTTCCTGGTCTGCGACGGCCTCAAAGGACTACCGCAATCGGTCGGGGCGGCGTTCCCCGACACCGTGGTCCAGACGTGTGTCATCCACCTGATCCGGGGCACGTTCCGCTATGTGGGCCGTCAGCACCGTGATGCGGTCGCCAAGGCCATCAAACCGATCTACACCGCGGTCAACGCCGAGGCCGCCGCAGCGGCCTTGGATGCGTTCGAGGCCGAGTGGGGTAACCGGTATCCAGCCGCAATTCGGTTGTGGCGCAATGCCTGGAGTGAGTTCATCCCGTTCCTGGACTACGACACCGAGATCAGGAAGGTGATCTGCTCGACCAACGCCATCGAATCATTGAACGCCCGCTACCGCCGCGCGATCCGGGCTCGCGGGCACTTTCCCAATGAGCAGGCAGCCCTGAAATGCCTATACTTGGTCACCCGGTCACTGGACCCGACCGGGACCGGCCAGAAGCGATGGACCATGCGCTGGAAACCAGCGCTGAACGCCTTCGCGATCACCTTCGCCGACCGCATGCCGGCCAGCGAAACCACCTAACAAAAGACGCCGCTTACACCGTTAATCGGACAGTCCCCATCGCCCAACCGCAGCGCTCACATGGCCGGAAATCCCAACAACATGGCCGGAAAATTAGCGCTCAAACGGCCGGAAACCTATTGACAAAACACAGGCGGCGTTGGCCAGGATGTGGATGGTGATGTGGGTGGCGGGGTGGGGTCCGGTTTTGGCGGTGCAGTCGGGGTCCTCGCAGGCGCAGATGAGGTGGTCGGTGTGGGCGGCCAGGGCGCCGAGGGCGTCGGCGCGGCGTTGGGCCAGGGTGCGGGGGTCGTCGTCGCAGACGCTTTTGGCCATGGCGGTCAGGGTGGCGTCGAGCAGGGCGGCGTCGGGGGTGGCGAGTCGGCCGTAGAGGGCGGTCAGGCCGTCGCGGTCGGTGCGGGGGTCGCCGATGGTGATGTCGCGGCTGCGGATGGTGGTGCGGGCGCGGCGGACGGCGTCGGGGTCGTGGCGGTCGACGATGGTGTCGATGGCTTGGTCGAGTTTGTAGTTCGACAGTGGGCCCCAGCCGGTGGCGGCGTCGGCGAGGTCGGTGTCGACGTGGGTCAGGGCGGTGGGGTCGTTGATCAGGGCGGTGCGGTGGGCGATGGTGGTGGCGGTGGCTGCGGTGATGTGGCCGCCCAGTAGTAGGGCGCCGATGGCGGGGAGTCGGTCGCGTAGGGCCAGGCCGGTGTCCATCAGGTTCATTGCGCGGCCGTGGTGCGGGGTCAGGGCGGCGGCGATTTCGGCGGCGGCGTTGTCCCAGTCGTCGCAGCCCCAGGAGGGGTGTAGGGCTTGGTCGCAGCGGCGGTGGGCGAATTCGGCCAGGGCGGCCAGGCGCCGGGCTTCTATGGCGGCGGTGATGCGGGTGGCGTCGGTGATGGTGTCGATCAGGGCGGCGTCGTCCAGGGCGGCGAGTTCCCCGGGGTCGTGCACCGTTGATTCGAACATACTGTCTAATCTACGCCCGGTTTGCGACACCCGCCAGGGCAAATCCACCCGTATCGAATAATTGTTCGATAAGATTTTCGGCCGCCTTGGCGGGCCGCCGCTCGAGGCCGGTTAACTCAGCAGGCGGTCCAGCGCGGTGGCGAACTCGGGGGAGTCCGACGCCGGCACCGCCGTGAAGCTGCCTCCGCTGATCTGCGCGACCGACTCCCAGGTCGGGCGGTCCGGATCGTCGCCGACGTTGATGACGTTGATCTGAATCGGCTTGGCCGGGTCGACACTGCTGCGAACCAGCTCCTGCAGGCCCTCGGCGCCCAAGGACTGGTCGGTGTGCGGGCCGGAGGTGATCACCAGCACCGAGTTGACCTGACCGGGCTGGTAGGCGATCCGGGCCTCGTCGAGCACATTGCGCAGCGTGGTGAAGGACACCGCGCCACCGCCGGACGCCGACATCCCGTCCAGCGTGCCGATCAGGGTGTCACGCCGCGGTGCGCCGTCGACCTCGTCGGACAACGGCCCAACCGTCACCGCCGTCGTACTCGAGCCGCCGTCGAACGTCGTCAGACCCACCGACGACGCCGGGGACAACGCGCCCAACCGGGCATTCAACGCGCCCCTGACGGCGCCCAGATCCAGCGAACGGTCCAGCATGATCGAGGTGGTGGCACCGCCGGCCGGCGCGTCGAGGACATTGGCCAGCGTCGCGCGGGCGGCATCGTCGCCCACCGGCACCCGGTTGTCGATCGAGGCCCCGAAGTCCACCACGGTGCTGTCCGGGTTCGGCTGATCCTTGACCCGGAAACCGGCGTTGGCCAGTGCGGACTGACGGTCCGGGGCGGCCAGATAGCGCTCGAACTGGCTGGTGGCGCTCATCTGCTCGCCGGTCAGCCAATCACCCTTGAACTGCACGGCGGGGAAGTCGGCGACGGCGACCGGCCCGGGCGGCAGCCAGCCGGCCAGGCTCGCCCCCGGATCGGACAGGTCGGTCGCACGCTGGAACAGTCGCTGCTCGGTGGTGACGACGGCATGTACCGGCGCCGCCGCGGAATCCGTCGCGTCGAGCAGCGCGTCGAACGCGGTGTCCGCGGACTCGCCTGCCGCCTCCGGTTGCGCGGAGACCAGGGTGCGCACCCCGGCGGCCCCGCCGGCCGGGTCGGCGGCCGAGATCGCCTCGGCGGCCAGGAAGGCGGCATCGCTGTCGCCGATGACCGGCAGGGCCAGCCGCAGCGAACCCCAGCCGGGCAGGCCGAGCCCATCGAGCGAACCGGGGGCGGTCTGCAGGCCGGGCAGCGTCGACCAATTCTGGTCGCCGAGCTTTTCCTTCAGCTCGGGGCGCACCGCCAGCAGCACCGGCGAGCTGGCCAGCGACGTGCTGGAGGCGATCAGCTGCGGGCCGAGCGCGGCCTGCACCCGGGCCACCGACGCGGTACTGCCGGGGATCCACAGCGCGGGCTGGTCGCCCAGGTCGGCCGGCCACTCGCCGACCAAACCGGCGGTGACGGTGCGCGAGTCGGCGGGCAACACCGCGACGGCGGGGCAGTGGTCACCGACCGGGTCGGCCTCGGCGTTGAACTGTTCGGCGAATTCGGCGATCACCCCGGCGATGGCCGGGTCCGCGACGACGGCGACCTTGACGTCGCCCTCCAGGCAATTGCCGGCGGCCACGGTGTTGCGGTCGTCGAGCACCCCGGCGAAGAACCGCCACAGGATGAACACCCCAACCACCGCGACGACGGTGATCAGCGCGACCACCACGCCCCGGCTGACGCCGCGGCGGCCCTGGGTGACGATGCGGTGGCTGCCGGTCAGCTCGCCGTCGCTGCGGTGGCTGCGGGAGGCGACCGGCGCCGCGGCGGCCGCGCGGGTGTACTCGGGGGCCTCCGGGGTGCCGTCGGCGTAGTCGGAGTAGGTGTCGCCGGTGTCGGGGTAATCGGCGTAATCGTCATCGGAGTAGTCGCCGTCGGAGTAGTCATCGGCGTACTCGCCGGCAAAGTCGCCCTCGGCGTACTCCGCGGCGCCCCGGTCGCCGTAATCCCCGGCGTAGTCGACGTCGGCGGGATCGTCCTCGCTGTCGTCGTCCTCGGCGGTGTAGTCCATCGAGCCGTCGTCGACGGCCCCGGCGTCATCCCAGCTCAGGTCCTCGCCGGACCGGGCCCAGTGCACCGCCTCATCGGACTCAGCCCACTCGGCGTCGTCGGGGGCGGTGAACTCCTCGCCGGGGGCGGCGAACTCGTCGCCGGGGGCTGCGAACTCCTCGCCGGGGGCGGTGAACTCGTCGCCGGGGGCGGTGGAGTCGTCATCGTCGGGAACGCTGTGCCTACCCATAGAGATGCCTACCCATAGCCGTCCGTAACCTCTCCGTCGACCCCGTATTCAGAACATGCTGACCGCCCGGGCGGCGGACCCCCCACCGCCCGGCCAGCACCGAGTTTAGTTAGCGGCGTGCCGAGCCTTGAACTCGCGACGGCGTCGATGAAGGATCGGTTCGGTGTAGCCGTTGGGCTGCGCCGCGCCCTCCAGGATCAGCTCCTGGGCGGCCAGGAAGGCGATCGAGTCGTCGAAGTTCGGCGCCATCGGCAGGTAGGCCGGGTCGTCGGCGTTCTGCCGGTCGACGATCGGGGCCATCCGCTCCAGGCTGGCCCGGACGTCCTCGGCGGTGATGACGCCGTGGCGCAGCCAGTTGGCCAGCAGCTGGCTGGAGATCCGCAGCGTGGCACGGTCCTCCATCAGGGCGATGTCGTGGATGTCGGGCACCTTCGAGCAGCCGACACCCTGGTCGATCCAGCGCACCACGTAGCCCAGGATGGACTGGCAGTTGTTGTCGATCTCCTCGTGGATGTCCTCCGGGGACCACTGCAGCGCCGAGGTGTCGACGACGGGGATCGTCAGCAGCTCGTCGAGGGTGGTGCGGCTCTTGCCGGCCAGCTCCTGCTGCACGGCGGCCACGTCGACCTGGTGGTAGTGCATGGCGTGCAGGGTGGCCGCGGTCGGCGACGGCACCCAGGCGGTGGTGGCACCGGCGCGCGGCTGGGCGCCCTTCTGCGCGACCATGTCGGCCATCAGGTCCGGCATCGCCCACATGCCCTTGCCGATCTGCGCCTTGCCCGGCAGGCCGCAGGCCAGGCCGGTGTCGACGTTGCGGTCCTCGTAGGCCAGGATCCACGGCTGCGTCTTCATCGCACCCTTGCGGATCATCGGGCCGGCCTCCATCGAGGTGTGAATCTCGTCGCCGGTGCGGTCCAGGAAGCCGGTGTTGATGAACGCGACCCGGTCGGAGGCGGCCTTGATGCACGCCTTCAGGTTGGCGCTGGTGCGCCGCTCCTCGTCCATGATGCCGATCTTCAGGGTGGCCTGCGGCAGCCCCAGAACGTCCTCCACCTGGCTGAAGAGCTTGGCGGCGAACGCGACCTCGTCGGGGCCGTGCATCTTCGGCTTCACGATGTAGATCGATCCGGTCCGGCTGTTGGTCAGCGGGCCGTTCTCCTCGGAGGCGGTCAGGCCGTGCAGCGCGATCAGGCTGGTGAACAGCGCGTCCTGGATGCCCTCGGGCACCTCGCGGCCGTCGGCGAAGACGATCGCGTCGTTGGTCATCAGGTGCCCGACGTTGCGGACGAACAGCAGGCTGCGGCCGGGCAGGGTGAACTCCTCGCCGTCCGGGCCGGTGTAGCTGCGGTCTTCGTTGAGCACCCGGGTGAAGGTGCGGTCGCCCTTGCTGACCTCCTCGGACAGGTCGCCCTTGTTCAGGCCGAGCCAGTTGCGGTAGCCGAGCACCTTGTCGGCGGCGTCGACCGCGGTGATCGAGTCCTCGAAGTCCATGATCGTGGTGACCGCGGACTCCAGCACCAGATCGGCGATGCCGGCGGCGTCGGTCGATCCGACCGCGGACTCCGGGTCGATGACGATCTCGATGTGCAGGCCGTGGTTGACCAGCAGCACCGTCGACGGCGAATCGGCCGCACCGGTGTAGCCGGAGAACTGGGCGGCGTCGGCCAGCCCGGCGGCGCCGCCGTCGTCGAGGGTGATGCTCAGCGCGCCGTCGACGACCGCAAGGCCGGTGGCACTGGACCACGAGCCGGATTCCAGCGGGGTGGAGTCGTCGAGGAAGGCGCGGGCGTAGGCAATGACCTTGTCGCCGCGAACCTTGTTGTAGCCCTTGCCCTTTTCCGCGCCGTCGGTCTCCGGGATGACGTCGGTGCCGTACAGCGCGTCATACAGCGAGCCCCAGCGGGCGTTGGCGGCGTTCAGCGCGAAGCGGGCGTTGAGGATCGGCACCACCAGCTGCGGGCCGCAGGTGGAGGTGATCTCGGCGTCGACACCGGCGGTGGTGACCGCGAAGTCCTCCGGCTCCGGCTGCAGGTAACCGATCTCGGTGAGGAACTCCCGATAGGCCGCCGGATCGTGCTTGTCCAGCACGCGGTGCCGGTGCCACTTGTCGACCTGGGCCTGCAGCTCGTCCCGGCGGGCCAGCAGCGCCTCGTTCTCCGGGGTGAGGTCGACGACGACCTTGTCGACGCCGGCCCAGAAGCTGTCCGGATCCACGCCGGTCCCGGGCAGCGCCTCGTTGGTGATGAAATCGTGCAGTTCCTTGGCCACCTGCAGCGAGCCAACCTCGACGCGTTCAGTCATCAGTCCCTCAGTCCTCGGTCTCGGCGATATCGGCAACCAATCCATAATACCGGGCAGTAATACCGGGTATTGACAGCAGCGGGTCCAACCGCTAATCGGCGACCGGTTGGATGAAGTTGATCGCGCACCAGTCGGCCGGCCGATCGCCGGGGGAGTAAGACACCCGCAGCGTGCCGTCGGGGAACTCGGTGGCGATGTCGTCGAGGGCCCGGGTGGCGAACGCCCGGCCCTTGCCCTTGCCGTACCAGTTCGGGTCGTTGGGATCGATCGGCTCGCTGACCCGCGCCAGGGCCTGGTCCCAGCGGGTCACCGCCGCCGGGGCGTCGTCGCCGAAGCCGACCGATCGGTGGTAGGCGCGCAGGTCGCCGCGCAGCCGGATCGGGGTGTCGGTGCCGGCCGGGGTCCCGGTCAGGGTGCCGTCGGTGGCCTCGGCGCTCACCGAGGTCAGCCGCACCGTCGCCGGAGCGCAGTCCGGGTTGGCGACGGCGACCGGGATCGGGGTCAGGGCCGTCGCGGCGGCCAGCGTGGCCAGCATGGCTGCTGCTTTCATGGGCGGCGACCTCCGATCGGGTGCGGGCGGCTCCATGATGTTCATCGCCGCGCACCGGGGTCGGCGTTTCAGGCGGGCTGGTGGGCGTCGGCCAGGGCCTGGCACTGCGCGGCGAGCCGGGCCCGCAGCCCGGCGGCCCGCTCGGCGATCTCGCCCTGCCGTCGCACATACTCGACGCGGCCTGCGGCGTCCTCCACCCGGACCGGTTCGACGCCGAGTTCGGCAAGGTCATAGGGGCTGGCGGCCATGTCGAGCAGCCGAGCGTCGGCGGCCAGCAGCAGGCAGTCCAACAGCAGCTCGGAGTCCACCAGCGGGCTCAGCTTGCCGGCCCATTTGTACAGATCCATGTTCGCGTGCAGGCAGCCGGGCTGCTCGTGCTCGAGTTGGGCCGGGCGGGTCAGCGCGATCTCATTGCGGCCGGTGGCGGCCCCGGTGAAGAACCGGTAGGCGTCGTAGTGGGTGCAGCGCAGCGGCATCGACTCCAGCACCGCGTCGGTGCCCGCTGCGCCCAGCCGCAGCGGCAGCCGGGCGTGCCGGGGTCGGGGGCTGCGATAGACCATCGCCCACTCGTGCATCCCGAAGCAGCCGTACCGGGCCGGCCGGGCGGCCGTCGCGGTCAGCAGCTGCCGGACGAAGCCCACGGTGCCCGCCCGGGCGGCCAGGTGATCCTCGGACACCCGGACGCCGCCGGGCACCCGCCGGTAGCCGGTCAGCGCGGCGTACGCCAGGGCGGCCGGGCCGGTCAGGGTGACCCCGTAGCCGGGGTGCCAGCGCAGCAGCCGGCCGGGCCGCAGCGAGTAGTAGGTGAACAGGAAGTCCCACACCGGGTGGCGCTCACCGCGGCGCATCCGGGCCAGCTGGGGGCCCAGGAACTCCTCGGCGCGGGCCCGGTGCGCCTCGGCCCGGGCGGTCCAGATCGCCGGGGCGGGCTCAGACACGGTGGGTTCCGTCGCGCACCGTCCCGACCAGGTCCTCCACCAGGTCCTCCAGCGTGACCAGGCCGACGACCTGGCCGGCGTCGGTGTCGTCGGTCAACAACGCCAGGTGGCTGTTGCTGCGGCGCATCCGGGACAGCGCGTCGGGCAGCGGCAGGCCGGCAGGCACCCGGGGCAGCGGACGCACCACCGACAACGGCACGACGGCGTCGGGGTCGGTCAGCGTCAGCACGTCCTTGATGTGCAGGTAGCCGATCAGGGTGTCGGCCTCGGACACCGGGAACCGGGAATAACCGGTCTCGGCCAGCGCCTGCTGGACCGCGGCGAACGTCGGGCCCAGGCCGGGGCCGGCGGCCGGCACCGCCCGGACGTCGGGCAGCGCCACCGCGACGTCGGCGGCGGCCCGCAGCCGGGTCGCCAGCGCCCGGGTCAGCCGGGTGTGTTCCTCGGCGTCGAGCAGTCCCTCGGACACCGACTCGGCGATCATCTCGCCGAGTTCGACGGTCGACACCGTCACCTCCAGCTCGTCTTTGGGCTCGATCCGCAGCGCCCGCAGGATGACGTTGGCGCACCAGTTGTAGAGCGCGATCAGCGGCCGGGCGGCCCGGACGTAGACCAGGTACACCGGCACCAGCAGCATCGCGGTGCGCTCCGGGCCGGCGATCGCGACGTTCTTGGGCACCATCTCCCCGAGCAGCACGTGCAGCGTCACCACGATGGCCAGCGCGACGATCATCGACACCGTGTGCAGCACCGCCTCGGGGGCGCCGACCAGCGCCAGCGGCCCCTCCAGCAGGTGCGCGACGGCCGGTTCGCCGACCCGGCCCAAAAGGATCGAGCAGATCGTGATGCCCAGCTGCGCGCCGGCCAGCATCAGCGACAGCTGCTCGCCGGCCCGCAGCACCGTCACGGCCCGTTTCTTGCCCTGCTCGGCCAGTGCCTCCAGCCGGTCGCGGCGGGCCGAGATCAGCGCGAACTCGGCGCCGACGAAGAACGCGTTGGCGCCGAGCAGCGCCACCGCCAGGATCAGGCCGAGCAGGTCGGTGCCCATCAGTGCGCCTCCGGCTCGTCGGAGGCCCGCCGGGACCGCGGGCCCAGCTCGGAGAGCTCCAGCACGTCGATGCGCCTGCCGTCCATCGCGACGACGGTGGCCAGCCACATGATCGGGTCGTCGAAGTGCCCGTCCGGCTCGAACGCCGGCAGCTCGACCGACTCACCGGCCACCGGGAGGTGCCCGAGGGCGGTGATCACCAGCCCGCCGATGGTCTCGTAGTGCTCGCTCTCGGGGGCCCGGTAGCCGGTGGCTGCGGCCACCTCGTCGATCCGCAGCAGCCCGGACACCTGCCAGCTGCCGTCGGTCTCCAGCACGTCGGGGCGGCGGTCGTCGTGCTCGTCGCGGACGTCGCCGACGATCTCTTCGATCAGGTCCTCGACGGTGACCATGCCCGCGGTGCCGCCGTACTCGTCGACCACCATCGCGGTCTGCAGCCCGTTGGCCCGAACCTGGGTCATCACCGCGTCGCCGTCCAGGGTGGCCGGCACCACCGGGACCGGTTGGGCCAGCCGGGCCAGCGGGGTCTGCGCCCGGTCGGCCGGGGCGATCTCGAAGACCTGCTTGACGTGCACGATGCCCACCGTCGCGTCGAGGTCGCCGTCGACGATGGGGAAGCGGGAGAACCCGGTCTCGCAGGCGGCGGTGACCAGGTCGGCGACGCTCTGGTCGGCGTCGAGGGTGACGATCTTGGAGCGCGGGGTCATCAGCTCCTCGGCGTCGAGCTCACCGAAGCGCAGCGACCGGTTCATCAGCGCGGCGGTGGCGGCGTCGATCGACCCGGCGTCGGCGGAGGTGCGCACCAGCGACACCAGCTCCTGCGGGGACCGGGCCGAACGCAGCTCCTCGGCCGGCTCGATGCCCATCCGGCGCACCACCCAGTTGGCGGCGCCGTTGGTGGCCTTGATGGCGGGGGTGAACAGCGCGGCGAAGAACAGCTGCGGGGCGGCGACCGCGCGGGCGGTCGGCGCCGGCAGCGCCACCGCGATGTTCTTCGGCACCAGCTCGCCGAACACCATCGACAGCGAGGTGGCGATGATCAGCGCCAGCGCCAGCGACAGGCCGCCGGACAGCCCCGGCGGCAGGTTGAGCAGATCCAGGATCGGCGCGATCATCCGGCCGACGACCGGCTCGGCCAGGTAGCCGGTGGCCAGGGTGGTGATGGAGATGCCGATCTGGGCGCCGGACAGCTGGAAGGACAGCGTGCGGTGTGCGCGCTGCACGAACTTGTCGGCGCGCCCGCCGGTGCGGGCGTTGGCGTCGACGGTGCTGCGTTCCAGAGCCGTCAGCGAGAACTCGGCGGCGACGAACAGTGCGGTGCCCGCGGTCAGCACCAGGATCGCCAGTACGCTCGCGGCGGTCAGCCAGCCGCTCATCGCGCGACTCCGCGTCGTGCGCCGGGCCCGCAGCCCGGCCGACTAGAAGAGGGTTCCTCGGGTTCGGCGGCCTCACCGGGTGCCTGCGGCACGTTCTCCCTTTCGGCTGCGCGCACTTTTCCGGCGCGCGTGTGGTGTCAGCGAACTGCGGCGCCCGGACGGTGCCGCGAGGTTCCCATCGTAGCGGCGGGCCGGGCCGGTCACACGGTCACCAGCCGGTCGGCAGCGGATGGCCCTCGGCGAACCCGGCCGAGGACTGCACCCCGAGCACCACCCGGTCGTGCAGCTCGGCCAGGCTGGTCGCCCCCACGTAGGTGCAGGTGCTGCGCACCCCGGAGGTGATGTGATCGAGCAGGTCCTCGACACCGCCGCGTTCGGGATCCAGCGCCATCCGGGAGCTGGAGATGCCCTCCTCGAACAGCGCCTTGCGGGCCCGGTCGAAGCCGCTGTCGGCGGCCGTGCGGGCGGCCACCGCGCGCTTGGAGGCCATCCCGTAGCTCTCCTTGTACGGCCGGCCGTCCCGGTCCCGCAGCAGGTCGCCGGGGGATTCGTAGGTGCCGGCGAACCAGGAGCCGATCATCACGTTGGAGGCGCCGGCGGCCAGCGCCAGCGCCACATCGCGCGGGTGCCGGACCCCGCCGTCGGCCCAGACGTGGCCGCCGAGCTCGCGCGCGGCCGCCGCGCATTCCAGCACCGCGGAGAACTGCGGCCGGCCCACCCCGGTCATCATCCGGGTGGTGCACATCGCGCCGGGCCCGACGCCGACCTTCACGATCGAGGCGCCCGCGGCGAGCAGATCGCGGGTGCCCGCGGCGGAGACCACGTTGCCCGCGGCCAGCGGCAGGCCCAGGTCCAGCGCGGCGACGGTGGCGATGGCCTCCAGCATTTTGCGCTGGTGTCCGTGCGCGGTGTCGATGACCAGCAGGTCGGCGCCGGCCTCGGCGACCGCGCGGGCCTTGGCGGCGACGTCGCCGTTGATCCCGACGGCCGCCGCGATCCGCAGCCGGCCGCGGTCGTCGACGGCGGGGGAGTAGATGCCGGCCCGGATGGCGCCGGTGCGGGTGAGCACCCCGGCCAGCCGGCCGTCGGCCTCGGTCAGCACCGCGAGGTTGTGCGCGGTGTGCTCCAGCAGGCCGAACACCGCCCGCGGATCGGTGCCGACCGGCGCGCTGACGAAGTCGGTGCCGGCCACGTCGCCGACCCGGGCGAACCGGTCCACGCCCACGCAGGCCGCCTCGGTGACCAGCCCGACGGGCCGGCCGTCGGCGATGACCACCGCCGCGCCGTGCGCCCGCTTGGGGATCAGTGCGACGGCGTCGGACACCGAGGCCTGCGGGTCCAGGGTGACCGGGGTGTCGGCGATCAGGTCGCGGGACTTGACGAAGTCGACGGTCGCGGCGACCGCGTCGACCGGCAGGTCCTGCGGCAGCACCACCAGGCCGCCGCGGCGGGCGATGGTCTCGGCCATCCGCTTGCCGGCGACCGCGGTCATGTTGGCCACCACCACCGGGATGGTGGTCCCGGTGTCGTCGGTGGTGGACAGGTCAACGTCGAACCGGGAGGCCACCTCGGAGCGGTTCGGGACGACGAAGACGTCGTTGTAGGTCAGGTCGTGAGCGGGCCGGTGCCCCTCCAGAAACCGCACCTCTCAGGCCTGGACCTCGCTGCGGTCACCGCTCCACTGGGTGTGGAACCGGGCCGCCGGGTCGGCGTCGATCCGGCCGTAGGTGTGCGCGCCGAAGAAGTCCCGCTGCCCCTGGATCAGCGCCGCCGACAGCCGCGGGGTGCGCAGCCCGTCGTAGTAGGACAGCGCCGAGGCGAAGCCGGGCACCGGGATGCCCAGGGCGGTGGCGGTGATGACCACCCGCCGCCAGCTGTCGATGCCCTCCTCGATGGCGGCGGCGAAGTACGGCGCGGCGATCAGCGTCGGCAGCTCCGGGTCGTCGTCGAAGGCCTCCTTGATCCGGTTCAGGAACTTCGCCCGGATGATGCAGCCGCCGCGCCAGATGGTGGCCAGATCACCGGGTTTGACGTTCCAGCCGTACTCGTCGGAGCCGGCCTGGATCTGGTTGAAGCCCTGGGCGTAGGCGACGATCTTCGAGGCGTACAGCGCCCGCCGGACGTCCTCGACGAAGGCGGCCGGGTCGGCGGGCCGCTCGCCCAGGGTGCCGGCCGACAACGGCGCGGCGGCCCGGCGCTGCGGCAGCGAGCCGGACAGCGCGCGGGCGAACACCGCCTCGGCGATGCCGGTCACCGGGACCCCGAGGTCCAGCGCCGAGATCACCGTCCAGCGGCCGGTGCCCTTCTGCCCGGCCTCGTCGACGATCACGTCGACCAGCGGTTTGCCGGTCTTGGCGTCGACCTGGCGCAGCACCTCGGCGGTGATCTCGATCAGGTAGCTGTCCAGGTCGCCAGCGTTCCACTCGGTGAACACCTCGGCCAGCTGTGCGGCGGTCATCCCGAGCCCGTCGCGCAGCAGCTGGTAGGCCTCGCCGATCAGCTGCATGTCGGAGTACTCGATGCCGTTGTGCACCATCTTGACGAAGTGGCCTGCGCCGTCGGGGCCGATGTGGGTGCAGCACGGCACGCCGTCGACGTGCGCGGAGATCTCCTCCAGCAGCGGGCCGAGCGAGACATACGATTCGGCCGGCCCGCCGGGCATGATCGACGGGCCGTTGAGCGCGCCCTCCTCGCCGCCGGAGATGCCGGCACCGACGAAGTGCAGGCCGCGTTCCCGGATCGCCTTCTCCCGGCGGATGGTGTCGGTGAACAGCGAGTTGCCGCCGTCGATGATGATGTCGCCGGGCTCCATCGCGTCGGCGAGCTCATCGATGACCGCGTCGGTGGCCGCGCCGGCCTTGACCATGATCAGCACCCGGCGCGGGCGCTCCAGCGCGTCGAGGAACTCCGCGATGGTCTCGCTGCGCACGAAGGAGCCCTCGTCACCGTGCTCGGCCAGCAGCGCGTCGGTCTTGGCGATCGAGCGGTTGTGCAGCGCGACGGTGTAGCCGTGCCGGGCGAAGTTGCGGGCGATGTTGGAGCCCATCACCGCCAGGCCAGTGACGCCGATCTGGGCGGTTCCGGTGCGGCTGGTGCTCTCGGGTGCGGTCATCGGGCGCCTTTCGGGATTCGGTTGTGATTGGTGTTCGGTCAGTGGGACAGCAGGCGGTGCAGTTCGGTGAGCCAGGGGATGGCCACCGCCAGCGTCGGGACGACGAGGACCGCGACGGCGGCGGCGTAGGCGGCCGCGCACAGCAGCGGGCTGTTGGGGTCGCCGGCCAGCCGTTGCACGCGCAGCACGGTGTGCGGTCCGCCGGCGGCCAGCGCGCCCGACGGCCGCGGCCCGGCGGCGCAGGCGACCAGCGCGCGGGCCAGCGGGGTGGGGCCGGCGGCGCGCACCGCGGCGTCGTCGGCGAGCAGTTCGACAAGCAGCCGCACCGAGTCCAGCGCACTGGCGCTGCGGACGAATCGGGGGAACGCGGCGTGCACCGCGGTGAATGCCTCGAGCACCAGGTCGTGGCGGGCGCGCAGGTGGGCGCGTTCGTGGCTGAGGATCGCGGCCATCTCCGAGTCGTTGAGGGTGGCCAGGGTGCCCTCGGAGACCACCACCCGGCTGCGCACGCCGGGCAGGCAGTAGGCCAGCGGTTGGTGCACGTCCAGGATGCGCAGGCCGCCGCGGCTGACCCCGAGCAGATCGACCAGCATCCGGTGCCGGGCGCGGCGGCGCCGGGTGCCGATGGCGACCCGCACGACGGCGACGGCCAGCCGCGCGCCGACCAGCAGGGTCAGGCCAAGGGCGCCGACGTGCAGCAGCCAGGACGCCCAGCCGAGCCGGTTCAGCGCGTCGAGCAGGTCACGGCCCGGCAGCCCGTCCGGGCCGGGCAGGTACAGCGCGGAGGCGATGGCCAGGCCGGCGCTGAACGCCGACAGCACGGCGGCGATGGCGATCGACTGCCAGAGCACCACTGCGGCGCGCGGCGCCCGCAGCGGCCAACTGGCCCGGGCCAGCAGCGCAGGCACCGGCCCCGCCAGCAGCACGGCGAGGAGGGCGAAGGCCAGGGCGGACACGCCGCATAGTCTCCCTCAGCCGGTGGCGACTTCGCCAGCCGACCTCGTGGTGCCGTGTTTGGCCTCCAGTTCGGCCAGGGCGCGGCGCAGGGTGTCGGCCTCGTCGATACCGACGCGTTCGACGAAGTGCATCAGGGCGGCCTGCCTGCTGCCGGTGTCGGCGGCCTGATCCAGTGCGTCGACCATCAGACCGGCGACCAGCACGTCCCGGCCGTGCGAGGGGGCGTAGCGATGCGCGCGATCGTCCCGGTGCTGGACGACGAGGTTTTTCCGGGCCAGCCGCTGCAGCACGGTCATCACGGTGGTGTAGGCCAGCTCACGCTGTGCGGTCAGAGCCTCGTGCACCTGACGGACCGTCTGCGGTTCGGTCGCGGACCAGAGGTGGTCCATGACCGCCTGCTCGAGGTCCCCCAATCGGGCCATTCTGCTCATGATTCGTTCATCTCCCACGCGATCTTCACAGCGTACCCGTGATTACTACGGTCGGTCGTATCGAGTTTTCGCACCTGCTGCGCGGCCTCGCGGTCATCGGTAACAACGCAGCTCAACGCACTTTCGGCAGCGATCGGGGATGTGAAGGTAATCACAGCACCCGGTCGGTCGCACTCCGCCGATCCTATGGTTAGGTTTCCCTATCCTAATCAGGAGGTGTCATGACCGTCGTCATCGAGGACCCGCTGATCGCCGCGATGGCGATCCACCAGGAGCTGCCGCTGCACGATTCGGCGCGACGCCTGCGCGCGCTGTATCCCGAGTGTCCCCGGGTCTACGGCGTCGCGGTGATGGGAGACGTGTCGCGGCGACGCTGGTGGCCGCTGGAGGAGGCGCTGACCCGGGGCCGGCTGGCGGAGATGTTCGAGCTCACCGCCGCCGAGATCGGCAACCCGGCCGTCGCCGCGCAGCAGCTCGCGGCCAGCCTGGCGCACGCCGTCATCGGCCGGGTGGTCGCGCTGGTGGTGCTGGAGGGCCGGGCCTGGGACGCCGGACTGGAGAACCTGTGGGTGCACGTCGACTCCGAGGGGGCCATCGACTGGCTCGGCGTCGTCGACCCGACCGTGCGGACGCTGCCCGGCGATCCCGACGTCGGGGCCGCCGGGACGCTGGAGCTGCCGAGCGAGGCCGCGCTGGCGACCTGGATCGCGCATCGCTGCCACCGCTCGCTGGCGCCGCTGTTCGCCGAACTGCACCGGGTCAGTGCGGCGGCGGTCGACGTGGCGGCGATGTGGCACGCCGTCGGCACGGCCGTGGTGGTCGCCGCGACGCAGGCGCCGCTGCTGGCGGGGTTCAGCGAAACCGTCGGCATGCGGCGGGGCCAGGCGGTGCTCGATGCCCTGGCCGGATTCGGACTTCCGGTGCGGGGCCGGACGGTTTCCCGGGTACCCCTTGCAACGTTAGGGCAGGCTTGCCTACAATGAATGGGTGAGGCTAACGGACCGAGCCGGAGTCCTGAGGGCTGCAGGACCGCCGGTCCACTCCGAAGGTTGGGGCCCCGCGCCGAAAGGCGCGGGGCCCCAACTGTCTTCACCGGGCGCGCTGTCTTCGCCGGGCCGGTGCGCTCACGGCCGGGCAACGGTGTAGACACGACGGGGTGGAAACCAATTCGTCCCCGGTGCCGCCCGAGCTCTCGGCGCCCTTCGACAGCGAACTCGGCCTGGTCTACACCGAGGTGACCCCGGACGGCAGCAAGGCCGAACTGAGCGTCAAGCCGACGCTGCTGCAGCCGGCCGGCATCGTGCACGGCGGGGTGTACTGCGGGATCATCGAATCGCTGGCCAGTGTGTCGGCCTACTCCTGGCTGCTGGAGCACGGCGGCGGCACCGTCGTCGGGGTCAACAACAACACCGACTTCCTGCGGGCGATCACCGCCGGCACCGTGTACGCGGCCTCCGAGCCGATTCACCGCGGCCGTCGCCAACAACTGTGGCTGGTCACCATCCGCGACGCCGACGACCGCATCGTCGCCCGCGGGCAGGTCCGGCTGCAGAACCTGCCGGCCGAACCCGCCTAACCGGCTTTGTCGGCCTGTTCGGCCTTCTCAGCCTTTTCGGCTTCGACGGCGGCGATCTCTTCGAGCTGATCGATCAGGGTGCGGGCGTACGCCTGCTGCTCGGTGATGGTCAGCTGGCCGCGGCCCGGCGACAGGAACGACCGAGCCCAGGACAGCAGGGTGATCAGCTTGGTCTGGAAGCCGACCAGGTAGATCAGGTGCAGGAACAGCCAGGCCAGCCAGGCCAGGTAGCCGCCGAATTCCAGCTTGCCGACCTGGGCGACCGCCGAGTGCTTGGACACCGCGGCCATCGAGCCCTTGTTGAAGTACTTGAATGGGGTCCGGCTGGCCCGATCGGCGCCCTTGAGCTCGGCCTTGATCAGGTTCGCCGCGTACCGGCCGCCCTGGATCGCGCCCTGCGCCTGGCCCGGAACCCCCTCGACCGAGGCCATGTCGCCGACCACCCAGACGTTCGGGTGCCCGGGGATGGTCAGGTCGGGCAGCACCTTGACCCGGCCGGCCCGGTCGATCTCGGTGTCCGACTGGCGGGCCAGGTCGGCGCCCAGCGGACTGGCGGCCACACCGGCCGACCACACCTTCGTCGCGGCCTCGATCCGCTTGGTGGTCCCGTCCTGGTACTTGACCATCAGGCCGTTGCGGTCGACGTCGGTGACCATCGCGTTGAGCTGGATCTCCACGCCCATCTTCTCCAGCCGGCGCTGCGCCTTGCCGCCGAGCTTGGCGCCCATCGGGGGCAGCACCAGCCCGGCGCCTTCGATCAGGATGACCCGGGCCTGGGCGGGATCGATGTGGCGGAACGCGCCCTTGAGGGTGTGCTCGGCCAGCTCGGCGATCTGGCCGGCCATCTCCACCCCGGTGGGGCCGGCGCCGACCACGACGAAGGTCAGCAGCTTCTCCCGGCGCACCGGGTCCGACGACCGTTCGGCCTGCTCAAAGGCGCCCAGGATGCGTCCGCGCAACTCCAGCGCGTCGTCGATGGTCTTCATGCCCGGCGCCCACTCGGCGAACTGATCGTTGCCGAAATACGACTGGCCGGCGCCGGCGGCGATGATCAGGCTGTCGTACGGGGTGCGGTAGGTGTGGCCCAGCAGCACCGAGTCGACGGTCTGATTGGCCAGGTCGACGTGGGTGACCTCGCCGAGCACCACCTGCGCGTTGCGCTGCCTGCGCAGGATGATCCGGGTGGGCGGGGCGATCTCGCCCTCGGACAGGATGCCGGTGGCGACCTGATACAGCAGCGGCTGGAACAGGTGATGGGTGGTCTTGGCGACCAGCTTGATGTCGACATTGGCGCGTTTGAGCTTCTGCGCGGCGGTCAGGCCACCGAAGCCCGAGCCGATGATGACGACCTTGTGTTTGTCCGATGGTGTGGTGCCGGGATGGCTCACCTTTAGGCTCCTCGAAACCGCGTTGTGGATCGACCGTTTCACCCTAGCCGCCGCCGGTCACGGCGACCCGATGAAGGCCCGATCGCGCGGGTGCAGGGTCGGGCCGGCTCAACCGAAGTGCGCCGGCACCCCGTTGCTGACGTGCAGCGTCTGACCGGTGATGTGCCGGGCCGACGGGCTGCTCAGGAAGATCGCCAGCCGGGCGATCTCGGCGGCGACGGTCGGCTGCGGCGCCGACAGGCCGTCGTACCCGGGCTCCACGGTGCGCCCGGCGGCGACGACGTTGATGGTGATCCCGCGGGTGCCGAAGTGCTCGGCCTGCCCGGCGGTCCAATCCGAGAGCGCGGCCTTGACCGCCGCGGGGACACTGCCGTCCTGCACATGCGCGGGGACGACGGAGATGATCGCGCCGCCGGAGCGCAGGTGATCACCGATGGTCTGCAGGGTGAGCACCGGGGCAAGCACGGTGGCGTCGAGGGCCTCGTGCCAGGCGGCCGAGCGCTGCGCGAGGCTGTAGGTGCGCGGGTCGCCGGCGGGCTGCCGGGGCGCGGGCACGTTGACGATGGTGTCGAGGTGGTGCGGGAACCGCGTCCGCGCCTCGGCGAGGCTGGCCGGATCGGTGCTGTCACACACCACATAGGCCAGGTCGAGTTCCTTCGCGGCGATCTCCAACTCGTCGCGTCGGGCACCCGAAATCACCACGTTGTGGCCGGCGTCGCGGAAACCGGCCGCGACGGCGCGGCCCAGGTCGGTGTCGGCACCGGTGACGAGAACTTCTGTCGTCATGCGCGCTGGCCTCCTCGGCGGTTGAGACGCGGTCGGATACATGTTACTGGACGGTAGCTACAGAACGGAAACCGTTCGCGCGTGTTCGGCCGATCGGCGGCGCCGGACAACGACGCGGTGGGCCCCGCGACACCCCGGAGCCGCCGGTGCGCGACTTCACTTGCGTCACGCCCGCGACACGGTAGGTTCGACGGCATGTCTTTGCCAGACCCCATGAACGCCCGCCGGACCGGCCGGTTCAGGTCAGTCACGATGGCCGCGATCGCCGGCGCCGGGGCCGTTTGCCTCATGCTGCCCCCATCGGTGGCCTACGCCGACCCCGTGCCAGCCCCGCCCGCTCCGGCGCCCGCCGAACCGGCCCCGGCGCCTCCGCCGGCCGATCCGAATGCGCCGCCGGCCCCGCCGGCGGACCCGAACGCGCCGCCGGCCCCGCCGGCGGACCCGAACGCGCCGCCGGCACCGCCGGCGGACCCGAATGCGCCGCCGGCCCCGCCGGCCGATCCGAACGCGCCGCCGGCACCGCCTGCCGATCCGACGCTCGATGATCCGGCGCGGGTGAAGAATGCGGAGGGCTCGTTCAGCTTCCTGCCGCCGCCGGGATGGGTGGTCGGTGACGCCAGCCGGCTCAACTACGGCCAGGTGCTGCTGACCAAGGAAGTTCCGCCGCCGCTGCCGGGCCAGCCCGCGCCGCCCCCGGCCAACGACACCAGCATCCTGCTGGGCCGGCTGGACCTGAAGCTGTTCGCCGGCGCCGAGCCGGACAACGCCAAGGCCGCCGTGCGACTGGCCTCGGACATGGGCGAGTTCTTCATGCCCTTCCCGGGCACCCGGATCAACCAGTCCTCCAGCCCGCTGGATGCCGGCGGCATGAAGGGCAGTGCGTCGTACTACGAGGTGAAGTTCACCGACACCACCAAGCCCGACGGCCAGATCTGGGCCGGCGTGGTCGGCGACGCCGGCGCGAGCGCGCCGCGCGGGCAGCGCAACGAGCGGTGGTTCGTAGTGTGGCTGGGCACCGGCAAGGACCCGGTCGACAAGGTCGCCGCCGACGCACTGGCGAATTCGATCCGGCCCTGGGCGCCCCCGCCCCCGCCGCCGGCGGACCCGAACGCTCCGGTCGACCCGAACGCGCCCGCACCCGGCGCACCCGGCCACCCGGGCGTCGGCGTGCCGGTGCCGGTGGAGAACCCGGACCCGGCCATGCTGCCCCCGGCCTGATTCGACGAGCGGCGTTTTTCCGCGAGGAGAGATCAGGCCGAACGGCAGGGCCTGATTCGACGAGCGGCGTTTTTCCGCGAGGAGAGATCAGGCCGAACGGCAGGGCCTGATTCGACGAGCGGCGTTTTTCCGCGAGGAAGAGATCAGGCCGAACGGCAGGGCCTGATTCGACGAGCGGCACACCCCGGTCCCACTGCGGACCGGGGTGTTTTGCTGTCTGCGAACTGGGCACCGCACCGTGGCGCAATCGCAATCCGAGGTTTATCGGGCCGGGCTACGGTGGAATACCCGTAGGACAACGAAGGGTGATTGCGATGATCTGGGACATCGTCTTGTTGATTCTGCTCGGCCTGATCTGTGGCGGCATCGCCCGGTTGATCGTGCCCGGCAAGGAGAGCTTCGGCTGGATCGTGACGGCCCTGCTCGGCATCGCCGGGGGCTACGTCGGCGGCACGCTGGGCAGCCTGGTGTTCGCGCCGCACCAGTTCGACTTCCGGCCGCCGATCGAGCACTCCTTCATCGGCGGCGTGATCGGTGCGGTCATCCTGCTCTGGGTGTACAAGAAGGTTGCCACCCGGTAGCGGAGCCGTTCAGCAGATCGGGGCGCCGTCGAGCCGCTCGACCACCTCGGACAGCGGCCGGCGCGGCGACGCGGGCAGCGGATCGGCGTTGATCGGCGCCCAGCCGATCCGCAGCAGCATCTGCGGGTAGCTGTCGCCGCCGAGCACCGTCTGCCGGACCATCTCGCGGGTGTCCGGCAACTCCAGCGGATCGGTGAGCGGGCAGCTGGCCAGCCCGAGCGCCGTCGCGGTCAGCAGCACCACCCCGGTCGCCTCGCCGGCCCGCAGCACGGTCAACGGGTCATCGGCCACCGTGCCCAGCGCCACCGCCAGGCCGGCGTCCGCGCGGGTGTTGGCCCCGGCGGGCTGCGCCAGGCCGGGATTGGCGAAGATCCTGGCCGGGAACACGGCGGCGTCGTCCACCGGCGGGATGTTGCGCGACGGGACCCCGGATTCGAACCCGGCGCGGCCGCTCCACTGCGCCAGCTCCGCGAGATAGTCGGCGTCGTCGGTGCGCCGTCGCGCAGCGACCGTCAGCGCATGACTGACCTGCGCGGATTTCACCCGGCGCAGGCTCACACCGTGGCGCGCGGCACGCGAGGCCATCAGTGCGATGTCGCCGCCGGGCACCGGCCAGGAGCTGTAGATCCGGCGATCGGTGCGCCGCCGGGGGATGGCCGCGGCCAGCGCGATGTCCTGCTCGCTGCCGCCGCGCCCGCAGATCTCGACACTGGCCAGATGGTCGGGATCCGACGGGTTGGGCAGCCGATGAACGTGGGTCTGCCAGCCCAGTGCCGCCAGCCCCACGGTCAGGTGCTGCAGCGCGATGCCGCAACTCAGCAGCAGGTCGTGGCGCGTCGGGTCGGTGTGCGGCAGGTGTCGCTCGGAGTCCGCGTACAGCTGCACCGATTCGGCGCCGACCCGCCATCGCCAGGGTTGCGAATTGTGGATCGACGGCGCCCGAACCGCCAGCGACAGGGCGGCGTGAACGGTGTCCTCGTCGGGCAGCTCGAGGGTCATACTCGACACCCTCGCATCGAACGGGCCGCCGGTGGACGCGCAAAGGACCCTTTCGGCGGTGGCATTGGTCACTTCCGGTCGGCGACGCGGACCGGGCCGCGGGGTGACAATGACAGGGTGGCAGCCGCCGAGATGAACGCCTGGCAGGTGGTGCGGCCGGGACCGATGCGCACCCACCCGCTGGAACGACGGCGGGTACCCGTGCCGCGGCCGGGTCCCGGCGAACTGCTGGTCGCGGTGCGGGCCTGCGGGGTGTGCCGCACCGACCTGCACGTCGGCGAGGGGGACCTGCCGGTACACCGCCAAAACGTGATCCCCGGCCACGAGGTGGTCGGTGAGGTCCTCGACTGCGGGCCCGGCGCCGCGGGGGAGTTCGCGGTCGGGGACCGGGTCGGCATCGCCTGGTTGCGGCACACCTGCGGGACCTGCCGCTATTGCCGCCGCGGCGCGGAGAACCTGTGCCCGGACTCCCGCTACACGGGTTGGGACGCCGACGGCGGGTACGCCGACTACACCACGGTGCCCGCCGCGTTCGCCCATCCGCTGCCGGCCGGGTACACCGACGCCGAGCTGGCGCCGCTGTTGTGCGCGGGCATCATCGGCTACCGGGCGCTGGCCCGGGCCGAGCTGCCCGAGGGCGGCCGGCTGGGTCTCTACGGCTTCGGCGGCAGCGCGCACCTGACCGCGCAGGTCGCGCTGGCCCGCGGCGCCGAGGTGCACGTGATGACCCGCGGCGCGGCGGCCCGGGAACTCGCGCTGGGCCTGGGGGTGACCTCGGTGCAGGGATCGGCCGACCGGCCGCCGGTGCCGCTGGACGCCGCGATCCTGTTCGCCCCGGTCGGTGAGCTGGTGCTGCCGGCCGCCGAAGCGCTCGACCGGGGCGGCACACTGTCGATCGCGGGTATCCACCTCTCCGACATTCCGGCGCTGAACTATCAGCGGCACCTGTTTCAGGAGCGCCAGATCCGGTCGGTCACCTCGAACACCCGCGCCGACGCCCGGGCGTTCCTGCGGTTCGCCGGCGAGCACCGGATGCAGGTCAGCACGCCGGAGTATCCGATGTCGCGGGCCGACGAGGCGCTGACCGATCTGGCGGCGGGGCGGATCGCCGGGGCGGCGGTGCTGATCAACGCAGCGGCGTCGAGCGGGTTGGCGTCGAGCGGGTTGGCGTCGAGCGGCTAGCTGGAGGCGTGCCAGACCAGCGCGGCGGCCAGCGCACCGATGCCGTTGAGCGACCAGTGCAGCGCGATCGGCGCGAGCAGGCTGCCGCTGCGGCGGCGCAGCCAGGTGAAGACGAAACCGGCGGCGGCGGTCGCGATGACGGCCCCGACGATGCCGGCCAGCACACCGAACAACCCGCCGCCGAGGATTCGGCTGAACCCGATATTGCCGGCGGTCAGGCCCAGTGAGCTGGCGATGTGCCAGAAGCCGAACAGCAGCGATCCGACGGCCAGCACGCCGCGGAAGCCCCAGGCCCGGGCCAGCGCGCCGTGCAGCACGCCGCGAAAGGCCAGTTCCTCGGGGATGACGGTCTGCAGCGGGATGATCAGCATGGAGGCGATCAGCGCGCCCGAGAGCGTCGCGTAGTGGTCGTTCAGGAACATCGGCCGGGTCCAGGGCAGCAGCGCGCCGATCGCGACGACCGTTGCGACCAGGGCGAAGGCGCCGAGCCCGTAGAGAATCCCGGAGCGCCAGGAGTCGCGGCCGAGCCCGAGTTCGGACCAGCCCAGACCGCGCGAGCGCACCAGCATCAGCAGCCCCACGGCCGCGGCCGGGACGGTCACGATGTTCGCCCACGGAGTGGTGAAGTGCGCGATCAGATTGGTCAGCGCGAGCACCACCACCACGACGGCGATGTCGACGTAGATGTGCGCGTGCTGCAGGGCGGTCAGCGCCGAGGCCAGCGGATGGTGAAACGACGGATGCGGGGCCGGCGCGCCGTCAGACAGCGGCACGGCGGCGTTCGAATCGATCGTCGTCACCGGAAAATCATAGCGGATTTCACCGTCAGTGCAGGTCAAGAGATCTTTATCACGGACAAACCTGGTCAGAAGTGACACAAGTTGCAGTTTGGCTACTGTGTGCTGGTGACACTGGATCCCCGCACCCCGGTCCTGGTCGGCTACGGCCAGATCAATCAGCACGACGATCCGGCCACCGCGCCCGGCGAACCCGTCGAGTTGATGGCCCGGGCCGCCCGCCGGGCGGCCGACGACGCGGTGCTGGCCGCCGTCGACACCGTCGCGGTGGTGAACCTGCTGTCCTGGAAGTACCGCGACCCGGGGCTGCTGCTGGCCGAGAAGATCGGCGCGCGACCGGCCCGCACCGGCTACACCGGTGTCGGCGGCAACATGCCGCAGACCCTGGTCAACCGGGCTTGCCGGGACATCCTGGCCGGGCGAGCCGAGGTGGTGTTGCTGGCCGGCGGGGAGACCTGGCGCACCAACAAGCGGCTCAAGGCCACCGGCGCCGAGCCGCCGTGGACCGTGCAGGACGAGGCGGTGCCGCAGGCCGAGGTGGTCGCCGAGGGTGCCGAACTGGCCGGCCCGGCCCAGTTGCGGGTGCACCTGCTGCTGCCCTCGCATGTCTACCCGCTGTTCGAGCAGGCAATCCGGGTGACCGCGGGCACGGCTCCCGAGCAGCACCGGGCCCGGCTCGGCGGCCTGTGGCAGCGCTTCAACGCCGTCGCGCAGCACAACCCGCACGCCTGGAATCGCCGTGCGGTCGGCGCCGAGGAGATCTGGCGGGACGGCCCGGACAATCGGATGATCAGCTGGCCCTACACCAAGCTGATGAACTCCAACAACATGGTCGACCAGGGCGCGGCGCTGGTGCTGACCTCGGTGCGGCGCGCCGGTGAGCTGGGCATCCCGCGGGACACCTGGGTATTCCCCTGGTCGGGCACCGATGCCCACGACACCTACGACATCGCCGAGCGCGCCGCCTTTGACCGTTCCCCGGCAATCCGGATTGCCGGGGAACGGGCGCTGGCGCTGGCCGGACTGGGCGTCGACGACATCGATCTGGTCGACGTCTACTCCTGCTTCCCGTCGGCGGTCCAGATCGCCGCGGCCGAACTGGGCCTGGCCGTCGACGACGACGCCCGGCCGCTGACGGTGACCGGCGGGCTGACCTTCGCCGGCGGGCCGTGGAACAACTACGTGATGCACTCCATTGCGACGATGGCCGAGCGGCTGGCCGCCGGGGCCGGTGCCCGCGGGTTGATCACCGCCAATGGCGGTTACCTGACCAAGCACGCGTTCGGCGTCTACGGCACCGAACCGCCGCCGGACGGATTCCGCTGGGCCGACGTGCAGGACGAGGTCGACCGCGAGCCGACCCGGACCGCGGCCCCGGACTTCGCCGGCACCGGCCGGGTGGAGACCTGGACCACGCCGGTCGGGCGCGACGGCACCCCGGAGAAGGTGTTCGCCACGGTGGACACCGGTGACGGACGCCGGGCCATCGCGGTCGTCCACGACCCCGC
This sequence comes from Mycolicibacterium fallax, assembly GCF_010726955.1. Classification (NCBI taxonomy): domain Bacteria; kingdom Bacillati; phylum Actinomycetota; class Actinomycetes; order Mycobacteriales; family Mycobacteriaceae; genus Mycobacterium; species Mycolicibacterium fallax. The sequence goes on from NZ_AP022603.1 coordinate 880,515, forward strand.
CCAGGCCGCCGCCTCGACCACCGAGGACCTCGCCGGCGCCGCCATCGAGGTGCGTCCGGACGGGACCGCCGAGCTGGGCTAGCCGCCGGGTCGGCCGGACCGGCGAAATCGGTGCCGCAACCGCGGCGACGCTCCTATTCTCGAGTGCGGCACGGATCGGGGGTGTTATGCGGATATTGCTCACCGGCGCGGGCAGCGGGCTCGGCCGGGCCGCCGCGCGGCACCTGATCGCCGCCGGTCACGACGTCACCGGGATCTCCGAGGCCGGCCATCCGATGCTGGACGCGCGGGTCCGGCTGCACCGTGGTCCGCTGACCGGGCCGGTGCTGCAGGATCTCGCCGATGAGGCCGACGCCATCGTGCACCTGGCTCCGGTCGAGCCGGGGGAGCCCGACGCCGCGGGGCCCTCCGGCGTGCTGGCGGTCAGTGACGCCGCCGGGCGGTCCGGCTCCCGACTGCTGTTCGTGGTGCCTGCCGCCGGCGACCCGGACATCTACCGCTACCCGGAGCAGTTGGTGACCTCGAGCTGGGCCCCGAGCCTGGTCATCCGGGTCGCGCCGCTGCTGGGCCGGGAACCGATCCCGATGGTGGCCCGCACGGTGCACACGCTGCGCCGCCGCGGCGGGCCCGAGTCGATGCGGCTGCTGCACGTCGACGACCTGCTGCGATTCCTGTCCCGCGCGGTCGGCTCGCACCGCACCGGAACCGTCGACCTGGCCATCGCCGAACCGGTTTCGGTGGCCGCGGCCCGGCGCTGGTTGGCCGGCGCCAGCCTTCCGCTGCGTCGCCGAAGCCCCTGGACGGACCCCGATCCCGGCTACAAACTCCTTCCGCTGCAACGTGATTGGGAGTTCAGCTGCGGGTGGACCGGGCTGGCGGCGGTGATCGACACCGCCCGCGGCTGCGGGCGGCGGCTGCACCCGGGCGGCGCGGCACCGCCGCGGATCACCGTCGAGGTCCCCGGCACCGACCTGATCGACGCCGCGCCGATCGGCCAGGCCGGCGAACTCGACGACCGCATCGATGCGCGGTTCCCGGTCTTCGTCGCGCCCCCCGCGGCCGGCCCGGACGACCGACCCGCCGGGCCGCTGTCGCCGCTGTCGCTGGACCTGCACGCCGGCGGGCTGGGGTGCGCCCAGCGCGCGGTGGCCGCGGCACTGGGACTGCCCGCCGGGCTCGGTGAGGAATGGACCCACCGGGCCACCGCGGTGTTCGGGCACCGGTTCTACGCCGGCCAGTCGGTCGCGACCGCGGTCGGCGAACTGGGTGTGCACCGCGCCGCGACGCACCCCCGACTGCTGACGCTGGCCGGGCGCTACGGCGCCGAATGCGACGCGCTGACCCTGGACGTGGCCACCGACGCCGGAATCGACACCGCGGTCGGCGAGCTGTCCGACGCCGCGCTGAGCGTGCGGATCCGGTTGCTGGGCAACCGGATTCGGCAGGGCTGGACGACGACGACGCTCGGGCTGCTGATCGAGGACACCCTCGGCCCGGTCGCCGAGCGCCGGGCCCCGCTGGCCTGGAGCCTGCGGCTGGCCGGCGCGGCGATGCGACTGGACCTGGCCGGGCTGCCGGACGCGCCCGCGGGCACCCTGGAAACCCCGGGCGCCGGGCAGCCGCCGGCGCTGACCCGGCGACTGCTGGACACCGCGCGGGCCGGCCGGGAGAAATGCTGGCAGCTGACGCTGGCCGACCTGACCCGGCTGGCCGCGGCGGTGACCGAGGCCGGCCGGCGGATGGCGGCCGTGCGCGCGCTGGCCGCAGCCGCCGACGTGCACCTGCTGACCTGCGAGGAAATCGCCGTGGGCCCGCTGGACTCCCGGCTGCGGGTCAAACGCCGGCGCGCCGACGCCGACCGGCTGGCCGCGATCGCCATGCCGGCGCTGATCGACGGCCAGTGGGGTCCGGGGGCGCAGCGCGACGCCGGCTGAACCGCTCGGCTCACCGGGTCCTCAGGCCGGCTCCAGGATCAGCCAGCCGGGCGCGGGCACGGTGAACTCGGTGCCGACCTGCGGCGGCGGGGCGCCGCCACCGGCCAGGATCCGGGCCGGGCGGGGCAGCCCGAAGCCGACCGGCCCGTCGTCGATGTTCAGCGCGACGAACAGTTCGTCGTCCCCGCGGTGGACGCGGTACAGGTAGCGGCGGTTGTCCAGCCGCAGTGCCTCGGTGCGGGCGGTGTGCAGCCACGGATGCCTGCGCCGCAGCCCGATCAGGAACTGGTGCAGCGCAAACATCTGCCGGCCTGCCTCGTCCACCGGCAATGGCGGAGCGCCGAACTCGGGGCGCACGGCGTCGTCGCCGCCGAACCGGTCCTCCTTGATGCCGCGGAAGGCGAATTCGTCGCCGGCGTAGATGGTTGGCACCCCGCCGACGGTCAGCAGCAACACCAGCGCCAGCGCCACGTGCTCGGGTTCGGTCAGCCGGCTGGCGATGCGGGTGACGTCGTGATTGCCGATGAAGGTTTGCGGCACAAACGAATCCAGGAACTCGTCGTGGCGTCGCAGGGCCCAGTCGAGTTCGTGGAAGTTGCCGTCGTTCAGCGAGCTCCAGATCGCCTTCCACAGCTCGTACTGGGTGACCGCGTCGAAGCCGGCCGCGCTGACCAGGCCGGCGTAGTCACCGTGGATCACCTCGCCGACGATCCACGCCTCGGGGTGCGCGGCACGCACCCGGGGCAGCACCGCGGTCCAGAACCGCGGCGGTACCGCGTACGCCGCGTCCAGTCGCCAGCCGTGCACGCCGCGGTCGAGCCAGTGCGTCATCACCTCGGTGACGTAGTCGGCGACCGCCGGGTTGGCGTGGTTGAGGGTGATCAGGTCGCCGTGGCCCTCGAAGGTGCCGAACTCGTCGGGCCCGCCGAGGAACCAGTCGCGCGCCGCGGCGTCACCCTCGCGGGCCGCCCGGTACCGCGGGAACTCGGTGCCGACGTGGTTGAACACCCCGTCCAGCAGCACCCGCAGGCCGCGCTCCCGGGCGGCGGCGACCAGCGCGTCGAGGTCGTCGTCGGTGCCCAGGCGCGGATCGATGCGGAAATGGTCGGTGGTGTCGTAGCCGTGGCTGCGGGAGGCGAAGATCGGGCCGAGCGCGATGCCGGAGGCCCCCAGCGCCTGGGCGTGGTCGAGCCAGGCGGTCACCCGGGCCAGTTGGTGCGCGGCGGGCCCCGGCGGCTGCTCGGACGGGTAGGCCCCGACGAAGCCCAGCGGATACACCTGCCACCAGATCGCGTGTGCCACCCAATCCGGCTCGGTCATGGCGGGCAGTCTAGTCACCGGCCCCGAGATGGTTGCCGACGGCAAAACCCGGTAGGAAGTCGCCGCGCCGGATAGGTTCAGTCCCGTGGATCTTTGGTGTGCCGGGTTCCCCCGATGCTGATCGCCGCCCTGCGCGATCTGCAATGGCGCAAGCGCAGATTCATCATCGCGGTGATCGGAACGGCGTTCGTGTTCGCGATGACCCTGGTGCTGACCGGTCTGGCCAACGGATTTCGGGTCGAGGCCAGCAACACCGTCAACTCCTTCGGGGTCGACTACTTCGTGATCCAGGACGGCACCGTCGGCCCGTTCCTGGGCTCATCGCCGTTCGCCGAGGCCGAACTGATCCGGTTCCGGCACCTGCCGGGTGTGCACGCCTCGGCCCCGCTGGTGTACGCGGGCACCACCGCGATGGACAACGGCGTCGCCAAGACGATGAACATGTTCGGCGCGCCGACCCAGGGGCCCGGAATGCCGGAGATGACCGAAGGCCGACCGCCGGAGAACCAGAACGAGGTCTCGGTCTCCTCGACGCTGGGCCGCAAGATCGGTGACACCCTGCAGATCGGTTCGTACACCATCGAGGTGGTGGGCATCGTGGAGAACTCCACCGTGCTGGCCAAGCAGCCCAACCTGTTTCTGACCCCGGAGGGTGCGCAGCGGCTGGTGTACGGCGACAAGCCGGTGATCTCCTCGATCGGAATTCGCGGCGACCCGCAGGAGCTGCTGCCGGGCTTCCGCGCGGTGGACCGCCAGGGCGCCGTCGACGACATGATGCGCCCGCTGAAGGTCGCCGTCGATGCGATCTCGATCATGGCGCTGCTGCTGTGGGTGGTGGCCGCGCTGATCGTGGGCTCGGTGATCTACATGTCGGCGCTGGAGCGCAACCGGGACTTCGCGGTGTTCAAGGCGGTCGGGGTGCAGACCCGTTCGGTGCTGGCCGGCCTGGCGCTGCAGGCGATCATCATCGCGATCGTCTCGGCGGTGTTCGGGGTGCTGCTCTCGCTGGTACTGGGGCCGATGTTCCCGATGCGGGTCGATGTCCCGCTCGGCGCCTTGCTGTTGCTGCCGATCGTCGCGGTCAGCATCGGGCTGGTCGCGAGCATCGCCGGCCTGCGCCGCGCGGTCGCCGTCGACCCGGCCATTGCGTTCGGAGGGCCCTGAGGTGGGAGACCTGACAATCACCGATCTGGTGGTGGAGTACCCCAGCGCCGGGGAGAAGATCCGTCCGCTCGACGGGCTGAACCTCAAGGTGCCGGCCGGATCGCTGGCAATTCTGTTGGGGCCCAGTGGCTGCGGGAAGACCACGCTGCTGTCCTGCCTGGGCGGGATCCTGGAGCCGACCTCGGGCCACATCGAATTCGACGGCATCGACATCACCACGCTGGGCGCCAAGGACCTGACCCGGTACCGGCGCAACACGGTCGGGATCGTATTCCAGGCGTTCAACCTGGTACCGAGCCTGTCCGCGCTGGAGAACGTGATGGTGCCGCTGCGCGCATCCGGGCTGACCCGCCGTGCGGCCCGCAAGCGCGCCGCCGAACTGCTCGACCGGGTTGGGCTGGCCGAACGCGAGCACCACAAGCCCGGCGACCTCAGCGGCGGCCAGCAGCAGCGGGTGGCCGTCGCGCGCGCCATCGCGCTGGATCCGCCGTTGATCCTGGCCGACGAGCCGACCGCGCACCTGGACTTCATCCAGGTCGAGGAGGTGCTGCGGTTGATCCGCGAACTGGCCTCCGGAGAGCGGGTCGTGGTGGTGGCCACCCACGACAGCCGGATCCTGCCGCTGGCCGACCAGGTGATCGAGTTGGTCCCCGCGCTGGCGACGGTGGACCGCGACCCGGAGTTGCGCAAGGTCAGCGCCGGTGAGGTGGTGTTCGAGCAGGGCACCATGGGCGATTTGATCTACGTGGTCAGCGAGGGTGACTTCGAGATCATCCGGGAGCTGGGCGACGGTGATAGCGAACGGATTTCGACGGCCGGGCCGGGGGAGTACTTCGGCGAGATCGGTCCGCTGTTCGGCCTGCCGCGGTCGGCGTCGGTGCGGGCCCGCACCGACGGGGTGCTGGTCGGCTACACCGTGCAGGCATTCCGGGAACGGTTGGGCCCCACCGGGGTTCGCGATCTGATCGAACGCAAGCCGGTGCAGATCGAGGACAGCCCCACCGCGGACGAACCGGGGGCCGAGGAGGACGGGTCAGGAGCCGGTCTGGGCGACGGCGAGCAGGACCCGGGTGATGGCCTCGAGCTCGCCGAGTAGCACCCGCTGCGCGGATTCCTGCCGGTCCAGGTAGGTCGCGCACTCGCGCATCTGCGCGTCCGCCTCGGCCAGATGCCGGGCGTCGACCCGCCACGGCTGCCCGGCGGTCGGGGTCTCGCCGCGCAGCGCGTCGACGTAGTCGTCGACGGCGACCACGAAGCGCAGGTCCAGGTTCTCGGTCCGCACCGTCGGCAGCTGCGCCTCCAGCGTCGCACCGGTGCTGGTCAGGGTGTTCAGCGCGGCCCGGTAGGCGCTCAGCCAGTGCCGCATCTCCGGGGTGTCGGCGCGGATGCCGCCGCCGGCGGCCTCGAACGCCGACCGGGCCCGCACCGCCCGGGTCCACACCGCCGACAGCACCGTCTCGCGATCATCGAGGTGATGGGCGAACGCGCGGATCACCGTTGCCACATAGTCGATTTCGGCCTTGAGCAGCTCCGCCGAGCGCTGTTGCAGCCGGACCTGCGCCCGATCCGGCAGCAAGACGTGGCTGGCGATGGCCAGCACGCCGCCCACCAGCACCGCCACGATCCGGGTGCCGAGCGAGAGGGTGGGCGCCGCCCCGTCGATGTCGACCAGGAACACTATGGCGGTGGCCACCGCCGCCGTCAGCGGCACATAGCCGATCCCGGCCACCGCGTAGGCCACCGCGACGAAGGCCACCGCAAGGATCCCGGCGATGATGCCGGTCGGGTGGATCAGCAGCGTGATACCGGTGCCCAGGAGCATCCCGCCGAGCACCCCGGCCAGCCGGGTCGTGCAGCGGGTGTAGGTGTGCGCGGTCTCCGGGCGCAGCACCAGCAGCACCGTCACCGCGATCCAGTAGCCGTCGTGCACCCCGGTGATCCGGGCCGCCGCGGTGGCCGCGGTGACCGCGGCCACCAGTCGCAGTCCGTGCCGCAGGATGGGGGAGGCCAGGTTCAGCTGGGCGCGCACCACCTCCCGGATCTCCGGCCGCGGCCGGTGGCTGCCGGTGAAGTGCAGGGCAGCGGCCTCGATGACCTGCCGGCGCAGCCGGCGGCCGGTCGGCCCGGCCGGGCCGGGCAACTCGTCGATGGCGCTGTCCAGGCTGCCGAGGGCGGCCCGGGCCTCCTCCCGGGCGCCGGGCGGATCCTCGGCGATGGTCTCCAGGACGTTGGCGGCCGCCCGCAGCGTTGCGCCGCCGGCCGGGGTGTCGGCGACCGGCCGCAGCGCGTTGAGGGTCATACCGATCCGCTCGGGGATGGCGTACAGGCCACGGAATGCCAGCGGCCGGCGCCGGAGCTGATGTTCGGTGAGGGTGAACTTCTGCCGCAGCGCGATCAGCGGCCCGTGATCGAGTTCCGCGCCGGGGTCGGCGGCCAGCCGCCGGGCGTCGGCGACGACCAGTCGGTAGCCGTCGGCCAGCGCATCGCTGCGCTGCTGGCGCTGCGGGCGCGGGGTGATCACCACGATCACGGTCTGCAGCATGCCCGCGCAGAACGCCAGCGCGGCGGCGATCAGCGCATCCAGCGGGGAGCCCCAGGTCGGGCTCGCGACCAGCAGCGCGGTCGTCGCGGCCGACACCAGCCCGACGTTGCTGCCCAGCGCCCAGGCCATCCCGCTGCACAGCGACCACAGGCCGGCCACCAGCACGAAAACCACACTGTGGGGGGAGGCCAGCCAGCCCAGCAGCACCGCCCCGCCCATCGCGAGTGAGGCCGCCGCGGTCAGCCGCCACCGGCCCTGCGGCGAATCCTTGAGCGCGGTGGCGCCGACGATCGCGGCGCTGGCCCCGGCGGCCAGTGCCGAACCGGGGGGCCCGATCTGCAGCGCGACGGCGACCGCCGCCAGGGTCGCCAGCAGCACCGCACCAACCTCGCTGGCATACGGCCAGGACAGCCACCCCGCCCGGCCCTTGCTCATCTGGCCATTATGACCCGCCGGCCCGGCGCCGGGGCCGAAGTCCCGGCCGATACGGTGACCGGATGGAGAAGGTGGTGCTGCTGCTGCGGGGTTCGGGCGCCGTCGGCGACGATGCCTGGTGTGACCGGATCCGCGGCCCGGTGGCCGCGCAGCTGCTGGAGCTGGACCTGGCCGGGGTGAGCATCGGGGTCCGGGACGCGGCCGTGCGCGGGTCGCTGATGACCCTGACGACGCTGGATCCGCCGGTGCAGGCCGTGGTCAACCTGTGGACGCAGCAGCATTTCGGTCCCGCGGTCCAGGCGGCCATCGAGGTGCTGGCCGGCGAATCGGAGTCGGTGGCGGGGTACTTGGTGACCGAGTCGGCGCCGCTGCCGCCGCCGCAGCCGCTCGGCGAACGCACGCCCGGGCTGTGCAATGTGGCGCTGCTGCGCCGGCCCGCCGAGCTGCCGGTCGAGGAGTGGCGGCGGCGCTGGCAGCTGGGCCACACCCAGGTCGCGATCGACACCCAGGCCACCTTCGGCTACGTGCAGAACGCGGTGGTCCGCCCGCTGACCCCGCAGGCCCCGGAGCTGGCCGCCATTGTCGAGGAGCTGTTCCCGATCGAGGCGGTCGGTGATCTGATGGCGTTCTTCGGGGCGGCCGACGAGGCCGACCTGAACGACCGGCTGGGCAAGATGGTGGCCAGCACCTCGGCGTTCGGCGCCAATCAGAACATCGACACGGTGCCGACCAGTCGCTATGTGCTGCGGTCGCCGTTTCACCGGTAGCGTGCGGGCATGCTGGACATCACCGACGAGAACCGCGTTCGCACCATCACCCTGAACCGGCCCGAGGCACTCAACGCGTTCAACGAGGCGCTCTATGACGCGACGACGATCGCGCTGCGGGAGGCCGCGGCGGACCCGGAGGTCGCGGTGGTGCTGTTGACCGGCGCGGGCCGGGCGTTCTCCGCCGGTACCGACCTCGGTGATCTGCAGGCGATGGCGACCGACCCGGACTTCGTCGCGGGGGAGTTCGGCTTCAATGGCCTGGTCGATGCGCTGGCGGCCTTCCCGAAACCGTTGATCTGCGCGGTCAACGGGCTCGGTCTGGGCATCGGCACCACCGTGCTCGGCTTTGCCGATCTGGCGTTCATGTCCACCGATGCCCGGCTCAAGTGCCCGTTCACCAGCCTCGGGGTGGCCCCGGAGGCGGCCTCGTCGTTCCTGCTGCCGCAGTTGATCGGCCGGCAGAACGCGGCCTGGCTGCTGATGTCCTCGGAGTGGATCGGCGCGGAGGAGGCGCTGCGGATGGGCTTGGTGTGGAAGGTCTGTCCGCCGCAGGAGCTGTTAGCGCAGGCTCGCGCGCACGCCGAGGTACTGGCGTCGCGGTCGATCGCCAGCCTGATGGCGGTCAAGGCGACCATGACCGCACCGGCCGAGCAGGCCGTTGCCGAGGCCCGGGCCCGGGAGAACGGATTCTTCGCCACCCTGCTGGGCTCGGCGGACAATGCCGCCGCGCTGACGGCCTTCAACCAGAAGGACTGAGCGACGGGCTGTGTCAGACGGCGGCCGCGGTCGGCCGGGCGTGCGCCAGGTCGTGTTCGCGGTAGTAGGACTCGATGATGCCCCGCACGGTGTGCCGGCAGCGCCCGCAGTCGGTGCCCGCGCCGCAGGCCTCCGCGACCTGCTTGGAGGTGCATGCGCCGTTGGCCACCGCGTCGGTGATGACATGGCTGGTGGCACCGGTGCACAGGCAGACGAACACTGCGGGTCACCCCCTCTCGCCGATCGACTTAAGCTGAGTCTAACCTAACTGAGCCGATAGGTGTTAGGCCCGCCTAATTCCCGTGTCCGGGGTTTGCTGATGAAGCCCAGACCGCCCTAACTAAGGCGTACCTATGTTCGATGTCGTGGGCATTTCGGCAGGCCAACGGGCCAATTTACGGCTAGATTGGTGACCACGGCGACCGCGCCACAGCCCCGGTGGCGCTCGCTGCTGCGAACAGTCAAGACACCTGGAGGAAGCATGCAAGGCGATCCCGAGGTCCTCAAGCTGCTCAACGAGCAGCTGACCAGCGAACTCACCGCGATCAACCAGTACTTCCTGCACTCGAAGATGCAGGACAACTGGGGCTTCACCGAGCTGGCCGCGCACACCCGCGCCGAATCGTTCGACGAGATGCGGCACGCCGAGGCGGTGACCGATCGGATCCTGCTGCTCGACGGGCTGCCCAACTACCAGCGGATCGGCTCGCTGCGGATCGGGCAGACCCTGCGTGAGCAGTTCGAGGCCGACCTGGCCATCGAGTACGAGGTGGTGCAGCGGTTGCGGCCCGGCATCATCATGTGCCGGGAGAAGCAGGACAGCACCAGCGCGAAGCTGCTCGAAGAAATCGTCGCCGACGAGGAACAGCACATCGACTACCTGGAAACCCAGCTGGAACTGATGGACAAGCTGGGCGAGGAGCTCTACTCCGCCCAGTGCGTCTCGCGGCCGCCGCAGTAGCCGCCGGCCCCGGGGCGTGCGCTCAGCGCTACCGCACGCCCCGAATCAGCCGGCCCGGGCGGTCCCCGGTGTCGGCGCCGTGCCGGCGAGTCACCACACCGCTGACCACGGTGGCGTCGTAGCCCGAGGCGCCCTGGACCAGCCGCCGCCCGCCGGCGGGCAGGTCATGCACCATTCGCGGCACCCCAAGCGTCAGCGCCGTCATGTCGACGACGTTGAGGTCGGCCTTCTTGCCGAGCGCAATGACCCCGCGGTCACTGAGCCCGAACAGCGTTGCGGTGTCCATGGTCTGCTTGCGCACCACGTACTCCAGCGAGAACTTCGGGCCGCGGTGCCGGTCCCGGGCCCAGTGCGTCAGCAGGAAGGTCGGATAGGACGCGTCGCAGATCAGCCCGCAGTGCGCGCCGGCGTCGGAGAGCCCCGACACCGCGGCCGGGTGCGTCATCATCTCGTAGATCGAGCTGTGATCGCCGGCCGCGTAGTTGAAAAACGGCAGCATCAGCATCGCGCCGCCGTCGGACTCCAGCATCATGTCGTACATGGTGGCCAGCGGATCCTCGCCGCGCCGGGCGGCGATCGCCGCGATGGTGCGGTCCGGGGTCGGCTCGTAGTCCGGGGGATCGCCGATCGCGTAGATCCGGTCGACGCTGTGCTGGATCATTGCAAACAGGCTGTCGAACAACGGAACCGGCTGCGGCGGCAGGTCCTGGTCGGCCAGGATGGCGGCCTTGACCGCCGGATCGGCCAGCCGGGCCACCAGCTCGGCGCCCTGATGACGGGCGGCCAGCGCGCGATAGCTGGGCCGGTGGGTGAACGCGTGATAGCCGGGGAAGCCGAACAGCATGCCGAACGGGCGGGCGGCGAATTGGGCGTACAGCGCGATGCCGTCGTCGTGCGCCTTGCCGGCCCGGTCCAGCTGGCGGCGCCACAGGTCCGGCGCGTGCGCGGCCTCGATCAAGGTGAACGACACCGGCCGGTCGATTTCCGCGGAAAGCCTGGCCATCCAGTCCATTTCGTGCATGCAGGCCTGCTCCGGGCTTTCCCCGGCGGTGCCCTGCGGGGCGACCTCGAAGACCGCCTGGCCGCCGGCGGCCATCGCCGCGCCGAGGCCGAAGAGCTCCGCCTCGGCGGCGTAGGTGCCCGGCACCGCCTGGCCGTCCATCGCCCGGTGGGCCTCGGTGCGCGAGGTGGAAAAGCCCAGCGCGCCGGCCTCGATGGCCTCCTGCACGATGCGTGACATCACCGCGATGTCCTCGGCGGTGGCCTCCTCGTTGTTGGCCCCGCGCTCGCCCATGGCGTAGCCGCGCACCGCGCCGTGAGCGATCTGGGTGCCGTAATCGACGGCCAGGTGGCGTTTTTCGATGGCGTCCAGGTATTGCGGGAAGGATTCCCACTGCCAGTCGATGCCCTCGGCCAGCGCCGAGCCGGGAATGTCCTCGACCCCCTCCATCAGCTCGATCAGCCACTGCTCGCTGCCCGGGCGGACCGGGGCGAACCCGACACCGCAGTTGCCGCTGACCACCGTGGTCACCCCGTGCAGGCTGGACGGCTCCAGGGTGTCGTCCCAGCTGACCTGACCGTCGAAATGGGTGTGCACGTCGACGAATCCGGGCGTGACGAACCGGCCGGTGGCGTCGATCGTCTGCGCGGCGGGCACCTCGGTGAGCCCGGGGTCGTCACCGCCGCGGCGGCGGATCTCGGTGATCCGGCCGCCGGAGATGCCGATGTCGGCGCGGTACCGGTCGGCGCCGGTGCCGTCCACGACGGTGCCACCGGTGATGGTCAGGTCGAACATGGCGGCCTCCTCAGGCCAATCCGGTCGCGTCGAAGATCCAGGACATGTCGGCGGTCGCGAAGTCGGCCAGCCAGCTCGGCGGGGCGTGGTTGCTCAGTGCGCCCATGTCCCAGTAGTCCTTCCACAGGGTGACCTTGCCGTCCCGGACCTGGTGCACCGAGACGAACTTCAGCAGCGCGGATTCGCCGCTGGCCCACTGCCATTCCTCGTGATGCTCGTACATCACGTCGGCGCCGTCGTGCAGCATCAGGCCGGGGAAGTTGGCGTAGCCGGCCAGCGGTTCCAGGCCGATCTTGAGCCGTTTGATGATGTCCTCGGGTCCGCGCGCGGCGGCGGCCGGGCCGACCGGCACGTCCAGGTAGATGCAGTCGTCGGCCAGGAAGCCGGCCAGGGCCTGCCAGTCCCGGTCCGACAGCGCCTGCCACATGCCGGTGACGACGGCCTTGGGATCGTTGTGCTCAACCGACATCGGCCAGCCCGCCCTTCGTTTCGGTGGCCGGGGCGAGTCGGCCGTGGCGCAGGAAAGCCCCGGTGCGTTCGGTGCCGACCAGTTCGGTCGGCACGCCGTCGCGCACCACGGCGCGACCGGCGACGAAGACCGCGGCGACGGCGTCGTCGTTGCGGTTGACCATCCGGGACAGCCCGCCGTAGGCGTCCACGGTCTCCTCGGCGTAGGCGTCCAGCCGGTCGTCGAGGGCCTCCGGGTCGATGATCACCAGGTCGGCGCGGTCGCCGACCCGCAGGTGCCCGGCGTCCAGGCCGTACCAGTCGGCCAGCTCGCCGGTCATCCGGTGCACGGCGTGCTCGATCGTCATGAAGCCCTTGCCGGCCCGCTCGGCGTCGCGGACGTGGCGCAGCAGGCGCAGCCCGCTGTTGTAGAAGGCCATGTTGCGCAGGTGCGCCCCGGCGTCGGAGAAGCCCATCTGAATGCCGGGTTCGACGGCCATCTTCTTGAGGATCTCGGGCCGGTGGTTGGAGATGGTGGTGCGCCAGCGCAGCTCGCGGCCGTGCTCGAGCACCAGGTCCAGGAACGCGTCGACCGGGTGCAGGCCGCCGCGATCGAGGCCGACCTGACCGAACGACTTGCCGATCACCGCGGGGTCGGGGCAGTCCACGATCTCGGCGTCGAAGAAGTCGCGGTGCCACACCCGCACGCCGAACTTGTTCTCGTAGTCCTTGCGGAACCGGCGCCGGTAGTCCACGTCGCGGATCATCTCGTCGCGCTCCAGCTCGTCGGACAGGTGCAGCGCGGCCGCACCGGACCCGAACTCCTCGAAGATGACCAGGTCGATGCCGTCGGCGTACACCTCGAACGGGACCGGCAGATGCTGCCAGCGGAAGTCGCCGCCGAGCCGCGAGACCGCCCGGGCCGACGGGCCCATCAGCGACACCGCGTACGGATTGGCCTTGACGTCGGCGGCCGAGAGCAGGCTGGTCTTGAGCTTGGGGCGCAGCAGCCCGATCGACTGGGCCAGCTGCGATACCAGGTTCAGCGGGTTGTTGATGTCGGGGCCGGACTGCAGGATCCGCCCGCGGGCGCGCAGCAGCGACTTGAGCCGGCGCAGCTCGCGCGCCTTGGCGTAGGTCGACGGCAGCGTCCGGGACCGGCACACCTCGCCGTCGAGCTTGTCGAACAGCAGTTGCTGGGAGGACATCCCGACGAACCCGGCGTCCAGCGCGTCGGTCAGCCAGGACTCCATCCGGGCCTGCTCGGCGCGGGTGGGCCGGACGTCCTTGCGGGTGGCGCGGTCCAGGCCCATCGCGGCGGCCCGCATGTCCGAATGCCCGATGAACGCGGCCACGTTCGGCCCCAGCGGCAGGGCCTGCAGCGCGTCGGCGTAACCCGCGGCGCTCGACCAGTTCTTGTTGCGGTCGACGGCGGCGATGACGTGCTCGCGGGGGATGGCCTCCACCCGGCCGAACAGGTCCCCGGCGTCGGTGCCGTCGACGTGGATCGTCGACAGCGAGCAGGAGCCCAGCATGACGGTGGTGACACCGTGACGCAGCGACTCGGGCAGCCCGGGGCCCTCCAGCACCTCGACGTCGTAGTGGGTATGGATGTCGATCATGCCGGGCAGCACCCAGCGGCCGGACGCGTCGATCACCTCCGGGCAGCCGGTGGCGTCGAGGTCCTCGGTGTCGACCGCGACGACGTGTCCGGCGCGAATGCCGATGTTGCGGACCGCCGAGGGGGCACCGGTCCCGTCGAACCAGCGGCCGTTCTTGATGATCGTGTCGTAGCTCACCACCCCATAGAACCCGGTGCGCCGGGCAGAGTCAACGATTTTGTGAACACTTTTCACAATTTGTTCACTCTGCGGGGTGACCAGCCGTTTCGGTGGGGCCGCCGGCGGTGCGGCATGATGCCAGGCACCATGACCGATACTTCGCCGCCATCGCCCTCGAGCCCGTCGGCCTCGACGCTGCCGCGGGTGCTCGACGCCCTGGACCTGACCGCGGTGCCGGCCCCGGCCGGGGTGACCGCGGCATTCGTCGGCGAGCAGTTCCCGGCGCCGTTTCACCACATCCTCGGTGGCCACATCGCCGCCCAGGGCCTGATCGCGGCCGGCCGCACGGTGTCCGGGCGGACCCCGCACAGCCTGCACGGCTATTTCCTGCGGGCCGGCGACGCGCGTCACCCGGTGGACTTCGAGGTCCTCGACCTGCAGGAGGGCCGGAACTTCTCCGCCCGGCGGATCACCGCGTCACAGTCCGGCCAGGTGCTGATGTCGGGCGTCGCCTCGTTCTGCACCGAGGCCGTCGCCGAGCGGGGCGCCGACGGCGGGCTCGGGTACCAGCCGTCGATGCCCGCCGCGCCGGACCCCGACGGGCTGCCCGCGCAGCCGCACCCGGTCGAGTTGGCCGACGCCGGCCCGGGCCGCTGGACCAGCCTGCGCTGGTTCCGGCGCTGCGAGGTCGACACCGGGCGACCCGAGGACTCCGATGGGCCGGGGCGGCTGCGCATCTGGTGGCGGCCCGACGGCGCGGTTCCCCACGATCCGCTGCTGGGAGCGGCGCTGGTGAGCTATCTGTGTGCCGCCAGCCTGGTCGAACCGGCGGTCGCGGCCCGGGTGGCGCGCGGCAGCCGCCAGCTCAACACCGCCCAGCGGGACTTCGCGATCTGGTTCCAGGACGCCCCGCGGCTTGACGACTGGCTGCTGCTGGACCAGTGCAGCGACAGCGCGATCGGTGCCCGCGCGCTGTCCCGGGGCCGGATGTACAACCGGACCGGCGACCTGGTCTGCACCGCAAACCAGGAGCTGTACTTCCCGCCGCGGCTGCCGCAGGGGCACTGATTTTCCCGGGGCGCCGGGTCAGCGCAGGCCGGGGATCAGCCCGATGATCTCCCGAACGGTGTTCTTCACGTACTGACCGGCCGTCACGCCCTGCCGCGAGACCGGGGCCGGCGCGGAGAACAGGTCGCCGCCGCGGCTGCCGCAGGTGGGCCAGGCCTTCATGCCCTGGGTGGCGCGGACGTTCTCGGCGACCCGGATCTGCTCCTCGCGGGAGGCCAGCGCCGGGTTGCCCCGACCGCCGTTGGCGTCCCAGGTGGCCTGCTTGAACTGCAGTCCGCCGTAGTGACCGTTGCCGGTGTTGATCGCCCAGTTGCCGCCGGATTCGCACTGCGCGACGGCGTCCCAGTTCACCGGGGCGGCGGCGGCGGTGCCGGAGCCCAGCGTCAGCAGCCCGAGCAGGGCGGCGCCGGTCATCAGGGCCATCACCAGGTACTTGCGGAAGCCGGTCATGCACGTTTGTTCGGCTCACCCGACCCAAGCGTTACACAAATCACACAAATCATTTCTGCAACATTGCGGCGTGTCGTTTGCGTCCCGGCTGCCGTGACGATTCTGAGACCATTTCTCGGCTCGGCCGCCCGAGGATCCGGTACCGAGGTCCCGCAGGTTGGTGACCTTCGGCGCGGGGTCGGACCCCCGGGCACCGAATACCGTGATGACCATGACTTACGTAATCGCCTCACCGTGTGTCGACGTGGTCGATAAGTCCTGCCAGCAGGAATGCCCGGCCGACTGCATCTACGAGGGTGTCCGCGCGCTGTACATCAACGCCGAGGAGTGCGTCGACTGCGGCGCCTGCAAGCTCGCCTGCAAGATGGAGGCGATCTTCTACGAGGACGACCTGCCGGAGTCCGAGCGGGTGCACCTGGCCGACAACGCGGCGTTCTTCGCCGAGATCCTGCCGGGCCGCTCCGCGCCGCTGGGCGCCCCGGGCGGCGCGATGGACCTCGGGCCGGTCGGGGTGGACACCCCCTACGTCGCCGGCCTGCCGCCGATGGCCACCGCCGGGGTCTGACCGCGACCCGATCGCGGCGGTGCGTCGGTCGCAGCGCGAGTAGCCTGGCTGCGTGACGGGCCGGTCCTGGCCCGCGCCGCCGACCTCCGGAGATTTCGTGTTGGACACCGCGCCGGTCGACCCGCCGTCGGCCGCCGAGCCGGTGCGGCCGTCGACCGTGGCCCACGAGTTCTGGGCCGAGTATCTGCCGCCGTCGGCGCCGCCGTCGGCCCGGTGGCCAGTGGCGATGTTGGTGACCGGTGTCCTCGGGTTGGTTGTCGCGCTCACCCTGGCGCTGAGCCTGCCGATGCTGGACCAGGCCCCGGCCCCGCAGCCCGCCCCGGCCAGTGATACCCCGGCCAGCGATGCCCCGGCCGTTGACAAACCCAAGACCCCGGAGCCCCCGCGGCCCGCGCCGCCGGTCACCCCGGCGCCCGAGGCCGTCGAGCCGCCACCGCCGCCCGAACCCGAGGCCGTCGAGCCGCCGCCGGCGCCTGCGCCGCCGGTGCAGCAGGCCCAGACGGCCGCACCGCCGCCACCGCCGCCGGTGCAGCAGGCGCCGGTGGATCAGGCGCCGCCGCGGCTACGCGACCGGATCCTGGGCCGTATCCCCGGCGCCCACCGGCTGCCCGGCATGGGCCGCTGAGGCCGACGCCGCGACGCGTTCAGGCCGGTAGTCGACCTGCCAGTGCTTGATCCCGTTGAGCCAGCCCGAGCGCAGCCGCTCCGGCTCGCCCAGGGGCCGCAGATCGGGCATCTCGTCGGCGATCGCGTTGAAGATCAGGTCAATCGTCATCCGGGCCAGATTGGCGCCGATGCAGAAGTGTGCGCCGGTGCCGCCGAATCCGACGTGCGGGTTGGGGTCGCGCAGGATGTTGAAGGTGTGCGGGTCCTCGAAGACCGTCTCGTCGAAGTTGGCCGAGCGATACGACATCACCACCCGGTCACCGGCGCGGATCCGCACGCCGGACAGCTCCACGTCGCGCACCGCGGTCCGCTGGAAGGAGCTGACCGGGGTGCCCCACCGGACGATCTCGTCGGCCGCGGTGGCCGGGCGCTCACGCTTGTAGAGCTCCCACTGGTCAGGGTGCTCGGTGAAGGCGATCATGCCGTGGGTGATCGAGTTGCGGGTGGTCTCGTTGCCGGCGACGGCCAGCAGCACCATGAAGAAGCCGAACTCGTCGTTGGTGAGCCCGTGGCCGTCGACGTCGGCCTGGATCAGCTTGGTGATGATGTCGGGGCCCGGATCGCGGGCCCGGTCCGCCGCCAGCCCCATCGCGTAGATGATCAGCTCGGTGGCCGCGGTCAGGCCGTCGTGGTGGGCGTACTCCGGATCGTCGTCGGCGACCATCTGGTTGGACCAGTCAAAGAGCCTCTTGCGGTCGGCCAGCGGCACCCCGAGCAGTCCCGCGATGGCCTGCAGCGGGAGTTCACAGGCGACCTGCTCGACGAAGTCGCCCTGGCCGGTGGCCGCGGCCTCGGCGACGATCCGGCGGGCCCGCGCGCCCAGATCCGCGCGCAGCGCCTCGACCGCGCGCGGGGTGAAGCCGCGGGAGATGATCTTGCGCAGCTCGGTGTGGTGCGGGGCGTCCATGTTGAGCATCACGTTCCCGCTGGCCTGCAACTGGGCGCGTGGGGTGCCCGCCGGGTAGCGCGGCAGCACGGTGTGCGTGGCGCTGGAGTAGAGCTCGGAGTGCCGGGACACCTCCCTGACGTCGCAGTGCCGGGTGACGACCCAGTGCCCACCGTCGCCGAACGGTCCGGAGTCCTGCTGCGCGTTCCACCAGACCGGGGCGGTGTGCCGCAACTCGGCCAGCTCGGCGATGGGCAGGGCACGACGGTTCATGTCGGGGTCGGTGAGATCGAAGTCGGCTCGCAGATGCGGGGTCGTCATGATCCGATTGCACACTGTCGCCGGCGTCTGCGGGCCGGATCCTGTAACGAAACGCGTATTCCGGCGGAATTGTCCAGCATGCGGACAAAAACTCGGGCCGGCGCGACGGCCACGCTGGCTGCTCTGGTCCTGTTCAGCGCGGTGCCGGCAGCCGCTGATCCGGCCGCGCCGGTGCCCGCCGACCCGGTGCCCGCCGACCCGGGAACCGCTGACCCGGGAACCATCAAGGCCGAGGCGGCGGCCGGAGTGCCGCACCTGAGCAGCCCGGACAACCTGCCGCCGGGGACCGGCGCGGTTCCCGCCCAGCCCAGCGGCAGTGGGCTGGGTTACCTTCGCGACCTCTGGCACGCCTACCAGACCCAGGAGGTCAACGGCGCCGGCGTGCTGTTGCTGCTGTCCCAGCGGCCGATGAGCAACGGCGCCCGGGCACCGATTCCGATCGGGGCGCCGCCGGAGGCCCCGGCACCGCCCGAGGGCGCAGCACCGGAGGCCCCGGCACCGCCCGAGGCAGCACCGCAGGCCCCGCCGGCTGAGTGAGCGGCGGTCAGCCGGCCGATCGGGTGGTGGTCGGCGCGGCGGTGGTGGTCGGTGCGCCGCCCTGCTCCGCGGCGTAGCGCGGTGCGTTGAACTCGATCCAGGTGTCCCGGTAGATCACCGAGTCGCCGGAGGTGACCCGCAGCTCCTTCGGCGTGACCGTGTAGTCGACCTCGTCGTTGGTGGCCCGATAGCTGCCGTCGCCGAGATCGGTGGCGGCGACCTTCAGCAGCGCGCCGTCGCTGATCCGCACGCCGCGGTACTCCACCGGGCCGTCGCCGTTGACGCAGAGCGCCACCAGCGAGCGCGCGGTGCGCCCGTAGGCGACCGCGGTGCTGTCCGCGCCGCAATGCGCATCGGTGCCGACGTAACCGCCGTCGTCGGTGCGGTGCCCGCCGGCGCTCGTGGTGGTCTTCGCGGTGCCGCTGGGGGTTGCGGTCACGGTGACGGTGGACGGCGCGGCCGCCGCCACCGGCAGCGCGGGCTCCCCGCCGGGGGCCGTCGCGCCGACCACGGCGATGGTGGCCAGCACCGCACCGGCACCGGTCAGCGCCAACAGCTTTCGGCTGGACAGTCCGCGCGGTTCGGTGCGCGTGACAATGGACGGCATGACCGCCCCCTCCCTTGACACGATGGTGTGCCGCCAAGCAAACCACCCCGGGGAGGCAATTCGGTGGTGCCGCGCCGCCGGCCGGCGGATTCGCCGCTACCCGTTGTAGCTGTCCAGCGCGCCGGTGGCCGCCAGGTACTCGTCGACCCAGCGCGCGATCACCGTCGCGGTCTTCTCCACCTTGGTGAACTGGCCGACCACCTGGCCGACCGGATTGAACGCGACGTCCACGCTCTGGTCGGGGTACTTGTGGGTGGCCGCAACCGCCATCCCGGACACCATGTACTGCAGCGGCATGCCGAGCGGCTTGGGGTTCTCCGGCGCTTCCCAGGCCTCGGTCCACTCGTTGCGCAGCATCCGGGCGGGCTTGCCGGTGAAGGACCGGCTGCGCACGGTGTCGCGGCTGGAGGCCTTCGCATAGGCGGCCTGCTGCACCGGGGTGTTTTCGGCCTCCTCGACCATCAGCCACTGCGATCCGGTCCAGGCGCCCTGGCAGCCCAGCGCCAGCCCGGCGGCGATCTGCTGGCCGCTGCCGATCCCGCCGGCGGCCAGCACCGGCACCGGCGCGACCTCGGCGACCACCTGCGGCCACAGCACGATCGAGCCGACCTCGCCGCAGTGACCGCCGGCCTCACCGCCCTGGGCGATGACGATGTCGACCCCGGCGTCGGCGTGCTTGCGGGCCTGCGACGGGGAGCCGCACAGCGCCGCGACCACCCGGCCCTCGTCGTGAATGCGGGCGATCATGTCGACCGGCGGGGTGCCCAGCGCGTTGGCGATCATGGTGACCTTGGGGTGCCGCAGCGCCACCTCGACCTGCGGGGTGGCGGTCGCCTCGGTCCAGCCCAGCAGCTGCAGCGCGTCCTCGTCGCTGTGCTCGACGGGCACCCCGTGATCGGCCAGGATCTTCTTGGCGAACTCCAGATGTTCCTCGGGGACCAGCGCATTGAGCTGCTTCTTGAGCACCTCGGGATCCAGGTCGACGTCGTCCATGCCCTCGTACTTGTTCGGGATGACGATGTCGACGCCGTACGGGTGATCGCCGATGTGCTCGTCGATCCAGTTCAGCTCGATCTCCAGCTGTTCGGGGGTGAATCCCACCGCGCCGAGCACGCCGA
Source organism: Mycolicibacterium fallax (assembly GCF_010726955.1). Lineage (NCBI taxonomy): Bacteria > Bacillati > Actinomycetota > Actinomycetes > Mycobacteriales > Mycobacteriaceae > Mycobacterium > Mycolicibacterium fallax. The sequence continues at coordinate 900,638 of NZ_AP022603.1, forward strand.
ACCCGCCGGCTTTGCTCACCGCGACCACCACGTCGCGGCAGTGGGTGAACGCGAAGATCGGGAACTCGATTCCGAGCTGATCGCACAGGGGAGTGCGCATAGTGGGGCTCCTGGTGGGCAGACGACGGTCAGCGACATAAAACTAGAACGTGTTCTAGCTTAGCGCTCGGCGCGGCGCGCCCGCGGCCGAACCCGACGGTAAACTCTGCTGGCCCACCGTCGGGGTGCGGCCGCAGCAGAGCAGGAGCCCTTCATCGCCAGCCACACGCCGCGCAGCCCCGGGCCCCGGCTGCTGGCCGCGCTGCTGGTGGTGCTGATGGTCGGCGTGGGCCTGGTGGCCGACGACTCCGCGCTGCGCGACGGCGTGCCGCCGAGCACCGTCGAGCTGACCGCGGGCTGGCGGCTGGCCTCGGCGCGCGACGTCGGCGACGACGGCGCGGCCATCTCCCGGCTCGGCTATCCCACCGAATCGTGGCATCCGATCCGGGCGCTGCCCGCCACCGTGCTCGCCGCCCTGGTCGACGACGGCACCTACCCGGATCCCTACTACGGCAGCAACATTCGCGACCTGATCCCGCAGGATCTGTACCGGCAGGACTGGTGGTACCGCAGCACCTTCACCCCACCGCTGGGACACCAGCGCTACCGGCTGGAGCTGCCCGGCATCAACTACCGGGCCCAGGTCTGGATCAACGGCCAACTGGTCGCCGGCAGCGACGAGATCGTCGGCATGTACGTCAGCCACGAGCTCGACATCACCGACGCGATCACCCCCGGCGCCGCCAATGTGCTGGCCATCCGGATCACCCCGGAACAGGCCGTCCAGGACATCGACGGCGTGGAGTTGGCCGACAGCTGGTGGGACTGGATCAACTGGCGCGAGATCGGCTACCGCAGTCCCGTCGAGGACGAGCCCGGCGGGCAGTCCTTCGTCCCGGACCGCAATGCCGGGATCTGGAAACCGGTGCTGCTGCACGGCTCCGGCCCGGCGGTCCTGGGCCCGGCCACCGTGACCACCGAGCTGCCGCTGCCCGCCACCGACTCGGCGCGGCTGACCGTGCACACCACCGTCGCCAACGACACCGACGCCCCGGTGCGCGGGACGCTGCGCGCGGTGATCAGCCGGCCCGGCACGCCCACGCTGACCCTGGAACAACCCGTGGAACTGCGGCCCCGGGAGCGCCGCGCGCTCGCCTTCGGCCCGGACCGGTTCGGCGAGCTGAACATCGCCGACCCCGACCTGTGGTGGCCGTACACCATGGGCGAGCCCGCGCTGTATGACCTGCGGCTGGAGCTGCGCGGCCCCGGCGGGACGATCGACGCCGCCGACCAGCGCTTCGGCATCCGCACGGTGACCGGACAGCGCGACGAGGACGCCAGCTTCCGCAGGCCCGACGCCGGCGGCAACTTCTACCTGCAGGTCAACGGCCGCGACTTCCTGGTCCGCGGGGCCACCTACTCCCCGGACCTGCTCTACCGCGCCGACCCGGCCCGCGAGGACGCCATCCTGGGCTACGTCCGCGATCTCGGGCTCAACCTGCTCCGGCTGGAGGGCAAGTTCCCCGGCGAGCGGCTGCTGCGCCGGGCCGACGAGCTCGGCATCCCGCTGATGTACGGCTGGATGTGCTGTAACCAGTGGGAAAAATGGGACCAGTGGGATGAGGAGGACCGCCGGGTCGCCCAGGCCAGCATGCGCTCGCAGATCGCCTCGTTCGGCCCGCACGCCGCGGCGTTCCTGTGGGCCAACGCCAGCGACGGCCGCCCGCCGCCGGAGGTGCGCGACTGGTACCACCGGATCCTGGCCGACGCGCACTGGTCCAACGCCACCGTCGACACGGTCTCGGCGATGAACACCGACGAGGACGGCAACCAGGCCTGGGACGGCATCCAGATGTTCGGCCCCTACACCTGGCGCCCGCCGAGCTACTGGTTCGCCGGTCGCTACGGCGCCGCCCAGGGGTCCAGCGCCGAGCAGGGCGACAACGAACACATTCCGCCGTACTCGAGCCTGACCAAGTTCCTGCCCGCCGACAAGCTGTGGCCGATCAACCCGACCTGGTACCTGCACGCCGGCTCCGACGAGAACAACGTCGTGCTGGACACCATCCGCACCGCGGTGATGCGCCGCTACGGATCCTCCCGCGACGCCAGGGAATTCGCGGCAAAGGCACAGCTGGCCCACTACGAATCCACCCGCGCGCAATTCGAGGCGTTCGCCGCCGGCGGCTGGGACACCCACAAGATGACCATCTACTGGATGCTCAACACCCCGTGGCCGTCGTTCTTCGGCCAGCTCTTCGACTACTACCTGCGCCAGGGCGGCGGCTACTTCGGCGCGAAGAAGGGGCTGCGGCCGCTGTCGGTGGTCTTCGACTCCTTCGCCACCGGCAACCACTCCACCGGCACCGTCACCGTGGTCAACCAGCGCCCGACGGACGCCGCGGACCTGGCGGTCCGGGTCCGCAGCTACGGGCTGGACGGCGAGCTGCTCGATGACCAGCGGGTCGAGGACCTCGCCGTCGCGGCCAACCGGAGCGTCGACGCGCTGCGGGTGACCCGGCCTGCCGACGCCACCCGGGTGTTCTTCGTGCGGGCCGAATTGCTCGACGGCGCAGGCAATGTCGTCGTCGACAACACCTACTGGCAGTCCCGGCAACCCGACGACGTCGGCGATCCGCGCAACGACGACGCGTTCGTGCTCAAGCAGGCCAACTGGGCGGACATGACCGCGCTGAACACCATGGCCCGCACCCCGCTGGAGGTCTCCGCGCATCGACGCCCCGGCGCCGACGGCCGCACCGAGGTCACCGTCACGCTGGCCAACCCGACCGAGCAGATCGCCTTCTTCGAGCGCGCCGAGCTGCTGGCGGACCCCGACGGCGACGAGATCCTGCCGGTCGAATACAGCGACAACTACGTCACCGTGTACCCCGGGGAGAGCGTGCAGCTGACCGCCGACGCCGCCGCCGGAGCCCAGCCCCGCTGGGTGCGGGTCGGCGGTTACAACACCGACACCGAAGTCGTCGCCATTGCCGACGCCAATCGCTGAAAACTGCACTATCGTCGAAGCCATGCCCGATCACGACATCGCCGCGGCCCGCCGCGAAATCTCCGACGCCATGCTCAAGGCCCTGGACCGCCGACACGAGGTGCTCGACGCCATCGTCGAGGCCGACGATCACGCCGCCGCGGTCGACGCGCTGATCGCGCTGCTGGGCATTTCCCGCGCCGGCGCCGAGTCCGTGATGGCGCTGTCGTTCGACCACGGCACCATCGACAACCGCCGCCGGATCGCCGCCGAACTGGAGGACCTGAACACCCAGCTGTCCTTCACCGTCGAACAGCGCCCGGCCAGCAGCGGCGACGACCTGACGCTGCGGCCGTTCGCCGCCGACCGCGACCGCGACATCTTCACCGCCCGCACCGACGACATGCACACCGCCGGAGACGGCTCCGGCGCCCCGGCCGGCGGCATCGACGACGAGATCCGCACCGCGGTCAGCCGCGTCGACAACGAGGACGCGGTGGTCTTCATCGCCATCGAGGGCGAGGACAAGGTCGGCCTGGTGTTCGGCGACCTGGACGGCGGCGAGGTCAACGTGCGGATCTGGATCCGGCCCGAGTACCGCAAGAAGGGCTACGGCACCGCCGCGCTGCGCAAGTCGCGCAGCGAGATGGCGGCGTTCTTCCCGGCCGTGCCGATGGTCGTCCGGGCGCCGGGAGCAACCCCCGCGTAGGTGGGGCCGTCTTCCCGGCCGTTGCCGATGGTCGTCCGGGCGCCGGGAGCAACCCCCGCGTAGGTGGGGCCGTCTTCCCGGCCGTTGCCGATGGTCGTCCGGGCGCCGGGAGCAACCCCCGCGTAGGTGGGCATCCCGCGTAAGCTCCGCGGAGTGGGCATACGCGCGGGCATCGTCGTCACCGGAACCGAGGTTCTGACCGGGCGGGTCGCCGACCGCAACGGCCCCTGGCTGGCCGACCGGCTGCTCGAGCTGGGCATCGAGCTGGCCCACATCACCATCTGCGGCGACCGCCCCGCCGACATCGCCGCGCAGCTGGCGTTCCTGGCCGCCCAGGACGTCGAGCTGATCGTCACCAGCGGCGGGCTGGGACCGACGGCCGACGACCTCACCGTGGACACCGTCGCCGGGTTCTGCGGCCGAAAGATGGTGCTGGACACCGCGCTGGAGGAGCGCATCACGGCGATCCTGCGCAAGCTGGTGACCCGGATGCCGGACCTGGACTTCGACGCGGTGCGGGCAGCCAACCGCAAGCAGGCCGTGGTGCCCGAGGGCGCGACGGTGCTCGAGCCGGTCGGCACCGCGCCCGGGGTCGTCGTCACGCCGCTGGCCGCACCCACCCCGACGATCGTGGTGCTGCCCGGCCCGCCGCGCGAACTGCAGGCCATGTGGCCGGCCGCGCTGGCCACCGACGCGGTGCAGGCCGCCATCGCCGGCCGGGTGCACTACCGGCAGGACACCATCCGGATGTTCGGCCCGGCCGAGTCGGCGCTGGCCGAGGCGCTGCGGCTGGCCGAGGCCGAGATTCCCGGCTTCGCCGAGCTGGAGATCACCACCTGCCTGCGGCGCGCCGAGCTGGAGATCGTCACCCGCTACGAGCCGGCCGCCGCCGACAGCTACGACCGGCTGCGCGCCGCGCTGTGCGACCGGTTCGGCGACGCCGTCTACTCCACCGACGGCGCCACCGTCGACGATCAGGTCGCCGCGCTGCTGGCCGGCCGCTGGGCGGCCACCGCCGAATCCTGCACCGGCGGGCTGGTCGCCGGCCGGCTCACCGACCGGCCCGGCTCCTCGGCGTACCTGGCCGGGGGAGTGGTGTCCTATTCCAACGCCGCCAAGAGCGAGCTGCTCGGCGTCGACCCCGAGCTGATCGAGACCCACGGCGCGGTGTCCGAGCAGGTCGCCGAGGCGATGGCCGTCGGCGCGCTGCGGCGCTTCGGCGCCGACATCGCGGTCTCCACCACCGGGATCGCCGGCCCGGGCGGGGGATCGGCGGAAAAACCGGTGGGCACCGTGTGTTTCTGCGTCGCCGCCCCCGACCAGCCGCCGGTGCTGCGCACCGTGCGGCTGCCCGGCAACCGGTCCGACGTGCGGGAACGCTCGACCACCATCGCCATGCACCTGCTGCGCCGGGCGCTGGCCGACTAACGCCCGGCGCCGGGTGCTACCGGCTCAAGATGGTGGCCGAGGCGGTGCCCGGCGCGCCGTACACCTGGGCCAGCCCGACCCGCGGGTTGCCCGGAATCTGCCGCTCGCCGGCCTCGCCGCGCAGCTGCCGGACCAGCTCGTGCATCTGACGCAGGCCCGAGGCCCCGATCGGCTCGCCGTTGGCGATCAGGCCGCCGTCGGTGTTGACCGGGATCGAGCCGCCGATCTCGGTGGTACCCTCGGCGATCAACTTCTCCTGGTCCCCGTCGGCGCACAGCCCGGTCTCGGCCATGTGGATGACCTCGGCGCCGGCGTCGGTGTCCTGCAGCTGCGCGACGTCGACGTCCTCCGGGCCGATCCCGGCGATCTCGTAGGCGGCCCGCGCGGCGTACACCGTCGGGGCGACGTCGGCCTGCGGCGGCGCGGAGGTGGCGTGCACCTCGTAGGCGCCGAAGGTGCGGGTGCGGATCTCGCTGGCCCGGACGAACACCGGCTTGTCGGTGAACTTGTGCGCAATGTCGCCGCGGCACATGATCACCGCGGCGGCACCCTCATCGGGTGCGCAGAACATGTACTGGCGCAGCGGGTAGTTCAGCGCCGGCGAGGCCATGATCTCCTCGACGGAGATCTCCTTGCGGCGGAACGCATTCGGGTTCTTCTCGCCGTTGCGGAAGTTCTTGTTGGCGACCCGGGCCAGGGTTTCCTCGCTGATGTTGTGGTCGTGCAGGTACTTGTTGGCCTTCATGCCGAAGAACTTGGTGGTGACGAACTGCCCGTTTTCGGCGTACCACTGCGGCAGCGCCAGCTTGGCCGGGTCATCGGTGAACGCGCCGCGCGGATGCTTGTCCAGGCCGACGGCCACCCCGATGTCGTACTTGCCCAGCCGGATGGTGTCGGCGGTCTGCTGGATGGCGCTGGCCGAGGTGGCGCACGCGTTGAACACGTTGGTGAAGGTGATGCCGGTCAGGCCGACCAGCCGGGTGACCGAGTCGGGGTTGGAGACCTCGTAGCTGCCGCCGAACCCGAACTGGATGTCCTTCCACTGCACGCCCGCATCGGCCAGCGCCAGCCGGATGGCCTCGGCGCCCATCTGCACGGCGGGCTTGTCGAACCGGCCGAACGGGTGCAGGCCGACGCCGATGATCGCAACATCGTTGGTCATGTCTCTCCTAGACGGGCTGGAACGCGAAGGTGACGATCTCGTTGCCGTCGGCGTCGGTGGTGAACGGGATCATGGTCAGCTCGACCTGCTGGCCGAACTTCAGCTTGGCCGGGTCGTTCTCGGTCAGCCGGCCCTCGACCCGGATGACGGCGTCCTCGCCGAACCCGAGTTCCACCAGCCCGACGCCGAACGGCACGAAGTCCTTGCCGGTGGGGCCGGCGTACGGGGCCCCCGGCGGGAAGCCCTGGGTGGTCCAGGCGATCACGGTGCCGCGCCGGGGCAGCAGCAGCTCGCTCATCTGTGCGCTCGAGCAGCGCGGGCAGTGGTCCTGCACCGGGAATGCGGTCGCGCCGCAACTGCCGCACCGGCAGCCGATCAGCTGCGGGTTCTCATCGGGCCAGGTCGAGATTTCGGGCGCCAGCGCCTTGGTTGCCATCAGCCATCCTCATCGAGTGGAAATCACGTTCTCTTATTTGAGCATACGTGTATCACTGAGCGGAAGTGACGTGCAGGCACGGATGTCGAAGCGGCCCCGGTTCGGCGCGAAGGCAAAGCTCCGCGCCGGACCGGGGCCGGCGTCGTGGTCGGTGGCTGGCGCCGCCAGTGGTTACTGCGCGTCGAGCATCTGCTTCATCGACCGCAGGATGTCCTCGGCCTTGGCCAGCCCGGCCAGGTGGCTCTCCCCGGGCAGCGGGATGAGCTCGGCGTCGGGCAGGATCGCCACCGCGTGCTCACCGTGGCTGAACGGGATGATGTGGTCGCGGTCGCCGTGCCACCAGCGCACCGGCACGGCGATGTCGGACATCCGGAAGCCCCAGTCCCGGGCGAACACGATGACGTCGTTGAACGGCGCCCCGAGCTGCTTGCGGCTGCCGTTGAGCAGGTCGTCGAGGAACATCGCCTTGAACTCCGGGCGCAGCAGCAGCCGGCGATCGCCCTCGGGGGAGACCCGGGCGTAGGCCAGCAGGGCCGGCTCGGCGAACGGCTTGATCACCTTGATGGCCTGGGTGGCGACGAACCCGATCGGGGTGGCGGCCACCTCCAGCATCGGAGCGACCAGCGAGCCCAGCGACATCAGGCCGCCGCCGATCGCCTCCGGCCCGATGGTGGGGGCGACCCCGCCCAGCACGCCGGTGGCCAGCACCCGGTCGGGCATGGCGGCCGCGGCCGACAGCGCGTAGGGACCACCGCCGGACAGCCCGATCACCGCCATCTTGTCGATGCCCAGGGTGTCGGCGATGACCTGCAGGTCATCGGCGAAGTCCAGCACCTGCCCGTACCGGTGCGGGGTGGACGACCCGATGCCGGGCCGGTCGACCCCGATCAGCCGGATGTCGTTGAGCGCGGCGAACGCGCGCGCCTCCGGCGGGATCTGCCGGCGGGCGCCGGGGGTGCCGTGCAACCAGAACACCGGTCGCCCCTGCGGAGAACCGAACTCCGCAAAACTGATCTTGCGTCCGCCGCCGACGGTGATCCGCCCCTCCAGCTTGGGGCGCTCAATTGGTGGAATCATTTGCCGAGTGTCCCACGGCGGGGATCGGACGCGGTCGGAACACTGCCGTTTTTGCGGTCCCGCCAATCCCGGCCGGGGCCGTCGGCGCCGCCGACCCGGCGCCGGTACGACGACGGGGTCTCCCCGCCGAAGGCGGTGAACGAGCGGGTGAAGGCACTGATGCTGTCGAAGCCGACGGCCACCGCGGTGTCGGCGACCGACTGTCCCGGCGCGGCCAGCAACGCCATCGCCCGCAGCATCCGGGCGTGCAGCAGGTAGGTTCGCCAGCTCAGCCCGATGCTGGCGTCGAACTGCCGCCGCAGGGTCCGCTCGGACACGGCAACCGCGCGGGCCACCTCGCCGATGCTGACCTCGGCGAGGTGCTCCTTGGTGTAGGCCATCGCCGCCGCGACGACCGGGTCCGCCGAGGTGGGCAGGCTCAGCGGGGCCTCGTGGTCGATCGCGTCGGCGACCAGATCGCCCAGGGTCGCGAAGAACCGGTCGGACACCTCGTCGCCGGCGGGCCGGTCGATCGGCCAGCGCAGCGCGTGGATCACCATCTCCCGCAGCAGCGGTGAGACCGCCAGGATCCGGGCCCGGTCACCGCCGTTGGGAATCAGCTCCGGGTCGAACATCACCGCGACGGTGCGCACCCCGGGATTCATGGTGGCCTGATGCTGCAGCCCGACCGGAATCCAGGCGGCCTGCTGCGGGGGCAGCAGATAGTGCCCGGCGGCGGTCTCCACCTCCACGACGCCGCCGATCGCGTACTCGATCTGATGCACGTCGTGGGAGTGCCAACCGGTGATCAGCGCGTCACCCTCGTAGAGGTAGCTGCCCGCCGCCGCCCGCCCGCCGCGACGCAACTCGACGTGATTGGCCGATTCGGTCAAATATCTGTCCGACAGCGCAGAGACGGTCATGGTGATCCAGGGTACAAGTGAAGGTAAGCCCCCAGCATCCTGCCCGAGGAGACCCCTTGAACGTCGACGACCTGATCCTGGTGAGCATTGACGACCACGTCGTCGAGCCGCCGGACATGTTCCTCAACCATGTGCCGGCCAAGTACAAGCCGGAGGCCCCGATCGTCGTCACCGACGACAAGGGCGTGGACCAGTGGATGTATCAGGGCCGCCCGCAGGGCGTGTCCGGACTCAACGCCGTGGTCAGCTGGCCGGCCGAGGAATGGGGCCGCGACCCGGCCGGGTTCGCCGAGATGCGCCCCGGGGTCTACGACGTGCACGAACGCGTCCGCGACATGAATCGCAACGGCATCCTGGCCTCGATGTGCTTCCCCACCTTCACCGGGTTCTCCGCCCGGCACCTGAACATGCACCGCGAGGAGGCCACCCTGGTGATGGTGTCGGCCTACAACGACTGGCACATCGATGAGTGGGCCGGCTCCTACCCGGACCGCTTCATCCCGATCGCGATCCTGCCGACCTGGAACCCCGAGGCGATGTGCGCCGAGATCCGCCGGGTCGCCGCCAAGGGCTGCCGCGCGGTCACCATGCCGGAGCTGCCGCACCTGGAGGGCCTGCCCAGCTACCACGACGAGGACTACTGGGGCCCGGTGTTCCGCACCCTCAGCGAGCTGAACGTGGTGATGTGCCTGCACATCGGCACCGGATTCGGCGCGATCAGCATGGCGCCCAACGCGCCGATCGACAACCTGATCATCCTGGCCACCCAGGTGTCGGCGATGTGCGCCCAGGACCTGCTGTGGGGCCCGGCGATGCGCAACTACCCGGACCTGAAGTTCGCCTTCTCCGAGGGCGGCATCGGCTGGATCCCGTTCTACCTGGACCGCTCCGACCGGCATTACACCAACCAGAAGTGGCTGCGCCGCGACTTCGGCGACAAGCTGCCCTCGGACGTGTTCCGCGAGCATTCGCTGGCCTGCTACGTCACCGACAAGACCTCGCTGAAGCTGCGCAACGAGATCGGCATCGACATCATCGCCTGGGAGTGCGACTACCCGCACTCGGACTGCTTCTGGCCCGATGCCCCCGAGCAGGTGCTCGCCGAGCTCAACGCCGCCGGGGCAACCGACCCGGAGATCGACAAGATCACCTGGGAGAACGCCTGCCGGTTCTTCGGCTGGGATCCGTTCGCCCGGACCGCGCGGGAGAACGCCGACGTCAAGGCGCTGCGCGCCAAGGCCACCGACGTCGACGTGTCGATCCGGCCGCGCGCCGAGTGGGCCCGGCTCTACCAGGCCAAACAGCTCAGCGACGCCTGAGGCCCGGCTAGGATTCGGGGACGACGACGGTCAGGTGCGCGCCGTCGCGCTCGACGTGCAGGCCGGCGCGCCGGGCCACCCCGGCGACCTTCGCGGCGTCGTCCGGTTCGGCCCGGCTGGCCGCCAGCGCGCGGGCCAGTCGGCCCTTGTGCGCCTTGTTGAAGTGACTGACCACGGTGCGCCGACCATCGGCATGCTGGCAGAGCACGTCGACGCCGACCGCCCCGGGCACCCGGCCGAGCCCGGCGTAGGCGCCCGAACGCAGGTCCACGACCAGTTCGCGGGCGGCGATGTCGGCGAGCACCGGTTCCAGCAGCGGGCGCCAGCGGGTGGCCAGCCCGGGCCGCCCGGGCAGCTTCGACCCGGCCGAGAGCCGATAGGCGGGCACCGGGTCATCGGCGCGCAGCAGCCCGAACAGCGCCGAGCCGACCGCCAGCCGGGCCCGCGCTCGCGCCGCGGCCGCCCCGCGCAGCGATCCGATGTCCAGCGCGTCGTAGAGCACCCCGGTGTAGCGGTCGATGGCCGGCAGGGTGGCCGCACCGCGCAACGCGGCGTTCCGGCCGATCTCGTCGTCCTGCTTGGCGGAGATGCCCAGGGCGGCCCGGCTGGCGGGCCGGTCGGCGGCCAGCCGCACCAACTCCTCGACCAACTCCGATCGCAGCGGGGTCAGCGCGGGGAAGCTCAACGCGGCCAGGTCCAGCGGAGCGCCGTCGCCGCCGGGGCGCTTGGTTTCCGACGGCGGGAGCAGCACGATCACCGGCCGACCGTAGCCCAGCGGCCAGGGGTGATGGCGGACACAGGCCCGGCTTACCCATGGTGAGGCATCGATAAGTTAAATTAGCTAACCTGATGAGCACGTACCGAATGGGGTTCTTGATGGAACGCAGTACAGGCGGTGGACCAGTCTCCCGGGTCTGGAGGCACCCCGCATGCTGAACCTGCTCAAAAAGGCCTGGCTGCCGCTGCTCATCGTCGTCGTCGTGGTGATCGCCGGGGCCGCGGTGATGCGGGTGCGCACCTTCTTCGGTGCCAACAATGATGCCGGCGCGGCCGGCACCAAGTTCGAGGACACCGAGCCGTTCAACCCCAAGCGCGTGACCTACGAGATCTGGGGCAACGGTTCCTACGCCGACATCAACTACCTGGACCTCGACGCCGAACCCCAGCGCGTCGACGGCGCCGCCCTGCCGTGGACCCTCACCCTGGAGTCCACCGCCCCCTCGGTCTTCCCGAACATCGTCGCCCAGGGCGATGGCTCCACCATCACCTGCCGGATCACCGTCGATGACGAGATCAAGGACGAGCGCACCACCGACGGCGCCAGCGCCCATACCTACTGCTTGGTGAAATCCGCATGAGTGCACCCACCTCCGACGCGCCGACCGACTCGTTCCCGGCGGCGGCGCCGTCGTCCCATTCCGGCATCGCGAAGTGGATCCGCACCCTCGCCGTCCCGATCATCCTGGGCTGGATCGCCGTCATCATCGGGCTGAACGTCGCCGCACCGCAGCTCGAGGTGGTCGGCAACATGCGTTCGGTCTCGATGAGCCCGGAAAGCGCGGCCTCGACGATCGCGATGAAACGTGTCGGCGAGGTGTTCGACGAGTACAAGTCGAACAGCTCGGTGATGATCGTGCTGGAGAGCGAAAAGGATCCGCTCGGCCAGGCGGCGCACGACTTCTACGACGAGATCATCCGGGAACTGCGCGCCGACACCAAGTACGTCGAGCACGTCCAGGACTTCTGGAGCGATCCGCTGACCGCCGCCGGCTCGCAGAGCCCCGACGGTATGGCCGCCTACGTGCAGGTGTACACCGCGGGCAACCAGGGCGAGGCGCTGGCCAACGAGTCGGTCGAGGCCGTGCAGGGCATTGTCGCCAAGGTCCAGGAGCGGATGGCCCCCGACGGCGTGCACGCCTACGTCACCGGCCCGGCCGCGCTGTCGGCCGATCAGCACATCGCCGGTGACCGCAGCATGCGCCTCATCGAGGCGCTGACCTTCACCGTCATCATCGTGCTGCTGCTGCTGGTCTACCGGTCCATCGTGACGGTGGTGCTGTCGCTGCTGCTGGTGGTCTTCTCGCTGACCGCCGCCCGCGGCATGGTGGCGGTGCTGGGCTACTACGACATCATCGGCCTGTCGACGTTCGCGACGAACCTGCTGGTCACGCTGGCCATCGCGGCGTCCACCGACTACGCCATCTTCCTGATAGGCCGCTATCAGGAGGCCCGGTCCAGAGGGATGGACAAGGAAGCGTCCTACTACGACATGTTCCACGGCACCGCGCACGTGATCTTGGGCTCGGGCCTGACGATCGCCGGTGCGACGCTGTGCCTGCGCTTCACCAACCTGCCGTACTTCCAGAGCCTCGGCATCCCGTTGGCGGTCGGCATGGTTGTGGTGGTGGTCTGCGCGCTGACCATGGGGTCGGCGATCATCGCGACCGCCACCCGATTCGGCAACATCCTGGAGCCCAAGCGGGCGATGCGCATCCGCGGCTGGCGCAAGGTCGGCGCCGCGGTGGTGCGCTGGCCCGGCCCGATCCTGATTGCGACGATCGCGCTGTCACTGGTCGGTCTGCTGACCCTGCCGGGCTACCGGACCAACTACAACGACCGCAACTACCTGCCCGCCGACCTGCCGGCCAACGCCGGCTACGCCGCCGCGGACCGGCACTTCAGCCAGGCCCGGATGAACCCCGAGTTGCTGCTGATCGAGACCGATCACGATCTGCGCAACTCCTCGGACTTCCTGGTCATCGACAAGATCGCGAAGTCGATCTTCCGGGTGCCCGGCGTCGGCCGGGTGCAGGCCATCACCCGCCCGCAGGGCACTCCCATCGAGCACACGTCGATCCCGTTCCAGATCTCGATGAACGGCGTGTCGCAGAAGATGAACGAGAAGTACCAGCAGGACATGATGGCCAACATGCTCAAGCAGGCCGAGGACATGCAGGTCACCATCGACAGCATGACCAAGATGCAGAGCATCACGGTGCAGATGGCCGACGTCACCCATTCCATGGTCACCAAGATGAAGAGCATGACCATGGACGTCGCCGAAATGCGGGACAGCATCTCCGATTTCGATGACTTCTTCCGGCCGATCCGCAACTACCTGTACTGGGAACCGCACTGTTTCAACATTCCGGTGTGCTGGTCGATGCGATCGATCTTCGACACCCTCGACGGCATCGATGTGATGACCACCGACATCGAGGACATCATCCCGGACATGGAACGTCTCGACACATTGATGCCACAGATGGTGGCGTTGATGCCGGAGATGATCAGCACCATGGTGCGGATGAAGGCCTACATGCTGACCATGTACCAGACCCAAAAGGGCATGCAGGACCAGATGTCGGCGATGCAGGAGAACTCGACCGCCATGGGTAAGGCGTTCGACGAATCCAAGAACGACGACTCGTTCTATCTACCGCCGGAAACCTTCGACAACCCGGACTTCAAGCGCGGCATCAAGATGTTCCTGTCGCCCGACGGGCACGCGGTGCGGTTCATCATTTCCCACGACGGGGACCCGATGACCCCGGAGGGCATCGCCAAGATCGACTCGATCAAGCAGGCCGCCCGGGAAGCGATCAAGGGCACCCCGCTGGAGGGCTCGAAGGTCTATCTCGGCGGCACCGCGGCGACCTTCAAGGACATGCAGGACGGCGCCGACTGGGACCTGATAATCGCCGGCATCGCCGCGCTCGGGTTGATCTTCATCATCATGCTGATCATCACCAGATCGATCATCGCCGCCGCAGTGATCGTGGGGACGGTGGTGTTCTCCCTTGGGGCATCGTTTGGCCTGTCGGTGCTGATCTGGCAGCACCTGATCGGCATTGAACTGCACTGGATGGTGCTGGCGATGGCGGTGATCATCCTGCTTGCCGTCGGGGCGGACTACAACCTGCTGCTGGTGGCCAGATTCAAGGAAGAGATACACGACGGCCTGAACACCGGCATCATCCGGGCGATGGGCGGCACCGGTTCGGTGGTGACCTCGGCGGGCCTGGTGTTCGCCTTCACCATGATGTCCATGGCGGTCAGTGAATTGATCGTCATCGGACAGGTTGGCACCACGATCGGCCTGGGCCTGTTGTTCGACACCCTGGTGATCCGCTCGTTCATGACCCCGTCGATCGCGGCCCTGCTGGGCAAGTGGTTCTGGTGGCCGCAGCGGGTGCGTCAGCGTCCGGTGCCCTCGCCGTGGCCCAAGCCCCCGGCCAAGGACGACGAGCCGGTCCCGGTCGGCTAGTTTCCCCCGAGAGCGCTCAACGATGTTGCGACATCGTTGAGCGCTCTTGGCATTTCGCCGGGCACCGGCCATGCTCGGGGTACAAAAAATCCCCGCCCGAGGGGCGGGGATTTCTTGACTGCGGGTCAGCGGGGGACGGTCGGCCAGTCCCACACCGAGTAGTCGTCCGGGTAATCCATGCAGACCTTGGTGGCTGCGGCGGTGACGCCCTTGTTGTTGAAGAACGGCTTGGCCCAGTTCGGCCAGCGCCAGGACATCGACTCGTAGAAGGCGTCGGTGGCGATCTGCTCGGAGTACTGCCGGCGGCCCGGGTAATCCATCGAGAAGAACCAGTTGATCCGGTCGCGGGCGCCCTGCTGGTCGGCGGCCGGCTTGTTGTTGTAGTCGATCATGTAGCGCTCGTAGTAGATCGGCCGGGTGTCGCGGACCGCCGCCAGGTACTGCTGCGCGGTGCACGGGGTCTTCAGGATCCGGCTGGGGATCGGGTACTCGTCGGTCGCGTCGGCGCCGGCGACCGCAGCGGCAGTCAGGCCGGTGCCGAGCATCGCGGTGGCCACCCCGGCCAGCAGGGTCGCCTTGAGTGACTTCTTCAGCCCGGTCGTCTTCGCAGGTGTGCGTGCCATCGGATTCTCCTAGGTTCAGTGCTGCTCGGCGGCCCGGGCCAGCACCGGCTGCTGGTCGGGGCAGTAGGTGTCGACGGTCAGCCCGAGGAACTTCCAGACCTGGTCGGTCTGGGTGGTCCGGTCGAGCTGCTTGCCGATGAAGGCGGCCGATTGGTAGGCGTCCTTGTCCTGGCCGATGCGCAGGCGCTTGCACGCGATCTTGGCGATCCAGGCGTTGTAGTCCCGCTGGCCGTAGATGCCGTAGGTGTGCAGGGTGTTGGCAAAATCGGTATCGATCTCGGCGTTTGCCGGAGCTGCGAAGCCGATTGCGGCTGCGGTCAGGGCGACCGTGGTGATGCCGAGTAGTTTCATGGGCTAAGTATATCGCCTAACCGGCCGGCGGCGGGGCCGACCCAACCCGTCCGGCCATCTGGCCTATTCCGCCGAGGATCTCCCACGGCGATCGCGGTGGCGGCGGGGCCTGATCGGTCAGCCGCCAGGTCTGGCACGAGGTGGTCCGGAAGCTCTTGTCGGTCGGCGCGATGACGACGATGGCGGGCTTCTTGGTCAGCGCGTTGTCCAGGGTCTCGGTGCCGTTTTCGCCGCCGGACCGCTTCCAGTAGCAGGGGCTGCCGTCGCGCGGGCCCTCCGAGGCGTAGTTGCCGGGCACGATGTCGGTGCCCACCGCGTAGGTGCCGTCCTCCTCGATGGAGGTCTTGGGCCCGTCGCCGGGCTTCGGGGCGGCGGTCTCACTCGGGGCCGGCGGGGCGGCCGGATCCGCGGCGGCCGGCGCAGCAACGGAAAGCGCCCCGGCGGCCAGCACCGCGGTGGCGAGAATCATTGTGCGACGACAACGCATGTTCTCCAGGTTAGCCGCCCGATCGGCCGCACTTCCAGCGTTGACCGCGTCGGCAGCGGTGATACTTGGCACAGCGTCCGCGTGTCCACGCCGGTCGGGCGCCCTCCGCACCTACCATTCGCCGCATGGGTCGGCGGGTGAGGTTGTTCAGACCGGCGGCGGCGACGCTGCTGGCGTTGGCGTTGATCGCGCTGGCGCCGGCCGGCCCGGTGCTCGCGCAATGTGTCCCGGCGACCGGCGCGGGCTGCGATCTGCGTTCCCGGATCGCCGCGGCCGAGGCGTTTGTGGCCACCCGCCCGGGCACCGTCGGCTACGTGCTGCGCGATCGCACCTCCGGGCTGCGCTACCGCAATGCCCATGCCGCGACGATGATCTGGACGGCCTCGACGATCAAGCTCGCCATGGTGGTCGATCTGCTCACCCGGGAGCGGGCCGGGACGGTGCGGCTGTCGGCCGAGGACCGCCAGTTGATGCAGGCGATGCTGCGCGGCTCCGACAACGACGCCACCGACACCCTGTGGGACCGCTACGGCGGGCCCGACCACCGCGCGTTCAATGCCGGCTTTCCGCGCTACGGGATGACCAGTGTTGCCCCGCAGCCCGGGTTCGGTTCGGTGTTTCCGTACTGGGGATTCCAGAAGGGCACCGCCGACGATTTCGACCAGCTGATGAATTTCACGCTGTCGCAAATGAATCCGGCCGACACCGCGGCGATCGTCGCCGAAATGCAGAAGGTCGCCCCGAACCAGCAGTGGGGCGTGTGGGGCGCCGGGCCGCAGATGGCGCCCGGCAACAAGAACGGCTGGTCGCAGGAGCAGGGCGGCTGGGTGGTCAACTCGGTGGGCTTCGCCGGACCGGCCCAGCGTTACACGCTGACGGTGTTCAACGCGCTCAACGGTGAGGGCGGTTTTGACGACGGGGTGCAGACCACCACCGGGCTCGGCCGGATCCTGCTGGGCCGGTAACCGCCGGACAGCAGAAAGGCGGCGGCGGTATCCGAGTGGATACCGCCGCCGCCTTTCTCGTGTCGTCAGGCCGTCCGGTGCAGCAGCGGGATCAGCATCCTGCGCCGGAGGAACACGTCGTCGGCGAGCCACTGCAGCGCCTCGGGTACCGAGGTGGCCACCGGGTAGCCGTCGTCGCCGATGCGGACCTGGTGGGCCAGCGCCGGGGAGGTCACCAGCAGCCACTGCACGCCGGCCGCCAGGCAGGCCTCATCGACGGACTCCAGCAGCGGCAGATACTCCTCCGGCGAGGAGGTGACCGCGGTCAGGTCAAGGACGACGGGCTTCTCGGCGATGATGAACCGCCGGGTCGCGGTCATCGCGGCCTCGGCGTTGGATTCGTCGAGCACACCGCTGATGGTCACAACGGTGGCCAGGTGGCGGCATTGCACCCGAATCTGGGCGCCGCCACAGATGATTGCCGGGTTTCCATAACCAGTCATGAGTGCCCTCACTTCACGATCAGTTTGCTGACGGGTCGCTCGCGCGTGACCTCGATGTCCCCACTGACGGTATGCGGCGAATTTAAGGCCACGGGGAGCACGATCTAACGCTTTGCTAAGAAACGCCGAGACTGTTTGCCCTGCTACCGGCCGGTAGCAGGGCGACGGCCCGAGCGGGGCCGCGATCCCCAGGCCCATAGACTTCCTGGCATGTATCCCGGTTTGCTGCAGGTCGACGTGTGCCTCGACGGCGACGGGCTGGTGGTCGTTCCGCCGACCCTGACCCTCGACACCCTGATCGAACGCTGCATCTACAGCGTCGGCAATCAGACCGCCTACCGCTACATCGACTTCTCCCGGACCACCGACGGAGTGATCTCCGAGATCACCTGGAACCAGGTGGGGGTGCGCGCCGCCGCGGTGGCGGCCGCCGTGCAGCGCCACGCGCACCGCGGCGACCGGGTCGCGGTGCTCGCCCCGCAGGGACTCGACTACATCACCGGATTTTTCGGCGCCATCAAGGCCGGCATGGTCGCCGTTCCGCTGTTCGCGCCCGAGCTGGCCGGTCAGGCCCAGCGACTGGACACCGCGATGCGCGACGCCCGCCCGGCCGTCGTGCTGACCACCACCGCGGTGCTGGACCTCATCGAGGGCTTCCTGGACCGGCTGACCGGGGTGCCGCGCCCGCACGTCGTGCTGCTCGACGAGACGCCGGACACCCTGGCCCGGCAGTTCAGCCCGGTCCACATCGACATGGCAGACGTCTGCCACCTGCAGTACAGCGGGGGAGCCACCCGCGCGCCGGTCGGCATCGAGATCACCCATCGGGCGATGGTGACCAACCTGGTGCAGATGATCCTGGCGATCGACCTGCACGACCGGAACACCCACGGGGTGAGCTGGCTGCCGCTGTATCACGACATGGGCCTGTCGATGATCGGCTTCCCGACGGTCTACGGCGGGCACACCACGCTGATGTCCCCGGCGGCGTTCATTCGGCGGCCACAGCGCTGGATCAAGGCGATGTCCGACGAGATCCGGCTGGGCCGGCTGGTGGTGACCGCCGGGCCCAACCTCGCCTACGAGTGGGCCGCCCAGCGCGGGCTGCCCGCGGACGGCGAGATCATCGACCTGAGCCGCTCCACCATGATCATCGGGTCCGAGCCGGTCAGCTTCGACGCGATCGAGGCGTTCACCGAAGCCTTTGCGCCGCACGGGCTTCCGCCCACCGCGATCAAGCCGTCCTACGGGATCGCCGAGGCCACCCTGATGGTGACGACCACCGGGCCGGGCGAGCGTCCCACGCTTCGGCACTTCGACCGCGCCGGGTTGGGTGCCGGGCGGGCGATCCCGGTCGCCGCCGAGGATCCCGCGGCGGTGCCGCACGTCAGCTGCGGGCAGCTGGCCAACAACCTGCAGGCGGTGATCGTCGACCCGGCCACCGGGGCCGAGCTGGCCGACGGCACGGTGGGGGAGATCTGGCTGCACGGCGCGAACATCGGTCGCGGCTACTGGCGGCGGCGGGCCGAGAGCGACGCGGCGTTCGGCGCCCGGCTGTCCGCCCGGCTGCCGGAGCACAGTCGCGCCGACCGGGTCGGCGCCGACGCCCGCTGGCTGCGCACCGGGGATCTGGGCTTCTTCCTCGACGGCGAACTGTTCGTGCCCGGCCGGCTGGTCGACCTGATCGAGATCGACGGCGTCGCGCACTACCCCGACGACATCGAACGGACCGCGGCCGACGCGTCGGCGCTGCTGCGCCGCGGCTACGTCGCCGCGTTCACCGTCCCCGACGGCGCCGGAGGCGAGCAGCTGGTCATTGCCTGCGAGCGGGCCTCGGGCACCGCGCGGATGGATCCGCAGCCGGCGATCGAGGCGATGATCGCCGCGGTGCGCGACCGGCACGGACTGCCGGTCGCCGACGTCCGGCTGCTGCCCGGCGGCGCGATCCCGCGCACCACCAGCGGCAAGCTGCGCCGGCGGGCCTGCCGCGCCGGCTACCTCGACGGCTCGCTGGGCAACAAGGGCTGAGAAACGAACACCGCCCCGCCGGCCGAAGCCTGCGGGGCGGTGCTCGTGTCTGCGACCTAGCCGGTTCTCATGCGGCTAGGCCCGCTGCGATCTAGCCGGTCACATCGAACCGGTCGGCGTCCATCACCTTGGTCCATGCCGCGACGAAGTCCCGGACGAACTTCTCCTGCGCGTCGTCGCTGCCGTACACCTCGGCCACCGCCCGCAGCTGCGAGTTCGAGCCGAACAGCAGGTCCACCCGGCTGGCGGTGTACTTCTGCTCACCGGTCTTGCGGTCGCTGCCCAGGTAGCTGCCGTCGTCGGCCGAGGACGGTGCCCACTTGATGCCCATGTCGAGCAGGTTGACGAAGAAGTCGGTCGTCAACGCACCCGGCCGGTCGGTGAGCACACCGAGCCTGCTGCCACCGAAGTTGGCGTCGAGCACCCGCAGGCCACCGACCAACACCGCCATCTCCGGCGCGGACACATTGAGCTGGTTGGCCCGGTCGATCAGGTGGTACTCCGCGGGCAGCCCCAGCCCCTTGCCGGCGTAGTTGCGGAAGCCGTCGGCCTTGGGCTCCAGGTAGGCGAAGGACTCCACGTCGGTGCCGTCCTGGGTGGCATCGCCGCGCCCGGAGGTGAACGGCACCGCGACGTCGAAACCGGCTGCCTTGGCGGCGGTTTCGACACCCACGTTGCCCGCCAGCACGACCAGGTCGGCAAACGACACCGCGACACCGGCCGAAGCCTGGAGCTCCTCCAGCGCGCGGATCACCTGGGCCAGCTCGTCGGGCTCGTTGGCCTCCCAGCCGAGCTGCGGCTGCAACCGGATCCGGCCGCCGTTGGCGCCGCCGCGCATGTCGCTGTTGCGGTAGCTGGACGCGGCCTTCCACGCCGTGGAGACCAGCTGGCCAACGGTCAGGCCGGAGCCCGCGATCGCCGCCTTGAGGGTCGCCACATCGGCGTCCGAGAGCCTCGGGCCGGCCGGAATCAGGTCCTGCCAGACCCAGGTTTCCTTGGGCGCCAGCGGCCCGAGGTAGCGGCTCACCGGCCCCATGTCGCGGTGGATCAGCTTGAACCAGGCCTTGGCGTACTCCTCGGCCAGCTCCTCGGGATGGTCGAGCCAGCGCCGGGTGATCTCGCCGTAGATCGGATCCATCCGCATCGACAGGTCGGTGGTCAGCATCGCCGGGTGGGTGCGGCCCTTGAGATCCGGGGTCGGCACCGAGTTGGCCCAGCCGTTGTCCTTGGGTCGCCACTGCTGGGCGCCGGCCGCGCTGTGGAACAGCTCCCACTCGTTGCTGTAGAGGATCTCCAGGAAGCTGTTGTCCCACTTGGTCGGGGTGTGCGTCCAGATCACCTCCAGGCCGCTGCCCACCCGGTCGTTCGGGTTGCCGGTGTCGTTGGGGTTGTGCCAGCCCAGACCCATCTGCTCCATCGGCGCGACGGCCGGCACGGGTCCCAGCGCACCGGCGTCGCCGTTGCCGTGGGTCT
Source organism: Mycolicibacterium fallax (assembly GCF_010726955.1). Taxonomy (NCBI): domain Bacteria; kingdom Bacillati; phylum Actinomycetota; class Actinomycetes; order Mycobacteriales; family Mycobacteriaceae; genus Mycobacterium; species Mycolicibacterium fallax. Next base: position 921,375 of record NZ_AP022603.1, read on the forward strand.
TGCCGAAGGTGTGCCCGCCGACGATCAGCGCGGCGGTCTCCACGTCGTTCATCGCCATCCGGCCGAAGGTCTCGCGGATGTCGATGGCCGCGGCCAGCGGGTCCGGGACGCCCTCGGGGCCTTCGGGATTGACGTAGATCAGGCCCATCATGGTTGCGGCCAGCGGGTTGTCCAGCTTGGTGCGGTCGCTGCCGGAGTAGCGGTCTTGGGAGCCCAGCCACTCGGCCTCGGCACCCCAGAACACGTCCTCCTCGGGCTCCCAGAAGTCCGGACGGCCGAAGGAGAAGCCCTTGGTCCGAAAGCCCATGTGCTCCATGGCGCGGTTGCCGGCGTAGGCGATCAGGTCCGACCAGGAGATCTTGTTGCCGTACTTCTTCTTCAGCGGCCACAGCAGCCGGCGGGCCTGATCCAGCAGCACGTTGTCCGGCCAGCTGTCCAGCGGCGAGAAGCGCTGCATGCCGCGGCCCGCGCCGCCGCGGCCGTCCTGCACCCGGTAGGTGCCCGCGGCGTGCCAGGTCATCCGGACGAACAGCGGGCCGTAGTGGCCGAAGTCGGCGGGCCACCAGTCCTGGGAGTCGGTCAGCAGCGCATCGAAGTCGCTTTGGAAGGCGTCGAAATCCAGGTCGAGGACGGCCTTGCGGTAGTCGTAGCCCGCGTCCTCCGGGTCGATGACGTCGGGGTTCTTCTGCAGCAGCTTCAGGTTGACCACGTCGGGCCACCAGTCGCGGTTGCTGCCGCCCTCGACCGGCGGCTTGATCCGCATCGGACAACCGGGTGCGGACTGCGCTGCTCCAATGGGTGGGGTTTCCTCAGGCACGGCGATTCCTTTCGGTGGTGGATGGGTTTTCGGTGGTGGATGGGGCGGTGATCACGGGTGCGACCCCGATGGCTGGACGCTCTGGCAGGCCGGGCAGTGGCCCCAATAGATGACCTCGGCCTCGTCGATGGCGAAGCCCCGGTGGTCGACCGCGGTCAGGCACGGCACCTCGCCGACCGCGCAGTCCACGTCGGCGATCACTCCGCAACGGCGGCAGACGATGTGGTGATGGTTGTCCCCGACCCGGGCCTCGTAGCGGGCCAGTGATCCCGACGGTTGGATCCGGCGGACCAGGCCGGCGGTGTTCAGCGCGCTGAGCACGTCGTAGACCGCCTGTCGGGACACCTCGGGGAGCCGCTCGCGGACCGCAGCGAGGATCGTCTCGGTGTCGGCATGGGCGTGGTCGTGAACGGCCTCCAGGACGGCCAGCCGCGGCCGGGTGACCCGCAGATCGACGGCACGCAGCTGATCGGAGTAGTCCGTCGGCATCTCCACACTTCAATACGTACGCCCTTTTTTGGATCTGGTCAAGATATTGTTTGGACTGGATCTAGAAGAGGCTGGTGCGCCGGGGAAGGGAGTGGCTACCCTGCACCGGGCCGCAGAGCCAAACCGTAGAGCCAAACCGGCCGTCGCGTCGGCGTTTCGGGGACTACGGTGTCCTCCGGTGAGAGCCCTGATCGATTTCGACGCCGCCGCGGCATTTTCGGTACCGGCAACGCACCCCGGCCGGCCGGCCGTCGAGGGACTGGTCCTGGAGGGTCCGCAGGGCTGGGGAGAGTTCAGCCCCCGCTCGGCGGCGCAGGCCGGCCCGGCACTGGTGGCCGCCACCGAGGGCGGCACGGTCGGCTGGCCCGACCCGGTCCGCGGCCGGGTCCCGGTCGCCCTCACCGTCGACACCGCCGACCCGGACCGGGCCGCGGCAATGGTCGCCGCGACCGGCTGCGGCACCGTCCGGGTTCCGGTGGGCGCCGGGCCGGCCACGCTGACCGACGACCTCGCGCGCTGCCGCGCGGCCCGCGCCGCGGTGGGCCCGCACGGGCGGGTCCGGCTGGTACTGGCCGCGGGCTGGGATCCCGAGGGCGCCGCGCCGGCGCTGCGGGCACTGCAGCGCGCCTGCGGCGGAATCGAATTCGCCGAGATCCCGGCCGGCACCACCGGGCAACTGGCCGCGCTGCGCCGCGGGTGCGACGTCCCGGTGGCAATCGAGGCGGCGGGGCTCGAGCCGGCCGGCAGCGACGCCGATGCGGTGCTGCGGCACGCCGATGTCGTCGTGCTCGGTGTCGCGGCACTGGGCGGGGTGCGACGCGCGCTGCGCATCGCGCAGTCGATTCCGCTGCCCGCGGTCGTCGGCTCGCCGGGGGAGACCAGCCTGGGGCTGGCCGCCGGGCTTGCGCTGGCCGGCGCGCTGCCGTCGCTGGAATACGCCTGCGCGCTGGGCGATCTGGGCGCCCTGGCCGGCGATCTCGTCGACCCGGCCCGATCGCTGCGTCCGGTCGACGGGCAGCTGCCGGTCGCCCCGATGCCGCCGGCGCCCGACGGCGCCGCGCTGGCCCGCTTCGCCTTGCGCGACCCGGGCCGGGTGCGGCACTGGCGCGCCCTGCTGGCCGGGGCCCGCGACCGCGACTAGAGCCGGGTGATCGCGAAGTCGGCGGCCTGCTCCGGCATTCCGTTGAAGGCGTAGAGCAGGTGGCCGGGCCCGTTGCCGTTGCCGCCGCAGATGAAATCGCCTGCGGCGCACAGCTCGATGGTCTTGGCGGTGTAGCCGGGGCCGATGGTCAGCGGGGGAGCGCCGATCGTGCTCAGCAGCCCGGCCGAGGGGGTGCCGAACAGCGCGACCGCGGCAACGTGCTCGGCGATCTCCGGCGGCAGCGGGCCGGTGATGCCGGGGGGCAGCGCCGTGCCCTCCGGAATCTGGTCGACGGTCAGGTACCCGATCACCGCCGCGCCCTGGGAGAAGCCACCCAGGATCAGCCGGGTGTCCGGGCAGCGGGCGGCCATGTCCCTGACCCGGCGGTCGGCGTCGACGATGCCCTGCGAGGCGGTCGGGAAGTCGGTGGTGGCCGGGTAGTTGACCGAGTACAGGTCGATGGAGCGCCCGGCGGCACGGGCCAGCACGGCGTTGTAGAAGGCCTGCCCGACGGCACCGGGACCGGGCGGCTCATCGGTGCCCCGGGCGAAGATCACCTCGGCATCGGGGCACGGATCGGCGACCGCGGCCGGCATCGCCACCGCCAGCAGCCCGGCGAGCACCGCCGTCGTCATCATCGCGCGGACCAGAACCCGTCCTGCCCGGCGCCCCGCCGTCGTCGTTCGTCGCATCTTTCCCGCCTCGAATCACCCCGGCCCTCGGCTCGCTCCCATGCTAGGGCGTGTCGAACAACGGGGTGAGTGTTCGGCAACCGCCGGCGCCTCGGCCCCGCCGGCGCCTGCAATGCTGGGCGGTTGCACAACAGTTCGCAACCCCGGGTGCGACAGGCCAGGCTGTCCTTGGCAGACTGTTGAACATGGCTCAGATCACATTCAAAGGAAATCCGATCAACACCGTCGGCGAGCTTCCCGCGGTCGGCAGCCCGGCCCCCGAGTTCACCCTGACCGGCACCGACCTGTCCGAGGTCACCAAGGCGACCTACGCCGGACAGCCCGTCGTGCTGAACATCTTCCCGTCGCTGGACACCGGGGTGTGCGCCGCCAGCGTGCGCACCTTCAACGAGCGCGTCGGCTCCGGCGGCACCAAGGTGCTCAACGTGTCGGCCGACCTGCCGTTCGCCCAGGGCCGGTTCTGCGGCGCCGAGGGCATCGAGAACGTCGACAGCGCCTCGACCTTCCGCAGCAGCTTCGGCGCCGACTACGGCCTGACCATGACCGACGGCCCGCTGGCGGGTTTGCTGGGCCGCGCGGTGGTGGTCATCGGCGCCGACGGCAATGTGGTGTACACCGAGCAGGTTCCCGAGATCGTCCAGGAGCCGAACTACGACGCCGCACTCGGCGCGCTGTAGTACCCGGACGCTCTTCCGGCGACCCAACGAGGCGCCGGCGCTGACCGCGCCGGCGCCTCGTCGCGTCGCGACACCGTCACCGTTGTGTCACGGTCGGAAAACTCCCCGGGCGATGCACCTGCTCGGATTGGCCGGTCTCCCGCACTTGTTGTACAAGTGAATTAAGTGGCTATTGAGGCTGCTGTGTACTAATAAGTGCGCGGTGCGGAGAGAAGGTTGATTCAGATGAAGCGCGCATACGCCGTCATGCTTGCCGCCGTCATGCTGTTTGCGGTGCCGGGCATCGCAAGCGCGGACATTTACCGAACCCCGACCAACCAGCAGGCCGTTGCTGTGGTGGTCCAGCGCGCGCTGTCCCAGCGCGGCGTGCCGTTCGTCTACGGCGGCGGCGACGTCAACGGCCCGACCCTGGGCGTCCCGCGCACCCCGGTCGCCACCCCGGCCCCCGGTCAGCTCGGCGCCCCTCAGCTGGGCCCCGGCCAGGCGCCCGCCGGTGCGCTGAACCCGGCACCGCCGGCCACCCCGGCGTTCGGCTTCCCCGGCCTGAGCGCGCCGACCGCCCCGATCCCGCTGGCACCGACGGTGCCCGGTTTTGATGCCTCCGGCCTGATGGTCTACTCGTTCGCCGGTGCCGGGCTGAAGCTGCCGCGGTCCTCCGGTGAGCAGTACCGGGTGGGCCAGAAGGTGCTGCCGCAGCAGGCGCTGCCCGGCGACCTGCTGTTCTACGGGCCCGAGGGCACCCAGAGCGTGGCGATGTTCCTGGGCAACAACCAGATGATCGAGGTCAGCGAGTCCGGGGTGTCCGTCGCGGCGGTCCGCACCAAGGACATGACCCCGTACCTGGTGCGCTACATCCCCTGAGACCGCCAGATCCCCTGATGTCAGATCGGGCCGCGAACCACCCGGCCGCGGACGGCTTTTCGTAGACTCGGCCCCGTGAGCATTCTCTTCGGGTTTTCGCCGTGGATCATCTACTGGCTGCTCGTCGGCAACGTCCCGTTCGGCACCTCGGTGCTGTGCGCGCTCGGCGTGGCGGCGCTGGCCTGGCTGGCCGAGCGCCGCCGCGGCGCCGCCGGGTGCACCCTGCAGATCGGCGCGGTGGCCACCTTCGGTGTGCTGGCCGTGCTGACCACGGTGGCCTCGACGGCGTTCCTGGAACGCTGGATGCAGCCGCTGAGCACCGCGGGCATCGTGCTGGTCACCGTGGTCGGCGCGCTGATCGGCAGGCCGTTCATCCGGGAGTTCGCCGAGCCCGGCCAGCCCCCGGAGGTCGTCGGCAGCGAGCTGTTCGCCCGCATCACCGAGCGGCTGACCTGGATCTGGATCGCGTTGTTCGCCGCGATGACGGTGTCCTCGGCCATTCCGCCGATCGTGCAGGGCGACGCCACCATCCTGGACACCCGCACGCCGCTGTCGTTCGTCTTCTATTGGGTGATCCCGGCGCTGCTGATGGCCACCGGCGCGATCGTCTCCAAGGTGCTGCCGGAGCGGATGATGGCCGGCTTCGACGACGAGGAACGCAACACCACCTTCGTCGCCTACAGCGAGGCCGCCATCGACGAGCTCTACTTCCTGGCCCGCGAACGCGCCGGGCGGGAGGTCCGCGACGGGCAGGAGGCCTACGACATCAAGCTCGGGGCGATGGGCGTCCCGCTGACCGGTGACGAATCCCGCAAGTCCTGGCCGATGAGCTACCGGGTGCGCACCAGGGCGTGAGCTCAGGGCAGCGCGGTGGCCGCCAGCTCCCCGCGGGCCGCCATGTCCCGCAACCCCTTTCGATTCAGCTTTCCGCTGGCCAGCACCGGCAGCCGGTCCGAGGACAGCACGCTCCAGCGGGTCGGCACCTTGTAGGAGGACAGCTGTTCGCGGGTGCGGGCGGCCACCGCCGCCACATCCAGCTCGGACCCGGCCGGCACCAGCACCGCACACACCCGCTCGCCGCGTTCGGCGTCCTCGAGCCCGAACACCACGCACTGGGCGACGTCGTCGAATCCCTCGATGACGGCCTCGACCTCCAGCGGGGAGACGTTGGCACCGGCGGATTTGATCAGCTCGCTGGTACGCCCGACGTAGAACAGCCGCGGGTCGCCGGCGCGCCGGTACACCCGGTCGCCGCTGTGGTACCAGCCGTCGTCATCGAAGGTGTCGTGGCGTTCGCGCTTGTTGTAGCCGGCCATCACCCCGATGCCGCGGACCAGCAACTCGCCGACCTCCCCGTCGGGCACCGGTGCGCCGCGCTCGTCGACGATCGCCAGCTCGGTGTGCACGAATCCGCCCGCGGTCTCGCTCATGGTGCGGTGCACCGGAAAGCCGTCCGGCACGTCGACCATCGCGATGTCCAGCGGCCCGTCCCGCAGCAGCGGCGCCGAGGACAGGTCCCGGTCGGCGAACCCGGGGTGCTCGCGCAGCCGCTGGGTGAACGCCGGCCAGCCGATCACCCCGGTCGCCCGCTCGGATTCGATCAGGTCAAGGGCGGCACCGGGATCCAGCCGTGCCAGGGTCAGCACGGTGGTCGCGGCGTGCAGCGCCCCGGTGACCGCCAGCATCCCGCCCACCCAGAAGAACGGCATCGCGCACAGCACCCGGGCCTGGTCCCCGGACCCGGTCACCAGCCGGGCGGCCACCGGCCAGGTGCTGGTCTGGCGCACCAGGGTGCCGTGGGTGTGCAGCACTCCCTTGGGATCGGCGGTCGACCCGGAGGTGTGCACCATGACGGCCAGATCGGCGGGGGACACCTCGGCCTCGGCCGCGGCCAGCAGCTCGGCCGGCACCGGGTCCAGCTCGTCGGCCGCCTGGGCCCAGCCCCGGCCGCTCGGCCCGGTGAGCACGACGGTGCGCAGGTAGGGCGCGGCCACCAGGTGCAGCCGGCCGGCGGACTGGGCGGCCAGCTCCGGCAGCGCGGCCTCCAGCCGGTCGGCGACGTCGACGTCGAGCACCCGCGGCGGCGCGATGAGCACCCCAATGTCGGCCAGTCGCAGCACCTTTGCCAGTTCGGCGGGCCGGTACAGCGTGCTCAGCGGCACCGCCACCGCGCCGATCCGGGCGGCGGCCAGCCACCACGTCACCCAGTCGACGCCGTTGGGGAAGAACAGCCCGACCCGGCTGCCCTTGCCCACCCCGGCCGCCAGCAGTCGGCGGGCCGCCGCGGCGGAGCGCTGCGCGGCCTGCGCGTAGCTCAGTCGCTCGGTCGGGGTGACCAGGTAGTCGGCCGGGCCGAACCGGTCGGCGGCGTGGGCCAGCAGGGCCGGGATGGTCAGCGGGGTGCTCACCCCTCGATCCTGCCCAACGCCGCCGCGCCGATCCTCACAGCCCCTGCAGCTGGGACAGCGTGGCGTGGGCGATCATGAAGTAGATGATCAACCCGGTGCCGTCGACGATGGTGGAGATCATCGGCCCGGACACCAGCGCCGGATCGACGCGGATCTTCTTCAGCAGCGGCGGCAGCACCGAGGAGATCAGCGCCGACCACAGCACGATCGCCACCACCGTCAGCGCCACCGTCACGGTGATCTCCGGTCCCACCCCCAGCGTCCAGGCCCGGATGACGGCGGCCAGCGCCATGGTCAGCGCGATCATCGCGCCGGTGGACAGTTCCTTGACCAGCACCGCCGGGACGTCGCGCAGCCGGACTTGACCGGTGGCCATCGCCCGCACCAGGGTGGTGGTGATCTGGGTGCCGGTGTTGCCGCCGGTGCCGATCAGCAGCGGGATGAAGAACGCCAGCGCGACGACGGCCTCCATCTCGTCCGCGAAATGCCGCAGCACGGTGCCGGTGTAGGCCTCGGCGGCGAACAGCAGCAGCAGCCAGACGATCCGCTTGCGCCACAGCAGCAGCGGCGAGGCCCGCAGGTAGGGCACCTCCAGCGGCGCCGAACCGCCCTGCCGTTCGGCGTCCTCGGTGGCCTCCTCGGCGGCGATGTCGGCGGCGTCGTCCTCGGTGACGATGCCCAGCAGTCGGCCCCGCTCGTCGACGACGGGCACCGCCACCAGGTCGTAGGCGTCCAGCGCGCGGGCGGCGTCCTCGGCGTCGTCGAGCGCGGCGACCGTGCGGACCTGGGTGTCCATCAGGGTGGCGACTGGGGTGGCGGGAGCGGCCAGCACCAGGTCGCGAAAGCCGACCACGCCGGCCAGCCGGCCGTCGGACTCGACGATGAAGATGTAGGCCCCGGTGCGGGCGTCGGTGCGCAGGTCGCTGGCCCGGGTGCGCACCGTGTCGATCGCCTCGGCGGCGGTGGCGCCGGGGGAGACCGTCAGCGTCTCGGGCACCATGTGCGCGGCCGCACTGTCCACCGGCCAGCTCAGCAGGGCGCGCAGCGCGGCGGCGCGCTCGGCCGGCAGCCCGGTCAGGATCCGGCCCCGGGTGTCCTCGTCGAGTTCGCGCAGCAGGTCGGCGCCTCGGTCGCTGTCGAGCGCGTCGACGAGGCGGACGCTGTCGGCGGGGACCGCTGCGCGCAGCAACCGGGCGGCCAACTCGTCGTCGACGGAGTCCAGCAGCTCGACCGTGTCGTCGGTGGCGGCGAAGCCGGCCAGGGCGCGCAGTGCGGCGCGCGGCAGCCGGGCCAGCGCGTGCGATCGGTCGGCGGGCAGCGCGCGGTGGTGCAGCCAGTCGGCCAGCGCGTCGGGGTCGGCTGCGGCGACGACGTCGGCCAGTTCGGGGGCGTGCAGCGGACCGGATTTGGTGTCCATGCGGGCTTCTCAACCTCGTTCGCGGGCGGTGGCCTCGGGTGGTGCGACGAGCATACGGCCATGCCGGCGCGACCGCCGGGTTAGCATCCGGACATGACGCGCGTCGTGGTGCTGCTGGCCGGGATGCTGGTTGCCGGGTTCACCGGACTGTTCGGCGCGACCCCGGCGGGGGCCTGGCCCGCGCCGGGCCCGGTGTGCACCTACACGCTGTCCAACCCCGAGGTGGTGCAGGTCGACGGCGCCGCGACGGTGCAGGTGACGGTCGCGCCGACGGACTGCGGCTGGCCGGCCAGCCCGCGCCAGCATGTGGCATGTCTGCAGGTCACCGGGGATCCGGTCACCCACTGCGTGCCCGCGCAGGGCGGCGACATCGCGGTGGTGCGGGTACCGTACCGGCAGGGCGCGGTGTACACCGGAACCGGCCGGGGCTGCGGTGGCTTCGCCGGCTTCCGGGAGCCGTCGCCGAACTGCCAGCCGCTCGGCCCCAGCACCGCAACTCTGTAGCACCCGATGAACCAGCAACCGATGAACCAGGACGCCATGCACCAGGACCCTATGCACCAGGAACCGGCGAGCCCGAACCGTCCCGCGCGCTCGTTCCCGGTCGGCCCCCGGCTGGCGGCGATCCTGCTGTCGGCGGCGCTGAGCTCGGCGGCCCTGTGTTCGGCGGCGCCGGCCACCGCCGACCCCGCCGACCCGGCCGGCGATCCGATGACCCCGGCGGGCAACGCGGCGGCAATGCCGCCGATCGGCGACCCGGCGGCGCCCCCGCCGCCCGGACCGGTGATGCCGCAGAAGGTGCCCGAGATCGCGAACCCGGTCTACGGCTCCGGCCAGTACGGTTCCGGCCCGCTGGGCACCCTGCGCGACCTGTGGAACGCGGCCCGCGACCCCTACGGCATGAACACCCCGGACCGGGCGCCCGGTCCGGCCGCGCCGCCGCCGGGTGCCGGGCCCGCGCCCGCGCTGCCGCCGGGCTTCACCTCGACCAACGCGCCGGGCTCGGAGACCGCCTCGAGCGGACCGGCCACCGGTGGCCCCGCGCTGCCGCCCGGCTACTACCCGATCGACGGTCCGCCGCCGCCCGGCTACGAGTACGCCGAGCCGGGGCAACCGCCACCGCCCGCGCCGGGCACCCCGTTGATCCAGTAGCGGCCCGGCGGCTCAGGTTTGAAACCCGGCTGGTGGGTACCCAGCAAGAATGGCTACGGAGGTTGCACTGATGAAGAAGACGGCGGTTCGGGTGTTGGCGGCCGCGGCCATGGCGGCCGCGCCGATGGCGGTGGCAATCGGGGTCAATCCCGCGGTGAGCCAGGCCATTCCGGACTGCGGACCGGGCAGCTGGTTCGACCCCAACATGAGCATCTGCCGGAAGGTCAGTGACATCACCAACCCGCAGGACTGCGGTCCGGGCAACTGGTGGGATCCGATGCAGGTGAGGTGCCGGCCGGTCTTCGGCTGAGGTCTGCGGTCGCGTGGCTCAGCGCAGCCGCAGGACGACCCCGGCATCGCTGAACACGTCGAGGACATCGTCGATGAGCGATGCGTCCGGCCCGTCGGCGAGGCGACGACGCGACACCGCGCTGTGCTGCCATTCGAACATGTACGGGCGGTCCTCGGGGGTGCCGAAGCCGCCGCGCAGGCAGTCCGCCAGGGCGTCGAGGTTGCGGCCGAAATAGCCGCCGCGGCCGTTCACCGCACGCCCGATCTCGCGGTAGAAGTCCTTGGCCGACTTGATCTTTCGGCCGTCGATCCGATACAGCACGGGCTCGGTTTGGCCGGTCATTTTCGCCTGCCCGCATCGGTGATCACGCAGAACGAGTCGTAGTGATCGCCGGTGTAGAAGTACTGCGGAGGATCGGTCACCGGGCCGCCGCCGGTGACGATCCGCTTGGTCGACCGGTTCCGCGCGCCGGGGGTGATCACGGTGTACTCGCGGTAGTAACCGCGGGCCCGCGGGGGCAGGTGCCCTTCGCGGTTGCCGAACACGGTGCCATCGCTGCGCGGGTGGGGGAACGGGCCGCCGGAGTGGATCCGTCGCACGGTGGCGCCCGCCTCGGGTGGCAGCGTGCGCAGCGGGCAGTCGGCGACCCCGGGCACCCCGGTGGCCGGCGCGGCCGCGGGCGCGGTGGCTGGCGCGGCTGCGGGCGGTACCGCGGTGGGGTTCGGCGAGCCGGACTGCAGCAGCGCCCAGCCGATGCCGAGCACGATCAGCGCGCACAGCGCCAGGATCGCGTTCCGGCGCCGGTGCGACGGGCCCGGCGAACTCACCCGGTGACGTCGAGGATCTTGATCGCGAAGATCAGCGAGTCACCCTTCTGGATCCCGGCGCGCGGCTCGCCCTGGGGGTAGCCGTCGGCGGGGACCATCGCGACCGCGACGGTGGACCCGATCTTCTGCCCGGCGATGGCCTTCTGGAAGCCCGGCACGACGTTGGTCAGCGGGAACTCCACCGGGGCGCCGCGCTGGTAGGCGCTGTCGAAGACGTTGCCGTCGCGACCGTTGACGCCCTCGTAGCAGACCGACACGGTGGCGGTGTCCGCCACGACCGGACCGTCGCCGGGCACCAGGGTCTGCACCTGCGTCTCGGTGACGCTGAACGGCGCCTGCACCGTGACGCGCGGGGCGGTGTTGTCGGTGGAGCCGATCACCTCGACGCTGCCGGTCGCACCGGCCAGCTTCCACTGCGGGGCCGCGTCGAGCGCCGGGGCGGCCGTCGGACAGGTGCTGGCCTCGGTCACGGTCGGCACGATGGCATCCGAGAGCGACGAGGTCTTCGACGAGGCGGTCTCCGACCCGGACCCACCGCAGCCGGCCAGGGCCAGGGACAGCGCGGCGGCACCGGCAACGAGCACGACGGAGGAAGACAGGCGAGAAGGATTCACCCCGGCCACGCTACAGCGGTCCGCGCCGCCGGTGGCCGATAGTCCCTATTCGGCGCGCAGCACCGCCACCAGGAAGTCCGAGTCCTCGGCGAAGGGCCGCAGATCCCAGGTCGACAGCAGCAGGTCCGGGGTCAGCCCGGCCGCGGCGGCGTCGGCGAAGAACTCGGTGAACGAGTAGTCCCGGCCGGCGCCGAAGCCGATCACCGCCCGGCCGTCCTCGGCCAGGTGCGCGCGCAGCCGCGACAGCACCAGCCCGCGGGTGCTGGGCGCCAGAAACGCCATCACGTTGCCGGCCGAGACGATCACGTCGAACGGTTCGGTGATGCCGCGGGCCGGCAGGTCCAGCTCGGCCAGGTCACCAACCAGCCAGCGCGGGCCGGGATGATCCTGCTGGGCCGCCGCGATCAGGGCGGGGTCGACGTCCACACCGACGACCCGATGACCGGCAGCCCCCAGGTAGCCGCCGAGGCGCCCCGGACCGCAACCGGCATCGAGGATGTGCGCACCGCGGCCGACCATCGCGTCGATCATCCGGGCCTCGCCGGCCAGGTCGGCGCCGTCGCGGGCCATCGCGCGGAAACGATCGATGTACCACTGGGAATGGTTCGGATCGGCGGCGACCTTTTGCATCCACAAACTCGGCTCGACCATGGCTCCATTGTGGCAGTCGGGGCCAGTCGCCGGCGGCCGGGGCGCGGGCCGGCCGCGGTGGGCGTTACCGTGGGCGCCACGGGCGGGTAGGGTCCGGGGGCGGTTCACTATTCAAGGAGACGGTAATGGGTTCAGAGCAGGAACTGTCGTTCGGCCAGAAGGTCAAGATGGGTTTTCAGGCCGCCGGGGCGCTCGCCCGCAATCCGAAGGCACTGGTCGCGCTGGTGAAGTACAAGCTCGACGAGCGCAAGAAGGCCGCGGCCCCGCAGGCCCCGGTCACCCCGACCGATCCGGCCGCCCCGGGCGGGCCCGTACACTGAGGCCCCGCTCACAGGTGACTTTCAGCAAGCGCACCTGAGACCCGGAAACATCGGCGACCCGCCACGGCAAACGAAACGGGGGAGCGCGCGTGACCACAGTCGCCCTGTACCTGCTGATCACCTTCGGCCTGGGCGGCGTGGCGATGGCGGTACGACTGCCCCCGCTGGTCGGCTTCCTGACCGCGGGGTTCGTCATCAACGCCCTGCACCTGGACAAGTTGCCCGAACTCGAGGTCATCGCCGACCTCGGCGTCACGCTGCTGCTTTTTGCGATCGGCCTCAAACTCAACGCGCGGATCCTGCTACGCAAAGAGGTGTGGCTGACCACCTCGGTGCACCTGCTGGCCAGCGTGGTGCTGGGCGGTGCCGTGCTGTGGCTGGGCGCGGTGGCCGGCCTGGCGATGCTGACCGACCAGAACCTGCAGACCATCGCGCTGCTGGCATTCGCGCTGTCCTTCTCCAGCACCGTGTTCGTCGTCAAGGTCCTCGAGGAACGCGGCGAGTCACACGCCCTCTACGGCCGGATCGCCGTCGGCATCCTGGTCATGCAGGACATCATCGCGGTGGTGTTCCTGACCGCCACCAGCGGACAGCTGCCCAGCCCGTGGGCGCTGGCCGTGCTGGCCGGGCTGTGGCCGATGACCCTGTTCGCCCGCAAGATCTGGGGCCGCCTCGGGCACGGTGAGATGCAGGCCCTGTTCGGCATGGTGATGGCGTTCGTGCCAGGGTACGCACTGTTCACCGCCGTCGGGCTCAAGGGCGACCTGGGCGCGCTGATCATGGGCGTGCTGCTGGCCTCGCACCCGTCGGCCTCGGAGCTGGCGCGCTCGCTGTTCCACATCAAGGAACTGCTGCTGGTCGGCTTCTTCGTCTCGATCGGGCTGACCGGGCTGCCCACCCTGCCGACCATCGAGGTGGCGCTGCTGATGCTGCTGCTGCTGCCGATCAAGGCGATCGGGTACGGCGGCCTGCTGACCCTGCTCAGGGTGCGATACCGAACCGCGATGCTGGCCGGGCTGGGCCTGACCAACTTCTCCGAGTTCGGCCTGATCGTGGTGTCGGTGGGTGTGTCGATGGGCATGCTCGACAAGACCTGGCTGGTGGAGATGTCCATCGCGGTGGCGTTGAGTTTCGTGGTGTCGGCGCTGTTCAACGGCCGCGGCCACATCCTGGTGGAGAAGCTCGCCGCCCGGCTGCCGGCCCAGGACGAAACGAAACTCACCCCCGAGGAGCGCCCCGCCGATGCCGGCGACGCCGAAGTCGTGGTCATCGGCACCGGCCGGGTCGGCCTATCCACCTACCGGCGGTTGAACGACCACTACGGGTTCCGCGTGCTCGGCGTCGACTACAACGGCCCGCGGGTCCAGCAGCTGCGCAGCGAGGGCTACCGGGTGATCGAGGGCGACGCCACCGACCTGGATTTCTGGAACCGGCTGCGGCACTCCGGCTCGGTGCACACCGCGGTGCTGGCGATGCACCGCCACGGCGCCAATGTCACCGCGCTGGAATGCCTGCGCGAGTCGGGATTCAGCGGCAACGTCGCCGCCGTCGCCCGCTATGACGACGAGGTCAAGTGGGCCATCGAGCACGGCGTCGGGATCGCCTTCAACATCTACGCCGGCGCCGGGTTGGAGCTGGCCGACCAGGTCGGCGAGCGCGAACTGGCGAAGCTGGCCAGGCCCGACGGCGACGCCGCCGAGCCCACCTGACCGGGCCGACACGAACACTCGAGGAGAGGACACCCATGAGGATGACCGCACACCGCCGCACCGCGATTGCCGCCGGACTGGCCGCCGTCGCGCTGCTCGCCGCCGGCTGCGGCACCAGCGACGACGGCACCAGCGACCATGGCACCGCGCCGGCATCGTCGGTGGCCGGCGCGCCGACCACCGAGCGCGCCACCGGCAGCGCCGCGGCTCAGCCCACCGACGTGACGATCGTGGGGGAACGCGACGTCGAGGTGACGCTGACCGGCCCGATCGCCGAGAAGTTCTCGTCGGCGACCCCGGAGCAGAAGCAGGCCCTCGGGTTGCCGCTGACCGGTGACCACAACGCGGGCGCGCGGGAGAGCGGCCTGCTGTTCCAGCAGTTCGCCGGCGGCGTGATCACCGCCAAGAGCGCCGAGCCGGGTACCCCGGCGTACATCACCTGGGGCAAGATCCGGGATGCCTGGAACGTCGACCGGGCCGCGGACGGCACCCCCGACGTCGGCGGCGACAACGGCTCGGTGGGCCCGCTGGGCGCCCCCACCAGCGACGAGACCGCCGACGGCGATCTGCTGACGACGACGTTCGACAACGGCACGGTGACCTTCAATACGGTGACCGAAGAGGTTGAGGTGACCATCAACGGCCAGGTCGTGCCGTCCGGGCTGTAGCCACGCGCCGGTGTTGCGTGACGGTGACGGTTGCGCATAGATCTGGCAGCGCACCGGCCTGGGGTTGGCCGGGTTCGCCGGGCCGGCTCTAGGCTTGGCCGTCATGGGCGCTGCGAAAACTGTGCTAATGCGTTGGCGCGCAGCGCTTCACCTCGTCGCAGCGGCGCTGATCGTCGCCGCCGGGGGAGTCACGCTCGCCCCGTCGGCGCACGCGGCCGTGGCCACGGCGTCGGTGACGGTCTCCTCGACCTGGCAGACCGGGTTCATCGGGCACTTCACCATCACGAACTACAGCACGGTTCCGATGACCGACTGGAGGCTCGAATTCGACCTGCCGGTGGGCGAATCCATCCGGCACTCCTGGAGCAGCTCGGTCACCCAGTACGGCACCCGCTGGGTGCTCACCCCGGCGAACTGGAATCGGATCATCCCGCCCGGCGGTACCGCCACCGGAGGGATGCGGGGAGTGCTGTCCGGCTTCTACGTTCCGCCGTCGAATTGTCTGCTCAACGGGCAGATTCCGTGTAGCTGACGACGCCGCCTCAGCCCAGGATGGCCCGGGCGGCGCGCTCGGCGATCAGCATGACCGGTGCGTTGGTGTTGCCGGAGGTGATGCTGGGCATCGCCGAGGCATCGACGACGCGCAGCCCGGCAACGCGATACACCCGGCAGTCGGTGTCGAGCACCGTGCCGGCCGACCGCGGAACACCCTGGGAGTCAAAGGCTCCCATCGCGCAGGTGCCCACCGGGTGGAAGATCGTGGTACCGAGTTCGCCGGCAGCCTGGGCCAAATCGTTGTCGCTCAGCACGTGTGGACCGGGCAGCATTTCCTGCGGGCGGTACGGGGCCAGGGCGGGGGCGGCCATGATCTCCCGGGTCATCCGAAGTCCGTGCACCGCGAGGCGACGATCGGCGTCGGTGGACAGGTAGTTGCAGGAGATCTTTGGGTCGGCCAGCGGATCGGCGCTGGCCATCCGCACATGACCGCGCGAGCTCGGGCGCAGATTGCACACCGAGGGAGTGATCGCGCCGAAGGGGTGCAGGGATTCACCGAACTTGGGCAGCGACAGCGGCTGCACATGCCACTCCAGATCCGGACTGGCCAGCGCGGGATCGCTTTTCGCGAAGGCGCCCAGGGTGGAGGGCGGCATGGTCATCGGCCCCGATCGCGCCAGCAGGTACTGCAGTCCCATGCCGGCCCGGGTGAACCAGTTCCGGTACAGGGTGTTGACGGTCGGGGCGCCCTGAATCCGGTAGACGGTGCGCAGCTGCAGGTGGTCCTGGAGGTTTTCGCCCACGCCCGGCAGGTCGACGGCCACCGGCACGTGATGCTCGGTCAGCAGTTCCGCCGGGCCCAGGCCTGAGAGCTGCATGAGGTGCGGGGAGCCGATCGCACCGGCGCTCAGGATCACCTCCCGGCGGGCCCGGACGTCGATGGTCTGGCCGTCCTTGCGCAGCCGCACCCCGGTGGCGCGGTGGCGCGCCGTCGTCCAGGCGCCGCGGCGCTGATCGTCGTCCACCCGGTCATCCATCAGCAGGCGCACGGCCTGGGTGTGGGTGTAGACGGTGAGGTTGGGTCGGTGGGCGACGGGGTGCAGGAAGGCGTCGGCCATCGACCAGCGACGGCCGCGCCGCTGGTTGACGTGGAAGTACGCGCTGCCGGCGTTGTCGCCCCGGTTGAACTCCTCGATCGGGGCGATGCCGGTCTGGGCGGCGGCGGCCTGCCAGGCGTCCAGGATCTTCCAGCGCACCCGCGGACGCTCGACGCGGATTTCGCCGTCGGCGCCGTGCCAGTCGTCGGCGCCGCCGAAGTAGTCCTCCAATTGTTTGTAGATCCCCAGTGTTTCGCCGGGGCCGCCCGGGCCGCCCCACCGCCAACGGTCGTCGCCGGTGGCCTGGGCCCACAGGTCGTAATCGCTTGCCTGGCCGCGCATGTGGATCATGGCGTTGATCGACGAGCAGCCGCCGATCACCCGGCCGCGCGCGTAGTGGATGCTGCGGCCGGCCAGGCCGGGGTCGGCCTCGGTGCTGAAGCACCAGTCGGTGCGGGGGTTGGCGATGGTGTACAGGTAGCCGACCGGAATCTTGATCCAGAACCAGTTGTCCTTGCCGCCGGCCTCGATCAGCAGCACCCGGTTGGCGGGGTTGGCGCTGAGCCGGTTGGCGAGCAGGCAGCCCGCGCTGCCGGCTCCGACGATGACGAAGTCGAAGTCGGTGGCGGGGCTGGGTTCCGGCATCGTTCCTCCAGGGCGTCGGGTGCGGGTACCAGTGTGCGTGACGATCACCCGGTGGGGTGGCAGGTTCTCGGGTGTGCGCCGCGGCAAGCTCGGGCGCTGGTCACCGGAATCCTGCGGGCGTCGCACAAACCGTCGTACAATGTTGCAATGGCTGACACCATCACCTTTCGGCCGGACGAGGACACCTCGAAGGCGCTGGCTGTCTTGACCAAGGATGGAACCGCGGTGTCCGCAGCCGTTCGAGCTGCCCTTATCGATGCCGCACGACGGAAGGCTCGCTCGGCGATTCGCGCCGAGGCGGAAATGCTTGCCGAAGACGAGGCCGACCGCGCAGAGGCGATGCAGGTGCTGCGCGACATGGAGACGCTGCGTGCGTGGTGAGGTCTTTCAGCTGCGCGCTCCGCGGGGGAGTCGCGGTCACGAGCAGTCCGGTTCTCGCTACGCGGTAGTAGTCCAGTCAGATCATCTGCCACTGTCGACGTGGCTGGTTGCACCGACATCCACCTCGGCTCGCGCCGCCAGCTTTCGCCCGGAAGTTGAAATCGGCGGCGTGCACACCCGCGTGCTTGCCGAACAGGCGGCCGCCGTCGACCCGGGCCGACTCGGCACCAGCGTCGGATTCCTGAGCGTCGATGAGATGCGACGCGTTGAGGCGGCCCTGCGCATCGTCTTCGACCTCTGAACGCCGGGGATCACTCCAAGGGGTCTGGCGTGAAGCTGACGTCGACGCCGCCTACGGTCATCGTCACCTGGCCTTCCATCACCATCACCTGCGCTGAGACCCGTCGATCGACAGCCTGGGCCAGTTGCTGCACCGCTGCGTGCGGTATCTGCAGCACCGAAAGGTTCGGCAGCCCAGCCACTTTGGGGCCGACGGTGCGCCACCAGGTGGCCACGCCGGCGGCGAACGGGAACAGCAGTACCTGGTCGGCCTGGCTGGCCGCCTTGCCCACGGCACGTTCGTCGGGCTGGCCGACGCTGATCCACTCCAGGGTCCGGCCGGTGTAGTCGGCCAGCCGCAAGTCCGGGACGCCAGGGGTGGACAGGCCCGCCCCGAACGCCAACTCGCCGTCGACGTCGCTGAGCCGATGTGCGCGTAGCCCGAACGCCAACAACCGCACCACCATCCGCTCATCGGTTTCACTGGGATGGCGGGCCACGGTCAGCGGAGGAATTGTCAATACCTGTGGATCGGCGTGTTTCAGGCGACCTCCGTTCCGGCTTGCTGATCGCCGTCTGAGGGCGGTGTCGGTGGGGTGATTTCGGTGGGGCGTTCGAGCAGTTTGCCCTTGTGGAAGACCGCGCCGGCGCGGACCAGGGCGACCAGGTGTGGTGCGTTGACGGCACGCCAGCGGGCCGCGGCGGCGTCGATGAGCTTGTAGGCCATGGCCAGACCAGCCGCACGTGATCCCGGCCCCTTGGTGACCTTGGTTCTCAAACGTACTGTGGCAAAGGCGCTTTCGATCGGATTTGTCGTGCGTAGGTGGATCCAGTGCTCGGCGGGATAGTGGTAGAACTCCAGTAGGGTGTCCAGATCGTCGGTGATCTTGGCGACCGCCTTGGGGTACTTGGCCCCGAAGTCGACCGTGAAGGCCTTGACCGCGACCTGGGCCTTGTCGATATCCTCGGCGTTGTAGATCTCCTTGAGCGCCGACAACGCCGACGCGTGCGCTGATTTTGGCAGGGCGGCAAGCACATTGGCTTGCTTATGAAACCAGCACCGCTGTTCTTTGGTGGCCGGGAACACCTCGCGTACCGCTTTCCAGAAGCCGAGTGCGCCATCGCCGACGGCGAGCACGGGTGCGGTCATGCCGCGTCGTTTACAGTCGCGCAGCAGATCAGCCCACGACTCGGTCGATTCCCGGTAGCCGTCGGTGATCGCCACGAGCTCTTTGCGGCCGTCCGCGCGCACGCCGAGCATCACCAGCAGACACAGCTTTTCCTGGTCCAGGCGGACCTTGAGGTGGATGCCGTCGACCCACAGGTAGACGTAGTCGGTGCCCGACAGGTCCCGGGCGGCAAACGCGCGGGCCTCGTCCTGCCACTGGCTGGTCAGCCGGGTGATCGTGGTGGCCGAGAGCCCGGCACCCGAGCCCAGGAACTGCTCCAGAGCGGGGGTGAAGTCGCTGGTGGACAGCCCGTGCAGGTACAGCAGCGGCAGCACTTCGCTCATCTGCGGTGACTTGCGTGCCCAGGCCGGCAGGATCGCCGAGGAGAACCGTTTCCGGTCACCGGTGTCGGGGTCGACGCGTTTGTCGTTGACTCGCGGTGCTTTCACCTCAACTGCCCCGGCTGCCGTCAGCACCTCGCGGGCCTGGTGATAGCCGTTGCGGACCACCAGCCGATGCCCCTTCTCATCGAGCTGATCGGCGAACTGGGCCACGTAGGCGGCGACCTCAGCCTTCAACGCGGCGGCCAGCATCTGACGGGCGCCGTCGCGGACGATCTCGTCCAACAACGACCGACCAGCACCGCCAGTGCTTTCGTTGGCCTCGATGGCATCGTGAACTACGGTGAGCATGGGCGTACCTTCCCGAACCAGCGCGCCAACGCCGGCTCATGATCGGACCTTCGGATATTCAGATCATCCTCGGGAAGGTGCGCCCACTTTCACGCCCCCTCACCGAGGCTCATCCACAGGTTCTGATCATTGCTCCGGTCAGCGTGTGATCGGCGTAGTAGCCGTGATCGACATCGGAGACGCCAAGTGCGACTTTGAAGACTGTTGCAGAAAGGGCCACGGCCTAGTGTCCACCCGGGTGGTGCACGCCCAGCAGTCGGGCCGCCGTATCTGACGCGGACTGGCCCGCGCGGGTGGGCGCCAGCTCGCGGGCCGGTCGTTTGCTGACGTGAGAGCGTCGCCGGCCGCATCCGATCAGCGAGTCCGACGACTCCACCGCATTCAGTGGGCCCCGTGTCTACAATTCGTCTACAATAGTTCCATGGCCGCAGAAACCACAACCGTCCGAGTCCGTCGGTCCGACTCCGAGCGGCTGCAATCCCTAGCCAAGGCTCGCGAAACCGCCGTCGTTGACGTCGTGCATGCAGCCATCGTCGCCCTGGAGCGGCAGGATTTCCTGCGGGGGCTGAACGGGGACTACCAGCGTCTGCGCAGCGACCCCGAACTGTGGGAGCAGTACCTGGCCGAGCGTCACGAGTGGGACGCACTGGCTTGATCTGGCGGGGGGAGGTTTACCAGGTCGATCTCGGCCAACCGGTCGGACACGAGCCAGCGTTTCGCCGCCCGGCGGTGGTGGTGTCGGTCGATATTCTCAACAACGGATCGGGCGGCCTGGTGGTCGTCGTCCCGATCACCACTGCGGGTTACGGCCTGCGAAGCCACGTTGAACTCGAGCCCGCCAGCAGCGGGTTGGACCACACTTCCTACGCTCGCTGCGATCAATTGCGGATGGTCTCCGTCGAGCGACTGTCAGCTCGCCAGGGAGTGATTAACCCAGAACAGATGCAGGCCATTGACCAAGCACTGCGCTCCGTCCTAGATCTGTAGTGCCCAGCCTCGGCATTGCCTCGCCGGCAGCGCCGGTGGGCAAGAACCGTCGGGCAGTAGCGCAATCGCGTACCTGACATAATGTGGCTTATCGGTATTTAGGTGACCTGGGTGGATGTCGGGCGGCCTCCGAACCCCAGCATGCAACCCGTCCGACCTGTCGTTTTGCAGTTGATCGCCGACTTTTGCATCCTTTCAACGACTACCTGCGAACATTTTTCAGTTGACCACAGCCATACTGCGGCCTTAGTGACACAAGCTTGACCATCGCGCAATCCGCTGAGAATCCCAACCTTGGTGTCGATAAGTCGTGCCGCGACGCAATCCCCGGCCTGGCCCCGACTACACTCGCAGGAGTATTTCGTCACAGTGACGATTAGACGTCAGGCCGCGGGCCTGCAGCGAGAGCGTTCGACTGGTTGGCTTCGCCACCAAAATCGGAGTGCTACACCGTGATTTTGTAGCGCGGCGCCAACTTGACGACAGTCTTGGCGAGACCCTCCGGGTAATTGCGAATCCGAGCGGGATCGGGATCGGGGCCGATCGACTGTGCCTCGAATAGCGATACTGCGCATTCGGTCATTCGGATTGCATTGCCGAAAGCGTCAAGCGTGACCTCCAACAACCCCGAGTCGTCCAACTCGGACTGTTCGAACATATAGTCATTCATCCACTTGAACCCGTGTACAAATCCCGATCCAAGTGAGTAGAAACTCTTGGCGCTGCGGGGCCGAATCACTGTGTCTAGTTCTGGATCTGGCGTTCGCGGCAGGTTTTCGTTCATCCAATCCTCTGACTGGCCAACGACTGCCATCGGCCCCGGCGGTGCCGCTCGAGCATCAGAAGGCAGCTCATCGATCTGCGCGATTCTCTTGGCTAGATAGCGTCCCAGGGAGTGGTGGACTTCGGATCTGGCGTGGTTCACGCGTCGCGATCAACGAGTCGTGTTGAACGCTAGGCGATTTGGTGTTGTTTGGCAAGTGCTGCCGCGGCGTTTTTCTTGTCGATGACGGCCCGTAGCTCGTCCATGGAGACGTCGGACAGATAGCGGCGGGTGACCTGCCACTCGTCGTGGGCTTCGATGACCACCGCGGTGGCCAGGCGCAGGAACGCCGCCGGGTTGGGGAAGATCTCCACGACATCAGCGCGGCGCTTGATCTCCTTGTTGAGCCGCTCGATGGGATTGTTCGACCAGATCTTCTGCCAGTGGGCCCGCGGGAACGCGGTGAACGCCAGCACGTCG
Source organism: Mycolicibacterium fallax (assembly GCF_010726955.1). Lineage (NCBI taxonomy): Bacteria > Bacillati > Actinomycetota > Actinomycetes > Mycobacteriales > Mycobacteriaceae > Mycobacterium > Mycolicibacterium fallax. Next base: position 943,098 of record NZ_AP022603.1, read on the forward strand.
GTCTTGGCTTCGCTCATCATGGCCGCGACCTTCGGGAAGCTGGGGGCCAGGGTGTCGGCGACCCGATCCCACTGATCGGCGACCTCGGCCGGGTCGGTGTGGGCGAAGATCGTCTTGACCGCCGCGGTCACCGCCGGCGCATGCTTGGCGGCGACCGCGGTGTGTAGGTTGCGCATGAAATGCACCCGGCACCGCTGCCACGACGATCCCGTGAACTGTTGTGCCACTGCGGCTTTCAGGCCAGCATGCGCGTCGGAAATAACCAGATGCACCCCGGACAGGCCACGCGCTTTCAGTGATGCGAGGAACTCGCGCCAGAACTCGAAGGACTCACTGTCACCGACGGCGGTGCCCAACACCTCCCGGGTGCCGTCGATGGACACCCCGGTGGCCACCACCAAGGCCTGAGAGACCACGTGCGCCCCGATGCGGACCTTGCAGAACGTCGCATCGCAGAACACGTACGGAAACTCGGTGTGGGCCAAGCTGCGGGTGCGAAACGCCTCGATCTCTGTGTCCAGGCCCGCGCAGATGCGCGACACCTCCGACTTGGACACCCCCGTTTCGACGCCCATGGCGGCCACCAGGTCATCGACATTGCGGGTCGACACGCCATGCACGTAGGCCTCCATGATCACCGCGTGCAGCGCCTTGTCGATCCGGCGGCGCCGCTCGAGCAGCGACGGGAAGAACGACCCGGCCCGCAGCTTGGGGATCTGCACCTCGATGTCACCAGAAGTCGTCGACACCGTCTTGGGACGGTGCCCGTTGCGGTGCACCGTACGCCCATCGCTGCGCTGGTAGCGGCCCGCCCCGATCGCGGCGGTGGCTTCGGCCTCGATGAGCGCCTGCAGTCCGGCACGGATCAGCTCGGCGAACACCGCGCCGGTATCAGCGGACTTGAGTGCGTCGAGCTGGGCGAGCAAGGCAGAATGGTCCTGGGTCATCGCGTCGTGTCTTTCTATGAGTCACTTTGGTCGGTAACTCATTGATCACTACGCGATGGCCCACCCCACAGCCGGTACCGACACACCCCCGGCCACCTACACCCCGGCCGGCGTCACCTCCCGAAACCCCACCACGCCAGGGGACTTACCCCTTGGCTAGGCGCTCACGATGCTGCTCGAACTCTATTCGTTGGTCATCCGCCAACGGATCTGTACGCGCCGAAAGCGCCTCGTACTCAATCTGGTCGAACTTGTCTTGCCACCCTTGTTCTGCCTTGATGAAGCCATAGCAGCGACGCACCCGCTCCGCAGTGTCGGATTCCTGGATCAGCCATATCGTCTTGGCTGATGATTCCATCGCAATTCGGCAGAGCGCAGCAACCGCCGAGGTACGAGTCTGCCCCTTCGTCAACGCAAGGGAGATGACCCCGGCCGCCGCCACGAGGTGCTCACTAGCGTTCATCGTGGGGTAGAGCGCCGTCGAACTGAGCAGACTCGGCTCCCCCTCTAGCCCGACCGCGGCGTTGTCGTGAGCAAAACGGCTGAGTGGGTGGATCGGGTTCGGCCTCAAGCCCCAGTCCATGAACGCATGGGCCTGCGCGGCCCGTTCGCCGACGAACGCGATGTACATCGCTCGCTTCAACCGCTTTGCGTCACGCGGGTAAGCCTTCTGCAGAGCAGACCAGTTGGCTTCGGAGAAATCGGGTCGCTGCTGACGCTCGCCCGGCCGCGCTCGAGGCGGCATTTTGAACCCAAAAGCTGCTGGACCTGGTTCTTGGACAGCGTCACTAGTGGTCCGTCTCAGTTTTGATTGACTACTTGTTGGAGTTTGGTGCGTGCGCGTCGAACTTTGGCCAGGATCGACTCGGCGGTGGCCGTCCAAACGTAGGGCTTCGGATCGGCGTTGTGGGCGTTGAGGTATGACTCGATGCTGGCGATCAACTCGGGCACGCTGGCGAAGATTCCCCGGCGTAGGTTCTTGTCGGTCAGGTCGCGGAACCACCGTTCGACCTGGTTGAGCCATGACGACGAGGTCGGGGTGAAATGGAAGTGAAAGCGCCTGTGCCGCTTCATCCATTTTTGAACTTGGGTGTGCTTATGGGTGGCGTAGTTGTCCAGGATCAAATGAACCTGTAACCCCTCGGGCACCTCGCGGTCGATCGTGTTGAGGAACTTGATGAACTCGACGTGGCGGTGCCGGGGCAGACACTGGCCGATCACGGCGCCAGTCATCACGTCCAGGGCGGCGAACAAGGTGGTCGTGCCGTTGCGCTTGTAATCATGGGTCATCGTGCCCGCCCGTCCCGGCACCATCGGCAGCGATGCCTGGGTGCGGTCCAAAGCCTGAATCTGCGACTTCTCGTCCATGCACAACACGATGGCCTGCTCGGGCGGATTCAGATACAACCCGACCACATCGATCAGTTTCTCCTCAAACAACGGATCGTTGGACACCTTGAACGTATCGATCCGATGCGGCTGCAACCCGAGATCCGACCAAATCCGTTGTACCGTGGCCGAACTGACCCCTACCCTCTTGGCCATCGTGCGACACGACCAATGCGTGGCACCTTCCGGGGTCGTGGTGGTGGTCAACCGCACGATCGTGGCGATCGTCTCCTCGGGAATCGAGGGCTTGCGGCCTCGACCTTCGCGGATCTTGCCCAACCCGGCAAGCCCGTCTTCACTGAAACGTTGACGCCAGGCCCGCACTGTCACCGGCGTCACCCCGACATCCTCGGCAATGCGGGTGTTGGCTTCACCATCGGCGGCCATCAGCAGCGCTTTCGCGCGCAGTACCTGCTGGTGTGGCGCCGTCCGCGACCGTTCTAGCGTCTCCAATGTCTCACGCTCGGCCGGCGTCATCGGCAAGGCCGCTGCTGGTGATGCACTCACCCATGCAGGATACCGAACAAGTAGCTAGTTATTTGTGTGACATACCACTAGCTTGGCGACGCTGCCGCTCTCGTTCCTGGGCGCGCTGCTTTGCGGCTCTCCTGTCTCCACGTCGTGCCATCGGCTGTCCTCTCGATTGATGACAGGACGTCACGATAGCGGTGCCCACCGACATCTCCCACCCGGCCGTCAGCAGCGAGTGGACCCAATGTAATCAGTTGGCTCCATCGGCGTGTCCAAATGGAAGCATTCTGGGCACGGCCATACGATCAAGGCCGTGCCCATTCACGGGCGCGCCGCGGCGCAAAGTCACCACGGCGAGCTGGTTGACTACCGGCCCGCCGAAGGTGAACCTGTCACTCAAGTTCCGCGCGACGAGCTATGGTCGGTGCCGCTTGAGAAATGTGCGCCGGTCCGCAAAGCCTTGTCGTACAAAGGCCAGAAGAACTTCACCGGCGAGTGGTGGTGTTCGACAACAGAGTCGCATATCTCGTTCGAATCGTGGGTTGAACGGGACTTTCTGCTCACCGTGGACTTCGACCCTTACATCGTTGGAATATCCGTACAGCCCTTTACTTTTCGATTTGTCACGGCCGCAGGCAAGCAACGTGAGCACACACCCGACGTATTCCTCCGGAGTACATCCGGCGACGGCGTTGTCGTAGATGTTCGACCGGACCGACTTGTGGACGATGATGCACGCGAGGCGTTCGATGCGACCGCTGAGCTTTGCGAGCAGGCAGGATGGTCTTACCGCCGTGCTGGAGAGCAGCCTCGCATCCGAGCGGCGAACCTGCGTTGGCTCGCCGGCTACCGGAACCCGCGGAATAGACGCCAAGACACGGCTGCTGACCTGATCTCACTGCTGACTTCAAACCCGATGACGATCAGTGAAGCTGCCGCCGCTGTTGGCGAACCGATACTGGTACTACCGACTCTCTATCACCTGCTCTGGACGCACGAGCTTGACATCGATGTCGATTCAGCGCCGATCGGTGAACGTACGATGATCGGTTTGGTAGCACGATGAACGCTGAGCCCGCCAAGATCGCCATCGGCGACTTCTGCCGATACGACGGCAAGTTCTGCGAGCTGGTGGCCATTGACGGAGTGGTAGCGAAGCTACGGCGGGAGGACGGTCAGCTCTCAGCAGTGAAGATTGCGGACCTGTTCGCGGACAGTTCGTTTGACGTCCTCTCCCCCAGTGTTCGTCGCCGACCAATCCCACCCGACTACTTTTCGACGCTGCCGACTCAGGTCCAGGAGCGTGTCCTCTGGCTTGAGCATCACATCTCTGAAGTAGTCGACGGGATACCTGTCGGCTCTCTCCCGCAGACTATGCCGCGCAACGGATACGACACGCGATCGACGTCACTCGGGCAGCGCGAACGCAACAAATGCTCCGAACTTGATGCTGCTGGGACTCCTTTGGGGCTCAAGTATATTCAGGAGCTCCGTCGGCGTTACGAACGGTCCGGCGTCGCCGGACTGATCGACGGCCGTCTTCACCGCCGCCGCTCGCCAACCCGGCGCGTCGATGATCGGTACATCAGCGTGCTGTTAGAGGTACTGAACGAAAACGAACTGCAATCGACGCGCACAGAGATTGCCTTGAAATGGCATGTAGACCGGCGCGTGGTCGACAGGTTCGCCGATGGAGTGAAACTTCCCTCTCACACCACATTTCATCGGCTGATGAAGCAACTCCTCCAGGCGCGTCATGCGACTGGATCCGCTCGAACCCGGCAGACGAAGAACCATCAACCTGAAGGCATGTTCAGCAGGGTCGTTGCAAGCCGTCCAGGTGAGTGGATGCAGATCGACACGACACCTTTCGACGTCGGCATCCAACTCGATGAGTCTGTGAAGGGGCGGGTGGAGTTGACTGGCCTCGTCGATGCTGCGACGCGCAGTATCGTTGCGGCAGTGCTGCGACCGACAACCAAGGCGGTGGACGCATCGCTACTCGTCGCGAAGTCAATGACACCGGAACCGATGCGACCCGGGTGGGTCTGAGGTGAGCCCGCTGTAGTGGTCCAGTCGTTGTGGGACTCTGTTGCCCGAGTGTTTGGGCAGGAAGAATCGACGACGACATGGCATCGAACAAGCGCCGGCGGCATACGCCGGATCAGATTATCCGCAAGCTCGCTGAGGGCAACAAGCTGCTGGCGACCGGCCAGGAGTTGGCCGAGGTGTGTCGGCATGTGGAGGTCGCGGAATCGACGTGGCATCGCTGGGTGGCCCAGTACGGCGGCATGAAGGCCAACGACGCCAAGCGGCTCAAGGAGCTCGAGGCCGAGAACGCCCGGCTCAAGAAGCTGGTCGCCAACCAGGCCCTCGACATCGACATGCTCAAGGAGATTTCGGCGGGAAACTTCTGACCCCGAACCGCAAGCGCCGCGCAGCAGCGATGCTGCGTGAGCGGTTCGGGGTCTCTGAGCGCCGCGCGTGCACCGTGGTGGGTCTGCACCGCTCCACGATGCGCCTGGCCCCGCCGTCGATCAGCACCGAGGAGGCCCAGCTGAGGGGGTGGCTGCGCCGGTTCTCCACCGACCGGCCGCGTTGGGGGTGGCGTCGCGCTGCCAAGATGGCCCGCCGCGCCGGTTGGCAGGTCAACAACAAGCGGATCCGCCGGCTGTGGCGCGAGGAGGGGGCTTCGGGTGCCGCAGCGGCGCCGCAAGAAGCGGCTGACTGGTATCGGTGTGGCCGTGGGCGCGATGTCGCCTATCCGTCCGAATGTCATCTGGGCGATGGACTTTCAGTTCGACACCACTGCCGACGGTCGCACGCTGAAGTTGTTGAACGTCATCGACGAGTTCACCCGCGAGGCCCTGGCGATCGAGGTCGACCGCAGCATCGACGCCGACGGCGTGGTCGCCGTGCTGGACCGCCTCGCCCTGGTACACGGTGCACCGCACTACGTGCGCTTCGACAACGGCCCGGAGTTCGTCGCGCACGCCGTCGCCGATTGGTGCCGGTTCAACAGTGCTGGTTCACTTTTCATCGATCCCGGCTCGCCGTGGCAAAACGCTTTCATCGAGTCGTTCAACGGCCGGCTTCGTGATGAACTGCTCAACTCGTGGCGGTTCGACTCCCTGCTGGAAGCCAGGGTGCTCATCGAGGACTGGCGTCGTGACTACAACGCCAATCGGCCCCACACCGCCCACGGCGACCTCACCCCGGCCGAGTTTGCCCTACAGTGGGCCACGACCCATCAACCGAAAGTCGCATAACGACTGGACCACAAAACGGGTCCCCCTCAGGTCGATGCCGTCCGAATGTCGAACTCCGTATTGCCGTACCACGCAATGCGGTCTGTCGATGACAGGCTTGAGCATGCTGCTGCGCGCCCCGTTATCGTTCCCGAGAACATCGTTTATGACAATGGCGCCGTCTACCTGTCAACCACATTCCGCTCCGCATGCAGATCGTTCGGAATCAGCATGCAGCCGGCACACAAGGACGAGCCCACCGACAAGCCGATCGTCGAACGCACGCTGGGATCGGTGAAAACCCTCTTCGCGCAGTACGTCACCGGCTACCTGGGGTCTTCGGTCGAGAATCGGGGCAAGAACGCGGAGCAGAACGCCGTATTCTCGCTGCAAGAGCTTCAGGATCTGCTGGACGAATGGATCGTCGTCGCCTGGCAGAACCGACCGCACGACGGCCTGCGGGATCCGCTGAACCCGCAACGAAAGCTGACCCCGAACGAGAAGTACGCGTCCATGCTCGCCGTCAGCGGTTACATCCCCGCGCCGCTGAGCTCCGACCAATACATCGCACTGCTGCCCAGCCTCTATCGAACGGTCACAGCTGCAGGCATCACCATCGACTACCGGGTCTACGACAGCGACGCCCTGGACCCAGCGCGTGGCGAGATTTCCGGGGTACCCGGCAAGGGCGTGCAGTGGCAGGTCCACTACGACCCCTACGACGTGAGTCGCATCTGGGTCCGCAACCACCACGGCGAGGGATACCTGATGGCGCACTGGACGCAGCTCCAAACCGCACCGCAACCGTTCGGATCGGCGCTATGGGAACACGCACGTCAACTCGAGACAAGTCGTGGCGAGCGACGAACATCCCAAGAGGCGATCACCGCGGCAGTCGAGGACCTCTTGGGACGTGCGTCCGTAGCGCCCGAGTCACCGCGACGGCGCCGCCGGACAGCAAAGGACCGCCGGGTCATCGCACGTACGCGGGCGGCAGCAGAACTCCCACCGACAGTGCCGCCGGCAGCGGGACCGCCTACGCCTCACCTGCCCCCCGAAGAGGACGACGACGACATCGCTGATGTCATACCACTACCCGTATTTGACGCCGAGAAAGAGGCCGACACATGGTGATTCGAAAATGACCATTGATGACCAGGCCGTCGAGCCTGACCTCGACCCGCGCCAGCTACCGTCAGTAACGCTTGATGGCTGGCGCAGATTCGTCGATGCCAAGCCTGCAACATTTGAGCTGCTCGATCACGACTCCTACAGCTCGCTCTCCGGTGCAGAGAAGCTCACCTTCGACGACCGGCGCATGGCCTACCACTCGGAGTTGGTCATCATTGAAACCTCAACGGTCCGCCACATCACCCGGCAAGGCCGGCTGCTGAGCCTGCTCAATCAACGCGAATGCGGCGCTCGCCGATCCATGATCGTGTCGGGGCCGTGGGCGAGTGGGAAGACCACTACCATCAAGCTGCTCGGAAAGATCCACGAGCAGAACGTACGCCGGCGGTATCCCGGCCAGGACCGGATACCTGTCGTCTACATCACGACACCGCCGAAAGGATCCCCGCGCAAGCTCGCATCTGAGTTCGCCAACTTCCTCGGGCTGCCCACGCGTCAGCGCCACAACACAACCGACATCGCCGATGCCGTGTGCCACGTGCTCACCGAAGCCCGGACCGAGCTCGTCATTGTCGACGAGATCCACAACCTCAACCTTGCCAGCGCCGCAGGCGAGGATATGTCCGATCATCTGAAGTACTTCAGCGAACACATGCCCGCCACATTCATCTACTCGGGCATCAACGTGGAGCGCTCTGGGCTGTTCACCGGAGTCCGCGGCCGGCAAATCTCGGGAAGATCAGTGCTCATCAAGACGGGCAACTTCCCGTTCAACGACGAATGGAAATCGCTCGTCGCATCGATGGAATCGGCCCTGCGCCTCTACAAACACCGAGACGGCACGCTGACGCGAAACTCCAAATACCTACACCAGCGAACGGGCGGGTCGATCAGCAGCCTGAGCCACCTCATCCGCGCAGCGGCGATCATGGCGATCCTCAGCGGAGACGATGCGATCACCCGAGAAGCGCTCGACGCCGCCATCATCGACCACGCAGCCGAGTCCGCAACCAGTCACCCGATCACACCCAAGGCCGGGTAGTCGAATCGTGATCACGCTCATGGCCAGCATTGGCAATCAGACACTTCCGCGCCCCGTGAGGCCCCTGAGCAATGAAGTTCTGGCTGAGTATCTCGCTCGCCTTGCGAAAGCTAACGGCATCAGCCGTGCTCGCCTGGAAGCACTTCTGATCCGCCGCGGGCCAACGATGCGGGCTGCGCTGGCCACCACCGTGTCCATCAGCGATCGCGCCCTCGTCTTCGCGCTGCCCGAACTACGAGTCGCGGACGATTCCGACGTCTACCCTGAATTGCTGCAACGCGAAGTGGAATGGGCCCTGCCCCCGGATCTTGGACACGGTGGGTGATTACGCAGCGGTTGGCAGCGTAGCGGCCCGGCGGGCCTCGTAGGTGGACGGGGACAGGTAGCCGCACCAGGAGTGACGGCGGCGGGTGTTGTAGCGGACGAGCCAGCGGAAGACCTCGCGGCGGCAGGTGGCCTCGTCGGGCCAGCAGGCGGCGTCTTGGAGGACCTCGCGCTTGATGGTGGCGTTGAACGACTCGGCCAGAGCGTTGTCGGCCGAGGAGCCGACGGCTCCCATGGACTGGGTCACGCCGAGCTGCTTGCAGAGCTTGGCGTAGTCCTTGCTGGTGTAGACCGACCCGTGGTCGGAGTGGAAGATCGCGCCCTTGAGGCTGCCCCGGGTGGCGGCGGCTGCCTTGAGGGCGTCCTCGACGAGCTCGGTACGCATGTGGTCGGCGACCGCCCACCCGGCCAGCCGGCGTGAGTAGCAGTCGATCACGGTGGCCAGATACAGGTTCGTCCCGTCCCCGATCGGCAGGTAGGTGATGTCCCCGACATAGCGGTCGTTGACCGCCTTCGCGGTGAAGTCCCGCTTGAGCAGGTCGGGGACCTTCTGCCCCGACGGCTCGGGGATCGTGGTCCGCACCCTCCGCTTCTTCACGTAGCCACGGATTCCCTCGGCCCGCATTACCCGCGCGACGCGCTTGTGGTTCACGCGCTCGCCGGCAGGGGCGCCGTCGTTGAGCTCGGCAGTGATCCGGGGCGCGCCGCAGGTCTTGTCCTGCTGGTGTGCGGACCTGATCCGTTCAGCCAGCGCCGCGTCCGCGACCGCCCTGGCCTCACGCCCGGGAGCGGCCTTGACCCACGCGTAGTAGGAAGAGCGCTCGATCTCGACGAGCTCACACTGAACCACCCCGGGTTTGATGCACACTTGGTTACTGGTGTGCAGCCGCGGATTGGGCTGTGTTTTGAGCGTAGTGGATCTGCTCGTATTCGATGGGTGGGATCCGGCCGAGGCGGTGCATGATCCGGTCGGTGTTGTACCAGCTGACCCAGTCGGCGGTGAGCAGTTCCACGTCGGCCAGTCGGCGCAGCGGGCCGCGGCGGAACGGGGAGTCCGCTCGGACGGCCTCGTGCTTGTACAAGCCGATGGTGGTCTCGGCCAGTGCGTTGTCGTAGGCGTCGCCGACCGAGCCGATCGACGGGATCAGCCCGGACAGGGCCAAGGTCTCCCCACAGCACACAGAGGTGTACTGCGAGCCCGCATCCGAGTGGTGAATCACCTTGCCCTGCAATGGTTTACCCTCACGTTCGCGGAGTTGTGCCGCGTGCCGGATCGCTCGACGCACCAACAGGTCGCTCTTGCTCGTCGAACATGCCCAGCCCACGATCCGCCCGGCGTAGGCGTCGATGACGAACGCGGTATAGACGAACATCCCGCACGCCAGGCGCACGTAGGTGAAATCGGCCACCAGCAGCACGCTGGGCGCGGGCGCCCGAACTGGCGATCGACCAGGTCAGCCGCGCGCTCGGCGGCGGGATCGGCGATCGTGGTGCGGACCTTGCGCCGGCGGGTGACCCGCGCCAGCCGTTGGCCCGCATCAACCGCTCCACCGTGCAGCGGGCCACCTCGATGCCCTGACGCCGCAGGGTCGCCCACATCTTCACCGCCCCGTACAACGACTCCGGGGCGCGTCGGCCCGCCTGATCAGGCTCGTAGTAGCCGGCCAGCACCCCGGTCAGGGCGATATCGGACAACGCACGCTTCGACGGCGGCCGTTTCAGCCAGGCGTGGAACGTTCTCGGGGCAATCTGGCAGCCGTGCTCGGTGAGCACGCGGCAGATCGGAGCGACCCGAACCGAGCGCGATGCTCGGCGATGAACGCACAGATCAACGGTGTCGCGGGTCGCTCTCCCGCACGAAGAAACTTGTCGCCGCCTTCAAGATCTCGATGGTCTCCTCAAGTTCACGGTTCTTGCGTTTGAGCTCGCGCAACTCCCGTACGGCATCGGAGGACACCCCGTCACGCTGGCCGGTGTCGACCTCGGCCTGGTTGACCCACCGACGCAGCGATTCATACGACACCCCCAACCGCTTGGCCACCGCGCTGATACACGCCGTGCGGGTGTCGTACTCCTCGGCATGGTCGATGACCAACCGCACCGCCCGGGCCCTGAACTCGTCGTCGTACTTCTTCGGCATGATGCGCCTTACCTTCCCTCGAAAGAAGGTGTGCATCAAACCCGGGGTGGTTCACCCTGCAGTCGGTGGGCACCCTGTTTGCGCAGTACGTCGCGGGGTATGTGGGCTCCTCGGTGGAACGGAGAGGCAAGAACGCCGAGCAGGACGCGGTGTGGTCGATGGTCGAGCTGCAGGCGCTGTTGGACGAATGGATCATCGCGGTGTGGCAGAACCGTCCCCATGACGGGCTGCGGGACCCGGTGACCCCGGGTAAGGCGTTGACTCCCAATGAGAAATACGCAGCGCTGGTCGAGGTGGCCGGCTACGTGCCGGTGCCCTTGGATGCCGACGACTACATCGAGTTGCTTCCGGTGCAGTGGCGCACGATCAACAACTACGGGATCCGGATCAACCACCGCACTTATGACGCCAAGGCGCTCAATCCCTACCGGCGCCAGCATTCCGGCGTCGATGCTCACAACGGGAAGTGGGAGGTGCACTACGACCCCTACGACGTGTCACGGATCTGGGTGCGCAATCACCACGAAGACGGTTGGCTGGCCGCGACGTGGACGCACCTGCGCAGCGCCCCGGTTCCGTTCGGTGAAACGCTGTGGCGCCACGCCCGCACGGTGGCCGACCGCAGGGGCACCCAGAAGGCTCGGGAAGCCGAGATCGCAGCAATCGCCGAGGACTTGATGGATCGGGCCGCAGCCGGGCCTGCAGATCGATCGAAAGCCGAGCGGCGGGTGATCGGGCGGACCAGCGCCGCCAGCGCCGGCCCCACGTGGCCGACCCCACCGCAGTCACCGCAGCGCGCTGCGCCGTCACCGGCGTAGCCTTGCGCCCACGGCGCGTCCATCGACGATGACGATGACATGGCCGAGGTCATACCTCTGCCGGTGTTCGATGCGCGTAAGGAGGCCCACGCATGGCGACTGTGACCGAAATTGCCGCGGTCGGTCAGCTCGAAGATCGCCGCCAGCCAACCACGACGTTGGAAGGCTGGCGGCGATTTGTTGATGCGGACCCGCCGGAATTCACGTTGCTCGACGACGACACGTGGGCCAGCCTCGGCGATGACGAGCGGACGGCCTACAACGAGGCCCGGGTGGCGCATCATTCCGAGTTGGTGGTGGTCACCACCTCCGCGATCGAAGCGATCACCCACCAGGGCCGGCTGCTGACCCTGCTCAATCAGCGTGAGATCGGAGCGCGGCGGGGACTGATCATTTCCGGCGGCGCGGCGACCGGAAAGACCACGGCCATGAAGCAACTGGGCCGGTTTCACGAACTGCGGACCCATGCACGTTTTCCTGGCGACGAGAGCCGTATTCCGGTGGTGTATGTGACGGCGCCGCCGAAAGGGTCACCACGGAAGTTGGCGATGGAATTCGCCCGATTCTTGGGACTGCCACTGCTCAATCCGCGGATGAACGTGACCGACATCTCCGATGCGGTCTGCCAAGTGCTCATCGATGCCCGCACCGACATCGTGGTGGTCGACGAGATCCACAACCTGAACCTGGATACCCGCGCTGGCGAGGAACTGTCCGATCACCTGAAGTACTTCACCGAACATCTGCCGGCGACATTCGTCTACGCCGGGATCGACGTGGAACGCTCCGGGCTGTTCACCGGGACCCGAGGACGGCAGCTCGCCGGTCGCTGCGGAGTCATCCACACCAGCGCGTTCCCCGATGCCAAGGAGTGGCGACAACTCATCGCCGCGATGGAAGGCACCCTGCGACTGCACCGCCACCAGCCAGGAACTCTGATTGCCCAAGCTCGTTACCTACATCGGCGCACCGGCGGCATGATCGGCAGCCTGGCTCACCTGATCCGGGCCTCAGCGATCCAGGCCATGCTCGACGGTACCGAGCACATCACCCGCGACGGGATGGACGCAGTGTTGATCGACTACGCCGCACATACCGCTGCGGCCCGCACCGCCAGCTGACATGGCTGCTACCTGGGCCTGGCCCCGTGGCCCGCGCCAGCGGTTGCCGCGAACAGTCGCACCGTTCGCATATGAGGCCGCAACGTCATATGCCGCAAGGCTGGCCCACGCCAACCGCATCGGAGTGCACACACTGCGGGGCTACGTCGCTGAATCTTGTAACGCTCGCCCGCGGCCCGACTGGTTGGCCGCTGTCAGCGGTCAACCAGTGGACGTCCTCGAGACGCGTCTGCGTGGCCTGGCTGGCGACCCCGCCACGCTCAAGCAGAATCTGCGACGTCCGCTCTGCCGAAGATGTATGGCCGGTAAAGGAATCCGCGAACCCGTCTACTGCTACCTGCCAGCACACCTCACGGTCTGTCACCGGCACCGACGTTGGGTCGGACCGCCTGCGAATACCCTCGACGACCAACTTGATCTGCGGGGTCATCCTCAGGTTCTTCGGGCTGCCCGAATGCACTGGCGCCTGGCGAATCTGTACGCCGAACTGGACCTGCGCGCGGCGCTCGGCGATGCGCGCCACATGCTGGGCTATTGGGCTCACGCCGAGCAGCGCGAAGCGGCCGCGATTCTGCGGGGTGGACTACACGCACACGTGTCGGCCTATCCCGATGTGATCTCGATCGCCGCGACCTTGCTCACCGCTCGACCGCAGATCGAACATCCTGACAGCTCAACGGTATCCGCCTCGACACTGCTGATCGTCCGTATCGGCGAACGCACCACCACCCACCACAATGACGCCACTCCCGTTGAGCAATGGGTACAGAACCGGCGGCAGGTGAGCAAGGTGTCGGGCGGTCGCTTGTCAGGGGCTCCTTAATCAGGGGGCTTCGAAAAAGCTTCGCAGTGCACCCAGATCGGACGGCAACTCGTCGACATCGACGGTGACGAGTATGCACCGATCTGCAACGGTGATCGGCTGCCCGCGGTCCCTCTGCGACGGTACACGTGGGCTTCGTGGGGCTACGCCGCACGGAGGCGATCTCCTCTGTCCCGGGATCCTTGATCAAGCACCGCGGGTGGTTGCATTGCGTTCCGTCCTGTTCTAGCATTTGGTCACGAGACCAAAGAATGGATTCTGGCTAGCGCCGCCTGGCGGCGTCTGGAAAACGAATCTGCGAAGCAGGGCGGAGGCGCACTCGATGCAAACCGAGCTGGCTCGCCACTCGCTGGCAACGTGCTGGGTCAGTTCGCTTCGAGCGAATCGGTAATACATTGCCTACGAATGTGTCCCGGCCGTGTGGCGACTTTGATGTTGTGGTCGTCGGCTCTGGGTTCGGCGGTGCGGTGACATCGGCCCGGTTGGCTGAAGCCGGGATGAAGGTGCTGGTCCTCGAACGCGGTCCGTGGTGGGGTGTGGCTGGCGATTCTCGGCCTAAGGAAGTCACCCGACCATTTCCCCGCGGTCTGACGGGGATGCCGGGGTTTCTCCGCGGCCTGACCAGGGCCAACGATGATGGACAGCGAGTCCTGTGGTCACGTCCGACCGGGTTGTTCGACGTGCACCTGTGGCCCGGTGTGACGGTTGTGGTCGGCAGCGGTGTCGGCGGCGGTTCCCTGGTCTACGCGGGGTACCAGTCCCGTCCGGCGGCCGGATTCTTCGATGACCACTTTCCTGCTGAGATCTCCGATGCTGACATGGCACCCTACTTCGAGATGGTCGAAGCGATCCAGCAACCGCAGCCGCTGCCACACCCGGTTGCTTCGCGTGAGGTCTTCGCCCGGGGGCTCGCACGCGCGGACCTGGGGGCGGCTGAATCACCCGTCATGGGTATCCAGTTCGGCGACCCCAGCACCCCGCGATGGCGGAACAATGCGGTCGGCAACCCGCAACAAACGTGTCGCGACTGTGGTGCCTGCGTCATCGGATGTGAATACACCGCCAAGACAACGCTGGATCACACGTATCTCACATTGGCGCGGCGCCACGGCGCCGATATCCGTGCGCTGTGCGAGGTGACCGCGATCGGCGGTACCGACCACCGCTACGAGGTGGCCTGGCACGACCACCGGGACGGAACCGATCATTTGATCGTCACGCCGCAGCTGGTTCTGGCTGCCGGCACGGTTGGGACACTGCGGCTGCTGTACGCCGCCCGCGACAAACACCGCAGCATGCCCTGGCTGCCGCCCGCGCTGGGCAAGAACTTTTCAGGCAACGGGGACTATCTGGCGATGCTGAGCCGAACTCGTTCGGCTAAACATGATGGGCGACACGCAATGTTTCAGAATGTGCACCACTTGGCCGACGGCGGATTCATCGGCGAGGCCGCCCCTCCGGTTGCCCAACTCCCGCTGCCCGGACCGGTGCGCCGCTGGTTATCCGAAACCGTGTTTCTGTTCGCCACGGGACGCGAGCCCGGGATTCAGTTGCTGGCCGCCAACGGTGTCCCGTTCGCCCCTGCATACAAGGCGATCAATGCCGATTTCTACGCACAGACGGGCGATCGGGTCAAACGCATCGCCGAGGCCTACCAGCCTTCCCGGTTCCGTGGGAACTGGCCCGGCGGACAACGAAGCCGACGGCTGGTCACCGTGCACCCGGTTGGGGGTGCTGCGATCGGGGCTACGCCTGATAACGGGGTGATCGACCACCGCGGTGAGGTATTCGGTCACCGCGGGCTCTTCATCGCAGACGGCTCCATCTACCCGGCCGCCCCGGGGGTGCCTCCGTCGCTGGGGATTGCGGCGATGGCCGAACGGCAGGCCGCATTGATGACTGGGGTGGGGTCGTGACACCGGCAATAACCACACCGGGTAAGCAGAAACTCTGAAGGGAGCTGGGAAATGGTGTTCACCAAGAAGTCGGCGCGAGCCGATGGAAAACCCATTGGGAAAACCTATACGCTGCGTGAACTGGCCGCCGCCCTGGTCCGGTTCGTCCCACTGGCACCCCGCGCCGCTATGGTGTGGGGCCTGCGCCGGATGGAACCGAGTCAGCGTGAACAGGTCATGCTGACGGTCGCCCGGGCAAACGGCTGCCGGTACTGCAGCTATATCCATCAGGAATGGGCCATCCGCACCGGCGCGTCCGACGAAGAAATCGCGCAACTGGAGGGCACCGATCCCGCGGCCTTCGACCGTGGCAGGTGGAGCGCGCTTGTCTACGCGAGATCACTGGCTGAAAACGACTTCGGGACGCCGCCTGCCGAGATCGTCGCCGACGCGGCCCGCCACCATAACGCGGGTGAACGCCACAACATTGAGGCCGTCGCGCTGGTGATGACCATCGTCAACCGATCCGCGAACACCATGGATGCTCTGCTTTGCCGCCTGCGCGGCGAACCCGCTTCACAGTCACTGGGAGCCGAGGTGGCCATCACGGTCGGCCTTGCTGCGATTGGCCCGGTCATCGTGCCGGCGCTGAGCGTCATTTTGCGCAAGTCCCCGTGGCGATTGCTTCGTGAGTTCCGCGCCTTCACCGCCGGCGAGACGCCCAACGATGCGCAGGCCGCCTGATGGACCTTCACAGCGGCCAAGACCCGACTATCCCTGAACCCGACGGCCGAGCACCGCAGACATCGCCTGTCCAGGAGGCCGTACCGCGGGACAGCTCCAGCGTGTCGGTGCGCACGATGGCCGAATGCGAACAGCTGTTTGATCGCTTGACTGCCCAGCCCGCAACCACGCTCAACGGTGTGTTTCGTGGCCGTCTGGCGGCCTTTCCAGTACTTGACGCGCTGCCAGATTGGATACGACGTACGGTCGCCTTGCTCGCCCCGCACCTACGGTTTCCTTGGTATGGCAAGTCCTTTGACGGTGATCACGGCGCCAACGTCTGGTTGACCTCGACCGGTCGCTTCCGGCGTTTTAGCTACAGCGTGCAGTATCGGGAGCAGCGCATGCGACTGTCGTATCAAAGCCCGGACAACCCGCGATTTCTGCGCGGGCTCGAAGCTGAGATACGTGAACTCGTACCGGGCCACTTCCTGTGCCGGGCCATCCATCGCGGCACGGCGGTGCTGTACTTCACTCTCGAAGCGTAGAAAACTCAGGCTTGCCGACACCCATTGCCGCCAGCCATCCCGCCGCTAAACCGAAGCCGAAGGATAGGGGCCATCGCACCACGACACCGCGCAACTGACATGCGCACGAAGATTCTCAACAGCGCTGCACGGCGTTTTCGCGCGCAGGGCTACCCGGCCACCACGGTTCGCCAGGTCGCCGACGATGCCGGAATGCTGTTGGGCAGCCTGCAGTACCGCTACGCCAAGAAAGAAGGACTGCTGATCGCAGTCATGGAGAGCGCGGTGGACCGCACCACCGATGCCATCCGCCAGGCGATCGCCGGCAAGCACCGGGTCGATGACCGACTGCGCGCGGCGATAACGGCTTACCTTGAGACGCTGTGGAGCGGGAACGACGCACTCTATGTCCTGCTGTATGACTGGCGCTCCCTCAAGGGCGGAGACCGGGAGCGGGCCGCGCTGCTACACGAGCGACTCTTCTCGCTCTTTGACGGCCTGTTCTATGAAGCCGCCGGCGCCGGCTTCATCTCCGCCGACATCGACATCCCCATGCTGAGGGACCTGTGGCTGGGGGCGCTGAACTGGACCGCCGACCATCCACCAAACAAGACCGCCGAACAGATCAGCGAACTGCTGTGGACGGTCCTCACCGAGGGCACCGCGCAGCGTCGCGCGGAGCAAGACCAATGAGCGAAGCCGATGATTCCTGTGTCACGCGATCATGTTTTTGACGTCTTCAACAAGCGCACCTATACCGTCGCTCAGTTGTGGGCAGATCTGCGGCGCGTCGACTGGAAGATCGGAGCCGATGTTTGGCTCCGTCACACAGTGGATCGGCGAACGCGAGAAGCCATCATGCTGGCGGTATCCCACGCCCACGACTGCCGCTACTGTACCTTCATCCACCGCGAATGGGCGTTGCGCACCGGCCTTCCGCTGTCGGTGATCTCAGGAATCGAAACACCCGCCGACCCGCACCAGAAACAGACCATCGGCTCACCACACGACCCGCAATGGCTGGCCACCACCTACGCCGAAGCATTGGCACGCGCCGACTTCGGCCCAGTCTCGCCGTTGCTCGAAACCGCGGTGACGGTCGAATTCGACAGCGACCACCGCAGCCGAATCGAGACGATCGCCCGGATCATCACGATCTTGAACCGCAGCACCAACACCTTCGATGCGCTTCTGGCCCGACTGTCGCGCGATCCCGTTGATAACAGCAGGCTTCGCGATGAACTGGCAATCTCCCTGTTCGCCTGGGCAGTCACCCTTCCCATGTTCCTCACCGCCGCATTGATTCGCCGCGAATCTCCTCGCCACGTCCTGCGCCGGTTTCGACGTTCCTAGACAAGGCAATTGCGCTTCTGCAAGCTGTTAGTCCACGTAGCATCGCGTAGCTACCTACCAACCGAACACGACTTGCCCCAGATTGGATGAGAAAGCCCAGCGGACCGATTCTCATTCAATCTGGGGCAACGCAGGTCAGAGTCGGCGTTGTGCCCCAGATTCACTGAGAACGGACACCTGCAGCCTGGCGTTTCAGGCGCTCTCAGGAGAAGCTCGGAACCTGTCCGCACCATCGGCTTTGCCTGCAACTCCGGCAGTGGAGACCATCCCGAGCCGTCCCGATGAATCTTGAATACCACTGCTGGGCAGTTCGTTTGACTACGCGTACAGCCGGCAGCGCTCGACGAGGATGGTGGCCAGCCGTTCCGGTTTGCTGACCATCAGCATGTGGCAGCTGTCGATCTCGATAAGCGTCTGCACTCCGCCAAGCGCAAGGATGCACTCATGTTGAATCTTCATCGAGACGGCGCGATCGCGCCGAGTGAGTATCCATGTTCGTGGCACCTCGTCGGGCATGCCGCTGCGGTCAATGTTTTCTATCATGATGGAGGGTGATTCCTGACAGGACCGAGTCAGCGTGAACCTGCGCTGTGCGGGAGTCATTCCGTTGCAGAATACAAACCCCGCCAACGCGGTAGGCAAACCTCCCGCCCGAACCGAACGGCCTTTCTGTACATAATGTTTCGCGGTGCGACGTGCGTACCAGCTCTGCGCCCCGTGAAGCGTGTCCACCAGGGCGCTGCCGTTGGCTGGTACTTGCGCGGTGGCCAAGATCATCTCCCGCACCCGCGCCGAGCCGAGCTTGGTGACAACACCGGGGACGATCACGCCCGCCAGCGAATGGCCGACGATCACGAGGTCGTCGAGCGCAGCATTCTCGATGTCCGACACCACCGAGTCGACCCACTCGTCGATACAAGCCGTGATCAGGTCACCGACTTTATTTCGCCGACCCGGCAAATCAACGGCCAGCACCCTTAGCTTCGGCTCCATACGTTGGATCGCGTCTACGGTGGGCTCCCAACAATCAGCGGCAAAACCGCCTCCGTGCACCAGGACCAAAGCGGGCAGTGCCATGGCGGGCCTCCTTCAGCGCCGTCGGCGCTGGACCGCATCGTAAAGCCCGCGACGCGACGGCGCGCCAGTTTTCGCCACCCGAACAGTTGCTAACGCCGCTCGTCGTCGGCTGCACGTGTCCGACACTCTCACGTCTTTTCGGATTCTGTCCCGCACTCTCATGTCTTCGTGGACAAGTGTTGTCAGATCAGTCCAGGGCAAATCGAGAGTGTCCATGAGGGGGACCCGTTTTGTGGTCCAGTCGTTATGCGACTTTCGGTTGATGGGTCGTGGCCCACTGTAGGGCAAACTCGGCCGGGGTGAGGTCGCCGTGGGCGGTGTGGGGCCGATTGGCGTTGTAGTCACGACGCCAGTCCTCGATGAGCACCCTGGCTTCCAGCAGGGAGTCGAACCGCCACGAGTTGAGCAGTTCATCACGAAGCCGGCCGTTGAACGACTCGATGAAAGCGTTTTGCCACGGCGAGCCGGGATCGATGAAAAGTGAACCAGCACTGTTGAACCGGCACCAATCGGCGACGGCGTGCGCGACGAACTCCGGGCCGTTGTCGAAGCGCACGTAGTGCGGTGCACCGTGTACCAGGGCGAGGCGGTCCAGCACGGCGACCACGCCGTCGGCGTCGATGCTGCGGTCGACCTCGATCGCCAGGGCCTCGCGGGTGAACTCGTCGATGACGTTCAACAACTTCAGCGTGCGACCGTCGGCAGTGGTGTCGAACTGAAAGTCCATCGCCCAGATGACATTCGGACGGATAGGCGACATCGCGCCCACGGCCACACCGATACCAGTCAGCCGCTTCTTGCGGCGCCGCTGCGGCACCCGAAGCCCCTCCTCGCGCCACAGCCGGCGGATCCGCTTGTTGTTGACCTGCCAACCGGCGCGGCGGGCCATCTTGGCAGCGCGACGCCACCCCAACGCGGCCGGTCGGTGGAGAACCGGCGCAGCCACCCTCAGCTGGGCCTCCTCGGTGCTGATCGACGGCGGGGCCAGGCGCATCGTGGAGCGGTGCAGACCCACCACGGTGCACGCGCGGCGCTCAGAGACCCCGAACCGCTCACGCAGCATCGCTGCTGCGCGGCGCTTGCGGTTCGGGGTCAGAAGTTTCCGCCGAAATCTCCTTGAGCATGTCGATGTCGAGGGCCTGGTTGGCGACCAGCTTCTTGAGCCGGGCGTTCTCGGCCTCGAGCTCCTTGAGCCGCTTGGCGTCGTTGGCCTTCATGCCGCCGTACTGGGCCACCCAGCGATGCCACGTCGATTCCGCGACCTCCACATGCCGACACACCTCGGCCAACTCCTGGCCGGTCGCCAGCAGCTTGTTGCCCTCAGCGAGCTTGCGGATAATCTGATCCGGCGTATGCCGCCGGCGCTTGTTCGATGCCATGTCGTCGTCGATTCTTCCTGCCCAAACACTCGGGCAACAGAGTCCCACAACGACTGGACCACTACAGCGGGCTCACCTCATCCAGGTCATCGCCCTGGTCTATTCTCATGATTTCCCGGATCGGACAGTGTCTGTCTGACCGACCTGAGGTTTCCCGCGCTCGCCGGACTACCGTTCCAAATCCGGTCGATGTCTCACCGCAGCCACCGGACATGATGCGTCGCAGTCCCCAGTCCAATCGCTAACTCAATCGGCCGCGGCGACGGCTGGAGCGGCGCTCGAAGCTGCGACTGACCGCGAGCGGCCGCATCGTTCCGCTCGCCCCCGCCCCCCCCCCGGCGAGACGCGGGCAATTCGTCACTGTGACATATTGCACGGCGCGGGGAGCCCGAAGAGAGCAATGATCAATACCTGTGGATGAGCCTCGGTGTGGGGGCGTGAAAATGGGCGCACCTTCCCGAGGATGATCATTACGGAATCAGGTATTCGATCAAGACCGGCGTTGGCGCGCTGGTTGGGAAGGTACGCCCATGCTCACCGTAGTTCACGATGGCCAGGAGACCAACGACGAAACCGGCGGACGCTCATTGCTCGATGAGATCGTTCGCGACGGCGCTCGGCAGATGCTGGCCACGGCGTTGCAGGCTGAGGTCGCTGCCTACGTGGCTCAGTACGCCGACCAGCTTGATGACAACGGTCACCGACTGGTGGTGCGCAACGGCTACCACCAAGCCCGTGAGGTGCTGACCGCGGCCGGCGCAGTCGAGGTGAAAGCTCCGCGGGTCAACGACCGCCGCCTCGACCTGGACACGGGCGAACGCAAGCGGTTCTCCTCCGCGATCCTGCCGGCCTGGGCGCGCAAGTCTCCGCAGATGAGTGAGGTCCTGCCGCTGCTGTACCTGCATGGCTTGTCGACCAGCGATTTCACCCCGGCCCTGGAGCAGTTCCTCGGCTCCGGTGCCGGGCTGTCGGCATCCACGATCACCCGGCTGACGTCGCAGTGGCAAGACGAGGCCGCCGCGTTCGGTCGCCGCGATCTGTCGGGCACCGACTACGTCTACCTGTGGGTTGACGGCATCCATCTCAAGGTCCGTCTGGACCAGGAGAAGCTGTGCCTGCTGGTGATGCTCGGTGTGCGCGCCGACGGGCGCAAGGAACTGGTGGCGATCAGCGACGGCTACCGTGAATCGGCCGAGTCGTGGGCCGATCTGCTGCGCGACTGCAAACGGCGCGGCATGACCGCCCCCGTGCTCGCCGTCGGTGACGGTGCGCTCGGGTTCTGGAAAGCGGTGCGTGAGGTGTTCCCGGCCACCAAAGAGCAGCGGTGCTGGTTCCACAAGCAGGCTAATGTTCTTGCCGCACTGCCGAAATCAGCACACCCGTCGGCCCTGGCGGCACTCAAGGAGATCTACAACGCCGAGGATATCGACAAGGCCCAGCTCGCGGTGAAAGCGTTCGAGGTCGATTTCGGCGCCAAGTACCCCAAGGCGGTCGCCAAGATCACCGACGACCTCGATGTGCTGCTGGAGTTCTTCAAGTACCCGGCCGAACATTGGATCCACCTGCGTACGACCAATCCGATCGAAAGCACCTTCGCCACAGTGCGTTTGAGGACCAAGGTGACCAAGGGGCCGGGATCGCGGGTGGCCGGTCTGGCCATGGCCTACAAGCTGATCGATGCCGCCGCGGCCCGTTGGCGGGCTGTCAACGCCCCGCACCTGGTTGCCCTGGTGCGCGCTGGCGCGGCCTTCCACAAAGGCAAGCTGCTTGAGCGTCCCGCCGACATCACGCCGCAGACACCGCCCTCAGACGACGATCAGCACGCCGGGACGGAGGTCGCCTGAAACACCCCGATCCACAGGTATTGACAATTCCTCCCCGAAGATCCGTCGGATCACAAAGGTTGAGCGCCGGAGCCCAAGAGCCGCTTGGGATGCATCCCGTCGACCTGGCCGATAAACGGCGGATGGATGCTGTAGCCGAGCATCCGGCGGATGTCCTCGGACACCGCGCGCACGGTGTCGCGGGTCATCGACAGCGTGAACGCCTCCTGCGGACGCAGCCACGGTTCGCAATACTGCGCGGTCAGGGCAAGGCGAGGGTTCGCCGAGCGGTTGGCACCGCCGCCGTGCCACAAGGTGCCGAGGAAGAACACACACGAGCCGGCGCTCGTCACCACCGGTTCGCGCTCGCCGGGATCGGGCATCCGATCGCCCCACGCATGGCTGCCCGCGATGATGTCGGTGGCACCATTGTCGGCGGTGAACTCGTCGATCGCCCAGATGGTGGCCGCTCCCAGGGCCTTCCGCGGCCTCGGCAGCGGATAGAACCCGTCGTCGGTATGCAACATCTGCGCCTGCTCGCCGGGCAGGATATTGATCACCTGCAGCATCGACAGCAGGTAGTTCGGCATGAACAGCCGATCCAGCAGCGCCAGCACCCGCGGGTGGTCGGCGATCCGGTCGCAGCTGCGGGTCTTGTTCAGCACGCTGTACACCCGCTGGGTGCCATGCCCCTCGAAACCGTTGCGGCCCAGCCGATTCAGCAGCGGCCCAACATCGGCCCGGATCGCCTCGAGCTCGTCCCCGCCGAGCAGATCGGGCAGGATAACATACCCGTCGCGCAGCAGCGCCGCCAGATCCGCCTCGACCACTGCCGGGGCGATCTGTGCACCGCTGCTCGCGGTCCGCGGAAATGTGCCGGCCAGGTCACCGGCCAAATCCAGCAGCGACGCCACCTTGTCGCCGGGCGCCATGTCGTCGGTCGATGGCTGTTCCACAGCAGCTAACATAACTCAGCTTTCGGCCGCACCCGCGGGTTTGGCGCTGATCAAAGCAACCGGGCGGCGGTGGCAGCTGCGCTTCGCATCGACTGATCCGGCGCGGCTGAAACTCTCGGAGTTGGGCTGCCTGAGGGCGGTTCCAGGTATAACGTGTGTGGGTATGGAATCGCCGAGTTCCCCGCAATCTGCGCACAACTCCCCCACCGAATTCGACGGCCGGTTGTCGCGCCGGTCGATGTTGGGCCGGCTCGGTCTCGTCGGCGTCGGCACGGTCGCGGCGTCGAGCCTGCTCAGCGCCTGCGACACCAACGGCGGCGGGTCCGGTGGCGGTGACCACCAGCTGGACAACAGCGTCAAGGGAGCCACCGAGGCCACCAAGGCCGCCAACAAGAAACTCGCCGACAGCCTGCCGTTCAACGACAAGGCCGACTTCGAGGACGCCAAGCGCGGGCTGATCGACCGGCCCGACACCTTGACCATCAAGAACGCCAACGGCGATGTGATCTGGGACCTCGAGGAATACAAGAAGTACATCGGCGACGACAAGCCGGCGCCGGATACGGTCAACCCCAGCCTGTGGCGCAACGCCCAACTGTGCATGGAGTACGGACTGTTCGAGGTGGTACCGGACAAGATCTACCAGGTCCGCGGCTACGACCTGTCGAACATCACCTTCATCCGCGGCACCACCGGCTGGCTGGTGATTGACACGCTGATCTCACCGGAAACCGCCAAGGCGGCACTGGATCTGGTGAACCAGAAGCTGGGCGCGCGTCCGCTCGTCGCGGTCGTGCACAGTCATTCGCACGTGGATCACTACGGCGGCGTGCGCGGGATCATCAACCAGGCCGACGTCGACGCCGGCAAGGTGAAGGTCATCGCCCCGGCGAATTTCGTCGAGGATGCCGTGAGCGAGAACGTGATCGCCGGCAATGCAATGGGGCGGCGCGCGGTCTACATGTACGGGGCGCTGCTGCCCCGCAACGCCGAAGGTGGGGTCAACGGCGGTCTGGGCATGACGGTGTCCACCGGGCAACCGACGTTGGTGCTGCCGACCGACACCGTCACCGCCTCCGGGCAGAAGATGACCATCGACGGGGTGGACATGGAGTTCCAGTTCACCCCGGGCACCGAGGCGCCCACCGAGATGAACACGTTCTTCCCGCAGTTCAAGGCGATGTGGATGGCCGAGAACACCACCAACACCATGCACAACCTGCTGACCCTGCGGGGTGCGCAGGTGCGCGACGGCCTGGTGTGGGCGAAGTTCCTCAACGACACCATCAACGTCTACGGACCCAACGTCGAGGTGAAGTTCCAGAGCCACCACTGGCCGATGTGGGGACACGACAAGATCATCGACTACTGGCAGCGCCAGCGAGACATGTACAAGTACATCCACGACCAGTCGGTGCGGATGATGAACAACGGCATGATCGGCTCGGAGATCGCCGAAGAGATCGCGATGCCGCAGGAGATGAGCAACTTCTGGCCCGACCGCGGCTATTACGGCACCCTGAAGCACAATTCCCGCGCCGTCTACCAGCGCTACATGGGCTGGTATGACGGCAATCCGGCCGACCTCGACGATCTGCCACCGGAACCGGCCGCCAAGAAGTACGTCGACTACATGGGTGGGGCGGACGCCGTCATCGACAAGGCCAAGAAAGACTTCGACAACGGCGAATACCGTTGGGTGGCAATGGCGATGAAGCACGTGGTGTTCGCCGACCCGAACAACACCGACGCCAAAAATCTGCTGGCCGACAGCTTCGAGCAGATGGGCTACCAGGCCGAGTCGGGCCCATGGCGCTCGGTCTACCTGCAGGGCGCCTACGAGTTGCGCAACGGTGTGCCGAATGCGGGCGGCACCGATACCGCCAGCCCCGACACCATCAACGCGATGCCGCCGGAGATGATGTTCGACTACCTCGGTGTGCGTCTCAACGGCCCGAAGGCCGCGGGCAAAAACCTCAACCTCAACGTGACGTTCGACGACCTGAAAAAGGACTACACCCTGTTCGTCGCCAACGGCGTGCTGAACTACCAGCCGGGCACCATCGCGGACGCCGATGCGAGCCTGACGCTGACCAAGGACACCATGAACCAGATCCAGATGGGGAACCTCAAACTGACCGACGGCATCGATCAGAATAAGGTCACCCTCGACGGCAACCGTCAATCGGTGGAGGACTTCGTCGGCCTGCTCGACACCTTCCCGTTCTGGTTCAACATCGTCACGCCGTAGCCGCGGCCGCCGCCCGGCCGCCTCGCTGTCCAGATGGAAGGTGCACTGTGTACGAACGCCGGCCGCCGGTACCACCGTTCACCGAAGACACCGCGCGCCAAAAGGTCCAATCGGCCGAGGATGCGTGGAACACCCGCGACCCGCAGCGGGTGGCGTCGGCCTACACGCCCGATTCGGTGTGGCGCAACCGCGACGTTTTCGTGACGGGCCGCGCGCAGATCGTGCAGTTCCTGACCGCGAAGTGGGAGCGCGAACTCGACTACGCGCTGCGCAAGAGTCTGTGGAGTTTTCACCAGAACCGCATCGCCGTCCGGTTTCAGTACGAGTGGCACGACGCCGCCGGCCAGTGGTGGCGCAGCTACGGCAACGAGCTGTGGCAGTTCGACGCCGACGGGCTGATGGAACGGCGCGAAGCCAGCATCAACGACGTCGCAATCGACGAAACCGACCGGCGAATCTTCGGCCCGCGAACCCCCAGCGAACACCGCACCGAGATCCCCCTTCGCTGAGCAACGCGCCCCGGCCGCACGACGAGAGGTCCGACCGATGGCTACCGGAAACCGGAAGCCCCAGCTGGGCTTGCGCGCCAACCTTGCCCAGTTCGCGCTGCTGGTCGCGGTCAACGCGCTCGTCGGTGGCATGGTCGGGCAGGAACAAGCCATCCTCCCGCTGCTGGCCGAACAGGAATTCCACCTCAGCGGCTATCTGTTCCTGCTCACCTACGTCCTGGCCTTCGGCATCACCAAGGCCGCGACCAACTATTTCGCCGGAACCTGGTCGGACCGCTACGGCCGCAAGCCGGTGCTGCTGGCCGGCTGGTTGATCGCGCTGCCCGTGCCGCTGCTGCTGATCTGGGCGCCGTCCTGGGGGTGGGTGGTCTTCGCCAACGTCCTGCTGGGCATCAACCAGGGACTGACCTGGTCGACCACCGTGGTGATGAAGATCGACCTGGTCGGACCCCGCCAGCGCGGCCTGGCAATGGGCTTCAACGAGGCCGCCGGGTACGGAGCCGTCGCCGTCACCGCGGTGCTCGCCGGCTACCTCGCCGCCAACCACGGCCTGCGACCGGCGCCGTTTCTGCTCGGACTGTCCTACGCGGTGATCGGCCTGGCGGTGTCGGCCCTGCTGGTGCGGGAGACCAGACAGTACGCCCAGCTCGAGGCGGACTCGCACCGCGCCGCGGTCCCCGACTACGCGATGCCCAGCAATCGGGAAATCTTCCTGCGCACCACGTTCACCGAGCCCGCGCTGTCCTCGGCCAGCCAGGCCGGATTGGTGAACAACCTCAACTTCGGGCTGTCCTGGGGACTGTTCCCAATCCTGTTCGCGTCCAGCGGTTTACCGGTGCAGCGGATCGGTCTGCTCATCGCCACCTACCCGGCGGTGTGGGGCGCGGCCCAGATCCTCACCGGCGCGCTGTCGGACCGCTGGGGCCGCAAGCATCTGATCACCGCCGGGATGCTGACCCAGGCGGCGGCGCTGACGCTGATCGCAACCAGCCACAACTTCACCGGCTGGCTCTGGGCCAGCGCACTGCTGGGCGCGGGAACCGCGATGGTGTACCCGACCCTGCTTGCGGTGATCGGTGACGTCGCCCATCCGCTGTGGCGGGCCCGGGCGGTCGGGGTGTACCGACTGTGGCGCGACGGCGGGTATGCCGCCGGGGCGGTGGTCGGCGGCGTTGCGGCGGACCTGTGGGGTTTGCGCGCCGCGGTGTGGGTCGCCGCCGCCATCAGCCTGGCCTCCGGGCTGATGGTCGCCCGGCGAATGTATGAAACGCACCCCCGACCGGACCGAGCGGTCACGTAGGCTCGCGGCGATGAGAGCCAGCCGACGACTGCTCACGACCGGGACCTGGAGCCCACCGGCGGTGCCGCCCGACCAGGGCCACACCGCCGTCACCGCCGAATTCACCATCGCCCGACGATTACCCACCGGCGGCGCGGGTCCCGAAGACGTCGCCTTCGACCAGGACGGCCACGTCCTCACCGGCCTGGACGATGGCCGCATCGTGCGCATCGACCCCGGCACCGGCCAGCGCAGCGTCGTCGGCAGCACCGGCGGGCGGCCGCTCGGCCTGCACCCCAGCCGCGACCAATCCGTGCTGATCTGCGACCACGACCGGGGCCTGCTGCGCATGTCAGCCACCGGAGACGTCGAGGTCCTCGTCGACACCGTCGCCGGCACTGCGCTGCGTTTCGCCAGCAATGTGACCGAGCACGACGACGGCACCATCTGGTTCACCGTGTCCAGCCGACGCTGGGACCTGGCGAACTACCTCGGCGATGTCTTCGAGCACTCCTGCACCGGACTGCTCGTCCAACGCGCCCCAGACGGGACCGTCACGGTGTTGCGCGGCGGGCTGAAGTTCGCCAACGGGCTGACCCTGGCCCCGGACCAATCACACCTGCTGTTCGCCGAAACCGAGGGCTACCGGGTGAGCCGCTACTGGCTGACCGGCGCGAAGGCCGGCACCACCGAGCCAGTCGTGGAGAATCTGCCGGGGCTGCCCGACAACATCAGCGTGGGCAGCGATGGGCTGATCTGGGTGTCGATTGCGGCGCCGCGCAACGCACTGCTGGATCGCCTGCTGCCCCTGCCGGGCGTCCTTCGGACGCTGGCGTGGAACCTGCCCAGCGCGCTGCGCCCGAAACCCACACCGATCGCCTGGGTGATGGCATTCGACCTGGCCGGCGATCTGATCTGCGACCTGCGTTGCGACGACGGGTCCTACGATTTCGTCACCAGCGTCGCCGAACGCAACGGCGTCGTGGTGGCCGGCAGCCTGCACGCCACCGAGATCGTCCAGATCACCCTCCCGGGACAGTAAGCGCACTGCCGGCCCGCGACACGGCTGCGGACCTTTCACCGATAACGACCGCCGTGGCCGACCGGGATGACAGGGTGGTGCGGTGCCCGACCCAGCAGCCCACCGCCGTTCGACGATGAGACTCGCGGGCTGGCTGGGCCTGGCCGCGGTGGCCACCCCCGTCCTCGCAGCCGGCGTCACCGGTGCCCGCGAGGTGGTGCGCGCGGACACCGCGCGCCGGCGCGGCGTCGCGACGCGCGACGGCGTCCCGGTGCCCGAGCCGTCGTTCGGTCTCGGGGTGGCCGCGGGCATTGACGCGTTGTTGGCGGCTCCGATGCCGCTGCTGTCCTCGCTCGGGTCGGCCGAGGACTACGCGCTGGCATCGGCCGAACTGGACGCCGCGGTCGACTACTACGGCGAGGCCGGCTGGCTGGACGATCCGCAGCGCCGGCACCGGCGCCCCGGCGCGCCCGAGCACGTTCGGATCCAAACCCTGGCGCCCGGACTGGAACTCGCGCACTTCGACAGTGGGTGGCGGCCGGAGCCGGGCGAGCCCGGCGGCCAGCGCTGGCAGAGCTTGCGCGCCAACGAGCGGGTGCCGGTGCGACTGCTGCGGCACCCCGGCGGCCCCCGGCCGTGGCTGATCGCCGTGCACGGGCAGGGCATGGGGCGGGGCTCCGACGTCAAGATGCTGCGGGTGCGCCGGTTGCACGAGGAGCTCGGTGTCAACGTGGCGCTGCCGGTGCTTCCGCTGCACGGGCCGCGGGCCTGCGGCCTGTCCCCCGCGCACCAGTTCGCGTCGAACATCTTCGCGACGAACAACGTGCTGGGGCTGACCCAGTCGGTCTGGGACGTCCGCCGGCTGCTGCAGTGGCTGCGCGACGACCAGCGGGCCCCCGCGGTCGGCCTGCTCGGGGTGTCGCTGGGCTCCTACGTGATCAACCTGCTCTCGACGCTGGAGGGCGAGCTGGCCTGTCTGCTGGCCGTCGTTCCGACCAGCGACCTGGCCGCGTCGATGCGCGACGCGGCGCCGGTCACCCGGGCGAAGCGGCGGCTGCACCGCCGGGTGCACGACGATCGCTCGACGCTGGTGCACCGGGTCGTCTCACCGCTGGCCGGGCCGTGCCTGGTGCCCCATCCGCGACGGCACATCGTGGCCGGGCAGGTCGACCGGATCGCGCCGCCGCACGGCGCCGCCGAGCTCTGGCGGCACTGGGACGAGCCGTCGATCGCGTGGTGCCCGCGCGGCCACGTCACCGCCTGGCGCGGGCCCGCCTACGACCAGCACGTCGCCGCGGTCCTCGCCTCGTCCGGGCTGCAACACCAATCCCGCGGAACCTGAAGGAGGACCATGCGCCAGCTTTCCAGCGCCGACTGGACGATGGTGTCACTCGACACCTCGACCGCGCACAACACCATCGGCATCGTCGGGATCTACGACCCGTCCACCCGCGGCGCGGCCAGCGGCCCGGTCACCGACGAGGAGGTGCTGGAGTACATCGACGCCCGCCTGCACGTCGCCGAGAGCTTCCGGGAACGGCTCGTGCACGTGCCGTTCGGGCTGGACCGGCCGTGGTGGATCCGCGACGGCGACTTCGACCTGGAGTATCACGTCCGGCACATCGCGCTGCCGGGCCCGGGCAACTGGCGCCAGCTGTGCACCCAGATCGCCCGCATCCACGCCCGGCCGCTGGATCTGAGCAAGCCGCCCTGGGAGCTGTACCTGATCGACGGGCTCGACGCGGTCGACCATCTGCCGCCCGGCGCCTTCGCGGTGTTCCTGCGCATCCACCACGCCGCCATCGACGGAGTCGCCGGCGCCGAGATCCTCACCGCGATCCACAGCCGGGAGCCCGACGACGGCCCGCCGCCGGTCCCCGACGACTACCAGTGGGAGCCGGACGCCGTCCCGTCGGACCTGGACCTGCTGGCCCGGGCCGCGCTGCACGGCGCCGCCCGGCCGGTCGATGTGCTGCGCCAGGCCGGCAAGGTGGCGCCGCAACTGCCCGCGCTGGTGTTCGACGCCCGCAACCCGGACGTGACGTCGCCGGCGTCGCTGCCCAAGGCGACCCGGTTCAACCAGGTGGTCTCGCCGCACCGGGTGTTCGGCACCGCGTACACGACACTGGAGGTCCTCAAGGAGATCCGCGCGGCGCTGCCGGAGGCCACCATCAACGACGTCGGCGTCGCCGTCGTCGGTGGCGCCATCCGCCGCTACCTGCTGGACAAGGACGAACTGCCCGAGGAGGCGATGGTGGCGATGATGCCGATCTCGATCCGGCCGACGGCCACCCGCGCCAGCGGCACGGCGGGCTCCGAGACCAGCACCGGGACCAGCGGCAACGAGTATTCGATCGCGCCGATCACGATGGCCACCGACGAAGCCGACCCGCTGGAGCGGCTGGCGCGCATCGTGACCTCGACCGCGCACGTCAAGGATTCCGGTGCGCACCCGGTCCGATCGCTGATGGCGATGTCGGAGGAGGCGTTCGGCGGGCTGATGGGCACCGTGCAGCGGGCGGCCGTGCGCGCGCTGAGCCGGCGCGGGCTCACCTTCGCCGCGCACACCCTGGTCAGCAACGTCCCCGGGCCGCAGAACCCGATGTACTTCTGCGGGGCGCGGATGGTCGACACCACCGGCCTTGGTCCGGTGCTCGACGGGATGGGGCTCAACAACGGCATCGGCAGCTACGGCAACCGGGTGACGTTCTGCTTCACCGCCGACCGCAAGGCCGTCCCCGACCCCGAGGTCTACGAACAGTGCCTGACCGGCGCCGTCGAGGAGTTACTCGAGGCGGCCCGGGCGCGGCACGGCTGACCGCGCGGTCAGCGCGGTTCGAGCCGGAAGATCGGGAACTGTCGGTTGGCGCGATCCCGGTAGTCGCCCCAGCCGGCGTACACCTGGACGGCAAGTCCGAACAGCCGCTGGTATTCATCGGGATCGACGACCTGGGTGGCCCGGAACGGCTCACCGGCGAGTTCGCAGTCGGGGTTCGCCTTCAGGTTGTGGTACCACTGCGGCTGCCGTTCCCCGCCGTAGTTCGAGGCCATCACGATCGCGGTGCGGCCGTCGTGGAAATACGCCAACTGGACCCGGCGTCGCAGGCCCGACTTGGCCCCGGTGGTGACCAACGGAGCGCTGCGCACGAAGGACATGCCGCGCCCCCGGGTCAGCCGGGACCACACCCGATCAACCCGGGGCTGGATGCGTCGTCCGACAAACTGCCCGGGGCGGCTGCGGCCGAATCGGACGCTGGCCCGGTAGACGGGTCCGTGCGTCTTGTTCGGGTCGACGTAGCGCAGGGGCACGCGGCAAACCGTACCCCACCGGGGGATCGCGCTCGGGTCAGAAATTCCCGTCGAGGAACTCCGCGTAGGCCGGCAGGTCGAGCTGACCGTGGCCGGACAGCCCGATCACCACGACCTGTTCGGTGGGATCGTCGGCGACGTGCGCGGCGGCCGCGGCGATCGCGTGAGTGGCCTCCGGGGCGGGCACGATGCCCTGGCTGCGGGCGAACTGGATACCGGCGGTGAACGCCTCGTGCTGCCCGATCGCGACGCCCTGCACCAGGCCCAGTTCGACGGTGTGGCTCAGCGCCGGGGCCATCCCGTGATAGCGCAGCCCGCCGGCGTGAATCGGGTCCGGGACGAAATCCATTCCGAGGGTGTGCATCTTGAGCAGCGGGGTCAGCCCGGCCACGTCACCGTGGTCGTAGCGGTACTCCCCCTGGGTGATCGACGGGCAGGCCGACGGCTCGGCAGCCACCACCCGCGGGTTGGACCGGCCGTGGATCTTCTCCCGCAGGAACGGGAACGCCAGCCCGGCGAGGTTTGATCCCCCACCGGCACACCCGAACACGACGTCGGCGCCGCCGGGTTCGACGGCGGCCAGCTGCTCGACGGCCTCCTGGCCGATCACCGTCTGGTGCAGCACCACATGGTTGAGCACGCTGCCGAGGGCATACCGGGTGTCCGGGTCGGCGGCGGCGACCTCGACGGCCTCGCTGACCGCCATGCCGAGGCTGCCGGTGGTGTTGGGGGTCTTGGCCAAAATTGCCCGGCCCGCCTCGGTCAGGGTCGACGGGCTCGGGTGCACGGTGCCGCCGTAGGTGCGCATCAGGTAGCCGCGGTAGGGCTTGGAGTCGTAGGACGCCCGCACCTGCCACACCTCGACGTCGATGCCGAATTGGGCGCCGGCGAACGACAGCGCGCTGCCCCACTGCCCGGCACCGGTCTCGGTGGTCAGCTTCCGGACACCGTCGAGGCTGTTGTAGTAGGCCTGCGCCACAGCGGAATTGGTCTTGTGGCTGCCGACCGGGCTGACGCCCTCGTACTTCACGTAGATCCGGGCGCCGGTGTTCAGCGCCTGCTCGAACCGCCGGGCCCGGATCAGCGGCGCCGGCCGCCACATCGCGTAGATCTCGCGCACCGGCTCGGGGATCGGGATGTAGGCCTCGGTGCTGACCTCCTGGGCGATCAGCCCGCTGGCGAACAGCGGGGCCAGATCCGCCGGGGTCACCGGCTCCCGGGTGCCCGGATGCAGATGCGGCGGGATCGGCGCGTCGAGTTCGGCGGCCAGGTTGTACCAGTGCGTCGGGATACCGACGGTGAGCAGGTCCGGGTGGGCGGTCTCGGCGTGCTGCGACATCCGATCACTCTATCCAGCCACCCGGCGGCCGACCCGGTGGCCGGGCCTTCCCCGGCTGCCGCGGGCCCGAACCCCGTCGTCCGATTCCGGACCGGCCCCGGTGACGGCGTACCCTCGGGCGATGCGCCTGATTCCGGCACTTTCCCTGATCACCCTCTCCGTCGCAGCGGCCGCGGGCTGCGGGTCCAGCGACGACGCGGAGGACCCCAGCCCGGTCGGCCGGACGTTCGTCTCGGTGCAGGTCGAGGGTGATCCGATCCCCGGCGGCGGGCCGCTGGTCGTCGGCTTCGGCGACAGCGGCCAGATCAGCGTGTTCGCCGGCTGCAACCGCGGCACCGGTGCGGCCGAGCTGGTCGACGGGGTCATCGACACCACCCTGGCCACCACCATGATGGCCTGCCCGCCGCCACTGGACGGTGCCGACGCCTGGGTGAGTCAGCTGTTCGACGGTCTGCCCAGCTGGACGCTGAGCGGCGACACCCTCACGCTGGCCACCGACTCGGTCACCGTCACGCTGCGGGACAAGGAGATCGTCGAGCCCGACCGGCCGCTGACCGACACCGACTGGTTGGTGCGCAGCACCATCTCCACCCAGGCGGTGTCCACCTCGGTGGCCCTGGAGCAGGCCGCGCCCACCCTGACCATCGCCGGCGACGGCACCGTCACCGGCTGGACCGGGTGCAACGAGTTCACCGGCCGCGCCCAGCTTTCCGAGGATCGCCGGGCCGTCGATTTCGAACCGCTGGCGGTGACCAAGCGGGCCTGCCCGCCGGGCCTCGACGAGGTCGAGAGCTCGGTGCTGCGTGTCCTCGGCGGACGCGTTCAGGTCGTCATCGACGCCGACGAGCTGCGGCTGACCCGCGACGACGGCTACGGCCTGGTGCTCAACGCGCGGTAGGCGAGAACTCGCGGAATCGGGACCGCGCATCCCGCACCGAATCCATGCCCCGGCATCGAATCCCTGCTAGAACGGAAAGGGCGACCCACGCCCACCGAACTGCCCCAGGGGGAACACTGCGCGCTGCAACGCCACTTGTCCGGGCCCTGGCGGCCGGGATCCTGCTGTTGACCGCCATGCCGGACGGCGCGCTGGCACGCGCGGTCGCCGACCCCTGTCCGGACATCGGGGTGGCGTTCGCGCGGGGCACCGCGGAGTCCCCCGGGGTTGGCAATATCGGCCAGGCGTTCGTCGACGCGATGCGGGCCCAGGCGGCCCCGCGCACCGTCGGGGTGCACGGCGTCAACTACCCGGCCAGCAACGACTTCAACGGCGCGGGGTTCCAGGCCAACATCCTCGACGGCGTCCGCGACCTGCGCGACCATGTCCGCGGCGTGGTGTCGGTGTGCCCGCAGACCCAGATGGTCATCGGCGGCTACTCCCAGGGCGCGATGGTCGCCGAGTTCGCCACCGCCGACGCCCTGCCCGAGGAGGTGCCGGGCGTGCCGCAGCCGTTGCCCACCGATGTCGCCGACAAGGTGGTCGCGGTCGTGCTGCTGGGCAAACCCAACGGTGCGTCGTCGGTCAAGTACGGCGCACCGGTGGCCGGACCCGGCCCGGGATTCGCCGGCAAGACTCTCCAACTGTGCGCCCCCGAGGACCCGGTGTGCGCCCTCGACCCCGCCGCGCCGTGGAATCCGGCCGCGCACAGCGCCTACGTGCCCAACGGGATGGTCGGTGAGGGCGCGGCATTCGCCGTCGGCCGGCTCACCGCGCCGCCCCCGCCGCTCAGATCCGCAGCCCCTTGAAGCTCGCCGAGGTGAAGTCGATCTGGGCGGCCGGGTTGGCCACCGCGGTCACCATGCCGCTGCCGAACGCACCGAGACTGTCGAACAGCGTGGCGGTGCCCACCGAAATACCGTCGACGGCGCGGTGCGAGTCCGCCTGCACGCCGATCCAGTTGTCGACCGGCAACCGGGCCAGCCCGACGGTCAGGTCGCCGTTGATGTAGCCGACCCCGCGGGTGCCCAGGTGGGTGGTCAGGCTGGTGGCCTCGGCCACCATCGCGGCCCGGACGAACGGCGAATTCGGCTGCCCGGCAACGACATCGATGGTCCGGTCGACGAAGCGGGTCCGCGAATCGTTCTGGTGGTCGGAGACCCGGCGGGTCCAGCCGACGGCGTCGCTGCCGGTGTGCGGGCGCGGCGGGTTCTCGTCGGGGTCGAGGTGCTCGGGAAACTCGAAACCCGGCGTGGCGGCCCACTGCTGCCCCGGCGGTGCCTCGGATCGGCGGTACAGCGCCAGTACGGCGTGGGCCACCGTGACACCGTGCTGCACGACGTCGCATTCGACGTTGCGGACCCGGCGCCCGTCGCGCAGGATCCGGGAGGCCACCGTGGTGGGCACCGAGCGGGCCGCCTTGAACAGGTCGACGGTCAGCCGGGTCGGCAGGAAGTCCGCACTGCCGTAGCGCAATTCGAGTTCACGAGCGACCAGGCCGACGATCGCCGGGCCGTTGAGATGGTCATCGCCCCAATGGCTGTGGGCGAACTGCGACGGCAGATACCCCTGGTCGGCGGCGGTGAAATGCGCGGGTCCGTGGTCCACCCGCGCATCCTCGCACACCCGTCAGGGCCGGTCGCGCAGCGCCAGCAGCCGCAACGCGTTGGCCACCACGATCAGCGTGGAACCCTCATGGATCAGCACGGCAGGCCCGATTCCCAGCCCCAGGATCGTCGCGGGAATCAGCACCGCGACGATGCCGAGGCTGGCCCAGAGGTTCTGCGCGATGATCCGGTTGCAAGCCCGGCCGATCCGCACCGCGAACGGCAGCGCCGTCAGGTCGTCGGCCATCAGCGCGACGTCCGCGGTCTCCAGCGCAACGCCGGAGCCCGCCGCGCCCATCGCGATGCCGACGTCGGCGATGGCCAGTGCGGGAGCGTCGTTGACCCCGTCGCCGACCATCGCCACCCGCCCGAAGCGCTGGCGCAGCGCGGTGACCGCGCTGACCTTGTCCTCGGGCATCAGATCGCCGCGGGCCTCGTCGATGCCGATCTGGGCGGCGACGGCGTCGGCAACCCGCTGGTTGTCCCCGGAGAGCATCACCGAGTGCGCCACCCCGAGCGCGGCCAACCGGGCCAGTACCGGGCCGGCCTCCGGGCGCGCCAGATCCATCACGCCGAGTACCCCGAGCCAGTGCTGCCCGGCGCGCACCACCATCACCGTGCGCCCGTCGGACTCCAGTGCGGCCGCGGCGGCGGTGATCTGGGCCGGCGGCTCGATCCCGTCGTCGAGGAACATCGCGATCTTGCCGATCCGTACCGTGCGGCCGTCGACCTCGCCGAGCACGCCGCGCCCGATGACCTCCCGGACGCCGCTGGCCCGCGGTGCGGGCTGCGGCAGGCGCGCGGTCCCGTCGCGCACGATGGCCCGGGCCAGCGGGTGGTCGCTGTGCGCCTCCACCGCGACGGCCGCGGCCACCAGCTCGTCCTCGTCGACGCCGGCCGCGGCGATCACATCGGACAGCTGCGGGCGGCCCTGGGTGAGGGTGCCGGTCTTGTCGAAGGCGACGGCGTCGATGCGGCCCAGCGCCTCCAGCGCCGCCCCGCCCTTGACCAGAATGCCGACCCGGGCGGCCCGCGCGACGCCGGAGAGCACCGCGCTCGGCGTCGCGATGGCCAGCGCGCACGGGCTCGCGGCGACCAGCACCGCCAGCGCGCGGTAGAGCGCCTCGGTGAACGACTCGTCGAGCACCAGCGGGGTCAGCAGCAGCGCCACCACCAACCCCAGCACCGCGGGCACGAAGATCCGCGGGAACCTGTCGGCGAAACGCTGGGTGGAGGAGGTGTCGACCTGTGCCTCGGAGACCAGCCGGACCACCCGCGACAGCGTCGAATCGGCGGCCAACCGGGTCACCTGGATCTCGATGGCGCCCGCGCCGTTGATGGTGCCGGCGTAGACCCGCGAATCGGCCCCGACCCGCTCCGGGTTGCGCGCCGCGGCGGCGGCGGAGGCGACCGGGCGCTTGTCGACCGGAACGCTCTCGCCGGTGACCGCGGCCTGATCGACGCTGCTGGTGCCGGTGACGACGAATCCGTCGGCGGCGATCCGCTGGTTGGGTCGCACCACGACGATGTCGCCGATCCGCAGCTGTTCGACGGGCACCTCGACGGCCTCGCCGGTGCGGTCCCGGCGCACCAGGGCGGTCGGTGGTGCCAGCTCGGCCAACGCCTCGATGGCCCGGCGCGCCCGGCCCATCGCGTAGCCCTCCAGCGCGTGGCCGATGCTGAACAGGAACAGCAGGAACGCGCCCTCGGCGACGTCGCCGATCGCCGCCGCGCCGATCGCGGCGACCAGCATCAGGGTGTCGATCTCGAAGCGCTTCTCGCGGATGCTGGCGACGGCCTCCTGCAGGGTGAAGAACGCCCCGAAGAAGAAAGCCGCCGCGTAGCAGGCCATTTCGACCCAGCGCGGGGTGTCGGCGAAGACCGCCAGCAGGAATCCGGTCAGCAGGGTCAGCCCGGCCAGGCCGGCGAAGATCAGCTCGGTGCGGGCGCCGAACAGGTTCGCTCCCCAGCCGTGCGGGTGGTCGTGCGCGTCGGGGTCCCGGCTCTGGTCGGCAACCATCGGCCGAGCCGGGTCCGGCTGGCCGTCGCCACCGGTCGGCGCCTCATCGAGGTCGATCCGCAGCTTGTCGTTCATGTTCTCCCCGCACATCGGTTGTCCACCCCCACATTCATGCATATATCGCAATATGTCAATACGTGGGGCGCGCCGACCGGCGAACGCAGTGGTCGGCGGAGGCTAGTCGCGCGGTTGTGCGGCCAGAAATTCCAGGACCGTCGCGGCGTAGCGCTCGGGCTGCTCGACCTGCGGCAGGTGGCCGGCACCGGCAAACACCCGGCGGCTGGCATGCGGCAGCACCCGGCCGATCTCCTCGAGCTGGCTCACCGACGAGATCCGGTCCCGGTCGCCCCAGAGCGCCAGCGTCGGCCGCGGGTGGCGGACCACCTCGGCCAACAGCTCCCGGCGCCAGGGCTCCCGGACCCCGCGGACATCGGCCATCAGCCGGATCGCCTCCAGCATGGTGGCCCGGTAGCCGGGCCGCCGGTTGATCGCCAGCGCGTGCTCGACCCGCGCGGCGGTGGCGTGCGACGGGTCCCCGTAGATGGTGCGCTCGAATCTCCGCAGGCCGGTCCGGGCGCCGACCCGGCTGAAGCCGTCCCCCAGCACCGGGACCGCCAGCGTCCGCATCAACACGGTGGCGCCGCGGCCGAACCCGGCGCTGTTGGACAACACCAGGGTCGCCACCCGGTCCGGGTGATCGACGAGCAGTTGCATGGACACCGCACCGCCCATGGAATGGCCGACGACGTGCACCGGCCGATCCTCGCCGAGCACGCCCAGGGTGTCCTGGACCGCCTCGGCCAGCGCCGGCAGGGTGATCGGCCCGTCGAGCGGATCGGAGAACCCGAAGCCGGGCAGCTCCACCGCGATGACCCGGTGGGCCGCCGAGAGCAGCCCGCGCTGCGGCGCCCAGTCCTCCAGGCTGCGGCCGAGGCCGTGGATCAACAGGATCGGCGCGGCATCGGGGTTCCCGTCCACCGTCACCCGGGTGCGGCGGCCGGCGACCTGCAGCTCGCGGGTGCCGCCGGGTTCGCTCACGTGAGAAAACCCTAGTCCCTGGCCGCGTCGAAAGGCGGGAAGGCGCCTCGGGCGCGGCTCACGCCGGGGCCGCGGCCACCAGTTCGGCGCCGCGGTGGGCGATCATCATGGTCGGGGCGTTGGTGTTGCCGGAGGTCAGCGTCGGCATCACCGAGGCGTCGATGATCCGCAGGCCCGCCAGCCCGTGCACCCGCAGCATCGGGTCGACCACCGCCGCGTCGTCGGTGCCCATCCGGCAGGTTCCCACCGCGTGGGCGATGCTCGATTCCCGCCCGGCCAGCCAGTCGCGATCCCGCTCGCCGGGGTTGCGGTAGCGGCCGGCCACCGCGCGCATCGCCGTGGTGCCCTCGACGACGTCGCGGGCCTGCGCCATGCCCTCGAGCAGCCGGGCGACGTCGCGGTCCTCGCCAAGCCGGGCGTACTCGATGCAGGCCCGGCCGTCGCGCAGCACGACGCGCCCGCGGGTGTGCGGATGCATCAGCACGGTGTAGACGGTGAAGCCATCGGTGCGCTCGATGCCCAGGACGCGGCCGCCGGTGTTGAGGTTGTAGTGCAACGG
The DNA here is from genome assembly GCF_010726955.1 of Mycolicibacterium fallax. NCBI lineage: Bacteria > Bacillati > Actinomycetota > Actinomycetes > Mycobacteriales > Mycobacteriaceae > Mycobacterium > Mycolicibacterium fallax. The sequence goes on from NZ_AP022603.1 coordinate 982,154, forward strand.
TCCGACGGCGATCTGGAAGTCGTCGGTGAAGAGCTGCGCCTCGAACGGGGACAGCGTCAGCGGCCCCTCCCCGCGGGTGAGCAGCGCGCGGGCCCCGGCCAGCGCCCCGAGCGGGCCGAGGGTGTTCGGGGTCGCCACCCGCGACTCCCACACCTGCGAGGCGACCAGGTGGTCCTGGAAGTTCTCCCCCACCCCGGGCAGGTCCAGTGTCACCCCGGCCGGGCCCACCCCGGACCGCAGCAGCAGCGCCGGGGTGCCGATCGCGCCGGCGCACAGGATCACCTCGCGGCGGGCCCTAATCCGGTTGCCCCGGCTCATCACCCCGACCGCGCGGCCCTTCTCGAACAGGATCTGCGACACCGTCGCGCGGGTGCGCAGCCGGGGCCGCCGGCCCGCGGGCGCGGACCGCAGAAAGCCGCGGGCCGAGGACACCCGCAGCCCGCGGCGCTGGTTGAACTGCACCCGGGACACCCCGAGCTGGCTGGCGCCGTTCTGGTCGGGGTTGAGCCGGTGGCCGGCCTGCACCGCCCCGGCGATGAAGGCGTCGTCGATCGGGTGGCGGTGCCCGCACCAGGACACCGGGATGGGGCCGGTGTCGCCGCGGTACTCGTCGGCGCCGCCGACCCAGCTTTCCAGGGCCTTGAAGTGCGGCAGCACGTCGTTGTGGGACCAGCCGGTGGCGCCGGCCGCGGCCCAGCCGTCGTAGTCGGCGGCGCGCCCGCGGACGTAGACCATGGCGTTGATGGATCCGCTGCCGCCGACGATGCGTCCGGCGGCGAACGCATCGGCGGCGCCGCCCCGGCTGGGATCCGGCGCGCACCGGTGTTTCCAGTTCGACGTCAGGTACAGCGCCGCCACCCCGGCCGGGATCCGGACGTCGGGCCGGCGGTCGGTGCCGCCGGCCTCCAGCAGCAGTACGTCGGCGCCGGTCTCGGCCAGCCGGGCCGCGACGATGGAACCCGCCGACCCCGCGCCGACGACGATGTAGTCCGCGGCGGTGTCATCCGGGCCGGTGGTGTCGCTCATCCGGTCCATGATGGGCGACGGCCCCGGAAATCTCGCATCCGGGGCCGTCGCCGCGCGTCAGATCCGGGTCAGCCGCAGCCGCCAGGCGTCCGGGCCGCGCTGCTCGTAGTCCACCGCGATCCGGCCGCCGCTGCGATCGTGCAGCTGGTGCAGCAGCGGGATTGGGTCGTGCGGCGCGATCAGGATCAGCGCGCCGCCGGCGGGCACCGCGTCGAAGGCGCCGAAGACCGTGGCGTGCCGGATCGAGTGCGGTACCTCGCGGACGTCGAGCACCGGGTCGGCGTTGTCCTGCTCGCACTGGCAGACGTGGCCGCCGATGCTGTGCTCGTGCAGTTCGGCCGGGGCGCCGTGGTCGTGGCCGCCGTGGTCGTGGCCGCCGCAGCCGTGATCGTGGCCGCCGCAGCAGTCACCGCCGCCGCCGAGCAGTTCGTGCATACCCTCGGTCACGGTGGCCAGCGACACCCCGGGATCGGCGGCCACGATCGGCAGGATCCGGTCGTTCTCGTCGATCAGGTGGGCGTTGAACGCCACCCGCAGCGCCTCGGCGGCGGCCGCGACCCGAACCGGCGAGCGATCCCGGCGAATCTGGTCCACCAGCGAGCCGATCACCCGGTGCATGGCGATCATCGATTCGATCAGCGGCCGGGCCCGTTCGGTGCGGGCCGCCGCCGGGTACAGCGACTCCTCCTCGGCCACGGCGTGCGGCATCAGCTCCTCGGTGAGGAACTCCACCAGCGCCGCGTGGGCGAGGTCGATCTCGGTGCCGCGTTCGGCCGCGACCAGCACCGATTCCACCAGCGAGCCGAGTGCGCCGGCGAGCTCGGCGTGATGGTTCTTGATGGTTTCGACCGCCTCGGCGTCGGCGGCGGTGGACGAGACGATCAGGCCATCGATGGACATGCCGGCCTCCTGTTTCCGGTGGGGCGACGCGACCCGTGCCGCGCCGCTGGATTTACCACCTCCAATTTACTACGGTTTATTCCGTGAATAAAGACCGGGTCCCCCTCGGCCCGCGGCCGACGCCGCCGCGGACCGGGTATCCGGCGCTGTCCCGGCAGCGCCTCACCGTGCTCGACCACGTCCGCGACCACGCCCCGGTCCGGGTCAGCAGCGCCGCCGCCGCGCTCGGCCTGCACCCCAACACGGTGCGCGAACACCTCGACGCCCTGGTGCACGACGGGCTGCTGAACACCGTCACCGAGACCCCCGGCGGCCGCGGGCGCCCCGCCACGCTGTACCGCCCGACCGCCGCCGACCCCGCCGTCGGCGTGCACGACTACGCCGGACTGGCCACCGCCCTGGCCGGGCACCTGGCCCGCACCAGCGCCGACCCGGAGGCCGACGCCCGCGCGGCCGGGGTGGACTGGGGCCGCGAACTGGTCGGCGAATACGCCGGCAGCGACGACCCGCGCGCCCGGGTGCTGGAGGTCCTGGCCCGCCTCGGATTCGGCCCGGACCCCGACACCGACGACCCGGCCCGCGGCATCGCGCTGCGCAGCTGCCCGCTGCTCGACGCCGCGGTCCGCTACCCCGGCGTGGTGTGCCAGGTGCACCTCGGCATTATCGAGGGCGTGCTCGATCAACTCGGTGCGATGACCGGAGCGGGTCTGGACCTGATCGCCTTCGCCGAGCCCGGCGCCTGCCGGCTGTTTCTGCCCGACCCGACGATGCCGGGCGGCGATCGTCGTGACTGACCCCACCCCGGCGCCCGCCGCCCCGGCGCGCCCGGCCCCCGCACCCCCGGCGCTGCCGCCCCGGGCGCTGTTGCTGCTGCCCGGGGCGTTCGCCCTGCTGGCCGGCCTCGACGCCGCGCTGGTGCTGCTCGGCCTGCCGGCGCCGGTCCCGGACACCCGGCTCGGCGAGGTGCACGGCATCGTGCTCGCGCTCGGCTTCGTCGGCACCGTCATCGCGCTGGAACGCGCCGTCGCGGCCGGCCGCGCGCTGGGCTACCTCGCGCCCGCCGCGCTGGGCGCCGGCGCGATCGGGCTGGTCCTCGGCGCGCCCCGGGCCCTCGCCGATCCGGTGTTGGTCGCCGGGACGGTGGGACTGCTCGGCCTGTACGTCCTGCTGTGGCGCCGGGCCGCCGATCTCGCGGTGCTGATCCAGGCCGCCGGGGCGGTACTGGCCATCGGCGCGGCCCTGCTTTGGTGGGCGGATCTTCCCGTTCCGCAACTGATTCCGTGGCTGTCCGGGTTTCTGATCCTGACCATCGCCGGGGAGCGCCTGGAGCTGGCCCGGATCGTGATGTCGAGCGGGCGGACCCAGGGGGTGCTGGCCGCCGCGGCCACCGGCTATGTCGTGGCCGCGCTGGCGGCGCTGCTCTGGCCCGCGGTGGGCTACCCGCTGCTCGGTGCGGCGCTGCTGGGGCTGACCGGCTGGCTGGCCGCCCGCGACATCGCCCGCGGCACGGTGCGCGGCAGCGGGCTGCCCCGCTACATGGCGGTGTGCCTGCTGGCCGGATACGCCTGGCTGCTGGTGCCCGCCGGGCTGTGGCTGCTGACCGGACCGGTCGTGACCGGCCGCGGCTACGACGCGGTGGTGCACGCGGTGATGCTCGGGTTCGTGATGTCGATGATCATGGCGCACGCGCCGGTCATCCTGCCCGCGGTGCTGCGCCGGCCGCTGCCCTACACCCGGTGGCTGTACCTCCCGGTGGCGCTGCTGCACGCGTCGCTGCTGCTGCGGATCGTCGTCGGCGACGGCCGGGACATCCAGGGCGCCGTCAGCACCGGCGGGGTGCTCAACATCGTCGCCATCGTCGTCTTCGTCGTCATCGCGGCCGGCTCCGCGGTGCGGGGAGCACGGCCGGCCCAGGAACGGGGCGAGCAATGAACCGCGGCGACTGGCATCTGCGGGCCGGATCGGTGGTGTTCGGCTGGCTGGCCGCGCTGGTCGTCGTCGCGGTGGCGCACCGGTTCATCCCGCTGTCCGGCTGGCTGCTGGTGCACCTGCTGGGGCTGGGCGCGGCCGGCAACGCGATCCTGATCTGGAGCAGGCACTTCACCGACGCGCTGCTGCGCCGCAAGCCCGAACCGCCCTATCCGGGCCAGGTTCTTCGGCTGGCCGCCTTCAACGTCGGCGCGGTCACCGCGATCGCCGGCATGCTGACCGCCCGGTGGCCGGTGCTGCTGGCCGGCGGCATCGTGGTCGCCGGTGTCGCGATACTGCACGCCGCCGACCTGGTGAGGTTCCTGCGCACCGCGCTGCCGGCCCGCTTCGGCATCACCGTGCACTACTACATCGCCGCCGCACTGACGCTGACGCTGGGCGCCGGACTCGGTGTGGCGATGGCGAATTCGGCGCTGCCGGGCGTGCTGGCCGACCGGTTCCGCACCGCCCACGCGGTGCTCAACCTGTTCGGCTGGATCGGGTTGACGGTGCTGGGCACCCTGATCACGCTGTGGCCGACGATGCTGCGCACCCGGATGGCCGACGGCGTCGAACGCGCCGCCCGGCGCGGCCTGCCCGCCCTGCTGATCGCGCTGGCGATCGCCGTCGGCGGCGCCCTGGCCGGGACGCCGGTGGTGATCGGGCTCGGCGCGCTGGGCTATCTGGCGGCGACGGGCTGGGTGCTGTGGCCGCACCTCGACGAGATCCGGCGCAAGCGCCCGGCGGATTTCCCGACGCTGTCGGTGCTGTGCGGCGTCGGCTGGCTGCTCGGGTCGCTGGGCTACGTCGCGGTCGGGCTGCTGCGGGCCCCGGACTGGCCGGCCGCGGTCGAGGCCACCGCCGCGGTGGCCCCCGGACTGCTGGCGGGCTTCCTGGTGCAGGTGCTGTTCGGGTCGCTGGCCTACCTGATCCCGGTGATGGTCGGTGGCCGGGCGTCGATGCTGGCGGCCATCACCGAGCTGGAGCGCGGCGCCCCGTGGCGGCTGAGCATGGCCAACGCCGGGCTGCTGCTGTGCGTGCTGCCGGTGCCCAGCCTGGTCCGGGTCGGCGCCTCGGTGCTGGTGCTGATCGCCTACGGCGGGTTCCTGTGGCACCTGGCCCGCGCGGTGGTGCTGGCCCGCCGAAATCGCGGGGTGCCGTCCAAACTCGGCCCGCCGCAGCCGGTTGCGCTGACCAAGCGGCTCGGCAGCGCCGCCGTCGGGCTGGCCGTGGTCATCCTGACCGCGACCGGGGCGGTGGCCCTGGATCCGGCCGCGGTCGGCGTGGCCACCGCGCCGCCGACCGCGGTGGCGGCCACCGGGCACACCACCGAGGTGCAGGTGCACATCGAGGGCATGCGTTTTGTCCCGAACGTCATCGTCGTTCCGGCCGGCGACCGGCTCCGAATCACCCTGTCCAACACCGGGACCGACCGTCACGACCTGGTGCTGGCCAACGGCACCCGGACCGAGCGGATCGCACCCGGGGAAACTGCGGTGCTCGACGCCGGGATCATCGGATCCGATCTCGACGGGTGGTGCTCGGTGGCCGGGCATCGCCAGATGGGCATGGTGCTCACGGTGCGGGCCACCGGGGCCGCGCCGGCCGCGGGTCCCGGAGCCGGCTCGGGCCACCATGACCCGGCCGCGCATTCGGGCTCGGGTGCACCGGGCGCCGGTGCACTGGGGGCCGCCGACGTGGCACGCAGCCTGGGCACCGTCGCGGGCCCCGATTTCGCGGCCCGCGACCCACGGCTGCCCGGCGCGGGCCCGGCCCTGCACCGGGTGACGCTGACCGTCACCGAGGCGCAACGCGAGGTGTCCCCCGGAATCACCCAGCGGCTGTGGACATTCGGCGGTACCGCGCCGGGTCCGACGCTGCGCGGACGCGTTGGCGACACCTTCGAGATCACCCTGATCAACGACGGCACCATCGGGCACTCCATCGACTTCCACGCCGGCGCGCTGGCACCGGATCGCCCGATGCGCACCATTGAGCCCGGCGAGCAGCTGGCCTACCGGTTCACCGCCACCCGCGCGGGCATCTGGCTGTATCACTGCTCGACGATGCCGATGTCGGTACACATCGCCAACGGGATGTTCGGCGCGGTCATCATCGATCCCCCGGACCTGCCGCCGGTGGACCGCGAGTACGTGCTGGTGCAGTCGGAGATGTATCTGGGACCCGAGGGCGGCGAGGTTGACGCCGACAAGGTCCTCGCCGAAACCCCGGACCTGGTGGTGTTCAACGGCTATGCGCAGCAATACGATCACCGGCCGCTGGCCGCGCGGGTCGGCGAACGGATCCGGATCTGGGTGCTGGCCGCGGGCCCGAACCGGGGCACCTCCTTCCACGTGGTCGGCGGACAGTTCGACACGGTGTGGTCCGAGGGCGACTACCGGCTGCGTCCGGGCACCGGCGGCGCGCAGACCCTGGGGCTGTTTCCCGCCCAGGGCGGCTTCGTCGAGCTGAGCCTGCCCGAGCCGGGCCGCTACCCGTTCGTTTCGCACGCCATGGTCGACGCCGAACGCGGTGCGCACGGGGTCATCGAGGTACGCCGCTGAGGTCGGCGGCGGGTCAGGCCGGATCGATCGCGGTGCCGAGCAGCCGGCGGACCTCGCCGTCGCCGACCTGGGTGAAATCCGAATACGACTGTCCCACCGCGAGAAACGGCTCCGGGCTGCTGGCGCAGACGATGTCGTCGGCGATCCCGCGGAACCGCCGGTGCATCGATGCGGGCCCGGTCGGCACCGCGATCACCAGCCGCGCCGCACCCGCCGCCCGCGGCAGCTGCGCGGCCACCGCCATGCTGGCGCCGGTGGCCACCCCGTCGTCGACCAGGATGACCACCTTGCCGGCGACCGGCAGGGCCGGGCGGCCGCCCCGGTAGGCGTTCTCCCGCCGGGTGAGTTCGCGGGTCTCCCGGTCGGTGATCGCCCGCAGCTGGGCGGCCGGGATCCGCAGGTCCGCCAGCACATCGTCGTTGAGCACCAGCCGGCCGCCGGCGGCGAGCGCACCGACCGCGAACTCCTGGTGCCCCGGGGCGCCCAGCTTGCGCACGATGACGGCATCCAGCGGGGCACCGAGACGGGCGGCGACCTCCGCGGCGACCGGGACGCCGCCGCGGGCCAGGCCCAGCACCACGACGTCGTCGCGGCCGCGGTACTCGGTCAGGAGCCCGGCCAGCACCCGGCCGGCGTCGCGGCGATCCCGGAAGACCCGCGGTCGGTGCCGATCGGTGCGTCGGGTGGATGTCATGACCGTGCCGCCATCGTCCTCCCGGCCGGCGCTCACCGGCAAGCGTGCACCGGAGAAAAAACACGCCGCCCGCGGACCCCAGGGGCCCGCGGGCGGCGTGCGCGCGAACTCAGTAGTTGTGGCAGGAACCGGCGACCTGGTTGATCACCCCGGTGTACTCGGCCATCCCCGGGAAGCCCGCCACCTGATCCATCATCACCCGGCGCTGCTCGGGCGGTGCGGCCACCAGGTTCTGCAGCCAGCCGGTGGCCAGCGGCGAGCTGTTCAGCTCGCTGGCGGTGGCCGGGGACTCGGAGTTGAGCGCCGCGATCACCTGCGGGTAGCTGCAGGTCGAGTTGGCGATGGCGTCGTAATCGGGGGCCGCCGAGGCCAGGCCGCCGGACAGACACAGTCCGGCGACGGCCGCCCCGGCCGCCACGATGAGGTTCTTGATCATGGGCGTGTCCCCTGTCGTCGGCATGAAGTGTGCTGGCACCCAACGTCGAGCACCGCGGTCGCGGCCGCCCCGGGGGTGCGCCGATCACGCTACCAGGCCCGACCCACCCGGTGGGGCGCTCGTTGTGATCAGGCCGTGATCGTTGCCAGGCCCGCCGGAACGGTGTTGGCGGCCCCCGGCTGGTACACCGCGTAGCGGAACAGCACGTCCAGAATGACCTTCGCGACGGGATCCCAGGGCATCGCGGTCACCGTGTCGGTGGAGCGGTTCCGCAGGTCGATGGCGGTGGCGGTGCCCCGCGGGGTGTCGATGACGATGGTGCCGTCGGGCCCGGCCCCGGATGGCGTCGGCTCGCCGGCGTACATGTCGTTGATCCACTGGCCGGCCAGGATCTTCACCACCTCGACGTTGCGGCCCTCGGAGAACCCCGCGACGACGTACTCGGCGACCTGCAGGATCGGGTTGCCGCCCTGCAGCGCGTCGATGTGCCGGCCGCCGGTCAGCTGCACACCGGTGAACTCCCCGGGCCGGGCCGCGGTCAGCTCGTCGCCGACCAGGCCGTCGAGGTTCCAGGTGTAGCGCTCCGAGGAGATGTTCAGCACCGGCCGGTAGTCCGCTCCGCTGAGCCGCTGCAGGCCGGCGGGGATGGCGCCGTCCATGTCGACGGGGTCCAGCAGCACCACGCCCTTGAGGTTCGCCAGCGTGTCGTCATCCATCTTGTCGGCCGCACCCATCACCAGGGTGCCGCCCAGGGAATGCCCGACCAGGACGAAATCACGTGGCAGCTGCCCGTCGAAGCCGGCCGCAGCGGCGCTGGCGCTCAGCTCCGGACGCTCGTCGCGGAACAGCTCGGCGACGTCTTGCTGCAGCGGATCACCGCCGATCCACTCGGCGTCCGGGGCGAACAGGTTCGAAGACATCGACGGAGCGACGACGATGCTGTTGGTGGTCTCGGCCAGGTAGGCCGCGGTGTAGCTGTACATCGGGCCGGTCGCCATGAACCCGTGCTGCAGGTAGATCAGCCGGGTGTCCTCGTCGACCTCGTCGGGGAAGTACCAGTCGGCGCGCACCGTCTTGCCCGAATCGGGCAGCGTCAGCGTCGAGGTGCGCACCGTGACCGTTCTGCCGGCCGGCAGCACCGGCGGGCCGGAGAAGATCTGCAGTACCGCGCCGAGCAGCGAGAACAGCACCGACCCGGCGACGTTGACCGGCCCGACCGGCTGCGGATGGCGCAGCGTGTCGATGCCCTGACGCAGCGCGGTGGTCACCCCGGTGGCGGTGGCCGACACGGTGGTGGCCACCACCTCGAGCCGGTCGCGGGTGTCGGCGACGAGCTGGCGCAACTGGGCCGTCGGGACCGCCAGAGCGACGGCGGGCACGACCGCGGCCCGCTCGCCCAGGGTTTGCTCGCCGAGGATCTGCTGGGCCGAGCTCTGCGCGGTCGCCGTCGGCGCCGCGGTGCCGGTGAGCTCGGTTTCGGCGACGTCGAGCACCGACCCGTCGCCCACCATCTGGTCCGCCGGCGCCCCCGCGCCGGGCTCAGGCGCCCCGGCCGATGCGACGACCGGAACCTGGACCCGGTCCGGCAGCGGCCCGGGAGCGGCGGCGGCGAGGTGGGCGAGCAGGTCCCGTCCGCGCGCCTCGACGTTGGCAATCACCGACCGCAGCCCACCGGCCCGGACGGCGAGCACGGTGTCGGTAATCGGGGTGTCGGACCCCGGGCTGGCGGACCCCGGGGTGTCGGCGATTGCGGGAACGGTCTGCGGTTCGGCCGGTTCGGTGCGGGTGTCTGGCACCGGAACGGTCGCTTCCGTGGCCGCTTCGGTGGCCCGGTCGGCGGCCCGGTCGGCTGGGACCCCGGCCCGGCGGGCGCCGGGCGTATCCGCCGCGCCGCGGACACGTTCGGCCAGGCGCTCGACCCGGCGATACCGGTCGGCCCGACTACTCGCCGGGGCCTCGGCATCGACCCGCCCGCGCGACGTCCGCGCCGGCGCGGTATCGGTGCTGCCCGCGTCGTTAGCCGCCGCGCTCGACCGCTCCGCACGGGACTGCCTCGGGCCCGACTGCTTGGGCGGCGACTGGTTGGACCCCGGCTCCTTGGACCCCGGCTCCTTGGACACCGCCGCCTTGGGCCCCGCCGCCTTGGATCCCGATTCCTTGGGCGCCGACTGCTCCGAGTGGGAATGCCCGGGTGCGCCCCCGGGGTCGCCGGGGTCGGCACCGGCCGGCGCGGCGACACCGGTGATCAAGCCCAGGCCCAGGCCGCTGACCAGGACCGCGAGCGCGGCCGCCGATCCCACCTGGGATCCGCGTCGATGAGGGGTCATCCGGGGTTACTCCTGCCCGTCGGCTTTACCGTCGGAGTCACGGTAACCACCCGGCCGGTGCCACGGAGCATAATTGAACAAATCCGCAAAACGTCTCATTCATGGTCGCCGCAATCGGCGCCGCGCTCGGGCATACTTGCCCGGAATCCCTACCCGGACAGGACGACAGATCTCGTGGCCACAGCCCAGCGTCGCCCCCGCGGCCGGCCCACCGGCGGCGGGATCTCCGCGGATCAGGCCAAGGACGTGCTGATGGACGCCGCCGAGGAGCTGTTCACCACCCGCGGCTACCGGGCCTCGACGATGGAGGCCATCGCCGCGCATGCGGGCTACTCGCGGGCGGCGATCTACCGGCAGTTCCCCAACCGCCGCGCGCTGGTGGCCGCGATGGTCAACCGGACCACCCAGTCGCACATCGCCGCAATGCTGCCGCGGCTGCCGCAGGGGGCCGGGCCGATGGCGATCCTGGTCGAGGCCCTGGTCATCGTCGCCACCGAACTGGTCTCCGATCCGCTGCTGATGACCATCTCCGAGCAGGCCCCCGACGGCACCGTCGCATCGCTGATCGCCGAGGATCCGGCGCTCACCCAACTGGTGGAAGCCACCATCGCCGGGATCATCGCCACCGACGCCGAGGTCATCCGGCCGGGCCTGCGGCCCTACGACGTGGCGCAGTTCGTCATCACCACCGCGTTGACCCTGCTTTTGCAGGCCGTCCCGGGGGCATCCGACCCCGCCGTCGCCCGCCGCTACCTGCACACCTTCGTGCTGCCGGCGATCGTCACCGACCCGCCGCCGCCGGGGCCGGTGTTCGACGGGCGCTAGCAGCGGCGCACCGCGCCCGGCGGGTCAGCCGCAGTCGATGGCGGCCAATGCGGCCGCGGTGTCCAGGTCGCCGTAGGCCATCGAATAGCGCTGCGCGAGCTCGAGCGCGATGTCCGGGCGTTGCCACAGCTCCCCCGCGCTGGCGGTGGCCAGCCAGGTGCACAGGCCGTGGGCAACCGATGCCCGGTAGCGCAGCCAGATCTCGTCGGCGCCGGGCAACTCGGCGGCCGGCAGGCCGAGGTTGTCGCGGTACTCGGCCAGCAGCGCGCGTTCGTGGCGGCGACGGTCCTCGGTGGTCAGCGCGCCCTGCAGGAAGTAGCCGAGGTCCAGCGACCAGTTGCCCCGGCGCAGCACCTGCCAGTCCAGAAAGCCGAGCTCGCCGCCGGGCAGCAGGTAGGTGTTGCCGATGTGCGGGTCGCCGTGCAGCAGGGTCTGCGGCGCCCGGGTCAGGCTGCGGATGAACGGTTTCCAGATGCCCTCAACCAGGCGCTCGATCGTCATCGTTCGCACCTCGGCCGGGGTGTCGGGCGCCAGCCGCGGCTGGACCGCGGGCAGCGGCGCCCACTGCATCCCGTCCCACGGCTCGAACGGTTCCACCCAGTCCAGCGCAGAGCCGGAAAGTCTTGTCCCCCAATATTGTCCGTGCATCCGAGCCAGTCCCCGAACGCCGCTGGCGGCCTGCTCGACGGTCAGCGGGCGCAGCGCGTCGCGCGGATCGGCACCGCGCGCGGTCAGGTCCTCCATCACGATGACGAAGTCCTCGGCGTCGGCGTCGATGACCGAGGCGTAGACCCGCGGGTGCTCCAGCGGCAACTCGATCCGCTCGGCGAACAACCGCGGCTCGTGGAACAGTCCGCTGGTCATTTTGATCAGTTCGCGGTGGTCGGGATCAACACCCTTGAGGAACACCGTCTCCGGGCCGCAGCCCTGCCGGTAGCTCAGCTGCAGCCGGGCCCGCCGGTTGGTGCCGTCGTCGCGCATCAGCACGGTGACGGTGTCAACGACGGCGCCGGGATACTCGGCCGCCAGCGCCGCGGTCATCCAGTCCGGGGTGAGGTCGTTCCAACTGTCGGGGACGACGAGTTCGGCAGTCACAGTCGGTGACTGTAGCCGTTACATATGCGCGTGACTATGTAAGGGGAAGGAACTGTCCGTTGGTCCACACGCCCCAGTACCCGCCCGAGGGGCCCCACCACCACACCACCGGTTGGCCCAGCCAGACCTCGGCGGGCTTGCGCGGCGCCCAGGCCGGGGCGACGGGATCGGGGTTGCCGGCGGGGTCCGCGGCGGCGACGCCGGCCCCGAGGCTCACGCTCGCCCCGATCAGCGCGCCCGCGACGGTCAGCTTGGCAATCTTCGTCATCCTCATCAACCACACACCCGGGCCTCTAGTCGGAACTTAGCTGTACGAAGTTTACCCCCGGGCGTTCACCCCGGGGTGCCCGGCGGCAGGTCGGCCCACCGGGGTGAGCGGCGGGCCAGGACGGCCGCCGCCGTCGGCGACGGTTTCCCGCAGGTCCGGCACGGCTCAGCGCGCCTCGTGCAGGGCGGTGGTCAGGGCGGTGAGCTGTGCGGCGGTCGGACGGTAGCCGGGAAAGTAGCAGCACACCTCGGTGGCGTAGCCGCCGAAGCGGCGGACAATCTCGGCGGCGCATTCGGCCGGGGTGCCGGCGACCCCGATCCGGTCGACCATCGCCGGCTCGATCAGCGCCCGCATGGCCGCGACGTCGCCGGTCTTGGACAGCCGGTTGAGCTCGGGCTGCAGATCGGCCCAGCCCTCCTCCTGCAGCACCGGCAGGTAGGCCGGGGTGGATCCGTAGAAAGCGATCAGCCCGGACACCGCCGCGGTGGCGGCGGCCTGCTCGTCGGGGGTGTCGCCCATCGCCACCATCACCTGCGCGATCACCGAGAACTCGGCCAGCCCGCGACCAGAGCGCTGCAGGCCGGCGGCCATCGCCGGCACGGTGCGTTGGGCGAAATGCCGGTCGCTGTTGAACGGCATCACCAGCAGCCCGTCGGCGACCTCCGCGGCGGTGCGGGTCATCACCGGACCCAGCGCGCCCATCAGCACCGGCGGCGGACCGAACGGGTTGGGGCCGGGATTGAAGTTCGGCGGCATCAGGGTGTGGGTGAAGTAGTCGCCGCGGAAGTCCAGCCGGGCGTGCCCCTCCCAGGCGGCGAAGATCGCCTTGATCGCCCGGACGGTCTCGGCCATCCGGGCCGCGGGCCTGCCCCAGCTGGCGCCGTAGCGCTTCTCGATGTGCGGACGGATCTGCGAGCCCAGGCCCAGCCGGAACCGCCCGCCGCTGTACACCTGCAGGTCCCAGGCACTGTGCGCCAGGTGCAGCGGGCTGCGCGGGCCGGCGATCGCGACGTTGGTCATCAGCTCCAGCGACCCCTGCCCCGCGGCGACCACCAGCGGCAGGAAAACGTCGTGCTGCCCCTCGAAGGTGAACAGCCCGTCGGCGCCGCACGCCTGGATCGCCCGGGCGTGGCCGGCGACGGCCTCCGGTGCCCCGTCAACCTGCAGATGGACCTTCATCGGGCACCTCTTTCGCCGGGGACTTGGGTCCATTACAGCAGCGCGGCGCCGGTCTCCCCGGGGACTGGCTGCCCGGCGCGCCGATCGAGCACCGTCAGCACCCGCCGGAACCAGGCGATGTTCTCCCGCTCGAACGACACCCCGCGCAGCAGGTTCAGGTACGGGCCCACTCGCGGCGCCTCGGCGAGGAAGGTGTCCTCGTCACGGCCGTCGAGCAGGTCGCGACGGCGCCGCTGGTAATTGGCCAGCTTGGTCTCCGACAGCTGCAACCGGGCGGCGACGGCCGCCGCGACGGCGTCGGCGTCGCCGCCGTCCACCGCCTGGATCGCCACCATCAGGTCCTCGCGGATCGCCCCGGGCTTGGGCGCGGCGGCGGTAAAGCCGGCCAGCTGCGCTCGGCCGGCCGCGGTCAGCGAGTACAGGTGCTTGTTGGGGCGGCGGTCTTGTTCGACCAACCGGGCGGTGATGAGGCCGGCCGCGGCCATCCGGTCGAGCTCGCGGTAGAGCTGCTGCGGGGTGGCCATCCAGAAGTTGGCCACCGAGCTGTCGAAGGCCTTGGTCAGGTCGTAGCCGGAGGCCTCACCGTCCAGCAGTGCCGCCAAGATCGCATCACGCAGCGCCATGTGCGCAGGATAACAGCCCTCACCTTAATCAATTTTTTGACTAGTTACCCCCGACGTTCTAGCGTTCCTAATTACTCAACAAATTGACTATGGAGGCTGGGGATGGGCCAACCGACCACGACCGCGGGCGCCGCGCCCGGCGAGCACCGCGCCCGGCTGCGCGTGCTGCGGGATTTCGTCACGCATCCGGGCACCTGGCTGCTGCCGATCCTGGTCGTGCTCGGGGTCGCGCTCACGGTGCCCGCCGTCTACCTCGGCGGCACCATCAACCCGCCCGGCAACGTCCGCAACCTGCCGGTCGGCCTGGTCGTCGAACCGCAGACGGTGCCGGTTCCCGGCGGCAGCCCGGCCGCGGCGCTGGCCGACCAGATCGCCGCCGGCGTCGACGCGCACGCCATCGCGTTGCAGCGCGTCGATCCCGAGGAGGAGGCCCGACTGCTCGGCAACGGCAGCCTCTACGGCGCGGTGCGCATCCCGGCCGACTTCGACGCCCAGCTGGCGGCGCTGCGCAGCGCCGAGCCCGGCGCACCCGTGCATCCCGTCGTGCACCTGGACACCAACCCCGCCACCGGGGCGATGGTCGCCGGGCTGATCGGCGGTCAGCTGTCGCCGGTGCTGACCCGGGTGGGCTCGGAGCTCGGCCACCGGTTGCTCGAAGCCGCGCCGCCGGGGTCGACGACGGCCGCGCTCTCGGCGCTGGCTGCGCCGTTCACCGTGGTCAGCGCCCCGCTGGAGCCGCTGCCGGCCAACACCGGGATGGGTACCAGCGCGTTCTACTACGCCGTCGTGCTGGTGCTGCTGGGCCTGGTCGGCGCCTCGGCGATCCACCCGCTGATCGACGCCTCCAGCGGATTCCTGCCGACCGAGATCGGGCCGATCGTGCGCCGGCGGCCCTACCTGCACCTCACCCGGCTGCAGAGCCTGGTCAGCAAGTGGCTGATCATCGTGGTGGCGGCGCCGATCGCCGCGGCGCTGGCGCAGCTGGTCGCCGGCCCGGTGCTCGGCATGCCGATCGACCGGCCGCTGGCGCTGTGGCTGTTCGCCACCTCGACCGTCGCCGCGGTCGGCGTCGGCGCGCTGACGGTGTTCGCCTGCTTCGGGGCCCTGGGACCGCTGATCAACATGTTCTTCTTCGTCGCGCTGGCCATGCCGTCGTCGGCCGGCACCATCCCGCTGGAGGCGGTCCCCGGCTTCTACCGGACGGTCGCCCGCGTCGAGCCGATGCGGCCCGTCGTCGCGGGCCTGCGTTCGCTGCTCTACTTCGACTCCGCCCCGGGATCGGGGCTGACCGGGGCGTGGTGGGCGGTCGGCGGACTGGCCGCGGCGTCGGTGCTGATCGGGCTGGTCACGGTCCGGGCGTTCGACCGGATGGCCGCCTCGGCGCGCCATCCCGAGATGAATCCGGCCCGGGCCGGCTCGGCCGCCAAGCACCGGGCCGGCGGCCGGGTCGCGGCCTGAGCCTGCCGCGGCACCGGAGCTACCAGGGTTCGGCGCCGGAGCCGGTGGCCACCGGATCGGCATCACGGCGCCGACCGCCGCGCTGGGCGGCCGCCCCGGCGCCGACCACCAGCAGCACGCCGAGCGCCTGCGGCCAGGACGGTCGCTGGTGCAGCACGATTAGGCCGATGAACGTCCCGATCGCCGGTTCCAGCGCGGCCAGGGTGCCGAACGCGGTGTGCGTCATGCGCCGCAGCGCCGCCATCTCCAGGGCGAACGGGATGACCGGCAGCAGCAGCGCCAGCCCGACCGCGGTGAGCACGATCGGCAGGTCCAGCTGCCCGGCGGCCTGCGGCACCCCGACCACGGCGGCGGTGGCCGCGGCGATCGGAATGGTCAGGGTCAGGCCCGTGATGCCGGAGAACCGGTCCCCCACCCGCTGAGTCAGCAGCAGGTAGCTGCCCCACCCGACGGCGCCGGCGGCGGCGAACCCGATGCCCGCCGGATCGATGTCACCGAGCCACGGCTCGGTCAGCAGCACCACCCCGCACATCGCCAGCACCGGCCAGGCCAGCCCGGCCCGGGAGTGGCTGCGCACCGCCGCGACGGTCAGCGGCCCGAGGAACTCGATCGCCACCGCGGTGCCCAGCGGAATCCGGTCGATCGCGGCCAGGAACACCACGCTCATCAGGCCGCTGACCACGCCCAGCGCCAGCAGGGCCGGCAGATCCGGGCGGCGGATCTCCCGCAGCGGCGGGCGGGCCAGCAGCAGGAAGATCAGTGCGCCCGCGGTCAGCCGCAGCCAGGCCGTGCCCGCCGAGCCGATCTGCGCGATCAGGCCGACCGACAGCGCCGAGCCGAGCTGCACCGACAGCATCGCCGCCACCGCCAGGGCCCACGGCGGGACGCCGCGCCGGCTCGGCCCGGCCGCGTCACCGGGGTCGGCTTCACTCATCGGAGGCGTCCGGCCGCGGCGGCGCAGTGCCGGGTTCGATTACCGCCAGGGCGAACCGCGCGGGGCTGGCATGCGGATTGGTGTAGCGGTGCTCGACGTCGCCGGGGAACGCGATGGCGTCGCCGGGGCCCAGCGCGGTGGGCCGGCCGTCGACCTCCACGGTCAGCGCGCCGGCCAGCACGTGCAGCAGTTCCCGGGTGCCCTCGGGGTGCGCCGCGCGGGTGTGCGTCTCGCCGGGCCCCAGCGTCCAGTCCCACAGTCCGACCGGACCCGGCGATGCGGTGCCGGCGACCAGCACCCCGCGCCCGCCGGCCGGACCGGTCCACCGCACCGCGGCGTCGGCGGCCCGGGTGACCCGGATCGGTTTGGGGTCGGGCGGGGCGACCAGCCTGGGCAGCCCGGTCCCCAGCGCGTCGGCCAGCCGCAGCAAGGTGCCCACGCTGGGATTGACCGCCCCCGCTTCGACGCTGACGATCATCCGCCGGCTCAGCCCGGCGGCGGCGGCCAACTGATCCAGCGTCCAGCCCCGGGCCCGGCGCCGCTGCTTGACCCGGGCGCCGATCGCGTCGGCGAGCCGGGCCGCATCCCCATCCACAGATGCACGATAGCGCCCTAACGGGGCAGCAAAAGGCGGGGTTTTCCCGGTGCCGTGGCGCCGCGGCCCGGATGTGCCACAGTGGTGCGGACTCGGGGGCAGGACCGCCGAGCATCTCGCCCCGGCACCTCGCCCCGGCCACCAGGAGATCCGTGATGACCGACCGCTCGCTGCTGCCGCCCGGACGTCCCGAGGACGTGCTGAACTTCGTCGGCGACGGCAGCCAACTCGTGGTGCCGCTGGCCCTCGGCGAGCCGCCCACCCTGATCAAGACCCTGGAAGACAACTGCGAGCGATTCACCGGGGTGCGCATCCACCAAATGGATCCGCTGCAGTCGCACCGCTACATCCGCGGCGAGTTCGGCGACCGGTTGCGGCACGTCTGCTACTACCTGGGACCGGGATCACGCCAGGCGTACTGGGACGGCACCTGCGACCTGGTGCCCAACCACTTCTCCGAAATGCCGCTGATCCTGCGCCGGGTCAAGCCGGACCTGGTGCTGGCCCGCGCCGCCGGACCCGACGAGCACGGCTACTTCAGCCTCGGCACCAACTCCGACTACACCGCCACCTTCATCGGCAACGTGCCGTTCTTCCTCGAGGTCAGCCCCGAGGTCCCGTTCACCTACGGCAGCAACCTGATTCACCACAGCCAGCTGGTCGGCTGGACCAAGACCGACGCCGGGTTCCCGGAGCACCGGCAGCGCGAACCCTCCGCCACCGACCGGGCGATCGCGGACCTGGTCGCCGAGCGGGTCGCCGACGGCTCCTGCATCCAGGTCGGCATCGGCTCGGTGCCCGACGCACTGCTGGGCGCCCTGCACGGCCACCGCGAACTCGGCATCCACACCGAGGTGATGGCCGACGGCCTGATGCAGCTGGTGGAGTCCGGCGCGGCAACCGGTACCCGCAAGCGCCACCACCGCAACAAGCACGTCGCGACGTTCGCCATCGGCTCCCCCGAGCTGATGCGCTGGCTGCACCGCAACCCGGCGGTCAGCATGTCGGCGGTGGACTGGACCAACGATCCCCGGGTCATCGCCGGAGAGCCGAACTTCGTGTCGATCAACGCCACCACCGAGGTCGATCTGATGGGCCAGGCGGCCAGCGAGACGATCGCCGGCCGGTACTGGTCGTCCTCCGGCGGCCAGGCCGACTTCGCCCGCGGCGCAATGTATTCCGAGAACGGCAAGGCCTTCTTGGTGCTGCACTCCACCACCAGCAAGGGGATCGGCCGGATCCGCGCGACGCTCACCCCGGGCAGCGTGGTCACCACGCTGAAGAACACCGTCGACAACGTGGTCACCGAGTACGGGGTGGCCGAACTGCGCGGCGCCAGCCTGCACGAACGCGCCAAGCGGCTGATCGCCATCGCGCACCCCGATCACCGCGACGAGCTGCGGTTCGAGGCCCGCAAGTCCGGAATTCTGCACTGACCGCGGCGGCGCGGCAGGCCCGGTCGCGGTAGCCTGCCCGCCATGTCCGATTCCCTCACCGCCCGCCTGGACAACTTCGCACCGGTGGTGCTGAGCGTCTTCCGCATCATCGTCGGGCTCGGCTTCCTGGCCCACGGCAGCTCCAAGCTGTTCGGCTACCCCGGTGGCCCGGCGCTGCCGCTGGCCGCCGGCTCGGCGTGGTGGGCCGGTGTCATCGAGGTCGCGGCCGGTGTTCTGCTGACCCTGGGGCTGTTCACCCGGGCGGCGGCCTTCCTGGGCTCGGGCACCATGGCGGTGGCCTATTTCACCGCGCATGCGCCCGCCGACTTCTGGCCGCTGCGCAACGGCGGTGAACCCGCGGTGCTGTACTGCTTCGCACTGTTTCTGCTGGTCTTCACCGGCCCCGGCTCGATCGCCGTGCTGCGGCGTTGAGCGCCCGGTAAGTTCGACGGCATGTCTGAGGCTGCTGCCCCGTCGCGACCGACCAGCATCGGTGTGCTCACCAGCGGCGGCGATGCGCCCGGCATGAACGCGGCGGTGCGGGCCGTGGTGCGGACCGCCGCCCACCACGGGGTGCCGGCGTGCGCGATCCACGAGGGGCTCAAGGGCCTGGTGTACGGCGGGGACCTGATCCGGCCGATGACACCCGCGGACACCGGCGGCATCCTGCACCGCGGCGGCACGGTGATCGGCACCGCCCGGTGCAAGGAGTTCCGCACCCGGGAGGGCCGCCGCGCCGCGGCCCGCAACATGGTCGACCGCGGCATCGACGCGCTGGTGGCCATCGGCGGCGACGGCACCCTGACCGGCTGCGACGTCTTTCGCCGGGAGTGGCCGGAGCTGCTGGCCGAACTGGTGGAGGCCGGCGAGCTGTCCCCCGAGGCGGCCGCCGCGCATCCCGAACTGCGGCTGGTCGGGCTGGTCGGGTCGATCGACAACGACATGTCCGGCACCGACATGACCATCGGCGCCGACACCGCCCTGCACCGCATCGTCGAGGCGCTGGACGCGCTGCGCAGCACCGCCTCCAGCCACCAGCGCACCTTCGTCGTGGAGGTGATGGGCCGGCAGTGCGGCTACCTGGCCCTGATGTCCTCCATCGCGACGGCCGCGAACTGGGTGCTGCTGCCCGAGCAGCCACCGGCCGCGGACTGGCGCGAGCAGATGTGCCGGGACCTGCGGGCCGGCCGGGAGATCGGCCGGCGACAGAGCATCGTCGTGGTCGCCGAGGGCGCCCGCGACGTCGACGGCAACCCGATCACCTCCACCGAGGTCCGCGATCTGCTGGAATCCGAGCTCGGCGAGGACGCCCGGATCACCATCCTGGGCCACGTCCAGCGCGGCGGGGCACCCAGCGCCTTCGACCGCTACCTGGCCACCCTGCTCGGCAGCGCCGCCGTCGAGCACCTGCTGGACAGCGCGCCCGGCACCCCGGCCCAGCTGATCGGGCTGAAGGAGAACCGGGTGGTGGCCTCCCCGCTGATGGAATGCGTGCAACGCACCCGGGCGGTCGCCGACCGGATCGCCGAGCGCGATTTCGACGGGGCGATGCGGTTGCGCGGCGGCAGCTTCCTGCGGTCCCACAACATCCTGCGGACCGTGCAGCAGGCCGCGCCGCGGCGCCCGGTGGAGAACCGGCGGCGCAACCGGATCGCGGTCGTGCACGGTGGCGGCCCGGCGCCGGGGATGAACGCCGCGGTCCGCGCCGCGGTGCGGCTGGGGCTGGACCGCGGCTACGAGGTGCTGGCCGTGCGCGGCGGGTTCCGCGGCCTGCGGCGCGGCGACATTCACGAGATGAGCTGGATGGACGTCAGCGGGTGGGTGTCCGACGGCGGCGCCGAGCTGGGCACCAACCGATTCGTGCCCGGCGAGGAGGACCTCGCCTCGATCGCCGAGCAGCTGGCCGCGCACCGCGTCGACGCGCTGCTGATGGCCGGCGGGTGGTCCGGCTATGAGTCCGCCTACGTGCTGCACAGCAATCGCGACCGGTTTCGTGAGCTGGACATCCCGATCGTCTGCATGCCGATGACGATCAGCAACGGGGTGCCCGGCACCGAGTTGAGCATCGGCGCGGACACCGCGCTGAACAACATCATCGCCGACGTCGACAAGATCCAGCAGTCCGCGGTCGCCACCCGCCGGGTGTTCGTCGTCGAGGTGATGGGCCAGCGCTGCGGTTATCTGGCGCTGCTGTCCGGCATCTCGGCCGGCGCCGAACGCATCTACCTGCCCGAGGACGGCGTCACCCTCGACCAGTTGACCGCCGACGTGCACGCGCTGGAGGAGAACTTCCGCTCCGGCAAGCGGCTGGGGCTGATCATCCGCGGCGAGGGCGCCGACCCGGTGTACACCACCGAGTTCATCACCTCGCTGTTCCAGAAGGAGGGCGGCGACCTGTTCGACGCCCGGCGGGCCGTGCTCGGCCACATCCAGGAGGGCGGCGACCCGTCGCCCTTCGACCGGGTGCACGCCACCAGCCTGACCGCGCACTGCATCTGGTACCTGGCCGAGCAGCTGGAGACCGGCTCAAAGGCCAGCGCGATGCTCGGGTTCCAGTCCGGCAGAATGCAATTCACCGATCTGACCAGCTACCCGGTGCTCATCGACCCCCGCACCCGGCGCCCCCGCGAGCAGCGCTGGCTGGCCCGTCGTCAACTCGCCCGAATCATGGGCAGCTGAGATGTGCGTCCAGACCGGCGCACTCGAGGATCACGACACAGCGGCCGAGGCCGGCGAGGTGCGCGCGCTGATCGACGGGCTCGGCATCCCCGGAATCATCGACGTGCACACCCATTTCATGCCGGATTCGGTGCTGCGCAAGGTGTGGCACTACTTCGACCGGGTCGGCGAGCGCGCCGCGCCGTGGCCGATCACCTACCGCCACCAGGAGGATGTCCGGCTGGCCGCGCTGCGCGGCTTCGGGGTGCAGACCTTCAGCTCGCTGGTCTACCCGCACAAGCCGGAGATGGCGGCGTGGCTCAACGGCTGGGCCGCGGAGTTCGCCGACCGCACCCTGGACTGCCTGCGGACCGCCACCTTCTATCCCGAACCCTCGGCCGCGCAGTATGTTCCGGCCGCGCTGGCCGACGGGGCACAGATCTTCAAATCGCACATCCAGGTCGGCGCCTACGATCCGCGCGACCCACTGCTGGAGCCGGTGTGGTCGGCGCTGGAGGCGGCCGGCACCCCGGTGATCATCCACGCCGGTTCCGGGCCCGAGCCCGGTCCGTACACCGGCATAGCGCCGATCGCCGAGGTGCTGGACCGGCACCCCGAGCTGGTCGCCGTGATCGCACACCTGGGCATGCCGGAGTACCGGGAGTTCCTCGACCTGGCCGAACGGCACCCAAACGTGCACCTGGACACCACCATGGCGTTCACCGGGTACGTCGAGGCGATGCACCCGTTCCCGGTGACCGAGCGGACCCGGCTGCGCGCATTGGGTGAGCGGATCGTGTTCGGCAGCGACTTCCCCAACATCCCGTATCGCTACCTCGACGCGGTCCGCTCGATCATCGACCTGGATCTCGGCGACGACTGGGCGGCCGGGGTGCTCTACGGCAACGGCGCCCGGCTGTTCGGGCCGCCGCGCGGCGCCCGGGCCTGACCGCCGGCGGCTACTGGGCCTGCCAGTCGTCGGCCTGCAGGGTGGAGAAGTCCTTGTGCGCCAGGCCCGCAACGGTACCGCCGTCGACGACGAACTCCGCGCCGGTGGAGTACGACGATTCGTCGCTGGCCAGGTACACCACCAGGTTGGACACCTCGATCGGATCGGCGGCCCGACCCAGCGCGGTCTGGAAGATGTCCTCGGGCACCCCGACGATCATCGGGGTCCGGATCAGCCCCGGGTGCACCGAGTTCACCCGGATCCCCCACTGGCCCAGCTCAAGTGCGGCGGATTTGGTGATGCCGCGCACCCCGAACTTGGCCGCGGTGTAGCCGTGCGTCATCGCGGTGCCGGCCAGGCCCTCGATCGAGGAGATGTTGACGATCGAGCCGCCGCCGGCGTCGCGCAGCGCGGGCACCGAGGCGCGCATCCCGAGGAACACCCCGGTCAGGTTGATGTCGATGATCCGCTGCCAGTCGCCCAGGTCGTAGCCCTCGACGGTGCCGACATTGATGATCCCGGCGTTGTTGACCAGCACGTCCAGCCGGCCGAAGGCCGCCACGGTGGCCGCCACCGCCGCGGCCCAGCCGTCGGCATCGGTGACGTCCAGGTGCACGTAGCGCGCGGCGTCGCCGAGTTCGGCGGCCACCGCCGCGCCCTCGTCGTCGAGCAGATCGGCGAGCATCACCGAGGCGCCCTGGGCGACCATCGCGGCGGCGTGCGAGGCGCCCATGCCGCGGGCGCCGCCGCTGATCAGCGCGACCTTGCCGGCCAGTCGTTGGGTCATGAATCCTCCTGGGTGGGAATGGGTTTGGGGGTTTGGGCGGGTCTGTGGGTCTGAAGTTCCTCGGGCCCGGAATTCTTCGGCTCCGGGGATCACCCGAAGTCGTAGTCGGCCGGGTCGGGCCGGCTGGTGCGGGCCCAGTAGTCCGAGAGCCGGCCGCCGTAGAGCGTCGGCACCTCACCGGTGGAGTTGCGGAAGTAACTGTTGACGATCTTCGGGTGGGTGTAGACCTGGGTGCGCAGCAACTCCTGGTTGGTGCGGGTGTAGTCCGCGCACACGTCGGCGCGCGGGGTCAGTGCCCGCGCGCCGGAGGCCAGCAGCATGTCGATGCAGCCCAGCGCGTAGCGGGCCTGGCATTCGGAGTTGTAGATGATGCTGGCGCCGTTGACCGCATTGGTGCCGGGGCCGTACATGCAGAACAGGTTCGGAAACTCCGGCACCGTCACCCCCAGGTAGGCGTACGGCGAATCCCCCCACGCCTCGGCGAGATCGCGGCCGCCCCGCCCGCGCACGGTGATCGGCCCGAGTTGGTGGTTGACGTCGAATCCGGTCGCCCAGATCAGCACGTCGGCGGCGCGGTGCACGCCGTCGGCCGTGCGGACCCCGGTGGCGTCGATCTCGGCGATGGGGTCGGTGATCAGCGTGACGTCGTCGCGGGCCAGGGTGCGCAGCCAGGTGCCGTCGTCCTGCAGCAGCCGCTTGCCCATCGGCGGGTACTGCGGGACCACCTTGGCCAGCAGTTCCTCGTCGCTGGTGAAGGCCTGAATCCAGGCCACCAGCAGATCCCGGAACGCCCGGTTGGCCGGCCCGCAGGACAGTCCGCCGTCATCCCAGTCCGGATCCTGCCGAGCGGTCTCGGCGCCGCCGTCGGCCAGCGGCCACCAGGACAGCAGCCGCAGCCAGCGGCCGTAGAACGGCAGGTGCCGGGTCGCCCAGCGGGCTCCGTCGCCGATCGGCTGGTGGTAGTTGATGTTCGGCGCGAACCACTGCGGGGTGCGCTGGTAGACCTCAACGTGCCCGGCGCGCTCGGCGATCGCGGGTACCAGCTGGAAACCGCTGGCGCCCGCGCCGATGACGGCGATCCGCTTGCCGGTCAGGTCGATCTCGTCGGGCCAGTCTGCGGTGTGGAAGCTCGGGCCGGCGAAATCGGCGGCGCCGGGGATGTCCGGGATGATCGGATTGCCGAACTGCCCGACCGCGCAGATCACCGCCCGCGCCGCCAGCACCGTCCGGTTCCCCTGCGCGCCAATGGTTTCCACCGCCCAGCTGGCGCTGTCCTCGTCCCAGGTCGCGGTGGTGACCTCGGTCTCCAGCCGCAGGTGCTCGCGCAGGCCGTAGCGGTCGGCGACGTCGTTGAGGTAGGCCAGGATCTCCGACTGTTCGGCGTAGTGATGCGTCCAGTGGTCGGTCGGCTCGAAGGAGTAGGTGTAGTACTGGTTGGTGATGTCGACCCGGCAGCCCGGGTAGCGGTTGGCGGCCCAGGTGCCGCCGAGGCCGCTCTGCCGGTCGACGATGACGAACGGGATGCCGGCCCGCTTGAGCCGGATCCCGGCCACGATGCCGGCCTCGCCGCCGCCGATCACCACCACCGGGAAGTCGGCGCGCTGAGCGGCAGTGGAGGTCAGCGCCGGCCCGTCCTGGTCGGCGTCGGTCAGCCGCAGGTCGGCGGCGACGTAGTCGGTGTATTCCTCGGCGACGGCGCCGACGGTCAGCACGTCGAGCATCCGGCGCAGCGCGGCGCGGTCGGGCAGCCACGGCGGCGGGCAGCCCCGGTCCCGGTAGTCCAGCGCGACCTTCAGCGCGGCGTCCCGCACGACCTGCTTGTCCGGTTCGGACATCGCGCCGTCGAGGTCCATCGGGATCAGCAGCACCGGAGTCGGCAGCTCGTCGAGCAGGCCCAGGTCGCCGGTCATGTGGACCATCGACATCAGCAGCGCCGGGACGCTGGCCTGGGCGATCGCCGCCTCGATGACCGCGTCGGAATCATCGAAGGGCAACCCGAGCAACCGGGCGATGTCCGCGGCCGACGAGACTTCCAGGACCGGGTGAGGCTGCGGCATGCCCCGTACTGTACAGATCAGGAAATCTGTTCACCCCGATTCCGGAGATCTGCGCCTCAGATCTGCACGATGCTGATCTCGGTGGTCAGCTCCGCCAGGGTGTCCAGGTCGACGACCGCGCCGCTGCCCGGGCCGGCCGGCACCTCGACGGCGCCGTCACGCAACTCGAAGAACTGGGTCAGGTCCCGGTCGAAGTACCGCCGGGTGGCCGAGATGTCGCCGGGCAGGGTGAAGTTCGGCAGCGCCGCCAGCGCCAGGTTGGCGGCCCGGCCGATGCCCGACTCCAGCACCCCGCCGCAGAACACCGGCACGCCCTGGGCCAGGCACAGGTCGTGGATGGCGCGGGCCTCCAGATAGCCGCCGACCCGGGCCGGTTTGATGTTGACGACGCTGCACGCCCCCAGCGCGAGCGCGGCCGCCGCGTCGTGCAGGCCGGAGATGGACTCATCGAGGCAGATTGGGGTGGCGACCTGGCGGGCCAGGTTGGCGTGCGCCAGCAGGTCCGCCGCCGGGAACGGTTGCTCCAGCAGCACCAGGTTGAACGCGTCGAGGCGGCGCAGCGTGGTCAGGTCGCTGGTCCGGTAGGCCTGGTTGGCGTCGACCTGCAGGGCCAGGTCGTCGCCGAACTCGCGGCGTACCGCGGCCAGCGGTGCCAGGTCCCAGCCGGGGGCGATCTTGAGCTTGACCCGCTGGTAGCCCTGCCCGAGATAGTCGGCGACCCAGTCGATCAGCTCGGTCATGTTGTCGGGGATGCCGACCGAGACACCGACCGGGATCCGGGTCCGCTCGCCGCCGAGATAGTCCACCATCGCCATGCCGTGCCTGCGCAACTCGGCGTCGAGCACCGCCGACTCGACCACCGCCCGGGCCAGCACATTGCCCGGTACCTCGCGGAAGAGGCCGTGCACCCGCGCCGCCGACAGCGGCCCGTCGGCGCCGGCGAGCAGCGGTGCCAGCACCGTCTCGATGACGCTGCGGGCCCCGTCCAGGGTCTCGCCGTAGAACGCCGGGTACGGGTCGGCCGCGCATTCGGCCCAGCCGTCGACCCCGTCCGCCCGCAGCCGCAGCACCAGCAGTTCCCGGGCGGTCTCCAGCGCTCGGGAGGTGCGGAACGGCCGGACCAGCGGCAGCGTGACCCGGCGCAACTCGATCCGGGCGCCGGTCATCGATCGCCCCGTCCGGCGAGATACGCACCGTCCCCGGTGAATCCGAGCACCCGGTAGTCCAGCCGCTCGGCACGGTGCAGCACCTCCCGCAGCGCCAACCGCCAGCGGTGCGCCCGGGTCGGGTCGGCCCGCCGGAGCGCCTCGATGTCCGTCGGGGTCTCGATCAGCCACGGCCCCGGGCCGCCCGGGGTGAGGACCGGCTCCTCGTCGTCGCCGGCGGCCAGCACCGTCTCGGCGCCGGCCGGCACCGACACCGGCGGCCGGGGATCGACGAAGTCCCACACCGCGATGAGCCGGTCGGTCAGATCCCCCGCGTTGACCGCGTCGGTCATCGGCGGATAGAAGTCGGGCACGAACTCCACGATGTGCGCGCCGAGCCGGTTGAGGTTGAAGTGCGCGTTGCGCCGGATCAGCGGGTCGTAGGTCCAGCGCATCCGGGTCGCCCCGTGCGCCAGCGCCCAATCGCGTTGCGCCAGCTTGAGCGCCACCCCGACCCCGCGCCCGGCCGCCGCGGCGGCCACCCCGGCGATCAGCGAGTACAGCTCCGGGCTGCCGGGGCGCCCGGCGATGCCGACGGTCAGGCCGATCAGCTCGTCGCCGGCGAACGCCCCGAGCACCGCACCCCCGGCGTGCCCGAGGCTCAGCAGCACGTCGCTCTGCAGCGGGGCGGCCTCGGCCGCGGTGCCCCAGATGTCGGCCAGCAGCGCGGCCCCGGCGACGCATTCGGCGCCGCTGTGCACCTCCCGCACCGTCACCCCGGCGCGCGCGCAGGCCTGCGCGACGGTGGGCAGCGGGGTCGGTGCACGGCCGGGCGGGGCAACCATGGCCAACAGTTAACCCGACCGCGGCGCCCCGCCACCCCGCAACGGTGCTCGAAAATGCGGGCTAACCTGCACCGCCCAGGCCCAGCAGCGCGGTGACCTCGTCCCCGATCTCGGCCAGCCGGTCCGCGGCGGCCGCGTGCGGCACCCGCCCCGAACAGGGCAGCACCGCCTCCAGGTAGCACTTGAGCTTGGGCTCGGTGCCCGAGGGCCGCACGATCAGCCGATCACCCGCCGCGGTCAGGTAGATCAGCGCATCGGTCGGCGGCAGCGGGCCGCCGTCGGCCAGATCCCGGGTCGCGGTCACCGGCGAGCCGGCCAGCGTGGCGATGCCGCGGGCGCGCAGCAGCGCCATCGTCGCGGCGATGTCGGCGACGTCGGACACCCGGAAGTTTCGGGCCGCGGTGGCGTGCAGCCCGTGCCGGCGGGCCAGCTCGTCGAGCAGGTCGAGCACGGTGCGGCCGCCGGCGGCCAGCTCGTCGACCAGGGTCACCAGCCGGATCATCGCCCCGATGCCGTCCTTGTCGCGCACCGCGGCCGGGTCGGTGCAGTAGCCGATCGCCTCCTCGTAGCCGAACCGCAGGCCCGGCACCCGGGCGATCCACTTGAACCCGGTCAGCGTCACCGCCGAGCGCAAACCGTGCGCCGCGGCGATCCGGCCGAGCAGCCGGCTGGACACCACCGAGGCCGCCAGGGTGTCGCCGTCGCGGCGGTCATCGGCGGCCGCCTGCTGGCCCAGCAGCGCACCGATCTCGTCGCCGGTCAGCTGCCGCCAGCCGGCCGCGCTGGGCACCGCCGCCGAGCACCGGTCGGCGTCGGGGTCCAGCGCGATCACCACGTCCGCGCCGATCCGCTCGGCCTGCCGGACCGCCAGGTCCAGCGCCCCGGGCTCCTCCGGGTTCGGGAACGGCACGCTGGGGAAGTCGGGGTCCGGGTCGAACTGTTCGACGACCGGGTGCACGTCGGGGATCCCGGCCCGGTGCAGCGCCCGCACGGCGACGGCGCCCCCGACGCCGTGCAGGGCGGTCAGCACCACTCGCACCCGGGCCGGGGTGCGCGCGTCGCGATACCCGGCGACCCGGTCCAGGTAGTCCTCCAGCAGCGCCGGATCGGCCGCGGTGATCCCGGCGGCGGCCCGCCGGATCCGGTCGGCGGCCGGCGCGGCGGCGATCCGCGCGGCGATCTCGGCGTCGGCCGGCGGCACGATCTGCACCCCGGCTCCGTCGACATCGGTGGCCCGGCCGCCCAGATACACCTTGTAGCCGTTGTCGGCGGCCGGGTTGTGCGAGGCGGTGATCATCACCGCGGCGTCGGCGCCGGTGGCCCGGATCGCGTAGGCGGTGACCGGTGTCGGCAACCGCTGGGGCAGCGCCAGCACGCCCAGGCCCGCCCCGGCCAGCACGCCCGCGGCGGCCTCGGCGAATGCGCTGGAGCCGCGGCGGGCGTCGCAGCCCAGCACCACCCGGGCGTCCGGCCCGACGACGTCGCGCAGATAGTGCGCCAGGCCCGCGGTGGCCCGGGTGACCACGGCGACGTTCATCCGGGACTCCCCCGCCCCGACCGGTCCGCGCAGCCCGGCGGTGCCGAACTGCAGCGGTCCGGCGAATCGGTCCGCCAGCTCCGCCCGGGCCCTCGGGTCGGCGGCCGCGGCGGTGATCAGGGCGTCGAGCTCGGCGCGGGTGACCGGGTCGGGGTCGTGGTCGCGCCAGCGCCGGGCCCGCGCCACCAGGTCGGTCACTGCGGCAGGCCGGCCAGCACTGCCTCGGAGGCCGACAGCCCCAGCCGGGTCGCCCCGGCGTCGATCATCGCCAGCGCGGCCTCGGCACTGCGGATGCCGCCGGATGCCTTGATCCCCAGACGCCCGCCGACGGTGTCGGCCATCAGCCGCACCGCGTGCAGGTCGGCGCCGCCGGCCGGGTGGAAACCGGTGGAGGTCTTGACGAAATCGGCCCCGGCGGCCTCGGCGGCCCGGCAGCAGCCGACGATCTGGGCGTCCGACAGCGCCGCGGATTCGATGATGACCTTCAGCAGCACCGGCGCCGGGCAGGCGGCCCGCACCGCGGCGATCTCGGCGCGCACCGCGTCGAAGTCCGAGGTGAGGGCGTTGGCCAGGTTGATCACCAGGTCGATCTCCCCGGCGCCGCGGGCGACGGCGTCGGCGGCCTCGGCGGCCTTGATCGCGGGCTGGTGGGCGCCGGAGGGAAAACCGCAGACCGCGGCGATCGCCAGGCCCGGCGGTGCCTGCACCGGCAGCAGGCTCGGCGACACGCAGACCGCGTGCACGCCCAGCGCGTCGGCCTCGGCGATCAGGGCCGCGACCTCGGCCGGGGTCGCCTCCGGCTTGAGCAGGGTGTGATCGACCAGGCCGGCGACCGCGGCCCGGGACCGGGCCGGGTCAGTCATTGCGCCCCCGGGTCACGGTGCATTCCACGGCCACCGGGTCGGCGACCTTGAGGCTGCCCATCGCCATCGAGAAGGGTTTGAGGCCGAAGTCGCTGTGCCGGACCTCGGCCCGGCCGGTCAGCCGCTGCGCACCGGCCTCGCCGGCGGTGGCGACCTCGACGGTGACGGGGTGCTCGGTGCCGTGCAGCGACAGGGTGCCGGCCAGCCGGAACCCGTCGTCGGTGACGGTGACGTCGGTGCTGCGGAACTCCGCGCGCGGGAACTTCTTGGCGTCAAAGACCTTGAGCGCGTTGGACTTCACCACCGCCTTCTCCGGCCCGGACAGCGGGGTCAGGCCGCCCTCGCCCTTGCGGACCTGCAGGGACGCCAGCTCCGTGGACAGCGTCACGCCGGTCGGGACGTCGTCGCTCCAGTCCACCGCCAGCTGCCATTCGGTCATGCCGAGGGTCAGTCGGTGGCCCATTTTCGATGCCCGGCCGGTGACCCCGGTGTGCAACGTCAGATCGCCGTCTGCCGGCCCGAACGTCCAGGTTTTGCTACTCGCCGATTCGCTGCTCACCGCTTCACTGTAACCACGACGGACCCCACACCACGGCGCCGCGATGAACTAGCATTGCCTGGCTATGGATACCGGATTGCCGCACACGCAGTCGCGGCTGTCCAAACGGCTGCGCACCCGGGCCAAGCTGATCGACGCGGCCGTCAAGCTCGTCGCCGACCACGGCTACGACAACGTCACGGTGGAACAGATCGCCGGCGTGGTCGATGTGTCACCGCGCACCGTGGCCAACCACTTCCCCAGCAAGGATCGGCTGCTGCTGGCACTGGCCGAGGAGTTCAGCACCACCATCGACGTCGAATTCGCCCGGGTGCCCGCCGTCGTCCCGCCGCTGCGGGCGCTGTTCGACGCCCACATCCGCGCCCTTGAGCTGGCCCGATCGGGGGCCGCCGGTATCGAGATCGCCCGGTTGCTGCTGATATTCCAGACCATCAACGAGGTGCCGCGACTGCGCGCCCAGACCCTGGCCCACTATCTGACCCGGACCTCGGTGGGGCTGGCCGAGCGGCTCGGCGTCGACGCCGCCGACCGGCAGGTCCGGCTGCTGGCGGCACTGTGGTCCGGGATCGTCCAGTACGCCTGGGGTGATCTGCGCGCCGCACAGGTCGGGTTCGGCACCGCCGAGACCCTGGACCTGCTGACCGCCCGGCTGACCGACGTCTACACCGGCATGCTGCAGATCGCCGCGGCCGGGGATTAGCCCGCCGCGGTCAGACCCGGGGCCACCTGCGGCCCCTCAGATCCCGGTCCAGGCCTCGTCGATCATCTCGGCGACGTGAATCACCTGCGCCTTCTTGGCTTCCGGGGCGTCGATCTGGTCGGACACGTGGGCGGCGATGAAGCGGCGGATCTCCGCGTCGACGCCACCGATGATCCGCACCACCTCGCCGCGAATCGACTTCGAGGACACATGCACGCTGATGTCCGACGGCCGGGGCTTGGCGACGTCGAGGATGAGCAGCAGTCCCTCGCCGCCGCGGGCGACGGCCCGCAGCGCGACCTCGCCGTCGACGGTGAAGCGGTACTTCTCCAGCCGCAGGTCGACGATCAGCTGAATGTCCAGCGGGATGCGGATGGCGAAGCTGATGATCTCGCCGAGACTGCGGATGGCCTGCGGCTCACGGATCTTCACCTTCGCGGTGACCCGGGCGATGCGGCCCGGTCCCTGGCCCATCGGGCCCATCTCGAACTGGTCACCGGCGATCGCCCCGAACGCCGAGGCGACCCGTTCCTCGGTCACCGCGACCTCGAAAAACCTTCGGCCCCAGTCCTCGTAGGTGATGTACTCAAAGCCGTCCATAATCGTCCTACCCTCTCATTTCGTCCGCCGCGCAGGGCGACAATCGCCGGCGGCGCGTCGGGCCGAGGATCCGCCAGCCGCCGTAGAGCACGGCCGCGACCACGAAGATGACAAAGTACGCCACGTCGGCACCGTGCCAGGCGACCGCGACCGGGCCGCGCACCAGGGTGGTGTTCATGAAGGGGATGGCCGCCAGGTAGGCCAGCACAAACGCGACGACGGCGGCCAGCGCGTCCCGGCGGTCGGTGTGTTCCCGCGCCGGGTCCAGGCTGCGCCGGCCGCGGATCCGGGCCGCCCAGTCGATCACCACGATCGCCACGAAGCCGGGCACCCAGTAGTCGACCAGCAGCAGCACGTCGGTGAAGCGGGTCGCGGTGTCGCTGGCGTTGAGCCACATGATCAGGATGAACGCCAGCGCGGTGACCACCAGGGCCGAGGCCGGCCGGCGCACCCGCACCCCGACGGTCTGCAGCGCCAGCGAGCCGCTGTAGTCGTTCATCGCGCTGGATCCGATCGCCGCCGCCGCGATGGCCAGCAGCGCCAGCACCCCCAGCACCCCGCCGCCCATCACCGACCAGACGCCCTCGGCGGTCTGGTCGGACAGCACCTCGGCGCCGGCGATGCCGATGCCCTGAACGAACAGGTAGGCGCTGACGATGCCGGCGAAGCTGAACCCGAACACCCGCCACGGCGAGGCCGACACCGGCAGGTAGCGGCTGAAGTCCGCGCCATAGCTGGCCCAGGAGATCGCCAGGCTCAGCGCGATCGTCACCTCGAGCACGAACGCGCCGGCCAGGTCCGCGCCGTGCGCGGTCGGCGCGGTGACGATCGGCTGTCCGGCAACGAGTTTCACCGCCAGCGTGACGAACATGACGAACAGCAGCACGGTGAGCACGGCCTGCACCCGGTGGATCACCTCGTAGCCGAAGAAACCGATGACGCCCTGGCAGCCCAGCACGATCAGCACCGCCAGCCAGAACGGAATGTCCAGCAGCAGGGCCAGCGCCTGCCCGCCGAACAGTCCGACCAGGCCGTCCCAGGCGATCGAGGACAGCCACTGCAGCGCCGCGGGCAGCACCACCGCCGACCCGAACGCCATCCGGGAGTTCGGCAGTTGCGCGGTGCCGGTGCGCGGGCCCCAGGTGCACAGGTACGCCACCGCGACCGAGCCGATCACGGTGCCGATCGTCATCGCCAGCAGCCCCAGCCAGAACCCCAGGCCCAGCGCGATGGCCAGCGTGCCGGTGAAGACGCCGGTCATGGTGACCTGCGGGGCGAACCACACGGTGAACAGCCGGGCTGGGCTGCCGTAGCGCTGGCCCGGCGGGATCGGGGCGATGCCGTGGCTTTCCACCGACAGGTCGCCCGCGGCCCTCGGCCGGTTACCGGAGAACGCCTCGGCGGTCCAGGCTGCGCGTTTGCTCACCACCGTATGGTGGCACGGCGCCGGCCCGGCTACCGCGGCGCGCCGAGTGTGCCCGCGGCCAGGGCCGCGGCGTTGATCCGGGTCAGCACCTCGCGCAACTGCTCCAGCTCGGACAATTCCACCCCGAGACGTTCGACGACGGTGCCGGGGATCGACTTGGCCCGCTCCCGCAGGGCGATGCCCGCGGCGGTGAGGGTGACGTCGGTGGCCCGCTCGTCGGCGGCGCTGCGGGTGCGGCTGAGCAGCCCCATCGCGGCCAGCCGCTTGAGCATCGGGGACAGGGTCGCCGAGTCCAGCTGCAGCTTGGCGGCGATCTGCTTGACCGACATCGCGCCGGTCGCGGCGGGATCGTTGTGCTCGTCCCAGAGCACCAGCAGCACCAGATACTGGGGATGGGTCAGTCCCAGCGGCTCCAGGATCGGCCGGTACACCGCCAGCACCGCCCGGTTGGTGACCGCCAGGGCGAAGCAGACCTGCTGCTCAAGGGCCAGCGGGTCCACCGCAAGCTGATCGCGTGCTGCCACCCAAATGACAGTAGCCCAACAATTAGGGCCCTATGTAATCGGCGACCCGCCGGTGCCGCGGGGCATACTCGAAACCGGCTGCACGCAGCCCACACCGAGGACTTCCGAGAGGCAGGCAGCGATGCTCGACATTGATCTGGACGCGACGAACTCCATTCTTCTGGTGCGCCCGGAGGGACCGTTCGACAAGGAGGACTTCGCCCAGCTCGCCGAGGTGGCCGATCCGCAGATCGAGGCCGCCGGCCAGCTCAACGGCTTCATCGTCGACGCCCGGTCCTTCCCCGGCTGGGACAGCTTCGGCACCTTCATCAGCCACATCAAGTTCATCCGGGACCACCACCGGCACGTCAAGAAGGTGGCGCTGGTCACCGACTCGCCGGTCGCCGGTGTCGCCGAGCACGTCGCCGCGCACTTCATCTCCGCCGAGGTCAAGCATTTCCCGGGCGGCGACGTGGCCGAGGCCCGGGCCTGGGTCACCGGCACCCCGGCCTGATCCCAGCCGAACCGGTGCCGGCAGCGCGACGCGCGGCGGATTGGCGCGCGTCGCGCCGGCGCAGGTGTGCTTGACTTTCCCGGTGTCTTCGTCATACCCCGGTGCGGCCCGATGAGCCTGCAACCCGGTTCCGTGGTCTCCGGATACACCATCGAGCGGCAGATCGGCAGCGGCGGAATGGGCTCGGTGTTCCTGGCCCGCCACCCCACCCTGCCCCGTAGCGACGCGCTGAAGGTGCTGTCGGCCGAACTGTCCCGCGACGACCAGTTCCGCTCCCGGTTCCTGCGCGAGGCCGACCTTGCCGCCACCCTCGATCACCCCAACGTGGTGCGGGTGTACACCCGGGGGCAGAGCGAGGACGGGCAGCTGTGGATCGCCATGCAGTTCGTCGACGGCACCGACGCCGATGCCGCGCTGAAGGCCGGCGCGATGACGCCGGTACGCGCCGTGCACATCATCGCCGAGGTCGCCAAGGCACTGGACTACGCGCACAGCCGCAACGTGCTGCACCGCGACGTCAAGCCGGCGAACTTCCTGCTGACCGGCGAACCGGGACCGCGGGAGCGGGTGCTGCTGGCCGATTTCGGCATCGCCCGCGCCCTCGACGACGCGACCCGGTTGACCGCCACCGGTTCGGTGATGGTGACCGTCGCCTACGCGTCGCCGGAATCGCTGCAAGGCCGCCCGGTGGACTACCGCTCCGACATCTACTCGCTGGGGTGCACGCTGTACCGGCTGCTCACCGGCCGGGCGCCGTTCGGTGCGGCCGGAACCACCTCGGCGGTGATGATGGCGCACGTCAGCGCGCCGCCGCCGCGGGTCACCGAGGTGATGCCCGGGCTGCCGCCGGCCCTCGACGAGGTGATCGCGACCGCGCTGGCCAAGGACCCGGCTCAGCGCTACGGCAGTGCCAGGGAGCTGGCCGCCGCGGCGGCGCAGGCGCTGGGCCTGGAGGACCCGACCCCGGTTCCTCCGCCGGCGCAGTTCTCCGGCCCGGTCTCGGGCCCCTACACCGCACCGACGCCGACGACGGCCCCGCCGACGCCGCCGTTCGCCCCGGCCTACTCCGGTCCGCCCGGCGCCAGTGGCCCCGCACTGACCTACCCGAGCACCGCCGCGTACCCGGGTCCGGCCGTCACGCCGAAAAAGAAGTCCAAGAAGCCGTGGATCGCCGCGGGTGCCGCGCTTGCGGTGGTGGCCGCCGTCGTCGCGGCGATCGCACTGTGGCCGGCGTCGGCGCCGGTCAAGCCGCCCTATCCGGCCCAGACCTTCACGCACGCCTACGGCACCACCCAGATCCTGGCCCGACCGAACGCGGTGGCGGCGCTGACCCTGGCCGATGCCGACGCCGCGCTGTCCCTCGGGGTGCAGCCGGTGGCGCTGGTCGCCCCCGGCGGCACGGCACCGAGTTGGCTGGCCCCGTTGATCACCGGGACACCCACGGTGCTGGGCCGGGCCGATCCGACCGCGGTGGCAGCGCTGAAACCGGACCTGATCATCGACACCGCGGCCGACCGCGCGGTCTACGACGCGCTGACCAAGGTGGCGCCGACGATCCCCCGTCCACCCGCCGGGAACAAGGCCTGGACACCGCAGACCCAGCTGAACTGGATCGCGCAGGTGCTCGGTGAACAACCGGCCGCCGCCACCCTGGCCGGCGAACTGGGTGCCGACAATGCCCAGCTGCGCCAGCAGCAGGGCTTCGACGGCACCTCGGCCGCCGTGCTGAGTTTCTCCCCGTCCGGGCTGTCCATAATGCTGCCGACCTCCCCCGCCGCCGGCTACCTCAGCGGCCTGGGGTTCCGGATCGACACCGGGCGCGCCGACACCGCCGCCGCAGGCCAGAGCGAGGTTCCGCTGCTGGAGTCGGGCATCTACGGCATCGAAGCCCAGCTGGTCCTGGTGCTGCGCAGCGACCCCGGTGCCCGGGGCGGCGGGTTCGCGGGTCTGCCGTCGGCGATAACCGCGCTACGCGGCAAGGTGGTGATCGTCGACAACCCGGAGACCATCGCCGCGCTGACCTCCGCCGGGCCCGCCGCGACCCGGTATCTGAACACCACGCTGGTCCCCCAGCTCGCCAAGCAACTCAAATAGCTCGGCAACAATGCCGCCACGGGGGCTCCCGCCGCGGCCGTAAGCTGACCACGAACACCCGATCAATCGGGCGCCGGCCCGAACGAATGTGAGACGAGAAGCGATGCCAATCCCCCTTCAGGTCCGGCTGGGCGCGGTCGTCGCGCTGGGCATGCTGGTCGGTGGCTGCACCCAGGTGCAGCCCGGTGACGCGGTCCGCGACCCGGGCTTCGACGCCACCGCGCCGGTGTTGGCGCTGCTGGAAACGGGCAACTACCCGACCACCCCGCGCGCACCGCTGGGCAATGCGGGCACCCCGGAAAAGGGCGCGATCCACGACGCGCACCGGATGTTCGAGCACCTGGTGTTTCCGTTCGACGTCGATCCCTCGCTGACCAGCTCCGGTGGGATCGGTGGCACCGGCATCATGAAGAGCCCCGAGGCCGCCGGGCTGTATCTGGAAAACAAGGGCCTGGTGCCCGCCATCGCGGCACACAACTTCGTCACCGGCATCGCGCACAGTGCCTCCGACGGCAAGGACGCCGGCAAGCGCCAGTTCCTGCGCAACGCGGTCCTGCAGTTCCGCAGCCCCGAGGACGCCACCGCCGCGGCGGCCGCGATTGCGGAGTCAACCGCGTCGCGGTACGACGAGTACAGCAAGAAGGACACCCCGCTCACGCCCCAGCCGATCCCTCGTCACCCCGATGCGGTCGGCCGCGGCTACGTCTCCGAGGGTGAGGGCCTCACCACCAGCTACATTCTGAGCGCCTACACCGCGCACGGACCCTACCTGCTGTCCCAGACCTTCATCTCGCGCACCAGCATGGACGCGGCCGCCGAGGTGATCGCCAACGTGCTGGACAAGCAGATCCCCGAGATCGACAAGTTCCAACCGACGCCGTATGACAAGCTGGCCGAGCTGCCGATCGACCCCACCGGACTGCTGGCCCGGATGCTGGAGCCGAGCGACAAGCTGCTGATGTACGGCGGTTTCGGCCCGCGCGGGTTGCTGCTGTTCGAGCCGCATCCGATCGAGTCGCAGAAGATGATCGCCGAGAACGGCGTCGACTTCCTGGGCTACGAGAACGGCTTCCTGATTCGGGCCCGCGATACCGAGGGATCCACCAAGATGCTGGACGGCTACATCCAGCAGTATCTCGACGACGGCTGGTCCGAGGCCGACGGCGTACCCGGGCTTCCTGCCGCCCGGTGCGTGGAGAAGCCGGTGACGGACAAGTACTCGCGCGCCGAAACCTGGTGCGGCGCACCGCAGGACCGCTATCTGCTGCAGCAGAGCGGCGCCCAGGGCGTCGAGGTCCGCCAGTCCCTTTCGGCCGGCTACCTGATGCTCGCGGCAAAATGAGCGCGCACCGACCCGGCCACGACACGGCCCCGCGAACCACCACCAACACCCGGGAGGGACAGTGACCGAAACCCCGAACCCCGACGCCGGCTGGTCCGCGTCGCAGCCGGAGCCGCCGATGCCGCCCGCCTCGCCCTCGGACCCGACGGCCATCGTCGCGCGCCCCGGCTCCCCGGCCGACGATCAGAAGACCCAGCAGATCAGCCCGCTGCCCGGTCCGGGGTCCGGCGGTTGGTCGGCCCCGGTACCGCCGCCGGCGCCCGGCGGGGCCTACAGCTACCCCGGCGCGGCCGTGCCGACGGGCGCCTACCCGGGCAACCCGGCCGATCCGGCCGCCGCGACCCAGGCCCATCCCGGCGCAGGCGGGATGCTGCCACCCCCGCCGCAGCATCCGTCCGGGCCCACCGGCGACGCCGAGGGAACCAAGAAATCCGGCGGCAAGGCCAAGAAGCTGGTGTTCGCCGGCCTCGGGGTGCTGGTGATCGCCGCGGCCGCGGTCGCGGTCCTGGGGTTCTGGAAGCCGGGCTTCTTCTGGACCCACACCCTGGACGTCAACGCGGTTCAGACCGGCGTGCAACTCGTCCTGACCGATCCGGTGACCGGGTACGGCGCGGCGAACGTCACCGAGGTGCGCTGCAATGACGGGCAGAATCCGGTCATCGCCTCCGGCGCGACCTTCGGTTGCGGGATGAAGATCGGCGGCATCGATCGCACGGTCACCGTGACGTTCATCGACAGCACCGGAACCTACGGCGTCGGCGCTCCGCAGTAGTGCTGCCCAGCGGTTCCTACGTCGCCGGCTACCGGGTCCAGCGGGCCGTCGGCTCCGGCGGTATGGGCACGGTCTACGCGGTCACCGATCCGGCGCTGCCGCGCACCGACGCGTTGAAGGTGCTGTCCAGCGAGCTGTCGGCTGACCCCCAGTTCCGGGCCCGCTTCCTGCGGGAGGCCGATATCGCCGCGGTCCTGGACCACCCGAACATCGTGTCGGTGTACGACCGCGGTGAGAGCAGCGACGGCAAGCTGTGGATCGCCATGCAGTTCGTCGACGGCACCGACGCCGACGAAGCGCTCAAGGCCGGGACGATGACCCCGATGCGGGCGTTGCACATCGCCGGCGCGGTGGCCGACGCGCTGGACTACGCGCACGGCCGCGGCATGGTGCACCGCGACGTCAAGCCGGCGAACTTCCTGCTCTCCGGACCGATCGGGCACGACGAGCGGGTTCTGTTGGGGGACTTCGGGATTGCCCGCGCCCTCGATGACGCCAGCCATCACACCGCCACCGGTTCGGTGATGGCCACCATGCCCTATGCCAGCCCGGAATCCATTGACGGCGCGGCCGTCGACGGCCGCGCCGACCAGTATTCGCTGGCCTGCTCGCTGTACCGGATGTTGACCGGCCGGCTGCCGTTTGAATCGGCCACCGGCGTGGCGGCGATGATGATGGCGCATCTCACCGCGCCGCCCCCCCGGATCAGTCAGAGCGCGCCCTGGCTGCCACACGGTTTGGACGAGGTCTTCGCGACCGGGATGGCCAAGGATCCGCGGCAGCGATTCGGGTCCTGCAACGAACTCGTCGCCGCGGCCGCGGCAACCTTCACCGGTGCGGTGGCCGCGATGTCCGAAGCCACCTCCATCGTGCAGCGGCCGCCGTCGCCGCCGGTCACCGAGCCGCCGAAGACCCGGCGGAGCCTGCGCTGGCCCGCGCTGGCCGGGGTGGTGCTGCTGGTGGCCGGCGGAACCACCGCGGTGGTGCTGACCACCGGCTCCGACGACGCCGACAATCCGGCCCCGCCGTCGGCGCCGAGCACCGTCGCCTCCAGCGCGGCGCCGGTGGTCCCCGACACCGCCCTGCCGGGCTTCCTGCTCAGCCCCGAAGCGGTCAGCAAAGTCGCCGGCTGGCCGCTGACCGCCAAGTCCACCGGCTCCGAGTTGCTCGACGATTCGAAGTTCACCTCGGCCACCAAGTGCGTCGGCGCGATGTATCCGCTGCAGTCCACCCAGTACACCGACAGCGGGTACACCAAGATCCACAGTCAGGAACTGACCTCGGGGACGAGCAACGGTGAAGGGGTCCGGCAGGCGGTCATCGCCTTCGGCACCGAGGAGCTTGCGGCGGCCTCGGTGCAGCGCCAATCGCAGTTCTGGCAACCGTGCGCGGGATCGACGGTCACCCTCTACGAGACCAGCACCTCCCCCAAACAGGTCTGGACCATCGGCACGGTCAATGTCACACCGGCCATGTCGACGACCACGAGCTCGCGCGCCGTAGACCCGATGAGCTGCCAGCACGCCCTGACCTCGGTGCGCAACATCGTCATCGACGTGTTCACCTGCCGCCGCGGCGAGGGCACCATCGACGTGTCGTCGAC
The DNA here is from genome assembly GCF_010726955.1 of Mycolicibacterium fallax. Classification (NCBI taxonomy): domain Bacteria; kingdom Bacillati; phylum Actinomycetota; class Actinomycetes; order Mycobacteriales; family Mycobacteriaceae; genus Mycobacterium; species Mycolicibacterium fallax. Next base: position 1,021,436 of record NZ_AP022603.1, read on the forward strand.
GATCGCTCGCGACATCACCGCGAAGATCACCGACTGAGCGCCGCTACCCCTGGGTGAGCAGCAGGTACTGCGCGGACAGCAGCTGGCGGGTGATGTTGAGGTCCTCGTCGGAATAGACGTCGATCGCGTAGTTGTCCACCGGCGCCACACAGTAATTCGGGCGTTCCCAGGGCATCTTGTCCGGGATCGGCTCGAAGCAGCGCGCGGACGGAAATCCGTTGATACCCGCGGAGGTGGTCCGCTTGTCGGCGGCGGCCTGGTTGGACAGGGTCTCAACCAGATCGACGGCGGCGGCGGCATCGCGCGTCTCGATGATCCGGGTCCGGCGGACCGCAACATTCTCTACGCCGGCGTTCTCGAAGGCCTGGGCCATCGCCCCGGCGTCCATCTCGTAGGCCAGTGCACCGTGCGCGGTGTAGCTGCCGAGTCGGCCCTTGAGCCGGTAGCCGATCCTGTCGTGGGCCGGCACGGTGCGGGCCAGCAGGGTGCTGGGATCCCACAGCTGGTCGGCGAGCTTGTCGATCGGGGTGGGGGTGTACCTGCCCAGCTCTGCCAGTTGGAGATCCAGCAGCTTCCCGGCCAGCGGGATGCCGGAGTCCACCGGGATGGTGCCCTGGTCGCGGCCACCGATCCCCTGGATCAGCAGCAGCGGGCCCTGGGTGGTCAGCGCCGTCAGGTAGGTGTTGTTGTAGTCGCCGTCGACGACGACCGCGCGGGTATCCGGGTGACCCGGGATCTCGGCGGGGCGCGGGTTGGTGGCCTTGGTGTCGGCGGTGGCGGCGGCCAGCAGGTCGTCGGCGGCCTTCTGGGCGTCCTCCGGTGTCTTGAACCGCAGCACTGCGTTCGCACTGTTCACCGAGGCCTGGTCACGGGATTCGGCGTACATTCCGAACCCGGCCACCACCAGATCCATATCCACCACCGAGGCGACATCGCCGCTGTGAACGAAGTCCCGCAGCCGGTCGGTGCTGGTCACCGGCCCCGATTTGCCCAGCTTGGCTCCGGAGCCGCGGGTCAGCGCCGGATCCGCCTGGTACGGCAAAATCACGTACTCCGACATCCGGATGGACTCGACCAGCGAGCCGTCGTCGCCGGCCTTACCGAGCGAGGTCGGCGCCTTGCGGGCGAACGGGCCACTGTCGAGCAGCGCCGCATTGACGGCCATCGGATCCTGGTTGGGGTCGCGGATCGCCACCCCGGTGTCGACGGTCGCGCAGCCGCCCAGCAATCCGACGGCTGCCGCCATCGCCGTGTATCGAGCCCATCTCACCCGCACCGCTACCCCATTCAATGCCCTGCCGGTCCCCCGCGGGCCCGACGATCCTCGTGTCACAGCAAATCTACCGGCCCCCGTCGGGGTGGCGATCACCGGATTCTCCGCGGGCCTGCGGCCCACCGCGGAGCCGAATGCAGGTAACTTGGCCGCGGTGAGCACCTCTTCGCCGGCCTGGTCCGCGCGGCTGTGGGCCGACATCGAGCCCATCTACGCCGCGATCCTCGAGCATCCCTTCATCACCGGGCTGACCGACGGCAGCCTGGACCCCGATGTCTTCGCCGGTTACGTCGCCCAGGACGTGCACTACCTGCGCGACTACGCCCGGGCGCTGGCACTGGTGTCGGCCAAGGCCCCCGGGCTGGCGGCCACCGCGATGTTCGCCCGGCACGCCGCCGAGGTGCACGACGTGGAGCTCGCGCTGCACGCCGAACTGCTGCCGCAGCTCGGACTCGACGGCGCCGAACTGGATGCCATCCCGGTCGCCCCGACCACCCGGGCCTACACCAGCTATCTACTGGCGACGGCCAGCACCGGCAGCTTCGCCGAGGGCCTGGCCGCGGTGCTGCCGTGCTACTGGATCTACGCCCGGGTCGGGGCCGAGCTGCTCGGCCGCGGCTCCCCCGACCCCCGCTACGCGCTGTGGATCGGCAGCTACGGCGGCGAGGAGTTTGCCGCCACCGTCGCCGAGGTCCTCGAGCTGGCCGACGGCGTCGGCGTCGGGCTGTCGGTGCTCGAGGAGGCCGCCGCGCGGCAGCACTTCGTCACCACCTCGCGGTATGAGTGGATGTTCTGGGACGGCGCCTACCGCCGGGAGACCTGGCCGGTCTGACCGGGCCGGTCTGACCGGGCCGGCCGCACCGGCGGCGGCGCAGCCCGGTCAGGAGAACCGGACGTGCATAGTCGCCATGCCGAAGATCTTCTTGTCCGACGCCTTCGCGCCGACCACGATGACACCGCTGCGGGTCTCGGGGTCCAGCGACTTGATCCGTCCGCTGTATTCGATGTCCCCGCGGCCGTCGGCCGGGACGACCGCCGGCGCGGACAGCCGCACCGAATACTTGGTGACCGCGCCCGGATCGCCGGACCAGGCGGACACGAAACCGGCGCCCAGGCCCAGGGTCAGCATGCCGTGCGCGATCACGTCGGGCAGCCCGGCCAGCTTGGCGATGCTCTCGTCCCAGTGGATCGGGTTCGCGTCGCCGGCCACGCCGGCGTAGTTGACCAGATCGCCGCGGGACAGCCGGGTGTGGTGCACCGGCAGTTGGTCGCCGACCGCCAGGTCCTCGAACCGCAACGAGCCCGGGGTCCGGGTCGCGGTGACATCGGAGACCGGCACCACCACGTCGGGCCGGACCGTCTTGACGTACTCGGCCGCGGCGTCCTCCACCGACATGATGTCGATGTCGTGCATCATCACCTTCGCCACCGCGTCGGTGATGGCCGGATCGACCTCATCGGCGGTGACCCCGACGACGGTGGTGTGCATGGTGTGCACCCGCTCGCCGTTGGCGTCGACGTAGGTGTTGGTGATGGTGATCATGTCCCGGCCGGCGACCCGGCGGACCGAGGACAGTTCCACGTCGGTCTGCAGCACATCGCCCACCACGATCGGACGGTGCTGCTCGAAGACCTCCTCGGTCTGCACGTAGGTGTCGTAGCCGACGACGACCTCCTGCAGCAGCTTGCGGTTGGCCGACATCGCCGGGATCGCGGTGAAGGTCAGCGGGGCGACCAGCCCGGAATAGCCCAGCGCCGCGGCCGCGTCGTCGTCCCAGTGCGCGGGGTGGTAGTCCTGCACCGCGCGGGCGTACTCGAGAACCTTGGTGCGCTCCACCGGGTAGGTGTGGTCTGCCTCGTAGTAATGGCCGACCCGATCCATGATCGCGGGGGCTTCCGGTGCCGTTGTCATAGTCTCTCTCACTGTTCGGTTCAGGTGGATCGTAAAGCAGTCGGCGCACCGGACGTGCACAACCCGACAGTTGCCCCGTGCGGCGGCAACGGCGCAGGCTGTGAGGGGTGTTGACCTTCGGACACGGCCGCGCCGACCGCGACCGGCTCGCGGCCCTGCTGACCGGCGCCGGCGTCGAGCACATCGTCGATGTCCGGCGCTTCCCCGGCAGCCGCGCCAACCCGGCCGCCGCGGCCGGCCAGATCGAGGCGCTGGCAACCGAGCTCGGCATCTCCTACCGGCACGAACCGCGGTTCGGCGGCCGGCGGCGGCTGACCGCCGCCGAGGCGGCCACCGCCCCGGACACCTGGTGGACGGTCCCGGCGTTTCGCGCCTACGCCGGCTGGACCCGGGGCCCGCAGTTCCGCGCCGCGCTGACCGAACTGCTCGAGACCGCCGCGCCGCGCACCACCGCGCTGATGTGTTCAGAGTCACTGTGGTGGCGCTGCCACCGGCGGCTGATCGCCGACGTGCTGGTGTGCGAGTGCGCCGTGGCCGTCGGCCATCTCATGCACAACGGCACCATCGCCGAGCATCGGCCCTGCGCCGGGGCCCGGATCGGCCCGGATGGCCGGCTGATCTGGGACGGCGCGGCCGCGCCGTGAGGCCGGTGCCGGGGCTGCCCGCCGGGCCCGCCGGCGGGTCGGGCACGCTGGTCACACGATGACGCCCGATCCCCCGGTCCCCGATCCGCCGGTCCCCGCTGCCCTGGTCGGGGACGGCGCGCAGCTGGCCGCGCTGCGGGCCCGCGGCGCCGACCCGGATGCGGTGTTCGCCGAGTTCGGCGAGTGGGCCGCGGCCCAGGGCACCGCGCTGTATCCGGCGCAGGAGGAGGCGCTGATCGAACTGGTCAGCGGCGCGAACGTGGTGCTGGCGACCCCGACCGGGTCCGGCAAATCCCTGGTGGCCACCGGGGCGATCTACGCGACCCTGGCCGGCGGTGGCCGCAGCTACTACACCGCCCCGATCAAGGCCCTGGTCAGCGAAAAGTTCTTCGCGCTGTGCGCGGTGTTCGGCGCCGGTCAGGTGGGCATGCTGACCGGTGACGCCGCGGTCAACGCCGACGCGCCGATCATCGCCTGCACGGCCGAGGTGCTGGCCAACATCGCGCTGCGCGAGGGCGCCGACGCGGACATCGCGCTGGTGGTGATGGACGAGTTTCACTTCTACGGCGACCCCGACCGAGGCTGGGCCTGGCAAGTGCCGCTGCTGGAGTTGCCGCGCGCGCAGTTCCTGCTGATGTCGGCGACCCTCGGCGACGTCGGCTTCATCCGCGCTGACCTGACCCGGCGCACCGGGCGCGAGACCGCCGAGGTGGGCGGTGTCGAGCGGCCGGTCCCGCTGTTCTACTCGTATGCGACGACCCCGATCCACGAGACCATCCAGGAGCTGCTGGACACCGGGCAGGCGCCGATCTACCTGGTGCACTTCTCCCAGGCCGCGGCGTTGGAGCGTGCCCAGGCCCTGATGAGCGTCAACGTCGCCAGCAAGGCCGAAAAGGCCGACATCGCCGAGGCGATCGGTGGGTTCCGGTTCACCTCCGGCTTCGGGGCGACGCTGTCGCGGATGGTCCGGCACGGGATCGGGGTACACCACGCCGGGATGCTGCCGAAGTACCGGCGGCTGGTGGAGCAGCTGGCCCAGGCCGGGCGGCTGAAGGTGATCTGCGGCACCGACACCCTCGGCGTCGGGATCAACGTGCCGATCCGCACCGTGGTGTTCACCGCGCTGTCGAAGTACGACGGCACCCGCACCCGGCTGCTCAACGCCCGGGAATTCCACCAGATCGCCGGCCGGGCCGGGCGGGCCGGCTACGACACCGTCGGCACCGTCGTCGTGCAGGCGCCCGATCACGAGGTGGAGAACCTCAAGCAATTCGCCAAGGTCGCCGACGACCCGAAGAAGCGACGGAAGTTGGTGCGCCGCAAGGTGCCCGAGGGCATGGTGCCGTGGAGCGCGACCACCATGGACCGGCTGGTGGCGGCCTCCCCCGAGCCGCTGCGGTCGAACATGCGGGTGTCTACGGCGATGATCCTCGATGTGGTCGACCGCCCCGGTGACCCGTTCGTGGCGATGCGCCGGTTGCTCACCGACAACCACGAGCCGCGCAAGCGGCAACTGCGGCTGATTCGGGAGGCCGTCGGCATCGCCCGCGCGCTGCTGCAGGCCGGGGTGCTCGAACGCCTGGAGCGGCCGGGCCCCGACGGCCGCCGCTACCGGCTGACCGTCGACCTGCCTGCCGACTTCGCACTGCACCAGCCGCTGTCGACGTTCGCGCTGGCCGCCATCGAGCTGCTCGACGCCGAGTCGGAATGCTATGCCCTGGATGTGGTTTCGGTGATCGAGGCCACCCTGGAGGATCCCCGGCAGATCCTGGCCGCCCAGTTGAAGCGGGCCCGGGGTGAGGCGGTGGCCCGGATGAAGGCCGACGGCATCGAGTACGACGAACGCATCGAGCTGCTCGACGAGGTCAGCTATCCCAAGCCACTGGAGGACCTGCTGGGTCACGCGTTCGAGGTGTACCTGCGGACCAACCCGTGGGCGGCCGACGGCCGGCTGTCGGCGAAGTCGATCGTGCGGGAGATGTGGGAACGCGCCATGACGTTCCGGGAGTTCGTCTCCGAGTACGGGCTGGCCCGGTCCGAGGGCGCGGTGCTGCGGTACCTGTCCGACGCCGTCAAGGCGCTGCGCTCGGGGGTCCCGGCGGCCGCCCGCACCGACGCGCTGACCGACATCGTCGAATGGCTCGGCGAGCTGGTGCGCCAGGTCGATTCGAGCCTGCTCGACGAGTGGGAACAGCTCACCGATCCGGATCGCGGCCCGGCCGCGGTGACCGCCCCGAGCCCGCCGCGCCCACTGACCGCGAACGAGCGGGCGTTCACCGCGATGGTCCGCAACGCGCTGTTTCGCCGGGTGGAGCTGTTCGCCCGCGGCCGCTGGGAGGACCTCGGTGCACTCGACGGTGACGCCGGCTGGCCGGCGCAGCGCTGGGCGGAGCTGGGCGCCGCCTACCGCGCCGAACACCGCGATGTCGGCACCGGCCCGGACGCGCGCGGTCCGGCGATGCTGATCTTCGACCGGCAGCCCGGCCGCTGGCGGGTCCGGCAGATCCTCGACGATCCGGCCGGCGACCGGGACTGGGGCTTCGAGGTCGAGGTGGACCTGGCGGCCTCCGACGAGACCGGCGCGCCGGTGCTGCGGCTGGTCGAGGCCGGCCGGGCGGACTGAGCCCGGCCGTGTGTCTGTAGCGGCCGGACCGGCGCTCGGGGGTGGTCAGGGCCGGGGCAGCAGCACGGCGATGTCGCGGGTTCGCCACAGCCACAGCACATTGACCAGCATCTGCAGCGGCGCGCGCAGCGACTCGTCGCCGGCGATCGTGGGGTGGAATCGGGTGAGTTCCGGCGTCGGGTCACCGAGGCCGGCGCGCAGCCGGCCGGGGGCGCCGAGCAGCCAGGACACCCCCATCACCGTCGCGTAACGCAGCAGCTGGCGGATCAGTTCCTCGGGGTCCAGGCCCGGCCCGCCCGCCGCGGCGTATTCGTCGACGAACACGCCAACGAGGTCGGTGATGCCGCTGTCCCACAGCGATGTTTCGGCCGCCGACAGCGAACCCCACAGTGCCATCGCGACATTCATCCGGCCGACGCAGCCCCAGTCCAGCAGCCCGCAGCTCAATGCGCCGGTCGGCTCGCACCAGAACCAGGCGTTGTCGATGTTGGCGTTCCAGTGGCACAGCGCGATGTAGTCCGGGTCGGCCGAAAGACGTTGCCAAACAACCGGTTCGGTCTCGGCGACCCGCGGCAGCCAGTCGGCGAGTCCGGACAGGAACTCGGGTTCACGCACCTGCTCCGGGAGCAGTCCCGGGTAGTCGGCGGCGAACTCGGCGAGCCGTCGCAGCTGGTGCTCGATCCGGTCGGCGCGCAGCGGTGGACGCTGGCCCACCGTCGCCGAAGCCAGGTCGACCGGAAAGTCCGCGGTGGCTTCGGGCGGGGCCGCCGGGGAACGCTGCCACCCGGCCAGCCGCGCCAGCGCGGTCACCAGGGCCCGGTAGTGCGCCGTCGCGTCGGTGAGTTCGTAGTCGCGGCACTTGTGGTGCTGCGGTTCGATGCCGTCGCGACCAAACCCGATGCGTTCGGTGAGCAGCAGCCCGGTGCCGCTGTCGCCGTGGTAGTCGGCGAACAGGCTGCGCGGCACGGTGATCGGGAAGCCCGGCGTCCTCGACAGTGCCGCCAGGCGTACCTCGGCGGCCATCTGGGTTCGGCCCAGGTCGCGGGCCGGGTCGTCGAGGTCCCGGGAGAACTTGGCGAACAGGTGTGTGGGCAGCCCCGGGTCGGGCTCGGCGTAGCGCACCGTCAGGGCCGCCTTGCGGCCGGTGCTGCCACCGGTGACGGGGCGAAACTCGGTGATCTCGGCGACCGCGTCGTGCGGGCCGAGCGCGCCGAATGCCCGCAGCGCGGCGGTCAGGAAGCCGGCCCCGGCGGCCCGCAGCGCCTGCGGCGTGAGTGGAACCGGAATCCCGGTGTCGTCACCGGGTATCGCCTTGGTGCGGTCCGCCACGAGCGCACCCTAACCGGGGGACGCACCGGGGATTCTGCGGCCGCCCCCGCCTCCGGCGGCTAACGTGGATTCCACCGACCGGTTCTGCCTACCGAGGAAGGGGGCACGTCGTGTGTCAGTACTGCGGGTGCCGGGACATGCCGTTGCTGCGCGACTACACCGCCGAGCACGAGCGGGCGGTCAACCTCGGCGGGGACGCCGTCCGCGCCCTCGATGCCGGGGATTCGGCGCGAGCCCAGGATCTCGCCGGCCGGATGGCCGAGGAACTGCGCGCGCACTGGCGCGGTGAGGAGGACGGGTTGTTCGCCGCGCTGCTGGGCAACGACGACGTGTTCGCCGAGTTCATCGAGCCGCTGGTCGCCGAGCACCGTGAGCTGGACGCCTTCCTCACCGCCCTGGACCTGACCCGCAGCGCGGACCGGGAACGGCTCCGCAGCGAGGTGTTCGACCTGCACGAGCACATCGCCAAGGAGGAGGATTCGCTGTTCCCGGCGTCGGTCACCACCCTCGACGGCGCGGAATGGGACGCCGCGATCGACGGCTGGCAGCGGGCACACCCGGGGGCGCGGCTGCTCGGCTCCTGAGCCACGCGGTCACCGCCGGACGGCGCTCAGCCGACCCGGGCCACCACCACCCGGTGGTCGGTGCCGGCGATGGCGTGGCTGGTCACCGAGGCGGCCGACAGGCCGCGCAGCAGCACGTGATCGATGCCGACGACCGGCGGATACGACCGGTCCTGCGGGTAGGTCCGCAGCCACCCCGCGCCCGCGGCCCGGGTGGCGTCGACGAACCCGGCGGTCAGGTTCCGGCGGAACAGCGCGTGATCCCAAGTGGCGTTGAAGTCGCCGGCGGCGATCACCGGCCCGTCCGGCAGCGCGTGCAACAGCTCGCGTACCCGGTCCTGTTCGGCGGCCCACCACGGGCTGCTCAGCTCGGCGGCCGGCCAGCCGATCGGCGCGACCGGATGCAGTGCCAGCACCCGCAGCGGGCCGTGCCCGGGTACCTCGAGGACCGCCGAGAGGTTCTCCAGGATGAATCCGTCCAGCGCGGCGCCGTCGCGCAACGGGTAGCGGCTGTAGATGGCGGAGCCGTTGGCGCCGGCCGCCGGCCGTTCGAACCGGTGCGGCAGGTCGACGACGATGCTCGATCGCGCGACCGCCGCGGCGGCCTCCGGCGTCAGTTCCTGCACGGCAAGCACATCCACTCGCTGCGCGCCGACGAGTGCCGCCAGGCCGGCCACGTCGCCGGTGCCGACCATCAGGTTCGCGGAGGCGACCGTCAGATGCGGCTCCGGCCGGTCGCCGCCGATGAACAGCGGCAGCTGGGTGCCAACCCCCGCGGCGAGCACCGCCACCGAGACCACCAGCCGCAGCCGATGCCGCGCCAGCACCCCGGCGAGCACCGCGATCACCGGTGCGGCGATCAGCACCGGCACCAGGGCCGCGAGTTCGACCAGCGGAACCCAGCGCACCGGCCAGAGGTGCAGCGCGACCGCGAGCGCGCCGACCAGCGTGCCCAGCAGCGCGATCACGCCGAGCAGGAACCGTCCCAGGGTCTTCACCGGGACAGTCTGCCCGACCACCGCGGCGGGCTCGCGCGGCACTGAATCGGGTCTCCCTGCGGTGGCCGCGGACACCGGGCCCTGGCACGATGGCTCCATGACTGTCGTACTGGTGCACGGAAACCCGGAAACCGACGCCATCTGGGATCCGCTGGTCGACCGGCTCGGACGCGACGACGTCGTCCGGCTTTCGCCGCCGGGGTTCGGCGCCCCGCTGCCGGACGACTTTCCGGCGACCGCGCCGGCCTACCGCGACTGGCTGACGGCCGAGGTCGCCGCGATGGGCGGCCCGGTGGATCTGGTCGGCCACGACTGGGGCGGGGGTCACGTGATGGGCCTGGTGATGACGCGGCCGGATCTGGTGCGCAGCTGGGTTTGCGACATCCTGGGCTCGTTCGATCCGGAGTACGTCTGGCATGACTTGGCGCAGCTGTGGCAGACCCCGGGCACCGGCGAGGCCGTGGTCGCGCAGATGTTCGGCGGGACGCTGGACGACCGCGCGACGGGCCTTACCGCGCTGGGCATTCCGGATTCCACCGCGCGGTCCATCGCGTCCGGGCAGGGCCCGGAGATGGGCCGGGCCCTGCTGGCGCTGTACCGCTCGGCGCCCAACACCGCGATGGCCGAGACCGGCCGGCGGCTGCCCAGTGCCGCGGCCCGTCCCGGCCTGGCGATCCTGGCCACCGAGGACGGCTACGTCGGCACCCCGGAGATGCACCGCCGGTCGGCGGCGCTGGCCGGCGCCCGGGTGGAGGTGCTCGACGGGCTCGGGCACTGGTGGATGCTGCAGGACCCCGATCGCGCGGCCGAGGTGCTTGGCCGGTTCTGGGATTCGCTGGACTGACGCGCCGCCCGGGCGTAATGCGGGACCAGCGGTTTCATCGGGCCCGCTCCCCCGCTGCTCGCCGCCCTCCCCGCCGTTATGCGGTGTGGGCGTCGGGGTCGGCGGGGTGTGGCTGGTTGGTGAGTTCGGTTGCGGTGAGCGTGGTTTCGTCTTCGTACCAGCCGGGGTCGGTGGTGTCGTCGTACCGGTCGGGGTGGTCGGCCCAGTCGGTGTCGTCGCTGGTGCCGGGGTCGCCCTCGGTGTCGTCTGCGGTGTCGTCGGTGTTGTCGGGCCGGATTTTCTGCCAGGTGCTGGGGTCGTTCCAGTCGTCGGGGTAGGGGGTGTTGTCGAGGATGAGTTGTTGGGTGAGTTCGGTGTCGGTGGGGTCGGTGTCGTAGCGGCGGTGGGCGTCGATGGCTTGGTCGAGCCAGTGCGGTTCGTCTTGGGGTGGGAGGTCCTGGTCGGGGTGGGTTTGGCGGAGGTTGCGGTAGCGGGCCAGGAGTTGTTCGGGGAAGTTGATGGTGTTGGTGCGGGGTTGGCCGCGGTCCAGGGCCGGTGGGGGGATCCATTCGACGTGGCCGTCGGTGTTGCGGATGGTGATCCAGTGGAATTTGTCGGCCATGTTGTTGTCGGCGCGGCAGGCCAGGGCGAGGTCGTCGATATTGGTGTTCCCGCCCGCCGCATCCTCGGGGGTGGGGTCGCCGCGGCTGCCGGGTTGGGGTGGGCTGGTGGTGCCGGGTTTGGGGGTCCAGGGGTCGAGGTGGTGGGCTTGGGTTCGGTAGAAGGGTTCGGGGCAGCCGGGCCGGGTGCAGCCGCGTTCTCGACTGAACAGGACCAGGCGTTGGTCGGCGGTGGCCAGGCGTTTGGAGCGGCCGAGCCATAGGGCGCGGCCGTGGCCGTCGAAGATGCTCAGGTAGTGGTGGGCGTGGCTGGCCATGCGCAGGAGGTCGCGCATCGGGACGCGGGTGCCGCCGCCGGTGATGGCCCACCCATTGTCGGGGTTCAGGGCCGGGGCCGGACCCAGGACCGCAGACCCGGGCGGGCACGACCCGCCGCCGGCACCACCACCGGAGTCGCCGTCACCCCCGTTGCCACCGGGGGCCCGAGCGCCAGTGGAGTCAGCACCACCGTTGCTGCTGCTGTTTTCTTCGGCGTTGTTGCCGTTGTTGGTCCAGTCGGGGGTGGCGTCGGGGTGGGTGGCGGCGGCGGCGTGGAGTTCGGCGAGGGTGGCGGTGATGACCACGGTCACCGGTAGGCCGTTGAGTTGTCCGAGGTCTCCGGCGGCCAGGACGGCGCGGCACAGGGCGATCAGGGCGTCGTGGCCGCGTTGGGCGGCGCTGCGCTGATCGGCGCTGATCTGCTCCTGGCTTGGGGTCCCACTGACACACGGGTGTTCGTCGTTGGGGTTGCACATGCCGGGGGCGGCGAGTTTGGCCAGGATCGGCTCCAATGTGGCGCGGGCTTCGGGGGTCAGGGTGCCGTGCAGGGCGCTCATGCCGTCGCGGCGTTGCGGGCCCAGGGTCAGGCCGCGCTGGGCGCGGCGGGCGCGTTCCTGGTAGTCGCCGTCGGGGTCCAGGATGGTCAACAAATGGGTGGCCAGGGTGCGGTATTGCTCGGGGGCGAACTGGGTGGCCAGGCCGGCCAGGTCTGCTTCGGCGGCCTGGCGGTAGTCGGGGTCCAGATTCGCCGGCAGTTGCCGGTAGATGTCGCGGGCGATGTCCACGTGTTCGGGCCCGATCGCCCCGGCGGCCACCGCCGCGGCCACCGTGGGCAGTCGCGGTTCCAGGGGTTGGCCGCCCGGGGTGGTGCGGGGGCCCAGGTCGGCGGCCTCGGCCAAACGCCGGGCGGCGGCGCGGCGGGAGATGCGGAGCCGTTCGGCGAGCACGAGTTTGAGGCTGGCTGCCCCGAGCACGCCGGGGTCGGCGGTGGCGGCCAGGTGCGCGGTCAGGGTGTGATCGAAGGCCGGGGCCGCCCAGGCCAGGGCTTGGCGGCGGGCCAGCACGTCGAGGAGCTCTTCGGGGGTGAACCCGTCGAGGCGGCAACCGGCCAGGGCGGCGGCCGCGGACTCGGCGGCGGCCAGTGCTGCCAGGACGGTGTCCCGGTCGGCGTACGCACTGCTCCCCATGTATAAAACGTTAGATCGAGCCACCGACAGAAACCGGCCCCGGAACCGACAAATCGGGACCCCAATCGTGAGGAAACTCTGAGAAAAAATCGGGGCGCCGGCTCGGTTCGCGCGATCTCCCGCGAGCCCCACGAAACCGCCTCAAGCCACGTCGGCGCGGACGCCCAGCACCGGTTGCCCGTACCGGCCGCGCCGCCATCCGCGCTCCCATGGCAGGTGCCCGCGATCGTCTGCCCAGACCAATTGCAGGGCTCGCACCCGCGGTCCGTACAGGCTGATCGCGAACGGCATATGGACGTCGGGATGCTCGACCTCAGTGACTTCCATGAGGAAGCGGTCCTCGTAATCGATGTGCATCGAGGGCTCAAGCAACACCCCGTCGTCAACGATCATGTGGGCAATCGAATTCAGCACGATGCAGGACACGTCCGACGCCATGCCGGTGATCAGCAATTCAGGCAGGCCCAACCCGTGCAACCCGATCGTGTAGGCAAACGGCATCTTCCTGCTTTCGACGGATTGAACGGCCCAGCCGTGGCCGGCGATCAGTCCACGCAGATAGTCCAGGTAGTCCTCAACGGTGCCGTCGGGGTTGTCGCACTTCCAGCACATCGCTCGCCCCTCTCTCGTTGTTGCGACCAGGATGCGCGCGGTGTCCGACAAAACCGGAAGCCAAGAACTCCACGCAGCGCGGGCGCAGCAGCGCTGGACCTGGGCGAAGAACCGGGAACGGCGCTTGCCACCGCACGACCGCGTCCGACACCAGCACCTCTGGTTAACAGGGTTCACACTCATCACTCTGGTAACATCCCGACATGTCGGAATCCCCGGAATCTGCCCATCCCCGTCGGGCGGGCACCTTCTCGCGGCGCGACGCACTGCGCTACGCAACCGCACTGACTGCCGCCGGACTCGGCACCGCGGCCGCGGGCCTGTCCGCGCCGACGGCCGCCGCCGCGGCCCCGACGCTGATCGACTTCGCCGCCCGCCAGATCCCAGCCGCGGACATCCGGGCCGCCGGCCACTCCGGGGTGATCAACTACGTGTCAACCTCGCGTCCGGGCTCGAACTTCGGCGCCAAGCCGATCACGCTGCCGTACGCCCAATCCCTGCATGCCGCGGGGTTGATCGTGGTGAGCAACTTTCAGTACGGCAAGCCCGGCGGAACGGCGCCGTCGGACTTCACCCGCGGATACGCCGGCGGCGTCGCCGACGCCCGCACCGCCTGGCAGCTGCACACCGCGGCCGGCGGCGCGAAGAACGCACCGGTCTTCTTCAGTGTCGACGACGACATCAACCGAGACACCTGGAACAACCTTGCGCTGCCGTGGTTTCGGGGAATCAACTCGGTTCTGGGCGTACAGCGCACCGGCGTCTACGGCGGCTATGACACCTGCCGTTGGGCCGCCGAGTCCGGGGTCATCGGAAACTCCCAGGTTCCCGGATACCGCTGGGCCTGGCAGACCCGGTCGTGGTCCAACGGGCAGCGGTTTCCCGCGGCGGTGCTCTACCAACACACCATCGACACCGCGTCCACCCCGGGCCCGCTCGTCGGGGGCATCCGCGTCGACGTCAACGACGTGATGGCGCAGGACTGCGGGCAGTGGAATAAGCACCTGTAGGGCACTGCGCAAAACCGGGCGCCGCACAGGTCGCGTAGATTCTCTGGGAATCAATCCAAGAACCTACTCAGCATCCGACGAAAGCCGCCATGTCTCAGGATCAGAACGCCGACGTTCCACCGAATCATCTCTCCATCGATCCGCGCAGCCCCTTCTACAGTGAAGAGGCGCTACTTCGCGGCGTAGGCATTCGCTTCAACGGCGCCGAGAAAACCAATGTGTACGAATACAACGTGACCGAGGGTTGGGTGCGGGTGGAAGTCCCCACCGCCAAGGATCGCCGCGGAAATCCGATGGTCGTCAAGCTCAGCGGTACGGTTGAACCGTACTTCCGCCAGGCGGAATAGCGGATGCCGGTAGGCTGCCGACACGCTCCAAACACATCGAAAATGTACTGATCACGATGGTAATTGCCTGTCCTGCATAGGTTTTCACGACCGTGTGCGCCGAATCGATCGTGAGCTGGCGCAGCCGAGCGGCGAGAGTGGCGCGGCTGCCGGCCCCTCTCCACGCTGCGCCCGTCGCCTCCGTGAAGCACGCTCATCGTCCCTGCGCGAAGACCATCGGTCCAGCAGGTCATCGCGGGCATGTTCGGCGGGGAAACCGGGCGAAGAAACGATCACCGTCGGCGGATACCCCGGCGTACTCCGCCCTTTGACCTGTCGTGAGTAGCCATCAGCCGGATGGGCGAAATGGAGCACGGCAATATGGGCACCAGCCGCGTCGACACCCTACGTAAGTACGTCGAAGCCACAGGCGGCGAGCTGGAGGTCGCGGTCAAACGCCCGGACGGCTCTCGCGTCGTACTGAGTATCTAATTGTCCCCCAACGGCTTACTCCGACAGCATGATTCAGCGTTGAGCCGGCCCGCGCAGCCCGGAGGAACACCAAGTCGCGCCAGGTTCAAGCATCCGGTGGCCGGATGAAGAACGCACCCCGCGCGATTGACGATGCGTCTGCTGCACGATCAGGTGAGAGTTTGCCGCAGGCGGCCGGACTGGCCGGTGTGATCACGATTCCTTCGAACGCGACTCTGAATCAGCAAGATTCCCGAGACCCCGCCCCAGCGGGACTTACCCACCGGTGAACACGTGCTGGCCTTCCGACTACCACGGGCCGTGGATGCCGCTACTCGGATCCGGTTGTCCCCTATGCTCGGAACGTGGATGCTGGCATCGCGGGGGCCACGGGGGTTCCGCCGCGGAACCTGGACCTTATCGAGTACGCGATGGGGCTGCTTTTGCCGACCCTTCCGCCGGACTGGATCAGCGTGCACGCCGTATTTGCCCCCAGAGTCGTGCCACCGGTTGCGTCCCTACACGTGCTGACCACCCACGGGTGGCAACCCCTCGCGGCTACGACGTGGGTGCTCGGCGCGGTCGCCGAGCACCAACGACGCGCGTTGGCCGCCGGGACACCGTGGGACCAGATGAGCGTCGATCGTCACCGCGATGGACGCCTCGAAGTACTCACCGAGACCCCCGGCAGCCGCATCCCCAGTCGCGGGCCTGAACGCGGGCGGCCGCCGAAGGTCATTCGCACCATTCCACGCTGGCTTCGACGAACGGTTCCGGCAATCACGATCGGCTGCTTCGCCGCAGCCGCCGTGCTGTTGATCACCGCCCGCCCCTGGGTTCCGCCGCCGCGCGCCGACATCGTCGCGGTGCCTGCCCCGGCCCCACGGCAACAGGAAGCATTTGACCTGCTGGCCCGCTGGTATGCGGCACGAAACAATGCCGACCCGGCACTGAACCACCTGTAAGTCTTGAGGAGGCTGGCCCGGTGCTGGCTGACAGGATCGGTGTCGCCGTCCTGGCTGAGTGTGACTCGTGAATCGCCTGGCCCCGCGAGGGTGATCTTCCCGGGATCTGTCCACTTGGTCGAGGACGGCGGCGCCGGCCCGGTCTTGCTTCGGTGGCTTGATTAGAAGCCTGCCCGACTCGTTGCCGCGAGTCGTGGCCCGTTACAGGCCTGCCTCGAAGTGCTCTTTCCGGGCTGGCGCCGCCGACGACGTCGTCTACTGGAAGGAAATCAACGTCGCCATGCCCATCGTCGCAGAGCACTATTCGTTTGTCATCGGAGTCGACACCCACGCCGCCACCCACTCGTTTGCGCTGATCAACGCCACCAACGGCGGCATCATCGATCAGGCAGTGTTCCCCAACTCCCCAGCAGGATTCGACCGTGCCTACACCTGGATCACCCACAGAATCAACGAGAAGCCGACGCTGGTGGTGATCGAAGGTGCGGGTTCCTTCGGCGCCGGCCTGACGGGGCGAGTCACCAACAGCGGACTGCCGGTCGCTGAGCCAGCGGCGATGCCCGCAGCGCAGCGACGTGGTGTCGGAAAGACCGATGCCTTGGACTCAGTCCGCATCGCCCGCTCAGTCCTGGCCGTCGACATCAACCGGCTGCGCACGCCCCGGGCTGACGGGCAACGGGTGGCGCTGCGCGTTCTGACGGTGGCCCGTGAGGAGATGGTCGCCGAACGCACCCGGGCGATCAACGCCTTGACCGCATTGCTGCGCACCGTGGACCTCGGGCTTGATGTTCGTAAAACACTGCCACACAGTCAATTCAAGGCCATCGCAGCATGGCGTGACCGCAAGGAAGACCCGGTCATCGCCACCTGCCGGCAGGAAGCGATCCGGCTGGCCAAGCGCATCGTCGCCCTCGACGGCGAACTGGTCGACAACCGCAAGAGTCTCGATTCCCTTGTCGAGGATGTCGCTCCGGAGCTCTGCGAGCTGCCCGGGGTGGGTTCGGTCGTCGCCGCATGCGTCCTGACGGCGTGGTCACATCCGGGGCGTGTGCGGTCCGAGGCAGCCTTCGCCGCCCTCGCTGGCACCTGTCCAATACCAGCCTCGTCGGGAAACACTTTGCGGCACAGACTCAATCGCGGAGGGGACCGCAGACTCAACCGTGCGTTGACCACCGTTGTCATCGTTCGGATGCGCACTCACGCCCCGACCCGCGCATATGTTGCCCGCCGCCGCGCCGAAGGCCGCACCACCAAGGAGATCATGCGGTCGCTCAAGCGCTACATCACCCGCCAGCTTTACCGAACCCTGACTGTGGCACACCCGGTGCGCGCAACCCCTTGACACGATATAGAAGCATCCCGGGTTTGATGCACACCTTCTTTCGAGGGAAGGTAAGGCGCATCATGCCGAAGAAGTACGACGACGAGTTCAGGGCCCGGGCGGTGCGGTTGGTCATCGACCATGCCGAGGAGTACGACACCCGCACGGCGTGTATCAGCGCGGTGGCCAAGCGGTTGGGGGTGTCGTATGAATCGCTGCGTCGGTGGGTCAACCAGGCCGAGGTCGACACCGGCCAGCGTGACGGGTGTCCTCCGATGCCGTACGGGAGTTGCGCGAGCTCAAACGCAAGAACCGTGAGCTTGAGGAGACCATCGAGATCTTGAAGGCGGCGACAAGTTTCTTCGTGCGGGAGAGCGACCCGCGACACCGTTGATCTGTGCGTTCATCGCCGAGCATCGCGCTCGGTTCGGGGTCGCTCCGATCTGCCGCGTGCTCACCGAGCACGGCTGCCAGATTGCCCCGAGAACGTTCCACGCCTGGCTGAAACGGCCGCCGTCGAAGCGTGCGTTGTCCGATATTGCCCTGACCGGGGTGCTGGCCGGCTACTACGAGCCTGATCAGGCGGGCCGACGCGCCCCGGAGTCGTTGTACGGGGCGGTGAAGATGTGGGCGACCCTGCGGCGTCAGGGCATCGAGGTGGCCCGCTGCACGGTGGAGCGGTTGATGCGGGCCAACGGCTGGCGCGGGGTCACCCGCCGGCGCAAGGTCCGCACCACGATCGCCGATCCCGCCGCCGAGCGCGCGGCTGACCTGGTCGATCGCCAGTTCGGGGCGCCCGCGCCCAGCGTGCTGCTGGTGGCCGATTTCACCTAATGGGATGGTCGCACCGAGATGAACGCGACACGGCGGCCGGTGGGTGGTCACTAAGATTTTACCGACTCAGGTCCATGCTGGATGGGTAGGTGAGCTGCCGTTGGGTGATCACTTTCCATGATTGCACGGACCGTCAAAGGCTGAACGTAGACGGTGACCCCACCGGTTCGCGACCCGTCCCGAGGTGTTTCGGCTTGTGAGATGTCGCACCGCTTGAGTGCTTCCATTAGGTCGCCGCACATCCCGGGGAGCTCACCGGCGCCTGGCAATCCCGCTCGGCGCCGATAGTTGAACTGAAGGAAACGCGAGGTGCACGATGCCAATTACATGTGGGGTGGACTGGGCTGAAGGACACCATGACGCCGCGGTCACAGACAGTGCGGGAAAGGTTGTCGCTAGGGCACGAATCGACACCGGCCCAACCGGTTTCACGCAGTTGCAGGAACTGATCGCAGCACATGGCGGCAGTGCTGCGCAGACTCCGATCGCGATCGAGACCGACAAGAACCTGCTTGTCGTCGCGCTTGCCGCGGCCGGGTACACGGTCTACCCGATCAATCCGCGCGCTGTGGCCCGCTATCGAGAGCGGTGGGGCCAGGCGGGCACCAAGTCCGATGCCGGCGACGCGGCGATCCTCGCCAATATTGTGCGCACCGACCGCCATGTGCATCGGGCGCTGCCCTCGATCAGCGATGACGCGTTGGCAGTACGCGCATTGGCGCGCCAACACCAGGAAGCGATTTGGGCCCGCGATCAAACCATTAACCGCCTCCGCTCGGTGCTGCTGGAATTCTATCCTCAAGCCCTACAGGCATTTCCGAAGCTCAAGCACCGCACGGCGATGGAGATTCTCGCTGCCGCCCCCACCCCCGGCGACGGACAGAAGCTCACCGAAGCGAAAGTCATCCGTCTGCTCAAATGGGCGGGCCGGCGTAACGACCCTACGCTGGTCGCAGCCATCCGGTCAGCGCTAGGAGCGCCAACTCTGCGGCAATCAGAACCTGTCGAGAAAGCACTCGGCCATGTGGTGGTCGGACTCACCGCCGTCATCTCGGCAATGATCGACACTGTATCGGTTCTTGAGCGCGAACTCGCCGTTGCGTTCGACGACCATCCCGATGCCCAGATCCTTCGGTCAGTGCCCGGTATCGGCGACATCATCGGCGCCCGACTCCTCAGCGAAATTGGCGATGACACAACCCGATTCGAAACAGCGGCGTCGCTACGTTCCTTCTCGGGCACGGCACCGGTCACGATAGCTTCAGGTCGCAGCAGGTACGTCAAAGCCCGCAAGGTACGCAACAAGCGGCTCGCAGACGCCGGTCACTGGTGGGCATTCGCCGCCCTCACCTGGTCGCCGGGAGCCCGAGAGTTCTACGACCACCGCAGAGCGGCCGGTGAGCATCACAACGCCGCCCTGCGTACCCTGGCCAACAAACTCATCGGACGTCTCTGGTGGTGCTTGAAGCACCACCAACCCTGGGACGAAGCGACCGCATGGCCCGCCGCAAATATAGCCGCAGCGACCTGACCTCAATGCGTCAATATTGGCAAAATGACGGTCATCCTTGACAAGTGACTAGCGTGGGATGTCTACGTGCGCCTGGCGTGCGGGATGTTCGTCTATACCGCGTTCGTCATCGACGCCTACGCCGGGCGGATCGTGGGCTGGGCATGTTCGACGAGCAAGAGCGACCTGTTGGTGCGTCGAGCGATCCGGCACGCGGCACAACTCCGCGAACGTGAGGGTAAACCATTGCAGGGCAAGGTGATTCACCACTCGGATGCGGGCTCGCAGTACACCTCTGTGTGCTGCGGGGAGACCTTGGCCCTGTCCGGGCTGATCCCGTCGATCGGCTCGGTCGGCGACGCCTACGACAACGCACTGGCCGAGACCACCATCGGCTTGTACAAGCACGAGGCCGTCCGAGCGGACTCCCCGTTCCGCCGCGGCCCGCTGCGCCGACTGGCCGACGTGGAACTGCTCACCGCCGACTGGGTCAGCTGGTACAACACCGACCGGATCATGCACCGCCTCGGCCGGATCCCACCCATCGAATACGAGCAGATCCACTACGCTCAAAACACAGCCCAATCCGCGGCTGCACACCAGTAACCAAGTGTGCATCAAACCCGGGGTGGTTCAACCAGACCGAGGTCAGCCCCCCTCGCGGCTAGGACTTGACCGCCAGACAAGTGTAATGAATCGCCGACTTCTCGTCGGGAGCATCAGGTAGATACACCAACAACTCAGAGTAAATGTTGGGTTCGTCGTCGGCGATGACGACTTCCGTCCGGTCCTCGGGCAGGTCGTAATACACGCCGGGATCAGCGACGATCTTTGCGTGTTTGCCACGCAGACCGGTCGCATCGTAAGCGATGACGTGGTATCCCGGCGGTATCCTTGACATACCGGGATTCTCCACCACCCCACCAGAGGCGCGCAATTGGTGCCGACTCGTCACCTTCCGCAACAACAACGTCGCTACCCGCCGCTGAACACTTGTCGGTCGCGCGGCTGATGAGTTCCGTGTCCGCGGCGAGTCGCGACCGGCTGTCCCCTATGCTCGGAACGTGGATGCTGGCATCGCGGGGGCCACGGGGGTTCCGCCGCGGAACCTGGACCTTATCGAGTACGCGATGGGGCTGCTTTTGCCGACCCTTCCGCCGGACTGGATCAGCGTGCACGCCGTGTTTGCCCCCAGAGTCGTGCCACCGGTTGCGTCCCTACACGTGCTGACCACCCACGGGTGGCAACCCCTCGCGGCTACGACGTGGGTGCTCGGCGCGGTCGCCGAGCACCAACGACGCGCGTTGGCCGCCGGGACACCGTGGGACCAGATGAGCGTCGATCGTCACCGCGATGGACGCCTCGAAGTACTCACCGAGACCCCCGGCAGCCGCATCCCCAGTCGCGGGCCTGAACGCGGGCGGCCGCCGAAGGTCATTCGCACCATTCCACGCTGGCTTCGACGAACGGTTCCGGCAATCACGATCGGCTGCTTCGCCGCAGCCGCCGTGCTGTTGATCACCGCCCGCCCCTGGGTTCCGCCGCCGCGCGCCGACATCGTCGCGGTGCCTGCCCCGGCCCCGCGGCAACAGGAAGCATTTGACCTGCTGGCCCGCTGGTATGCGGCACGAAACAATGCCGACCCGGCACTGATGCGATCACTGACCTGCGCGAAACCCAGCGGTAGCGTGCTGCGCGATATCGATGCGATCGAACAACAGGGCGCCTATGACAAGATCGTCTTCCCGGAGGCCATTGTGAGCTTCGAAGAGCGCAAAACCAAATTCCTGGCCACCATGGCATTCCAGGCTCAACCGGTCAACGAACAATGGAAGACCAAAACAGCCGAACAACACAATTTCGGCGGCTTCTTTCGCCACGACTGGACCCTCACCGACGAGCACGGCCTGAAAGTGTGCGATCTGCGTGAGGCCTACTCCTGATGCGTGAGGAAGAACTACAGGACAACCAGGCCGCTGATCGCCGCAGCGCAACGCCGGCAAGATCAAGAGCATTCTTCTGGATGTGGTTGGTCGCGTTGATCATCTCACTGGTCACCCTTTCAATTTCCGTTGATCAGGTCACTCAAGACAGGCCCACACTGCGAGCAATGGCTGCCGACGAGTCGATGTCCGACGCGCAAGCGCGCGCCGTCGCCGACAACACCGTCCGGGTGTGGAGTCGCGAAAAGAACGCCAAGCACCTGCTAAATGTTCGCGCCATGTCCTGCCCCGTCGCCCCACCTGGCGTACTGGCCAACGAGATCGCAGCGCTGGAAGGCCGGGGAAGAACCCCCTTTCGACCTTTCATCGTCGCAGCAACCAGCGGCTTTCAACGCGACGGCGCGTGGTGGAAATTGAACGTCTTCTCAGAAGTCGGCGGAGTTGTGTTCACCATGAACATCCTCGACGGAGAACTGCGCGTATGCCAGATCGATTCCGCGCCCAAGCTATGAGTTCCTCAAATATTTCGACGCAGCGGATCGACCGCCGGATCCCAGGTCGCATGTTCGCGGTGAGCCTGCCGATGCCGGAGCAATCGCTGGAGGGCACCGGGATCGGCGTACTCCGCACGCATGGTCCGGACCTTCGCCAGTAGTCGCCCGTCTTCGGCCACATCGCGTTCGAGCCGATCAAAGACCATACCGAGTTGCCGGAAGGACTCCCGGTATGCCTCCGCATAGGCTTGCTCGATAGCCCTGGCCAGAGCTTCGCCCGTCGTCTTCCCAGCATCCGGTTTCAGATCCAACTTGATCAGCTCCCCAAAGATCGAGACGATGATCTCGCCCACCGGGTTTGCTGCAGCAGTCGACACCGCTGCACCACCGCTCAC
This sequence comes from Mycolicibacterium fallax, assembly GCF_010726955.1. Lineage (NCBI taxonomy): Bacteria > Bacillati > Actinomycetota > Actinomycetes > Mycobacteriales > Mycobacteriaceae > Mycobacterium > Mycolicibacterium fallax. The sequence continues at coordinate 1,043,607 of NZ_AP022603.1, forward strand.
CTTGTCAATCCATCCCTCCAACCAATCAGTTAAACCGTCGCCCAGCTCCTCAAATCCCATGGCCGCGTATCCCTCCCAGGTCGCTACGCGACATCCGCGCGATCCAGCACGATCCAGTGATCGGTGTCGTTGATGATCTGGACACCGTTCAGTTCCGGCCGTTCAGCGAGCACCTTGACGATGGATTCCCAGGTCATTCCGCCGTAGGTCAGCCCGGAACGACGCCTGCTGGTGAATACCTGAAGGAGCGAACCCACATCGCCAGCGGCGCCGGTCACAAAGACCGACGGCTCGCCATCTCTAATCTCGATCCGGGCGAAGAGTTCTTCGCTGGATCTCAATTCTTCCCGTAGCCGGTTGCTCGCTCCATCCGAGGAACCGTCGGCGATCTCAGTTATCAACGAATCCAGCCGTTGATCACCCGCATCCAGCCACCGCATGAGGCCGCAGAACTCGCTGCGCTCAATCGGCACCCAACTCTCCGAGTCGCCCCGTACGATCATCCATTGGGCTAAGGGGGTGTCGTTAGCCATCTCTAGGGTGTGCGGCCACGTGGCTCCGCCGAACTGTTGCGTCAGGTCAGGATGATCCTTGGCAACGTAGACGACGAAGGCATGACTTCCGTCCTCGAGCTGAGTCAACGGCACGTGGACCCGACGTTGACCATCGATCTCCTCGATACTGACGGGGTAGAACACCTCAGTCGATGCCAACGCCCGGAACAGCGCAACGCGGGAGGCTTCATCCCGCTGGGTGAACACCTGATCCACCAACGTGTTCAAATTGTCAACCGTCGCCACCGTGCGCCTTTCTGTTTCAGGCTTCATTTATTCTCCACCCTAGGCTAGGCCAGAAGCCGCCCATCACTGACTTTCGCGGCCTCTCTGCGCGGCGCCGGCTCCGGGCGCAGCGGCCCGCATGTTCGCCGGCATCCCCGCGCACAGCAAATTATCTAGTTCGTCATAACTCAAAGCCAGAATCCGCGCCTGCGGCTGGATTCCGCCCGCGTGCAGGATCGCGTATTGCCGCGGATCGCACGCCACCTCGTAGCGCCTGACGAACCGTGCGACGGGGGTGACGGTGATACGCGGATCCACTCCTGCCGCGTGCCACAACCGCATCAGCGGGGCCAGCCCGCACAATGACCGGAGATGCTCGCCGATCTCGAACAAGATGTACTTTCCGGCGTCGTCGGCACGGACGAAGAAACCGACGAGCTTCTCGACGGGGGCTGACGGAACTTCGGCGCGGACCCGCAGCAAATCGTAGCCCCCCTCACGTGGCGAGACGACGAAGCCGACCCAGCCCGGACCGGGGTAGCCGTAGCGAACCCAGAGTTTGCCCCCCTTCCCCGTCGGTGGGCCCCACGCCGGCCGTTCTGCCAACGCGTATCGCAGCCGCCATAGCTGGAATCGGGTACCGAACTCGTCAAAGACAGCTTCCACCGTCGAACCCTGGGATGGATACAGTTGCTCCGGCGGGATCAGTTCGCCGGTGAAGGTATCGAAGATATAGAAGCCCCTCTCGTCACGGACGAGCTGTATTCCAGTCCCCACCGGGAACCCCCAGACTGCGGCCAGGCCAGGTTCGATGACACAGACCTCGTTGAAGCCGATCACGTGCCACCGATCGGGGTTCTCCAGGTCATCGACAGTGTCGAGGTGACTCATGATCCGCCAGCCGTTGTCATCTCCGCCCTCCGACGGACGGCGCCACACCCACAGTGGTGCCCCACGGTGTTGCAATGCGTTCACGGTTGCCAGGCAGACGCCGGCGCCTGGGATGGACTGGTTGGTCGCTGTCATCGATCGCCTTTCCTCGCCCAAGCCCGATGCACCGCTCCAGATTTTGCCAAGCCCGTGTTCGACGAGCGCGTAGACGCTCCGGCCGCCGACGTATTCAACTGCCGCAGATTACCCTTCCATAAATTTTCATATTTCTGGCCATCAAACCAACAAGATCCACTCTGGTCAGCCACAATGTAATTCAAGATCGCGATCCCGCACAAATGAGGGACGTTTCACACCGGCGTTCCGCGGTTTCCGCCGGGCTGCTCCAGGAGTAGATCGTCATGTTCGCGACGACGGCATTCGTCGGCGAATTCAATTGCAGCGGTGGGGTTCTCCAAGAACTCGTGGTATCGGCCCGCGCTCAGCTCGTAGTATTCCTCGTAGTCGACGATACCGTTGCTGACAGGAATCGATACGTAGTATCGGCCGGAATTCGACTCGATCCCCAGGGAGTACCTTTCCTGCCTGGAACAGTACGTGTCCTGAAACTGCATGATCCTTCGCCCCAAAGACGGTCCGGGCGACAAGGGCAGTGACCCTGCGCCAGGAAGTCCGCGATGATCCTGCGCCAGGAAATCGGCAATCGCCTGCGCCGGCGGGACCGACGAACTCACCTCACCAACCCGCCCCTGATCGCTGACCAGGAAATACATCCGGCCTAACCGCACATCCAGGAGATCCTCCGACGGGTCCTCGGGCACATACACCCGCCACCCACCCTCAAACCGGGCGGCCAGCAACTCCCGGGCATCGACATCGAGGCCACGCTCGCGAATGTAGTCGGCCACCGCATCGATCGCCGTCGACATATCAATGGCAAACTCGGACTCCCCAAAAACCTCCGTCGACTCACTCAACGTCAACAACCGCGCCGCCTCCTCCCGCACACGATCGCCACCGTAACCATCCCACCATTCCGCAGCACTGCCATAAAAACGATGCAGATAACCTGAACGCGATGCGCGATCCACAACCACGGCAATGGCATTCCACGGCACTGCCAACCCCGAATCACGCCGCAAATCCCCCAAAATACTATTGATCCTATGTTTAGATTCGCGCGTCAACCGATTACCCAGGAGCCCAAATTTGCCGTCCGCCAGGAAGAAATCTTGCATGGACAGCACCCCCACCGCGTAATGTTCGGAGTAGAGGCACCGGTCCCAGGGGTCCTGATTGAATTCGGGATCCGAGAGCATGATCTCCACGCATTCGCGGATAACCACCTCATCGTTATCGATGCTCATCTAAATCCTTTCATGATTTCGCGGATCTGCGGCCCGGAGTGCGGCCGATGGTATTGCTGATGTGGATCATTGGAAAAGTTTTTTACGATCTTAGTGATCCTCTCGCCGCTGGCCTCATCACGGATCTGAACGTCGACCTCAACCCGTTCGGGCCGGGCATCGATGCCATCGCGGACAAGCGTGATCGTTCCTTCCGCCAACGCGCCGTGACGGACAAAATCATTCTGGTAGTTCTCATAACTGCGGTAGGCAGTGTTGTTGAAAATCGCGTCCTGCGAAAACAGGTTCCACGCACCATTGTCCAAAAACCCCAGGAACGACAGCATGTGCCCACCAGCGTCACCGGCCTGCAACACCGCCCGCCCCTGCTCAGCCAACTCCGTCCAGGGACGATCAACACGCCCAAACACTTCACGCTCGATGAACCGCACCTCGTGGGGGTGATACCGACTCGCAGTGTCAGAACCCGGCACCGGCTCCCCAAGCGCGGAGAACACCGCTTCGTTGCCACCAACAGTCACATGATATTCGCGTACGGCAAACTCCGGCCAGCGTGGATGCGCGCCCACCGGGTAGTCAAGGACTCGCAAAGAACGCGACACCTGCTGATAGTCCGGATGGGACGTATCGGTCGGGCTATCGTTGGAGACGATCTCCACCGTACGTTGACCGTAGTCAGTTTCCCGCACCGGAGTGCCGTTCTCATTAACCCCGAGATCCGGACGCTCCCGAATGATCGGGGCATCGGTAGGGCCAGGATCGACCAAGGTACGACGGGGCAACGCCCCAATGTCGCCGACCTCGTCGGCCGCACGCAGATCGGCCTCACTGCGCAGCGGCGTGAGCGGTTGACCGTCAGCGTCGAAGAACCCCGCAGCCACCCGCGACACAGCCTCGTCTCCCCAGTATGGCGGCCACCCGGACACGCGTCCCGTCTCCGGATCAGCCAGCCGAATCACCCCGCCGTCGTTCACCGCGAGATAACCGTGACCACTGGCACCCTCGGCGGACCACCTCGAGACAACCAACCCCGTCGAACCAGGCCCCTCAGCCAAGAGTCGAGCCTCGATACCCGCGTGCGTCGTACGTTCAGCACCAACTTCGAATTCCTCAAAGATAATTCGCGCGGGCCGCCCCGACGGAGACGGCTCGCCGGGCAAATCAACCGTCCTACCCAACCGCTCCCCCAACTCCGCGGCAAGATAGTCAGCACAGTCGCTCTGGCGGTCCTCTGCCAGAGCCCGGTCCGCCTCCCGCTCGCGGTGTTCAGGCGACTCCGGCAGCGGATCGGGGCTGCCGCCGCCCTCACCATGGGGTTCCTGCGCGGGCAGGTTGTGCGGGTCGGGACCGCGTGCGACATCAGCGTTTGCCAGATCCGACACATTGTAAGAGTCGGGCCCCAATCTGCCGCCATCGATGACAGCTTCAGGGGTACCGTCTGGTAAGCGTCCGCCCGGAAGCCACTGGTCATTGGCCCCCGCCTCGTTACCCGATGGCATACGCACATTGGCGTCATTCGGATGGGGAACATCGACGCGAACAACTTTGTGTGAGTCCAGGAAGTGCTCAGGTAGACCCAACTCTCTTTCCAGGGCACGCGGATCCCCCTGAGTGCGCACCAACATCGCGTCTGCATCGTCTTTGGGTATTACAAAAGACGTGCCATCGCGCTGCGCGATCCCATACTTCTCCAGGTTGCTCTCAGGCATGAACCTCGTTGCACCATCCTGAAATTTCTCCAGGTGCTGGGAAATGTATTCCGGTGCAAGATAGAGCGACGGATCAGGTCGCTGTCCGGGCTCAGTAGAAACAATCTCATCCCGCTTTTCCACGCTGAGCCCATCAGAATCACCCCCGGCCGAGGGTGGGTCGGCCCCATCCCCACGATTGCCGGTCGGGTCGTCACCCATCTGAGTGGTCGAATCAGTGGAGCCAGAGTCTGAGTCACCGCCCTGACTTCCCGATCGATCAGTGCCTGAATCGACACCCCTGGAGCTCCCGCGCTCCTGCAGCGGATCAGGGTGGCCCCTGGCACTATCGCCGTGCAGTTGCTGCGGGGGCAGCGGCGGCGGGTTGTGGGGGTCGATTCCCAGCTGGGCATTGACACTTGGACGACTGCGCGTTGAACTGTCGATGATCTCCTGGAACACTTGATTGCCGGTAAAGCCCTTTCTGGATAGTGCCCCGGGGAGTGGTGGACTTCGGATCTAGCGTGGTCAACGCTTCATGATCAACGAGTCATGTTGAACGCTAGGCGATTTGGTGTTGTTTGGCAAGCGCTGCGGCGGCTTCTTTCTTCGCGATGACGATGCGTAGTTCGTCCATGGAGACATCGGAGAGGTAGCGGCGGGTGACCTGCCATTCGTCGTGGGCCTCGATGACCACGGCGGTGGCCAGCCGCAGGAACGCCGCCGGGTTGGGGAAGATCTCGACGACATCGGCTCGGCGCTTGATTTCCTTGTTTAACCGCTCGATGGGATTGTTCGACCAGATTTTCTGCCAGTGAGCCGTCGGGAACCCGGTGAAGGCCAGCACGTCGGTCTTGGCCTCGGCCATCATCGCCGCGACCTTCGGGAAGCTCGCCGCGAGGGTGTCGGCCACCCGGTCCCACTGTGCGGCGACCTCTTCGGGGTCGGTGTGGGCGAAGATCGTCTTGACCGCCGCGGTCACCGCCGGGGCGTGCTTGGCGGAGACCGCGGTGTGCAGGTTTCGCATGAAATGCACCCGGCAGCGCTGCCACGAAGAACCGGTGAACTGTTGTGCCACAGCGGCTTTCAAACCAGCATGGGCATCAGAGATGACCAGATGCACCCCCGAAAGGCCACGCGCTCTCAACGACGCCAGGAACTCGCGCCAGAACTCGAAGGACTCACTGTCGCCGACCGCGGTGCCCAGCACCTCCCGCGTCCCGTCGATAGACACCCCGGTGGCCACCACCAGGGCCTGAGACACCACGTGCGCCCCGACACGGACTTTGCAGAACGTGGCGTCGCAGAACACGTACGGGAACTGCGTGTGGGCCAGGCTGCGGGTCCGAAACGCCTCGATCTCGGTGTCCAGGCCCGCACAGATCCGCGACACCTCGGACTTGGAGACACCGCTGTCGACGCCCATGGCGGTGACCAGGTCATCGACGCTGCGCGTCGAGACGCCGTGGACGTAGGCCTCCATGATCACCGCGTGCAACGCCTTGTCGATGCGCCGGCGGCGTTCCAGCAGCGACGGGAAGAACGACCCGGCCCGCAGCTTGGGGATCTGCACCTCGATGTCGCCGGAGGTCGTCGACACCGTCTTGGGCCGATGCCCATTGCGGTGCACGCTGCGCACCCCGGTGCGCTCGTAGCGGCCCGCGCCAATGGCCTCGGTGGCCTCGGCCTCGATCAGGGCCTGCAGGCCCGCACGGATCAACTCGGCGAACACCGCCCCGGAATCCGCGGACTTGAGCGCGTCGAGCTGGGCAAGCAGGGCAGAATGGTTCTGGGTCATCGCGTTGTGTCCTTCTGTGAGTGACTTTGGTAGGTGACTCCCTGATCACTACGCGATGGCCCACCCCAACACCGGCACCGACACGCCCAACCGAACTTTTCCGGACCGGGCCCGTGCCCCACCCCCGAAACCCCACCACCCCAGGGGACTTACCCGTTGGCGAGCTCGACCTGAAGACTCTCGAAAGTATCGAACTCGTCGACCTGGCCTCCACGATGTGCAGCCTGCATGGGCCCGTTCCAGTTCTCGGCGGCCTGCCTGATCGTTGATCCGCCCCGGTGTGTCCGGAGACTTCTCCCGTTGGGAAGGATGGGCACGTGGGTTCGAAGTCATCGAGGCGGTATCCAGACGAGTTGAAGGCGCGGGCGGTGCAGATGGTGGCCGATCTGCGCAGCGACACGACCTCGGAGTGGGAGGCGATGGGTCGGGTCGCTGACCTGCTGGGTGTCGGTACCGCTGAAACGGTGCGCAAATGGGTCCGCCAGGCCGAGATCGACGCCGGGCAGCGGGCCGGGCAGACCACCGGGGAGTCCGAGGTGCTGCGCAAGCTGCGCCGCGAGAATGCCGAACTCAAGCGGGCCAACGCGATCTTGAAGGCGGCATCGGTTTTCTTCGCCGCCGAACTCGACCGGCCCTCTCAGTAGTCGTGGAGTTCATCAGCGCCCACCAGCACCAGCGGGTGGGCGCTGATGGTCTCAAGTGGGGTGTCGAGTCGATGTGCGCCGTGCTCTCGGAGTTCGGCGTCACGATCGCCCCGTCGACGTATTACGCCCACCGCGCCCGCTGCGGCCCCTCGAAGGCCGATTGGGTTGACGCGCAGGTGATCGACGCGATCTACCGGCTCCGTCGATCCAACCCGCTGTATCGGGTCCTGGGTGCCCGCAAGACATGGATTGTATTGCGCACCAACGGACTCGATGTCTCGCGGTGTGCGGTGGAGCGGGTCATGCGGGAGATGGGATGGCGCGGTGCCTGCAAGCGGCGTCGGGTCCGCACCACCATTGCCGACCCGGCCGCGACCCGGGCACCTGACCGGGTGCAGCGGCGATTTGTCGCGCAGGCGCCTGACCGATTGTGGGTGGCCGATTTCACCTACTGCCGAACCCGCGCCGGCTGGGCTTACACCGCCTTCGTCACCGATGTCTACGCCCGCAAGATCGTCGGCTGGAAGGTGGCCACCGAGATGACCCAAAGGCTCGTGACCGATGCGATCAACCACGCCATAGATGCTAGAAAGCGTTCCGGTACAACCGATTTGGAGTCGCTCATTCATCACAGCGACGCGGGCTCGCAGTATACCGCGATTGCCTTCACCGAACGGCTGGCCGCCGAAGGCATCCTGCCGTCAGTGGGATCGGTGGGCGATAGTTTCGACAACGCCCTGGCCGAATCGGTGAACAGCAGCTACAAGACCGAGCTCATCGACCACCAACCGCTTTACCCCGGCGCCACCGAGCTGTCCCTGGCCACCGCCGAATGGGTCGCCTTCTACAACCGCCGGCGGCCCAACGGCTACTGCCAGGACCTCACGCCGGACCGAGCTGAAGCGCTCTACTACCATCGCCAGCGGCACCCTCAGACCGAGGAGGCACTCAGATAAGAGAACCTCCCGACACGCCGGGGCGGATCAACGTGGAGGCGGAGGCCCGCTCCATTGCGCGGTACATGCGTTGATTGCTCACGGAACACGGAGCACGATCTGTGTCCATGGGTGATCCCCAACTTCAGCCACACCCCGGCCATCGACGGTAATGCCGCGGAACGACGTGTGCCCGAGCGCCCATCGTCGCTGGCGAATCTCGGCGATAGATCGACGCCGCCACCGCGCGCCGTTCCAATCGGGAGGGGGTTCCCCACCAGCTGAGCGGATCCAATCCGGTGCGAGGAATACCTCTTCGCCGTACGCCATCAGCTCGTCGACATGGGCATCGTACTCGACGCGCTCTGGCTTCATCTTTTCGTCGACCTTGAGGCAGAACCACCTGTAGAACTCACGCACAGCAGCTGTATAGCGACCGATGATCGGGATCAGATCGATCGAATCGCCGTGCTTCTCCAGGTATTTGCGAACCACCGCCGTCAAGCTGTCCCACTTCAGAAGCGGCTCGACATGCAACCGAAATTGGAACTCTGCCATCGGAACCAACTGTGAGAACTGCCACGCCGGATTCAAGTACGGGAGGAACTGGTGCTGGGAGTAGTTGCGGAGTTCCTCCAGTAGTTTGGCCTCATCCGCTTCGAACACTTCTAGGCGTTTGGCGGTGTACTCGCCTTGCTCGAATTCAGAGAGTTCCTTGCCGAGCTTTGGCCAGATGTCACGCAGCACCGCACGCTGACCTGAAACGAGCGACTTGACGGAGGCGAGTAGGTTCGCGACGAGTCGCGCTAGCTCGATGCCGAAGGGATCGCCGACGTCAGGGTTGAATGGCTGGCTTTGGCCGACCGCGGGGTAGCTCAAGACGTGGGCCTGTAGTTCCTCGGCGTTCTTGCTGAATGCGTACGAGGTCAGATTGAGATCGCGCATCATCGCGATCACCTCGAACGGCCGCATTTCCATCAGCATCGCCTGGCGCCGTTTGTACTCGGCGATCCATGGGTTCACCCAGCGCCCGGCGGACTCCTGACCGTCCTCGCGGTCCCTCGCTGCCACCATGAGCTTCATGATTCCACCGGCACCCGACACTTCCCGGTGGTTCCGCTTTCGTGTCGAAAACGGCTGATGGTTCCTTCCGTGCAGAGCAAGACCGCTCGGGTTTCAAACTCGGTGACCATCGACCACGAACTCCCACGGCTACCCTCACCGATTACTTCACATATGCGGTCTGGTCCCAGTCTGGTCCCAAGCACGTCCCGGTGGGGAAGTTCGCGGAGAAGACTCTGCGCAGGTCAAAGCCTAATTCTCTTGGTCGGGCTGACAGGATTTGAACCTGCGACCACTTGACCCCCAGTCAAGTGCGCTACCAAGCTGCGCCACAGCCCGCGTGCCGGAAACGTTCTCCCCGGCAGCGTGAGGAAGCCTACCGCAGACACCCCGCGCGGCCCCAATCCGGTCGGCCGTGCGCGTCGCCCGCCGCAACCCGGCCGTCGGCCGCCCTCACCGCCCGGGCTCCTCCCCGGGTGCGGGGGCCGGCCGCCGCACCCGCGCATCGCGGGTTTCGGCCAGCTCGTCGATGAACTCCGGGTCGCGCGACACCTCGGCAGCCAGCTCGTCGGGCACGAACTCCGGGGCCCGGGAACTGCGCCAGGTGTAGCCGATCAGCGCCACCCAGGCGATCAGGATCGTCAGGTAGACCGCGGTGCTCGCACCGCCGGTGATCCCGAGGTACGTGATCAGCTTCTGGGAGTTGGTGATGACGATGACGCCACCGACGATGGTGCCCAGCAGCGCCGGGCTGACCTTGGTGACCAGCCAGGCCGCCAGCGGCGCAGCCAGCACGCCGCCGGCGGCCAGGCCCAGCACGATCGGCAGGTTGTGCAGGAACTCCTCGCGCAACCCGACCAGGAAGCCCAGCGACGCCGAAACGGCCACCAGGAACTCCGAGGCACTGACCGAGCCGATCACCGTGCGCGGGGCGGTCTTGCCGCGCGACAGCAGCGTGCTGGTGGTCACCGGGCCCCAGCCGCCGCCACCGGAGGCGTCGATGAAGCCGCCGAAGAACCCGAGCGGCGCAAGGAATTTCGCGGTGTGCGGGGTGCGGGTGCCGCGCAGCCCCGGCGGCCGGCCAAGGGAGAACCGGAGCAGCACGTAGACGCCGATGGCCAGCAGGATGCCCGCCATCAGCGGCGCGGCCCGCTCGGTGGACAGCGACGACAGCACGGTGGCGCCCAGGAATGCGCCGACGGCACCGGGCCCGCCGAGCTTGGCCACGATCGACCAGTCGATGTTCTTGAAGCGCCAGTGCGACAGGCCGGAGGCCAAGGTGGTGCCCACCTCGGCGAGGTGGACGGCGGCGCTGGCCTGGGCGGCGGCCACCCCGCTGAGCACCAGCAGGGTGGACGCGGTGACGCCGAAGGCCATGCCGAGAGCCCCGTCGACCAGTTGGGCGCCGGCGCCGACAAGGGTGAAGATGATGAGCGAACGCATGAAGTTCGAGTGCTTTCGATGAGACGGTCAGAACTGACCGAGTGGGGTTGGACGCGTATCAGCTACGCGGACAACACCGCTCATCGAAGGCCATCAGACGACGCGACGGCCAGAACGGCTCCAGGGCCTGGGCATCCGAGGGCGCGGGTGCGTTGCGCACACCTTCGGCCATCGGTCGTCCCTTCCCGCGAGTCGTCAAACTGCGCCGAGCCTACACCGTCAGCAGCCGGTACAGCCCGATCAGGCCCACCACCACGATCACCACCCGCAGCGCGTTCGGCGACAGCCGCCGCCCGTAGTGTGCCCCCAGCCAGCCGCCGATCAGCGATCCGATCGCGATCAGCCCGGCCGCCGACCAGCTGATCCGGTCGAAGGCCACGGCCGTATAGGCCACCGCCGCAACGATATTGACCAGCAGCGACAGCAGGTTCTTGGCGGCGTTCATCCGCTGCATGTCCTCGGGCAGCAGCGCACCCATCACCGCGATCAGCAGGATGCCCTGCGCCGCGGTGAAGTAGCCGCCGTACACCCCGACGGCGAACGTTCCGGCCACCAGCGCGGCCATCCGCGCGGAGCTCACATGGTCGACCGACCGGCCGGCCTGTTCGGCGCGCCGCCGCGCCCAGGTCTGGATCCGGGGGCCGATCAGCACCAGCGCCAGCGCCGCCACCAGCAGCACCGGCACGACGGTCTCGAACACCCGCTCCGGCAGATGCAGCAGCAGCCAGGCACCGATGCCGGCGCCGATCAGCGAGGCCGGAATCTGCCAGCGCAGCCGGTCCCACTGGCCGGTCAGCTCGCGGCGATAGGCCCAGGTGCCCGAGACTCCCCCGGCGACCAGGCCGACGGCGTTGGACATCGTCGCGGTGACCGGCGGGAACCCGAGGGTCACCAGGGTCGGGAAGGTGATCAGCGTGCCCGAACCCACCAGCGAGTTGATCGCGCCCGCGCCGACGCCGGCCAGGGTGATCAGGATTATCTCGGTCAGCGACACCGCTGGAACCCTACCGGCGCCGGCTCAGCGCGCCTTGTGGCCGCGCTTCTCCCGCACCCGGACGTTGATCCGGATCGGGCTGCCCTCGAAACCGAAGTCCTCGCGCAGCCGTCGTTCCAGGAACCGCCGGTAGCCAGCCTCCAGGAAACCGGTGGTGAACAGCACGAACGTCGGCGGCCGGGTGGCCGCCTGGGTGGCGAACAGGATGCGCGGCTGCTTGCCGCCGCGCACCGGCGGCGGGGTGGCCGCCACGATCTCCTTGAAGAAGGTGTTCAGCCGCCCGGTCGGGATCCGGGTGTCCCAGGAGGCCAGCGAACGCTCCAGGGCCGGCACCAGCTTGGCCACCGCGCGGCCGGTCTTGGCGGAGATGTTGACCCGAGGCGCCCAGGCCACCTGGACCAGCTCGCGGTCGATCTCCTTGTCCAGCAGGTAGCGCCGGTCCTCGTCGACCATGTCCCACTTGTTGAACACCAGCACCAGCGCCCGGCCGGCCTCGATCACCATCGACAGGATCCGCAGATCCTGCTCGGTCAGCGGCTGGGAGGCGTCGACGAGCACCAGGCACACCTCGGCGGCGTCGATGGCGCCGTGGGTGCGCACCGAGGCGTAGAACTCGTGCCCGCTGGCCTGGCCGACCTTGCGGCGCAGCCCGGCGGTGTCGACGAAACGCCAGGTCTTGCCGCCGAGTTCGATCAGCGAGTCGACCGGGTCGACGGTGGTGCCGGCGACGTCGTGCACGACCGAACGTTCCTCGTCGGCCAGCCGGTTGAGCAGCGAGCTCTTGCCGACGTTGGGCTTGCCGACCAGGGCGACGCGGCGCGGGCCGCCGGTGCGCGGGGCGATCTCGGAGACCTCGGGCAGCTTGGCGATCACCGCGTCGAGCAGGTCGGCCACCCCGCGGCCGTGGATGGCACTGATCGGATGCGGCTCGCCCAGCCCGAGCGACCACAGCGCGGCGGCGTCCGGCTCCTGGCGTTCGCCGTCGACCTTGTTGGCCGCCAGGAACACCGGCTTGCCGGAGCGGCGCAGCATCTTGGCGGCGGCCTCGTCGCTGGCGGTCGCCCCCACCACAGCGTCGACGACCAGGATGATCGCGTCGGCGGTGCGCATCGCCACGGTGGCCTGCTCGGCGACCAGTTGCTGCAGGCCCTTGGCGTCGGGTTCCCAGCCGCCGGTGTCCTGCACCATGAAGCGCCGGCCCAGCCAGCCGGCGTCGTAGGACACCCGGTCGCGGGTCACCCCGGGCAGGTCCTGGACAACCGCCTCGCGTCGGCCCAGGATCCGGTTGACCAGGGTGGACTTGCCGACGTTGGGCCGGCCGACGACCGCCACCACCGGCGGCGGCCCGGCATAGTCGTCCTCGCCGTCGCCGTCCCCGGAATCGACGTAATCCCAGTCGCTTTCGTCCGACCAGGTGCCGTCCCCGGCGAAGTCGGTGTTCTCTTCGCTCACTGCAGCACCTCGTTCTTGTTGCGGACCAGTTCGGCCAGGTGGGCGACCACCTCGGCCTGCGTCATGTCGCCGGTGTCCACGATCACCGCGTCGGCGGCGGGCCGCAGCGGCGACGCGGCGCGGGTGGAATCCAGTTCGTCGCGGCGCTGCACGTCGGCCAGCACCCGCGGGTAGTCGTCGCCGAGGCCGGCGGCGATGTTCTGGTCGTTGCGGCGCTGCGCGCGCACCTCGGCCGAGGCGGTCAGGAAGATCTTGACGTCGGCGCCGGTCAGCACGACGGTGCCGATGTCGCGGCCCTCCACCACCACGCTGCCGGCCTCGGCGGCCAGTTCCTGTTGCCGGGCCACCAGCCGGGCCCGCACCGCCGGGACGGCGGATACCGCCGAGACCGCGGCGGTCACCGCGTCCCCGCGGATCTCGGCGGAGACGTCCTCGGTGCCCAGGTAGGCGCGGCTGTCGTCGGGGTCAAAGCCCACCGACATCGGGGCGTCGACGGCGGCGATCGCGGCCGGGTCGTTCAGGTCGGCCCCGGCGCGCAGCACCGCCAGCGTGACGATCCGGTACATGCACCCGGTGTCCAGGTAGCGGGCGCCCAGCTCGCGCGCCAAACCCCGTGACACGGTGGACTTTCCGGTTCCGGCCGGTCCGTCGATGGCGACCACCGCGCCGTTCACAGTCCCACCGCCTGGTACAGCTCGCCGATCTCCTTGCGGGTCAGCGCCCGGATGCTGCCCGGACGCTGATCGCCGAGCCGCACCGCGCCGATGTCGGTGCGCACCAAAGCCTCAACCGGGTGACCGACCGCGTCGAGCAACCGGCGCACGATGCGCTTGCGGCCCTCGTGCAGCGTGACGCGCACCATCGAGCGTCCCGGCAGGGTGTCCACCAGCGCGAAATCGTCGACGTAGACCGGGCCGTCGTCGAGGTCGATGCCGTCGCGCAGCCGCTTGCCCAGGCCCTTGGGGATCTTGCCGATCACGGTGGCCACATAGGTCTTGGGCACCTCGTAGGACGGGTGCATCAGCCGGTGCGCGAGCTCGCCGTCGTTGGTCAGCAGGATCAGGCCCTCGGTCTCGGCGTCGAGCCGCCCGACGTGAAAGAGGTTCTTGTTGCCGCGAACCCGATGCTCGACCAGGTCGCCGATGCACGGGCGGCCCTGGTCATCGGACATCGTGGAGACCATCCCGATCGGCTTGTTCAGCGCCAGGTAGACCCGGTCGTCGTCGCCGAGCAGCACCCGGGATCCGTCCACCCGGATCACCGAGGTCGCCGGGTCCACCCTGGTGCCGAGCTCGGTGACGATCCGGCCGTCGACCTCGACGCGACCGTCGGTGATCATCCGCTCGGCCACCCGCCGGGAGGCAATTCCGGCCTGCGACAACACCTTCTGCAGGCGTACGCCCATGTTCGGCTCGGTCATGCGTCCTGATCCACCTCTAGGTCGGGCCGCATCGGGGCGGCGGCGGGATTGAGCTTCATGAATCGCGGCTCGGCGTCCAGGTTGTCGCTCAGGTCGTCGATGACGTCGACGTCGGGCAACAGCGGTGCGATGTCGGGCAATTCGGCCAGCGAGGTCAGCCCGAGCCGTTCCAGGAACAGCTCGGTGGTGGTGAAGGTGGCGGCCCCGCTGTCCGGATCGGACCCGGCCTCGACGATCAGGCCGCGGGCGGCCAGGGTGCGCACCACCGCGTCGACGTTGACCCCGCGCACCGCGCTGACCCGGGCCCGGGTGACGGGCTGGCGGTAGGCGATCACCGCGAGGGTCTCCAGCGCGGCGCGGGTCAGCTTGGACCGGGCGCCGTCGAGCAGCAGCCGCTCCACGTAGGGGGCGTACCGGGCCCGGGTGTACATCCGCCAGCCGCCGCCGGCCTCCCGCAGGTCGATGCCGCTGTCGCGGTCGGCGAGTTCGGCGGCCATCGCGGTGAGCCGCTCGGCGATGCGGTGCTCGGCCTGATCGGTCACCGCCGCCAGCCCGGCGACGCTGATCGGGGTGTCGACGACCAGCAGCAGCGCCTCCAGCACCCGGGCCAGCTCGTCGTCCTCCAGCACCGGAACCTCGGGAACCTCCGGCTCGGAAAGCGCAGAAAGCTCGGGGATCTCGGCGTCGGCGTCGGCCGACTGTTCGGTCATGCTCCTACCCCTTCGTCAGCGGCGACGGCCTTGACCAGCTCCTCGGCCGTCGGGCTGGCTCCGGTCCACGAAATCTGCAGCAGGCCGAGCGCTTCTGGCTGCTCGAATGCTACCGCCCGGGCGCGGTAGAGCTCGAGCAGCGCGAGGAACCGGCCGACCACCTCGATCGGCGCGCCGCAGTCGGCGACCAGATCCCCGAACGACGCCCAGTCGCCGACCCCGCGGTGTTCCAGCAGCCGCAGCAGCTTCTGGGCCTGCTCGGGCACCGATACCATCACCTGGTGCAGGTGCCCGGTGCCGACCGTCGGCACCGGCCGCGGGGTGAACGCCGCCGCGGCGATCTGGGCGAACGCGTCGGCGTCGACGCCGATCATCACCTCCGGCAGCAGCTCGGCGTAGCGGTCCTCCAGGGCCACCGCGCGCGGGTAGCTGCGCAGCGCGGCGGCCTCCAGCTCGGCGAACAGCTGCGCGACGTGCTTGAACGCCCGATACTGCAGCAGCCGGGCGAACAGCAGGTCGCGGACCTCCAGCAGGGCCAGGTCGTCGTCGTCCTCGGTCTGGCCGGCCGGCAGCAGCCGGGCCGCCTTCAGATCCAGCAGGGTGGCCGCGACGACCAGAAACGCGGTGGTCTCGTCGAGCTCCAGCTGGCTGCCGATCTGCTTGGTGTAGGCGATGAACTCGTCGGTGACCTGGTGCAACGCCACCTCGGTGACGTCGAGTCGGTGCGCGAAGATCAGCTGCAGCAGCAGGTCGAACGGGCCCTCGAAGTTGGCCAGCCGGACCCGGAACCCGGCCTGCTCGTCGGCGGGGGTCTCCGGCTCGGCGGCGCTCACGTGCCGAAGCGGTCGATGACCTCGCGGGCCAACGCCCGGTAGGCCTCGGCGCCGGTGGACTTGGGCGCCCAGCTGGTGATGGGTTCGCCGGCCACGCTGGTCTCCGGGAAGCGCACCGTGCGGTTGATCACGGTGTCGAAGACCAGGTCGCCGAACCGCTCCACCACCCGGGCCATCACCTCGCGGGCGTTGACGGTGCGGGCGTCGTACCGGGTGATCAGGATGCCGCTGATGGACAGCCGCGGGTTGAGCCGGTCGTGCACCTTCTCGACGGTGTCGGTGAGCAGGGCCAGCCCGCGCAGCGAGAAGTATTCGCACTCGGTCGGGATGATGACCCCGTCGGCGCAGGCCAGGCCGTTGACGGTGAGCAGGCCCAGCGACGGCTGGCAGTCGATCAGCACGTAGTCGTAGCGGTCCAGCAGCGGGTACAGCGCGCGGCCCAGGGTCTGCTCCCGGCCGACCTCGTTGACCAGCTGGATCTCCGCGGCGGACAGGTCGATGTTGGACGGCACCAGGTCCAGCCCGGGTACCCGGGTGTTGATCAGCACCTGGTCGACCGACACCCGCGGCTCGACCAGCAGGTTGTGCACGGTGTATTCCAGCTCGTAATGCGGCACGCCGAGGCCCGCCGACAGCGCGCCCTGCGGATCGAGATCCACCAGCAGCACCCGGCGGCCGTACTCGGCCAGCGCGGCACCCAGGTTGATCGTCGAGGTGGTCTTGCCGACCCCGCCCTTCTGGTTGCACATCGCGATGACGGTGGCCGGACCGTGGCTGGTCAGCGGCTTGGGCTCCGGGATGGGTCGCGGTGGCCGGCCGGTGGGACCGAGGGCGGGCGCGTCTGGCGCATCGTCGGTCACGGCCGCGCTCCCCCGTCCGTCGGTCGTGTATCGCACATCGCCGGAAAGTCTAGCCCCTGGCCCGGCCTGGGCCGGGCGAGCCACGGGCAAACTCGGCGCTAGTGCGCTCGGGGATGCGCGCCGGCCCACACCTCGCGCAGCGCGTGCACGGTCACCATGGTGTAAATCTGCGTGGTGGTCACCGAGGCGTGCCCGAGCAGTTCCTGCACGACGCGCACGTCGGCGCCGCCCTCGAGCAGGTGGGTGGCAAAGGAGTGCCGCAGCGTGTGCGGCGACACCGCGGCGGTCAGGCCGGCCCGGACCGCGGCATCCTGCAGCACCTGCCAGGCGCTCTGCCGGGACAGCCGGCCGCCGCGGGCGTTGAGGAAGATCGCCGGGGTGCCGCGGCCGCGGCTGGCCAACTCCGGGCGGGCGCGCACCAGGTAGTCCTGCAGCGCGGACACCGAGGGCCGGCCGACCGGGACCAGGCGCTGCTTGCCGCCCTTGCCGCGCAGCAGCACCGCGCGGGCCTGCAGGTCGATGTCGTCGACGTCCAGGCCGACGGCCTCCGAGATTCGGGCGCCGGTGGAGTACAGCAGTTCCAGCAGCGCCCGGTTGCGCAGCTGCAGCGGGCCGTCGGCCGCGCCGCCACCGGCGCCGTCGAGCAGCGCGAGCACCTCATCGAGGCTCAGCGCCTTGGGCAGCCGGCGGGCCGGGGTCGGTGGCTTGACCGCGCGGGCGACGTCGGCGTCGGTGATGCCCTCGGCGGCGGCGAACCGGTGCATGCCGCGGACCGCGATCAGCGCGCGGGCCGCCGACACCGCCGAGAGCGGTTTGCGGGCGGTGCCGCCGTCGGCCTCCTCGGCCGATTCACCCCGGCGCAGCGCGATCAGGAACTCGCTGACGTCGGTTTCGGTGACCGCCGCCAGGGTGTCGATGTCGCGGCGGTCCAGGAACTCCCGGTAGCGGCGCAGGTCGCGGCGATACGAGCTGAGCGTGTTGGCCGCCACACCGCGCTCGATGGTCAGGTGATCCAGGTAGCCCTGCAGTTGGCCGTCCAGCGCGCTGCTGCAGGTGGTCACCGGCGCTGCTCGCGCAGCCGGTCGGCCAGCCGGTGCGGGCGGTCGAGCCACGGCGCGTCCGGCTCGCGCGGGGTGGCCGCGCCGGTGGACACCGCGTGCGCGGCCAGGATCCCGGCCACCGCCAGCGCGTTGACGATCCGGCCGTCGAACACCATCGCGACCGCCTCGGCCAGCGGGAAGCGCCGCACCACCAGGTCGGCCTCCTCGTCGTGACCGGGCGGGCGGCCCACCTCGGTCAGGCCGGTGGCCAGGTAGATCCGCACGCTCTCGTCGGTGAAACCGGGGGTGGAGTCGGCGTCGACGAGCACCTGCCAGCGCTGCGCGCGCAGCCCGGCCTCCTCCTCGAGCTCGCGGGCCGCGGTCAGCGCCGGCGCCTCGCCGTCGAAGTCGAGCAGCCCGGCGGGCAGTTCCCAGAGCCGGCGGCCCAGTGCGTGCCGGTACTGGTAGACCAGCACCAGCTGCCCGTCGTCGTCGAGGGCGACGACGGCCACCGCGCCGAAGTGCTCCAGGATCTCCCGGCGCGCGCTGCCGCCGCCCGGCATGGCGACCTCATCGCGGCGCAGCGCGAAAATCTTTCCAACGAAAAGCGTTTCGCTGGAGAGAGTTTCGAACGCGTGCTCAGTCACGGGGGTCTGGCTCGGGGATCATCTCGTCAAGGTCACTGATGGCCACCCGGTCCAGGTGCTCCAGCGGCAGCCGCTCGGCGGCCTTGTAGTCGATGGCGGCCGCGATGAACGCCGCGAACAGCGGATGCGGGCGGGTGGGCCGGCTCTTGAGCTCCGGGTGCGCCTGGGTGCCGACCAGGAACGGATGCACCTCGGCCGGGTACTCGACGAACTCGACCAGATGCCCGTCCGGGGAGGTCCCGGAGAACACCAACCCGCTTTCGGCGATCCGGTCCCGGTAGGCGTTGTTCACCTCGTAGCGGTGCCGGTGCCGCTCGGAGACCTCGGTGGCGCCGTAGGCCGCGGCCACCACCGAGCCCTCGGTCAGCACCGCCGGGTAGGCGCCCAGCCGCATGGTGCCGCCGAGATCGGCATCGCCGGCGACGATCTCGCGCTGATCGGCCATGGTGGAGATCACCGGGTCGGGGGTGTCCGGATCGAACTCCTCGGAGCTGGCCCGGGTCACCCCGGCGGACCGGGCGGCCTCGATCACGATGCACTGCAGACCCAGGCACAGCCCCAGCAGCGGCACGCCGTGGGTGCGGGCGTAGCGCACCGCGCCGAGCTTGCCCTCGATGCCGCGGATGCCGAACCCGCCGGGGATCAGCACCCCGTGCACGTCGCCGAGTGCGGCGGCCGCGCCCGCGTCGGTCTCGCAGTCGTCGGAGGCCACCCAGCGCAGCTCGACGCGGGTGCGGTGTTTGAAGCCGCCGGCGCGCACCGCCTCGGCCACCGACAGGTAGGCGTCGGACAGGTCGATGTACTTGCCCACCAGGGCGATTCGGACGGTCTCGGTGGGCTCGTGCACCCGCTTGAGCAGGTCATCCCACTGGGTCCAGTTGACGTCGCGGAACGCCAGGTTGAGCCGGCGCACCACGTAGGCGTCGAGTTCCTCGCGGTGCAGCACCTTGGGGATGTCGTAGATCGATCGCGCGTCGGGGGTGGAGATGACGCCGTCGACGTCGACGTCGCACATCAGCGCGATCTTGTTCTTCAGCGGTTCGGGCACGTCCCGGTCGCAGCGCAGGATCAGTGCGTCCGGGGTGATGCCGATGCTGCGCAGCGCGGCGACCGAATGCTGGGTGGGCTTGGTCTTCAGCTCGCCGGAGGGCTTGAGGAACGGCACCAGCGAGACGTGCAGGAAGAACGAGTTGTCCCGGCCGACCTCGTGGCGCACCTGGCGGGCGGCCTCCAGGAACGGCAGCGATTCGATGTCGCCGACGGTGCCGCCGATCTCGGTGATCACCACGTCGGGCCGGTTGCCGTCGGCGTCCGGCTCGGCCATCACCATGATGCGCCGCTTGATCTCGTCGGTGATGTGCGGAATCACCTGGACGGTGTCGCCGTTGTAGTCGCCGCGGCGCTCCTTGGCGATCACCGTCGAATACACCTGACCGGTGGTCACGTTCGCCGAGCCGGACAGATCCCGGTCCAGGAAGCGCTCGTAGTGGCCGATGTCCAGGTCGGTTTCGGCGCCGTCCTCGGTGACGAACACCTCACCGTGCTGGAACGGGTTCATGGTGCCCGGATCCACGTTGAGATACGGGTCGAGCTTCTGCATGGTCACCGCCAGCCCGCGGGCCGTGAGCAGCCGGCCGAGGCTGCTGGCCGTCAGCCCCTTACCGAGCGATGACACCACCCCACCGCTGACAAAGATGTGTTTGGTGATGGTCTGCGGGTGCTTGCGAAACGATGGCAAGAACAACCTCCGTGGTCCCGGGAGCAGGGCTAGCTGGGCCTGCCGACCCACGGGAGTTCACCCTAACACCGACCCGGGCGTCGCGGCGATGGCGCGCCGCGACGCGCTACTGCGGAACAGTGACCGACGTCGCACCCTGGCCGACGCCGAACTGTCCGGTCGGGCCGCCGCCGATGAGTTCCTGCAGGCCGAGCACGGTGGTCAGCCGGCCGGCCTCGGTGTTGATGTCGTCGACGGTGCTGACCGCGGTGGCCAACCCCGGGGTCGATCGCACGACGGCGACCGCGCCGGTGCCACTGCCGCTGCCGTCCCGGCCGGCCAGCACGGTGCCCTGGCCGTGCGGGGCCAGCGCGGCGGCGAACCGGGCGACGGTGGAGCCCTTGTTACCGGCGTCGTCGCCGAGCGGGCCGCCGGTCACCACGATGGCGGTGTCCGCGGCGCCGAAGGTCTTGCCGGAAAAACCGATGAAGCCGGTGTCACGCAGCGCGGTGAGCACCACCTCGCGCTGCGCGTCGTCGACCCGCGGCGCCTCGGGGTTGCGGTCGATCAGCAGCGCGACGCCCAGCAGGTCGCCGGCCTGCGAGCCCTGGTCGACCAGGGTGGTCTGCAGCTGGGTGCCCGCCGGCAGCACCACCGAGGAGACCACCGAGGACAATTTCTCGGCGGAGTTGGCGTTGACGAACTCGTCGGTCAGCGCCAGCGTCGCGGTCACCGTGGCGCCGGCGGTGCCGACCACCCGGCGCACCGCCTCCAGATCGTCGTCGGCGGCGTCGGGGGTGCGGATGAGCACCACCGACTTGTCCCGCAGCGCATCACGGATGATCCGCGGCGCCATCTGGGTGTTGAAATCGTTTGCCGCCGTCAGCTTCTCGTTCAGCGCGTTCTGCTGCTCCTGCAGCTCGTTGATCTGCCCGTGCAGGTCGCGCTTCTCCGCGCGCAGCGAGGACAGCAGGGTGTCCGAGAGCACCCCGGAGCCGAGCACCACCCCGATGGCCAGCGCAAGGAACACCGCGGCGAGCGAAATTGCATGTGAGCGAAGCGAAATCACGACCTGACCCCTGACCCAGACTTACGGCGCTAGCTGACCAGGTGCTGGACCCACAGCGAGAAACGGTTCCAGTAGGTCACGAACCAGTCGATGACGACGGTGTCGGTGCGCGAGACCCACAGCGCCACGATGACCGCGACCAGCATCGCCAGCACCAGCATCGCCACCGCGCCGCCGGAGATCCGGCTGCGGTACAGGGTGGCCACCGCCTTGGCGTCGACGAGCTTCTCCCCCACCTTCAGCCGGGTCAGGAACGTCGAGGGGTTGGAGCGCTGCCGGGTGCGGTCGAAGAACTCCTCGATGCTCGCGGTGTGTCCGGCGGTGACGATCAGCGAGGCGCCGTGGTGGTCGGCCAGCAGCAGCGCCAGGTCGGCCGCCGAGCCGGCGGCCGGGAAGGTCATCGCGCCGACCCCGAGGTCCTGGATCCGCTCCAGGCCCGGGGCGTGGCCGTCGGCGTCGGCCGGAAGTACCACCTGCGCACCGCATTTGAGCACCTCGGCGCTGATCCGCTCGGGATCGCCGACGATCAGCTGCGGGCGGTAACCGGCCTTGCGCAGCACGTCGGCGCCGCCGCCGACGCCGATCAGCACCGGGTGGTACTCCTTGATGAACGGCTTCAGCGCGCGCAGGTCGTCGGCGGCGTCGAGTTCGTCGGAGACCACCACGACGTGCCTGCGGTACAGGTCGACGTCGATGTCGGGGATGCCGATGCCGTCGATCAGCAGCGGGCTCTCGCTGCGAATGAACTCGATGGTGTTGCCGGCGAACGCCTCCAGATGCTCGACCAGGCCGCTCTTGGCCTCGTGCATCCGCTCGGAGATCTCCTCGTCGTTGCGCTCCTGGCCGAGCACCAGCCGGCGGTCGCCGTGGTAGATGCCGCCGTTGTGCAGCCGGACCCGGGCGCCGTCCTTGACCTTCTTGAAGACCTCGGCGCCGGTGTCGTCGATCAGGGTGATGCCGTTGGTGACCAGCACCTCCGGCCCCAGGTTGGGGTAGCGCCCGGAGATCGACGAGGAGGCGTTGACCACCCCAGCGACCTGCGCGTCGACCAGGGCATCGGCGGTGACCCGATCCAAATCGAGGATGTCGAGCACCACGATGTCCCCGGGCTCCACCCGGCGCAGCAACCGGTCGACGTCACGATCGACGCGCGCCGTGCCGACCACACCTGGGCGTGAACCTGCATTCCGGGAGAGCAGCGCAGACATCTTCATGACGCCCGATTGTGTCGGTTCGGCACCAATTCATCGGGGAGGCGCGCCGTATCACACGCCACATAAGTCACATCGCGTCACATCTGCAACACGATCCGGCACGCCGGCCGGGGTTCTCAGCGCTCGGACTGCGCCGCCTCCAGCAGCTCCCGGGCGTGCGCCCGGCCGGTGTCGGAGTCGCTCAGCCCGGCGAGCATCCGGGCCAGCTCGGCGACCCGCTCCTCGGCGTCGAGCCGGCGCACCACGCTGGCCCCGCCGCCGGCCGCGGTGACCACCAGATGGGTGTCGGCGTAGGCCGCGACCTGCGGCAGGTGCGTGACGACGATGACCTGGTGGGTGCGGGCCAGCCGGGCCAGCCGGCGGCCGATCTGCACCGCCGCCCGGCCGCCGACGCCGGCGTCGACCTCGTCGAACACCATGGTGGTGCCGGCCGTCGACACCGCAAGCACCACCTCCAGGGCCAGCATCACCCGGGACAACTCGCCGCCGGAGGCGCTCTTGGCCAGCGGCAGCACGGTGTTGCCGCGGTGTGCGGTGAACCCGAACTCCACCAGGTCCACGCCGTCCGGGCCGGCCTGCACCGGCTCGCCCGAGGGCAGCGTCAGCGGCGCCGGATCGTCGGGCGCCGGGCCGAGCGCCGACACCGTGACGGTGAACTCGGCATCGGACATTGCCAGCCCGGACAGTTCCTCGGTGACCGCGACGGCCAGCCCGGTGGCGGCCCGGGTGCGGGCCTTGGTCAGCGCGACGGCGGCGGTGGCCAGCCGGGCACCGAGCTCACCGACCCGGCTGCGCAGCGCGGTCAGCGCCTCCTCGGACACGTCCATCCCGGCCAGCCGGCCGCGCGCGTCGGCGGCCCAGGCCAGCACCCCGTCGATGTCGGCGGCGTACTTGCGGGTCAGCGACCGCAGCTCGGCCTGCCGGGCCAGCTTGGTCTCCAGCGTCGAGTTGTCCGACGGCAGCCCGGCCAGATAGTCACCGATCTCCCGGCCCGCCTCCCCGACCACGGCCAGGGCCTCGCCGAGCTGGACGCCCAGGCCGGCCAGCACCGGCTCGTCGGTGCCCTCCAGCGCGGCCCGGGCCGTCGCGATCGCCGCGGCCGCCCCGGCCGGGCCCGGATCCTCGGGGTCCCCGGACAGCGCGGCGCGGGCGGTGGCGGCCGCCTCGCGCAGCGCGTCGAGTTCGGAGAGCCGGCGAATGTCGGCGACCAGGGCGTCGTCCTCGCCGGGCTCGGGTGCCACCGCGTCGATCTCGGTCAGCGCGAACCGCAGCCGGTCGGCCTCCTGCGCCAGCTCCCGGGCCTTGCCGGTGCGTTCGATCAGGTCCCGGCGGGCGGCCCGCCAGTCCGCCCGGGCCCGGCGGTAGCGGTCCAGCGGCGCGGCGGCCTCGGCGTAGCGGTCCAGCGCCGCGCGCTGCTGCTCCGGGCGCATCAGCCGCAACTGATCGTTCTGGCCGTGCAGGGTCAGCAGCTCGGTGGTGAAGCCGCCCAGGGTCTTGGCCGGCACGCTGCGGCCACCCAGCGCGGCCCGGGACGGCCCGTCCCGGTTGACCGAGCGCATCGCGATGATGCTGCCGTCGTCGTCGCGGTCGGCGCCGGCCTCGGCCAGCATCGCATCGACGCGGGCCGCCAGCGCGTCGTCCACCTCGACGGTGCTGAACCGGCCCTCCACCACCGCGCGGGTGGCGCCCGAGCGGACCCGGTCGGCGTCGGCGCGGGCCCCGCCGAGCAGGTGCAGCCCGGTCACCACCATCGTCTTGCCGGTGCCGGTCTCACCGGTCAGCACGGTCAGGCCGCGGTCGAACTCGGCGTCGGCGGCCTTGATGGCGCCGAGCGATTCGATGCGAATTTCGGCGAGCACGTTGCGTTGATCCCCTCGCTACTGACCGCGCCAGCCCGTCACCGGCAGCCGGAACTTGTGCACCAACCGGTCGGTGAACGGCGCGCTGTCGAGCCGCGCCCACTGCACCGAGGTGGCGCTGCGGGCGACCTCGAGCCGGGCGCCGGCGGGCACCACCATGGCGCGGTGCCCGTCGCAGAACACCACCGCATCGTGACCGCCCGCCTCGACCTCGATGGCGATGCCGGCCAGCGGGCTGGTCACCATCGGCCGGGCGAACAGCGCGTGGGCGTTGTTGGGCACCACCAGGATGGCCTCCAGATCCGGCCACAGCACCGGGCCGCCGGCGGAGAACGCGTAGGCGGTGGATCCGGTCGGGGTGGACACCAGCACCCCGTCGCAGCCGAACGTCGAGACCGGCCGGCCGTCGATCTCGACGACGACGCCGAGCACGCCGAGCCGGGAGCCCTTCTCCAGGCTGGCCTCGTTGAGCGCCCAGCCCCGGTCGATGACCGCACCGCGGTGCCGGACCGCGACGTCGAGGGTCATCCGGGACTCCACCCGGTAGTCGCGCCGAACGACGCGGGCCAGCACCGCGTCGA
This sequence comes from Mycolicibacterium fallax, assembly GCF_010726955.1. Classification (NCBI taxonomy): domain Bacteria; kingdom Bacillati; phylum Actinomycetota; class Actinomycetes; order Mycobacteriales; family Mycobacteriaceae; genus Mycobacterium; species Mycolicibacterium fallax. The sequence continues at coordinate 1,068,610 of NZ_AP022603.1, forward strand.
TGGCGTCGGCCTCGGCCTCGGCCAGGAACCCGATCCGGCCGAGGTTGACCCCGAGCACCGGGATGCCGGCGGTGCGGGCCAGTTCGGCGGCCCGCAGGAAGGTGCCGTCGCCGCCGAGCACCAGCACCAGCTCGGCACCGGCGGCCGGATTGGGCTGCGCCTCGGTCGGCGCGGTGACGCTGCCGTCGACCACTCCCGGGGACAGCAGCCGCATTTCGATGCCGTGCTCGCCCAGCACCCTCTCAACGTGGCGGGCGACATCGGTGGCCGCCTCCCGGCCGGTGTGGACGACGAGCAGGACGCTGCGTTCGGTGGTCATAGAGCCTTCCCGGGCATCATTGCGGTCCCTCGGCGACGGCGGTCTCGACGGCGGATTCCAGCTCCGGGCCGGCCGGCAGCGCGTCGGGACCCGCGGCCTGCGCGTTGCGCAACCACAGAAAATACTCGACGTTGCCCGACGGCCCGGGCAGCGGTGAGGCGGTGACCGCCACGGTGCCCCAGCCCAGTTCGGCGGCGCGGGCCGCGACCGCGCGCACCGCGGCGGCCCGCAGCGCCGGATCGTGCACCACCCCGCCCGCCCCGACCTGCCCCTTGCCGACCTCGAACTGCGGCTTGACCATCGGCACGATGTCGGCGTGCGGTGCGGCGCAGCCGGTCAGTGCCGGCAGCACGGTGGCCAGCGAGATGAAGGACAGGTCGGCGACGATCAGGTCCACCGGACCGCCGATGGCCTCGGCGGTCAGGTCGCGAACGTTGGTGCGTTCCAGCACCGTCACCCGGTCATCGGAGCGCACCGGCCAGGCCAGCTGGCCGTAGCCGACGTCGGCGGCCACCACCTCGCGGGCGCCGCGGTCCAGCAGCACCTCGGAGAAGCCGCCGGTGCACGCCCCGGCGTCCAGGCAGCGCCGGCCGTCGACGGCGATGCCGAAGGCATCGAGCGCGCCGATCAGCTTGTGCGCGCCGCGCGAGACCCAGCTGCGTTCGCCGTCGATGACGGTCAGCGCGGCGCCGATCGGGATCGCGGTGGCCGGTTTGACCGCGGGCATGCCGTCGATGCGGACCCGCCCGGCGCCGATCAGTTCGGCGGCCTGCTGGCGGGACCGGGCCAGTCCCCGACGCACGAGTTCGGCGTCGACGCGGGCGCGTCGGGTCACACCGATCAACCCTTCTCGACCGATTCCAGGGCCGCGACCAGAAGTTCGTGGGCCGCCTCGAGCCGGCCGGCCAATTCGTCGATGTCGGCGTCGCTGGACTGCGCGGTGTCGACGTCGGGCAGCTCGGCCAACAGCTCGGCGACCTGCCCGCGAATCTGGTCCGGATCGGTACTCATGTCGGCACTAACGCTAGTCGATGACCCGAACCGGCCGTCAGGATGCCAGTGACCAGCGACGCAGCGCGGCCGCGGCCACCTCGTCGCCGGCCGCCACGGTGGCCGGCGCCCCGGCGTCGGCGGCCGCCCACAGCGCGTGGGCAACCACCCGCACCGCGGCCAGACCGTCCGGGTCGGGTTGCCCGCCGGCCAACAGGGTGACGGTGTCGCCGTCGCGCTCGGTCCGCCAGCCCGGCTGCGGGCCGATCTTGGCCTGCTCGACCGGGCCGCGGAGCCCACGCAGATCGTGGGCCAGGTAGTCGGGGCGCTCGGCCGGGATCGCGGACACCAGCTGCATCGGGTCGAGCACCCCGGTCAGCACCGCGAGGCTGGGCAGGCCGGCGGCGTTGGCGCCGGCGATGTCGGTGTTGAGCCGGTCGCCGACCACCAGCGGCGCGGCGAAATCACCGCGGCGCAGGGCCGCCCGCATCAGGCCGGGGTCGGGCTTGCCGGCCACCAGCGGGTCGGCGCCGGTCGCCGCGGCGAGCGCCGCCACCAGCGCGCCGTTGCCGGGCAGCAGCCCGCGGTCCGACGGCAGGGTCAGATCGGTGTTGGTCGCGACCCAGCGCGCACCGGCCCCGATCGCCAGGGCGGCCTCGGCCAGGTCGGCCCAGCAGATGTCGGCGGAATACCCCTGCACGACGGCGACCGGGCCGTCGTCGAAGCCGCGGACCGCGGTGAGGCCGACGGCGGCAATCTCGCCGGCCAGGGCCGCGCTGCCGACGACCAGCACCCGGGCCCCGCCGGGCAATTGGTCGGCCAGCAGCGTCGCGGCGGCCTGCGCGCTGGTGACGACGTCGGCGGGGTCGGCGTGAAAGCCCATCGAGGCCAGGTGCGCGGCGACCTGGCCGGCGTTGCGGGAGGCGTTGTTGGTCACCCACAGCGAACGGGCCGGGAAATCCGCCAGCGTATCGCACGCGCCCGGGGTGGGCAGATGACCGCAGAACACGGTGCCGTCGAGATCCAGCAGCAAGCAGTCGAAGACGTCGGCGAAGGTGCGCACCTCAGGACAGCTCGCTGATCCGGTCCTCGGCGTCGGTGAGGCCATCGACGTCGGCGCGCGCGGCGTTGAGGAACCACTGCAGCGCCTCGGCGGTGCGGTCCAGGGCCAGCAGGGTGTCGGCGTAGGCGTAGTTCAGCCGGGCGGCGGTCGAGCCGACGGCGGCCGGGTCCGGCTGCGGCGAGCCGAGCACGGCCAGGGCCTGCTCGAGCTGGCCCAGGTCCGCGCGGGCGCCGGCGACCACGATCCGCAGCTCGTCGGCGTCCTCGCCGGTCAGCTCGGCGGCCTCCGGGCTGCGGGACAGCTCGATGGCCTTCTCCGGCCGGCCGACGCCGCGTTCACAGTCGGCGATCAGCGGCAGCAGCATGGATTTGCTGCCCATTCGCCGGGCGGCGCGGAACTCGGCGAGGGCCTGGTTCCAGTCACCGCAGTGGTAGGCGGCGATCCCGACGGCCTCCCGGATCGCGGCGATCCGGCCGGACCGGGTGCGTGCGGCCTGGGCGTGCGCCAGCGCGGCCTCGGGGTCCTCGTCGAGCAGGTTGCCCGCGGCCACCAGATGCCGGGCGATGGTGTCGGCGGTGGACTTGCTCAGGGTGCTCAGTTCCCGACGGACCTCCGGCGCGAGCTGGCCGGCCTCGATCTCCGCCGGGATCCGCGGACCGTCGGCCTGTCCGTCCTGCTCGGGGCGGGGGCCGCGGGCACCGCCGTCGCCGGGACGGCCGGCACGCGCCGGTCCCCGGCCGCGCTGACCGCCGCGGTCCCGCTGCGGGCCACGGTCGCGTTGCGGGCCGCGGTCGCGCTGAAAGCCGGCGCCCTGGCCGGCCCGTCGCGGTGCACCGTCGCGGGCCGGGCGCCGATCGCCGCCCTGGCTGTTCTCGCCCATCAGCGCCCTTTCGATAAAACCAGTTGGGGAAACCCCGACGTCAAGGATACGGGGCACGGGTATCCCCGGACAAAACGCCCGGAATCCACCGCCCCGATCGCACGGCATTTCCGCTGCACATTCGCATCCGAATTTCCGGTTGAATACCCTGGGAATTACAAAACCCCCCGATTACTCGGGGGGTTTTGTGTGTTCGGCGGTGTCCTACTTTTCCACCCTGTTGGGCAGTATCATCGGCGCTGGCAGGCTTAGCTTCCGGGTTCGGGATGGGACCGGGCGTTTCCCTGCCGCTGTGGCCGCCGTAACTCTATTCACTTTTCCGGTGACCCCTGGTGTGGGGGTGGCGCGAACCCTGGGTGGGTTGCTGCCGGCCCCCTAGGTGTCCCCGGTGTGGGCTGTTTTTGGTGGGGGGTGTGGTGTTGTGGTTGTGGTGTGGTTGCGAGGCAAGAGTGTGTCTTGCAATTTTTTTGGGCTTACATTTTGTTCCCGCCACCCTTTTTGGGGTGGGGGTGTTGTAAGTTTTCGGCCGGTTAGTACCAGTTCCCTGAACACCTTGCGGTGCGTATAGGTCTGGCCTATCAATCCCGTGGTCTGCGGGGGGCCTTATCCCTCCTAGAGGGTGAGAAGCCTGGTCTTGGAGAAGGTTTCCCGCTTAGATGCTTTCAGCGGTTATCCTGTCCGAACGTAGCCATCCAGCGATGCCCCTGGTGGGACAACTGGTATACCAGAGGTTCGTCCGTCCCGGTCCTCTCGTACTAGGGACAGCTTTCCTCAAGCTTCTGACGCGCGCGGCGGATAGAGACCGAACTGTCTCACGACGTTCTAAACCCAGCTCGCGTGCCGCTTTAATGGGCGAACAGCCCAACCCTTGGGACCTGCTCCAGCCCCAGGATGCGACGAGCCGACATCGAGGTGCCAAACCATCCCGTCGATATGGACTCTTGGGGAAGATCAGCCTGTTATCCCCGGGGTACCTTTTATCCGTTGAGCGACACCCCTTCCACTCAGAGGTGCCGGATCACTAGTCCCGACTTTCGTCCCTGCTTGACATGTACGTCTCGCAGTCAAGCTCCCTTGTGCACTTACACTCAACACCTGATTGCCATCCAGGTTGAGGGAACCTTTGGGCGCCTCCGTTACTTTTTAGGAGGCAACCGCCCCAGTTAAACTACCCACCAGGCACTGTTCCTGGACCGGATATACGGTCCGAGGTTAGAGGTCCAATACGATCAGAGTGGTATTTCAACAATGACTCCACCCACACTGGCGTGCGAGTTTCACAGTCTCCCACCTATCCTACACAAACCGTACCGAACATCAATACCAAGTTGTAGTGAAGGTCCCGGGGTCTTTTCGTCCTGCCGCGCGTAACGAGCATCTTTACTCGTAGTGCAATTTCGCCGAGTCTATGGTTGAGACAGTTGAGAAGTCGTTACGCCATTCGTGCAGGTCGGAACTTACCCGACAAGGAATTTCGCTACCTTAGGATGGTTATAGTTACCACCGCCGTTTACTGGGGCTTAAATTCTCAGCTTCGCAGAACAAGTTCTGCTAACCGGTCCTCTTAACCTTCCAGCACCGGGCAGGCGTCAGTCCGTATACATCGTCTTGCGACTTCGCACGGACCTGTGTTTTAGTAAACAGTCGCTTCTCACTGGTTTGTGCCACCCACTACCGCTGCCCACCGCAAGGGTGTTGACGGTGTGTGGGTCCCCCTTCTCCCGAAGTTACGGGGGTATTTTGCCGAGTTCCTTAACCATAGTTCACTCGTACGCCTTAGTATTCTCTACCTGACCACCTGTGTTGGTTTGGGGTACGGGCCGTGTGTGCACTCGCTAGAGGCTTTTCTTGGCAGCATAGGATCACCGAATTCGCCTCAATCGGCTATGCGTCACCTCTCAGACATATGACATCCGGATTTGCCTAGATGTCGTCCTACAGGCTTACCCCAGTACAACCACTGACTGGTACGGCTACCTTCCTGCGTCACCCCATCGCTTGACTACTACCACCGAAGGTCCCACGCAGCCGGCGACCGCAACTCCCGAAAGAGAAGTCAGCCACCTTTTGGATGGTTAGTACCGATGATTCATCAGGGACGCTCACACACGGGTACGGGAATATCAACCCGTTGTCCATCGACTACGCCTGTCGGCCTCGCCTTAGGTCCCGACTCACCCTGGGAGGACTGGCCTGGCCCAGGAACCCTTGGTCTTTCGGCGGGCAAGGTTCTCACTTGCCTTATCGCTACTCATGCCTGCATTCTCACTCCCACACCCTCCACAGCTCGTTCACACGGCTGCTTCACCGGATGCAGGACGCTCCCCTACCCAATACCCATACAGGTATTGCCGCGGCTTCGGCGGTGTGCTTGAGCCCCCGCTACATTATCGGCGCACAATCACTTGACCAGTGAGCTATTACGCACTCTTTCAAGGGTGGCTGCTTCTAAGCCAACCTCCTGGTTGTCTAAGCGACTGCACATCCTTTTCCACTTAGCACACTCTTAGGGGCCTTAGCCGGCGATCTGGGCTGTTTCCCTCTCGACGCACGGAGCTTATCCCCCGCCGTCTCACTGCCACACTTACACGTACCGGCATTCGGAAGTTTGGCTGACGTCAGTAACCTAGTAGGGCCCATCGGCCATCCAGTAGCTCTACCTCCAGCACGCAACATGTGACGCTGCACCTAAATGCATTTCGGGGAGAACCAGCTATCACGGAGTTTGATTGGCCTTTCACCCCTACCCACAACTCATCCCCTCAGTCTTCAACCTAAGTGGGTTCGGGCCTCCACGCGGTCTTACCCGCGCTTCACCCTGGCCATGGGTAGATCACTCCGCTTCGGGTCCAGAACATGCCACTACACCCCTCACGGGGATACGCCCTATTCAGACTCGCTTTCGCTACGGCTACCCCACCCGGGTTAACCTCGCGACATGCCCCTGACTCGCAGGCTCATTCTTCAAAAGGCACGCCATCACCCCACCACAAAGTGGAAGGCTCTGACGGATTGTAAGCGCACGGTTTCAGGTACTATTTCACTCCCCTCCCGGGGTACTTTTCACCATTCCCTCACGGTACTAATCCGCTATCGGTCACTGAGAAGTATTCAGGCTTACCGGGTGGTCCCGGCAGATTCACAGCAGATTCCACGGGCCCGCTGCTACTCGGGGAACATTCCACGGGAGTCATCATGTTTTCGCCTACCGGGCTCTCACCGTCTACGGCAGACCATCCCAGGCCACTTCGACTAACACAATGATTTCTCACTCCCGCTCCAGTCGGCGGACTGAAGAAGAAACGCCCCACAACACCGCGCACACAACCCCCGCCGGGTATCACATGCACACGGTTTAGCCATCCTCCGCGTTCGCTCGCCACTACTAACGGAATCACTTTTGTTTTCTCTTCCTACGGGTACTGAGATGTTTCACTTCCCCGCGTTCCCCCCCAACGCCTATACATTCAGCGTTGGGTGACACGACATAACTCGTGCCGGGTTTCCCCATTCGGAAATCCTCGGATCACAGCTCGGTTGACAGCTCCCCGAGGCATATCGCAGCCTCCCACGTCCTTCATCGGCTCCCAGTGCCAAGGCATCCACCATGCGCCCTTAAACACTTACAACACAAAAAACCAAAAAATGAGAAAAAATCACACTACAACAAACCACACACCACCAACCCGACCCCACAACAGAGGACGAATCAGCCGGCCCCCGACCACAACAGGCCAGAAACCAAACGCGTGCGGCTTGATGCTCGCAACCACTATCCACAAATCAAACACCACACCCCACCACCAAGCAGGGCGACAACAAAAACCCCCAACAATCCTCACCCACAACACCGGAGACAAACCCGGCCAGGCGAGAACATCAGAAGCCAGCACCAACCCCCAACGGGGCCGGCCTGCGAGCCTGTTGCCTCAGGACCCAACAGTGTGTCTGGTGACACCGAAGCGATAAAACCCCGAACTCCGGCCAAGAAAAAATCTTGAAATGTTTGTTGCGCACCCACCCGAACACCCACTACAGGCGCCGGGCACATATCCCAACCACCACACGATTCCGTCACTGTGACGGGGGCGGGGGAACCCCAAAATTATCGGGGCAACAAATGGTGCTCCTTAGAAAGGAGGTGATCCAGCCGCACCTTCCGGTACGGCTACCTTGTTACGACTTCGTCCCAATCGCCGATCCCACCTTCGACAGCTCCCTCCCACAAGGGGTTAGGCCACCGGCTTCGGGTGTTACCGACTTTCATGACGTGACGGGCGGTGTGTACAAGGCCCGGGAACGTATTCACCGCAGCGTTGCTGATCTGCGATTACTAGCGACTCCGACTTCACGGGGTCGAGTTGCAGACCCCGATCCGAACTGAGACCGGCTTTAAAGGATTCGCTCCACCTCACGGCATCGCAGCCCTTTGTACCGGCCATTGTAGCATGTGTGAAGCCCTGGACATAAGGGGCATGATGACTTGACGTCATCCCCACCTTCCTCCGAGTTGACCCCGGCAGTCTCTCACGAGTCCCCACCATTACGTGCTGGCAACATGAGACAAGGGTTGCGCTCGTTGCGGGACTTAACCCAACATCTCACGACACGAGCTGACGACAGCCATGCACCACCTGCACACAGGCCACAAGGGAACCGACATCTCTGCCGGCGTCCTGTGCATGTCAAACCCAGGTAAGGTTCTTCGCGTTGCATCGAATTAATCCACATGCTCCGCCGCTTGTGCGGGCCCCCGTCAATTCCTTTGAGTTTTAGCCTTGCGGCCGTACTCCCCAGGCGGGGTACTTAATGCGTTAGCTACGGCACGGATCCCAAGGAAGGAACCCACACCTAGTACCCACCGTTTACGGCGTGGACTACCAGGGTATCTAATCCTGTTCGCTCCCCACGCTTTCGCTCCTCAGCGTCAGTTACTGCCCAGAGACCCGCCTTCGCCACCGGTGTTCCTCCTGATATCTGCGCATTCCACCGCTACACCAGGAATTCCAGTCTCCCCTGCAGTACTCTAGTCTGCCCGTATCGCCCGCACGCCCACAGTTAAGCTGTGAGTTTTCACGGACAACGCGACAAACCACCTACGAGCTCTTTACGCCCAGTAATTCCGGACAACGCTCGCACCCTACGTATTACCGCGGCTGCTGGCACGTAGTTGGCCGGTGCTTCTTCTGTACCTACCGTCACTTGCGCTTCGTCGGTACTGAAAGAGGTTTACAACCCGAAGGCCGTCATCCCCCACGCGGCGTCGCTGCATCAGGCTTGCGCCCATTGTGCAATATTCCCCACTGCTGCCTCCCGTAGGAGTCTGGGCCGTATCTCAGTCCCAGTGTGGCCGGTCACCCTCTCAGGCCGGCTACCCGTCGTCGCCTTGGTAGGCCATTACCCCACCAACAAGCTGATAGGCCGCGGGCCCATCCCACACCGCAAAAGCTTTCCACCACACACCATGAGGCGCATGATCATATCCGGTATTAGACCCAGTTTCCCAGGCTTATCCCAGAGTGCAGGGCAGATCACCCACGTGTTACTCACCCGTTCGCCACTCGAGTACCCCGAAGGGCCTTTCCGTTCGACTTGCATGTGTTAAGCACGCCGCCAGCGTTCGTCCTGAGCCAGGATCAAACTCTCCAAACAAAAACCCCGGCAAAACAGCCGGCAATCTTCAATCAGAAAAACATTTGACCAAAGCAAGACACCAAAAACTGGCATCAAAAAAAGCCACGCCCCAACACGGGGGTATCAAAACGTGGCAAAAAACAACAAACAAAAACCACCAAACACACTATTGAGTTCTCAAACAACAGACCCCTGTCCAGCGCGCACGAAGTCCGCGGCATTTAAGCCGCTTCGCTGAGTGCGGACTGGGGGAACTTCCTGGATGTCCAGGGTTTTCCCGAGGGAGTTCGTCGCGGCTCCGGCTTGCCGTTGTCGCGGCGACGTGCAATAAGTTACGTCGTTGCAAACAAGGAGTCAAATCGCCTGGTCAACGCTGGTTTTAGGCGCCCGCAGTGCTCCCGCCGAGCTGCGCGCCCGCGACGGCCCGCTTGCCGCGGCGCAGCACCAGCCAGCGGCCGTGCAGGTAGTCCGTCGGCGCCGGCGCCCAGTCCTCGGTGGCGATCCGGGCGTTGTTCACCGACACCCCGCCCTCGGCGATGGTGCGCCGGGCCGCGCCCTTGCTCGCCGACAGCCCGGTGGACACCAGCAGATCGACGATCGTCGGCGGCTCGCCGGCGGACACCTCGGCGACCTGGTCGCCGCCGGCCTCACGCAGCGCGGCCGCCAGGGTGGGCTCGTCGAGGTCGGTCAGCTCGGCCCGGCCGAACAGCGCCTGGCTGGCCAGCTCGACCTGCCGGGTGGCCTGCTCGCCGTGCACCAGCGTGGTCAGCTCCCGGGCCAGCCGGCGTTGCCCGGCCCGCTCGTGCGGACGCTGCTCGGTCGCCTCGGCGAGCTCGCCGAGCTCGTCGGCGCCCAGGAAGGTGAACCAGCGCAGGTAGCGGACCACGTCGGCGTCGGCGGTGTTGATGAAGTACTGGTACCAGGCGTACGGGCTGGTCATCTCCGGGTCCAGCCACAGGCTGCCGCCGCCGGTGGACTTACCGAACTTGGTGCCGTCGCTGGCGGTCACCAGCGGCACCGTCAGCGCATGCACCGATTCGCTGCACACCTGCCGGACCAGCCGGACCCCGGCGATGATGTTGCCCCACTGATCCGAGCCTCCGATCTGCAGCCGGCAGCCGTACCGCCGGTGCAGCTGGACGTAGTCGTTGGCCTGCAACAGCATGTAGCTGAACTCGGTGTAGGAGATCCCGTCGCCGTCCAGCCGGCGCCGGATGGTGTCCCGGTCGAGCATCACGTTCACCGAGAAGTGCTTGCCCAGGTCGCGCAGGAACTCGATGGCCGACAGCTCGGCGGTCCAGTTCAGGTTGTTCTCGATCACCGCGGTCGTCGGCGAGTCGTCGAAGTCGACGAACCGCTCCAGCTGCCCGCGGATCTTCTCGGCCCACTGCGCGACCACGTCGCCGGAATGCAGGTTGCGCTCCCCCACGTCGCGCGGGTCACCGATCAGTCCGGTCGCCCCGCCGGCCATCACGATCGGCCGATGGCCGGCGCGCTGGAAGCGGCGCAGCGCCAGCAGCGGCACCAGGTGCCCGGCGTGCAGGCTCGGTGCGGTCGGGTCGAAGCCGGCGTAGACCGTCAACGGGCCGCGGGCGATCTCGGCGGCCAGTGCGTCGATGTCGGTGGACTGGGCAATCAGGCCGCGCCAGTTCAGCTCGTCGAGAATCGTCATGGGGTGATCTTCGCGCATCGCCCCCGATCCCGCGGCATCCGGGATGCCCAGCGTGCAGCTGTGCACGCGACACGCCGCGCCGGGGCGTACCAGGATGAGCGCTCGCGGGAATGGGGGCGGGGAAAGGGGGGTGGGGAAGGAGGGGCGGGGATGGGGTGGTTAGGGCTCGGGTGGCGCCGGGGCCCGGGGGCTGCGCCGGTAGGCCGAGACGGCGGAGATCCCGGGCAGCCAGAACCGCCAGGGCCGGTCGACGGCCTTGCTCACCCCCACCCGCGGCCCGGCCAGCACCGCATCGGCGGGCACCGCCAGCTCCAGCCGGATCGGCGCGTCCGGGTCGAACAGGTCGACGCCGTTGTCGTCGATGGTGATGCCCAGCGCCGCGCACAGGTTGCCCGGGCCGCGGGCCAGCGCGGCATCGGCACGCAGCCCGCGGCGCTCCCGGGCGAGCTCGACACCCGCGGTGATGACCGCGGCCCGGATCAGCACCGCGGCGGCGACGCCGTCCGGGCCGCCGGCCACATTGGCGCAGACGTGAATGCCGTGGCTGCGGTAGGTGTAGAGCCGGCCGGCCGGCCCGAACATCACCGCGTTGCGGCCGGTCGGGCCGCGATAGGAGTGCGCCGCGGGGTCCGGCCACGGCCCGTCGGGCACCCCGCCGTAGGCCTCCACCTCGACGATCACCCCGGCGACCCCGCGCCCGCGCAGCGTCGCGCCCAGCACGCGCCGGGCCACCGCATCGGGGGCCGCGGCCAGGGCATCGACGTCCATCACCGGCATTCTGCCCTGCCCGAGTCAGACCCGGCCGGCGGCGGCCGCGCGCGAGGACAATCGGGGACATGAAGTTCACCGACCGGGTACTCGCGGCGATGTCACCCGACGACCGGACCTGGGCCCGGCACGCCAACCCGTGGAGCGTCTGGACCCGGTTCGCGGCAATCCCGCTGGTGGTGCTGGCGATCTGGAGCCGGGCCTGGATCGGTTGGTGGGCGCTGCTGCCGGTGGCGGCGGTCGCGGTGTGGCTGTGGGCCAACCCGCGGGTGTTCCCGGCGGTGCACACCCCGACCGCGTGGTCGTCGAAGGGGATCTTCGGCGAGCAGCGCTGGGCCCGGGACCGCACGGCGATGCCCGCCGGGTTCGGGTTCGCGCAACGGTGCTGGCTGGTGGGCGGGCTGACCGGGGCGGGGCTGCTCGGCTGGGGCCTGGTCAGCTACCGGATCTGGCCGACGGTGTTCGGCGCCACGCTGATCGGCTACGGCCAGCTGTGGCGGATCGACCGGCTGGCAATTTTCTACGACGCCGAGGTCCACGACGCCGAGGTCCATGACGCCGGGGTACCCGACGCCGGCGAGTCGGCCCGCTAGGACGCGGCCGTCAGCCGGGCGTGCTCGTCGTCGCCGACGTCGCGGGCCTCGTCGATCAGCAGCACCGGGATACCGTCGTCAATGCGGTAGGCGCGCCGCAGTCGCGGGTTGTAGAGGATCGCCTCGGCTTCGGCGTAGCGCAGCGGTCCGCGATCCTGCGGGCAGACCAGCAGCTCAAGCAGTGTCGGGTCCAGCACGTCAGCTCCGTCCGGGCATCGGGAAGGGGCTGTCGTTGTCGATCATCGGGTTGCCCGGCACCCAGTTGCCACCCGGCGCCTGGGTGTTGATGCTGCCGGGGCTGCCGCCGATGACCACCGGCGGGGCGCCCCCGTCACCGCCGAGCTGCCGCTGCTTCTTGGCCTGGTAGGCCACCGCGTTCTGCAGCGCCGCCACCAGCGGCGCCTGATTGGGTCGCTTGTCCAGGGCCGCCTTGATCGCCGCCAGGTCGCCCGGCCGCGGCCGGTAGCCCTGGGTGCGCAGGTTCATCGAGGTGCTGACCAGGTTGGCGACCTGCCCGGCGCCCGCGCCGGTGGAGTACTGCTCGGCCAGTTCGTCCAGGACGTCGGCACCGGCGACCGGGGCCAGGCTCAGCGCGCCGCCGACCAGGGCCAGGGCGGCGCCTGCCGCGGCGGCCGCCCGCCGCCAGCGCATGCCGTCCGACGGCACCATGCTGCGGGAAGACACGTGTCCGTCTCCTAATCTCGGCGCTGCCCGGGTGCGTAGCTCCCCGGCGACTCTAACAGCGGTGTCGGCCGAAGTTCGGGTGTCGTTACAGCGGCGCCGCGGGCTCGGCGGCCAGCGCGGTCCGCACCGCCGCGGTCAGCCGGACATACTCACCGGTCTCGGCATCCAGGTGCCAGGCCTGCCTGCCGGCCTTGGGCAGGCCCGCCGCACGCAACTTCCCGGACTCGGGCCGGTAGGTCGCCGACAGCGGCAGCGCGTCCACCACGTGCACCAGGTCCGGCGGCACGCCGACCACCGGCGTCGACAGTGCCTCGCGCAGGTCCGCGGCGGTGATCGACGCGCCGGGCCGCAGGGTCAGCGCGGTCACCGCCAGATCACCGGCCGGGGTCCCGACGCCGTAGCTGACGGCCAGGTCGACCGCACCGATCCCGCCGACCAGGTCGGTGATGCTGTCGCCGAAGACCGGGCCGCGCGCGGTGTGGATGACCCCGTTGCGGGTCCCGACCAGCCAGAAGTCGCCGTCGGCGTCGCGGCGGAACAGCGACTCGGTCGCCACCCAGGTGTCGGCCGGGGCGAACACGCCGCGCCGGACCGAGGCGCCCGGGTCGACCGGGCCGCGCGGCCGGGCCAGCAGCACCCCGACCTCGTCGGGTTCGGCGTGCCGGACGAAGCCGTCGTCGGCCTCCAGGATCAGGTCCGCGTCGGCGTCGTAGGCGGCCAGCTCGATCTGCCCGCCGCCGGGCAGCGGGCGGCCCTTCGAGCCGATCTTGGCGCCGGCGACGTTGGCCAGCACGGCCTGCCCGTCGGTGGTGGCGAAGAACTCGACGACGTGCGCCGGGGCGAACGCCTCGGTGACCCGGTTCCACAGCCCGGTCGGCATGCCCGAACCGATGAACAGCCGGACCGGATGGTTGCCGTGCAGGGAGAAGCCCGGATCGTCGATGACCTCGCCGAGCATCGCCCAGGTGTAAGAGACCACCGTGACGCCGTACTGGCGCACCTCCTGGACGAACCGGTCCGGCTGCAACCCCCGGGACAGCGCGATCCGGGCGCCGCCGACGACGGCACCGCCGAGCGCGACCAGCAGGCCGGACTGGTGGTGCAGCGGGGTCAGGCAGTACACCGTGTCGTTGCGGTCCAGCGACGCCGTCGAGGCGGTGCCGAAGGCCGACAGCGCCCACCGGTGGTTGGTGATCTCCTTGGCCACCAGCTTGCCGCTGACCCGGCTGAACGCGACGAACGCGCGGTCGCGGGCCAGGCCCGGGTTGGGCCGGTACCAGCCGGGCAGGTCGATGGTGTCCGGGTCGATCTGCTCCATGTCGATGACGTCGGTGCCGGCGGGCAGCCGCAGGTCGCGGTGTTCACCGCCGCCGAGCACCAGCACCTGCACCGGCAGCGCGCGGGCCCGGTCCAGGTTCGCCGGATCGGTGAGGACCTCCGCGACGCCGCTGAGCTTGGCCGCCTCGGCCAGGTCCCCGTCCGGCGACATCAGCACCGCGACGGCGCCCAGCCGCGACAGCGCGGTGATCGCGACCAGCGCGCTGGGCCGGGTCTCCATCAGCACACCGACCCGGTCGCCCTGACGGACCCCGACCGAGATCAGGCCGCGCACCACGTTGTCGATCCGGCGATCGACCGCCTCGTAGGTGTGCACCCGGCCGTCGAACAGCAGGAACTCCCCGCCCGGGGTGGCGTGCGCCTGCTCGGACAGGATCCGGCCCAGCGAGATCCGGGTGTGGTCGTTGATCTGCCCCAGCCGGGCCAGTCGAGGCAGCGTCCGCACCGTCTCGACGGCCATCGTGCGCACCGAGCGGTTGGTCGCGACGACGGCGTCGGCGGCGGTCTTGGCGACCGACAGCGCCACCTCGGAGGCGCCACCGAGGCCGGTGATCAGGCGGGCGGCCAGCGGCACGCCCTTCTCCCCGGCGTCGGGGTGCTCGCCCATCAGGTCCACGTTGACCGGCTTGGGGCCCTGCCCGGACTGCCAACGCACCCAGTCCGCGACCGTCGGCCAGGTGATCTGCGCGGCCTTCGACCCGACCACCAGACCGAAGTGCCCGGCGCGCAGCATCGTCTCGTAGACGTCGGCGTTGGGGGCCGCCCGGCGGATGCCGCGCACCGCGACCGGCTGGCCGATGTCGTCGACCTCGCCCACGAACGCCAGGATCGGGCAGTTGATGTCGGTCAGGGTGACCAGCTGGCCGTTGATGGCGAACCCGCCGGTCATCATCCGGTTGTGCGCGATGAACTGCTTGAGCAGCTCCGCGATCGCCGGGCCGGACCAGGCGATCCAGCCCTCGGAATCCAGGAACCGGCGCTGCTGCTCGCGCGACAGCAGCGCCTCGCGGTCGTGCAGCTGCATCAGGAAGTCCAGCCGGGCCTTGGCGGTCTTGATCGGGTCCATCATCTGGAAGCCGATCCGCGCCATCCAGCCCTGGATGTCGAGGTGGTTGAAGACGTGCTCGGCCATGAAGTCCGCGCCGACCGCCGCGATGTTCGGCGGAATGTTCATCGGCAGCGCGGCCAGGGTGTCCACCGGCGAGCCGAAGGTGATGACGCTGGCCAGGTCCTTGCTGCGGCGATAGGCCGCGACCTGGTAGGCCCACATCCCGCCCTGGGAGTAGCCGGCCAGGTGGACGTCGCTGCCGGTGGTCTTCTTGACGGTGTCCACCGCCTCGGACAGCGCGACGATGTGATCGGTCAGGTTGCGGCGCATGCCGCCCTCCACCTTGTCCGGCTCGCCGAAGTCGATCACCCACGGGTCCAGGCCGGCGGCGTGCAGGATGCCGACCGCGCCCTCGTCGCGGGTCACGTCGAACATGTTCGGCGACATCATCATCGGGTGCACCATCAGCACCGGCGGTCCGACCGGGGTGGCCCCGGGGCGGCTGTCCGGCGGGAAGTACCGCCGCAGCTTGTACATCGGAACGCTCTCGACGATCTGGACCGGCGAGGGCACCGCGCCGGTCTCCAGACCACCCAGGCGCAACACCTCCAGCCCGTTCTGGGCGGTCGCCATCAGACGCTCAACCGGCCGTGTCACCGCCGAAAGACTCAGATGCATCCAGATTCCCCTGCCATGACGTAGCGAACCGACGTTGCCCCGCGATTGTGGCACAGCCGCCCGGACCGAACTGCGGTCATCCGGGCAGCCCCGCTAGGGTCGGGCCTCGATGGCACATCTGCTTGGCGCCGAAGCCCTACACCTGCAATACCCGACCCGGGTCGTGTTCGACGCGGTGTCCCTCGGGATCGACGACGGCGACCGGATCGGCATCGTCGGGCGCAACGGCGACGGCAAATCGTCGCTGATGGGCATGCTGACCGGGGCGATCACCCCGGACGGCGGCCGGGTCACCCGGCGCGGCGGGTTGCGCGTCGGGGCGCTGGCGCAGGCCGACATCCTCAACGACGACGCCACCGTGGCCGGCGTGCTGGTCGGCGACCGCGCCGAGCACGAGTGGGCCGGGGAAGCCCGGATCCGCGACGTGGTGGCCGGTCTGGTCGCCGACATCGGCTGGCACGCCCGGATCGGCACGCTCTCGGGCGGGCAGCGCCGCCGGGTGCAGTTGGCCGCGCTGCTGATCGAGGACTGGGACGTGCTGGCACTGGACGAGCCGACCAACCACCTCGACGTCGAAGGCATCACCTGGCTGGCCGGGCATCTGAAGACCCGGTGGCCGCGCAACACCGGCGGGCTGCTGCTGGTCACCCACGACCGCTGGTTCCTCGACGAGATCGCCACCGTCACCTGGGAGGTGCACGACGGCATCGTCGAACCGTTCGACGGTGGCTACGCGGCGTATGTGCTGCAGCGGGTGGAACGCGACCGGATCGCCGCGGCCAGCGAGGCCAAGCGGCAGAACCTGATGCGCAAGGAGCTGGCCTGGCTGCGCCGAGGCGCCCCGGCGCGCACCTCCAAACCGAAGTTCCGGATCGACGCCGCCAACGCCCTGATCGCCGACGTGCCGCCGATCCGCAACGGCGTCGAGCTGGCCAAGCTGGCCACCGCCCGGCTCGGCAAGGACGTCATCGACCTGCTGGACGCGTCGGTCGCCTTCGACGGCCGCATCGTGCTGCGCGACATCGAGTGGCGGATCGCCCCCGGCGAGCGCACCGGGATCCTGGGGGCCAACGGGGCGGGCAAGTCGACGCTGCTCGGCCTGATCGCCGGGACGGTGCCGCCGTCGTCGGGCCGGGTCAAGCGCGGCAAGACGGTGCGGCTGTCGGTGCTCGACCAGCAGGCCGGGGTGCTCGCCGAGGTGGAGGACGACCTGGTCCGCGAGGTGGTCGGGCGGCTGCGCACCGACTACACCGTGGACGGCAAGGAAACGACCCCGACCCAGCTGCTGGAGCGGCTCGGGTTCGACCGGGCCCAGCTGTCCACCCGGGTCCGCGAGCTCTCCGGCGGGCAACGCCGGCGGCTGCAGCTGATGCTGACGCTGCTGGAGGAGCCCAACGTGCTGATCCTCGACGAGCCGACCAACGACGTCGACACCGACATGCTGACCGCCACCGAGGATCTGCTGGACTCCTGGCCGGGCACCCTGATCGTCGTCTCGCACGACCGCTACCTGCTGGAGCGGGTCACCGACCAGCAGTTCGCGGTGCTCGACGGGCGGCTGCGGCACCTGCCCGGCGGCATCGAGGAGTACCTGGCGCTGGCCGCCGCGCGGGGACCCTCGACCGGGACCGGGCAGGTGGCACCGGCGCCGGCGGCCGGGCTGTCCGGCGCCGAGCTGCGCGCGGTGGAAAAGGAGATCGCGTCGATCGACCGGTCACTGGTCAAGCTGGCCGAGAAGATCGCCGCCAAGCACCAGCAGCTGGCCGAGCACGACCAGTCCGATCACGTCGGGCTGGGGTCCCTGACCGCGCAGTTGCGGGCGCTGGAGGACCAGGTCACCGATGCCGAGACCCGCTGGCTGGAGCTGTCCGAGCAGCTGGGCTGAGCGCGGATGCTCGGGGCCGGCGGCGCCACCGGGCTCCGGCCGGGCGCTCCGATCAGCGGGACCGCGCGGCCCCCGGCGATCCGGCGCCGACCCGAATGAACGCGGTGGCGGCGAGCCCGGCCAGCAGAATGCCGGCGGCGAAGTAGCCGACGACGGTGATGCCGTGGGTCATCGCGTCGCGGGCCGCATCGGCGACGAACGCGGTCTGCGGGTTGGCGCCCAACCCGCCGATCGCGGCGCCGGCGCTGTCGGTGACCGCCCGAGTGAAGGTTTCCGAGCCCGGCACCGGGCCCAGATTGCGGCTCAGCATGGACTGCAGCACGCTGAAGAACGTCGTGGTGATGACGGCGATGCCGAGCGCCGAGCCGAGCTGACGGAAGGCGCTCTGAATGCCGGAGGCCTGGCCCGATTCGGTGTCGGGCACATCGCCGAGCACCACGTTGGTGACCTGGGCAGTGGCGAACCCGACGCCGACGCCGTAGACGAACAGCACCGCGGCCAGCTGCCACCACGGCATCGAGGTGCTGGCCAGCAGGGCCAGCGCGGCGAGCCCGGCCGCCTCCAGCAGCAGCCCGATCCGGACCAGGACCAGCGGCGTAGCCTTGTCGGCCAGGCCGAAGCTGGCCCCGCTGGCGACCAGACTGCCGACCGCGATCGGCACCAGAGCGAGTCCGGCCTGCACCGCGGTGTAGTCGAGGGTGAACTGCAGCCACAGCGGCAGCACCGCGACGATGCCGAATTCGCCGACGCCGATGATCAGGGTGGCGATGTTGCCGTTGCGAAACGAACCGATTGCGTACAGCCGGGTGTTCATCAGGGCGCGCTGCGGGTCGGCGCCGGTGCTCAGCATCCACTGGCGGACCGCGAAGCCGGCCAGGGCGACCGCCGCGATCAGCAGCGCCACCGGAACCGGCGACAGCCCACTGCGCCAGGACCAGCCACCCAGCTCCAGCGGGGCACGCAGCTGCCACCAACCGTAGGTCCGGCCCTCGATCAGCCCGAATGCCAGCAGCCCCAGACCCAGCACCGACAGCAGCGCGCCGAACACGTCAACCCGCCCGCTGCCCCGGGGTGAGCGGTCCAGGAAGGCCAGCGATGCGGCGAGGATGATGCACACCAGCGGGATGTTGATGCCGAACGACCACCGCCAGGACAGGTGTTCGGACAGCCAGCCGCCCAGCAGCGGGCCCACCGCGGCCGCCGCCCCGATGGTCGACCCCCACACCGCGAAGGCCTGATTGCGGGCCTTGCCGGTGAACGCGGCGTTGAGCAGTGACAGGGACGTCGGCAGGATCATCGCCGCGGCCGCCCCCTGGGCGAAGCGCGCCGCGATCAGCACCTGCCCGGACCCGGCCAGGCCGGCCAGCAGGCTCGACGCCCCGAAGACCAGCACACCGATGAGGAAGACCCGGCGGGCCCCGACGATGTCGGCGACCCGGCCCACCAACAGCAGCAGCGCGGCCATGATGATCGCGTAGGACTCTTGAACCCACTGCGCCTGAACGGAGTTGACCTGGATGTCGGCGATGATCGACGGCACGATGACGTTCACGATCGTGGTGTCGACCACGATCAGCGCGACCCCCAACGCGATCGCGACAAGGCCGAGCCAGGGCCGGACCGCCGCAGAGAGTCGCATCGATTGTTCTCCGTCAGACCGTAGGTTCACCGCGAAGCCATCACCGCGGCCGGCGGACCGAGCGGCGGCGCCGCCGCGACGAGGTCACCGGCGCCGAGACCCGTTGATTGGAGCTGCCTGAGCAGCTGGGCTGAGCGCGGTCAGCCCGCCAGCGGCACGACGTAGGACTCGACCTGGCAGATCCGGTCGCCGCGGAAGGTGAACATGTTGTTGTAGGCGAATCGGAACGGGCCGGCCACCCGGTGCATGCCCTCGCCGGTGCCGGTGAGCACCACGACGTCGTCGGACTCGATGATCCGGTCGACGTTCATCAGCGGGCTGCCCGCGAACTCCGGGTTCTCGATCTCCTCGTCGAACTCCGTCTTGCCGCGGGTGGTCCGCACCCCGTGGATCTGCCAGATGACGTCGTCGGTCAGGCACCCCAGGATGGCGTCGTGATCACTGGACAGGAACCCATGGATATATCGGTCGATGGTCTGCTGGCGCGCGGTCATGGTGACCTAGCCTTGTCCACCGGGTACGGCCAGGTCAAGGCCGGTTTTGCTGAGCGATCGCTCAAAATGCGGCGGCATCCCGATTGCCGCCGCGCGGCTGCCGGCACCCTTTCTAAACTGACCGGGTGAGCTTTTCCGCACCGCACGGCCGGGCCGATGTCCGCTGACCCCGACATCGACAAACTGGCCGCCACCGTCGCCGATTACCCCGACGTGCTGGAGTTGCGGCTGCGGCTGAGCCGGCTGCTGGGCGAGCGGGGCCGGCATGCCGAGGCGCTGGCCCATGCCGTCGAGGCGCTGCGGATCTCCCCCGGCAACGCCGAGGTCCTCGCGGCGGTCACCCGGCTGGCCGCCGAACCGCCGCCGGCCGCCCCGCAGCCCCCCGAACCCGGCGGCGACCCCGGATTCGACTGGGGCCGCGCCGAGGCCGAGTTGAGCGACATCGTCGGGCCCGAGTACCTCGGCGACCCGGGCCCCGAACCCGCCCGGCCGGCGCCCCGCAGCGGCACCCGGATGACCGATGTGGCCGGGATGGACACGGTGAAGGCGGCGATCGAGCTGTCGTTCATCGGGCCGCTGCGCAACCCGGAGCTGGCCCGCGCCTACGGCACCGGGGCCGGCGGCGGGCTGCTGCTCTACGGCCCGCCGGGCTGCGGCAAGACGTTTCTGGCCTCGGCGATCGCCGGGGAGCTCGGCGCCCGGTTCTATCCGGTCGGGGTCCCGGACATCGTCGAGATGGCCAGCGGCGGCACCGAGGCGGCGTTGCAGGAGCTGTTCGCCACCGCCCGCGCCACCGCGCCGGCGGTCATCTTCTTCGACGAGATCGACGCGATCGGCCAGAAGCGCTCGCAGCTGCGCGGCGCGAGTGTGCTGCGCCAGTTGGTCACCCGGCTGCTCACCGAGCTCGACGCCACGGTGTCGCGCAACGAGGGGGTGTTCGTCGTCGGCGCCACCAACCACCCGTGGGACCTCGACGCCGCGCTGCGCCGGCCGGGCCGCTTCGATCGGATGCTGTTCGTGTCCCCGCCCGACAAGCCGGCCCGGGCGGCACTGATCCGCGCGCACCTGGCCGGCCGGCCGATCGAGGGCATCGACCTGGACGCGGTGGTCGAGGGCACCGCCGGGTTCTCCGGGGCCGACGTCGCGCTGGTGTGCCGGTCGGCGGCCCAGCGCGCGATGGCAGATTCGCTGGCCGGCGAACCGCGCTGCATCACCATGGCGGATCTGCGGGCGGCGCTGGCGTCGCTGTCCTCCAGCACCGGACCGTGGTTCACGATGGCCCGCAATGTCGTCGAGTTCGCCAACACCGACGGCGCGTTCGACGAGTTGGCGCACTACCTCCGGCGCGGCCGGGGCCGCTAACCGCCCAGGGTGCTGACCGGCGGCGGCTGCGGGTCAAACCGGAATGCCGGCGTGCTGAAGGTCGGCACGGTGATCGTCGGGCCGGGGAAGTTCTCCGGCGACAGCGGCCCGACGGTGTAGACGAACTCGGTGCCCGCCGCGCGCTCGGCGCAGACGGTGACCAGCCAGCCGCAACCGGCGACGAGCAGCGCGGCCAGCGCGGCGATGATCAGCCTGTAGCGCACCGGGCGGGGCAGCCGGCCGATCTTGACCGCCCCCTCCAGGCCCAGCACTCCCAGCACGATGAGCAGCACCATCAGCGCGAACCACAGCGCGCCGGGCTGACGCGCCAGCGCCGAGAACGCCCACCCGATGCCGATCGGCAGGCCCAGGCCCAGCAGCCACACCGCCCAGTTGCCCTGCTGGTCGTCGAGGTGGGTGGCCACGTCGGTGTCGCCGCCGCGGCGAATTCGGCCAAGGTCCAGCAGCAGATGCGCGAGGGCGGCGATCAGCACCGCCGAGACCAGCACCCGGTAGCCGAACCGCACCCCGTCGGCGTTCCAGGCCAGCCGGATCAGCACCGGGGTGATGCTGGCCAGCAGCGCGGCCAGCCCGGCCAGCAGCACCCCGGCCACCGCGACCGGGTTGCGCCACAGGCGTTTCGACAGGTAGCCGGCCGGCAGCACCCGGCGCAGCCGGACGAACAGCCGGGTCCAGTGCACCAGCAGCGGTGCCATCAGCAGCGGGGTCAGATACCGCAGCACGCCCGGCGGCGTCCAGGCCGAGAGCAGCATCAGCGCGACCGCGTAGATCCACACCCCGCTGGCCAGCCGGCTCAGGGTGCCCCACACCACCTCGGACAGGGCGTGCCGGGCCTGCCGGTCGGTGGGATCGGAGGCCAGCACCCGGGTCAGCCCGGCCGCCCGCTCCGAGGTGAAGTCCCGCAGCCGGGCGTTGGCGGTGGCCAGTTCGGTGTGGCCCGGGTCGGCCTGCAGTCCCGCGGTCACCAGCCGCCGGGCCAGGTCGGGCTCGGACAGCCGCTCGGCGGCGAGGGCGGCCTGCAGCAGCAGGTCGGGGTCCTCGGGCGCGAGTTCGGCGACCCGTGCCACCGCGGCCAGTCCCGCGCGTTTGCCCGCGCCGAGGCCGACGCCGCGGGACAGGCAGGTGGCCAGCAGGGCGTGCGCCGACGGATCGGCCGGATCCTGCGCGACCACCCGGTGGGCCAGCTCGACGGCGGCGTCGGGGTCCCCGGCCAGCAGGTTCAGCCGGGCCAGCACCCGCAGCGCCGGGCCGCCGGCCGCCGGATCGTGCTCGAGGGCGGCCGTCGCGCAGCCGTAGGCGGTGACCGGGTCGCCGGCGTCCAGCGCCAGGGTCGCCAGCCCGGTCAGCAGCTCGACATCCTCGGGCCGCTCGGCCAGGCCGGCACGCAGCACGGCAGCGGCCTCGTGGTGCCGGCCCAGCTCGGCCAGCAGCTCGGCGCGCGCCAGGACCGCCGCGACGTCCACCGTCAGCGGCTCAGCCGGATGCGCAACTCCTCGACCGCCGCGCCGACGCCGGCCAGCTGCTCGGCGACCCGCTCCGGGGCGGTGCCGCCGCGGGCGTTGCGGGACCGCACCGAACCCTGCACGGTCAGCACCTCGCGGACCGCCGGGGTCAGCGCCGGGTCGATCGCGGCGAAGTCGGCGTCGGACAGCGCGTCGAGCCCGACGCCGCGGCCCTCGGCGACCTTGACCGCCGCACCGGCCGCCTCGTGCGCGACCCGGAACGGCACGCCCTGGCGGACCATCCACTCGGCGATGTCGGTGGCCAGGGTGTAGCCGGCCGGGGCCAGCTCGGCCATCCGGTCGGTGTCGAAGGCCAGCGTGCCGACCAGGCCGGCCATCGCCGGGGCCAGCAGCTCCAGCTGGGCCACCGAGTCGAAGACCGGCTCCTTGTCCTCCTGCAGGTCACGGTTGTAGGCCAGCGGCTGGGCCTTGAGGGTGGCCAGCAGCCCGGTGAGGTTGCCGATCAGCCGGCCGGACTTGCCGCGGGCCAGCTCGGCGATGTCCGGGTTCTTCTTCTGCGGCATGATCGAGCTGCCGGTCGACCAGGCGTCGTGCAACCGAACGTAACCGAACTCGGTGGTGCTCCAGATGATGATGTCCTCGGCCAGCCGGGACAGGTCCACCGCGATCATCGCGAAGATGAAGGCGGCCTCGGCGGCGAAGTCGCGGGCGGCGGTGGCGTCGATGGAGTTCTCGGCCGCGCGGGCGAACCCGAGGTCGGCGGCGATCGCGTCGGGGTTCAGGCCCAGCGACGAGCCGGCCAGCGCGCCGGAGCCGTACGGCGACACCGCGGTGCGGTCGTCGAAGTCGGCGATCCGGTCGACGTCACGCAGCAGCGGGTGGGCGTGCGCGAGCAGCTGGTGGGCCAGCAGCACCGGCTGGGCGGACTGCAGGTGGGTCTTGCCCGGCATGATGGCGTCCGGGTGCGCGGCGGCCTGGCCGGCCAGCGCGCCGACCACCTCCAGCACCCCGTCGGCGACCCGTCGCACCGCGTCGCGCAGCCACATCCGGAACAGCGTGGCGACCTGGTCGTTGCGGGACCGGCCGGCGCGCAACCGGCCGCCCAGCTCCGGGCCGACCCGGTCGATCAGGCCGCGTTCCAGGGCGCCGTGCACGTCCTCGTCGGTCGGCAGCGCCGCGAAGCTGCCGTCGGCCAGGTCTGCGCCCAGGCTGTCCAGGCCGGCCAGCAGGCCGTCGCGCTGCTGGTCGGTGAGCAGCCCGGCCCGATGCAGCACGCCGGCGTGCGCCTTGGAGGCGGCCACGTCATACGGCGCCAGCACCCAGTCGAAGTGCGTGGAGCAGCTCAGCGCGGCCAGCGCCTCCGACGGACCGTCGGAGAACCGGCCGCCCCACAGCGACCCCTCGTTGGTGCTCACTTGATCCCCAGGTCCCGCTGCGCGGAGATCTTGCTGCTCAGCCCGTGCACGTGCACGAAGCCCTTGGCCGAGGACTGGTCGAAGCTGTCGCCCTCGTCGTAGGTGGCCAGGTTGAAGTCGTACAGCGACTCCGAGCTGCGCCGGCCGTTGACCGCGATGTGCCCGCCGTGCAGCACCAGCCGGATGTCGCCGGAGACGTGCTCCTGGGTGTGCTCGACAAAGGTCTCCAGGGCGCGCTTGAGCGGCGAGAACCACAGGCCGTCGTAGGCCAGCTCGGCCCACTTCTGGTCGGTGTGCCGCTTGAACCGGCCCAGCTCGCGTTCCAGGGTGACGTGCTCGAGCTCGGA
Source organism: Mycolicibacterium fallax (assembly GCF_010726955.1). Taxonomy (NCBI): domain Bacteria; kingdom Bacillati; phylum Actinomycetota; class Actinomycetes; order Mycobacteriales; family Mycobacteriaceae; genus Mycobacterium; species Mycolicibacterium fallax. The sequence goes on from NZ_AP022603.1 coordinate 1,092,903, forward strand.
GTGCGCGGTGATCAGCACCATCGCGCCGGGCGCCTCGTAGATCTCCCGGCTCTTGATCCCGACCAGCCGGTCCTCGACCACGTCGAGCCGGCCCACGCCCTGCTCACCGGCGCGCCGGTTGAGCTCGACGATCGCCTCCAGCACGCTGACCTTGCGGCCGTCGATGGCGACCGGGCGGCCCTGCTCGAAGCTGATGATCACCTCGTCGGGGGTGTTCCAGTTCAGCGTCGGGTCCTGGGTGTAGTCGTAGACGTCTTTGGTGGGGGCGTTCCACAGGTGCTCCAGGAACCCGGTCTCCACCGCGCGGCCCCAGACGTTCTGGTCGATGGAGAACGGCGAGCGCTTGGTGACGTTGATCGGGATGGCGTTCTCCTCGGCGAACGCGATGGCCTTCTCCCGGGTCCAGGCGTAGTCGCGGACCGGGGCCAGCACGTCCAGGTCCGGCGCCAGCGAGGCGAAGCCGACCTCGAAGCGGACCTGGTCGTTGCCCTTGCCGGTGCAGCCGTGCGCGACGATGCCGCCGCCGTGCTCGCGGGCCGCGGCGACCAGGTGCTTGACGATCAGCGGCCGGCTGATCGCCGACACCAGCGGGTAGCGGTCCATGTAGAGGCCGTTGGAGCGGATGGTCGGCAGGCAGTACTCGTCGGCGAACTCGTCGCGGGCGTCGATGACGACGGCCTCCACCGCGCCGCAGTCGATGGCGCGCTGGCGCACCACCTCCATGTCCTCACCGCCCTGACCGAGGTCGATCGCGACGGCGACGACCTCGCGGCCGGTCTCCTTGCCGATCCAGCTGATGGCCACCGAGGTGTCCAGGCCGCCGGAGTACGCGAGGATGACGCGCTCGGACATGATTTCTCCTTCTGTTACCTCACCCGGGGTGAGGGGGTTTATCGCAGGTTTTCGATTGTTTCGGCGAGCTCGGCGCCGGTCAGGGGTTCGCGGGCGATCAGCAGCAGGGTGTCGTCGCCGGCGACGGTGCCGACCACCGACGGCAGCGCCGCCCGGTCGATGGCGCTGGCCAGGTAGTGCGCCGCGCCGGGCGGGGTGCGCAGCACCGCGAGGTTGCCGCTGGCGTCGGTGGAGACCAGCAGCTCACCGAGCAGCCGGACCAGCCGCTCGGTGCCGCCGGTCACCCCGCGCACCGGGCTGCCGTCCTCGGGCACCACGTAGGCGCCGACGCCGCCGTCGGCGCCGCGCAGCTTGACCGCGCCGAGCTCCTCCAGGTCGCGGCTCAGGGTGGCCTGGGTGACCTCGATGCCCTCGGCGGCCAGCAGCGCGGCCAGCTCGCCCTGGCTGTGCACCGGCTGCGCGGACAGCAGCGCCACGATGCGGGACTGCCGGCCGGCGCGAGTGGCGGCCACCTCGGGGGCGGCCTTACTCTTCGGGTCGGTCGTCTTCGGGTCGGTCGTCTTCGGGTCGGTCACCGCGAGCGCTCCAGCAGCCAGACCAGCAGCGCCTTCTGGGCGTGCAGCCGGTTCTCCGCCTCGTCGAACACCGCGCTGTGCGGCCCGTCCATCACCTCGTCGGTGATCTCCTGGCCGCGGTGCGCGGGCAGGCAGTGCAGCACCACGGCGTCCGGGGCGGCCCGGCCGAGCAGTGCGGCGTTGACCTGGAACGGCCGGAATGGGCGGACCCGGTCCAGGCCGTCGTTCTCCTGCCCCATCGAGGTCCAGGTGTCGGTGACCAGCACGTCGGCGCCGTCAGCGCCGGCCGCCGGGTCGGCGGTCAGGCTGACGGTGCCGCCGGTCTCGGCGGCCCGGGCCCGCGCGTCGGCGACGAACCGCGGGTCCGGCTCGAAGCCGGCCGGGGCGGCGATGGTGACGTGCAGCCCGGCCGTCACCCCGCCGAGCATCAGCGAGTGCGCCATGTTGTTGGCGCCGTCGCCGAGGTAGGTCAGCCGCAGCCCGGCCAGGGCGGCCGGGCCGCCCCGGCGCTCGGCCAGGGTCTGCAGGTCTGCCAGCACCTGGCAGGGGTGGAAGTCGTCGGACAGCGCGTTGACGATCGGCACCGTGGCGGTGGCGGCCATCGCGGTCAGCCGCTCCTGGGCGAAGGTGCGCCACACCACCGCGTCGACGTAGCGGGACAGCACCACCCCGGTGTCCTCCAGGGTCTCCTCCCGGCCCAGCTGGGTGCTGCGCCCGTCGACGACGACGGCGTGCCCGCCGAGCTGGGCGATGCCCATCTCGAAGGAGAACCGGGTGCGGGTGGAGTTCTTCTCGAAGATCACCGCCACCCCGCGCGGGCCCTCCAGCGGCCGCCGGGAAAACGGGGCGGCCTTGAGCTCGGCGGCCAGCGCCAGCACCTCGGCCTGCTCGGCCGGGTTCAGGTCGTCGTCGCGCAGGAAGTGCCGGGGGCTCACGCGGTGTCCCCGGCGGCGGTCTGCGCGGCGGTCAGGATCGCCGGCAGGTCGGCCAGGAAGGCCTCGACCTGCGCGGCGGTGATGATCAGCGGCGGCGCCAGCCGCACGACGTTCGGCGCGGTCGCGTTGACCAGGTAGCCGGCGTCACGGGCGGCGGCCTCGACCTCCTTGGCCGACGGCGCGGTGAGCACCACCCCGAGCAGCAGCCCGCGGCCACGGACGTGGTCGACCAGCGGATGACCGGCGGCGAGGATGCCGTCGCGCAGCTGGGCGCCGCGCTCCCCGGCCGCGGTCAGCAGGCCGTCGGCGTCGATGGTCTCCAGCACCGCCCCCGCGGCGGCCGCGCAGATCGGGTTGCCGCCGAAGGTGCTGCCGTGCAGGCCGGCGGTCATCAGCTCGGCGGCCGGACCCAGGCCGATGCAGGCGCCGATCGGCAGCCCGCCGCCCAGGCCCTTGGCCAGGGTGATGACGTCGGGGATGATGCCGTCGTGCTGGTGGGCGTAGAACGCGCCGGTGCGCCCGACCCCGGTCTGCACCTCGTCGAGCACCAGCAGCGCGCCGTGCTCGGCGGTGATCCGGCGGGCCGCGGCCAGGTAGCCCGACGGCGGGGTGATGACGCCGCCCTCCCCCATGATCGGTTCCAGGAACACCGCGGCGGTCTGGTCGTCGACGGCGTCGGCCAGCGCCTGCTCGTCGCCGTAGGGCACGTGGGTGACGATGCCGGGCAGCGGCTCGAACGGCGCACGTTTGCTGGGCTGGCCGGTCAGGGCCAGCGCGCCCATGGTGCGGCCGTGGAAGGACCCCTCGGCGGCGACCAGCTTGGTGCGCCCGGTCAGCCGGGAGATCTTGAACGCGAGCTCGTTGGCCTCGGTGCCGGAGTTGCAGAAGAACACCCGGGCACCGCGGTCGCGGGCCGGGCCGAGCCGGGCGATCAGCCGCTCGGCCAGCACCACGCCGGGCTCGGTGACATACAGGTTGGAGGTGTGGCCGAGCCGGCCGAACTGGGCGGTGATGGCCGCGGCGACCGCCGGGTGGGCGTGGCCGAGCAGGTTGACCGCGATGCCGCCGAGCAGGTCCAGGTAGTCCCGGCCGTCGGCGTCGGTGACCACCGCCCCCGAGCCCGAGGCCAGGGCCAGCGGCGGGGTGCCGTAGTTGTTCATCATCACCGTCGACCAGCGTTGCTGCAGTGAGGAATTACTCATCAGGTGGTTCCCTTCGCGCCGGGGCCCGGTGATCCGGGGATCACCTTGGTTCCGGTGCCTTCGTCGGTGAACAGTTCGACCAGCACGCAGTGCTCGACGCGGCCGTCGATCACGTGCGCGCTGGGTACCCCGCCGTCGACCGCGCGCAGGCAGGCCTCGATCTTGGGCACCATGCCCGATTCCAGCCGGGGCAGCAGCTGCTTGAGCGCGGCGGTGTCGATCTCGGAGACCAGTGATTCGCGGTCGGGCCAATCGGTGTACAGGCCCTCGATGTCGGTGAGCATCAGCAGCTTCTGCGCGCCGAGCGCCTCGGCGACCGCGGCCGCGGCGGTGTCGGCGTTGATGTTGTGCACCACGCCGTCGACGTCGGGGGCGATCGTCGAGATGACCGGGATCCGCCCGGCGCCGATCAGGTCCCGCACGGCGGCCGGGTTGACCTCGTCGACGTCGCCGACCAGGCCGATGTCGGTGGCCACCCCGTCGACGTTGACGCTGCGGCGCACCGCGGTGAACAGCTGGGCGTCCTCGCCGGTGATGCCGACCGCGTACGGGCCGTGCGCGTTGATCAGGTTGACCAGTTCCCGGCCGACCTGACCGAACAGCACCATCCGGGCGACGTCGAGCACCTCGGGGGTGGTGACCCGGAAGCCGCCCTTGAAGTCGCCGTCGATGCCCAGGCGTTTGAGCATCGCGGAGATCTGCGGTCCGCCGCCGTGCACGACGACCGGGTGGATGCCGCAGTTGCGCAGGAACACCATGTCGGCGGCGAAGGCGGCCTTGAGCGTCTCGTCGGTCATGGCGTTGCCGCCGTACTTGATGACGACGATCTGGCCGTGCAGTTGCTTGAGCCACGGCAGCGCGGTGGCCAGCACCTGCGCCTTGACCGGGGTGGGCAGCGATGCGGTCATGACGAATATGCCGAGTTCTCTTCGACGTAGGCGTGCGACAGGTCGGTGGTGCGGACGGTGGCCGTCTCCTCGCCGAGGCCGAGGTCCACCAGCACCGCGATGTCGGCGCCGGACAGGTCGACGTCGCGGGCCCCGGGCGCCCCGGCACCGTCGATGCAGACCGGGGATCCGTTGAAGGACACCGAGATCCGGTCGGCCTCCAGCGGGAACGGGGACATCCCGACCGCGGCCAGCACCCGGCCCCAGTTCGGGTCGGAGCCGAACAGCGCGGTCTTGACCAGGCTGTCGCGGCCGATGATCCGGGCGGCGGTCAGCGCGTCGTCGGCGCTGCGGGCGCCGGCGACGGTGATGCTGACCCGCTTGGTGACGCCCTCGGCGTCGGCCTGCAGCTGCGCGCACAGGTCGTCGCAGATCGCGAACACCGCGGCGTCCAGGTCGTCCTGGCTCGGCGCGATGCCGCTGGCGCCCGAGGCCAGCAGCAGCACGGTGTCGTTGGTGGAGGTGGCGCCGTCGATGTCGAGCCGGTCGAAGGTCAGCGCGGCGGCGCGGCGCAGCGCGGTGTCCAGCGCGGCGGCGTCGGCGACCGCGTCGGTGGTCAGCACCACCAGCATGGTGGCCAGCGCGGGGGCCATCATGCCCGCGCCCTTGGCCATCGCGCCGACGGTCCAGTTGCTGTCGGGGGCCACCTCGTGGTGCAGCGCAACCTGTTTCGGCACGGTGTCGGTGGTCATGATGGCCCGGGCGGCGTCCTCGCCGCCGTGCAGGCCGCCGGCCATCTCGTGCACGATCTCGCCGGCCCCGGCCAGCAGCTTGTCCATCGGCAGCCGGTCGCCGATCAGGCCGGTGGAGCAGACCGCCACCTCGATGGCGCCGGTCTCGGTGCCCCACGCCGACAGTGCGGCGGCGACGGCCTCGGCGGTGGCGTGGGTGTCCTGGAAGCCACCGGGGCCGGTGCAGGCGTTGGCGCCGCCGGAGTTCAGGATCACCGCGCGCAGCCGGCCGGTGGTCAGCACCTGTTTGCTCCAGCGCACCGGGGCGGCGGTGACCTGGTTGCGGGTGAACACCCCGGCGGCGGCGTAGTCGGGACCCTCGTTGAACACCAGCGCGAGGTCGGGTTTTCCGGAGGCCTTGATGCCGGCGCTGATGCCGGCGGCCCGGAAGCCCTCGGGGGCGGTGACGCCCTGGCTGCGCAGCAACCACTGCCGGGGGTGGTCGGTGGCGATCCTCATGGCGCGACTCCTACCGTGCTCAGGCCCTCGGTCTCCGGCCAGCCCAGGGCGAGGTTCATCGATTGCACGGCGGCCCCGCCGGTGCCCTTGACCAGGTTGTCGATCGCGCAGACCGCGACGAACACACCGGCGTCGGCGTCCACCGCGATGGCCAGCTGGGCGGCGTTGGAGCCGACCACCGAGCCGGTGCGCGGCAGCCGGCCCTCGGGCAGCAGGTACACGAACGGTTCGTCGGCGTAGGCCTTTTCGTACACCTCCCGGAACTGCTCGATGCCGGCGGTGGTGGGCGCGGTGCAGGTGGCCAGGATGCCGCGGGCGGTGGGGATCAGCACCGGGGTGAAGGAGACCGTGACCGGGTGGTCGCTGACGGCCTGCAGGCCTTGGGCGATTTCCGGGGTGTGCCGGTGTGCGCCGCCGATGTTGTAGGCCCGGGCCGAGCCGATGACCTCGGCGGCCAGCAGGTCGACCTTGGCGGCCCGCCCGGCGCCGGAGGTGCCGCTGACCGCGACGACGTTGATCGCCGGGGTGACCAGCCCGGCGGCGACCGCAGGCAGCATGGCCAGCAGCGCCGAGGTCGGGTAGCAGCCGGGAACCGCGATCCGCGTGGTGCCGCGCAGGGCGTCGCGGTGGCCCGGGAGTTCGGGCAGGCCGTAGGGCCAGCTGCCGGCGTGCTCGGAGCCGTAGTACCGCTGCCAGGCGGCGGGGTCGGTGAGCCGGAAGTCCGCGCCGCAGTCGACGACCAGCACGTCCGGGCCGAGTTGTTCGGCGATGGCGGCCGAATGCCCGTGCGGCAGGCCGAGGAAGACCACGTCGTGGCCGGCCAGGGTGTCGGCGTCGGTGGGTTGCAGGACCCGGTCGGCCAGCGGCAGCAGGTGCGGGTGGTGCTCGGCCAGCGTGCTGCCGGCGCTGGATGCGGCGGTCAGCGCGCCGATCTGCAGCCGCCCGTCGGCGTACGCGGGGTGGCCGAGCAGCAGTCGGAGGATCTCACCGCCGGCGTATCCGCTGGCTCCGGCAATCGCGACGCTGGTCATTCCAGCATTTTGCATTGTTATGCAGTCAGTTGCAAGTTCATTCGAGCTGAGTTTTACGGGTTGTCCATCGGAATCACCTCGAGGGTGCTGGTGCCGGTGAATTCCGCACCGTCCTTCGGCGTGACGGACACCGTGATTGTGTAGGTACCGGTGGCGGTCAGCCCGATCGACTTGCCCCTGATGCTGCTGGCGCTGCGGCTGCACGCATCGGTGTGCTCGGTGTGGCTGTAGTCCCCCGGACCCGTCACGGTGGCCACGACCGTACAGCTGCTGCCGCCGATCTCGGTGCCGCCCTGCAACGCCGACCAGCCGTACTTGACGTTGACCGTCGGCGTGCTGTGGGAATAGGTGCGGTCCAGCTGGTAGCGATCCGGTCCGACCCGCCCACCACCGAGATCGGTGGTGACGATCTGCACCTGGTCGATGACCGGCGCGGCCGAGGTACTCGTCGTCGTGGCCGGTGCGGGCGCGCTCGTCGGGCTGCCGGTCACGGTGACGGTGTTCTCGACGGTTTGGGTGACGGTCACCGTCTCGGTGACGGCGGTGGCGGTTTCACCGCCGGAGCAGCCGGCCACCGCCAGCGCCACCAGGGCAGCGACGGCCGCGGTGTGACGGGCGCGTTGATCCATTGCGGGATACCTCCTGCTTGAAGTGACGACGACGGGCGCTCAGCCGCGCTGGGTGGCCCCGAGCCGCGCGGCCGCCGTGGCCACCGCGGCGTCGCGCCCGGCGCTGGCGTCGTCCTCGGTCAGGGTGCGGTCCGGCGCCCGGAACCGCAGCGCCAGGGTCAGCGACTTGCGGCCCGCCCCGATCTGCGGGCCGGTGTAGACGTCGAACAGCTCGACGGCCTCCAGCAGCGGCCCGGCACCCTCGCGCACCGCGTCGATCACGTCGGCGGCGGGCACCGCATCCTCGACGATCAGGCTGACGTCCTGGAAGACCGCAGGGAACGGCGACACCCGCGGCGCGGGCAGCGCCTCGGCGACCGGAACGGCATCCAGATCCAGCTCGAGGGCGCAGCAGCCCTTGGGCAGCCCGGCGCGCTCGACGACCGCCGGGTGCAGCTGACCGGCGTGGCCGACCAGCCGCTCGTCCCCGGTGACCGGGTCGATCGCGTACACCGCGGCGCAGCGGCCCGGATGCCAGGGCAGCGGGTCGGCGGCGCGCAACCGGACCTCGACGCGGCAGGCCCGGGCGATCGCCCGGGCCGCCTCGAAGGCGTCGGCGGCGTCGGCCGCGCGGCCGGGCCCCCACGGGCCGCGGGGATCACGCAGGCCGGCCAGCACCGCGGCCACGTGCACCGGCTGGGCCGGAAGCGAGGCGTCCAGCGCGGCGATCTCGGCGTCGGTGGGTCGGCGGTCGGTCGGGATCCGCGCGACGGCGCCGGTGCCGGCACCGGGCTGCACCACCTGCGCGATGGAGAACAGCGCCACGTCGACCGCACCGCGGGCCACGTTGCGGCCCAGCGCCTCCAGCAGCGCGGGCAGCAGCGTAGTGGCCAGCTCCGGTCGGTCGGCCTCCAGCGGGTTGAGCACCCCGGTGGTGCGCCGGCGCGCGTCGTCGTCGGCCAGGCCCCAGCTGTCGAAGATCCCGGCCGGCAGGAACGGGCTGGTCAGCACCTCGACGAAGCCGGTGAGCGCCAGCGTCTTGCCGACCGCGCGGCGGCGGCGCTGCGCGGCGGTCAGGCCGCGGCCGGCCGGCGCGGTGGGCAGCACCGCATCGATCTTGTCCAGCCCCTCCAGCCGCAGCACCTCCTCGACCAGGTCGGCGGGGCCGACCAGGTCGGGGCGCCAGCTCGGCGGGGTGACCACCAGGTCGTCGCCGTCGACGGTCACCTCCGCGCCGATCTGGGTGAGCCGGGTGACCGCGGTGCCGTCCGGGTAGCCGATGCCGGCCATCCGGTCGGGCAGGTCTGCGGGCATCCGCACCGGCGCCGGACGCCAGTCGGTGCGCGCCGGCTCGCCGCGCCAGTCGGTCAGGGTCGGTTCGACGGTGCCGCCGGCGATGTCGGCCAGCAGGGCCGCGCACCGGTCCAGCGCGGCGACCGAGACCGCCGGGTCGACGGCGCGTTCGTAGCGGCGGCCGGCCTCGCTGACCAGGTGCAGCCGGCGCTGGGTGCGTGACACCGCGGCGGGATCCCACACCGCGGCCTCCAGCAGCACGTCGGTGGAGCTGCCGGGGTCGATCTCGGTGTTCCCGGCGCCCATCACCCCGCCGATCGCGGCGGTCGCGGCGTCGTCCACGATCAGCACGTCGGCCGGGGCCAGTCGGCGTTCGACGTCGTCGAGGGTGGTGACCCGCTCCCCCGGCTCGGCGAACCGGACCGCCAGCCCGCCGCGGATCTTGGCCCGGTCGTGGGCGTGCATGGGGTGGCCCAGCTCGAGCATCACGTAGTTGGTGACGTCGACGGCCGCCGAAATCGGCCGGATGCCGCTCAGCAGCAGCCGGCGCTGCAGCCACCACGGCGAGACCGCGGCGGCGTCGATGCCGGTGACCGGGCGCAGCGCGAACCGGCTGACCCCGGTGGCCGGGTCCACCCGCAGCGGCCAGGCCTCGCCGTCGGCCGGCAGGGCGGGGACCTCGGCCGGGTCTGCGAACGGCAGATCGTAGGCGCAGGCGACCTCCCGGGCGATGCCGCGCACCGACAACCCGTAGCCGCGGTCCGGGGTGATGGCCAGGTCGAACACCACGTCGTCGAGGCCGAGCACGTCGTGCCCGGAATCCCCCGGCGCGGCGGTGCCGGCCGGCAGCACGATGATCCCGGAGTGGTCGGTGCCCAGCCCGAGCTCGGCGGCCGAGCAGATCATCCCGTCGGAGGTGCGGCCGTAGGTCTTGCGGGTGGCGATGGCGAAGTCGCCGGGCAGCACCGCGCCCGGCAGCGCGACGACCACCAGGTCCCCGACGCCGAAGTTGCGGGCGCCGCAGACGATGTCCCGGGGCTCGGGCTCGCCGACGTCGACCTTGCAGGCCCGGATCGGCTTCTTGAACTCGGTGAGCTCCTCGATCTCGGCGACCCGGCCGACCGTCAGCGGCCCGGTCACCGGCCCGAGGGTGATGATGTCCTCGACCTCGTGGCCGATCCGGATCAGTGCCTGCTCCAGGTCGGCGGGCGTGGCGTCCCAGTCGGGGGCACCGGCCCGGACGGTCTCGCGCAGCCAGCTGTAGGGAAGTCGCATCAGACACCCACCCCGAACGGCAGCGAGAACCGGACGTCACCCTCGACCATGTCGCGCATGTCGGGGATGCCGTTGCGGAACTGCAGGGTGCGCTCCAGGCCCATCCCGAAGGCGAAGCCGGAGTACTTCCCCGGGTCGATGCCCGCGGCGATCAGCACGTTCGGGTTGACCATGCCGCAGCCACCCCATTCCACCCAGCCGGGGCCGCCCTTCTTGCCCTCGAACCACACGTCGAACTCGGCCGACGGTTCGGTGAACGGGAAGAAGTGCGGCCGGATCCGGGTGCGGGCGCTGGGCCCGAACTCCGAGCGGGCGAACGCGTCCAGGGTGCCCTTGAGGTGCGCCATGGTCAGGCCGCGGTCCACCGCCAGCCCCTCGACCTGGTGGAACACCGGCGTGTGGGTGGAGTCCAGCTCGTCGGTGCGGAAGGTCCGGCCGATCGAGACGATGTAGACCGGCAGCTCGCGGGCCAGCAGCGCGCGGACCTGCACCGGCGAGGTGTGGGTGCGCAGCACCTGGCGGGAGCCCTCCGGGGCGATGTGGAAGGTGTCGGACTCGCTGCGGGCCGGGTGGTCGGGGCCGAAGTTCAGCGCGTCGAAGTTGAACTGCTCGGTCTCCACCTCGGGGCCCTCGGCCAGTTCCCAGCCCATCGCGACGAAGGTGTCGGCGACGTGCTCGGCGAGGATGGTGATCGGGTGCCGGGCGCCCTGCGGGGCGCGGGTCGACGGCAGCGTGACGTCGATACGCTCGGCGACCAGCACCGCGGCGTCGCGCTCGGCGCGCAGCGCGGCCAGCCGGTCCTCGTAGCCGGCGCTGGCGGCGGTGCGGGCGGTGTTGACCCGCTTGCCCGCGTCGGCGCGGTCGGTCTTGGGCAGGGTGGCCAGCGCCTGCCGGGCCAGCGCCAGCGGGGCCCGGTCACCGAGGTGTTCGGTCTTGGCGGCCGCCAGTGCCGGCAGGTCGGCGGCGGCGCCGAAGGCGGCGACGGCGGCGGCGACGGCCGCGGCCAGCGACTCCTCGGTCAGGCCCTGACCGGGGTCCTTCTCGGATTCCTCACCCACGCTGGGGTCTCTCCTTCGCTACGGGCCCGCGGCGCGCGCGGGCGGCCCGCCGCACCGGTGCTGGTGCCGCGGGGTTCCAGCTGCGAATCTTAATGGGCCGCCGTCGTCGCACCCGGCGACGGGTTGGGCGGGTTAGGTTCTCCTGGCCCGGATCGGCGCGGGGTCCGCGATTACCCTCGCGCCATGAAGCGCGCGCTGCCCATCGGGGTGATCTGGATCGTCGGGGCCACCGCATTGTGGCTGGCGTTGACGGCCAGCCCGTGGTGGGTGGCCGTCGCGGTGCCGCTGCTGCTGCTCGCCGCGCTGGGCACCCACGATCTGCTGCAGCGCCGGCACGCGATCCTGCGGGCCTACCCGATCCTCGGGCACGCCCGCTTCCTGATGGAGGAGCTGCGCCCGGAGATCCGGCAGTACTTCATCGAATCTGACACCGCCGACACCCCGTTCGCCCGGGAGATCCGCGACATCGTCTACGAGCGGGCCAAGGGCACCAAGAGCGAGGAGCCGTTCGGCACCCAGCGCGACGTCTACGAACCCAACCACGAGTTCGTGCCGCACTCGCTGCGGGCCAGGTTCGCCACCGAGCCGGCCCCGCGGGTCCGCCTCGGCGGCCCGGACTGCACCCAGCCCTACGACATCGCGCTGCTCAACGTCTCGGCGATGAGCTTCGGGGCGCTGTCGGCCCAGGCCATCGAGGCGCTCAATGCCGGGGCCGCCCGCGGCGGCTTCGCCCACGACACCGGCGAGGGCGGGATGAGCCCGTACCACCTCAAGCCGGGCGGGGACCTGATCTGGGAGATCGCCTCGGCCTACTTCGGCTGCCGGACCGCCGAGGGTGCCTTCGACCCGGAGCTGTTCGAGGCCAAGGCCGCCACCCCGGCCGTCAAGGCGATCTCCATCAAGCTGTCCCAGGGCGCCAAACCCGGGCTGGGCGGCGTGCTGCCCGGGGCGAAGGTCACCGAGGAGATCGCCGCCACCCGGGGCGTGCCGGTCGGACAGACCGTCATCTCCCCGCCCACCCACAGCGCGTTCGGCACGCCGCTGGAGCTGGTCGAGTTCATCGCCACGCTGCGCCGGCTCTCCGGCGGTAAACCGGTGGGCATCAAGCTGTGCGTCGGCGCGCGCAGCGAGTTCCTGTCCATCTGCAAGGCCATGCTGGCGACCGGGATCACCCCGGATTTCATCATCGTCGACGGCGCCGAGGGCGGCACCGGCGCGGCCCCGCAGGAATTCGAGGACTTCGTCGGCCTGCCGCTGACCGAGGGGCTGATGCTGGTGCACAACGCGCTGGTCGGGGTCGGGCTGCGCGGGCGCATCCGGATCGGCGCCTCCGGCAAGGTGGCCACCGGCTTCGACATCGTCAGCCGGGTCGTTCAGGGCGCCGACTTCACCCTGGCGGCCCGCGCGATGATGTTCGCCGTCGGCTGCATCCAGGCCCGCAAATGCCACACCAACGCCTGCCCGACCGGCGTGGCCACCCAGGACCCGGAGCGCTCCCGCGCCATCGACGTGCCGGACAAGTCGGCCCGGGTGTACAACTTCCAGAAGGCCACCGTGGCCAGCGCGGCCCAGCTGGTGGCGTCGATGGGCCTGGGCGGTTTCGCCGAACTGACCCCGGCCATGCTGCACCGCCGGATCGACAGCCGGCGCACCGCCAGCTACGCCGAGCTCTACGACTGGCTGGACGACGGCGAACTGCTCAGCCATCCGCCCAAGCCCTGGCGCGACGATTGGGAACGCGCCCGCCCCGACGCGTTCGTCTGAGCGCGGCTCACGCGGCCTTCCCCAGGCGGCGTGCTCAGTCGGCGGGCTCAGTCGTCGTCGTCCTCAGTCGTCGTCCTCAGTCGTCGTCGTCGACGGCGTGCCGGGCGGTGGGCTGCAGCCGGTACATCAGCAGCCCGTCGGGCACCCCGCTGGGCTTGGCCGTGAACAGCTGCCTGCGCACCTTCTTCGGCCGCACCCCCAGCGCGTCGAGTTGCTCGGGCGCGATCCGGTCCAGGGTGTCCCCGGAGATCATCACGCCGCCGCGGCTGGCGCGCTCCATCACCCGGGCGGCGATGTTGACGTCGACGCCCAGCCAGTCCCCGCCGATCCGCTGCGGGTGCCCGGTGTGCAGGCCGGCGCGCATCCGTGGGGTGTAGCCGTCGACCTGCACCTCGGCCAGCGCGTCGTTGGCGGCCAGCACCCCGGCCAGCGCGACGTCGGGCCGGCGGACCACCGCCATCAGCCCGTCGCCCATCCGCTTGACGATGTGCCCGCCGCGGTCCAGCAGCGGCGGCTCGATGGCCGCGGCCACCTTGCGCAGCAGCCGCAGGGTGGCGTCGTCACCGGCGGCCAGCGACCAGGTGGAGAAGCCGACCAGGTCGGTGAACACGATGGTGACCTCGGCGTTGGACGGGGTGCGGGAGACCAGCCCGGCGACCGCCTGCCAGACCTGCAGGCCGGCCAGGCCGACCTCGCGGGAGGCCGCCTCGCGGTCCCGGATGAACCGGTCGGCGGCGCGGGCCGCGGTGCTGGGGGCGTCGTCGCCGGCGGTGGACAGCGGGTCCCCGAACTCCGGATCACCGGGCAGCATCCGGCGGGCGCGGCGGATGAAGGACACCAGGGCGGGATTGTGGTTGGTGCCGGCCAGCCACGCCGCGGCCGAGGCGACCGCGCTCCCCGCCGCCGGCTCCGGCCGCGCGAGGGCACCGGTGCCCGCGTCGGCGTCGTCCTCGCGAGGTTGCAGATCCACTCGGTCAGGGTAGGTGGTGCCCCCGGGGCCGGCCAGCGCCGGTGGCCCCCGGCGCGTCCGGCCCGATCGGAAACGGGCTGGTCAAGCCGCTGGCGTCGGCGCCGTCGGGGTGCCGGGGTGAGCTACGCCGCGTTGTCCGCCGCGCGCCGGCGTCGGTCACCGGCGGCGGCGCGCGCGGGCGCTGAGGTACAGGCAGATCGCCGCCGCCGAGGCGACGTTGAGGCTCTCGGCGTCGCCGGGCATCGCGATCCGGACGCGGTGATCGGCCGCCGCGGCCAACGCGCCGGGCAGGCCGTGGGCCTCCGGGCCGAACACCCAGGCGGTCGGGGCGGCCAGCAGCCCGTCGGCGTCATCGAGGTCGATCTCACCGTCGAGCGTGGTGGCCAGGGTCTGCAGGCCGGCGGCGCGCAGCGCGGCCAGCGCGGCGTCCGCGTCGGGCTCCACCAGCACCGGGATGCCGAAGATGCTGCCGGCCGAGGACCGCAGGCATTTGCCGTTGTACGGGTCGACGCTGTGCCCGACCAGCACCACCGCGTCGGCGCCCATGGCGTGCGCGGTGCGGATCATGGTGCCGGCGTTGCCCGGCTCGGACAGCCCGACGGCCACCAGCACCAGCCGAGGTTCGGACAGGTCGGCGACCGTGGTGTCGGGGACCGCGCAGACCGCGACCAGGCCGGGCGGGGTGACGGTCTCCGAGAGCGCCTTTGCCGCCCGCGCGGTGACCGGGTGCACCGGGATCGGCGCGCCGGCCAGCAGGTCGGCGTGCCGCTCGGCGGCCTCCGCGGTGGCGAACAGCTCCAGCGCCAGGCCGCGGGCCAGGGCGCCCTGCACCAGATTGGGTCCCTCGGCGAGAAAGCGCCCGGCACGTTTTCGGCCCGGGTGCCGCAGCAGCTTGGCTGCCGCGACCACCCGGGCCGAACGTTCGGTCAGTGCCGGCTGGGCCGTCAGGCTCAGGCCGCCTCTCCGGAGGGCGCGTTGACGTCGGCCGGCAGGGCGGCGCGGGCGACCTCGACCAGCGCGGTGAACGCGGCGGCGTCGCTGACGGCGATCTCCGCCAGGTTCTTGCGGTCCACCTCGACACCGGCCAGGCGCAGGCCCTGGATCAGCCGGTTGTAGGTGATGTCGTTGGCGCGGGCCGCGGCGTTGATGCGGGAGATCCACAGCTTGCGGAACTCACCCTTGCGGGCGCGGCGGTCGCGGTAGGCGTAGGTCAGCGAGTGCAGCTGCTGTTCCTTGGCCTTGCGGTAGAGCCGGGACCGCTGACCGCGGTAGCCCTTGGATGCCTTGAGGACGCTGCGCCGCTTCTTCTGGGCGTTGACCGCCCGTTTCACGCGTGCCATTGGGGTATTTCCTGTTCGTCGGTGACTGCTGGTCTACGGATTCGGGTACGAGTGCTCGCGGCGTCAGCCGTTGAGCATCTTGTTGATCCGCGCGTGGTCGTTGGCGGAAACCTCGGTGCGGCCGTCGAGACGACGGGTCCGCTTCGACGCCTTGTGCTCGAGCAGGTGCCGGCGGCCGGCCTTCTGGCGCACGATCTTGCCGGTGCCGGTACGACGGAACCGCTTGGAGGCTCCGCTGTGGGTTTTGGCCTTGGGCATGGCTGTCCTTCGGGTTGTTGGAGTGTGGAGTTCTGGGGCGGGTGCTAGGACCCGGTGGCGTTCCCGTCGCCGGCCGGTCCGCCGGCCTGTCCGCCGGACTGCTCGGCGGCCTGGGCGCGGGTCTTGGCCCCGCGGTGCGGGGCCAGCACCATGGTCATGTTGCGGCCGTCCTGCTTCGCGGAGGTCTCGATGTACCCGTACTCGGCGACATCGGTACCCAGTCGCTGCAGCAGCCGGAAGCCCAGTTCGGGGCGGGACTGCTCGCGGCCGCGGAACATGATGGTCACCTTGACCTTCGACCCGGCCTGCAGGAAGCGCGTCACGTGACCCTTCTTGGTCTCGTAATCGTGGTCGTCGATCTTGGGCCGCAGCTTCTGTTCCTTGACCACGGTCTGCTGCTGGTTCTTCCGGGACTCGCGCGCCTTCTGCGCGGTCTCGTACTTGAACTTGCCGTAGTCCATGATCTTGCAGACCGGCGGCCTGGCGTCGGGGGCAACCTCGACGAGGTCCAGATCGGCATCCGCGGCGACGCGGAGTGCGTCTTCGATGCGCACGATGCCCACCTGCTCCCCACCGGGGCCGATCAAGCGAACTTCAGGTACACGAATGCGCTCGTTGACGCGGGTCTCAGTGCTGATGTGGCCTCCCTGGCTCGGTCTGTCTGTGTCGGACCGGGCCGGGGCCGGAAGCCAGTGGGATCGCTCCACCGGCAATGCTGTTCGGATGAACAGAAAAGCCCTGCCGAAGCAGGGCCCAATGCCGACCAGTCGCGGCGTCAGCCGCCCGCACCCGCGATAATCGGGAGCGGAACCTGGCATCTGTCGATGCCGGTGACCGGACCGCTGCACCGGGGGTGAGCGGTGGGAGTTGGGACTCCACTTGCTGTCCTGGCGGGAACCGGGACGGTCGCACATGGGAGTCTAGCAGCCATGACCGATGATCCGAGAATCGAAGACCAGGCCCCGGTCCGGGAACTCGCCGAAATCCCCGCCGTCGAGGTGATCACCCGCTCGGCGGTGATGCTGATGAGCGCGGCCGCCGAGAAGATCGGGCTGTCCGCTGAGGATCCCGACAACAGCCCGCACCGCGACCTGGACGAGGCCCGCCGGCTGATCACCGCGCTGGCCGGCCTGGTCACCGCCTCGCTGGAATACCTCGGCCCGCACGCCGGGCCGCTGCGCGACGGGCTCAAGAGCCTGCAGCTGGCCTTCCGGGAGGCCAGCGTCGACCCCGAGGAACCGGGTCACGGTCCGGGCGAGAAGTACACCGGCCCGGTCTGGTGAGACGGGTAGCGTGGCGTCATGCCCGCTGACGATGTTCCCTCGGCACCCGAGGTCGTCGACGACGCCGTCGAACCCCTGGAAGCGACGATCGTCGACGCGGCGGTCGTGTTCGAGCCCGTCGAGACCGGCGCGTTGCCGGCAGACGCCGGTTACGACGCCCGCGGCGTGCCGACCTTCGAGATGGTCCGGGAGAAGATCGAAACCCGGTTCGGCACGTCGGTCGGCGCCACCGAGCTGGCGTCGGAAACCCCCGAGGGCCGGCGCGTCGAGGAGCAGTTCGACGCCCGCCAGCAGGCCGCCACCGAGAAGCTGGAGCAGATCCGGCGGTCGATGAAGGCCGCCGAGGACTCCTGAGCCTCGACACCACCGCTCCCGGTCGGCGCGGCCGGCCATAACTCCCAGCGCGGCGGCATATCCTCGCTGCTCATGAGGTCCGTCAGTCCCCCGCCGCAGGCCGGCCGCACCGGGGGCAGCTTCGCCTGGGTGCCCGCCGCGGTCGCGGCGTTCATCGGCGTGATCGCCACCCTGTCGCTGATCGCCAGCGTGTCCCCGCTGTTCCGGTCGGTGATCGAGGTACCGCGCGAGTACGTCAACGACTACATCTTCAACTTCCCCGACACCAGCTTCGCCTGGGCCTTCGTGCTGGCGCTGCTGGCCGCCGCGCTCGGCGCCCGCAAGCGGATCGCCTGGTGGATCCTGGTGGGCTACCTGGCCGCCTCGATCATCCTCAACATCGCCGGCCTGGGTGACGCCCACGAGGGCGCCGTGCAGGAAGCCGGCGAGATCATCGGCCTGGCCACCCAGATCGTCGCCCTGATCCTCGTTGGCCTGGCCTACCGCCAGTTCTGGGCCCGGGTGCGGCGCGCGGCGCTGGTCAAGGCCGTCGCGACGCTGATCGCGGGAATGGCCGTCGGGATCGGCCTGGGCTGGGGGCTGGTCGAGCTGTTCCCCGGCACGCTGACCCGTGCCGACCGGCTGCCGTACGTCGTCAACCGGGTGGTGGCCTTCTCCGGCTTCGGCAACGATGCCTTCGACGGGCACACCCACATCTGGGTCAACGCCCTGCTGGGATTGTTCGGGGCGCTGGCGCTGATGGTCGCCGCGATCGTGCTGTTCCGCTCCCAGCGCGCCGACAACGCGCTGACCGGCGACGACGAGACGGCCATCCGGGCACTGCTGGACCAGTACGGCAAAGACGACTCGCTGGGCTACTTCGCCACCCGCCGGGACAAGTCGGTGGTGTTCGCCCCCAACGGCCGGGCCGCCATCACCTACCGGGTGGAGGTCGGGGTCTGCCTGGCCAGCGGCGATCCGGTCGGCGACCGGCGGGCCTGGCCGGCGGCCATCGCCGAATGGCTGCGGCTGTGCCGCAGCTACGGCTGGGCCCCCGGGGTGATGGGCGCCAGTGCGGCCGGGGCCAAGGCCTTCCACGACGCCGGCGTCAACGCCCTGGAGCTCGGCGACGAGGCGATCCTGCACCCGGACCGGTTCAAGTTGTCCGGACCGGAGATGGCGCCGGTTCGCCAGGCCGTCACCCGCGCCCGGCGCGCCGGGCTGACCGTGCGGATCCGGCGGCACCGCGACCTGAGCCCCGCGCAGCTGGCCGAGGTGATCGGGCACGCCGACGCCTGGCGCGACACCGAGACCGAACGTGGCTTCTCCATGGCGCTGGGCCGGCTCGGCGACCCCGACGACGGCGACTGTCTGCTGGTGGAGGCGGTCCGGGAGGTGGCCGACGGGGCGGTGGCCGGGGAGGTGGCCGGGGAGGTGGTGGCGATGCTGTCGCTGGTGCCGTGGGGCGCCACCGGGGTGTCGCTGGACCTGATGCGGCGCTCCCGGCAGTCCCCCAACGGCACCATCGAGCTGATGGTCAGCGAACTCGCGCTGCAATCCGAACGCCTCGGCATCACCCGGATCTCACTGAACTTCGCCATGCTCCGGTCCGCCTTCGAGGAGGGGGCTCAGTTGGGGGCCGGTCCGGTGGCCCGGCTGTGGCGGCGATTGTTGATGTTCTTCTCCCGCTGGTGGCAGTTGGAGTCGCTGTACCGGTCCAACATGAAGTACGGCCCGGAATGGGTGCCGCGCTACTTCTGCTACTCCGATGCTCGGCTGGTCCCCCGGGTCGGGGTG
This sequence comes from Mycolicibacterium fallax, assembly GCF_010726955.1. NCBI lineage: Bacteria > Bacillati > Actinomycetota > Actinomycetes > Mycobacteriales > Mycobacteriaceae > Mycobacterium > Mycolicibacterium fallax. Next base: position 1,111,614 of record NZ_AP022603.1, read on the forward strand.
GCCTCGGTGATCGCCGAGGGATTCCTGGTCCTGCCGTTCAGCCGCCGCAACGAGCAGCACACCGGCCAGCACTCGACGGTGCCGCGCAATGTGGCAGCCGAGGCGCCGACGGCCGATCACGGCACCGAGGACCCGGCCGTCGGCGCCGACGGCCGGCGGCTGCCCGAACAGGTGCGGGTGCGGATGGCCAAACTTCAGGAGCTGACCCGCCGCGGCGTCGACGCCTACCCGGCCGGCGAACCGCCCAGTCACACCGTCGAGCAGGCGCTGGCCGCCGCCGACGGGACCGCGGTGACCGTCGCCGGCCGCATCCTGCGGATGCGCGACTACGGCGGTGTGCTGTTCGCGCAGGTCCGCGACTGGTCCGGCGAGGTGCAGCTGCTGCTGGACGACAGCGCCGGGTGCCCGGTGCAGGACTTCACCGGCGCGATCGATCTCGGCGATCTGGTCGAGGCCAGCGGAACCATCGGCGTCAGCCGCAACGGCACCCGGTCGCTGCTGGTGACCGGCTGGAGGCTGATCGGCAAGTGCCTGCGCCCGCTGCCGGACAAGTGGAAGGGCCTGACCGATCCGGAGGCCCGGGTTCGGGCCCGCTACGTCGACCTGGCGGTCAATCCGGACTCGCGCGCCCTGATCACCGCCCGCAGCCAGATCCTGCGCGCCATCCGCGACACCCTGTTCGACGACGGGTTCCTGGAGGTGGAGACGCCGATCCTGCAGCAGATCCACGGCGGTGCCAACGCCCGACCGTTCCGCACCCACATCAATGCCTACGACCTGGACCTCTACCTGCGGATCGCGCCCGAGCTCTACCTCAAGCGGCTGTGCGTGGGCGGGGTGGAGCGGGTGTTCGAGCTCGGCCGGGCGTTCCGCAACGAGGGCGTGGACTTCAGCCACAACCCCGAGTTCACCCTGCTGGAGGCCTATCAGGCACACGCCGACTACCGCAGCTGGATCGACGGTGCCCGGGCCCTGATCCAGAACGCGGCGATCGCCGCCAACGGCAGCGCGACGGTGCTGCGGCCCGACGCCGACGGCCGGCTGTGCCCGGTCGACATCTCCGGGCAGTGGCCGGTCATCGCGGTGCACGACGCGGTGTCGGCGGCCCTCGGCGAGCACGTCGAACCGGGTACCGATCTGGCCACCCTGCGCCGGTGGTGCGACGCGGCCGGCATCGGCTATCAGGACGGCTGGGACGCCGGGGCGGTGGTGCTGGAGATGTACGAGCATCTGGTCGAGGACCGCACCGAGGCGCCGACGTTCTACATCGACTTCCCGGCGTCGGTGTCGCCGCTGACCCGGCCGCATCGCAGCCGGCCCGGGCTGGCCGAGCGCTGGGACCTGGTGGCCTGGGGAGTCGAGCTGGGCACCGCCTACAGCGAGCTGACCGACCCGGTGCTGCAGCGGCGCCGGCTGCAGGAGCAGTCGCTGCTGGCCGCCGGCGGGGATCCGGAGGCGATGGAGCTCGACGAGGACTTCCTACAGGCGCTGGAGTACGCGATGCCGCCGACCGGTGGGCTCGGCATGGGCGTGGATCGGGTGGTCATGCTGATCACCGGCCGCAGCATCCGGGAGACGCTGCCGTTTCCGCTGGCCAAACCGCGCTGATTCAGCTGGGGCGCGGCGGCCTTATCGGTTCGCAGCGCTCTCACAGCGACCGGCAAGTTTGCCGGTTCAGGATGAGGCCGTGACCCCCACCACCGGCGTGACCCTGCTGGCCGATGTGCCGCAGGTTTTTCGGCAGCACATCTCGTTGATGCACGGCTGGATTCCGGTGACCGCGCAGGTGCTGGCCGCGGTGGCGCTGGTGCTGGCGGTCGGGCTGCGGATGCGCACCCGGCGGTGGTGGCTGCTGAGCATGCCGGTCGCCGCGGCCGTCGGCGTCGGGCTCGCGTTGTTCGCCCGGTCCTACATCTCCAGCGGCGGTTACGCCGGCGACCCGGCCCCGCGCGGGCTGTGGATCTGGACCGCGCTGACCGGCCTGGCCGCGGTGGTGCTGGTGGCCGGCTGGCCCGGTTCGCGCTGGTGGCGGCGCGCCGCGGCGGTGTGCGCGGTGCCGCTGTGCCTGCTCAGCGCCGGGCTGGCGCTCAACCTGTGGGTGGGCTACTTCCCCACCGTGCAGACCGCGTGGAGTCAGCTGACCGCCGGGCCGCTGCCGGACCAGACCGATGAGGGGACGGTGTCCGCGCTGGCCGCGACGGCGGCGCGGACCAAGACGCTGCCGGCCAGGGGCAGCGTGCTCAAGGTCGACATCCCCGCCGACGGGTCTGGGTTCAGGCATCGCGACGAGCTGGTGTACCTGCCGCCGGCCTGGTTCGGCAGTGTGCCCGCGCCCGCGCTGCCGACGGTGATGATGATCGGCGGCGAGTTCAACACGCCGGGCGACTGGCTGCGAACCGGGGCGGCGATCGAGACCGTCGACGCGTTCGCCGCCGCGCACGACGGCAACGCGCCGGTGCTGGTGTTCGTGGACTCCGGCGGCCAGTTCAACAACGACACCGAATGTGTCAACGGCCCCCGCGGCCGCGCCGCCGACCACCTGGTCAACGACGTGCGACCGTACCTGATCTCGAGGTTCCAGGTCAGCGCCGCCGCCGCCAACTGGGGGGTGGCGGGCTGGTCGATGGGCGGCACCTGCGCCGTCGACCTGGTGACCATGCACCCGGACAAGTTCAGCGCGTTCGAGAACATCGCCGGGGACATCGCCCCGAACGCCGGGACCCCGGAGCAGACGCTGCGCCGGCTGTACAACGGGGACCGGGCCGCGGCGGCGTCGTTCGACCCGGCGACGGTGATGAGCCGGCACGGACGCTATGCCGGGATCTCCGGTCGCTTCGACGTCAACGGCACCAGCCGGACCGCGCACGGCCCGGCGATCATCAATGCCGCGGCCGGGACGCTGCCGGGCGCCTCCGACCAGTTGCTGGCGGCGCAGACGCTGTGCGGGCTGGGCCGGGCCAACGGCATCGACTGCGCGGTCGTCGAGCAGCCCGGCCGGCACGACTGGCCCTACGCCGCGGCGGCGTTCAAGGCGTCGCTGCCGTGGCTGGCCGGGGTGCTCGGGACCCCGGGCGTCGACCGGGTGCCGGTCGGCTACTCCGAGGTGACGCCGGATCCGGCGCCGCGGCCGGTGGAGGCCGCGGGGCGGTAAGCGGGGCGCAGCGCGGGCTCGCCACGTTGCACGTCACGGGGCGCTGCGCGGGGCTCGTCGGCTCAGGCGTCCACGCAGCCCCGGCAGCCTCAACTGGACCACGGGCCCCACATTCGGACGTAGGGGCTGAGTGCCCGGCTATGAGCGACGGATTCTCGGCGGCAGCGACACCGTCTCACCCCGAGCGACAGCCTCCCCCCGCGCGCCCGCTGCTCCCCCGCCAGCCCGCGATCTCGTGTGTGAAAATATTTTCACTGTCGAGCGCGAGAGTGAAAATATTTTCACACAGTACGGGCCGGGCGGCCGGGCGGTCGTTTCCGAAGGCGGCTCAGGACGTCTTCGACGCGGTGGTCTTGCGCGGGGCCTTCTTGGCGGCCGACGCGGTCTTCGACGCCCTCTTCACGGCAGCCTTCGACGCCGTCTTCGCGGCTGGCGCAGGTGCTGACGTCACAGCAGCAGCCGCCTTGGCAGCCGACCTCGCAGCAGCCTTCACGGCCGGCGCAGGTGCTGACGTCGCCGTCGCCTTCGCAGCGGTCGCAGGCACCGCCTTCACAGCGGCCGTCGCCGTGGCAGCCGGCGCAGTAGCCGCCACCCCCGTCGACGCGACCGCGCCGCGACCGGCCAGCATCTCGGCCAGGAACTTGCCGGTGTAGCTGGCCGGCACCGCCGCGAGGTCCTCGGGGGTGCCCGCGGCGACGACCATGCCGCCGCCCGAACCGCCCTCGGGCCCCATGTCGATCAGCCAGTCGGCGGTCTTGATCACGTCGAGGTTGTGTTCGATGACGATCACCGAGTTGCCCTTGTCGACCAGCCCGTTGATCACCTTCAGCAGCTTGCGAATGTCCTCGAAGTGCAGCCCGGTGGTCGGCTCGTCGAGGATGTACACGGTCCGCCCGGTGGAGCGTTTCTGCAGCTCGGCAGCCAGCTTCACGCGCTGCGCCTCGCCGCCAGACAGCGTCGGGGCCGGCTGGCCCAGCCGCACGTAGCCCAGCCCGACGTCGACCAGCGTCTTGAGGTAGCGGTGGATCGAGCTGATCGGCTCGAAGAACCCGGTCGCCTCCTCGATGGACATGTCCAGCACCTCGGCGATGGTCTTGCCCTTGTAGTGCACCTCGAGGGTCTCCCGGTTGTACCGGGCGCCGTGGCAGACCTCGCAGGGCACGTACACGTCGGGCAGGAAGTTCATCTCGATCTTCAGCGTGCCGTCGCCCGAGCAGGCCTCGCAGCGCCCGCCCTTGACGTTGAAGGAGAACCGGCCCGGCTGATAGCCGCGGACCTTGGCCTCCGTCGTCGCCGCGAACAGGGTGCGGATCTTGTCGAACACCCCGGTGTAGGTGGCCGGGTTCGACCGCGGGGTCCGCCCGATCGGCGACTGGTCGACCCGCACCAGCTTGTCCACCCGGTCCAGCCCGTTGATCCGGGTGTGCCGGCCCGGCACCATCCGCGCGCCGTTGAGCTTGTTGGCCAGCACCGTCGCCAGGATGTCATTGACCAGCGTCGACTTGCCCGACCCGGACACCCCGGTGACCGCGGTCAGCACCCCGAGCGGGAACGCCACGTCGATGTCGCGCAGGTTGTGCTCACGCGCCCCGACCACCGTCAGCGCCCGGGAGTGGTCGACGGGCCGGCGGATCTGCGGCACGTCGATGCTCTCCCGGCCGGCCAGGTAGGCCCCGGTGATCGAGTTCGGGTTGGCCAGCAGCTCGGCGTACGGCCCGCTGTGCACGACGGTGCCGCCGTGCTCGCCCGCGGCGGGGCCGATGTCGACCACCCAGTCCGAGGAGGCGATGGTGTCCTCGTCGTGCTCGACGACGATCAGCGTGTTGCCCAGGTCGCGCAGCCGGGTCAGCGTCTCGATCAGCCGCCGATTGTCGCGCTGGTGCAGTCCGATCGACGGCTCGTCGAGCACGTAGAGCACCCCGACCAGGCCGGAGCCGATCTGGGTGGCCAGCCGGATGCGCTGCGCCTCGCCGCCGGACAGGGTGCCGGCTGCGCGTTCCAGCGACAGGTATTCCAGCCCGACGTCGAGCAGGAACCCCAGCCGGGACTGCACCTCCTTGAGCACCTGCCCGGCGATCGCGGCCTCGCGCGCGCCCAGGGTCAGGGTGTTGAGGAACTCCGCGCAGTCCGAGATGGACAGCGCGCAGACCTCGGCGATCGACTTGGCGCCCAGCTCCCCGGCGGTCAGCGTCACCGCGAGGATCTCCGGCTTGAGCCGGGTGCCCTGGCACTGCGGGCACGGCACGTCCCGCATGAAGCCCTCGAGCCGCTCCTTCATCTGCTCGGATTCGGTCTGTTCCATCCGGCGCTGCAGGTAGGCCAGCACGCCTTCGAAGTCGGCGTAGTAGGACCGGGTCCGGCCGTAGCGGTTCTTGTAGCGGACGTGCACCTGCTCGTCGCAGCCGTCGAGGATGGCCTTGCGGGCCTTGGCCGGCAGCTTGCGCCACGGGGTGTCGACGTCGAAGCCCATCGACTCGCCCAGCCCGGCCATCATCCGGGTGAAGTAGTCGGCGGTGTGGCCCATCGACCACGGGGCCACCGCGCCCTCGGCCAGGGTGAGGTCCGGGTCGGGCACCACCAGCTCCGGGTCGACCTCCTTGCGGATGCCCAGGCCGACGCACTCCGGGCAGGCGCCGTAGGGCGAGTTGAACGAGAACGACCGCGGTTCCAGGTCGTCGACGGCCAGCGGGTGCGCGTTGGGGCAGGCCAGCTTCTCGGAGAACCGCTGCTCGCGGTGCGGGTCGTCGTCGGCGCGGTCGACGAACTCCAGCACGACGATGCCGTCGGCCAGGTTCAGCGCGGTCTCCACCGAATCGGTGAGCCGCTGCTTGGCGGTCGCCTTGACCGCCAGCCGGTCGACGACGACCTCGATGTCGTGCTTCTCCTGCTTCTTCAGTTTCGGCGGATCGGTCAGCGGGTGCACCACCCCGTCCACCCGGACCCGGCTGTAGCCCTGGGTGTTGAGCTTGTCGAACAGGTCGACGAACTCGCCCTTGCGGGTGCGGACCACCGGCGCGAGCACCTGGAAGCGCAGCCCCTCGTCCATCGCCAGCACCTGGTCGACGATCTGCTGCGGGGTCTGCCGGGCGATCCGCTCACCGCAGACCGGGCAGTGCGGGGTCCCGGCGCGGGCGTACAGCAGGCGCAGGTAGTCGTAGACCTCGGTGATGGTGCCGACCGTCGAGCGCGGGTTGCGGTTGGTGGACTTCTGGTCGATGGACACCGCCGGGGACAGCCCCTCGATGAAGTCGACGTCGGGCTTGTCCATCTGGCCGAGGAACTGCCGGGCGTAGGCCGACAGCGATTCGACGTAGCGGCGCTGACCCTCGGCGAAGATCGTGTCGAAGGCCAGCGAGGACTTCCCGGAGCCGGACAGCCCGGTGAACACAATGAGGGCGTCGCGGGGCAGATCAAGGTCGACACTGCGCAGGTTGTGCTCGCGCGCACCCTTGACAATCAGCCGGTCTGCCACCGATTCCATCTCCGATCTGCCCGGGCTTTTGATCTGCCCGGACGAAAGCCTGCAATAGCCCGCCGTCCATGCTAGGCGGCGGCCCCGACAAGTAATCTCTACGCCCATGACCGTCGTCTCGGACAGCTACACCGGCCACGTCGATGCGGGCACCGGCGCACGCCGCCGACTGCCCGGCGCGACCATCATCAAGCTCTCGGTCGGCCCGATGGACAACAACGCCTACCTGATCAGCTGCGCAAACACCGGCAAGACGCTGCTGATCGACGCCGCCAACGACGCCGACACGCTGCGCGCGGTGATCGCCGAGGACGCCCCCGATGTCGCGCTGATCCTGACCAGTCACCAGCACCTGGACCACTGGCAGGCGCTGGAGGCCGTCGCCGCGGCCACCGGCGCCCCGACCGCCGCGCACGAACTCGACGCCGGCGGGCTGCCGGTGCGGCCCGACCGGCTGGTCGCCGACGGCGACACCATCGAGGTCGGCGACCTGCGCTTCACCGCCATCCACCTGCGCGGTCACACCGAGGGTTCGGTGGCGCTGGCGCTCGGCGGCGACGCCACCGGCGGGGTCACCCAGATCTTCAGCGGCGACTGCCTGTTCCCCGGCGGCGTCGGCAAGACCTGGGCCGACGGCGACTTCGAGCGACTGCTCGGCGACGTCAGCACCAAGCTGTTCGACCGCTACGGCGACGACACGGTGATCTACCCGGGCCACGGCGACGACACCACGCTGGGCGCCGAGCGCCCGCACCTGCAGGAATGGCGCACCCGCGGCTGGTGAGCGCCGCCGGGTATGACACCGCCGGGTATGACACCGCCGGGTATGACACCGCCCCGCCGGATCACCGGGATGCGGCGGGGCGGGGTACGACGGGTCAGCTGGTGTGGACGATCAGCACGTCGCACTTGGCCTTGCGGGCCACGTTCGCCGGAACCGAGCCGAGCAGCCGGCCGGCGATGGTGCTGAGGCCGACGTTGCCGACGACGAGCAGGTCGGCGTCGATGTCGCCGGACAGCTCGACCAGGGCGTCGACCGGGGCGCCGACGATGGCGCGCTCCTCGACCGCGAACGCGCCTGCGGCCTTGGCCCGCTCGGTGGCCTCCTGCAGGATGGCGTAGATGGGGGCGTTGCCCGTCATCTTGTAGCCCTCATCCTTGAGGATGTCGGCCGCGCGCGAGTCGTCGTGGGTCGGGAAGTAGGCGGTCGCGATGACCACCTTCGAGCCCTCGCCCGAGGCGAGCGCACCGGCCCGCTCCACGGCAAGCAGCGACGAGTCCGAGCCGTCCGTGCCGACCAACACGGTCTTGTAGCCGCTCATCCATAACCTCCATGAATTCTGATGCATAAGTTTGCACAGCCAATCCGAAACATTAACCCCTTGGGCGCCGCAAGGCGGTCAATTCCGACACGGCGTACGCCCCCGCCGCCCCGGGATTACCGCATCGAGCAGGGTGTTCGCCGCCGACGCGGCCCGGACGTGAGCTTGCCGACAGGTGATCGGCGTCGCAGGCTCGCCGGTGACCTGCGATTTCGCCGGCCGGTGTTGTCGCCCCGGCCACATCACCGCCGCGGTCGTGCCAAGATCGGGCTATGGGTGATTTTCTGCTCCGCACCGCGCTGGTCGGCGTCGCACTGTGGGTGGTGTCGCTGATCGTGCCGGGTGTCAGCTTTGTCGGCGGCGACAGCACCGCCGCGCGGGTCGGCATCATCTTCGTGGTGGCGGTGATCTTCGGTCTGGTCAACGCGGTGATCAAACCGATCGTGCAGTTGCTGGCGATCCCGCTCTACATCCTGACGCTGGGCCTGATTCACGTGGTGATCAACGCGCTGATGCTGTGGATCACCTCCTGGATCACCGAGCACACCACGCACTGGGGACTGCAGGTGGACCCGTTCTGGTGGCAGGCGATCTGGGGTGCGATCGTGCTGTCACTGGTCAGCTGGGGGCTGTCCACGCTGGTCAGGGGGTAGTTCGCCAACCGGCGGACGGGGCCCGGGCAACCCGACTACCGTCAGCCGCATGTCGACGCTCAACGGCCTGCCGGCCCATGTCCTGCTCGTCCATTTCACCCTCGTCCTGGGGGCCCTGACGGCGATCCTGGCGATTCTGTGCGCGGTGTGGCCGGCCGCTCGGCGCCGCTTCGTGTGGCTCACCCTGACCCTGGCGGCGGTCACCGCGGTGCTCACGCCGCTGACCATGGAGGCGGGCGAGTGGCTGGAGGACCGGGTGACCGGCTCGGAGGCGCTGGAGCGGCACGAGGACCTCGGCAAGACCATGCTGTACGTCGCGATCGCGCTGGTCATCGCCGCGATTCTGGTCGCGGTGCTGCACCGGTGGGCGATGCCGACGGTGCCCGCGGTCCTGGTGGCCGTCGTCGTCGTCGCGCTGAGCGTCGGGGCGGCCGCGCAGTTGATGCGGATCGGCGAGAGCGGCGCCGAGGCCGCCTGGGGCGAGGTGGTGTCGGGCAGTTCGGCCGACGGCGACTGACCTCCCGATCGCGCCGATCCGCCGAGCCGGACCGGCACAGCGGCTACCCTGGGCCCGGTGAGTCCGGCAAGCATTCCCGGCGGCGTCGTGCACGACCTGCCCGACGACCTGGCCGCCGCGCTCGGCGCCAACGCGGTCGCCCTGGACGCCTGGCGCGACATCACCCCGCTGGCCCGCAACGAGTTCATCTGCTGGGTGACCGACGCCAAGCAGGCCGCCACCCGCGCCCGCCGCATCCGCCGCACCCAGGAGGAGCTGGAGGAGGGCAAGCGCCGGCCGTGCTGCTGGCCGGGCTGCGCGCACCGGGAGCGGACCGGAAAGCCCTAGCCGGCGCCACAGCGGGTACGCGTACTGCTCGAGGTGGCGCGGCGCACCGCCCGGCCCGCCGGCTCAGCTGTAGCTGGCCACCGGCGGGCAGGCGCAGACCAGGTTGCGGTCCCCGAACGCCCCGTCGATGCGCCGCACCGGCGGCCACACCTTGGGCCGGTAGCCGGCGCCCAGCGGGTAGGCCGCCTCCTCGCGGGTGTACGGGTGCGCCCAGTCGGCGACCAGCAGCGACTCGGCGGTGTGCGGGGCGCCGCGCAGCGGATTGTCCTCGACCGGCCAGAGGCCGGCGCCGACCTTGTCGATCTCCCCGCGGATGGCGATCATCGCCTCGCAGAACGCGTCGATCTCGGCCCGGCTCTCGCTCTCGGTGGGCTCCACCATCAGGGTGCCGGCCACCGGGAAGCTCATCGTCGGGGCGTGGAAACCGTAGTCGGCCAGCCGCTTGGCCACGTCGTCGACGGTGACGCCGGTGTCCTTGGTGATGCCGCGCAGATCCAGGATGCACTCGTGGGCGACCATGCCGTTCTCGCCGGTGTAGAGCACCGGGAAGTATTCGTCGAGCCGCCGGGCGATGTAGTTGGCCGAGGCGATCGCGGTCAGCGTCGCCTCGCGCAGCCCGGCCGCGCCCATCATCCGGATGTAGGCCCAGGTGATCGGCAGGATCGAGGCCGACCCGTAGGGCGCCGCCGACACCGGCGCGCCGCCGGCCAGCCCGGGAGCCATCGGGTGCCCGGGCAGGTACGGGGTCAGGTGCGCGCGCACCGCGACCGGGCCGACGCCCGGCCCGCCGCCACCGTGCGGGATGCAGAACGTCTTGTGCAGGTTGAGGTGGCTGACGTCGCCGCCGAACCGGCCCGGCCGGGCCAGCCCGACCAGCGCGTTCAGGTTCGCCCCGTCGACGTAGACCTGGCCGCCGGCGTCGTGCACGGCGGCGCAGATGTCGGTGATGTCATGCTCGAACACCCCGTGCGTGGACGGGTAGGTGATCATGATCGCCGACAGGTTCGCGGCGTGCTCGGCGATCTTGGCCCGCAGGTCGTCGAGGTCGACGTCGCCGTTTTCCCGGCAGCCGACCACCACCACCCGCATCCCGGCCAGCGCCGCCGAGGCCGCGTTGGTGCCGTGCGCGCTGGACGGGATCAGGCAGATGTCGCGGTGCGATTCGCCGCGCGCGCCGTGGTAGGCGTGGATCGCCAGCAGGCCGGCGTACTCGCCCTGCGAGCCGGCGTTGGGCTGCAGCGACACCGCGTCGTAGCCGGTGACCAGGGTCAGCCAGTCGGTGACGTCGGCGATCAGCTTGCGCAGGCCCGGGGTGTCCGAGGCCGGGGCGAACGGGTGCTGGCGGCTGAACTCGGGCCAGGTGATCGGCTCCATCTCGGCGGCCGCGTTGAGCTTCATGGTGCACGACCCCAGCGGGATCATGGTGCGGTCCAGCGCCAGGTCCTTGTCCGAGAGCGCCCGCAGGTAGCGCATCATCGAGGTCTCGGTGCGGTAGTCGTGGAACGCCGGGTGGGTCAGGTACGACGAGGTCCGGGCCGGCTCCGGGCCACCGGCCGGCGCGGCGGCCGCCGGCTCGGCGCCGAACGCCTCCAGCACGGCGGCCACGTGCGCGTCGCTGGTGGCCTCGTCGCAGGACAGCGACACGTGGTCGGCGTCGGCCCGCCACAGGTTGATGCCGCGGGCCTTGGCCGCGGCGATCACGGCGTCGGCCCGCTCGGGCACCCGGACCAGCACGGTGTCGAAGAAGTTGTCGTGCACGACGGCCGGCCCGAGCGCCGCGGCGATCCGCGCGGCATGACCGTGCACCCGGGCCGCGATCGCGGCCAGCCCGTCGGGGCCGTGATAGCTGGCGTACATCGCCGCGACGACGGCCAGCAGCACCTGCGCGGTGCAGATGTTGGACGTCGCCTTGTCCCGGCGGATGTGCTGCTCACGGGTCTGCAGCGCCAGCCGGTAGGCCGGCGCGCCGTCGGCGTCCACCGACACCCCGACCAGCCGGCCGGGCAGCTGGCGGGCGTGCCGGTCGTGCACGGCCAGGTAGCCGGCGTGCGGGCCACCGAAGCCCATCGGCACGCCGAACCGCTGCGAGGAGCCGAACGCCACGTCGGCGCCCATCTCGCCGGGCGAGGTGATCAGGGTGGCGGCCAGCAGGTCGGCCCCGATCGCCAGCAGCGCACCGGCGCGGTGCGCGGCCTCGGCCAGCGCCGACCAGTCGGTGACCCGGCCGCTGGCGCCGGGCAGCTGGGCGATGACGCCGAAGAACTCGCCGGCGGCCAGCCCGTCGGGCAGCCCGGCGTGCAGGTCGGCGGTGACGATCTCGATGCCGAGCGGCTCGGCCCGGGTGGCCAGCACCGCGGCGGTCTGGGCGAACACGTCGGTGTCCACCAGCAGTCGCTGCCGCTTGCCCTTGCCGACCCGGTGCATCAGCGTCATCGCCTCGGCGGCCGCGGTGGCCTCGTCGAGCATCGACGCGTTGGCCAGGTCCAGGCCGGTCAGGTCGGCGATCATGGTCTGGAAGTTCAGCAGCGCCTCCAGTCGGCCCTGGCTGATCTCCGGCTGGTACGGCGTGTAGGCGGTGTACCAGGCCGGGTTCTCCACGATGTTGCGCAGCAGCACCGGCGGGGTCAGGGTGTCGTAGTAGCCCTGCCCGATCATCGACACCGCGATGGTGTTGGCCCGGGCCAGCTCGCGCAGCTCGCCGAGCGCCTGATGCTCGGTGGCCGGCGGCGGCAGCTCGGCCAGGCCGGGGGCCAGGCCCCCGGCACCGAGGGTGTCGAAGATGCCGGCCGGGACGGCCTTGGCGGCCAGCTCGTCGAGCGAGGCGACCCCGATGACGTCGAGCATCGCGGCCAGGTCGGCGGCGTCGGGACCGATGTGGCGGTCGACGAAGCGGGCGACGGACGCGGTGGCGGGCAGATCGGTCACGGGCGGCTCCTCGCGGACAACGGATACGCCGAAGAACCGGCGCTCCTCCCCCTCTGTCGTCCACCCGCAACCGGGCGCCTGAGAGATTCGGCCCGCTGCGGGCGGGCCTTTCCCCATGGGCGGGCGGGCAGGGCCGCCGCTTTCCAGAGGCATCGTGGTCGGGCGCGGTCCGGGGGCCTGAGAGGTTGACGGAGAGGTGTTGCTCCTTCGGCGTCCGTGACTGGCCGTCACGAAACTCTCCCGCGCACGGGCGATGCCCGGCCAGTTTACCCGGGCTGCGGCGACCACCGCGAATCACCCGAAGCCGGGGCGCCCGGCGCCGCGGTCAGCCGGTCTTGCGGTCCCGGCCGCGCCGGCGCGAGGCCAGCTCGTCCTCCGGGGCGGCGATCGCCTCGCCACCGTCGGCGCGCTCGCCCGGGAAGTCGGCGATGGTGCCGGTGAGCTCGCGCATCGCCCCGGACACCGCGATGCCGAACACGCCCTGACCGCCCTGCAGCAGGTCCACCACCTCCTCGGCGGAGGTGCACTCGTAGACGGTGGTGCCGTCGGAGAACAGCGTGATGTTGGCCAGGTCCTGCACCCCGCGCTGGCGCAGGTGGTCGACGGCGACCCGGATGTTGTGCAGCGAGATGCCGGTGTCCAGCAGCCGCTTGACGATCTTGAGGACCAGGACGTCCTTGAAGGAGTACAGCCGCTGGCTGCCCGAGCCGGCCGCGCCGCGGATCGAGGGCACCACCAGCGAGGTGCGCGCCCAGTAGTCCAGCTGGCGGTAGGTGATGCCGGCGATCTGGCAGGCGCTGGGCCCACGGTAGCCGATCAGTTCGTCGGGCACCGAGTCGTCGGGGAACAGGCCGGGTTGTACGGCCGCACCGTGCGAGGTGCCGAGATCCAGCTGCCCCTGACGTGGCTCTTCGCCCACCGTGGTTCCTCTCGCCGATCGTGCCGGTCCGGTCGCGTCACCCGCGTCCGGGCCAGGCAGCCCGAGTGTTCAAAGCATACGCTTGTCGTCCGACCGAACCGCCCAATCTCCCGCGGGGATTCGGGGTTCGGCCGACGGTGATCAGTATGGCCGCCGCACCGCATCGCGCCGCCGTCCCGCCGGGCGTGTCGGGCCCGGCGCGGGAGTTGAGACGGTTCCGTTACGCCCGCGCAACCCGGCGGCCCGGTCGCCCGGCCGGCCGCGTCGCTCAGGTGGCCTTGAAGTCGTCCGGGGAGATGCTGTCGAGGAACTCCTTGAACTTCTCCACCTCGTCCTCGCGCACCGGGCCGGAGTCCTGCTCGTCGGACTCGTCGGGAATGAACAGGCCGGCCTCGGCCAGCACCGCCTCCTCGACGTGGATCGGCACCCCGACCCGCAGCGCGATGGCCACCGCGTCCGAGGGCCGCGCCGACACCGTGACCTCGCCGTCGTCGAACACCAGCTCGGCGAAGAAGGTGCCCTCCTGCAGGTCGACCACCCGGACGCCGCTGAGGGTATGCCCCAGCGCGGTGATCAGATCGCGGATCAGGTCGTGGGTCAGCGGCCGGGCCGGCTCGACACCCTGCTGCTTCAGCGCGATCGCCGCCGCCTCGGACTGGCCGATCCAGATCGGCAGATACCGGTCCCCGTTGGCCTCGCGCAGCAGCAGCACGGGCTGATTCTGCGGCTGCTCGACGCGGATGCCGACCACCAAAACTTCACCCATCAGTGTCCGCCCTCCGGATGCTTGCAGCGACGTCGCGACCGTGCCAGGAACAGCACCGCCGAGTCTAGCGGTCAGCGCGGCAACACGTCAGCGCTGCAACGCGTCGCGCACGGCCGACCGGATCAGTGAGGTGTGCAGGGTGATGGCCAGCGCGGCCACCTCGCGGGCCAGGTCGTCGGCCCGGTCCCGGGCGCCGGCCTTGTCGGTCTTGACCAGCGGGCCGGCGATCTGCGCGATCAGGTCCGATTGCCGGTCGGCGGCCGAGCGGAACGCCCGCAGGTGCCGGGGTTCGACGCCGAAGTCGGCCAGGGCGTTCGCGCACTGCAGGATCACCACGGAGTGCTCGTCGAACAGCACCGCGCCGCGGCCCTTGAAGATCGGGGTGATGACGCCGGCCTTGGTCAGCGCGGTCAACAGATCCTCGGCCCGGCCGCGGGCAATGCCGGACGCCTCGACCAGGTCCTCCCGACTGAGCCGGACCACCCGGGCCGGGACCGCCGGCTCGGCGCCGACCAGCCGGGGCGCCCCGTAGCTGGTGGCCGCGGCGGGCAGTTCCCCGTCCGGCTGGGCGTCCAGCTCGGCCTTGATGACCTTCAGCGGCAGGTAGTTGTCGCGCTGCGCGGTCAGGATGTAGCGCAGCCGAGCCAGGTCGTAGGCGGTGTACTGGCGGTACCGCGCCGCGGTGCGCGCCGGTGTCACCAACCCCTCGGTCTCCAGGAACCGGATCTTGGAGACGGTGACGTCCGGGAAGTCCGGAAGCAGCTCGGCGAGCACCGCACCGATCGACATCCCGGGGATTCCGGGAGTATCGGGTGCTGTCACTAGTCCGTCTTGGGGCCGGTCAGGAACACCAGTCGGAACTTGCCGATCTGCACCTCGTCACCGTTGCTCAGCACCGAGGAGTCCACCGGCTCGCGGTTGACGTAGGTGCCGTTGAGGCTGCCCACGTCGACCACCTGGAACTCGCCGTTCTCCAGCCGGAACTCCGCGTGCCGACGGCTGACCGTGACGTCGTCGAGGAAGATGTCGCTGTCGGGGTGGCGTCCCGCCGAGGTCACCGGCTGGTCCAGCAGGAACCGGGATCCGGCGTTGGGGCCGCGCTTGACGACCAGCAGGGCCGAGCCGACCGGCAGTCCCTCGACCCCGGAGACGGCCGACTCGCCGCTGCCGGCGGCCGGAGCGTCCAGCTCCTTGAGAAAGTCCTGCCGGAAGACCGAGGTGGTCTCCACCGACACCTCGTCGGAGGTGTCGTCGTTGTAGTCCGTCACACGCTGCTCCTTACTGGCTGCTGTGGCGTAATCGCCGGTGGCTTCCCGCCGTCACCCTGCGCACTCGAACTTACCGTGCGACGGCCGTCCGATGTGGCCAGTGCGGTGAAACGGCGAGGAATCCGTTGGGGTGAACCGGGATCGGGCCGGATGCCAACCCTAGCAATCACTCATTCACTCAGGGTGTTGCGGTAACCGTCGGCGTCCAACAGCGTGTCGCCGGCCGCGGCGAACGCGTCGTCGGCGACCTCCAGGTCCAGCAGCCAGCCCGCCTCGTAGGGGGCCGAGTTGACCAGATCGGGGCTGCCGTCCAGGTCGGCGTTGACCGCGACGACCGTGCCGGTCAGCGGGGCGTACAGGTCCGACACCGACTTGGTCGACTCGACCTCACCGAAGGCCTCCCCCGCGGTCACCTCGGCGCCCACGTCGGGCAGCTGCACGAAGACGACGTCGCCGAGCGCGGCCTGGGCGTAGTCGGTGATACCGACCCGGATGATGTTGTCGCCGGCGCGGCGCACCCACTCGTGCTCCACGGTGTACTGCAGATCGGCGGGGATTTCACTCACGGTGTGCTCGCTCTCTGTCGGTGACGCGGGGACCGGGTCAGCCCGACGGCCGGGCTGTCACTTGACGGGCTGAGCGTATTGGCGTTGTTTCGGTTGCCGCAAGGCGGGCACCTCGACGTAGGTCGATTGGGTCACCGTCATGGCGCCGCCGACCCGCTCCACCGCATCGGAGGCCCCGCCCGGAATGTTCATCGCCGCGGCCAGCGTCGGCGGATCACCAATGGCCACAACGGAGTACGGCGGCGTCAGGGTCATCCCGTCGACCTGCAGCTGCCCCGGGTTGCCCAGCACCCAGGTGTCCACCCCGACCCGCACCGAGGTGGCTCCGGCGTCGATCTGCATGGTCTCGGCGCCGGCGGCGCGCAGCTCGTTGATGACATCGAAGAGCACCTCCGGGGACACCCCCTTGGCCGGGTCGGTGATGGTGATGGTGACGCCCGGCCCGCCGGCGCCGACGGTGCCGGTCATGATCGACAGCGCCGCCAGCCGGGCCCGGGCGTTCTCGATGGCGGCCTGATCGGAGCTGCCCGAGGCCTGCAGCGCGGCCAGCGTCCGGCGCAGCTCGGCG
This sequence comes from Mycolicibacterium fallax, assembly GCF_010726955.1. Classification (NCBI taxonomy): domain Bacteria; kingdom Bacillati; phylum Actinomycetota; class Actinomycetes; order Mycobacteriales; family Mycobacteriaceae; genus Mycobacterium; species Mycolicibacterium fallax. The sequence goes on from NZ_AP022603.1 coordinate 1,128,068, forward strand.
ACCTCGGTGTTCAGCGTGGCCTCGCGCTGCTGCAGCGAGCCCAGCAGCGCCGCCAGGTCCGCGGGCCGGGCGGTGTCCAGGGCGTCGCCGGACTCGGTCTGGCGCACCTGGGTGACGATCGCGATGCCCAGCAGCAGGCACAGCAGCGCCGCCAGCAGACCGAACAGCCGCCCGGACCGGCGCGGCGGGGCCGCGGTGGTGTCGGGAGTTTCGAGCTCGGGGGTGTCTGGGCTGTCTGGTTCGGGGCTCTCGGGGGTGTCTGGGCTGTCTGGTTCGGGGCTCTCGGGGGTGTCGGTCACGGCGTCCTCACGCCCCGAACAGCCGGCGCCGCAGCGCCGCGGCGTTGCCGAAGATCCGGATGCCAAGCACCACGATGATCGCCGTGGAGAGCTGACTGCCCACCCCGAGCTGGTCACCGACCCACACGATCAGGGCCGCGACCAGCACGTTGAACACGAAGGACACCACGAACACCTTGGCGTCGAAGATGTGTTCCAGGTAGGCGCGCAGGCCGCCGAAGACCGCGTCGAGGGCCGCGACCACCGCGATCGGCAGGTACGGCTGGACGGCGTCGGGCACGCTGGGATGAAACACCAGGCCGATCACGATTCCGACCACGAGCGCTGCGATACCGATCATCGGTCACCGATCATGTCACGGCCCCAGTGCCCGGGCCACTCGGATGTCGCGCACCGATCCGGCCGGCAGGCTCAGCCCGTCGGCGGTGCCGACGTCGACCGACGCGCCGTAGGACGCCTCCAGCAGCCGCAGCCGCAGCAGCCCGGGACCGGCCTCGAAGTCGTCGCGCAGCCGGTTCGGCGGCCCGATCGCCAGCACCTGGTACGGGCTGGACACCGGGTGGTTGTCCACCAGAATCGCCCCGCCGGCCTGCCGCATCGTCGCGTTCGGGCCGATCCGCACCCCGCCGACCGAGACCGCCTCCGCGCCGGCCGCCCACAGCGAGTTGACCACCAGCTGCAGATCGCGGTCCAGGATGACCTGCCGGGACCCCGGCACCCGCTGCTTGGCGGCATCGGTGAGGTCGCGCTCGGCACCCGGGTCGCTGACCGTCACCGACAGTCCGGGGCCGATCACCGGGGTGCTCGCCGCGGCCAGCGCCAGCCCGTCCAGGCCGTCGAGCAGGCCGCGGCCGGTGGCGTCGGTGCGCAGCTGCCGTCGGGACAGCGCGTCGACCTCGGCGGCCAGCTCGTCGCGCTGGCCGGTCAGCGTGTCGTTGTCGGCCTCGGTCCCGCGCACGTCGCGGACCAGCACCTTCTGCGCCTCGGCCAGCCCGGGCTCCAGCGAGCGGGTGGCGGCGATCGCGGCGGCGAACACCGCCGCCAGCAGCAGCGCGGCGACGATCCGCCAGCCCAGGTCCGCGGCCCGGCCGCGCTCGGTGCCGGTGCGCACCCGGCGCGCGGCCATCGCCGCGTAGCCCGGATCGAGGTGCTGGGACAGCAGCTCGCGCAGCAGGTTGGGCACCGGCAGCCGCGACACCCGGGGGGTGTCGGCGGTCAGCCCGGCGCCGGGCGCGAAGCCGCCGAGCCGGGCGTCGCGGTCGTCCATCTCAGGCCGCCCGGGGCATCCGCAACACCAGCCGGAACTGCACCAGGTAGACCACGAACGACCACAGGTACATCCACAGGCCCCAGATCAGAAAGCCCCACCCGATCGCGGCGACGACCCGGCCCCAGGTCGCGTCGGCCTGCCCCAGCAGGATCAGCGGGAACGCCGACATCAGCGAGAAGGTGGCGGCCTTGCCCAGATAGATCACCGGCAGCGCGGTCAGCCCGCGGGTCCGCAGCACCGGCAGCATCGCCGCCATCAGCAGGTCGCGGCCCAGCAGGACCGCGATCACCGGCCAGCCGATCACCCCGGCCAGCGCGAACACCACCGGCACCACGACCATGTAGATCCGGTCGACCGCGGGGTCCAGCAGCGCACCCAGCCGGGAGTACTGATCCATCAGCCGGGCGATCTTGCCGTCGGCCCAGTCCGAGAAGCCGGAGAACATCAGCACCGCCGTCGCCCAGCCGTAGGCGTGCGTCACCACCATCAGGTAGCAGAACACCGGGATCAGCGCCAGCCGCAGCACGCTCAGCGCGTTGGGCACCGTCAGCACACGGTCCGGCGTCGGGGCGGACATGGAGGTCAACCTACTAGCGGAACACCCCGGGCAGGCTGAGCGCCGACATGGTGTCGTCCTGCATCGGGTTGTCGTGCACCATGTACGTCCAGGTCGACGTCGGCCGGGCCAGCTTGGACAGGTCCAGGCCCTGCTCCTCGGTGTCGACGGCGGCGGTCTCGAAGGTCTGCTGGGCGGCCTCGATCGCGTCGGCGGTCAGCGAGGTGAACGCGTCGACGCCGAGCCGGTGGAACTCATCGAGCGGGTTCTGCCGGCCCAGCGCCCGCAGGTGGATGCTCTCCCGGATGTCGGCCAGGTAGGCCAGGTGGTCGGCCCAGCCGCGGTCCAGGTGAAACAGCATGATCTGCCGGCAGGTGCGTTCCAGCTCGTCCTCCGACATCGTCTCGGAGAGTTCCTCGAAGCGCTCCGGGGACAGCTTCTCCAGCTCGTCGCGGGCGGTCGCGGTGGACAGCAGGGTGTTGCGGCGCTCCACCAGGATGGCGCGCTGCTGGGCGATCAGCTGGTTGTAGCGCCAGGTGTTGGCGTGCACGTCGAGCATCCGGCCGTCGGCCACCCGCTGGGCGTGGTCGATCAGGCCCAGCGCCTTGGCGCTGGTGATCCGGCCGTCGTCGTCGGTCTCCATCGGCAGCTTGGCCCGGTCCAGGTGGGACACCACCAGCTCGTCGTCCCAGCTGGCGAAGAACACCGACGAGCCCGGGTCGCCCTGGCGCCCGGACCGGCCGCGCAGCTGGTTGTCCAGCCGGGCGGTGTTGTGCCGTCCGGTGCCGACGACGTGCAGGCCGCCGAGCTCGACGACGGCGGCCTTCTTGGCGTCGTCGTCGGCGACGTCGGCGCCGCCGAGCCGGATGTCGGTGCCGCGCCCGGCCATCTGGGTGGACACCGTGACCGCGCCCAGCGCCCCGGCCTCGGCGATGACCTCGGCCTCCTCCTCGTCGTTCTTGGCGTTGAGCACGATCGCGGGCACCCCGCGGCGCACCAGCTTCTCGTGCAGCTCCTCGGATTCGGCGACGTCGTGGGTGCCGACGAGTACCGGCCGGCCGGTGCCGTGCACCTCGATGATGTGCTCGATGATCGCGTCGAACTTGGCCGCGCCGGTGATGTACACCCGGTCCGGCTCGTCCTCGCGAACGTTGGGGGTGTTCGGCGGGATCTGCGAGACCCCCAGCCCGTAGAACTGGCGCAGCTGCTCGCCGGCGGCCAGCGCGGTGCCGGTCATCCCGCACACCGTCGGATACCGGTTGATCAGGCCCTGCACGGTGATGGTGTCGAGCACCTCGCCGGTGTCGGTGGTTTCGATGCCCTCCTTGGCCTCCACCGCGGCCTGCAGGCCGTCGGGCCAGCGCTGCAGCGCGGCGATCCGGCCGCGGGAGGCGTTGATCAGCTGCACCGCGCCGTCGCGGACGATGTAGTGCACGTCGCGCTGCAGCAGCACGTGCGCGTGCAGCGCGACGTTGACCTCGGTCAACGTCGTCACCACGTGCTCCTCGGAGTACAGGTCGATGTCGCCGAGGGCCTTCTCGACCTTCTGCGCGCCGGCCTCGGTCAGGTGGATGTTGCGGCGGTCGGAGTCGGCGTCGTAGTCCGCGCCGGGCACCAGCGTCCCGACCAGCGCGACGATCTCCGGGCGCGGGGTCTCCCGGTGCGTGGTGCCGGCCAGCACCAGCGGCACCAGCGCCTCGTCGACCAGCACCGAGTCGGCCTCGTCGATCAGCGCGACGTCCGGGGTCGGCGACACCAGGTCGTCGACGTCGACGACCAGCTGGTCGCGCAGCATGTCGAAGCCGATCTCGTTGACCGAGGCGTAGGTGACATTGCAGCCGTAGGCGGCGCGCCGCTCGGCGGCGGTGGATTCGGCGGTGATCCAGCCGACGGTCAGGCCCAGCGCCTCGATCAGCGGGCCCATCCATTCGGCGTCGCGGCGGGCCAGGTAGTCGTTGACGGAGATGACGTGCACGTTGCGGCCGGCGATGGCGTAGCCGGCCGCGGCGATCGCGCCGGACAGCGTCTTGCCCTCACCGGTGGCCATCTCGACGACGTCGCCGGCCATCATCCGCAGCGCGCCCTCCAGCTGCACGTCGAACGGGCGCAGGCCGGTGGAGCGTTCGGCGGCCTCCCGGGCGATCGCCAGGAACTGCGGGATGTCGGCGGAGTCGGCCAGGGCGTCCAGGTTCAGCAGCCCGGCGGCCTTGACCAGCTGTTCGTCGTCGAGGGCGGCGGCCTTCTCGTCGAACTCGGCCGCGGCGGAGACCTCGGTGCGCGAGCGAGCCAGGTTCTTGTCGGCGCTGGCGCCCAGCAGCTTCCAGAACCGGCCGCTGAGCTTCCCCGATTTCGCCGATCGACCGGCCTTCTCCGGTTTGCCGGGGTTCTCGGCCGCGGCCGGCTCGGCGCCGCTTTCGGGCTGCTCGGACTTCTCGGGGGCCTTGGAACTCTTCACCACAGCACAACCGTACTTGAGGAGATGCGCGGAACCGCCAGCCAGCTGCGGTAGCTTCGCCGCAGTACGAATGCAGCGGCGAAGCTGCAGGAATCCGCGCCGCCGGCTGCCCTCGCGCCCCGGCGGCCTCGGCAAGGCAGGAGAAACCACCGGTGGGTGATCTGGAGCCGTTCGAGTTCTCCATCAACTGGGGCAACGCCTGGTGGGAGTCACTGATCTGGATCGCCGAGGCCTGGGCCATCGCGGCGGTCGCCACCCTGATCGTGCTGTTCCTGATCGCCAAGCTGACCAGCTGGGGCAGGCAGTTCTGGCGGGTCACCCGCGGGTACTTCACCGGCCCGGGCAGCGCCCGGGTGTGGCTGTGGCTGGCGGTGATCCTGCTGATCGTGATGGCCGGGGTGCGGCTGGACGTGCTGTTCAGCTACCAGAGCAACGACATGTACTCGTCGGTGCAGCTCGCGGTCCAGGGCCTGGCCGCCGGCAACCAGGCCGTCGCCGACTCCGGCATCCACGGCTTCTGGGTGTCACTGGCCGGACTGTTCTCCCTGCTGGCCACCCTGCACGTGCTGCGCGTCATGCTGGACCTGTTCCTGGCGCAGCGTTTCATGCTGGATTGGCGCGCCTGGCTGACCGACCAGCTGACCGACGACTGGCTGGAGGGCCGGGCCTACTACCGCGCGCGGTTCATCGACGATTCCATCGACAACCCGGACCAGCGGATCCAGTCCGACATCGACATCTTCACCACCGGCGTCGGCCCGCAGCCCAACACCCCGAACTACACCGCCGAGTCCACCCTGCTGTTCGGCGCGATCACCTCCATCGCGTCGGTCATCGCGTTCACCCAGATCCTGTGGAACCTGGCCGGCGACCTGACCCTGTTCGGCGTCACCTTCCCCCGGGCGGTGTTCTGGACGGCGTTCATCTACGTGCTGGTCGCCTCGGTCATCGCGTTCTGGATCGGCCGCCCGATCATCCGGCTGGCGTTCGACAACGAGAAGTACAACGCCGCGTTCCGTTACGCGCTGGTGCGGCTGCGCGACGCCTCGGAGTCGGTGGCGTTCTACCGCGGCGAGGTGGCCGAACGCCACCAGCTGCGCAACCGGTTCGATCCGGTGCTGGCCAACTACAAGCGCTACATCAACCGGATGATGGGCTTCACCGGCTGGAACCTGTCGATGAGCCAGATCATCGTGCCGCTGCCGTGGCTGATCCAGGCGCCCCGGCTGTTCGCCGGCGAGATCAAGTTCGGTGACGTCACCCAGACCGCGTCGGCGTTCGGCTCGATCCAGACCGGCCTGTCGTTCTTCCGCAACGCCTACGACAGCTTCGCCGGCTGGCGGGCCGCCATCATCCGTCTACACGGCCTGGTCGTCGCCAACGAGCAGAGCCGGGCGCTGCCGACGCTGACCGTCGTCGCCGGCGAGGACGACAGCGTCTGCTTCGACGGCATCGAGGTCCTGACCCCGGCCGGCGATCCGCTGATCAGCAGGCTGAACATGACGCTGACCCCGGGCGACGCGCTGGTGATCACCGGCCGCTCCGGCGCCGGCAAGACCACCCTGCTGCGTGCGCTGGCCCAGCTGTGGCCGTTCACCAGCGGCGCGATGATCGCCCCGGGCGGCGAGCACGACACGCTGTTCATGTCGCAGTTGCCCTACGTGCCGCTCGGTGACCTGCGCGCGGTGGTGTCCTACCCGCAGGAGCCCGGCGACATCGCCGACGAGCTGCTGGCCGACACGCTGGTCCGGGTGGCGCTGCCGCAGCTGGCCGAACGCCTCTCCGAGATCGCCGACTGGGCCAAGGTGCTCTCCCCCGGCGAGCAGCAGCGGATCGCGTTCGCCCGGCTGCTGCTGACCCGGCCGAAGGTGGCCTTCATGGACGAGGCGACCTCCGCGCTCGACGGCGGCCTGGAGTACATGCTCTACGACATGGTGCGCACCGAGCTGCCGGAGACGATCCTGGTCAGCGTCAGCCACCGCGACACCGTCGAGCAGCATCACCGCCAGCAGCTGCGGATCCTCGGCGGCGGGGCATGGGAGCTCGACGACATCGACGCGGCCGCGGAGCGCTGAGCAGGGGCACCGGCGGCCGGGGGTGCCGGCGGCCGGGGGTGCCGGCGGCCGGGGTGCCGGCGGCGAGGCCGCACTGCCACCGGCGGCGAGGCCGCACTGCCATAAGTGTCACCGTCGCGGAGGCGATTCGGCGACGGTGACACTTATGGCTGTTTTCCAGCGCGACGGTGACAGTTCTTGCAGCGATCCCTCGCGACGGTGACACCTTTTGCAGTGAGAACGCGATTCTCCTACCAAAAGCGTCACCGTCGCGAAGCAGGCCCAACGAAAGTGTCACCGTCGCCGAAAAACACGACCAAAACCGTCACCGTCGCGAAGCAGGCCCAACGAAAGTGTCACCGTCGCGAAACCAGCGCCGCCGGCGCGGCCACCGCACCGCGGTTGCGGACAGCTAGTTTTCCGCGCGGGCGGCGGCGTGCGCCCCGGCCCGGCGGCCGAAGAACGAGCCCTCGCCGAGCTGGGTGCCGCTGGCGTAGCCCTTGCCGTCCTGGGCGATGTTCGACGCGCACGCCCCGGCCGCGTACAGCCCCGGGATCACCCCGCCGTCGGCGCGCAGCACCTCGCCGTCGATGGACACCTTGAGCCCGCCCATGGTGAACCCGGAGTACATCGCCCGGCCCAGCGACAGGTCGAAGGCCGCCCACGGGCCGTGGTCCTGCGCGGCCAGATAGTCGGGCTGCTTGTGGAAGTCGGGGTCCTCGCCGCGCGCGGCGTTGGCGTTGTAGCGATCCAGGGTGGCGGCGAGGTTGCCGGCGGGAATGCCCAGGGCGGCCTCCATCTCGGCGACGGTCTCCCAGCCGTCGATGAACCGGATCAGCGGCAGCGCCGGCATCTCGGTGTGCGCCTCGTCGACGATCAGGTAGGCCACCTGATCGGGCTGCTCCAACACAAGCGCCGAGGTCCGCGAGTGGTAGGAGTCCTCGGCGACGAACCGGTTGCCCTCGCCGTTGACGATGAGGCCGGTCAGCAGCACCTCCGGCGGGTAGGCCGCGGCGGTGATGAACAGCTGATCCAGGTCCAGCGCCACCCCGCCGGCCGAGACACCCATCCGGATGCCCAGGCCGTCGTCGTAGGGGTTGCCCAGGATGTACGGCGCGACGATGCCGTGGTGCTTGGTCTTGCGGGGCTGGCCCAGCGCCGGGGTGTACTCGGCGACCATCTCCGGGTTCATCGCGAACCCACCGGCGGCGATGACAACCGAGCGGGCCCGGACCGCGCCGGTGTCGGCGAAGCACTTCCAGGTGACGCCGACGACCGCACCGTCGTCGTCGAGCACCAGGGCGGTGGCGCCGGTCTCGTAGCGAAAGTTCACCCCGAGCTCGTCGGCGCGCTTGAGCAGCAGGTCGATCACCATCTTGGCGCCGCCGAGTTCGCCCGGGATCGGCACTGAGTGTCCGCGCGGCGCCGGGGTGGCCTGCTCGCAGTACGGCCAGACCTTCTCGTTGCCGGTGTAGGACAGCCCCTCGGTGCCGGGCGGGACGACGACCTTGCCCGGGTAGTAGCTGCGCTCGAACTCAAACCCCAGGCCTTCGAGCCAGTTGAAGTGCTCGACGCTGCCCTCGCAGTAGGCGCGGATCTTCTCGTGGTCGGCGTCGCGGGCCTGGGTGACGAGGTACTTGTACATCTCCTCGGCGGTGTCCGGGTGGCCGGTCGCCTGCTGCACGGCGGTGCCGCCGCCGAGATAGAAGTGCCCGCCGGCCAGCGCGGTGGTGCCGCCGGCCGCGGCGGCGCGCTCCAGCACCAGCACCCGGGCGCCGGCGGCCGCGGCGCTGACGGCCGCGCACCCGCCGGCGATGCCGAAGCCCAGCACCAGCACGTCGACCTGGTCGGACCACTCGGATACGTCGGCGACGTTGACGGTGGCCGGAATGTCCATGCTCACGGGTTCTCCCAATCGAGGATCGCGGGTCGCCCAGAAATTCTGGACACTAGTCCAGACACTAATAGCATGCCCCGGGTGGCGCGACGGCGGCGCCGGGATCGCCGCGGTGACACCGTCGACCCGACGACAACCGCGACCCGACGGCAACAGCGGCCCGGAACGACAACCGCGACCCCGACGACAACGGCGGCCCGACCCCGAAATCGGGGCCGGACCGCCGTCGCGAACCGGGTGGACTACTCCGGGATGGTCAGCACCTGTCCCGGCTGAATCAGATCCGGGTTGGCGATGCCGCTGGCATCGGCGATGCGCTGGTACTTGGCGCCGTCGCCGTAGAACCGCTCGGAGATCGCCCACAGCGTGTCACCGGAGACCACGGTGTAGGTGCGCGGGGCGGCCGGTGCCGGCGCGGGGGCGGGCTCCGGCGCGGGCGCCGGCGCGGACTCCTCGGCGGCGGCCAGCTCGACCTCGGGCTCGGCCGGCGGCGGGGCGTCGGTGTCGGTGCCCGAGTTCCAGGCCGGGCCGTCCGCCGCGTACAGCACGACGTTGCGGTCGTCCTGCAGCACCAGCTTGACGTCCTTCTTGCCCTTGGTGTCGGTGTGCCAGACCGGCTTGTCGGCGGTGTACAGCACGAAGTTGCCGTCGGTCTGCACCTCGGCGCGGACCACGCCCTGCCCGCCGGTGCCGGAGGCCCACACGGCTTCGCCGCGGGCCGCCAACACCAGGTTGCCATCGTCCTGCAGGGTCAGGGTGTAGGCGCCATTGTTAGAGGTCAGCGAATCTCCCTTTTGGAGCTTCTGGCCCTCGGTGAGCGTGTCTCCCACGTCACTCCTTATAGGTTGTCGGTGTGCTACCGCGGCAGTCGGCAACCCGGAGGAATCCGGGCCGCCGCGACCGCCGCGGTCGAGCATACTGACCGGCCCGGGCAAACGACAGACTTGCACCCGAGCTGAGCCGAATCCCGTCGCACCACCGCCCTCAACCCGACGGCCGCACCCCCAGCATCCCGGCGACCCGGGGGTGCCCGGCCGCCCGGGCCAGCGCCGGGCCGAGGAAGGCCAGGATGAACACGTACGGCGTCGCGATGTCCTCCACCACCTCATACGTGGCGCCGACCAGACCGATGATCACCAGGGAAAATTCGCCGCGCATCACCAGCGCGGTGCCGGCCCGCAGCTGGCCGGGCCGGCCCACCCCGTCCAGCCGCGCGGCGAACCCCCCGGCGGCCACCTTGGTCACCGCGGTGATCAGCGCCAGCGCCACCGCGACCGGCAGCATCGGCACCAGCTTCTCGGCGTTGGTGGCCAGCCCGACCGCCACGAAGAAGACCGCGGCGAACAGATCGCGCAGCGGGATCATCAGCATCCGGGCCCGCTCGGCGGTCTCCCCGGTCAGCGTCAGGCCCACCAGGAAGGCGCCGACGGCCGCCGAGGCGTGCACCCACTCGGCCAGCGCCGCGACCACCAGCGTCAGCCCCAGCACGCGCAGCAGCAGCAACTCCGGGTCCGGGTGTGCCAGCAGCCGGCCCATGTGGTGACCCCACCGGTAGGAGGCGACGAAGGCCAACGTCAGGGCCCCGACCGCGATCACCATGCTGAGCACCGCGGCCGCCGCGCTGCCGCCGGCGGCCAGCACGGTCAGCAGCGGCAGATACGCCGCCATCGAGAAGTCCTCCAGCACCAGCACGGCCAGCACCGCCGGGGTCTCCCGGTTGCCGAGCCGGCGCAGGTCGGTCAGCAGCTGGGACACCATGCCCGAGGAGGACACGTAGGTGATCCCGGCCATCGCCAGCATCCCGACCGGGTCCATCCCGAGCAGCCAGCCGGCGACCGCCCCGGGAACGGCGTTGAGCAGCACATCCACCCCGGCCGAGGGCAGCTGCCTGCGCATGCTGACGGCGAACTCGGCCACGGAGAACTGCAGGCCCAGCGTCAACAGCAGCAGCACCACCCCGATGGTGGCGCCGGTCTGCAGGAACTCGGCGGCCGCGGGGACCTGCGCGACCCCACCCTCCCCCAGCGCCAGGCCGGCGATCAGGTACAGCGGGATCGGCGACAGCTGGATCCGCCGGGCCAGCGAGCCCAGCAGCGTCAACGCGCTGAGGACCAGCCCCAGCTGCAGCAGCAGGGCCACCGAGACGTGCACGGCAGTCAGCCTCGGTCGAGGATGAACTCTGCGGCCGTCAGGCCCGCCTCGGTGCCGATGACGACCAGGACGTCCCCGGCGCGCAGCACGTCGGCCGGCATCGGTGAGGGCAGCACCGCCTCGCCGCGCAGCACCGCCACGATGGAGGCGCCGGTGCGGGTCCGGATCTGCGACTCACCCAGCGGGCGGTCGACGAACGCGGTGCCCGGCCGGATCCGGATCTGGCCGGCGTCGATGCCGGACACCTCGCGGGTGAGTTCGGCGAACCGCTCGACGATCCGGGGTGCGCCGAGGATCTGGGCCAGCCCCTCGGCCTCCTCGCCGGTCAGCCGGAACAGCGGGTCGGCGGCGTCGGGATCACCGTTGTCGTAGCGGTACACCTCGAAGTCGCCGGTGCGTTTGGCGATGACGGCCAGCCGGTCCCGGTCGGCGGTGGCGAACTCGTAGCGCAGCCCGATGCCCGGCAGCTGCACCTCCCTGATGTCCATGCCGGTCATCCTGCTCCCGGCCGCCAGGCGGCGGGGGTTATTCGCCGGAGGCGGGCGCCCAGCCGGGCGGGCCGAAGATGTAGCCGAGCCGGGCGCGCAGTCCGCGGGCCGCCCGCACGTCGCGGGCGATGGCGACGTATTCGTGGGTCTGCAGTTTCCAGATGTTGAAGGTGTTCACCGGTTTGGTCAGCCCGTAGTGCGGCCGGAACACCTCCGGGGCGAAGGTGCCGAACATCCGGTCCCACAGGATCAGGATGCCGGCGTAGTTCTTGTCCAGGTATTCCGGGTCCCGGCCGTGGTGCACCCGGTGGTGCGAGGGCGTGTTGAAGACAAACTCGATCGGGCGCCACAGCTTGTCGACGCGCTCGGTGTGCACCCAGAACTGGTAGATCAGGTTCAGCGAGAAGCTGAAGAACACCATCCAAGGCGGCACCCCCAGCAGCGGCAGCGGCAGCCACATCAGGATCTCGCCGCTGTTGTTCCACTTCTGCCGCAGCGCGGTCGCGTAGTTGAAGTACTCGCTGGAGTGGTGCGCCTGGTGGGTGGCCCACACCACCCGGATCCGGTGCGCCATCCGGTGGTAGGTGTAGAACAGCAGGTCCACGCCCAGGATCGCGATCACCCAGGTGTACCAGGCCGTCGACGGCAGGTGCCAGGGCGCCAGGTAGGCGTAGGCGGCGGCGTAGCCGAACAGCCCCAGGGCCTTCCACGCCGCGGTGGTGGCCACCGACACCAGGCCCATCGACAGGCTGGCCCAGGCGTCGGCGCGGTGATAGGCGCCGCGCGCCGGCCGGCCGGTCTCGGCGCCGGCCTCGGTCTCCGGCATGGTGGCGCGGATCTGCACGGTCCGGTCGGACTCCAGGTGCCGCAGCCGACGGGCCGCACCCCACTCCAGCACCAGCATGAGCAGGAAGAAGGGGACCGCAAAGAGCACCGGGTCGCGCATCTGTTCGGGCAATACCGAGGCGATGTCGGTGATGGGGGTCAACAGGTCAATCATGGGGGCCGCTTTCCGTCTGCAACCCAAATGCTAACCCTTGGTACCCGCCGGTACCAAAGCGGTCGGCCGGCGACGGGCCAGCACGCCGGCGCACGCCACCATGACGATCCCGGCCAGCGGCACCACCAGCAGGCCGTACCGCAGCCCGACGGCGTCGGCGACCGCCCCCACCACCGGCGGGGCAGCCAGGAAGCCGATCCGCATCAGCCAGGTCACCACCGTCAGGCCGGTGCCCGGCCGCAGCCCGGCCACATTGTCGGCGCCGTGGTAGGCCGCCGGGACCACCGTCGCCACGCCAAGCCCGGCCGCCCCGAAGCCGGCGATGGTGCCGGCCAGCCCGGGCAGCGCCAGCGCCAGGCCCATCCCGGCGGCGACCAGCAGCCCGCCGGCGCGCACCACGTTCGCCGCACCGAACCGGTCGACCAGCCGGTCCCCGAACAGTCGGCCGACGAACTGGCAGCCGACCAGCGCGATGTAGCCGAAGGCGGCCACCGACACCGGCGCGCCGAGGCCGTCGTGCAGGTAGATCGCCGCCCACGAGCTGCCGGCATCCTCGACCGCCGCCCCGGCGATCGCCAGCAGCGCCAGCACGGCCAGCACCCCGGCCGGCCGCAGCCGCCGGCCCGGCCGCGGCGCCGACGGAGTCGCGGCCGCCTCCCGCTGATGCTCGTCCGGCCCCAGCAGATGCCGGGCGGCCAGCAGACACAGCGACCCGAACACCGCCGCGGCGATGCCCAGCTGCACCCCCGGGGCACACCCGCGGCCATCGCCGCGGCCGCCAGCAGACCGCCGCCGACCGCACCCACCGACCAGGTGGCATGCAGCTGATTGATGATGGATCGGCCGTAGCGCCGCTGCACGTCGAGCCCCTGGGCGTTCTGCGCGACGTCGGTCACCGCGTCGGCGGCCCCGGCGGCCAGCAGCGCGGCGGCCAGCGCACCCGGGCTCGGTGCCAGCGCCGCGGCCAGCAGGCACACCGCGAGCGCCAGGCTGGTGGCCACCGCCACCCGGGCCGAACCGAACCGCCGCAGCGCCGCCCCGGCCGTCGGGCCGGCCAGCAGCGACCCGGCCGGGAAGGCCGCAACCACCAGACCCAGCACCGTGTTCGTCATCGCCAGATCGACCTTGAGCTCGGGGTAGCGCGGCAGCAACCCGGCGAACAGCGCACCGTTGGTGGCGAACAGCACCGCCGTGGCAATGCGGGCACGCCGGTCACGGGGGTGGGGTCCGGTCATGGCAGCCAGTCTCCCCGGCGGCGCGCGGCCATGCCCGCCGCGCACCGGCTGCGGTCCGGCAACCGCCGGGGCACAATGACCGCCATGACGCAGCCCGATCCCCTGCTGACCGAACTGGCCGGACGGTTGGGCGTGGCGACCGAGTACCACGACTGGGTCGGCCGGCTGACCGCGGTCCCGGACTCGACGCTGGTCACCGTGCTCGGCGCGCTCGGCGTCCCAGCCGGCACCGAGGCGGACCGGATGGCCGGCGCCGCGGCACTGAGCCGGCGGCACTGGTCCCAACCGCTGCCGCCGACGACCGTTGCCCGCACCGGGTCGGTGCCGACGGTGTGGGCGCACGTCCCGCACGGCGCGCCGGCCCAGCTGTGGGTCCGGCTGGAGGACGGCACCGAACGCCACGACGTGCGCCAGATCGACAACTTCAGCGGCCCCTATGACCTGGACGGCCGGCTCATCGGGGAGGCCAGCTTCGAGCTGCCCGCCGACCTGCCGGCCGGCTACCACCGGGTGCAGCTGCGCTCGGCCGGGGCACCGGGCGAGCCGCCGCTGGCCGAGGCCGACGCGGCGCTGATCATCACCCCCGCCTGGCTGGGGCTGCCGCAGCGGCTCGGGTCGCGCCGGGTGTGGGGGCTGGCCGCCCAGCTCTACAGCGTGGTCTCCGGGCAGTCCTGGGGGTTCGGCGATCTGACCGATCTGACCGACCTGGCGGTCTGGTCGGGATCACGGCACGACGCGGACTTCCTGCTGGTCAACCCGCTGCACGCGGCCGAGCCGGCGCCGCGGATCGAGCCGTCGCCGTATCTGCCGACGTCGCGGCGGTTCAGCAACCCGCTGTACCTGCGGGTGGAGGCGATCCCGGAGTACGCCGGGCTGGCCAAGCGCGGCCGGGTCGCCCGGCTGCGCGACGAGGCCAACCGGGTGTTCCACGACCAGCAGATCATCGACCGCGACGCGGCCTGGACGGCCAAGCGGCGGGCGCTGGAACTGGTCCACGTGGTGCCGCGCAGCGCCGGCCGCGAGCTGGCCTACGCCGCCTACCGGGACCGGGAGGGCGCCGCGCTGGACGCCTTCGCGCTCTGGTGCGTGCTGGCCGAGGAACACGGCAACGACTGGCGGGACTGGCCGCGCGCGCTGCGCCGGCCGGACTCCGCGGCCGTCGCCGAGTTCGCCGCGCGCCGGCAGCCCCGGATCGACTTCCACCGCTGGCTGCAGTGGCAGCTCGACGAGCAACTGGCCCGGGCCCAGTCCGCGGCGACCGGCGCCGGGATGGCGCTCGGGCTGATGACCGACCTGGCCGTCGGGGTGCACCCGTACGGCGCCGACGCGTGGGCATTGCAGGACGTGCTGGCCACCGGGGTCAGCGTCGGTGCACCACCGGACGAGTTCAACCAGCTCGGCCAGAACTGGTCGCAGCCGCCGTGGCGCCCGGACCGGCTCGCCGAGCTGGAGTACGCACCGTTCCGGGCCGTCATCGCCGCCGCGCTGCGGCACGCCGGCGGGGTCCGGATCGACCACATCATCGGGCTGTTCCGGCTGTGGTGGATTCCCGACGGCGCGCCGCCGACCGCGGGCACCTACGTGCACTACGACCACGAGGCGCTGATCGGCATCGTCGCGCTGGAGGCCAGCCGGGCCGGTGCGCTGGTGGTCGGCGAGGACCTCGGGGTGGTAGCCCCCTGGGTGCGCGAGCACCTGCGCGAGCGCGGCATCCTGGGCACCTCCATCCTGTGGTTCGAGCACGACGAGTGGGCCGGCGGCGGTCCGCTGCACGCCGAGCACTGGCGGGAGTACTGCCTGTCGGCGGTCACCACCCACGACCTGCCGCCGACCGCCGGATACCTGGCCGGCGAGCACGTCCGGCTGCGCGAGTCGCTGGGCCTGCTGACCCGCCCGGTCGCCGAGGAGTTGGCCGCCGCGGCCGCCGAGCAGGCCGGCTGGCTGGCCGAACTGCGCCGGGTGGGCCTGCTGCCCGATCCGGCCACCCCGGTCGGCGACGAGCAGGTCATCGCCGCGCTGTACCGCTATCTGGGCCGGACGCCGTCGCGGTTGCTTGCGCTCGGGCTGCCCGACGCGGTCGGTGACCGGCGCACCCAGAATCAGCCCGGCACCAGCGACGAGTACCCGAACTGGCGGATGCCGCTGGCCGGCCCGGACGGCGCGGCGATGCTGCTGGAGGAGGTCTTCGACGATCCTCGGGCGGCGGCGCTGTGCGCGGTGCTCGGCGAGATCACCACGCCGCGGCCACCGGGCTGACCCGGCGGCCGCCCGCGGCCTGAAACATTCCCCGCCCGCCCGGCAATAAACAGTTAGCCGAGCCGAGTCCGGGTGACGATCCGGGCAGACTCGGTTATGTTTCACAGCGCAGACAACGACGGAGGTCCCGTGCGCAAGATCGCCCTACTGACCGGTGGCTGCGCTGCCGTCGTCGCGATGGCGGTGCTCGGCACCGGCTCGGCCGCCGCCGAGGCGCCCGACGTCGTCGGGGAAACCTTCGCGACGGCCAGCGCCATCCTCAAGAGCCAGGGCTACAAGGCCCAGTTCGGCGGCGCGATCGGCCACGACCTGCCGCAATCGCAGTGCATGGTGGTCGAACAGACCGCCGCCGGGCGGATGCAGCGGCTGCGACTGGACTGCAACCTGGCGCCCGGTCAGACCCAGCCCGCCGCACCCAACACCCACCGGCTGGTGCCCCAGGGCGGCTCGATGCCGGGCCTGCCCGACGGCAATGGCGCAAGCCGGCCGACCCCGGGCGCGGGCACGGTGACCGTCGTCCCGGTCCCGGTCGGCTAGCAGCGCTTCTCGATCAGCGCGGCCAGTTCGGCCGGGGTCCACGGCGGCGCGTCGTGGTGGTCGCGGTAGGCCAGGATCGACGGCACCGGCCGGTCGAACCGGCCGACGAATCCGCCGGCGGCGATGAGGATCTGTCCGGTCACCCCGGCGGCCAGGTCGCTGGCCAGATACGCGTAGGTCGGCGCCACGTACTCCGGCGGTGCGGCATCCAGCGCGCCGGCCGTCGAGACGTCATCGAGCAGGCCGCGCCGGTTCAGTTCGGCGATCTGGGCCTGGTAGTCCGGCCCGGTCGACAGCCGGGTCCGCGCGCCCGGGCAGACCACGTTGGCGCGCACCCCGTGTTCGCGCAGCTCGGCGGCCACCGCCAGGGTCAGGCCGTTGACGGCGCCCTTGCCGGCCGGATAGCCGGTGCCGCCGTAGTCGCCGAGGAAGGCGAACGAGCTGGTGTTGACGATCGCACCCCGGCCCTGGCGGACCATCTGCGGTGCCACCGCCCGGCACATCTGGAAGGCGGTGCCCAGGTGCGCGGCGATCAGCTCGTCGAACTCGGCGGTGCTGATGTTCAGGATCGACGAACCGAGCGGTTCGGCGACCCCGGCGCAGTTGATCAGGATGTCGATGCGGCCGTGCGCGTCGAGGCAGGCGTCGGCCAGCGCGGCGGCCGTCGACTCCTGGGCGGGCGATCCGGCCAGGCCGATGCCGCCCAGCCCGGCGTCGGTCAGCGCGGCGACGGTCTCGTCGACGGCCTGCGGGTCACGGCCGTTGACCACCACCGCGGCCCCCAGCCGGGCCAGCAGCTCGGTGACCGCTCGGCCGACCCCGCGGGTGCCGCCGACCACGATCGCCGCGCGGCCGGACAGCAGGGGTTCCGGCGCGCAATCGGCACCGGGGGCAGCGGAGTTGGGCATGAATTGAAATACTGCCATGGTGATTCCCGATCTCGGGTTCCCCTGGCTGCCCCGGCCGCCGTGGCCGATGCGCTGGGCCGCCTCGGCCACCGGCGCCACGGCGTATCAGGCTCTGCTGTCGACCGCGAGCCTGCTGGCGACCGGGCGGAGGGTCACCGTGGCGCTGGACACCGGGGACCTGCAGCTGCGGATCGACCGGTTCGACGTCCCGGTCGCACCCACCCTGCTTGCCGCCGGCCGGCTCGGCGACCTGCGACTGAAGATTTCCGACATCCAGTGGCAGGGAAGAGTTTTCGAACGCGCCGAGGTGGTGCTCCGCAATGTCCGGGTGCACCCGAACCCGCTGCCGCTGCTGACCGCCGGCCCGGTGGACCTGACCCTGCAGGTGCGCGGCACCGAGGCCGCCGAGCTGCTGGCCGCCGTCGAGCCGCGGCTGGCCACCCGGCTCGGGCGTGACGGGCTGGCCCGGCTGTGGTGGGCGCGGCGCCCGGCGATGGGCTGGATGGAGGTCGCGCCGGAACTGCACGGTTCGGGGCTGTGGCTGCGCCCGCGGGCGCTGGGCTGGCGGGAGTACCGGCTGCGGCTGCCGGCCTGGATGCCGGCGCGGTCGGTGCCGCTGAGCGGGCTGCCGCACGGATTCCAGGTCAGCGACGTGGAATTGGGCACCGACAACCTGGTGGTACGCGGCGGGTTGCCGCACTGGCGCATCGAGTTGGCGAAGGCCCGGCTGGAGAATCTCGTTGCCGCGCTGCGGGTCACCGGACTGCCGCTGCTGAACCTGCGCGACTCGACCCGCGACGCGTGATCCGGGCCCGCCGGCCGCGGCGAATTGCCGCCGTCGACCACCTCCGGCGCATCGTAGGGTCGTAACCAGCGCCGCAGCCGGGTGGCGCCGCAGGGAAAGCGGGTCGCAATGGGTTCGGTGTCGCAGTTGGGCGCCGACGGCCGCCGGCCCCGCGGCTGCGGATGGGAGCCGCGGGTGCATTCCCGGGTGGTACCCGCCCAGCGGCTCACCCCGATGCGGGCGTCGTTCTCCTACGCCTGGCCGGTGGGCGCCGACATGTTCGAGGTGCTGTGCGTTCCCGAGGGCGACGGGGTGCGCTACCTGAGCACCGACGATGTCGCGGGCCTCAGCGAGGCCCGGCTGGATCGGCTGCGCCGGGCCGGCCGCCGCAACACCGCGGCGGCACCGATCCTGAGCGTGGAGCGGCGCAACCGGCGGGCCGGTGAGTTTCTGCTGCTGCGGGGTGAGGCGCCGTTCATCGGATCGAAGATCCTCGACCCGGCGACGATGACCGACGGCCATCTGGCCGAGCTGGATCCGGCCAGCGCGCCGCTGCGACCCGACGACTGGCTACTGGTGGGCGCCCCGGCGGCCACCGTGCTGCTGGTGCACCGGCCCACCGACGTGCGGACACTGGTCGGCGCGATCGACGCGATGGCCCGCGAATGCCGGCGGCAGCGGGATCGCAACGCCGGCCCGATCAGCACCGACCTGTACCTGTGGCGCGGCGGGCGACTGCACCGGATCACCAAGATCGACCCGGACACCGACTCCCCGACGGTGTCGGATCCGGAGATGCTGCAGACCGTGCTGAGCCGGCTGCGACAGACTCCCGACGACGAGGCCACCCGGTGACCTCACCCGGCAGCCCGCGCCACCGGGAGCAACTCCCCCGGTAGCCACGGCGCGGTCAGTCGCCACTGGGGATGCGGCGTCCGGTGCTGCGCGCCGGGTACCCGCCGAACTCGGCGAGGCTGCGCAGCTGCTTGAGGGCGAAGGTCCGGCCGCGGCCGCTCTCCGGCACGAAGACTCCGGCCCACAGGCCCTCCGCGCCGGGCGCCTCCACCGCGTCACGGGCGCACAGCCAACGGCGCGGGCAGGCCCGGCAAATGGCCTTCGCCTCATCGTCGGGCGCGTCGAACCAGCGGTCCGGATCGGTCGCACACAGACCGAGGTTCAGTTCGAGCGGCACGGCTGCGGTCATCGGGACCTCCTGAAAATCTTGTGACGCACCGGCGGTGCGCGCTGTGCTACGAGATTAACATAAAACCGTAGCAGTGCAACAGTCTTGCGCCGTAGCGCTGCGACAGAATTCCGCTTCGCCGCTTCGGCGCCGACAAAAACACCTCCGAACTGCAGTGTTATGGCAATAGCAGGCCGGCATGAGCCGGTCGACAAGCCGAAAGCAGCGATGAAAAGGGTGCAGCGACGGCCAGATTTCGTAGCACTGTCCGGCCAGTTCACCACCCGCTATGCTGCAACTACTTCGATATATGCGTAGCAAGGTGTAGCGGGAGGCGCGTCAGACCATGGACAGCACGGCAGGCCTGCGTGATCGGTCCGGACCGGGACACACCCCCGCCCTCACCATTCGGTGCGACGACCAGGTCGCCACCATCGGCCCGGAACGCGGCGAGGTGACGCTGGGCCGCGACCCGTCGTCGGTGCTGCGACTGGACCACTCCTGGCTCTCGCGCACCCATGTCCGACTGCGACCGGAGGCCGGCTACTGGGTGGCCATCGACAACAGCCGCAACGGCATGTTCGTCGACGGCACCCGGCGCGAGTCCGTCGCGATCACCGACGGGATGACCCTGCGACTCGGGGACGCCGACGGCCTGGCCGTCACGTTCGCCCTGGTCAACCACCGCCACCCGGGCGAGGGTTCCGGCGAGCACACCCTCGGCGAGGAGGAGATCGACGCGGACATCGCCCGGGCCGGCGCCGCAGTGGCGGCCCGCCGCCGCGAATTGGAGCTGACCCAGCGCGGGTTGGCCCGGGACAAGATCATCAACGCCGGGGCGCTGATCGCCTTTGAGAAGGGCCGCAGCTGGCCGCACGAGAGCACCCGCGCCCGGCTCGAGTCGGTGCTGCAGTGGCCGGCCGGGTCCATCGCCGAGATCCGGGACGGCTCGACCTCGCCCGACGAGGAGTCCACCCGGGTCATCTCCACCGCGGTGGCCACCCCGCTGATCGCCCAGACCATTCAGCTGGCGCTCAAGAGCATCGAGAGCGCCGCGGAGTCGCTGCCCGACCCCGGTGCGGCCGACTACCCGGCCCGCGCCGGTGCCATCCTGGCCGACCTGCGCAACCTGCAGGCCGTCGCCGCCGACGCCGCGCAGAACGCTCCGGGCACCCCCGCGCTGGTCATCGCCCTTGGCGCGGTTCGTCGCCACTACGACGAGCTGGCCACCCGGGTCGCCGCGGCGGCGGGCGCGCCGATGGGGCTGCGGCTCTACGCCGCGCGGCGCCGGGCGAGCCTGACCCCGGAGGACACCGCGCTGGCCGCCGGGCTGCCGGTTTCGGTCATCGACGCCGCCGAGGCCGGCAGGCCGGTGCCCGAGCATGCCCGGGGCGCGCTGGAGGCGCTCATCGAGCAGCTCGGCGGGTGACCCCGGAGCCACCCGGGCCGACTGGCAAAAAAATACCTGTGGGGGTATATTCACCAACAACAACTGATACCCCCCTAGGCATTTAGCCGGAGGTCGAAAGAGCATGAAGTTCATTCAGTACTACCTGGACTGCCTGTCGCACGCGTCGTACCTGGTCGCCGACGAAACCACCGGCCGCGCCGTCGTCGTCGACCCGCAGCGCGACATCTCGGAATACCTGGCCGATGCCGAGCGGCTGGGCCTGACCATCGAACTGGTCATCGAGACGCACTTCCACGCCGACTTCCTGTCCGGCCACCTCGAGCTGGCCGAGGCCACCGGCGCCAAGATCGTCTACTCCTCGGTCGCCGAGCCGGAGTTCGACCACCTGCCGGTCGCCGACGGGCAGCGCCACTCGCTGGGCGAGGTCACCCTGGAGTTCCTGCACACCCCCGGCCACACCCCCGAGTCGATGAGCATCGTGGTCTACGAGCACCCCGAGGACACCGTGCCCTACGGCGTGCTGACCGGTGACACCCTGTTCATCGGCGACGTCGGCCGCCCGGACCTGCTGGCCTCGATCGGCTTCACCCGCGATGAGCTGGCCACCAAGCTCTACGACTCGCTGCGCAGTAAGCTGCTGCCGCTGCCCGACGCCACCCGGGTCTTCCCCGCCCACGGCGCCGGGTCGGCCTGCGGCAAGAACCTCTCGACCGAGCTGTCCTCGACGATGGGCGAGCAGAAGGCGACCAACTACGCGCTGCGGGCCACCGACCGGTCGTCCTTCATGCAGCTGGTCACCGAGGGGCAGCCGCCGGCGCCCAGCTATTTCGTCTACAACGCGGTCCTCAACCGCAAGGACCGGCCGCTGCTCGACGAAACCAAGCTGCCCGAGGCCATGGAGTACGACCAGATCCGGGCGGCCATGGCCGACGGGGCCATCCTGATCGACGGCCGCGATCCCGCGGAGTTCGCCCAGGGGCACCTGCGCGGGTCGGTCAACGTCGCACTGGACGGCCGCTACGCCGAGTACGCCGGCTCGATCGTGCCGCACGATGTGGACATCGTGCTGCTGATCGACCGCGGCCAGGAGCTGGAGGGCAAGAACCGGCTGGCCCGGATCGGTTTCGACCGGGTGATCGGCTACCTGAACCATCCCCGGATGACCATGCTCGCCCACCCCGACGAGGTGCAGCACGCCTCCCGGCTCACCGCCCAGCAGTTCGGCGAACGCGCCCGCGACATCGACGACCTGCAGGTGGTCGACGTCCGCAACCCGGGCGAGGTGGCCGACGGCATGGTGCCGGGGGCGGTCAACATCCCGGTCGGGCAACTGCCCGAGCGGTTCGGCGAACTCGACCCGAACCGGCCCACCGTGGTGTACTGCGCCGGCGGGTACCGTTCTTCGGTGGCGGCCAGCGTGCTGCGGCAGCGCGGTTTCACCGACGTCAGCGATATCCTCGGCGGCTATCTCGCGTGGAACGAGGAGATCCAGAGCGCCTGAGCTACCAGCACGCGCCTGAGCGACAAACAGTAGGGAGACGAACCCAGCATGACGATCACGGCCAAGCATCAGATCCTCATCGTCGGCGGGGGCACCGCGGGAATCACCGTGGCGGCCCGGCTGCTGCGCGGCGGGCATTCTGACGTCGCGGTCATCGAACCCTCCAACGCGCACTACTACCAGGCGATGTGGACGCTGGTCGGTGCCGGCCGGGCCGAGGCCGCCAGCACCGAGCGCAGCGAGGCCTCGGTGATGCCGAAGAAGGCGGTCTGGATCAAGAACGCCGTCGCCGCCTTCGACCCGGATAACAACGTCGTCGAATGCGCCGACGGCGCCCGCTACGAGTACGACGTGCTGGTGGTCAGCCCGGGCATCCAGCTGGACTGGGACGCCACCGCCGGGCTGACCGACGCCCTCGGCCAGGGCGGGGTGTCGTCGAACTACAGCTTCGAGCTGGCCCCCAAGACCTGGGAGTTCATCCAGAACACCAGGTCGGGGACGGCGGTGTTCATGATGCCGGCGAACCCGATCAAGTGCGCCGGGGCGCCACAGAAGATCGCCTACCTGGCCGCCGACCACTGGCGCAAGGCCGGCGTGCTCAAGGACATCGACATCCACCTGGTGGTGCCGACGCCGCGGATCTTCGGAATCCCGGCAATCGCCGACAACCTCGACAAGGTGATCGCCGACTACGGCATCACCCTGCACACCGAGTCGGAGATCACCGAGGTCGACGCGGCCTCCCGCAAGGTGACCGTCACCGCCATGGGCGCCTCCGGCACCGGCGGCTCGCTGCCCTACGACGTGCTGCACGCGGTGCCGCGCCAGTCCGCGCCGGACTGGATCAAGTCCAGCCCGCTGTCCACCGGCGACGCCCTGGGCTACGTGGACGTCGACAAGCACACCCACCAGCACGTCCGGTACCCGAACATCTTCGCCCTCGGCGACGCGGGATCCACGCCCAACTCCAAGACCGGCGCCGCGATCCGCAAGCAGGCGCCGGTGGTGGTGCAGAACATCGGGGCGCTGCTGGCCGGCCGCGAACTGCCGGGCAGGTACAACGGCTACGCCTCCTGCCCGCTGGTGACCTCGCAGCGCGAGATGCTGCTGGCCGAGTTCAACTACGACCTGGAACTGGAGCCGTCATTCCCGGTGCTGGACCCGGTCAAACCGCACCGCGCCTACTGGTACCTCAAGCGCTACGGCCTGCCGTTCATGTACTGGAACCTGATGCTCAAGGGACTGGCCTGAGCCGGCCCTCGGGCACTCCCTGAGAAATTATTAGTTTTTATCGCAAATACTTTCCCGGGGGTCCGGATTGTGACGCCGCGGAGACCGCGACGAGACGAACCGGCCCGCCAACCCCCTCGAGCGCACCGCCGTGAACTGCGCGAACACCACGAAATGTGGCCTGCGTCAACATGATTGGACGGCGGTGACAAGCCGCACAAATTTTGACCCGGTCAGGAAATCCGCCCTAGCGTCGATCGGCATGTATGTCCTAGCCACGTTGTTGACCTTGGTGAACCAGGTGTCCGGCACGCCGTACGTTTCCGGCGGCGACACCCCCGCGGGCACCGACTGCTCGGGATTGGCGTCCTGGGTGTCCAACGCCGCATCGGGCCGCCCGGTCTACGGCAACCGGTTCAACACCGGTAACCAGGAATCCGCCCTGCTGGCCCGCGGCTTCAAGTACGGAACCGCCCCCGGCGCGCTGGTGATCGGCTGGAACAGCGGCCACACCGCCGTCACCCTGCCCGACGGCACCCCGGTCTCCAGCGGCGAGGGCGGCGGCGTCAAGATCGGCGGCGCCGGCGCCTACCAGTCCGGCTTCACCCATCACATGTACCTGCCGGTTGAGGAGATCCCGGCCGAGCCGACCGGCGCCCCGGTGATCGTCGCGGTGTCGAACAACGAGCCTGCCCCGCCGCCGCCCCCGGGCGAGCTGCCCCCGCCGCCGGCGGACCTGCCCCCATCCCCGGCGGACCTGCCTCCCCCGCCCGCCGAACTGCCGCCGGCCGGCGAGCTGCCCCCGCCCCCGGGTGAGCTGCCGCCCCCGCCGGGCGAGCTGCCCCCGCCGCCGCCGGGTGACCTCCCGCCGGCCCCGGGCCAGCCCGCCTGACCGACCCACACCGATCCCGTCGGCGCACCCGCGCCGGCGGGATTCGGGCATTTCGGGGCGCCGGCCGCACCGGCCGGCGAGGTGATGGTCACGGCGATCCGACGCCGAGCTGGGAAAACCCCGGCCGGCGACACGGCGAACCGCACCGGATTTAATAAAGGACAGCGTTCCGTTTATGGTTTGGTGGTGTCTGAGGTAGATCGTCGCAGCATGATGTTGATGTCCGGGTTCGGAATCCTGGCGGCCGCCGTTTCGGCGCCCCGGGCCTTCGCGGCCCCGGACTCCCCCGGCCAGCCGTCCGGGCCGGTGCCGTCCGGCGAGGTCGGCGGCCTGCTGTGGTCCGACGAGTTCGACGGCCCGGCCGGCTCCTCGCCGGACCGGTCGAAGTGGAACATCTCCACCGCCCGCGAGACGATCAAGAACCCGGTGTTCTGGGATCGGCCGGAAAACATGGGCCAGTACCGCGATTCCCGCGAGTACGTCTTCCTCGACGGCAACTCCAACCTGGTGATCCGGGCCGTGCGCAATGGCAACAAGTACACCAGCGGCAAGATCACCGGTACCTTCGCCGGCCAGATCGGCACCACCTGGGAAGCCCGGATCAAATTCAACTGCCTGACCAACGGCTGCTGGCCGGCGTGGTGGCTGCACAACGAGGTTCCCGGCGGCGAGGTCGACCTCGTGGAGTGGTACGGCAACCAGGACTGGCCGTCGGGCACCACGGTGCACGGCACCCTCTACGGCGACACCTTCGCCACCCACCCGTTCCCGGTCGACAACGCCTGGCACAACTGGCGCTGCACCTGGGACCAGAACGGGATGTACTTCTGGCAGGACTACGCCCCGGGTAAGGAACCGTACTTCGTGGTCCCGGCGTTCTCCCTGGATCCCTGGCCGTTCAACCTGCCCGGCTTCGCCTTCAACCCGGTGCTCAACGTCGCGGTGGCCGGCAGCGGCGGCGGCGATCCGGCCGGCGGCAACTACCCGGCCGAGATGCTGGTGGACTGGGTCCGGGTCTTCTGATCCGGCGGTGCGGGCGCGAGCCCGCCGAGTAGCGTCGCAGGCATGTCCACCAACGCGAACGTGCGGGTCAGGCGCGTCTACGACGATCCAGCAGCCGACGACGGCCGCCGGGTGCTGGTCGACCGACTGTGGCCGCGCGGGGTCAGCAAGGACCGCGCCAAATTGGACCTGTGGTGCAAGGACATTGCCCCGAGCGCCGACCTGCGGACCTGGTACGGCCACGATCCCGAGCGCTACGACGAGTTTGCCCGCCGCTACCGCGCCGAACTGTCCGCGCCCGAGCGCCGCGACGCGCTGGCGCAGCTGCGGGGTTTCGCCGCCGACGGCCCGCTGACCCTGCTGACCGGCTCCAAGGCCGTCGAGATCAGCGACGCGGCGGTGCTGCGGCAGCTGCTGACCGAGGCCTGAGCACCGCTAGGCGCGGGTGTTGACCAGCCGATCGATGCGCTGCAGCGCGGCGGTCGCGGCGGACGCGGTGTCGAAGCCGCCCCGGGTGCTGCACGCGGTCATCTCAATCGCGGCGTTGGCGGCCCCTCGGTGATCGGCGCGGCCGGCGGCACCCGGTTTGCGGTGGCCTCCTCCAGCACCCGGGTGCAGCCCGGGACCGCGACGATCAGCAGCGCGCACAGCGCCGGAACTGCCCGCCGCACCGGGCTCACCGCCCGAAGCCGGCGTCCCGCAGCGCCTGGGCCATCGAACCCTGCGGGGCGGCGCCGTCGCGGCGGCCCGCACCGCGCTGGGCCGCACCGCCCTGACGCTGCTGGGCGGCACCGCCCTGCCGCTGCGGGTCGGCCTGCCGCCGCCCGCCCTGCTGGCCGCGGCCCGCCCCGCCGTCGCGCGGCCCGCCGTCGCGCCGGCCCTCCCGATCCGGGGCGCCCCGGCCTGGCTTGGCCGGACCGCGGGTCTGCTCGCCGAGCCGCAGGGTCAGCCCGATCCGCTTGCGCTCGGTGTCCACCTCGACGACCTTGACCCGCACCACCTGGCCGGACCGGACCACCTCGTGCGGATCGGAGACGAACCGGTCGGCCATCGCCGAGACGTGCACCAGTCCGTCCTGGTGCACGCCCACGTCGACGAACGCCCCGAACGCGGCCACATTGGTGACCACACCCTCCAGCACCATGCCGACCTTGAGGTCGGCGATCTTCTCCACCCCGGCGGCGAAGGTGGCCGTCGCGAACGCCGGCCGCGGGTCCCGCCCGGGCTTCTCCAGCTCGGCCAGGATGTCGGTGACCGTCGGGACGCCGAACCGCTCGTCGGCGAACTCGGCCGGCCGCAGCGCGCGCAGCGCCCGCTCGTCGCCGATGATCTCGGCCAGCGCCACGTTGGTGCGGTCCAGGATCCGGCGCACCACCGGGTAGGCCTCCGGGTGCACCCCCGAGGCATCCAGCGGGTCGTCGCCGCCGCGGATCCGCAGGAAGCCCGCGCACTGCTCGAAGGCCTTCGGGCCCAGCCGCGGCACGTCGAGCAGCGCCCGGCGGTTGGGGAAGGCGCCGGTGGCGTCGCGGTGCGCGACGATGGCCTCCGCCAGGCCCTGCGAAACCCCGGAGACCCGGGCCAGCAGCGGCACCGAGGCGGTGTTCAGGTCCACCCCGACGGCGTTGACCGCGTCCTCGACGACGGTGTCCAGGCTGCGCGCCAGGGTGCCCGCGGTGATGTCGTGCTGGTACTGCCCCACCCCAATCGACTTCGGGTCGATCTTGACCAGCTCGGCCAGCGGATCCTGCAGCCGGCGGGCGATCGAGACCGCGCCGCGCAGCGTCACGTCCAGCTCGGGCAGCTCGTGGGCGGCGTACGCCGACGCCGAGTACACCGAGGCGCCCGCCTCGCTGACCAGGGCCTTGGCCGGGACGGCAGCGCCGGCGGCCCGAATGTCGGCGAGCAGCTCGATGGCCAGCGCGTCGGTCTCCCGGGACGCGGTGCCGTTGCCGATCGCGACCAGCTCGACGCCGTGCCGGGCGATCAGCGCCGCCAGCGTGGCCTTGGCCTGGTCCCACTGCCGCTGCGGCTGGTGCGGGTAGATGGCGCAGGTGTCAAGCACCTTGCCGGTGCCGTCGACGACCGCGACCTTCACCCCGGTCCGGAAACCGGGATCGAGCCCGAGGGTGGCGCGCTGCCCGGCCGGGGCGGCCAGCAGCAGGTCCTTGAGGTTCTTCGCGAACACCGCGACGGCCTGCTCCTCGGCGCGCTGGCGCAGCCGCACCCGGGCGTCGACAGCGGCGGAGAACGCCAGCCGGGTGCGCCAGGCGAACCCGACGGTGGCGGCCAGCCAGCCGCCGGCCGGCCCGGTCGCCGACAGGTCCACGCCCAGGGTGCGGGCCACCATCGCCTGGTAGACCTCGTCATCGCCGGCGTCGAAGCTGATCGCCAGCACCTTTTCCTTCTCGGCGCGCATCACCGCCAGCACCCGGTGCGACGGCAGCGTCTGGACCGACTCGGTGAAGTCGAAGTAGTCCCGGAACTTCTGTGCCTCGGCGCTGCGGGTCACCTCCTCGGACCACGGGGCGGTCCGCAGTGCGGCGTCGTTCCAGAACTTCTCCCGCACCGCGCCGACCAGCTCGGCGTCCTCGGCGGCCCGCTCCACCAGGATGTGCCGGGCCCCGTCCAGCGCGGCGGCGACGTCGCCGACCTGCTCGCCGAGGAAGCCGGCGGCCTCGGCCTGCGGATCCAGGTTCGGATCGGCCAGCAGCCGGTCGGCCAGCGGTTCGAGCCCGGCCTCCCGGGCGATCTGCGCCTTGGTCCGCCGCTTCGGCTTGTAGGGCAGGTAGATGTCCTCCAGCCGGGCCTTGGTGTCGGCGGCCAGCAGCGCGCCGCGCAGCACCTCGGTGAGCTTGCCCTGGTCCTCGATCGAGGACCAGATCGCGGCGCGCCGATCGTCCAGCTCACGCAGGTAGCGCAGCCGCTCCTCCAGGTCCCGCAGCTGCCCGTCGTCCAGGCTGCCGGTGACCTCCTTGCGGTACCGGGCGATGAACGGCACCGTGGCGCCCTCGTCCAGCAGGCCGACGGCGGCGCGCACCTGGGTCTCGGTGATCGCCAGTTCCTCGGCGATGCGGGCGGTCACGGGCTTGACGGCGGCGCTCGGATTCACGGGGCCAGACCCTACCGAACCCCCGCGGTCCCGTCGGCGCGGGCGCCCGCGCTCAGGACTGCGGTTGGTCCGCGACCGCGGTGGCGTCCGTGAGCGTCGCGGCCTCACCCGGAGTGGCGTCGGCAACGACATTGCTCACCGGGGTGTTGTCCGGGGCGGTGCCGACCGTCTCCGTGCCGATCTGCTGCGTGCCGATCTGCTGCGTGCCGATCTGCTGCGCGCCGACCTGCTGCGCGCCGACCTGCTCGGTGCCAGCCGGGGCGGGGTTCACCGGGGCGGGGTTCACCGGCGCATTGGGATCCGCCGCCGCGTTGGTACCGGCCGGGCCGTTGTCCACCGGCGCGGTGTTGCTCGACGGCACCCACACCGTCGGATCGACGACAGGCAGGCTGGTGCACTTGGCCGCGACGGCGTCGGCCGAGCTCTCCTGGGTGCGGAACAGCGCGGCGTACTGCGGGAAGAAGGCGCCGAGCTCATCGACTTCGGCCTGCCGGTCGGCCGGATCCTTCTGCAGGAACAGGTTCATGTGATAGATCGCGTGCTGCTGCATCCAGGGGGTCTCCTGGCTGTACTTCCAGACCACACCGTCATAGAGCGGCCGGTCGACGACCTTCGTCGCCGCCATCAGCTGGTCGAGGCTGCAGTGGGTGTCCAGCAGGGCCGGCGGGACGGCGTTCGGGTCGTCGGCGACCGCCACGCCGGTGCCCGCGAACAGCACCCCGATTCCGGCGGCCGCCACACCGGCAGCCCTCAACCAGGTCATTTTCATCGTCATCACAGGGCGTGACGCTAGCATCGGCCGCCGATCTGAGACAGTAGAACGATGTTTGCGACCAGGTTCGCCCCAGCCTCCAGAATCCTTCGCTGCGCGCTGACCGCGGGCCTGCTGGCCGGCGGCGCCGTCGTCGCCGCCCCGACCGCCGGCGCCGACGACCCGACACTGGCGGGCTGGTACCGGATCACCTTTCACACCGACCAGAAGTCGGGCAGCAGCATCGCCGCCGCCCAGCCCGAGACGCCCTACACCGCGTCCTACCTGTTCACCACGGACTGCTCCGACGGCCCCTGCATCGCCTCCGCGGTCGACGGCCCGGCGCCCAAGGAGAACGTGTCACCGAAGACCACCCTGGAGTGGGACGGTGCCCAGTGGAGCAAGTCGCGGGACTGGAACTGGGACTGCCTGCTGCCCGACGGCACCATCACCTACGACCCGGCGCACTCGGTGACCAGCTACCGGCCGCAGCCCGACGGTTCGCTGACCGGGTCCATCGACACCACCATCGACGCCGGCGCCTGCGCGGGCACCGTCAGCATCCCGGTCACCGCGCGCCCGTCCTGACCGGCGCTGCCCAAAAACAACGGCGCCCACGACAACGGCGCCCAAGACGACGGCGGCGCCCGGTACCGCGGACCGATCCCGGTCCGGGTGCCGAGCGCCTGGGCGGAAGCCCACTAAGCCTGGGCGGAAGCCCCTTCCAGTGCCGCGTTGAACGTCTTGCTCGGGCGCATCACGGCCTCGGTCAGCGCCGCGTCGGACTTGTAGTAGCCGCCGATGTCGACCGGATGGCCCTGCACCTCGGCCAGCTCGGCGACGATGGTGTCCTCGTTCTCGGCCAGCTGCGCCGCCAGCGGCGCGAACCGCGCGGCCAGCTCGGCGTCGCCGGTCTGGGCCGCCAGTTCCTGCGCCCAGTACATCGCCAGGTAGAACTGGCTGCCCCGGTTGTCCAGCTCGCCGGACTTGCGCGACGGGCTCTTGTTCTCGTCGAGCAGCCGTCCGGTCGCGGCGTCCAGCGTCCGGGCCAGGATGTTGGCCTGCTCGTTGCCGGTCTTGGTGCCGAGATCCTCCAGGCTGACCGCCAGGGCGAGGAACTCGCCGAGCGAGTCCCAGCGCAGGTGGTTCTCCTCCACCAACTGCTTGACGTGCTTGGGCGCCGAGCCGCCGGCCCCGGTCTCGTACATGCCGCCGCCGGCCATCAGCGGCACGATCGACAGCATCTTGGCGCTGGTGCCCAGCTCCAGGATCGGGAACAGGTCGGTGAGGTAGTCGCGCAGGATGTTGCCGGTCGCCGAGATGGTGTCCAGGCCGCGCACCAGGCGCTCCAGGGTCCAGCGCATCGCCCAGACCTGCGACATGATCTGGATGTCCAGGCCCTCGGTGTCGTGGTCGGCCAGGTAGGTCTTGACCTTCTTGCGCAGCTCGTTCTCGTGCGGGCGCTCACTGTCGAGCCAGAACACCACCGGCATGCCGGACTGCCGGGCCCGGTTGACGGCCAGCTTGACCCAGTCCCGGATCGGGGCGTCCTTGACGATGCACAGCCGCCAGATATCGCCGGCCTCGACCTGCTGGTCCAGCAGCACCTCGCCGGTTTCGATGTCGACGATCCGGGCCAGCCCGTTCTCGGAGATCTCGAAGGTCTTGTCGTGCGAGCCGTACTCCTCGGCCTTCTGCGCCATCAGGCCGACATTCGGGACGGTGCCCATGGTGGTCGGATCGAACTGGCCGTTGGTCTTACAGAAGTTGATCATCTCCTGGTAGATCCGGGAGAAGGTGGACTCCGGGTTGACCGCCTTGGTGTCCTTGAGCTTGCCGTCGGCGCCGTACATCTTGCCGCCGGCGCGGATCATCGCCGGCATCGACGCGTCGACGATGACGTCCGAGGGCGAATGGAAGTTGGAGATGCCGCGGGCCGAGTCGACCATGGCCAGCTCGGGACGATTCTCGTGGCAGGCGTGCAGGTCCTCGATGATCTCCTCGTGCAGCGAGGCCGGCAGCGACTCGATCTTGCTGTACAGGTCGGACAGCCCGTTGTTGACGTTGACGCCAAGGTCGTCGAACAGCTGCTGGTGCTTGGCGAAGGCCTCCTTGTAGAACACCTTGACCGCGTGGCCGAACACGATCGGGTGGCTGACCCGCATCATGGTGGCCTTGACGTGCAGCGAGAACATGACGCCGGTCTTGAAGGCGTCCTGCATCTGCTCCTCATAGAACTCGCACAGCGCCGTCTTGCTCATGTACATGCTGTCGATGACGTCGCCCTCGTCGAGCGCCACCTTGGGCTTGAGCACGATCGCCTCGCCGGAGCCGGTGACCAGCTCCATCCGGACGTCCACCGAGCGGTCCAGCGTCATGGACTTCTCGCCGTGGTAGAAGTCGCCGACGGTCATGTGCGCGACGTGGGTGCGCGAGGCCATCGACCACCGGCCCATGCTGTGCGGGTGCTTGCGGGCGTATTCCTTGACCGCCCGCGGGGCGCGGCGGTCGGAGTTCCCTTCGCGCAGAACGGGGTTCACCGCGCTGCCCAGGCACTTGGTGTAGCGGCGGCGGGTTTCCTGCTCCGCATCGGTCTTCGGATCGTCGGGGAAGTCCGGCAGCGCGTAGCCCTTGTCCTGCAGTTCCTTGATCGCGGCCTTGAGCTGCGGGACCGACGCGCTGATGTTCGGCAGCTTGATGATGTTGGTGTCGGGCAGTTGGGTGAGCCGGCCCAGTTCGGCCAGGTTGTCCGGGACCCGCTGCGCCTCGGTCAGGTATTCGGGGAACTCCGCGAGAACGCGTGCGGCAACCGAGATGTCGCTCGACTTGACGTCAATACCCGCCGCCCCGGCGAAGGTCCGAATCACGGGAAGGAAGGCGTAGGTCGCCAGCAGCGGCGCCTCGTCGGTCAGCGTGTAGATGATGGTCGGCTGCTCAGCGCTCATAGGTGTCTCCCGGCGTCAACAATTCAGATGCTTGTGGCATAGATAACTGCGGTACCAGTATCGCCCCGAATCACCCCGGGTGCGCACCAGGGTGAGGTTACCGACGAGTACCCCGCTCCCCTGCCCGCTAGTCGACGACGCCGCGCAGCGCGTCCTCGCCGTACATCTGCCCGACCAGCGAGGAAAAATCCGGCCCGCGGCGCAGCATCTGCCCGCCGTCGACGCTGATCGCCTGGCCGGTGATCCAGCCGCCCTGATCGCTGAGCAGGAACACCGCGAGGTTGGCGATGTCCTCGACCTCACCGACCCGCGGCAGCGGGGTGTTGATCCGGTAGTCCTCCTCCAGCGCCGGCATCGCGAAGATCGGGGTGACCATCTCGGTGCGGGTCAGGCCGGGGCGGATCGAGTTGAACCGCACGTTGGAGGCGCCGAGTTCGTCGGCGGCCTGCTTCATCAGGTTGTCCATCGCGATCTTGGCCACGCCGTAGGCACCGAACCAGCGGTGCGTGTTGGTCGCGGCGATCGAGGAGATCCCGACGAACGATCCACCGCCGCCGCGAACCAGCTCCCGGCCGGCGTGCTTGACCAGGTACATCGTTCCGTTGACGTTCAGGTCGATGGTGTTGCGCCACAGCTGGGAGTCGATCTGGGTGATCGGCCCGATGGTCTCCGATCCGCCCGCGCAGTTGACGACGCCGTCGAGCCGGCCGGTCCAGCCGGTGGCCGCCGCGACGGCCTCGATGACCTGCTGCTCGTCGGTGACGTCGGCCGGGTGCACCCGCACCGCCGCGGCCCCGCGCGGCGAGCGCGCGGCGACCTCACCGGCGGCGCCCTGCAGCTTGTCGGCGTTGCGCCCGAGCAGCACGACGTTGCCGCCGGCCTCGGCGATGCCCTCGGCGGTCCCCTTGCCGATGCCACTGCCACCGCCGGCGACCAGGTAAGTACGGTCGGTCAACTTCACATCCACTGCACACGCTCCCGAATCGCGTTTGTTAGGTGGTCTCGGATCTTAATCACCCCACCACCCTTTCCGCTACTGATAGTAGCGAAATGCCGCGAGGTGTGACCGCGGGGTGCCCGACAACCGCGACGGGGCGCTTGGTCCCGAGAGGAATATCCCCGGTCCGAATATCTCGGTGCCAATATCCCGGTGCTGCCCCGCCGACCCGGCGTTTACCATGATTGGTCCGCAACCCACGGCAGGAGGACCTGAACTGGCCAGCATCGGCGGGACGGCTGCAGATCCGGCGGCAGCGCCGCGAGCTCCCGAAGACACCGATCGCCCCGTCGTCGAGATCGACCAGGTCAGCAAGCGGTTCGGTGATTTCGTCGCGGTCAACGGCGCGGATTTCACCGCGGCCGCCGGAGAGTTCTTCGCCCTGCTCGGCCCGTCGGGCTGCGGCAAAACCACCCTGCTGCGGATGATCGCCGGTTTCGACACCCCGACCTCGGGCACGATCCGGCTGCAGGGCACCGACGTGTCCCGGGTCCCGCCGCACCGGCGCAACGTCAACACCGTCTTCCAGCACTACGCGCTGTTCCCGCACCTGTCGGTGTGGGACAACGTCGCCTACGGACCACGCAGCCGCCGCGGCAGGGGCAAGCTCGACAAGGCCGAGATCCGCCGGCGGGTCGACGAACTGCTGGCCGTGGTGCAACTCGACGAGTTCGCCGGGCGCAGGCCCGGGCAGCTCTCCGGCGGCCAGCAGCAGCGCGTCGCACTGGCCCGCGCGCTGGTCAACCAGCCCGGCGCGCTGCTGCTCGACGAACCACTGGGCGCGCTGGACCTCAAGCTGCGCCAGGTCATGCAGTTCGAGCTCAAACGCATTCAGCGCGAGGTCGGCATCACGTTCATCTACGTGACCCACGACCAGGAGGAAGCGCTGACGATGAGCGATCGGATCGCGGTGATGAACGCCGGATCGATCGAGCAGATCGGCACCCCAGCCGAGATATATGACCGTCCGGCAACGGTTTTCGTTGCCGGGTTCATCGGCCGGGCGAACCTGTGGCGGGCCCGGCCGACCGGCCGCGGCAGCGCCGGCCGCCTGGAGATTTCCGCGCTCGGCAGCACGCTGTGGGCCCAGGCGGGCGCCGGCGGCGGCGCGGGCAACGACCCGGTGACGCTGATGGTGCGGCCCGAACGGGTGCGGGTCAGCACCCCCGATGCCGTCCCCGCCGACGGAGCGACGGTGGCCGCCACCGTCACCGACCTGACCTTTCAGGGCCCGGTGCTGCGGCTGTCGCTGCGGGCGGCCGACGGCTCCCCGGTCATCGCACACGTCGGCCCCGAGCAGTCGCTGCCGATGCTGCGCCCCGGCGACCCGGTCCGGGCCGGCTGGTCCGCCGAGGCCGCCCTGATCCTGCCCGGCCCGCCGGGCCCCGGCTCCGCCGAACCCGATCCACCGCCGCGATGAAAGGCCCCGACGCGATGCCCCCCACCGACCGCTTCCCCCGCCCGCTCGGCCGCCCGCCGGCAACCTCGCGGCGACGGTTCCTCGGCGGCGGTGCCGCCGCGGCGGCCGCGCTGGCGCTCGGCCCGGCCGCGCTGGCCGGCTGCGGTACCCGACAGGACAACCCCGGCGGCGCCAGCACCGAAATCCCCGACGACGGCGCACCGGCCACCGGGACGCTGCGGGTCTCGAACTGGCCGATGTACATGCCCGATGACTTCGTCGCCGCGTTCGAGCAGACGACCGGGCTGCGGGTCGACTACCGCGAGGACTTCAACGACAACGAGGAGTGGTTCGCCAAGGTCAAGGCCCCGCTGGCCCGCCACCAGGACATCGGCGCGGACCTGGTGGTCCCGACCGAGTTCATGGCGCTGCGGCTGCGGGCGCTGGGCTGGATCAATCAGATCAACGACGCCCGGGTGCCCAACCTGGCCAACCTGCGGCCCGACCTGCTCAACGCGCCCGCCGACCCGGGCCGGCGCTACATCGCGCCGTACCTCAATGGCATGGTCGGGCTGGCCTACAACCGGGCCGCCACCAAGCGGGACATCCGCACCATGGACGACCTGTGGGATCCGGCGTTCCAGGGCCGGGTCACCATGCTCTCGGACATGCAGGACGGCGTCGGGATGGTCATGCAGGCGCAGGGCAACAGCCCCGCGCACCCCACCTCCGAGGCCGTCACCCAGGCCGTCGACATGATCCGCGAGCAGAAGGACCGCGGCCAGATCCGCCGGTTCACCGGCAACGACTACCTCGACGACTTCGCCACCGGCAACGTCGTCATCGCCCAGGCGTACTCCGGCGACGTGGCCCGGTTGCAGGCCGACGAGCCCGACCTGCGGTTCCTCGTCCCGGAGTCCGGCGGCATGTGGTTCACCGACACCATGGTGATCCCGAACACCACGGCCAACCAGAAGGGCGCCGAGACCTGGATCAACTACGTCTACGACCGG
Source organism: Mycolicibacterium fallax (assembly GCF_010726955.1). Taxonomy (NCBI): domain Bacteria; kingdom Bacillati; phylum Actinomycetota; class Actinomycetes; order Mycobacteriales; family Mycobacteriaceae; genus Mycobacterium; species Mycolicibacterium fallax. The sequence goes on from NZ_AP022603.1 coordinate 1,163,391, forward strand.
GACAACTACGCCAAGCTGATCGACTTCAACCCGTCGGTGCCGGTGCTGTCGGACATGGACGAGGCGCTGCGCCGGATCAACCCCGCGCTGGCCGCCAATCCGCTGATCAACCCCGACCAGCAGACCCGGGACCGGCTGGTGCACTGGGCGGAGCTGACCGATGAGCAGACTCAGGAGTACAACGCCGCGTACGCCGCCGTCACCGCCGGCTGACGATGACCGACACCGACACCGCCCGGCCCGGCGGCAGGGCCCGCTGGCGGCCCTACCTGCTGATCGCCCCGGCGCTGATCTATCTGGCGATCTTCTTCGTGATCCCGCTGGGCTCGCTGCTGCGGATGTCGCTGTCGAGTTCCTCGGGCTCGGTGTACCTGCCCACCCTGACCTTCTCCTGGGAGTTCGCCAACTACGCCCGCGCGCTGAGCGGCTACTCCGACCAGATCCTGCGGTCGTTGGGTTACGCCCTTGCCGCGACGGTGATTTCGCTGCTGCTCAGCTATCCGCTGGCCTACACCATCGCGTTCAAGGCCGGCCGCTACAAGAATCTGCTGCTTGCCCTGGTGGTGCTGCCGTTCTTCGTCACGTTCCTGATCCGGACGCTGGCCTGGAAGACGATCCTGGCCGACGACGGGTTTGTGGTGCAGACCCTGGCCGGCATCGGGATGCTGCCCGAGCAGGGCCGGCTGCTCTCGACGAGCTGGGCGGTGATCGGCGGGCTGGTGTACAACTCGATGACCTTCATGGTGCTCCCGCTGTATGTCAGCCTGGAGAAGATCGATCCCCGACTGCTCGACGCCGGCCGCGACCTGTATTCGACCGGGCCGCGGGTGTTCCGGACGGTGGTGCTGCCGCTGTCGATGCCGGGCGTGATCGCCGGCAGCCTGCTGGTGTTCATCCCGGCCGTCGGCGACTTCATCAACGCCGACTACCTGGGCAGCACCCAGACCACCATGATCGGCAACGTCATTCAGAAGCAGTACCTGGTGGTCAAGGACTATCCGGTGGCCGCGGCACTGAGCTTCGTGCTGATGGCGCTGATCCTGGCCGGTGTGCTGTCCTACTCCCGCGCCCTGGGCGGCAGGGATCTGCTGTGAACGGCGGATCGGCGGTGCGGGGACGGCTCGGCACCTGGACCCTGCGCCTGGTCTCGGCGCTGGTGCTGGGGTTCATCTTCCTGCCGATCCTGGTGATCGTGGTGTTCTCCTTCAACAAGCCGGCGGGCAGGTTCAACTACAGCTGGCAGGGCTTCACCCTGGAGAATTGGGCGGACCCGTTCAAGTATCCGGCGCTGACCGAGGCGCTGCGGATGAGCCTGCTGGTGGCCGGGCTGTCCACCGCGATCGCCCTGGTGCTGGGCACCCTGCTGGCAATCACGTTGGTGCGACAACGGTTTCGCGGCGGCTCGGTCGTCGAGACGCTGCTGGTGCTGCCGCTGACCGCACCGGAGGTGGTGCTGGGCGCGTCGCTGCTGACGCTGTTCCTGGACCTGGGCTGGGCAACCGGGTTCGCCACCATGGTGATCGCGCACGTCGCCTTCGAGATCAGCTTCATCGCGATGACGGTGCGGGCCCGGGTCCGCGGCCTGGACTGGAGCCTGGAGGACGCCGCGCTGGATCTCGGCGCCAGCCCGACGCGGGCGTTCTTCAGCGTGACGCTGCCGATGATCGTGCCCGGGATCGTGGCCGCGGCGATGCTGTCGTTCGCGCTGTCGCTGGACGACTTCATCATCAGCTACTTCGTCAGCGGGTCGACGGTGACCTATCCGCTGTACGTCAACGCCGCGGTCAAGGCCGCGGTGCCGCCGCAGATCGACGTGCTGGCCACCGCGATCCTGGCGGTCAGCCTGCTGCTGCTGGCCGCCGGCACGCTGTACCGGCGCAGGCGCGGCTGAGCCGGCGGGTCAGCAGAACCAGCGCAGCCGGGTAATCGCCGGGAGCCCCTCGGACCGGAAGTCCACCAGCAGCACCCCCCGGGAGTCGTCGGCGGTGCGGACCCCGACCGCCACGGTGGGCCCCGCGCCGATCCGCTTCGACCAGGTCGCACCGCGCAGCACGGCGCTGAGCTCCTCAAGCCCGAGCGCACCGTCGTCCCCGGCGCTGATCGGGGTGCCGCGGCCGAGCATCCGGTGCACGGTGAGCTGATCACCGCTGCTCACGGCGGTCAGCAGCGCGTCCAGCAGCGCCCGGTCGCGCCGTCCCGGCCGCCGGAAGCCGCGGGCGAATCCCAGCGTGCCCAGCGGGCCCTGGTTGCGCAGCAGCCCGACGGCGAGCCCGGCCCCGGCCGTCGCCGCACCCACGCCCTGGCGGGCGAACTGCCACAGCATCGCCGGCAGTTCCCAGTAGGCCTGCAGCTCGGCGATGGTGTGATCGCCGTTGACGACGTAGCGCAGGTAGGCCGGGATGCGCATGTCCACGCCCCCTCCCATGGACACCTGCAGCAGCACGTCGCGCAGCACGGTGGCGCCGGCGACGTAGTCGGCGTCGCGGTGAAAGACGATGTCGCGCGGGCCGATGAAGGTGTCGAAGAACTTCCCGATCTGGTGGTGCCCGACGGCCGGGCGCGAACCCACCGGATCCTCGACGGACCCGTCGGCGGCGAACAACCCCACCCAGCCGGCCCGATCATGGGCGGCCGCGGCCGCCGGGGAACGCTCCACCACCGACAGCAGATCGGCGCGTGACAGTTCACCGTTCATCGGTGGCCTCCATTCTTCGGCAGTTCCCCGACCGGCAGTTTCCCGGCCGGCACGGCGCCAACCGTCTCGACCCCGGCGGCCCGCAGCTCGGCGACGGCGGCCCGCGCCGATTCCCGGGCGACCGCGGCGGTCAGCTCCAACAGCACCCTGGTCCGCAGCCCGGCCCGGACCGCATCGAGCGCGGTGGCCCGGACACAGTGGTCGGTGGCGATGCCGACCAGATCGACCTCGTCGACGCCGCGCTCGGCCAGCCACCGCGCCAGCGAGGTGCCGTGCTCGTCGGCGCCCTCGAAGCCGCTGTAGGCGGCCGAGTGGGCGCCCTTGCCGAACACCGCCCGCACCGCGGCGGTGTCCAGGTCCGGGTGCAGGTCCGCGCCCGCGGTGCCGGCCACGCAGTGCGGCGGCCAGGAGTCGACGTAGTCCGGCGCGGTCGAGAAGTGCGGACCCGGGTCGATGTGCAGATCCTTGGTCGCCACCACCTGGTCGTACCCCCCGTCACCGCCGTCGAGCAGCGCGCTGATCGCGCGGGCGACCGCCGCCCCACCGGGCACCGCCAGCGATCCGCCCTCGCAGAAGTCGTTCTGGACGTCGACGACGATCAACGCGCGCATGACCCTCACCGTATCGCCTCGGCGAACCCGGACCGCGTCGCGCCGCCGCACCCGACGCGCTACCGCCCGCCGGGTGGTTGTAGTAGCGTCCGGACATGTGTCTAATCCGGTAGTTCGGGAGTCGACCCGTCGCCGGCTGTCGGCCAAACAGGCCGATACCGTCGACCGGCTCGGCCGGGCCGCCGTCGAGGTGCTCAGCCGGGCGGGATTCGCGGGCCTGACCATCCGGATGGTCGCCGCCCAGGCCGGCGTCGGCGCGGCCACCGCATACACCTACTTCTCCTCCAAGGAACACCTGGTCGCCGAGGTGTTCTGGCGGCGGCTGGCCGGCACCCCGACACCCCCGCACGCCTCCACCGATCCCGTCGACCGGGCGGTCGGGGTGCTCCGGCACATCGCGCTGCTGGTGGCCGACGACGCCGAGCTTGCCGGGGCGGTGACCAGCGCCCTGCTCGGCAAGGATCCCGACGTCGAGGCCCTGCGGCTGCAGATCGGCATGGAGATCAACAAGCGGCTCAACGCGGCGCTCGGACCCGACGCCGACCCGGCGGTGGTGGAGGCGCTGGAGGTGCTCTACGCCGGGGCGCTGGTGCGCGCGGGCACCGGCCACGCGTCCTACCAGGAGATTGCCGATCTGCTGGAACGCTCGGCCCGCCGACTGCTGAGCTGATCCGGCGCAGTACCCGCGCCGCGCCGGTAGATTGGCGGCCATGTCGACCGGTGGCTTCGATCCCAACATTCCCCCGCAATACCCGCAGCAGGGCTTCCCGGCGCAGGTCAAACCCGGCGGGCTCGGGCTGCGCTTCCTGGCCCGGCTGCTCGACGGGTTCGTCATCTCCCTCGCCTCCGGGCTGCTGGGCTGGCTGTTCGGCGGCTTCGGCGACTCCGAGGTCTGGGGGATGGACTCCGGGGTGATGGTCACCGGCATGTTCTCCGGCCTGCTGACCTTCCTGTACTTCCTGGTCTGCGAATCGCAGCTGGGCTGGACCCCGGGCAAGAAGATCCTCGGGATGCGGGTGCAGGGCCCGCACGGCGCCGCCCGGCCGACCGCCGGCCAGGCCGCCACCCGCAACCTGTTCACGCTGCTGCAGCTGATTCCGTGCCTGGGCTGGATCCTGGCACCGATCGCCTACATCGTGATCGCGGTGACGATCAGCAACAGCCCCACCAAGCAGGGCAAGCACGACGAGATGGCCGGCGGCACCCAGGTGCTGGAAAACGCCTGAACCGCTACAGGTTGCGGTTCCACTCCATCCAGCCGGTACCCACCCGGCCGTCGTCCAGCCGGACGTTGACCCAGGCCCGCGGGAACTGCGCGACCCGGCCGTCGTCGGCGACCAACCGGACCGGGGCGTGCGCGAGCACCTCGACGTCCCCGGCCAGCTCGCCGGGCGCCAGCCGCAGCCGGGTGCGACCGGGCAACCCGTCGGCGCCGAAATCGGTGTCGGCGCGGATGTCGGTCAGCTCGATCAGCGGCGTGCCGGTTCGCTGCGCGTAGCCGATCCCGACGGTGTCGGCCAGCCCGGGGACCCGGACCTGCACGCCGTGCAGCCGGGTTCCGTCGCGAAGATGCAGCGCGAACCACATCCAGTCCACCCCCCACCAGTCCCGCACGCCCCAGGAGTGGTCACGCTGTCCCGGCGCAGCGCCGACGGTGCGGGCTACCCCGTCGACGGCGACGGCACCGGAGACCTCGCACGGCAGCTCGTAGCGGCTGGTCGCGGTGTACCGGTAGGGCTGCCCGTCGGTGTGCCAGATCAGATCCGCCTCCACGCGGACCGGCCGGCCGGGCTCGCCGCGCAGCAGCGCCGCCGGGTCGTCGTAGGCCATCGCGGTGCCGTCGAAGCGCACCCGGTAGAGCTGCAGCCGTTCGGCGGCCCACTGGGTCAGGGTGAAACCGTCGGCCTGCACCTTGGCCGGGTCCACCGGCACCGCGGCGGTGAAGTCGTTGAGCGCGACGGTCGGCAGGCCCGGCCCGCACAGCAGCGCGTTGATCCAGGCCCGCCCCTTGTTCGGGTAGAGACCGAGCCGGACCCAGCCGCCGAGACCGGCACCGAGGTCGGCGAAGTCGAAGTACCAGCTCTCGTTCCACAGCGCCTCGGGTCCGGGCGGGTGGCCGACCTCGTCGGCGGGATCCGGCAGGTTCGGCTGCTGCAGTTCCGGTGCGTTCGACACCCAACCAACCTAGGCCACGCCGCTGCGCGCAACACCGATTCGGGCGCGGTCCTCAGCGACCGAGCGAGAAACTCTCCCAGGCCTCGCGGCGCTGCCCGTGCGGGTCCAGCTCGACGCGACTGTGCCGATCGAAGACCAGCACCGGGCGGTCAGTGGTGTTGTAGCGCGGCCAGTCCGGGCCCGGCACGCCGGTGCTGCCGAACGCCCGCCAGCGGTTTTGCAGGTCATTGCTGACCCGGCGGGCGGCCTTGCGGTCCCCGGCCGCGGTCAGCACCGACCCGAACCGGCTGCGGTAGACGTCGAACACCGCCAGCAGCTCGGTGGCGTGCGTGGCACCCAGGCCCGACCAGGTCAGCGTGCGGGGCGAATAGTCGTAGCGGTAGACGTAGGTCGGCGCGTGCACGCTGTGCGCGTCCGCCAGCTGCCACACCGCCGAGGTGAACGCGAAGTCACCGCCGAGCTGCACGCACGCCGCCGACGACGGATATTCCGGGTAGGCCGCGGTGATCCGGTCCCGTCCCTCGATGCCCTGGGTGGCCAGCAGCGACTCGATGCGCCCCTCCGACAGCGGCAGCAGTTTGAGGAACCGGCTGAACAACCGGGCCTCCTCGGCGTTGCTGCCGACGATCAGCGGCACCCGGAGCGCCCGGCCGCTGCGCATCGCCTCCAGCGGCTCGATCGGCAGCACGTCGGTGCCGTAGGTCGGTCCGAGCGGAAACGCGCCGAGCATCTCCGCGTTGGCGATCTTCAGCAGCCGGTCAACGGCGTCGACCAGCAGCGCCGGGTCGGCGGTGCGCAGCGCCGCGGCGGCGTGGCCGGGCGCCAGGCCGAGCAGCTCGGCGAACCGGCCGGCGAACACCTCGGCGGTCTCGGCGGAGCCGGTCATCCCCGCGGCCGGGCTCTCCGCGATCACCTGGGCGAACAGGCCCTCGGCGTCCGGGACCGCGAGCAGGGTGCCGACCGCGTGCGCGCCTGCGCTTTCGCCGAAGATCGTCACCCGGTCCGGGTCACCGCCGAACGCCCCGATGTTGTTCTGCACCCACCGCAGCGCCAGCAGCAGGTCGCGGACGAACAGGTTGGACTCCATCGGGTGCTCGGGGGTCGAGAGCGCCGAAAGGTCCAGGCAGCCCAGCGGTCCGAGCCGGTAGTTGACCGCGACGTACACGCAGCCGCGGCGAGCCAGCGCGGCACCGTCGTAGATCGGGGTGGCCGAGCTGCCCAGCATGTAGGCGCCGCCGTGCACGAACACCATCACCGGCAGCGGCTCTTCCCACGTTCGGGCCGGGGCCACCACGTTGAGGGTCAGGCAGTCCTCGCCCATCGGCTGATAGCGGCCGACCCCGGTGACGGTGTACATCTTCTGCTGCGGGGCGCACCGGCCGTGCGCGTGGCAGTCGCGCACGCCGCGCCACGGCTGCACCGGCTGCGGCGCCCGGAACCGCAGTGGTCCGACCGGCGCGGCGGCATAGGGAATCGCCCGCCAGCGGTGCACGCCGTCGCGGGTGAAGCCCTCCACAATGCCGCTGTCGATGGTGGCGCGAATGGTCCTTTCGTGCATGACCCGAACGTAGCCGACACGCGTGCCCGCCCGCACGCGACCTGCCGGGCACCCCGGCGGTTACCGTTGCACCATGCGGATCCCCCTGTTGGTCGCCGCGCTGGCGCTGCTGGTGGCGGGCTGCTCGCCGGGCGGCGGCGACGGAGCGGCGGGCACCCTGGGGCCCAGCCTGACGCCGCTGACCGGCAAGCCCCGGGTCTCGGCGACCACCCCGAGCAGCACCACGACGACCACGACCACCCCGTCGACCTCGGCGACCCCGACGGCGGCGCCGGCGCCCGGCAGCCCGATCGGCGCGGTGGCCGCCTGGATCGACGCGGGCACCCCGGTCGAGGCCGGCGACTTCCACAGCGCCACCCGCGATGGGGAGATGACCCCGCTGCCCGACGGGGTGGCCTTCTCGCTGCCCGGCGGCGCGGCGAAGTGCATGACCGACCCGGCGCTGGGCACCGACTCGATGTCCTGCCTGCTGACGGTGTCCAACCCGCTGCCGCAGCCGATCGGCCAAGAGGGCCACTGGGTGCCGGGCTGGGTGGACTACGACGGCGGCACCGTCCTGGTCGGGGCACTGCGCGCCGATCCGGGCCCGTTCGGTGCCGGCGCCGGTCCGGAACTGGCCTACGGCAGCGCGCTGAAGTTCGGTGACTTCCGCTGCCGCGCCGACCAGACCGGGCTGTTCTGCATGAACTACGCGCGCCAGACCGCGGTGCGACTGTCCGCCGACGGGGTGACGCCGTTCGGTTGCCTGCAGCGCGTCGACGCACCCGTGGTGGTCGGCGCCAAGTACGGCTGCTGACCGGCCGCGACCCGAGCGGTCAGCGCCAGCCGTCGGCGGCCTTGGCCGCGGCCAGCAACTCGTCGCACAACTGGCGCAGTTCGGCGGCGCCGGCGCCCTCGGCGACCGCGCCCGCGACGTCCTCGGCCGCGCAGCGCACCTGGTAGATCCGGTCCGACAGCCCCGCGGCCTCCTCCGCGGTCAGCACCACCGCGTCCTCGGGCACCGAGCTGCCCTTGACCGCGGCCCGCTGCTCGTAGGCGCGCTGACGGCAGGACTGTCGGCAGTACCGGCGCGGCCGGCCCAGCCCGGCGTCGGCGATCTCACGCCCGCACCACTGGCACGGGCGGGCCCGCACCCGCGTCGATGAACCCATGACACGACTCTAAACCGCCGGTTTTGCCTTTCCCGGTATCCTTGAGGGCAGCGCCGCGTGATCCGGGAACAGCGACGGCTTGTGCTGCGTTGACCGATGCGGCTCGAGCCGGAGCTGGGCAGGATCGCCAGGCGCGCCGAGCAGTGCCCGGGATGTGCCACACCCGCCCGGGATTTTCATCGAAGGAGTTGTTGACGATGGCCGATCGCGTCCTGCGCGGTTCACGCCTCGGAGCCGTGAGCTACGAGACCGACCGCAATCACGACCTGGCGCCGCGCCAGGTTGCCCGCTACCGCACCGATAACGGCGAGGAGTTCGACGTCCCGTTCGCCGACGACGCCGAGATCCCGCACACCTGGCTGTGCCGCAACGGCATGGAGGGCACCCTCATCGAGGGTGACGCCCCGGAGCCGAAGAAGGTCAAGCCGCCCCGCACGCACTGGGACATGCTGCTGGAGCGCCGCTCCGTCGAGGAGCTGGAGGAACTGCTCAAGGAGCGCCTGGACATCGTCAAGGCCCGTCGCCGCGGCGGCGCCTGACCCACCCGCGCGGCGCGCCGTGCGCCGCCGCCAACGAGCACAAGAAAACGCCCGGCTGGGAGACCCCAGCCGGGCGTTTCACATTTTGCGTGGGCGCCGCGCTCAGCCGCTGAACTGGTCGCCGCGGGCCCGGGCCATCCGGCCGGCGAAGCCCCACTGCGCGACCTTCGTCATCGCCTCGCGGATGTTCGACCCGCTCATCTTCGACACGCCGAGCTCACGCTCCGTGAAGGTGATCGGCACCTCGATGACGGTGAACCCGTTGTTGATGGCCCGCCAGGTCAGGTCGATCTGGAAGCAGTAGCCCTTGGAGTCCACGGCCGACAGGTCGATCTTCTCCAGCACCTCGCGCCGGTAGGCCCGGTAGCCGGCGGTGATGTCGTTGATCTTGACCCCCAGCAGCAGCCGGGAGTAGGTGTTGGCGGTCTTGGACAGCACCAGCCGGCGCCACGGCCAGTTCACCACGGTGCCGCCCTCGACGTAGCGGGAGCCGATCGCGACGTCGGCGCCGGCGTCCACGGCGTCGAGCAGCCGGTGCAGCTGCTCGGGGGCGTGGCTGCCGTCGGCGTCCATCTCCACCAGCACCGCGTAGCCGCGGCCGAGCCCCCACCCGAAGCCGGCCAGATACGCCGCGCCCAGGCCGTCCTTGGCGCCGCGGTGCATGACGTGCACCCGGTCCGGGTCGGCCAGCGCCAGCTCGTCGGCCAGCTCACCGGTGCCGTCGGGGCTGCCGTCGTCGACGACCAGGACGTGCACGTCGGGGCGTGCGGCGTGCACCCGGCCCACGATGAGCGGCAGGTTCTCCCGCTCGTTGTAGGTGGGGATGATCACCAGGGTGCGCTGGCTGGGGCGCTCACCGGTCATGGGACTCCTCGGTGCTGACGGGGACCGGCCGCCGGCGGCGACGGATCATTCGCAGGAACACACCATTCTGCATTATCCCGGCGAGCAGACCACCCACCCCGGCGGCAACCAGCACCCACTGGATCGCCGCGCCCCACCGGGTGGCGGCCGTGAGCGTGGTTTTCAGCCGGATCCCGGCATCCAGAAACGCCGGCTCGAAGAACTCCGTGCGAGCGACCTCACGTCCGTCCGGGGCGATGATCGCGCTGATCCCGGTGGTCCCGGCGACCAGCACGTAGCGGTCATGCTCGACGGCGCGGGCCCGGGCCACCGCCAGCTGCTGCTCGCTCATCGCGGCATTGAAGGTCGCGTTGTTGGTGGGGACCGCCAGCACCTGGGCGCCGTTGTGCACCGATTCGCGCGGCGCCCGGTCGAAGATGACCTCCCAGCAGGTGCTCACCCCGATCGGGACGCCGGCGGCGGTCACCACCCCGGTGCCGTGGCCGGGCACGAAGTAGCCGGCCCGCTCGGCGTACGACGACAGCCTGGCGAAGAAGGACCGCCACGGCAGGTACTCGCCGAACGGCTGGACGATCTGCTTGTCGTGCCGGTCGACCGGCCCGTCGACCGGATCCCAGACGATCACCGAGTTCGACGAGGCCGGATTCTGCCGGGTCGCCTCGGGGCGCAGCAGCACCCCGCCGACCAGGATCGGGGCGCCGATCGCGGCGACCGCCTCGTTGATCGCGGCCCGGGCGTCGGGGTTGGCCAGCGGGTCGATGTCGGAGGAGTTCTCCGGCCACACCACGAACTGCGGCTGGGGCTGACGGCCGGCGTGCACCTCGTCGGCCAGCGCCTTGGTCTGCGCGACATGGTTGTCCAGCACGGCGCGGCGCTGGGCGTTGAACTCCAGCCCGAGTCGCGGCACGTTGCCCTGTACCACCGCGGCGGTGACCACCGGGTCCTCCCCCGCCCCCGCGCCGGCCCGGCGGACCTGCGGGTAGGTCAGCGCGGCCACCATCAGCACCACGGCGATGCAGACGCCGGGCAGCACCACCGCGGGCGGCAGGTCGTGGTGACCGTGGCGCCACCAGTCGGCGATGCCCAGCGCCAGCGCGCCCAGGCTGAACCCGATCAGCGCCGCACCCAGCGACAGCAGCGGGACCCCGCCGAGCTGCACCAGCGGCAGCAGCGGGCCGGTGGTCTGGCCGAACCCGGTCACCCCCCACGGAAAACCACCGAACGGGATGCTGGTCTTGAGCCATTCGACGCTCACCCACAGCAGCGCGAACCAGATCGGCCAGCCGGGCAGGTCGCGCACCACCACCGCGGCCAGCCCGAACAGCGCGGGGAACAGCGCGCACAGCAGCCCCAGCATCACCCACGGGAACCAGCCGACCAGCCCGCTGATCCACGGCAGCAGCGGCAGATAGAACGCCAGCCCGAACAGCAGCCCGTACCCAAACCCCCCGGCATAAGTCACGGCGGGCCGGGTCACGCCGGGCCGGGCCACGCCGGTGCCAGTCGCCGCCCCCCGCGTCAGCACCCAGCCCAGCAGCGCGAACGCCAGCGGCGCGCTCCACCACCAGCCGATCGGCGGGAAACTCGCGCACATCAGCAGGCCCGCGACCACCGCGACGCCCATCCGGGCCAGCCGGGGCCGCAGCCACGCCCAGAACCGCAGCGCCACGGCGACCGCGAACAACGCCGCCCGGCGCGCCGGCGTCGGCCCGGCCGGCGTCGGCCCGGCCGGGGTCTGCCCGATCGCGGCGTCGGCCTCGGGCAGCACCGCGTCGTCGGGCTCGGGTGCGACGGTCCGCAGACCGTCGGTGTCCTCGCCGGGCTCAGTCATCGCATCCTCCGAACAGCACCGCCCCGCGGTGCACGGTCTGCCGGCAGCGCGGCAGCACGTCCTCGTCCTCCAGCGCCGGCAGGGCCGGCACCCGGGACCGCGGGTCCGTCGACCAGCGTTCCACCTTGTCCGCGGGTGCGGCGACGATCAGGTCATCGACGTCCCAGACGGCGTAGCACGCCGGGGCGCCGGCGACCAGGGTTCCGGTGATGCCGTCGCGCACCCCGGCCGCCCGCCAGGCGCCGCGAGTCGCCGCGCTGAACGCCGCGCGCGCCGAGATCGCCGCGCCGGGGGTCCGGTGGCCGGCCGCGGCCCGCACCGTCGACCAGGGATTCAGGTCGGTCACCGGGCTGTCGGAGCCGAACGCCAGCGGCACCCCCGCGGCGGCCAGCGCCGCGAACGGGTTGAGCCCCGCGGCCCGCCGGGCGCCGAGGCGGCGGGCGTACATGCCGTCGGGCCCGCCCCAGCACGCGTCGAAGTTGGGCTGCATGCTGGCGACCACGCCCCAGGACCCCAATTGGCCGGCCTGCTCGGCGTCGACCATCTCCAGGTGTTCCAGCCGGTGCCCGCAGCGCGCGACGGCCGGCACCCCGAGCCGGTCGACCACCCGGGCCAGCGCCGCCACCGCGGCGCTGACCGCGGCGTCGCCGATCACGTGGAAGCCGGCGGTGATACCGGCCTCGGTGCAGGCCATCAGGTGCGCGGTGACGGCATCGAGGTCCAGGTGCGCGACGCCGGTGCAGTCCGGAGCGTCGGCGTAGGGGCTGTGCAGCCACGCGGTGTGCGAGCCGAGGGCGCCGTCGACGAACAGGTCCCCGGCCAGTCCGGCGGCGCCGGTCGCGGCCAGCAGCGCGCGGGCCTGCTCGGCGTCGGTGACGGCTTCGCCCCAGTAGCCGGTCACCTGAACGCCGTGGTCATGCTCGCGCAGTTCGTCCCAGTCCTGCCGGCCGCCGATCTCGGGGCCGGCGCATTCGTGGACCGCGACGATGCCGTGGGCGGCGAAGGCGTCCAGGGCGGCGGCGCGGGCGGCCGCGCGCTGATCGGCGGTCAGCAGCGCGCGGGCGGCGGCGCGCACCCGGTGGTGGGCGGCGACGGTCAGCGGGCCGACGGGGTGGTGGCCGGGCGCCTCGGCCAGGTCGGCGACCCGGCGGCGCAGCCCGGTGCTGGCCAGCGCGGAGTGCGCGTCGATGCGGGCCAGGTACACCGGCCGGTCGCCGCAGACCGCGTCGAGTTCGGCGAGGGTGGGCGCGGTGCGTTCCGGCCAGCCGGTCTCGTCCCAGCCGTGGCCCCAGATCACCAGCTCCGCGCCGGCCGCCCCGACCGCGGCCGCCACCAGGTCCAGGCAGTGTCGCTTGGAGGTCGCGGCCCGCAGGTCCAGGCCGATCAGGCCCAGGCCGGTGGCGGTGGTGTGCACGTGCGCGTCGACGAAGGCGGGCGCGACGAAGGCGCCGTCGAGGTCGACGATCCGGGCGTCCGGGTGCAGGGCGCGGCCGACCTCGTCGGTGCCGAGCCAGGCCACCACGCCGTCGCGAACCGCCATGGCGGTGGCGTCGGGGTGGCTGGGGCTGTGGATCCGGCCACCCAGCAACAGCGTTGTCACACGAGTGAACCTACTGTGCCGGTGGGATCACCCGTCCCGGGAGTTGCCCGGTCGGACCGCTGGACGGCTGCTCGTCACCCAGCCAGACCGTCTCGATGACCTCGCCCTCGATGTAGTCCGCGCGGCCGGCACCGAATCCGCGGGCGCCGATGTCGGCGAACACCACCCGCTTGGTGAGGCTGCGGGCGGCCAGTGCGGTAGCCGCCGGGCGCAGCGCGGCACGGGTCGGCGACACCAGCATCGCCATCCCCAACAGGCTGCTGACCAGGCCGGGAACCGAGACCAGCACGGTGCCCAGGGCGATCAGCGCGCTGTCGGTGACCGCGCCGGCCGGGCCGCCGGTGGCCGCGGTGCGGCCGAACTCCCCCGACATCAGCCGGGCGAGCTGGCGACGCAGCTGCGTGCCCGCGACCAGCAGCCCGATCAGCATCGCCGCGATCAGCACCAGCAGGGTGGGACCGAAGCCGATCCACCAGATCAGGCCGATGACAGCGGCCAGCTCGATGAGCAGGTAGGCGGCGAGAAACCGACGGATCATGTGCTGCCAACGAGTGAGGCCGGCCGGTGGTTCCGCGCGCAGACTTCGATCACGGGACTCGCCTGATCTCCAACGCGACATTGCGCTGCTCGCCGCTGCGCAGCTTGGAGAAGAAGTTGAACACCTTGCCGACCAACCCGTAGCGCCGGCCGATCGCGTCGTAGGCGTCCTTGACCCGGTCCTTGTTGATCGATGCCAGCGCCTCGACGGCCTCGCTCTTGGGGTTTCCCCGGGCGTCGCAGACCGCGATGGTGACCCGGGGGGTGTTCCGGATCCGCTTGACCTTCCAGGAGCTCTCCTCGGTGATGACGATCAGTGCGTCGCCGTCGGGCGCGGCCCAGATCGCGGTCGGCTTGGGCCGGCCGTCCTTGGTGAAGGTGGTCAGCAGGAGGTACTTCGCGCCGGCGACATCGGCGAAGGTGAGGGCCATGAGCCCACGGTACCCACCGGGCGTGGGGATAATCGCCCACGCAAGTAGAACAAATAAGTAGTACATTGGCGGGGTGGGTGAAGTATCAATCCGGACGCTCAACCAGGAGACCTCCAAGGTGCTCGCCCGCGTCAAAAGCGGCGAGGAGATCACCCTCACCGAACGCGGCGTGGTCGTCGCGCGGATCACCCCGGCCACAGCCAGCCCGCTGGCCGCCCTGATCAGCGCGGAAAGGGTCCGGCCGGCCAGCCGAACCGGCGCGGCCCCGCGACCCACCATCCCGGCGCACGACGGTGTCGACTCCGCGGACGTGCTGAGCCGGATGCGCGACGACGAGCGCTACTGATCGATGATCTACCTGGACACCTCGGCCCTGGTGAAACTCATTCGCCTCGAATCCGAGTCCACCGCACTCGCCGACTGGCTCGACGCCCGGACCGAGTCCCGGTGGATCACCTCGACCCTGACCGAGATCGAACTGCCCCGGGCGATCCGCGCCATCGCCCCCGAGGGCCTGGCGTCGGTGCCCGGCGTGCTGGCCCGGCTCGATCGCTTCGAGATCGACGACGTCGTCCGCGCGACCGCGGCCGCATATTCGGACCCGACGCTCCGTTCGCTGGATGCGATACACCTGGCGACCGCCCAGATCGCCACCGCGGCGGCCCCGTTGATCGCATTTGTCAGCTACGACCGCCGGCTCGGCGACGCCGCTGCGGCGGCCGGCCTGGTGGTCGCTGCGCCGACAGCGGGCAAACGCCGCTGATTCGCGTCGCCGGCCGGCCAACCCCACCCGGGCCAGACGGCGACCGCGCTGGGCTCGACGGCGGCGAGGCGGTCCTCGTCCGTGCCGCCATGACGAGCAACTCGGTCAGCGCTAGCCCTCCAGCTCCCCCTCGGTCTCCAGCAGCACCCGGCGCAGTCCGTCGAGGGTGTCCCGCGAGGGTTCTGCCCACATGCCGCGCTCGACGGCCTCCAGCAGTCGTTCGGCCATGCCGTGCAGCGCCCACGGGTTGGCCTCGGCCATGAACTTGCGGTTCACCTCGTCCAGCACGTAGCTCTCGGTCAGCTGCTCGTACATCCAGTCGGCCATCACGTGCGCGGTGGCGTCGTAGCCGAACAGGTAGTCCACCGTGGCGGCCATCTCGAAGGCGCCCTTGTAGCCGTGCCGGCGCATCGCGCTCATCCAGCGCGGGTTGACCACCCGCGCCCGGAACACCCGGGTGGTCTCCTCGTTCAGGGTGCGGGTGCGCACCGCGTCGGGCCGGGTGTTGTCGCCGATATAGGCGGCCGGATCCTTTCCGGTCAGCGCCCGCACCGTGGCGACCATGCCGCCGTGGTACTGGAAGTAGTCGTCGGAGTCGGCGATGTCGTGCTCGCGGGTGTCGGTGTTCTTGGCCGCCACCGCGATTCGCCGGTAGGCCCGGTTCATGTCGTCGACGGCCGGCGCCCCATCCAGGCCGCGGCCGTAGGCGAAGCCGCCCCAGGCGGTGTACACGCTGGCCAGGTCGGCGTCGTCGCGCCAGTTGCGTGAGTCGATCAGCTGCAGCAGCCCGGCGCCGTAGGAGCCCGGCTTGGAGCCGAACACCCGGGTGGTGGCGCGGCGCAGGTCGCCGTGCTCGGCGAGATCGGCCTGGGTGTGGGCGCGCACGTGATTGTCCTGGGCCGGCTCGTCCAGCCCGGCGACCAGCGCGACGGCGTCGTCGAGCATGGTCACCACGTGCGGGAAGGCGTCCCGGAAGAAGCCGGAGATCCGCACCGTGACGTCGATGCGGGGGCGACCGAGTTCGGCAAGCGGGATCGGCTCCAGGTTCACCACCCGCCGTGAGGCGTCGTCCCAGACCGGCCGAACCCCAAGCAGCGCAAGGACTTCGGCGATGTCGTCGCCGGAGGTGCGCATCGCCGAGGTGCCCCACACCGACAGCCCGACCGAGGACGGCCAGTCGCCGTGATCGGCCCGGTAGCGCTGCAGCAGCGAGTCGGCCATCGCCACCCCGGTCTCCCAGGCCAGCTTGGAGGGCACCGCCTTGGGGTCCACCGAGTAGAAGTTGCGCCCGGTGGGCAGCACGTTGACCAGCCCGCGCAGCGGGGAGCCCGACGGGCCGGCCGGGATGAAGCCGCCGGCCAGCGCGTGCAGCACCCGGTCGATCTCACCGCCGGTGCCGGCCAACCGCGGCACCACCTCCTCGGCGGCGAACCGCAGCACGGCGCCGACCTGCGGATCGTCGGTCAGCTCGGCGACGGCGCAGGGGTCCCAGCCGCGCTCGGCCAGCCCGGCGACCAGGCCCCGGGCCCGCTCCTCGGCGTCATCGACGGCGCCGCGGGCGGCGCTGCCGTCCTCGTTCAGCCCGAGCGCCTCGCGCAGCCCCGGCACCGACTGGGTGCCGCCGAACAGTTGCCGCGCCCGCAGGATGGCCAGCACCAGATCCACTTCTGCTGCCCCGCTGGGCTTTTCGCCGAGGATGTGCAGGCCGTCGCGGATCTGGACGTCCTTGATCTCGCACAGCCAGCCGTCGACGTGCAGCAGCATGTCGTCGAAGGAATCCTCGTCGGGGCGGTCGGCCAGGCCCAGGTCGTGATCCATCCGGGCGGCCCGCATCAGCGTCCAGATCTGCTGGCGGATGGCCGGCAGCTTGGCCGGGTCCAGCGCCGAGACGTTCGCGTGCTCGTCGAGCAGTTGCTCCAGACGCGCGATGTCGCCGTAGCTTTCGGCGCGGGCCATCGGCGGGATCAGATGGTCGACGAGCACGGCGTGCGCCCGGCGCTTGGCCTGGCTGCCCTCGCCCGGATCGTTGACCAGGAACGGGTACACCAGCGGCAGGCTGCCCAGCGCGATGTCGGAACCGCAGTCGGCGGACATGCCCAGGGTCTTGCCCGGCAGCCACTCCAGGTTGCCGTGCTTGCCCAGGTGTACCACCGCGTCGGCGCGGAACTGCGGGTCGGCGCCGAACTCGCCGGATTCATCCTCGGCGAGCCTCGTGCTCGCGGAACTACACCGCTCGCCGAACTCGCCGGATTCATCCTCGGCGAGCCTCGTGCTCGCGGAACTACACCGCTCGCCGAACTCGCCGTCCAGCCAGCGGTAGGCGGCCAGGTAGTGGTGGCTCGGTGGCAGGTCGGGATCGTGGTAGATCGCCACCGGGTTCTCCCCGAAGCCCCGCGGCGGCTGCACCAGCAGCAGCACGTTGCCGGAGCGGATCGCGGCGATGACGATTTCGCCATCCGGATCGCGGCTGCGGTCGACGAACATCTCCCCCGGCGGCGGGCCCCAGTGCTCGACGATCCGCGCCGCGGCGCCGGCGGGCAGGGTGGCGAACCAGGCGGCGTAGTCGGCGGCGCGCACCCGGATCGGGTTGGCGGCGAGCTGCTCCTCGGTGAGCCAGGCCTGATCCTGTCCACCGCGCTCGATCAGCGTGTGCATCAGCGCGTCGCCGTCACCGGCCGCCACGATGGCGCCCAATTCGCCGGGCTGGCCGGGTGTTTCGCCGATGTTGTAGCCGGCCTCGGCCATCGCGGCCAGCAGCCGGATGGCGCTGGCCGGGGTGTCGAGTCCGACCGCGTTGCCGATCCGGGCGTGCTTGGTCGGGTAGGCCGAGAAGACCAGCGCCACCTGCTTGTCGGCGGGCCGGATGTGCCGCAGCCGGGCGTGCCGCAGGGCCAGCCCGGCGACCCGCGCGCAGCGTTCCGGGTCCGCCACGTAACTGATCAGGCCGTCGTCGTCGATCTCCTTGAACGAGAACGGGACGGTGATGATCCGGCCGTCGAACTCGGGCACCGCGACCTGGCTGGCCACATCCAGCGGGGACACCCCGTCGTCGTTGTCGCTCCACTGTTCGCGGCCGGTGGTCAGGCACAGGCCCTGCAGGATCGGAATGTCCAGGGCGGCCAGGTGTTCGACGTTCCAGCTGTCGTCGTCGCCGCCGGCCGAGGCGGTCGCCGGCCGGGCGCCGCCGGCCGCCAGCACGGTGACCACCATCGCGTCGGCGCCGGCCAGGGTGTCCAGCAGTTCGGGTTCGGCGGTGCGCAGCGACGCGCAGTAGACCGGCAGGGCGCGGCCGCCGGCCTCCTCGATGGCCGCGCACAGCGCCTCGACGTAACCGGTGTTGCCGGCCAGCTGCTGGGCCCGGTAGTAGAGCACCGCGACCACCGGCCCGGTGCCGGTGCTTTCGCGCTGCAGGCTGCCCCAGGTCGGGATGACGGCCGGTCCGGCGAAGCCGTAGCCGGTCATCAGCACCGTGTCGGTCAGGAACGCGTGCAGGTTGGCCAGGTTGGCCACCCCGCCCTGGGCCAGGTACAGGTGCGTCTCGACGGCGGTGCCGGCCGGCACGGTGGAGCGGTTCATCAGCTCGGCGTCGGGGGTCTGCTCGCCGCTGACCAGCACGGTCGGCACCCCGGCGGCCAGCACCGCGTCGATGCCGTCCTCCCAGGCCCGATACCCGCCGAGGATCCGCACCACCACCAGGTCAACCCCGGCGAGCAGCTCGGGCAGGTCCTCGACCAGCAGCCGGGACGGGTTGGCCCAGCGGTAGCGGGCGCCGCTGGCGCGGGCGGTGAGCAGGTCGGTGTCGGAGGTCGACAGCAGCAGGACGGTCGGGGTCTCGTCGGCGGCGGGAACGGCGGTCACCGCTCATTCGTACCGTATTGCCGCGCCCCGGTCCGCGCCACGTACCGTGGACCGGTGGCCCGCACCCGCGCCGACGACGCCTGCCCCGGCGCGCTGCAGCTGCATCAGGCGGCTGACGGCGCGCTGGCCCGCGTCCGGCTGCCCGGGGGCATGCTCGGCGCCGCCGAACTGCACGCGCTCGCCGTCATCGCCGTCGAATTCGGCTCCGGGACCCTGGAGTTGACCACCCGCTCCAGCCTGCAGGTCCGGGGCATCGCCCCCGGCGACGAGGCGGCCGTCGCCGCGGCCGTGGCGGCCGCCGGACTGCTGCCCGCCCCGGCCCACGAACGGGTCCGCAACATCATCGCCTCCCCGCTGACCGGCCGCAGCGGCGGCGACCGCGACGTCCGGGACTGGGTGCGGGATCTGGATGCCGCGATCGGGGCCGATCCCGACCTGGCCGCGCTGCCGGGGCGGTTCCTGTTCGCGCTGGACGACGGCCGCGGCGACGTTGCCGGGCTGGGCGCCGACGTCGGGGCCCGGGCGTGCACCGACGGTTCGGCGGCGCTGCTGCTCGGGGGCGCCGACACCGGGCTGCGGCTGGCGCCGGAGACCGTGGTGGACACCCTGATCGCGGTGGCCCGCCGATTCCTGGCGGTCCGCGCGACGGCCTGGCGGGTGACCGAGCTACCCGATGCCGCGGCGCTGCTCGACGGGCTGACGCCGGCCGACGGGGCGGCGATACGCACCGATCGCGGCGCTCGGGTGCCGGTGGCCGGTGGCCCGCCGGTGGGCTGGATCGACCAGGACCGGCCGGCCGGGCTGGTGAGCCTGGGGGCCGCGGTGCCGCTGGGGGTGCTGCCGGCGCGGACCGCGGAGTTTCTGGCCGCGATCGAGGCTCCGCTGGTGGTGACGCCGTGGCGATCGGTGCTGGTCTGCGATCTGACCGAGGCGATCGCCGACACCGCGTTGCGGGTATTGGCCCCAATGGGGCTGGTGTTCGACGCCGGGTCGCGATGGTTGTCGGTCAGCGCCTGCACCGGCAGTCCGGGCTGCGCGAAGTCGCGGGCCGATGTGCGCGCGGACGCCGCGGCGGTGGTGGCCGGCGGGCCGATCCACCTCGACGGCGGGGTGGTCGAGGGACCCGCGGTGAACGAGGTCCGGCGGCTGCATCTGGTCGGCTGCGAACGAGCCTGCGGCAACCCGCATGACGGCCGGCTGCTGATCGCCACCGGCTCGGGCTACCGGCCCGAACCTGACCCCGCGGCGGCGCTGGACGGCTCAGCGGCCGCCGGACCGGCTCAGCAGGCGCCGTAGCGCAGCAGGTCGGCCGCGGTCACCAGGCGTTCGTGCTTGGCGGGGAACTCCCGGGACTTCACCGGGTGCCGAAAGTAAGACCAGGCGATCCGCCCCACCCGGGACCGGGTCAATGCGTAGTCGTGCATTCGGTTGACGTGCCTTGACTTGACGCCCACGGCCATCACTCCTGCAGTCGGAACTGGTTACTGACTCACTATTTGCTGACTCGAAGTCTCAGGCTACCCAAGAACCCCGACGAGTCAATTAGAGCCCTGAACCCCGGCAAAGCGGTCCAGACACGCCGAGTAAACATTCAATGTTACGAATGTGGCTGGTGTGACTTAATCTTAAGAACAAGGCGCAGCCCTGACCTGTGATAGATGCTGGCAGAAAGCTGTTTCCATAACTTTCTCAGGGTTCCGTTATCATTTCGTTGCCCATGATGCAGCAAATGCGACTGCTAACTGGAGCAAGCACTGCGGAGTGTCCGAGCTCACACTTTCGGGTGGGTCGAGTCCGAGGTAATAGTTGCGGGGCGCAAAACGGACCGAAAACGGACAATGCAAACGGACCCGCGCGGATCACTCCGCGCGGGTCCGGAAAACAGCAGGTCAGCGCTGTGGGGCGGCCGTCGGCGCGATCGGCGCCGGCAGCGCGGTCTCCCCCATCAGGTAGCGGTCGACGCCCGCGGCGGCGGCGCGGCCCTCGGCGATCGCCCACACGATCAGCGACTGCCCGCGGCCCATGTCACCGGCCACGAACACCCCGGGCACCGAGGTCTGGAAGTCGTCGTCGCGGGACACGTTTCCGCGCTCGGTCAGCTCGACACCCAACTCGGTCAGCAGGCCCTCGCGTTCCGGGCCGACGAAGCCCATCGCCAGCAGCACCAGGTCGGCGTCCAGCTCGAAGTCCGAGCCCTCCACCTTCTCGAACCGCCCGCCGACCATCGCGACCTCGTGGGCGCGCAGCCCGGTCACCCGCCCGTTGTCGCCGACGAACTGCTCGGTGTTGACCGAGAACACCCGCTCGCCGCCCTCCTCGTGCGCCGAGGACACCCGGAACATCAGCGGGTAGGTCGGCCACGGTGTGGACTCCGCGCGGGTCTCCGGCGGCCGGGGCATGATCTCGAACTGGTGCACGCTGGCCGCGCCCTGGCGGTGCGAGGTCCCCAGGCAGTCCGCGCCGGTGTCACCGCCGCCGATGATGATGACTTTCTTGCCCTTGGCGGTGATCGGCGGCTGTCCGTCGGCGTCGGTCACCGGATCGCCGAGCTGGACCTTGTTGGCCCACGGCAGGAACTCCATCGCCTGGTGGATGCCGTCGAGCTCACGGCCCGGGATCGGCAGATCCCGCCAGGCCGTCGCCCCGCCGGCCAGCACGACGGCGTCGAAGTCCTCCCGCAGTTGCTCGACGGTCAGATCCACCCCGACGTTCACCCCGGCCCGGAACTCGGTGCCCTCGGCCGTCATCTGCTCCAGCCGGCGGTCGATGAAGCGCTTCTCCATCTTGAACTCGGGGATGCCGTAGCGCAGCAGCCCGCCGATCCGGTCGGCGCGCTCGAACACCGTCACGGCGTGCCCGGCCCGGGTCAGCTGCTGGGCCGCGGCCAGACCGGCCGGACCGGATCCCACCACGGCCACCTTTTTACCGGTGTGCACCTGCGGCGGCAGCGGCGTGACCCAGCCCTCGTCGAAGGCGTTCTCGACCAGCTCGACCTCGACCTGCTTGATGGTCACCGCGTCCTGGTTGATGCCCAGCACGCAGGACGCCTCGCATGGCGCCGGACACAGCCGCCCGGTGAACTCCGGGAAGTTGTTGGTGGCATGCAGGCGCTCGATGCCGTCGCGCCAGCGACCGCGGAAGACCAGGTCGTTCCACTCCGGGATCAGGTTGCCCAGCGGGCAACCGTTGTGGCAGAACGGGATCCCGCAGTCCATGCAGCGCGACGCCTGCACCTGCAGGGTCTCGTGGCTGAACTCCTGGTAGACCTCTTTCCAGTCCTGCAGCCGCAGATCGACCGGCCGCCGCGCGGGGGTCTCGCGGTGGGTGTGCTTCATGAAGCCGCTTGGATCACCCACGAGCGGCCGCCATGATCACGTCGTTGAGCTCGGTGTCGGTCAGCCCCGAGGCCTGCGCCTCGGCGATCGCCGTCATCACCCGTTTGTAGTCGCGTGGCATCACCTTGACGAACTTCCTCTGCTCGGTGTCCCAGTCGGCCAGCACCCGCTGCCCGACCGCGGAATCGGTGGCCTCCACATGCGTGGAGATGATCTGCTGCAGCCAGTCGGCGTCCTCGACGTCGATGTTCTCCAGCTCGACCATCTCGGCGTTGAGGTTGGTCGCCAGCGTGCTGTCGGCGTCGTAGACGAACGCCACCCCGCCGGACATCCCGGCGGCGAAGTTGCGCCCGGTGTGGCCCAGCACGACCACCCGGCCCCCGGTCATGTATTCGCAGCCGTGGTCGCCGACGCCCTCGACCACCGCGGTGGCCCCGGAGTTCCGCACCGCGAACCGCTCGCCCACCACGCCGCGGATGAACGCCTGGCCGCTGGTGGCGCCGAACAGAATCACGTTGCCGCCGATGATGTTGTCCTCGGCGACGTAGCCCGCCGGCCCATGCAGCGACGGCCGCAGCACGATCCGGCCGCCGGAGAGCCCCTTGCCGACGTAGTCGTTGGCATCGCCATGCACCCGCAGGGTGATGCCGCGCGGCACGAATGCCCCGAAGCTGTTGCCCGCCGACCCGGTGAAGGTGATGTCGATGGTGCCCTCGGGCAGCCCCTGCTCGCCGTAGGCCTTGGTGACCTCGTGGCCGAGCATGGTGCCCACGGTGCGGTTCACGTTGGTGATCGCGGTCTCGAAGGCCACCGGGGTGCCGTCGTCCAGCGCGTCGCGGCAGGCGGTGATCAGCTGCTGATCCAGCGCCTTGTCCAGGGCGTGGTCCTGCTTGGAGGTGCAGTACAGGTCCTGGTTCATGAACGCCGACTCGGGTTCGTAGAGCACCGCCGACAGGTCCAGCTTGTAGGCCTTCCAGTGCTCCTGGGCGCGCACCGTGTCCAGCGCGCCGACCTGACCGATGGCCTCGTTGAGGGTGCGGAATCCCAGCTGCGCCAACAGTTCCCGGACCTCCTCGGCCAGGAACAGGAAGAAGTTCTCGACGAACTCCGGCTTGCCGGTGAACCGCTGCCGCAGCACCGGGTTCTGGGTGGCGACCCCGACCGGGCAGGTGTCCAGGTGACAGACCCGCATCATGATGCAGCCGGAGACCACCAGCGGTGCGGTGGCAAAGCCGTACTCCTCGGCGCCGAGCAGCGCGGCGATCATCACGTCGCGGCCGGTCTTGAGCTGGCCGTCGACCTGCACCACGATCCGGTCGCGCAACCCGTTGAGCAGCAGCGTCTGCTGCGTCTCGGCCAGGCCCAGCTCCCACGGCGCACCCGCATGCTTCTGCGAGGTCAGCGGGGTGGCGCCGGTGCCGCCGTCGTGCCCGGAGATCAGCACCACGTCGGCGTGCGCCTTGGAGACGCCGGCGGCGACGGTGCCGACACCGTTCTCGCTGACCAGCTTCACGTGCACCCGGGCGGTCGGGTTGGCGTTCTTCAGGTCGTGGATCAGCTGCGCGAGATCCTCGATCGAGTAGATGTCGTGGTGCGGCGGCGGGGAGATCAGCCCGACGCCCGGGGTGGAGTGCCGGACCTCGGCGACCCACGGGTACACCTTGTGCCCGGGAAGCTGTCCGCCCTCACCGGGTTTGGCGCCCTGGGCCATCTTGATCTGGATGTCGGAGCAGTTGGTCAGGTAGTTGCTGGTCACACCGAAGCGCGCCGAGGCCACCTGCTTGATCGCGCTGCGCCGCCAGTCCCCGTTGGCCTCCCGCTCGAAACGCTCGACGGCTTCGCCGCCCTCACCCGAGTTCGACCGTCCGCCAAGGCGATTCATCGCGATGGCGAGGGTCTCGTGGGCCTCGGCGGAGATCGAGCCGTAGCTCATCGCGCCGGTGGAGAACCGCTTGACGATCTCGGCGGCCGACTCGACCTCCTCGATCGGCACCGGCGGGCGCAGACCCTCCTTGAAGGTCAGCAGGCCGCGCAGCGAATGCATCTTCTCGCTCTGGTCGTTGACCAGCGCGGTGTACTCCTTGAACACCTGGTACTGCCCGGTGCGGGTGGAGTGCTGCAGCTTGAACACGGTGTCCGGGTTGAACAGGTGGTACTCGCCCTCGCGACGCCACTGGTATTCGCCGCCGACCTCGAGCTCGCGGTGCGCGCGCTCATCGGGCCGGTCCAGGAAGGCCAGGGTGTGCCGCACCGCCACGTCGGCGGCGATCTCGTCGAGCCCGATGCCGCCGGTGGCGCAGTCCAGCCCGGTGAAGTACTCGTCGAGCACCCGACGGCTGATGCCGATGGCCTGGAACAGCTGCGCGCCGGTGTAGGACGCCACGGTGGAGATGCCCATCTTCGACATCACCTTGAGCACGCCCTTGCCGGCCGCCTTGACGTAGTTGTCCTTGGCCTTGTCGCTGCTCAGGGCCTCGATGATGCCGCGGTCGATCATGTCCTCGATCGACTCGAACGCCATGTACGGGTTGATCGCGGCGGCGCCGAAGGCGATCAGGGTGGCCATGTGGTGGACCTCGCGGGCGTCACCGGCCTCCACCACCAGACCGACCTGGGTCCGGCTGCCCTCGCGGACCAGGTGGTGGTGCACCGCGGCGGTCGCCAGCAGCGACGGGATCGGGGCCAGCCACTCGTTGGACTCGCGGTCGCTGAGCACGATCAGCCGGGCACCGTTGCGGATCGCCTGGGACACCCGCTTGCGGACGTCTTCGAGCGCCTTGCGCAGGCCCGACCCGCCGTCGGCCACCGGGTACAGGCACTGGATCACCGCGGCGCGCAGGCCGTGCCTGCGGCCGCGGATCTCGTGGGCCGGGTCGACGTTGACCAGCTTGGCCAGATCGGCGTTGCGCAGGATCGGCTGCGGCAGCACGATCTGCCGGCAGGAGTTCTCGTCGGGGTTGAGCAGGTCACCCTCCGGCCCGATCACGGCCTGCAGGCTGGTGACCACCTCCTCGCGGATGGCGTCCAGCGGCGGGTTGGTGACCTGGGCGAACAGCTGCTGGAAGTAGTCGAACAGCATCCGCGGGCGCTGCGAGAGCACCGCGATCGGGGTGTCGGTGCCCATCGAGCCCAGCGCCTCGGCCCCGGTCCGGGCCATCGGCGCGATCAGCAGGTTCACCTCTTCGTAGGTGTAGCCGAAGATCTGCTGGCGGGCCACCACCCGGTGGTGCGGCATCTTGACGTAGTTGCCCTGCGGCAGCTCCTCCAGCGTGAACAGCCCGTCGTCGAGCCACTGCCGGTACGGCTGCGCGGCGGCCAGCTCGGCCTTGATCTCGGCATCGGAGACGATCCGGCCCTGGGCGGTGTCCACCAGGAACATCCGGCCGGGCTGCAGCCGCATCCGCTTGACCACGGTGGCCGGGTCCAGGTCCAGCACACCGACCTCCGAGGCCATCACGACCAGGCCGTCGTCGGTGATCCAGACCCGCGACGGGCGCAGGCCGTTGCGGTCCAGCACCGCGCCGACGACGGTGCCGTCGGTGAAGCAGACCGAGGCCGGTCCGTCCCAGGGCTCCATCAGCGACGAGTGGTACTGGTAGAACGCCCGCAGCTCGGGGTCCATCGCCTCGTTGCGCTCCCAGGCCTCCGGGATCATCATCAGCACCGAGTGCGCGATGCTGCGCCCACCCAGGTGCAGCAGCTCGAGCACCTCGTCGAACCGGGCGGTGTCCGAGGCACCGGGGGTGCACACCGGGAAGATCTTGTTCAGGTCGTTGTGATAGCCGAAGACGTCGGTGTGGATCAGCGACTCCCGAGCGATCATCCAGTTCTCGTTGCCGTTGACGGTGTTGATCTCACCGTTGTGGGCGACCCGGCGGAACGGGTGCGCCAGCGGCCAGGACGGAAAGGTGTTGGTGGAAAAGCGCGAGTGCACGATGCCCAGCGCCGATTCCATCCGGTCGTCCTGCAGGTCGAGGTAGAACTCGCGCAGCTGCGGGGTGGTCAGCATGCCCTTGTAGACGAAGGTCTGGCCGCTCAGGCTCGGGAAGTACACCGTCTCCCGGCCGGGGCCGTCCTGGCCGGGCCCCTTGGTGCCCAGCTCGTGCTCGGCGCGCTTGCGGATGACGTAGGCCCGGCGCTCCAGCTCCAGGCCGGATTCGCCGCCGACGAAGATCTGCCGGAACACCGGCATGGCGTCGCGGGCCAGCGCGCCAAGCAGCGAGTCGTCGGTGGGCACGTCGCGCCAGCCCAGCAGCTCCAGGCCCTCGGCCTCGACGATCTTCTCCACCGCCGCGCAGGCCGCGGCGGCGTCGCGCTCGGACTGCGGCAGGAAGGCGATGCCGGTGGCGTAGCTGCCGGGCTCGGGCAGCTCGAAGGGGGCGGGCTGTTCCCGGCAGACCTCCCGGAAGAACCGGTCCGGGACCTGGATCAGGATGCCGGCGCCGTCACCGGTGTTGGGCTCGGCTCCCGCGGCCCCGCGGTGCTCCAGGTTGAGCAGTGCGGTGATGGCGTGATCAACGATCTTGCGGCTGCGACGGCCGTGCATGTCGACGACCATCGCGACGCCGCAGGAATCGTGCTCGTATGCGGGGTTGTAGAGCCCTACGCTGCTGGGCATAACCACCTGACCCTTCGATAGGTCTGCGGTCGGCCGGTGACGCTGTGGCGCGCCGCCCGTCGTCCTCAGATGTGGGGGTGGCGTCTTGGCGCGCCGCCCGTGGTCTTCAGATGTGGTCGGCGACGCTTCGTTGCGCCGCACGCGGTCCGGGACGGGCTGTGCCCCGAGACCAATCGTGTCCCCGGAACCACCATGCAGCGCTGGACGGCGGCCCGCTTCCTCGGGTCACAAATTCGCTAAAACGATAAAACACCGGGGCCCGCCAGCGCTAGTTGCCCACCGAATCGGTCCCATTGACCTGGGCGAACAGCGTGAGATGCTTCTCCGCGCAAGCCTGTGAGACGGCTGTGTGCAGGTCCGCCAGCCGCACCGTCTCCAACTCGGCGACGGTCACCGACCCGGGCGCGGACCGGTGCCGGGCGGCCACCCGGGAGTCCCGCAACCGCTCGGCTCGCTCCAGCACGTTGCGGGCGAATCGCCCGTTCTGCATGACGTCGACGCCGTTGCTGCCGTCGGCGGCGCGGTGCTCCGACAGCGCCTGGCAGGCCAGCATCAGGGCCTGGCGGGCGGCCGGCTCGATGACGGTGGCCCGCGGCGCGCCGTAGCGGACCGCGATCTCCACCAGCTCGGCCGGGGCGTAGGAGGCAAACCGCAGCCGGCGGTTGAACCGGCCGGCCAGCCCCGGGTTGACGGTGAGGAACTCGTCGACCTCGCGCTCGTACCCGGCGCCGATGAAACAGAAGTCGAACCGGTGCACCTCCAGCGCCACCAGCAACTGATTGACGGCCTCCATGCCGATCATGTCCGGGCGGCCGTCGTGATGGCGTTCGACCAGGGAATAGAACTCGTCCATGAACAGGATCCGGCCCAGCGACCGGTCGATCAGCTCGTTGGTCTTCGGGCCGGACGCGCCGATGTGCTCGCCGCAGAAGTCGGCGCGGCGGACCTCGATGATCTCCGGATGCGCGACGATGCCGAGCCCGGCGTAGATCTTGCCGAGCGCCTCGGCGGTGGTGGTCTTGCCGGTGCCGGGCGGGCCGACCAGCAGCATGTGATTGGTCTGGCCGGCCACCGGCAGCCCGTGCGCCAGTCGCAGCGCGCGGATCTCGATCTGGTCCTCCAGTTCGGCGACCGCGCGCTTGACCTCGGCCAGGCCCACCTGGTTGTTCAGCAGCGCACGGCCCTGCTCGAGCAGTTCGGTCCGGCGCTGTTCGTCGGCGCGGCCCGCCCGGTCGGCCGGACTCTGGGCGGTGCCGGCGTCCCAGCGGTCGGTGCGGCTGTCGATGGTGGCCTCGTCGGT
The DNA here is from genome assembly GCF_010726955.1 of Mycolicibacterium fallax. Classification (NCBI taxonomy): domain Bacteria; kingdom Bacillati; phylum Actinomycetota; class Actinomycetes; order Mycobacteriales; family Mycobacteriaceae; genus Mycobacterium; species Mycolicibacterium fallax. The sequence goes on from NZ_AP022603.1 coordinate 1,191,257, forward strand.
GACGGCCAGCTGCAGGGCCGGATCGGCCAGCGCGTCGCGGGCGGCGGGCAGCAGCGCGCCGTTGACGCAGGCCTTCGACAGCGCCACCTGGGCGCCGGGTTCGTCGCCGAGCTGGCGCAGCGCCATCCCCCGCACGTACCCGAGATCGGCGGCGATCAGCGGGAACTCGGCCGGGTCGATGCTGGCGGTCAGCACGTCCGCGCCGCCGGCGTCGGTGAGCTCGCCGCGCCGGGTGTGCACCCGGTCGGCCCAGTCCAGTGCGACGCGGGCCTGGCCGAGGTGGACGGCGGCGTGCGCGGCCATGGTGTTGGTCGCCGCGGTGACCGCGGCCATCACGATCGCCTGGGGCGGCAGCACCGCGGTCGCCTCGGCGATGACCTCCGGCCAGCGGCCGGTGGCGAACATCAGGTAGCTCATCACGTGCCGCTGCCACTGGTGGTTCTCCCAGGAGTCCAGCAGTCCCGGGTCCGCCAGCACGGTGTGCGCCCGCTCGAACTGGCCGTCGTCGATCAGGGCGCCGGCCAGCGCGATCGCCGCGTGCGAGGCCTCGGTGACGGTGATCGCCAGGTACGGGCCCGCCTTGATCCGCGCGGCCAGCCGGGCACCGATGCGGTTGGCCTCGCGGTGCAGCCGGGGGCCGCAGCGGTACACCTGTTCCAGGGTGGCCAGGTCGTCGTCGCCGGCGGCGATGCGCGCCAGCCAGGCGTCGGCCATCGCCGGGTCCAGCCGGGTCGCCTCGGTGAACTGCCGCAGCGCCTCGGCGGGATCGTGGTCCATCAGGTCCATGCCGCGGTCGAAGGGCCGGCGGGCCGCGACCACGCTGGCCCCGGCGCTCATCGGTCCGCCCCGGCGCTCATCGGTCCGCCCCGGCGAGCTCGGGTTCCGGGGCAGCCTCGGATTCGATTCTCAGATAACGGTTTTCGACGCGGAACAGATCGATCCGCACCCGGTGCACCCGGCCGGCGATACCGATGTCGACGGTGTCCGGCCCGGCCTGGGTGATGACGATATCGGCATCGGCAGCGCCGGCATCGGCGCCGTCGCCGGCGGCACCGGCGGCGGGCGATGGCCCGGTCGCCTCGATCACCGTCGGCGGCCGCGGCGCCGGGGACAGCCGGACCGCCGGTTCGGCGGGCGCCGCGGCCGACACCGCGCCGTCGACCACGCTGACGGTGGTGTCCGGGGCCGGCCGGGGGCCGTCGGTGACGGTGATACCGGGCATCTGCAGCGCGGCCCAGCGGCGCCGGTCGGCGGTGTGCACGGTGATCCGCTCCCCCGCCGCGGCCGCCCGCAGCACCAGCCGCTTGGTCAGGGCGTCGTCGGCGGCCAGCCGGATCCGGGTGGGTTCGCCCGGATCGGTGAACGGCAGCGCCAGCCGGTAGCCGTCCTGCGCGGGGCCGATCAGCACCCCGCTGGCCCCGACCGGCAGGGCCAGCGCGGCCGGTACCGGACCGGTGCGCAGCCCCCGCAGCCGCACCGTCGGGCCGCACCTAGCGGCGGCGAGCGCGTCGAGTTGCTCCCCCGGCAGGCCGGTCAGCAGCACGCTGGGCGGCGCTGGCGGCGGCTGGTTGGTGCGGGTGGTCAGCGTCGCGGACAACCGCCCGTCCGGGTAGAGCGTGACGGTCTGGATCAGGCCGTCGACCCGCAGCGTCCAGGCCTGCGCCAGGTTGGCCGCGGTGACCTCGTGCGGCCGGTATGCGTAGCTGGTGTACCAGCCGTCGTCGGCGCGCACCGACCGCCAGCGGGGGTCCCGGACGCCGCCGCCGATCCGGCGGTCCAGCTCGACGATGTCGGCGGCGCTGGCCACCCGGGCTCGGACCGCGCCCCGGCGCAGCGCCGCGCCGATGCGCTGGGCGGCGGCCACCGCCGCGACGCCGGTGGAGATCCGGTCGGCGAGCGCCCCGGCGTTGGGCAGCGCGGCGATCCGCAGGATCACCCAGGTTTCCCGGGTGCCGGCATACGGCGGGGTGCCGATCAGGGTGTCGTAGACCCGCGGGTAGTCGCCGTGGCTGCGTCGCCGCGCACCGAGGGTGACCACGCTCAGCGATTCCAGGGTCAGGCCGAGCGGTTGGTGCAGCAGCGCTGCCAGCGCGGCAACGTCGAGGGTGTCGTCGCTGTGGGCGGCCGTGCTGCCGGTGAACAGGGTCGGCCGGTGCCGCCGCCCGAGCACCGCGACGGCGGCCACCGCGGTGCCGCGCAACTCGCGCACACCGCCGCCGCAGCCGTCGTTGGCCACCGTGACCGGGTCCGGCCGGGGATGCTCGCGCCGGTGCCGCCGGTACCGCGCCAGCCAGGACCACAGCGGCCGGCCCCGCCAGGGAACCACCGCGACCGGCCCGACGAGGGCCAGCGCCGTTGCCGCACCGGCGAATCCGCCGATCGCCCAGCCGGTCAGCGCGGCGACGAACACCGCGATCAGGACCGCCAGCCGCACCGGGGCGGTCATCGGGACCGCCGGGCCCGGGCCGCCAGCGCCAGGATTCCCGCCGCGGCCGCGACCACGACCGCGAAGGTCAGTGCGGCGGTGTGCGCCCGCCGATCCGGCGGTGCCGGTGGCGCCGGTGCGGCGATCACCCGCGCCTGTGCCCCGGGCGCCTGCCGCGGACCGTCGGGCACGTCGAAGGTCAGCGCCGCCAGCGGATCGACCACGCCGTAGCCGATCTTGTTGTCCACCCCGAGCGGCGGGTTGTGTGCGGTCGCCCGGATCCGGTGGATGATCTGGTGCGCGCTGAGCCGCGGAAAGCGGGCACGCACCAGCGCCGCGACACCGCTGACGTAGGCGGCGGCGAAGCTGGTGCCCCAAAATGCCATGTTGCGATCCCCGGCCCGGCTCGGCGGGAGCGCGTTGACCGCGATGCCGGTGTGCGGAGACAGTCCCATCACCCCGACGCCCGGGGCGGCCACCGCCACCCACGGGCCGGACAGGCTGGCGCCCAGCGGCGCGCCGGTGTTGTCGACGGCACCGACCGACAACACGTAGTCGGCAAACCAGGACGGCGAGGACACCGTCTTGACCCGGCCCCAGCCGCGCGGGTCGGCGGGGTTCAGCGGATCGGCCGGCGGATTCTGCGCGCAGCCCTCCTCGCCCTCGTTGCCCGCCGCGGCGACGATGACGGCGTCCCGGACGGTGGCGGCGTACCACAGCGCCGCGCCCAGCACCCGCTGATCGAGCGGGTCGACGGCGGGCATGCAGGACGTCACGCTCAGGTTGATCACCTTTGCGCCCAGGTCGGCGGCGTGCACGACGGCGCGCGCCAGGGTCGAGAGGGTGCCCGCCTTGCGCAGCAGGTCGGTTTCGCCGGGCCGCGGCGTCACGGCGGTGAACGCCCGCGAGGTCTGCCGGATCGAGATCAGCACCGCGTGCGGGGCGACCCCGGCCACCCCGTCGGGCGCCCCGGCTGCCGGCGGCGGAACCTCAGGCAGCTCGGGTCCGGGTGCGGCGTCACCGGGCGCGTTGGCCGGCACATCGTGCGGTGCAGGCGGTGGCGGCTCCGGTGGCGGCGGCGGTGGCGCGGTGACCGTCGCGGTCTGGGTCCGGATGACGGTCACCGGGGCCGGCGGTGCGGGCGGTGCCGGCCGGTCCGGCGGCGGGGGCGCGCCGCCGGTGGCCGGGACACCCTCGGGAGCCGGGAAGGCGGGCTCCGGCGGCATCCGATCGGGCATCGGGGCGCCCTGCGGTGCGGCGCCGATGATGGACGCGATGATGGTGCCGTGGGCGTCGCAGTCCGACAGCCCGTCACCGCCCATCACGTAGTCACCGCCCGGAACCACCGGCAACCGGGGGCCGGGGTTCACCCCGGTGTCGACCACCGCGACCGGGACACCGTTGCCGGTCGAGTGCGTCCAGGCGCGGGCGATGTTGAGCATGGTGAACCCGGGGGCGGTGATGCCGACGTCCGGGTCGGCGACGGTGATCGGCCGGGCGCAGCGGTTGGCCTGACGCATCGGCTCGTCCGGACCGGGCCGGCCCGCCTCCGGCAGTTGGGTGGGGTCCACCACCGGCGGGGGGATCGCCCGTGCGGGCACCAGCCCGTAACCGGCCAGCATCAGCACCGCCGCGACGGCGGCGGCGCGCTGGGCGGTGCGGGCGGTCATCGCATCCGCACCCAGGCGAACAGGCCGCCGATCCAGGCGGCCAGCGGCAGCGCGACGACGATCGCCAGCAGTTCCAGCCATTCGGCGGTCATCCGGACCAGGGGGGTGAATCGGGTCGGCGGTACCAGCAGCGCGGCGATCAGGGTGCCCGCACCGAACCCGGTCAGGACCAGTGCGCCGCCGACCAGGGCGCCGGTCGACCCCGCCGGCGCCGCCCACACGTAGCGGGCCACCCCGGCGCACACCGCGGCCGCCGCACCGCAGATCAGCGGCACCGCCTGGCGTCGGTCGGTGAAATTGCGGGACCGCAGCACGAAGATCATCACCACCAGCCCGGCCAGCACCGCGGCGGCTCCGGCCCGGGGCCGGCCGGGCAGCAACGTCGCCCACACCGCGGGCACCAGGGTGATCGCGGCGGCCACGCAGATCCCGGTCAGCACGGCGTTGGCGCGGCGGGCGGCCGCGGCGACCGCCGCCCCGCGCGGGGTGGTGTCCGGGTTCGGGTCGGCCTCCGGTTCGGCTGCCGCGCTCTGGTCCACCGGGACGACGGCGTCCACCGGCATCCCGTCGGCCCGGTGAAACAGGTCGCGGCCGGTGACCGAACCGAAGTGCGGCGGCCGGATCCGCGCCGCCCGCAGCGCGATGGTGGGCGCCAGCGTCAACAGCACCAGCAGCGCGATCAGCGTGCACATCGCCAGCCACTGCGCGGGGATCGGCCGCCACATCCGGGCCGCGGCCAGCGCGCCGCCGAGCACGCACAGCGTCACCACCGCCGCGGCGATATCGCGATGCGCGCCGGTCAGCGCGGTCAGCGCCACGGCCAGCACCGCGGCCGCCAGCGCGACGATGAACAGGTGCGGCGCGCCGAGCCCGCCGGGCGGGGCGGTGCCTGCGCCGAGCGCCAACAGCGGGACGGCCAGCCAACCGAACCCGATCAGCAGATCCGTGCGGCGCGGCCACCAGCGCCACACCCCGGCCGCCGCGGCCGCGGCCAGCAGGCCGGCGGTGCCGACCGCGACCGCGGGGACCGGGGAGTCACCGGTCAACCGGGCACGCACCCCGGCGACCGCGAGCACCGCCGCGGCCATCGCCAGAATCGCCAGCGCACAGTGCGCGACGGTCTGCGCGGTGACCGGGGGGAACAGCGTGCGCCCGACCCGCGCCAGCCCGGTGGACAGCGATTCGTACTGCGGCTCGGCGCAATCCCCGTCGGTCGCCGTCACCAACTGCAGCGCGGTGCCGTCCTCGACGCCGAGCTCGTCGAGGGACTTGCCGGTGTCCAGCCGGATGCCGTTGACCCGCTGCAGCTCATAGCCGCTGCCGGGTGCCAGGCCGGGGCGGCCGCGGCGGCGAAGTTCGGCGTCGAGTAATTCCACCGCGTCGTCGAGGAACACCTCGATGGGCAGCGCCGCCGGATACACCTGGGAGATCAGTTGGTCGCCGCAGATCACCGCGACCGCGCAGCGCGCGGGGAATGACACCATCGGCGCACCGGGCCGGGCACCGACCGCGGCGGTCATCACGCCGTCCTGTCGGCGTCCGGGATGTAACGGTCGGCCAGCGCGGCGGTGATCTCGGTGAGCCGCAACCGGGCGGCGCCGGTGCTCTGGTGCGCGACGTCGATGATGCCGCCGGCCGCCAGATGCGGGTCATACGGCATGAATTCGACGGTGGCGCCGCACTGGCTGAAGCGTTCGGTGAGGTACCGCCGGGCACCGCGGTCGTAGCGGTCCCGGCTGTCGTTGAGCACCACCATGCTGCGCGACACCAGCTCGTGGTGGCCCAGCGCACACAGCAGGTCCACCGACCGGGTCACCGGCACCGAGCTGTCCGGGGTCAGCCCGGAGACGAAGACCAGGGTGTCGGCGGCCCGCAGCACCGACTCCATCACCGGATGCTCCAGATCGTCGGCGGTGTCGACCAGGATGACGTTGTGGGTCCGGCGCAGCCGGGACAGTGCCCCGGCGAACATCGCCGCGGTCAGCGGCCGGGCCTGGTCCGAGTTCCGGTTTCCGGCAAGCACATCCAGCCCGACGGCGTTCTGGCCCAGGTGTTCGCGGATGTCGGCGTAGCCCTGCACGTCGGTGTCGTCGAGCACCGCGGCGTAGTCACCGGGCGGGTTCTCGTCGATCCGGCCGGCCAGGGTGCCGAAACCGGGCACCGCGTCGACCGCCACCACGTTCTCCGGCCGGACACCGCGGAACACCGCGCCGATCGCCGCGGTGAGGGTGGTCTTGCCCACCCCGCCCTTGCCGGCCACCAGCGCGATGACGTACTGGCGGCGGATGTGCCGCCGGATCCGTTCGCACAGTTCCCGGTGGTGGCGTTCGGCCCGCGACTGCCCCGGGTTGACGACGTGGCAGGTGCCGGTGTGCACAACCCGCCGCCAGCCCGAGCCGGGCGGTATCTTGCGCGGCGCGACCAGGTCGGAGATCCGCACCGAGCCGGACATCGGTTCCGGTGACCGACGCGGACCCGGGTCTTCCTCGGTCTCGTCCATTTCTCACACCACCTTTCGGTAGGAATACCAGTCCTGTTCGGCGGGCAGTCGGCGCAGCAGCGCCCGGACCGCGGTGACGATCGCCGAGGTGCTTCCCGGGCCGACGATCAGCCAGCGGCGACCATCGCGGTGGACCGTTTCGGCGACCAGACGTCCGGCCGGGGTGTCGATCACGGTGACCGCGCTGTCGCCGAGCACCGCCCGGGTCGGCAGCCCGGATTCCACCCCGCTCTGCACCGCGACGATCCCGGCGTGCGCCGAACGCGCCGGATCGGCCGCCAGCAGCAGCATGCCCTGCTGCTCGGCATCGATGCCGGCGCCGGCCAGCACCGCGCGCAGCCGCGCCGAGCCGCGGACCCCGGCGATCGCCCCGGCGTCGACGGTCACCGGCCGAAGTTCGGCAGGTTGTGCTGTGCCGCAAAGCCTTTCGATCTCGACCGCGATGACCGAGGTCGCCGAGTTCTCCTCCGCCGAGGTGCCCGCCGGGCCCAGCCGGACCAGGTCGCCGTGGCGTTCCAGCACCGCCCACCAGCGGGCGAACCGGGCCAGCAGCACCCGGGTCCGGGTGCGGTCGCCGGGGCGGTGCAGATCCAGCACCAGGCCGATGTCGCGCCGGCTCAGCACCGCCAGCCATTCCCGGACCGGTTCGTCGACGGTGCCGGCCTCGTCGATCACCGCGTGCTCGCGCAGTTCGGCGGCAATCGGCCGGTCCAGCGCGTCGTCGCGGGATTCGACTCGCGGCAGATGCGGACGCAGGCCCAGTTCCGGGCCGAGCACCTCGACCCCGGTGAGCACCTGCAGAACCCACAGCCCCTCGACGGTGGTGGTCAACACCGGTTCCCCCTGGTGTTGCGGAATACGTTGTCTAGCCGAAGAATCCGGCGACGGTCTGGTCGGTGACGGTGGCGTTCTCGCACACCGTGTGCACCGCATTGCCATGCAGTCCGACCGTCTCGGCGAGATGCTTGAGCGAGCGCAGCAATTCCTGCTGGTGCAGGAAGAAGCCGTCGGCGCCGACACCCTGGAAGTCAGCGACCAGCGCATTGGTCTTACGTTCGACGTCGCTGCACAGGTCGGTCAGGCCGATGCCGTGGGTCAGGGTCTGATCCGCGGCATCCAGGATCGTCGGCAGTGCGTAGGTGATCTTGTCCATCGGTGGCTCCAGTGTTCGGGTCAGACCAGGGAGGTACCGGAGGCGTTGAGCACCTCGCGGACCTTGTTGGCGGCGTCGGCCTCGTTCTCCTCGACGAACGTGGCGGTTTTGCCGAGCGCGTCGGCGAGGAACATGCCGTGCTGGACGGCACGCTGCAGATCGGCCTCGATGGTGACCGCGGTGTTGGTCGAGGTCAGCTGGGTGAGGCCCTGGAACACCCCGGGTGCGGCGATGTTCTGGTGCGTCGAGAGGTACTGGGTGGCGACCCCGCCCGCGTTCTCCAGCGCGGCGAGAATCGCATCGCGGGCGGCCCGCAGTTGCAGGGGTGGAACGTCGAATGTCGACATTGTGGTTGATCTCCCTTGGATTTTCGCTTCCCCGATCGGGGCTCTGACGGCAAGCGTAGGCCGGATTTCCCGGTTGTCACTTCACCCTCAGCAAACAATTAGATTTGCACGTTTTCGGATCAACATAGAAGTATTAGGCCTCCTGTAATGCATCAGAAGCCCGACAATTGCGTGACCGACGATCAGCGATGTTCCGTCACAGCTACCTCACCCTCGGCGCTGTTCGGCTTCGGCGAACACCCGGACCCGGCCGACCTCGCCGCTGCCGGCGCTGCCACCGGTCGGGCGCGCCAGCATCCCGGCGCCCGAACCCACCGGTACCCCGCCGGCCGGGGCGGTGCGTGTTTCCACCGCGCCGAGCACCCCGGCGCCGCGCAGGCCGGTGGGCCGGCCGCCCGGTTCCGGCGCGAAGCCGGCGGTCGGCCGGGTGTAACTGGTCAGCCCGGCCGGCGTCGCCGCACCCGCAGCGCCGCCGAGGACCGACCCGGCTCCGGGCGCCAGCGGCAGGCCCACGCCGGGCCGCACGGCCTCGGGCACCGCCTCCACGACCGGTTCGACCGCGGCGGCCTCGCCGCGATTGCCGAACGAGCCGAACAGCCCGGTCAGCGCCTGCACCGGGCCGGTCAGTGTCTGGCCGAGCTGCATCGGCATCCCGACGACGTTCTGGGCGAGTTGGCCGACGGCCTGACCACCCTGCTGCACGCCCCCGGTGACCTGCTGCATCAGATCACCGAGCATGCCTCCGGGGCCGGCGGCACCGGACGGCCCGGCCATCCCCGCCGCGGCGCCGGATGCCTGCAGCGCCGGGGCGACGGCCCCGGTCGCGGCGGCCTCGGCCACCGCGGCACCCGCCTGCACCGGGGCGGCCGGTGAGGCCGCCAGCGGGGTGATCGGCGGCGGGATGCTCAGGGCCGGAATCAGGCCCATCAGCACCGCCGAATAACCGGTCCCCACCCCGGCGTTGTTCGGCCACATCCCGCCGAAGTATTCGAGATCCTTTTCGATGATGGCCGGTGTCAGGGTTCCGAGCGCCGGAACGTTGGCCGCGCACAAGGATTCCCACTGCACCCGGTTGCCCTGGCAGACCGCCGCCGGGATCATCGCCGAGCTGGCGCTCAGGTAGGCGTTGATCGCGCTGGCGAACACCGGCGGCTTCTCCATCAGCCAGCCGGCCAGCAGCTGCAGGGTGGTGTTGAGGGTGGTGGCCGACAGCAGTGAGCCGGCGCCGGCGAGCCCGACGAAGTCCGGGGCGAGCATCCCGGCGTTGCCGATCGACATCCCGGCCGCGGTTTCGCAGCCGGAGATCTCCATGACGTAGGTCAATGCGGCCGCCGCGGTGGTGGCGATGCCGGATCCGGCCCGCAGGACCAGGTCGTTGACCTCCGGTGGGCGGGCCGCCCAGAAATCGGCCATCAGCCGATGACGGAGCCCAGCGTCGTCACCAGGCGTCGCAGGGCCTCGGTCGTCTCAAAGGTCGCACCGGCCAATCCCTGCGCACCGGAGAACAAGCCGCGCGACGCGGTGTGCTCGGCGGCGGCGCCGAGGTAGGCCGCGCCGGCGGCATTGCAGGCCGCGGCGAACGCGACCGAGGCCGGATCGGCGCCCATTGGGGTGACGGTGATCAGGGTGGCCGTGCCGCCGGCGACGACGGCGCCGAGTTCCGCGGTGATGGCCGCCTCGACGGCGGCCGACAGCCCGACCCCGGTGGGAGACACATTCAGAAGTGGTCCGGCCATTGGATTTCCCTTCCCCCGAAGGACCCATTCGCGATCGCGGGCAGCGCCGCGTCGTTCGAGCATAGGCGTCGACGTCGAAGATTCAAAGTGACGCTTGCACAAGGAAATAACTTCTCGATCGGCGCTGGATTTCGGCCCATCATCGAGCGACAAACCGTCAATCTTCACCTCAGGTTCAGTGCGCGTGTGCCCCGACACCCGGCGCGGCGGGCAGCTCCTGCGATGCCCGCGCCAGGGCCGGTGCGGGACCGCGGCCCGCCACGGTCGGCCGCCCCGTCGTCCGCCGGGCCGGCCGGCCAACGCCACGCTGCACGCCCCGCGCAATGCGCCCCGTCATAGGGTGGCTGGGTGCTCGACTACATCCGCGATGCCGCCGAGATCTACCGTCAGTCGTTCGCGACGATCCGCGCCGAGGCCGACCTGAGCCGGTTTCCCGACGACGTGTCCCAGGTGGTGGTCCGCATGATCCACACCTGCGGGCAGGTCGACCTGCCCGAGCACATCGCCTTCACCCCCGACGTGGTGACCCGCGCGCACGCCGCCCTGGTCGCCGGCGCCCCGGTGCTGTGCGACTCCTCGATGGTCGCCGCCGGCATCACCGCGGCCCGGCTGCCCGCCGACAACGAGGTCGTCTCGCTGGTCGCCGACCCGCGATCCCCGGGCCTGGCCGCCGAGTTGGGCAGCACTCGCTCGGCCGCGGCGGTGGATCTGTGGGCCGAGCGCCTGGACGGGGCGGTGCTGGCCATCGGGAACGCACCCACCGCACTGTTCCGGCTGCTGGAACTGCTCGACGAGGGCGCCGGGGTCCCGGCGGCGGTGCTCGGCGGCCCGGTCGGCTTCGTCGGCTCCGCCCAGTCCAAGGACGCGCTGATCGAAAACCCCCGCGGGATGAGCTATCTGGTGGTGCGGGGCCGGCGCGGCGGCAGCGCGATGGCCGCGGCCGCCGTCAACGCGATCGCCAGCCGTTCCGAAGGCATCTGCGCATGACCGGCACGCTCTACGGCGTCGGGCTGGGCCCCGGCGATCCGGAACTGGTCACCGTCAAGGCCGCCCGGGTGATCGGCGCCGCGGACGTGGTGGCCTATCACAGCGCCCGCCACGGTCACAGCATCGCCCGCGGCATCGCCGAACCGTATCTGCGCGACGGGCAGCTGGAGGAGCATCTGGTCTACCCGGTCACCACCGAGACGGTGGACCATCCCGGCGGCTACGCCGGGGCGATGGAGGACTTCTACACCGCCGCGGCCGCCCGGATCGCCGCGCACCTGGACGCCGGCCGCGACGTCGCGCTGCTGGCCGAGGGCGATCCGCTGTTCTACAGCAGCTACATGCACATGCACGCGCGGCTGACCGAGCGGTTCGCCGCCGTCATCGTGCCCGGGGTGACCGCGGTCAGCGCGGCCTCGGCGGCCGTCGCGACCCCGCTGGTGACCGGCGAGGAGATCCTCACCGTGCTGCCCGGCACGCTGCCGGCCGGTGAGCTGACCCGCCGGCTTGCCGACACCGACGCCGCCGTGGTGATGAAGCTCGGCCGGTCCTTCCCGAAGGTGCGGCAGGCGCTGACCGACGCCGGCCGCATCGACGACGCGTTCTACGTGGAGCGGGCCAGCACCGGCCGGCAGCGGGTCGAACCGGCCGCCGACGTCGACGGCGACACCGTGCCGTACTTCTCGGTGGTGCTGCTGCCGGGCGCACAGCGCCCGCGCACCGGGCCCGGCGCGGTGGTGGTCGTCGGGCTGGGGCCCGGTGATCCGCAGTGGCTGACCCCGCAGAGCCGACGTGCACTCGAGGCGGCCACCGATCTGATCGGCTACGGGCCCTACCTGGATCGGGTACCCGCCCGAGCCGGCCAAACCCGGCATCCCTCCGACAACACCGATGAGCCCGAGCGGGCCCGGCTGGCCTGCGCGCTGGCCGCCGAGGGCCGCACCGTCGCCGTGGTGTCCTCCGGGGACCCGGGGGTGTTCGCGATGGCCACCGCGGTGCTGGAGGAGGCGGTGAACTGGCCCGACGTCGACGTGCGGGTGCTGCCGGCGATGACGGCCGCCAATGCGGTGGCCAGCCGGGCCGGCGCCCCGCTCGGGCACGACTACGCCGTCATCTCGCTGTCGGACCGGCTCAAGCCGTGGGACGTCATCGCCGACCGGCTCGCGGCCGCGGCGGCCGCGGATCTGGTGCTGGCCATCTACAACCCGGCGTCGAAGTCACGGACCTGGCAGGTCGCCGCGATGCGGGAACTGCTGCTGGAGCACCGAAGCCCCACCACCCCGGTGGTGCTGGGCCGCGACGTGGGCGGCCCCACCGAGCGGGTGCGGGTCGTCGGCCTCGGCGAGCTGGACCCGACCGAGGTGGACATGCGAACCCTGCTGATCATCGGGTCCTCGCAGACCGTCCGGGACGGCGACCGGGTCTTCACCCCGCGGCGCTATCCGGGAGGAGTTGAGTAGTTTTGCCCACCCCGGCGCGGGTGACTATTTCTGGCATGGAAACTCCGCAGCCGTTGCTCCGCACCACCTACGCCTATTTCGTTCAGTCCGCGCTCGCCTTCGGGGTGTCATTCGGCGCGATGGCCATCGGCATCACGTTCCTGCCGATTTCGGTCTGGCAGCGTGGCTTCCTCGCTGTCTGCGGCCTGTTCATGGTCACCAGTTGCTTCAATCTGGCCAAGGTCATCCGCGACCAACATGAGGCGCAACTGATCCGCAACCGGGTGGACGAGGCGCGCATCGAGCAGATGTATGTCGACCACAACCCGCTCAAGGGTGTCGGCTGAGGAACCGCACATGCCGATCAGCGACCCGCACCGAATCGTCGGTGCGGGTCGCTACTGTCATGACGATGAACACTCCCCCGGTCGATCAGCTGGTCCTCTACAAGCACGGCATCGCGGTGGTCGGCCGCAGCGGCCCGGCCGACGGGGACTTCGAGCTGACCTTGCGCCGTGACGACATGAAGGACGTGCTCAAGTCGCTGACCGTGGAGGTATTCGGCGGCCAGGCGACGGTCGGCACCGTGGAGTTCGACACCCCGGCCGAACCACAGGCGGTGCTGGCCGCACGCCATCTGCTGCTGGATTCCGGCGCGGCACTGGTCGGACTGCTCGACGCCGTGCGGGGACGGATCATCGAGGTGGATCTCGGCGATGCGGGCCGCCGCCGCGGCGAAGTGATCGGCGTTGACGGCGAAGAGGCTCGCCGAACCCTGCTGCTGCGCACCGAATCCGGTTCGGTGACGCTGGTCGACCTCACCCAGGCGCGCCGCGTTGAGTTCGTCGAGGCACCGTCGCGCGACGACCTCGACTACCTGGTCGACCGGTCCCGGGCCGCCACCGCCGGGCCGAATTGTGCTGTGCGGGTGCAGCTTCGGGGTGAGGCCGACCGGGTTCGGGTTTCCTACCTGGTGCCGGCGCCGATGTGGCGGGTGTCGTATCGACTGGTCCGCGACGGCGAGCAACTGACCCTGGCCGCCATGGGCATCGTGCACAACCCGCTCGATGAGGACCTCACCGACATCGCGCTGACGCTGACGACCGGCGAGCCGATCTCCTTCGACATCGACCTGTATCACGGCCGTCAGGTGCGACGGACCGTCGTCGAGGAGCGCGAGCGCGCCGCGGAGGTGTCGTTCGGAGCCGCCCCGGCGCCCCCCGCCGGCCGCCCGGTGACCCGGGCGGTGGGCGCGGCGATGACCGGCTACGCCGACGCTGCCGCCAGGGTCGAGACCGGCGACCGCGGTGAACACTTTGAGTACCGGCTGTCCGATCCGGTGTCGCTCAAGCGGGGCGGGGCGGCGATGGTTCCGCTGGCGCTGGCCCCGGTCGACGACGTCCGCCGCGAAGTGGTGTGGTCCGGCGGCTCCGGCCCCGCCCCCGACATCATGCTGACATTCACCAACAGCACCGGGATCGTGCTGGAGGAAGGCCCGGCGGTGATCTACGAGCAGGGCGGCTACGCCGGTGAGGCGATGCTGGGCTTCACCGCGCGCTCGGCACCGGTGCGGTTGGCCTTCGCCAAGGACCTGGCGGTGCGCTGCGGGCAGACCAGCACCATGGAGACGGTGACCGCGCGGGTGCGACTGGCCGATGACGCTGTCGTCGAGGAGCGCCGCAACGAACGGCTGCACACCCTGCGCGCCGACAACGATCACGACGAACCGGTCGAGGTGATCGTCGAGATCCCGCTGGCGCCGGGGCATCACATCGAGCCGCGCGACGGCGCGACCGCCCTGGACGTCCGCGACGGCGCGGTGCACCGCTTTGCGCTCACCGCACCCGGGCACGGGGCAGCGCTGGCCACCGTGTTGGAGAGCTGGCCGGACTACACCCGGATCGACTACCGGCAGTTGTCCCCCGGGCAACTGGAGGAGTGGCTCGCCGGCCGGTCGCTGGACGCCGGCACCGTCGCGGCGCTGTCGGGGGTGCTCGGTCACTGGGAACAGGCCGACCGGCTCGATGACCGCTGCGCGCAGCTGACCACCGAGCGCGACGAGGTTTTCGACGCCCAGACCCGGATCTCCGATCAGCTCGGGGTGCTGGGCACCGAAGGACCCGAGGGTGAGTTGCGTGCCCGCCAGGTTGGCGAGTTGCAGCGCCGCATCGCCCAGGTCGCCGCCATCGAGTCCGGGATCGCCGACCTGCGAGGCGAAGCCGCCGCCGCCCGGAAGGCCGCGCACGACACGCTTACCGCCCTCATCGGCGGCTGATCCACCGGGGTCGACGGCGCCCCGAGCATGGCCGCGGGCTGGGCGGGCCGCAGGGGCGGTGACGGCGCGGCCCCAAGCGCTCCCCGACCGGGGCCCACGCCGCCGCCCCCGCAGATTTTCTTAGAGTTTCCTCATGGTTGGGGGCCTGATTTGTGGGTTGCGGGGCCGGTTTCTGTCGGTGACTCGATCTAACGTTCTATACATGGGGAACAGTGCGTACGCCGACCGGGACACCGTCCTGGCAGCACTGGCCGCCGCCGAGTCCGCGGCCGCCGCGCTGGCCGGCTGTCGCCTCGACGGGTTCACCCCCGAAGAACTCCTCGACGTGCTGGCCCGCCGGCAAGCCCTGGCCTGGGCGGCCCCGGCCTTCGATCACACCCTGACCGCTCACCTGGCCGCCACCGCCGACCCCGGCGTGCTCGGGGCAGCCAGCCTCAAACTCGTGCTGGCCGAACGGCTCCGCATCTCCCGCCGCGCCGCGGCCCGCCGGCTGGCTGAGGCCGCCGACCTGGGCCCCCGCACCAGCCTCGACGGCCAACCCCTAGAACCGCGACTGCCCACCCTGGCTGCGGCGGTGGCCGCCGGGGCGATCGGGCCCGAACACGTGGACATCGCCCGCGACATCTACCGGCAACTCCCGGCGAACCTGGACCCCGACTACCGCCAGGCCGCCGAAGCCGACCTGGCCGGGCTGGCCACCCAGTTCGCCCCCGAGCAATACCGAACCCTCGCCGCGCATTTGTTGACGATCCTGGATCCCGACGGCGACTACCAGGAACGCGCCCGCCGTGCCCAGCGCGGCCTGACCCTGGGCCCGCAACGCCGCGACGGGATGAGCGCGCTGCGCGGCACCCTGACCCCCGAAGCCCGCGCCACATTGGAGCCGATCCTGGCCAAACTCGCCGCCCCCGGCATGTGTAACCCCAACGACGAACACCCCTGTGTCAGTGGGACCCCGAGTCAGGAGCAGATCAGCGCCGATCAGCGCAGCGCCGCCCAACGCGGCCACGACGCCCTGATCGCCCTGAGCCGCGCCGTCCTGGCCGCCGGAGACCTCGGAAAACTCAACGGCCTACCGGTCACCGTGGTCATCACCACCACCCTCGCCGAACTCCAAACCGCCGCCGCCACCCACCCCGACGCCACCCCCAACTGGACCACCACCAACGGCAACAACGCCGAAGAAAACAGCAGCAGCAACGGTGGTGCTGACTCCACTGGCGCCCGGGCCCCCGGCGGCAACGGGGGTGACGGCGACACCGGTGGTGGTGCCGGCGGCGGGTCGTGCCCGCCCGGGTCTGCCGCCCTGGGCCCGGCCCCGGCCCTGAACCCCGACAATGGCTGGGCCATCACCGCCGGCGGCACCCGCGTCCCGATGCGCGACCTGCTGCGCATGGCCAGCCACGCGTATCACTACCTGAGCATCTTCGACGGCCACGGCCGCGCCCTATGGCTCGGCCGCTCCAAACGCCTGGCCACCGCCGACCAACGCCTGGTCCTGTTCAGCCGAGAACGCGGCTGCACCCGGCCCGGCTGCCCCGAACCCTTCTACCGAACCCAAGCCCACCACCTCGACCCCTGGACCCCCAAACCCGGCACCACCAGCCCACCCCAACCCGGCAGCCGCGGCGACCCCGGCGAGACCGCTGGTGCCCCTGGTGCGGCCGGGGAGCCCGATGCGGCGGGCGGGAACACCAATATCGACGACCTCGCCCTGGCCTGCCGCGCCGACAACAACATGGCCGACAAATTCGACTGGACCACCATCCGCAACACCGACGGCCGCGTCGAATGGATCCCCCCACCGGCCCTGGACCGCGGTCAACCCCGCACCAACACCATCAACTTCCCCGAACAGCTCCTGGCCCGCTACCGCAAACTCCGCGGAGCCCACCCCGACCAGGACCTCCCACCCCAAGACGAACCGCACTGGCTCGACCAAGCCATCGACGCCCACCGCCGCTACGACACCGACCCCACCGACACCGAACTCACCCAACAACTCACCCTCGACAACACCCCCTACCCCGACGACTGGAACGACCCCAGCACCTGGCACAAAATCCAGCCCGACACCAACACGGACAGCACCGCAGACGACACCGCAGACAACACCGACGACGACCCCGGCACCAGCGACGACACCGACTGGGCCGACCACCCCGACCGGTACGACGACAGCTGGTACGACAACGAAACCACCGACCCCGACAGCCACACCGCATAACGCCCCGGCCATACCGGCAGTGCCCCGGGGACATCACCCCGGAGAAGCGTTCGACGCCAACATGATCTACGCCCGACGATCAGCGGCCGGCATGAGCAGAAGCCGCCACGCCCGCGGTCGCGCGAGCATTCACGCCCACGGTCGGCGCGACCGAATCGCCGTCAGACGAGCCGCTGCACCCAGGCGATGGCGTCCTCGACGGTGTCGACGGTGGTGATGCCGGCGGGCAGCCCCGGCCGATCGATCATCACGATCGGGATGCCCAAATCGGTGGCCGCGTCGATCTTGGCGCGGGTCATCGCTCCCCCACTGTTCTTGGTGACCATCGCCTCGATGCGATGTTCGCGCAGCAGCGCCGCCTCGCCGTCGTAGGAGTACGGTCCGCGGGACAGCAGCAGTTCGTGGTTCGGCGGCAGCAGCTGACGATCCGGCGGCGTCACCGCCCGGATCAGGAACCAGGCGTCGCTGCCCAGAAACGCCGCGGTCCCGGATCGCCCGGTGGTCAAGAACACTCGACGGTAAGCCTTTTCGGCGACGACGGCCGCCGCCTCGGCATTCGAGTCGACGGTCAGTGCGGCGCCGGTGTCCCAGGCCGGGCGGGCCAGCAGCAGGTGCGGCAGCCCAACGCCGGCAGCCGCCGCCGCGGCGTTGGCACTGATCCCGGCGGCATACGGGTGAGTGGCATCGACGACGGCGTCGACCGGGTTCTCGCGCAGCCAGCCGATCAGCCCGTCAACCCCGCCGAAGCCACCGATGCGGACCTGCCCAACCGGCAGCGCCGGATCCGGCACCCGTCCGGCCAGTGAGCTGATCACCTCAACCCGCGGGTGCAGGCGCGCGGCCAGGGCCCTCGCCTCCGCGGTGCCGCCCAGCAACAGGATCCGCATCAGTGCTGCGTTCCACGACGCCGGCCCGAGGAATACAGATAGCTCTCGGTGAACTCCTGGGCCGCCAGCACCGCACCGACGAAGATCACCGCGGTCTTGGTGATTCCGGCCACCCGCAGCGCGGCGGCGATGTCGTCGAGGGTGCCGCGGACCACCGTCTCGGTCGGCCAACTGGCGTAGGCGACGACGGCGACTGGGGTGTCGCCGGGCAGCCCACCGGCGCGCAGCTCCGCGACGACGGTGTCGATCTGGGCGGCGGCCAGGTGCAGCGCCAGGGTGCCGTGCCCGGCCAGGGCGCTCAGGTCCTCGCCGTCGGGCATCGCGGTGGACAGCGTCGCGACCCGACTCAGGGTGACCGTCTGCGCCACGCCGGGCACGGTCAGCTCGCGGCCCAGCACCGCGGCGGCCGCGGCGAACGCCGGCACCCCGGGCACCACCTGGTAGTCGATCCCCAGGGCGTCGAGGCGCCGGCACTGCTCGGCCAGCGCACTGTAGAGCGACGGGTCGCCGGAATGCAGCCGGGCCACATCGTGGCCGGCCGCGTCGGCGGCGGCCAGCTCATCGATGATCTGGTCCAGGTTCAGCGGCCCGGTGTCGACAACGCGGGTTCCCGGCGGACACAGCGCCAGCAGGTCCTCGGGCATGATCGAGCCGGCGTACAGGCACACCGGGCAGCGCTGCAGCAGGCGCTGCCCGCGGACGGTGATCAGGTCGGCCGCGCCGGGCCCGGCGCCGATGAAATAGACGGTCACCGCGTCACCGCCCACTGGGTCACCGGCAGCGCCGGGCGCCAGCCGGTGAACGACCCGACCGGTTCGCCGGTGTAGTGCTGAAACCGGCGCAACACCCCGCCGTGTAATGAATGTTGTTGCACCAGAACTACTTCCGATTCCGCAGTGACGGCATTGGCGACCAGTCGGCCGCCCGGGCGCAGACGCTGCAGACAGTGCTCCAGCACCCCGCGGACGGTGAGCCCGCCGCCGATGAAGATGACGTCGGGGTCCGGCGCGTCGGTCAGCGCCTCCGGAGCGGCCCCGCGCACCGTCACGTCGACGCCGAACCCGGCGGCGTTCGCACCGATCCGGGCCGAGCGCACCGGGTCGCGTTCGAATGCCACTGCGCGGCAACCTGATCCGGCGCGGCACCATTCGATGCCGATGCTGCCCGAGCCGGCCCCGACGTCCCAGAGCAGTTCCCCGGGCCGCGGCGCCAGCGCGGCCAGGGTGACCGCGCGCATCATCTGCTTGGTGAGCTGCCCATCGTGGTCGAAGGCGTCGTCGGGGGCGATGGTCGACGCCCGCTGGTCGGGCAGATAGCGCACGGCAACGACGTTCAGTGCGGCGATCTCGGCCGGCGGGTCCGATGCCCACTGCGCGGCGGTGCCGTCGATCCGGCGTTCGGCCGGACCACCGAGATTCTCCAGCACGCTGAGCTCGGAGGCGCCGCGGCCGGCGCCGGTGAGCAGCCGGGCCAGTGCCACCGGGGTGGATTCGTCGCGGGACAGCACGATCGCCCGCCCGCCGCGGCGCACCGCGGTGACCGGCGCGGCGGCGGTCACCCGGATCACCTCGGTGTCGTGCGCCGGCCAGCCGAGCCGGGCGCAGGCCAGCGTCACGCTGGACACCGTCGGGATCACCCGCACCCGCTCGGCACCGAACATCGACGTCAGCGTGGTGCCGATGCCATGCAGCATCGGGTCACCGGAGCCCAGGACGTGCACATCGGTGTCGGAGTCGCCGAGCAGCCCGGTCAGCGCCGGACGCAGCGGCGACGGCCAGGGCCGACGGTCGGCGGTCACGGTGTCGTCGAGCAGGGCGAGCTGCCGCGGACCGCCGTACACGACGGTTGCGCGCCGCAGTTCCGTGCGGGCCGACTCGCCGAGCCCGGCCATCCCGTCCGCCCCGATCCCGACCACCACGATCACCGCTCGCTCCCTCGCTGCGCTCGCTCGCTCCTCATCGGAACCCCCCGCCGACTCGATCGCTCCCTCGCTGCGCTCCCTCGCTGCGCTCCCTCGCTGCGCTCCCTCGCTGCGCTCGCTCGCTCCTCATCGGGGCATCCGCCGCCAAATCGCCTGCGGCACGAACCGCATGGCGAAGCTCAGCGGCCGGATCTGCCAGGGCACCCAGACCGCGCCCCGGCCGCGCGCCAGCGCCCGGGCGGTCGCCGCGGCGACCTGCGGCGGGGTGCTGGCGAACGGCGCCGGCTCCATCCCGGCCGCCATCCGGCCGATCACGAAACCCGGCCGCACGATCAGCAACCGCACACCACTGCCGTGCAGCGCATCCGCCAGCCCGGCGGCGAACCCATCCAGGCCCGCCTTGGCCGACCCGTACACGTAGTTCGCCCGGCGCACCCGGGCGCCGGCAATCGAGGAGAACACCACGATCTGGCCCCGCCCGCGACCGCGCATCCGGGTCGCCAGCAGCGTCAGCAGGTGCGCCTGCGCGACGAAGTCGGTGTGCAGGATCGCCACCGCGTGTTCGGCGTCAACCTCGGCGCGAGCCTGATCGCCGAGAATGCCGAAGGCCAGCACCGCGGTGTCAATGCCGCCGTGCTCGGTGATCAGCTCGTCGAGCACCGCGGTGTGCGAGGCCAGGTCGTCGGCGTCGAACGCCTTCACGTGCACGGCCCGCGCACCGGCCGCGCGCAGCGCCGCGACCTGCGGATCCAGGTCGGTGTTGTCCCGGGTGGTCAGGATCACCGTCGCGCCCGCGCCGATCCGCGCCGCCAACTCAACGCCGATCTCACTGCGGCCGCCGAAGACCACCAACACCGAGGATTCCGTGTCCTTCACGTCGCTGATTATGTCCTGCGCTAGCCTGACCGGTAATGCCGCACGCAACCACCCGCCTCACCGACGACGCCTTGACCTTCCTCACCGAACGTCATCTGGCGATGTTGACGACGCTGCGCGCCGATGGGTCCCCGCACGTGGTGGCGGTCGGCTTCACCTTCGACCCCAAGACGCACATCGCCCGGGTGATCACCAACGGCGGCTCGCAGAAGGCGGTCAACGCCGAGCGCGGCCAGCTGGCGGTGCTGAGCCAGGTCGACGGTGCCCGCTGGCTGTCGCTGGAGGGCACCGCGTCGGTCAGTGCCGAATCCGAGGCCGTCCGCGACGCCGAACTGCGGTACGCCCAGCGCTACCGCACCCCGCGGGTCAACCCGAAGCGGGTGGTGATCGAGGTGCTCGTGGAACGGGTGCTGGGCTCCTCGGGGCTGCTGGACATCAGCACCGAGCAATAGCACCCAGCAAGAAGCACCCAGCAAAAAGCACCGAGCAACAGCCGGGCAGCCGCTATCCGGCGACCGGCACCACGATCAGCTCGTGCGGCCGAGCGTTGAGCGGTTCCACCCCGGTTTCGGTCACCACCACGATGTCCTCGATGCGCGCGCCCCACTTGCCGGGAAAGTAGATCCCCGGCTCGACCGAGAACACCATGCCGGCCCGCAGCGGCAACTCGTTGCCCGCCACGATGTAGGGCTCCTCGTGCACCGACAGCCCGATGCCGTGCCCGGTCCGGTGCACGAAGTACTCCGCGAGCCCGGCCTCGGCCAGCACGTCCCGGGCGGCGGCATCGATCTGCTCGGCGCGCATGCCCGGGCGCACCGCCGCCACCGCGGCCCGCTGCGCGGCCAGCAACACCGAATACTGCTGCGCCACTTCGGGATCCGGTTCACCAATGCTGTAGGTCCGGGTGCAGTCCGAGTTGTATCCGGGCTCATACGGCCCGCCGATGTCGACGACGACGATATCCCCGGCCCGCAGTTCCCGGTCGGACTGCTCGTGGTGCGGGTCGGCGCCGTGCGGGCCGGAGCCGACGATGATGAACGCCGCCTCGGTGTGCCCCTCGGCGACGATCGCGGCGTCGATGTCGGCGGCGACCTCGGCCTCGGTACGCCCCGGCACCAGCAGCTCGGGCAACCGGGCGTGCACCCGGTCGATCGCGGCACCGGCCTTGCGCAGCGCGTCGATCTCGGCCGGGCCCTTGACCATCCGCAGTTCCCGCATCACCTCGGTGGCCAGCACCGGCAGCGCGCCGAGCCGCTCGGTCAGCGGCAGCAGGTGCAGCGCCGGCATCGCGTCGGTGACCGCGGTCGCCACCGGCCCGCCACCCAGCGCAGTGGCGACCAGGCCGTAGGGGTCCTCGCCGTCGACCCAATCGACCACCGCCACACCGAGATCGGATACCGCGGACTCGCGCAGCGCGGCCAGCTCCAGTCGCGGCAGCACGATCGTCGGCGTCCCGTCGGCCGGGACGACCAGCGCGGTGAGCCGCTCAAAGGTCTGCGCCCGCGACCCGACCAGGTAGCGCAGGTCGTAGCCGGGGGTGATGATCAGGGCGGCCAGTCCGGCGCTCGCGGTGGCCGCCGCGGCCGCCGCCAGTCGGTCGGCGTACACGCTGGATTCGAAGCGCCCGGCTGTCATGGGCCCAGGTTAGCCGAGCCGGCCGATCGGCCGTCGGCCTACCATCGGGCGATGGAGCCCTGGGAACTGTCCGCCCGCGAACGCATCCGCGACACCGTCGCGCGCTACACCTGGGCCGGGGATTCCGGCCGGATCGAGGAGCTCGCGGCCTGCTTCTGCCCCGACGGCGCACTCCAGATCCGCGGCGAGCCCGCGGTGTCCGGTCGCGACGCCATCGTGGCCCGGTTGACCTCGGTCGCCGCCACCCCGGCGGCGGCCGGGCTGCGGCGGATCGTGCGGCACAACGTCACCAACGTCCGGTTCACCCTGCTGACGCCGCGGCGCGCCGAGGTCGCGTCGTACTTCACCGTGTTCACCGAGATCGGCCTGGACCATCACGGCCGCTACCGCGACGTTTTCACCCCGGTCGGCGACGAATGGCTGATCGCGCACCGGCTGGCCGCCACCGACTGGAGCGCGCCGAACTCGACCATGGTTGGCTAGGCGACATGTCGGCTCCCCTGGTCCTGCTCGACGGCGCCAGCATGTGGTTCCGTTCGTTCTTCGGTGTCCCGTCGTCAATCACTGCGCCCGATGGCCGTCCGGTCAATGCGGTCCGCGGCTTCCTGGACGCGGTGGCCACCGTCATCGCCGGCCAGCGCCCCGGCCGGCTGGCGGTGTGCCTGGACCTGGACTGGCGCCCGCAGTGGCGGGTCGACCTGATCGCGTCCTACAAGGCGCACCGGGTCGAGGCCGAGGGCGTCGGCGACGATCCGGACGTCGAGGAGGTGCCCGACGAGCTCACCCCGCAGGTCACCATGATCATGGAGTTGCTCGACGCTTTCGGCATCGCCACCGCGGGCGCACCGGGATTCGAGGCCGACGACGTGCTGGGCACCCTCGCCGCGCGCGAGCGGGTCGACCCGGTGGTGGTGGTCAGCGGCGACCGCGACCTGCTGCAGGTCGTCGCCGACGAACCGGTGCCGGTGCGGGTGCTCTACATCGGGCGCGGGCTGGCCAAGGCGACGCTGTTCGGGCCCGCCGAGGTCGCCGAAACCTACGGCGTGCCCGCCGATCGGCCGGGCCCGGCCTACGCCGAACTGGCCGCGCTGCGCGGTGATCCGTCCGACGGGCTGCCAGGGGTGGCCGGCATCGGGGAGAAGACCGCGGCCACCCTGCTGACCCGGTACGGTTCGCTGCGGGCCATCCGGGCGGCCGCGGCCGACCCGGAATCCGTTGTCGCCAAGGGGATTCGGGCGAAGCTGCTCGGTGGAGAGGACTATCTGCGGGCCGCCGTGCCGGTGGTGCAGGTGGCCACCGACGCACCGGTGCAACTGTCCACTCCCACCGACACGCTGCCCCGAACGGCGCTCGACCCCGCCCGGGTGGCCGAGTTGGCCGCCGCGTACGGGGTCGAGTCGTCGATCAGCCGACTGCAGAAGGCGCTCGACGCGCTCTCCCGCTGACGGTCAGTGCCAGCAGAGCCGGTCGGTCACGCCGTCGCTGTAGATGACCCGGGTCGGGGCCGGGCCGGTCACGTCGAAGTAGATGTTGCCCTCGGCCTTCTGGCCCTGGCCCAGGGTGGCACCGCTGAGCGCCTCATCGCCGACCGCCCAGTACAGCGGCCGGTAGTTGGTGCCGTCGGCGGCGCGGGCGTTGAAGAACGGGATGATCGGGGTGACCGAACCCTTGACCGCCTCGACCTCGACGGAGACCTCCCACAGCGTGCCGCGCACCTCGGCGTTGGTGATGGTGTCGTCAGCGGCCTCAAGCTCCTCGACGGTGTAGGCGATGGTCACGCCGCCGTCGTTGAGTTCCTGCGTCGCACCGAGTTCGGCGCGGCTCGGGTCGGCACCGGCCGGTCCGGCGAGGGCAATCGCCACACCCAGCGCCGCGGGGACCGCAAGAATTTTGAACGTCCGCATCGAAACCTCCCGTGATCAATTCGTTACTTAAATGTACTCGGTAGGCGAAGACAACTCAAAACCCGCCCAGCGGACGGGTTTTGAGTTCGACAGTGGCGCGGCGCGGGCCTACTTGGGCCGTCCGACCTCGTAGGTGCCGTCGTTGTCCTGGAAGGTCACCGTCACCTGACGCTTGGCCCCGTCGATGCTGACCTCGCAGGTGAAGGTGTCGCCCTTATTGACCTCGGGGTTCTTCCCGTTGTTGCACTTGACGTCCTTGACGTTCTTGGCGCCGTACCCGTTGGTCTCGTCCGAGAGGATCTGCTGCACACCCTGCTGGGCCTTGCTCACATCCAGGGTGGTGGTGACGAAGAAGCCGGGAATCCAGAAGCCGACCACCAGCACGACGGCCACCAGCACCGCGGCGACGGCGCCGATGATCACCAGCATCGTGCGCTTGGACGACGACTTGTCGGACTCGGCGGGTCCCTGCTGCGGGTAGCCACCGAACTGTCCGGGCTGACCGTACTGGCCGGGCTGACCGTACTGCTGTTGGGCGCCGTAGGGCTGCGAGGCCGGCTGACCGTACTGGCCGGGCTGGCCGTACTGCTGCTGGGCACCGTAGGGCTGCGAGGCCGGCTGGGCCTGCTGCGGATAGCCCGGCGCGCCCACGCCCGGAGTCGACGGCGGGGCGGTGTAGCCGGGCTGCCCGCCGTAGGCGGCGGTCGCCGGGTCCTGGTAGCCCTGCGGCTGCGGGGTGTAGCCCGCGGCGGGCTGCTGCGGTTGCTGCGGTTGCTGGCCCCAGCCCGGCGCGGCCGCGGCGCCGGGTGCGTTGGGGTTCTGCCAGGCCGGGGTCACCGTGGTGGCCTGATCGTCACCGCCGCCGGCCGGCGGCTGCTGCTGCCACGCGGACGGGGCCTGCCAGGCGGCCTGACCGGCGGGCGGCTGGTCCGGGGAACCGGGATTGGGGCCCTGACCACCCTGGGAGGGGTCGGTTCCCTGCGGTCCGCTCATCAATGTCTCCTCAAACTGTGCCGGCGGCCGATGGGTCACGGGGAACCCACAGCTGGACTCAACCGTAGCGTCTGCCTCACCCTACCCGCTGGCAACGGACGTTCATGTCGGGAAACTTCTCCGCCGCCGCGGCCGCCGGACCGCTGCCGCACCGCCCCTTCGGGCGTCCCGGGCCGCTAGCCGGCGTCGACCTCCACCACGCCGCGGCGCACCTGGCCGATCGCCCGTTTGGCCGCCGCCCGCACCGCCGGATCCGGGGCGGCGTTGCGCACCTGGTCGAGCAGATCGAGCACCTGGCGGCACCAGCGCACGAAGTCGCCGGCCGACAGCGGACCGCCGGTCTCCTCGAACGCGGTCAGCGCCTGGGTGAGGTCGCCGGTGGTGGCCCAGCGGTACATCGCCGTGACGAAGCCGGCGTCGGGTTCGCGCGAGGTCGCCAGCCGGTGCCGGTTCTCGTCGCGGCGCAGCGCCCCGGACAGCCGGCGGGTCGCGGTCAGCGCTGTGCGCAGCGCCGCGGTCGGGGCGTCGTACTGCGGTGCCGGCCCGTCCGAGCCGCGCGGTTCATAGAGCACCGCCGACACCATCGCCGCGAGCTCGGCCGGGTTCAGCCCGTTCCACGCCCCGGTGCGCAGGCATTCGGCGACCAGCAGGTCGGACTCGGAGTAGATCCGGGCCAGCAGCCGACCGTCGTCGGTGACCGTGGTGGCCGCGTCGGCGCCTGCGACGTAGCCCCGCTCGGCCAGCAGCCCGAGAATCCGGTCGAAGGTGCGGGCCAGCGAGTTCGTCGCGGCGGCGACCTTCTGCCGCAGCGCGTCGTTGTCACGTTCGATCCGCAGATAGCGTTCGGCCAGCCGCATGGTGGCATCCCGGTCGCCGCGGTCGTGCACCGAGTGGCGGCGCAGCCGTTCGCGCAGCTCGGCCAGTTGCGCGTCGACGTCGCGTTCGGGTGCCCCGCCGCGGACGGTTCGCCGCCGCGACGGCACGTCGAGCCCGGCGGCGGCCGAACGCAGCGCCGAGGCCAGGTCGCGGCGCACCCGCGGCTGCCGGTGCTCGACCCGCTTGGGCAGGGACATCGCGCCCAGCTTCGCCGACGCTCCCGAGTAATCCGCCGACGAGATCCGCCCGGCCCAGCGGTGTTCGGAGAGCACCAGCGGGCGCGGGTCCTCGGCGTCGCCGGCCGGTTCCAGCACGACGGCCAGCCCGCCGCGGCGGCCCTGGCTGATGGTGATGATGTCGCCGCGGCGCAGCTCGGCCAGTGCGTCGACCGCGGCGCGTCGCCGCGCCAGCCGCGAGGCCCGGGCCTGGGCCCGTTCCCGCTCGCCGATCTCGGCGCGCAGCCGCGCGTAGTCGAGCACCTCGGGGGCGTTGTCACCGAGTTCGGCGGTGATCTCGGTGAGCAGCCGCTGCCCGCGCTCGGCGCCGCGGACCAGGCCGACCACCGAGCGGTCGGCCTGATATTGGGCGAAGGAGCGTTCCAGCAGCGCCCGGGCCGCCGTCGGGCCCATCCGGTTCACCAGGTTGATCGTCATGTTGTACGACGGCGCGAACGAGCTCTTCAGCGGGAAGGTGCGGGTGGAGGCCAGCCCGGCGACCTCGGTGGGCTCCGCGCCGGCGTCGTCGGGACGCCACAGCACCACGGCGTGCCCCTCCACGTCGATGCCGCGGCGCCCGGCCCGCCCGGTGAGCTGGGTGTACTCCCCCGGTGTCAGGGGTGCGTGCTGCTCGCCGTTGTACTTCACCAGCCGCTCCAGCACCACCGTGCGGGCCGGCATGTTGATGCCCAGCGCCAGGGTTTCGGTGGCGAAGACGGCCTTGGTCAGCCCGGCGGCGAACAGTTCCTCGACGGTGTGCCGGAACACCGGCAGCATGCCGGCGTGGTGGGCGGCCAGGCCACGCAGCAGCCCCTCGCGCCACTCGTAGTAGCCCAGCACCGCGAGGTCGGATTCGGGCAGGTCCGCGCAGCGCCGGTCGATGACCGCGGCGATGCGGTCCCGCTCGTCGTCGTCGGTCAGCCGCAACGGCGAGCGCAGGCACTGCGCGACCGCCCCGTCACAGCCGGCCCGGGAAAAGATGAACGTGATGGCTGGCAGCAGGCCCTCGCGGTCCAGGGTGCCGATCACGTCGGGCCGCGACGGCGGCCGGTAGCCGCCGGGCCGGTGCCGCTGCCCGCGGCCGCGGGGTTCCCAGTCGAGCATCCGGTCGGCCTCGCGGCGGTGCGCGATGTGGCGCAGCAGGTCCGGGTCCACCTTCGGCTTGGCGCCCGGGGTGAGCCGGTCGTAGTCGAACAGGTCGAACAGCCGTCGTCCCACCAGCACGTGCTGCCACAGCGGCACCGGCCGGTGCTCGTCGACGACGACGGTGGTGTCCCCGCGCACGGTCTGGATCCAGCCGCCGAACTCCTCGGCGTTGCTGACCGTGGCCGACAGGCTGACCAGCCGGACCTCCTCGGGCAGGTGCAGGATCACCTCCTCCCACACCGCGCCGCGCATCCGGTCGGCCAGGAAGTGCACCTCGTCCATCACCACGTAGGCCAGCCCGGCCAGCGCGTCGGAGTCCGCGTAGAGCATGTTGCGCAGCACCTCGGTGGTCATCACCACCACCGGGGCGTCGGCGTTGATGGACACGTCGCCGGTGAGCAGCCCGATCCGCTCGCCGCCGTAGCGGCGCACCAGGTCGGAGTGCTTCTGATTACTCAGCGCCTTGATCGGCGTGGTGTAGAAGCATTTGCCGCCGGCGGCCAGCGCCAGGTGCACGGCGAACTCGCCGACCACGGTCTTGCCCGCCCCGGTCGGGGCGCAGATCAGCACCCCGTGGCCGTTCTCCAGCGCCTGGCAGCCGCGGCGCTGAAAATCATCGAGCGCGAACGGTTGCTCGGCGGCGAACGCGTCGAATTCGGTGCTCACGGCCGGGACTGATCGGCCGGGGTGTCCAGCGGGCTGGCCACATCGTCGGGCAGTTCCGGCCCGGCGTGTCGGGTCTTGCGCCGATCGTGGAACCGGGCGACCTGGATGGCCAGTTCCAGCAGCAGGGTCAGCGCGCAGCCCAGGGCCAGCATGGAGAACGGGTCCGAGCCGGGGGTGGCGACGGCGGCGAACACGAACACCGCGAAGATCAGGCCGCGGCGCCAGGCCCGCAGCCGCTGATAGCTGAGCACCCCGGCGACGTTGAGCATGATGATCAGCAGCGGGAACTCGAAGCCAACGCCGAAGACCACCAGCAGGTTGACCAGGAAGCCGAAGTACTGGTCGCCGGACAGGGCGGTGATCTGCACGTCGCTGCCCACCGTCAACAGGAAGTGCAGGGCCTTGGCCAGCACCAGGTAGGCCAGCACCGCGCCGGCGACGAACAGGACCGACGCCGAGACGACGAAGGTCCCGGCGAACCGGCGCTCCTTCTTGTACAGGCCCGGGGTGATGAACGCCCAGATCTGGTAGAGCCACACCGGGCAGGCCAGCACGATCCCGGCCGCCAGGCCCATCTTCAACCGCAGCATGAACTGGTCGAACGGGCCGGTCGCCAGCAGCCGGCAGCCGCCGTCGGCGCTGATCGAGGCGCGGGCCTCCGCGGGCAGCGCACAGTACGGACCGCGCAGCCATTCGCCGAGGCTCTCGAACCCGAAGAAGCTGTTGCTGTACCAGATGAAGCCGACCGCGGTGGTCAGCACGATGGCCGCCACCGAGATCAGCAGCCGGGTGCGCAGCTCGCGGATGTGGTCGACCAGGGACATCGTCCCGTCGGGGTTGGCGCGGCTGCGGCGATTACGGGGATCCAGCCGCCGGAATGCGGATTTCACGAATGGATGTCACCGGCGCCGCGCAGTGCGGCGGACCGACGGTGCGCGATCGGCTCAGGCCGACCGGGCATCGGGGTCGGCCGGGGCCTCAACCCGCTCGGAGGCCACCGGGGTCGGCGCGCCGGCCGGCGGATTCACCTGCGGCGGGGCGTCCTGATGGAGCTCCTTGACCTCGGCCTTGAAGATGCGCATCGACTTGCCGAGCGAGCGTGCGGCATCGGGCAGGCGCTTGGCACCGAACAGCAGAATGAACACCAGGGCCAGGATCAGCCAATGCCACGGTTGTAGTGCGCCCACTTTGGTTACCTCCAGAAGTCGCCTTGATCCTACCGCAGCGAGCCGCCCGGTCCGGGCCTGCCGCGGGTCGTCAGTCGGTCAGATCGTAGGCCCGCAGCGCCTCGGCGGCGGCCGCGCGCACCTGCTCGGCCAGGGCGGCGGGCTCCAGCACCGTGACCGCGGACCCGAATCCCAGCAGCAGCCGGCTCATCCACGCCTCGGAGGCATAGGTCATCGCCGCGTCCAGCGAGCCGTCGGCGTTCTCGGCCAGCAGCCGCATCGGGTAGTACTCCAGCATCCAGGCCGAATCCGGGGCGATCCGCAGCGTCGCCGACGGCAGCGCCGGGTCCGCGTTGAACAGGCCGGTGTCGGTTTCGGCGGCAACCGCCGGCTCCGGCGGCGCGGACGGCTCGTCGAGCATGACGGCGGCCTGGATCCGGTCGAACCGGAACAGCCGCACCCCGTCGGCCTCCCGCGACCAGGCCTCCAGATAGCTCTGGTTGTCGATCAGGGTGACCCGGATCGGGTCGACGACCCGGCTGCCGAGCGCATCCCGGGACGCCGAGTAGTACTCGATGGACAGTGCGCAGCGATCCCGGACGGCCGCGCGCACCGCCGCAACAGCGGCGCTTTCCTGAGCACCGGCCGGCGGGTGACCTTCCGGCGGCACGCCTCCGGCGGCGGCCTCCACCTTGGCCAGCGCGCTGCGGGTGGCCGCCGGGTCGACCAGCCCGGGCACGTCGGCCAGCGCCCGCAGGGCCAGCAGCAGGGTGGCGGCCTCGGTGGAGGTCAGCCGCAGCGGATGGTCCATGCCCTGGGAGTCGAGCACGTCGATGGCCAGGCCGTCGTCGTCGTAACAGATGTCGATCAGGTCCCCGCCGGCACCGCCGGGCAGCCCGCAGAAGGTCAGCTGGGCCAGGTCCTTGGCCAGCTGGTTGCGGCTGACGCCGAGGTCGGCGGCGGCCTGGTCGTAGCTGACCCCGGGGTTGGCCCGCAGGTAGGGCACCATGTTCAGCAGCCGGACCAGCCGCTCGGAGCTGCCCGTCATCGCCGATCCCCCGTCCCGGCCGCGGCCCGCAGCCGCGTCAGCACCTTCTCCCGCAGGTCCGACGGCGCCAGCACCACCGCGTCGGCGCCGTGCCCGGCGATGTCGCGCAGCAGCGATTCCCGCGGCCCGGTGTCGATCTCCAGGATCTGGCCGGGGCGCCCGGCCCGCACCCGGTCAGCGACCTCGGTGCCGATCCGGCGCAACGAGTTGGCCCGGCCGTCGGCGACCCAGACCCGCACCGGAACCGATTCCGCGCTGGGCTCGGCGGCACTGACCGCCGCCGCGGCGATCGCCCGGACGTCGGTGCCCGGCGGCGGACCGACCGCCCCGGGGGCGCCGACGGTCTCGATGTCCGACCGGATCCGGGACACCCGGAAGGTCCGGACGTCCTCCCGGTCCCGGTCGTGGCCGACCAGGTACCAGCGGCCACCGACGGTGACCACGCCCCACGGTTCGATGGTGCGCTGCGAGTACGGCACCGCCGGCGAGGACCGGTGCCGGAACCGCACCGCCTGGCCGGCCGACACCGCGGCCAGCAGCACCGCCAGCACATCCTCGGCGCCGCGCAGGCCGGGCAGCCCCATCGGGGCGCTGAACGGGATCGGGTCGGCGTCGACGTCGACTCCGGCCGCGCGCAGCTTCAGCAGCGCCCCCTCGGTCACCGTCGCCCACTCCGGGGTCTGCCACAGCGCGGTGGCGATCGCCACCGCCGCGGCCTCCTGCGCGGTCAGGTCGATGTCGGGCAGCGCGTAGGCGTCCCGGTTGATCCGGTAGCCCTCGACGGTGTCGGAGCCGGCCACCTTGCCGGTCTGCAGCGGGATGCCCAGGTCCCGCAGTTCGCCCTTGTCCCGCTCGAACATCCGGGCAAACGCCTCGTCGGTGGCGCACTCGGCGTACCCGGTCACGCTGCGGTGGATCTTCTCGGCGGTGAGGTAGCCGTGCGTCGACAGCAGCGCGATCACCAAGTTCAGCTGCCGTTCGACCTTCTGGGTTGCCACCGCTACACCCTATGGCCCGCCCGCAGCCAAGGCCGGTAGCCACACGCGCGGCGGCTACATGCTGGCGATCAGCCGATTGACCCGCTCGTCGGAGGACCGGAACGGGTCCTTGCACAGCACGGTGCGCTGGGCCTGGTCGTTGAGCTTGAGGTGCACCCAGTCGACGGTGAAATCCCGGCCGGCGTCCTGGGCGGCGGCGATGAACTCCCCGCGCAGCCGGGCCCGGGTGGTCTGCGGCGGGGTGGTGACCGCGGCGTCGATGTCCTCATCGGTGGTGATCCGCGCGGCCAGCCCCTTGCGGGCCAGCAGATCGAACACCCCGCGGCCGCGCTTGATGTCGTGGTAGGCCAGGTCGAGCTGGGCGATCTTCGGGTCGGCCAGCTCCATGCTGTAGCGGTCCTGGTAGCGCTGGAACAGCTTGCGCTTGATCACCCAGTCGATCTCGGTGTCGACCTTCGCGAAGTCCTGGCTCTCCACCGCGTCGAGTTGGCGGCCCCACAGGTCGACGACCTGCTCCAGCTCCGCGCTCGGCTCGCGGGTCTTGAGGTATTCGACCGCCCGGCCGTAGTACTCCCGCTGGATGTCCAGCGCGCTGGCCTGCCGGCCGCCGGCCAGCCGCACCGGGCGCTGCCCGGTCAGATCGTGGCTGACTTCCCGGATCGCCCGGATCGGGTTGTCCAGGGAGAAGTCCCGGAACGGCACGCCCGCCTCGATCATCTCCAGCACCAGCGTCGCGCTGCCCACCTTGAGCATGGTGGTGGTCTCGCTCATGTTCGAATCCCCGACGATGACGTGCAGCCGACGGTACTTCTCGGCGTCGGCGTGCGGCTCGTCGCGGGTGTTGATGATCGGGCGGCTGCGGGTGGTGGCGCTGGAGACGCCCTCCCAGATGTGCTCGGCGCGCTGACTCAGGCAGAAGGTCGCCGCCTTGGGGGTCTGCAGCACCTTGCCCGCCCCGCAGATCAGCTGCCGGGTCACCAAAAACGGCAGCAGCACATCGGAGATCCGGGAGAATTCCCCGGCCCGGACGATCAGGTAGTTCTCGTGGCAGCCGTAGGAGTTTCCCGCGGAATCGGTGTTGTTCTTGAACAGGTAGATGTCACCGCCGATGCCCTCGTCGGCCAGCCGCTGCTCGGCGTCGAGCAGCAGATCCTCCAGCACCCGCTCCCCGGCCCGGTCGTGGGTGACCAGCTGCAACAGGCTGTCGCATTCGGCGGTGGCGTACTCGGGATGGCTGCCGACGTCGAGGTACAGCCGCGCGCCGTTGCGCAGGAAGACGTTGCTGCTGCGGCCCCAGGACACCACCCGGCGGAACAGGTAGCGCGCCACCTCGTCGGGGGAAAGTCGACGATGACCGTGGAAGGTGCAGGTCACGCCGAATTCGGTCTCAATACCCATGATTCGTCGCTGCACACCGTCGAGCTTACGGCGTGCCGGGTGTGCCCCGCCGGGAATGGCGGCCTCCCGGCGTGGCCGACGGATCGCGCGCCGCCCGCCGCCCCGCGCCCCGGCCTGGGGATGACGGACTTCGGTGGCCGCCGCGCCGGTGCCACCATGACCCATGGCCGAGGACAACCTGGCACTGCAGTCGGCGCGGCTGGGCGCGGCGGCGACCGCGGTGCGCACCGCGGCCGCCGGCATCGCCGCCCTGGCCCGCCGGGACGGCCTGGCCCGCGCGGGCGCCCTGCCCGGCTCGGCGACCTGCGCGGTCACCGGTCCCGCCGACATCGCGCGGCGGGTCGCGGTGCTGGCCGCCGACCTGGCCAACTGGGCCGACGGGGTCAGCGGCGGCGGGCAGCGACTGACCGAGGCCGACGACGCCGCCCGACGCCGGATCGCCGGCTCGTGAGCCGGCCGACGCTGCGCCAGGCGATCAGCTGGCAACCCGACTCGCTGGAGGCCGCCGCCGGGGTGTGGGACGCCGCCGCCACCGATCTGCACCGCGACGTGGAGGTGCTGATCCGCGGTGTCGAGGGCCTGCACGAGCACTGGCGCGGCTCCACCGCGGCCGCCGCCCGCACCCGGATGACCGGGCTGACCGGCGAGGCGACCCGGCTGGCCCGGGTGTTCGTCGCGGCGGCGGCGGTGGCCCGCAGCGGCGCCCAATCGATCGGGCAGCGCCGCGACGAGGTACTCGCCGCGGTCGCCGCGGCCCGCGCCGAGGGCTACCCGGTGGCCGACGACGGCACCGCCCACGCCCCGGCACCGGCGAGCGAGGTGATGACTTCGCGGGCCGCGGAGCTCAGCATCACCGTCGCCGCGGCGCTGGATCGGCTCGGCGTCGCCGACGAGGACACCGCCCGCGACCTGGACGCCGCGTTCCGGATCGCCGAACCGGCCCCCACCACGGCGGCCGGCTGGCCGACCGGCCCGGCGGCCCTGGTGGCCGGCTGGCCCACCCTGAGCCAGGAGGCGATCGCCGCCCAGATCGCGGCATTGTCCCCCGAACAGCGCCGGCAACTCGTCGAGGCCGCGCCCCGCCAGGCCGGTAACACCGATGGAGTGCCCTGGCCGCTGCGGATCGCGGCAAACCGGCTCAACATCGCCGAGGCGATCCTGACCCAGCGGGGGCTGCTGGATCGCAGCGCGCAGGACAAGGCGCGCAGCGAGCTCAGCGGCCCACTGCCCGCGGCGCTGACCCGCGGCGCCGGGGACCCGGCGAGCCAGGAGCGAGTGCGGGCGGCGCTGCTCAGCGACCCGGCGATCCGGGCCCGCGCGGCCGCCGCGCACGACCGAAAGGTCAACGCGCGCATCGAGTTCTACCAGGGCCTGCTGGCCGACGTGCCGGACCCGACCGGCCGCAGCGAGCTGCCGGTGCCGCGGCAGTTCATCGCCTTCGACCCGCAGCGCTCCTCGCTGATCGAACTGCACGGCGACCTGCGCACCGCCACCAACCTCGGCGTACTGATCCCGGGGCTGAACACCACGCTGGCGGGCAGCGCCGCGAACGTGGACACCGCCCGCCGGTTCACCCGGGCCGGCGGCGGACGGCTGGCGATGATCAGCTACCTGGGTGGGGAGTTCCCCACCGGCACCGACCTGGTGTCCGGGATCCGGCAGGCCGCCGAACCCGGCTACGCCGAGCGGATGGCGCCGCGACTGGTCGCCTTCAGCGCGGACGTCAAACGCACGGTCGACGGGACCGGCCGGACCATCCCGGTCACCTACCTGGGGCACTCCTACGGCGGCTCCATCCTGGGCACCGCCGAGCGGGACGGGCTGACCGCCGACCGCACCGTCTACGTGGCGGCGGCCGGTGCCGGGGTCGGGGTGCACGGGCCCGGCGACTGGCACAACCGCAACCCCGACGTGCGGCGCTTCTCGATGACCGCACCGCTGGACTGGATCGAGGCCGTGCAGGGCATCCCGTTCGGACCGCACGGCGCCGACCCGGACACCATGGCGGGGGTGATCCCGCTGGGCACCGGCCGGCGCGCCAACGGGTCACCGATGATGGGCCCGGGTGCGCACAGCGGCGTGGTCAACGACCCCTCGGACGCCTGGAACAACCTGCTCGCGGTGCTGCTGGCCGGACCCGAGCCGCGCCGGCCGCGGTGACCGCGCCGTAGCCGGACGTACCGATCCCCGGCAATCCCGGATTTACGCTCCACTGGATTCCCACTGACCACAGAACTCCCAAACGGTACGTCCGGCTACGGCTGTGGATGGCTGAATACCGCTACTCACCCAACCACGCGACGATGGGCCATGGCCGTTGTCGACGAACTCACCCGCCTCGGCGGCGTGGCGACCCGAGCGGCGCTCATCGCACGCACCTCACGGCGACAGGTCGACAATGCGCTGGCCGGCGGACAGATCGTGGCGCTGGCGCGTGGCCGTTACGCGGTGCCCCAGATCCAGGCGGACATCGCCGCCGCCCACCGACTGTCCGGTGCGGTCTGCCTGCTCAGCGCCGCTCTTCGGCACGGTTGGGCGGTCAAGACCCCGCCCAAGCTGCCGCAGATCGCTGTCCCCCGTAATCGCCGGCTAACCCCGGAGCTGGCCGCCGGCGCCGAGGTGCGACGGCTTCGGCTGGTGACCGGCGATGTCGTTGACGGTGTCACGTCCCGGGACCGCACCATCATGGACTGCCTGCGCCTGCTCCCCGACGACGAGGCGCTGGCGGTCGCGGATTCGATGCTGCGGGACGGGGGCGCCCGGTCCTCGCTGGAGGCCCTGGTGCGCGACGCCCGCGGCCCGGGCACCGCGCGGATGCGGCTGCTGGTCC
Organism: Mycolicibacterium fallax; assembly: GCF_010726955.1. Lineage (NCBI taxonomy): Bacteria > Bacillati > Actinomycetota > Actinomycetes > Mycobacteriales > Mycobacteriaceae > Mycobacterium > Mycolicibacterium fallax. Next base: position 1,226,575 of record NZ_AP022603.1, read on the forward strand.
AGCGTGCTCGCGCCGATGCGGCCAACCCATTTGAGTCGGTGCTGCGTGCGATCGGCCACCGAGTTCCCGGGCTGAACCTGCGGCCCCAGGTGGTGATCCGGCGCCCCGACGCCAACATCATCGGTGGCGGGGCGCGGCTCGGCCGGCCGGATCTGGTCGACGAGGACCTCCGGATCATCGCCGAGGCCGACTCCTTCGAATGGCACGGCAACCGCGCGGCCCTGCAGGCCGACGCGCGCCGCTACAACGCGTTCACCGTCGCCGGTTGGCTGGTGCTGCGCTTCTGCTGGGAGGACGTGATGTTCAATCCCGATGGGGTCCGGGGCATCCTGGCCGCGGCCGTAGCCGAACGTACCGATCGGCGGTGACCCCGCACTTTGACCGCCACTTGCACACCACCGGCAGCACAAGTCCCAAACGGTACGTTCGGCTACGGCTGGTCAGTCGGCCTTGCCGCGCAGCCGGGCCCGCAGCACCTCCCGGTTGACCGCGGCGATCGCGGTCATCGGGATGTTCTCCGGGCAGACCTGCACGCACTCGCCGTAGCTGGAGCACGGCCCGAACTGCTCCTGCATCGCCCCGGTCAGCGCTTTGGCCCGCCGGCCGCGTTCGGCCCGGCCCCGGGTGACGGTGCCCAGGTGCAGCAGCTTGGCGCCGGCGAACAGGTGCGCGGCGCCGTTCGGGCAGGCCGCCACGCAGGCCCCGCAGCCGATGCAGGCGGCGAAGTCCAGCGCGTATTCGGCGGCCTCCTTGGGCAGCGGTTCGGCGTCGGCGTCCGCGGCGGTCCCGGCGTCCAGGCCGATGTGGCCGCCCGCGGTGATCATCGCGTCCAGCGCGGACCGGTCCACCACCAGGTCGCGCAGCACCGGGAACGCCGCCGAGCGCAGCGGTTCGATCCGGATGCGGTCCCCATCGGCGTAGGACCGGACGTGCTGGCGGCAGGACGGGGTGTTGGGCACCGGGCCGTGCGGCCGGCCGTCGACGGTCACCCCGCAGGACCCGCACACCCCCTCCCGGCAGTCCGAGTCGAAGGCCACCGGGTCCTGCCCCGCGGCGACCAGGGCGTCGTTGAGCCGGTCGAGCAGTTCCAGCAGCGACATCTCGGCGGTGGCGTCCTCGATCGGGTAGCGCTCGAAGCGGCCGGCCGAGGCGGGGTCGCGCTGGCGCCAGATCTCCAGGGTCAGTTTCATCGGCTCACACGTAGTTCCGGGTTTGCAGGGGGACGGCGGTGAAGTTCAGTGGCTCGTCGCGGCGCACCGGGGTGCCGCCGGAGCCGGGCGCCCAGGCGGACACGAAGCACCAGCGGTCGTCGTCGCGCTGCGCCTCCCCGCCGGGGCTCTGGTGTTCCTGCCGGAAGTGCGCCCCGCAGGATTCGTCGCGGTCCAGCGCGTCGATGCACATCAGCCGGGCCAGGCCCAGATAGTCGGCCACCCGGCCGGCCTTCTCCAGTTCCTGGTTGAACTCCCCCGCGCCGCCGGCCACCCGCAGGCCGGCGTGAAAGTCGGCGGTCAGCTCGTCGATCTCGCCGATCGCGGTAGCCAGGCCGGCCGCCGACCGCGAGACCCCGCAGCCGCGGTAGAGGATGTCGCCGAGCCGGCGATGGAAGCGGTCCGGACCCTGGGTGCCGCCGATCGCCAGCAGCGCCTCGATCCGCTCCCGGGTCTGTCCCAGCGTCGCGGTCACCGCAGGGTGATCGGCGGCCGGCGGCGCGGTGCCGAGCAGCCCGGCCAGGTAGTTGGGCACCGCGTACGGCAGGGTGAACCAGCCGTCCACGCACGCCGACAGCAACGAATTGGCGCCGAGCCGGTTGGCGCCGTGGTAGGCCCAGCCGGCCTCGCCGCCGACGAAAAGGCCGGGGATGGAGGTCATTTGGTCGAAGTCGCTCCACAGTCCACCCATCGCGAAGTGCGCGCCCGGGGCGATCCGCATCGGGACGGTGTAGGGGTCCTCGCCGGTGGCGTCGCGGTACATCGAGAACAGGTTTCCGTACCGTTCGGCGATGACGTGCCGGCCGAGCCGGGCCAGCGCGTCCCGGAAGTCCAGGTACACACTGTTTTTCAGCGGGCCGACGCCGTGCCCGGATTCGATCTGGGCGCGCGCGGCACGGGAAGAGACATCCCGCGGGGACAGGTTGCCGTAGGACGGGTACATCCGCTCCAGGTAGTAGTCCCGCTCGGCGTCGGGGATGTCGGCCGGGGCGCGGTCATCGCCGGCGCGTCGGGGTACCCAGATCCGGCCGTCGTTGCGCAGCGATTCGCTCATCAGGATGGTCTTGGACTGCCAGGGTGAGCTGACCGGCAGCGCGGTCGGATGGAATTGGATGAACGACGGCGAGGCGAACAGCGCGCCGCGCTGGTGGGCGCGCCAGGTGGCGCTGGCATTGGAGTTGCGTGCCAGGGTGGAGCGGAAGAACACGTTGCCGTAGCCGCCGGTGGCCAGCACCACGGCATGCCCGGTGGTCGCCGACACCTCGCCGGTCACCAGGTTGCGGGTGACGATGCCGACGGCGCGGCCGTCGGCGACGATCAGATCCAGCATTTCGGTACGGGTGTGCAGGTTCACCGTGCCGAGCCCGACCTGGCGCAGCAGCGCCTGGCTGGCCGCGATCTGCAGCTGCTGGCCGGTCTGGCCGCGGGTGTAGTAGGTCCGCGAGACCTGCACCCCGCCGAACGACCGGGTGGCCAGGCTGCCGCCGTACTCCCGGGCGAACGGCGCGCCGATCGCGTTCATGTGGTCGATCACCCGCGCGGACTCCTGGGCCAGCCGGTAGACGTCGGCCTCCCGGGTCCGGAAGTCCCCACCCTTGACGGTGTCCTTGACGAAGCGCGCGACGCTGTCGTTGTCGACCTTGCGGCCGCGGGCGGCGTTGATGCCGCCCTGGGCGGCGACGCTGTGCGCGCGCCGCGGCGCATCGTGGAAGGTGAAGGACTCCACCCGGTAGCCCAGTTCGCCCAGTGCCGCCGCGCAGCCCGCCCCGGCCAGCCCGGTGCCCACCACGATGACGGTGAACTTGCTCCGGTTCAGCGGGCTGACCAGCCGGTAGTCCAGCAGCCGGCGTTCCCAGGCGGTGGCCGGATCCCCGTCGGGCACACCCCCGTCCAGCGGCGCGCCGCGGCCGCGCAGCTCGCCCAGATGCACCCGGTCCACGCTCACCTCAGCCACCCGGCCTGAACCGCGATCGGGATGCTCATGTTGGCGACCATCACCGCGCCGGCCAGCAGTCCGCCGGCTGCGATGGCCAGCTGCCGGGTGCGCCGCCCGGTCACCCCGAGATCGCTGACCGCGGTGTACAACCCGTGCGCCAGGTGCGCGCCGAGCACCAGCATCGCCAGCAGGTAGAAACCGGCCACGGCGGGGCGCTCGAAGCTGGCGACCAGGTTCGCGTAGGCGGCGCTGGAGCTGGTCGTGGCCGGGGTGAACGCGCTCGATGCGGCCGGGCCGGTGCCGGTGGTCAGGTCGAGAATGTGGAAAACGATGAAGGCCAGCAACACGATTCCGCTGACCGCCATGGTGCGGGCGGTGAAGGATCGCAGCCCCCGCAGGCCGCGGCGACGGAACGGTCCGCGGGCCCGCCGGGCCCGCGCGGCGAGCACCGCGGCGGCCCCGACGTGCGCGACCAGGCAGGCCGCCAGCACCACCCGGAACAGCCACAACGCGCCCTGGTACGGCAGCAGCGGCTCGGCCAGGGTCCGCAGCCAGTGCGCGTAGGCGTCGAAATGCTCTGCCCCGGTGTAGATCTTGAGGTTGCCGATCATGTGCACGAAGACGAACAGCGCGAACACCACACCGGTTACCGCCATTACGATCTTCAGGCCGATGGTCGACGGCCGCCACCGCAGCCGCACGCCGGGGGGAATCAGCGCCGGCCGGCGGGGCACCTCGTGCCCGGCGTCGGCGGCATCGGCCACCGCAGACCCCTGCCCACCCGAGGCGGTCATTGCATCACTCCCTACGCCATCGCCTGCAACGAAAACTACACCCCGTCGTAGCGACCCGCCCGGGATCAGCGCGGAACCCGCGGGCCGGCCCCGACGGCGTCGGCGACCAGCTGGACCAACCCGCCGAGCAGCGGCGCCCGCAGCAACCAGCCGGTCACCGCCCAGCCCAGCGACAGGTGCTCCAGCGCCGCGCCGAGGGCCCGGGTGCCGTCCACGCTCAGCCCGTCGGCGCCGGTGTACCGCAGCCGGTGCAGCGCCGGGCGCACGGCATCGGCGTCGACGATCTGCAGCGCCACCGGCGCCCGGGCCGCCAGCCAGCAGCCGAGCCGGCTGCACGGGTCACAGCCGCCGGCGACATACAGCCGGGCCGGCTGCCGCAGCCGGCTCGGTGTCCACCGCGGCAGCCAGTCGGTCACGGTGCCGCGGTAGGCCGTCCAGTCGGCGCCGAACCGCCGCACCAGGTCGCCCCGTTCGCTCCAGCCGGCCAGGCCGGCGCCGAAGACCGCGCCCGCCCCGGCGATCGCCGCCAGTTCGGGGGCGGCGAACACCGCCGCCCCGATCAGCAGCAGGGTCACCGCGCACAGCTGCATCGGGTTGGCCAGATAGGCGTACGGCCCGCTGCGGACCAACCGGACCGGCGGATCCCACGGATACGGCGTCCCGCCGCCGCGGACGAATTCGGCGACCGCCGCCAGCGCGATCACCAGCACGATCAGGCCGAGCTGGGCGGCGACCAGATCGGCCGGCCCGCCGAATTGCGCCCACAGCTGCGACCAGGACCGCCCGGTGCCGGCGAAGGCGATCGCGGGCAGCAGAAATCCGGCGGTCGCACCGAACAGCGCCACCTGGCCCGCGGCGCGCAGCCGCAGGCCGGTGCCGCGGTCGGTGAGCACGCCGAGCAGCACACCGGGGATCAGGCACAGCCCGACCGTGGCGAGCTCCCCGATCCACCACCGCGGCGCCAGGGTGACCAGCGGGTCGAGCACGCCCATCACCAGGGCGTCGAAGGCCACCAGCAGGCCCGCGCACAGCGCCGGGCGCAGCCACGGGGTCAACAGGATCGGCACCGCACCCCACAGCAGCGCCCAGCCGGCGACCACGTCGACGGGAACCTGCGCCCACATCGCGCCGGCGGTGCCGAAGTGCCAAGCCCCGGCCGCCACCGCGACGGCGTTGACCGCCAGCAGGCCCACCAGGTTCCACAGCGCCGCCAGCACCGCGGCGCCGCGCCGGCGCGGATCGGGGGTGAGCAGCCAGAGCACCGCGGTCAGCAGCACCGGGGTGAGGACCGCGCCGGTGCGCAGCACGCCCACGTCCAGGCCGGTGGTCACCGTGGCGGCGACCCGGCGCCGAGGTCGATGGCGTCCAGCAGATAGTCGGCGGCGCGGCCGGCGACGAACTGCTCGATCGGCCCGAAGTACCAGCCCGGGGCCAGCCGCCGGGTGAACCGCAGGGTCCAGCTGATCTCGGTTCCACCGGCCGGCAGCGCCCGCCAGTGCACCTCGCTGGTCCGCCACGCCAGCCAGCTGGCCAGCGGGGTGTGGTCGGCGACGGTCGCGAACGTCACCGACTCCGGGCCGGACTCGGCGACCCGCAACTGCAGCGCGCTGGCGTGCTCGCCCCAGTGGTGGGCCGCCACCCCGGGCGGGCGGTGGTGCGCCCCGGCGAACCGGACGCTGCGCTGGTCGCCGGGGTCCAGCCCGCCGGCGTCGTCGATCGGCGCCGGGAAGCCCAGCGCCAGCACCCCGCCGGGCCGATGATCGGCGAATCGCAGCGGCCGGGCCAGCGCCGCCCGAACCTCGTCGGGGCTGGCCGCCACCACCCGGGATTCGGTCACCGACTGGTCATCGGGCAGCGTCAGCGCCGGGGTGACGCCCTCCAGCGCGGTCAACAGCAGCAACGCGGGCACCACAACCACCTGGGCGCGGCCCCCGCCGCGGCGCGACCACTGCACCAGCGCCGCCACCATCAGGCCGACGGCGTAGCACAGCGGCGCGGCGATCAGGACGCAGACGAAGCCCTCGCCGAGCACCGGCATGGCCAGCAGCAGCGCCAGGGTGATCCCGCGCAGGGTCATGCCAATCAGGTTCTTCGACGGTGCCGACAGCGCCAGCACCAGCGCGAAGACCGTCGGTATCCCGAGGTAGAACGCGGCGGTCTGGCCCAGCCCGATGCCCCTGATCAGCCGCACCGCGATGACGCCGACGGCCAGCGCCAGAATCAGCGCGGCCAGCCGCCATTGCGCGGGACTCGGCCGGTACGCGGTGCTCACCGGCAAAACGCTACTCGGCGGCCGGGGACTCTTCCGTCACTTCTTCGGGCGCCGGATCCGGCACCGGCAGCAGCGCTTCCAGCGCGGCGCCGGTGATCCGGCGGAACGCCCGGCGGGGCCGGTTGGCGTCGAGCACCGCGACCTCCAGGTTGCCCGCCCCGAGCACCCGTCGCTCCCCGTCGGCGCCGGTTTCCAGCGCGTGCACGGCGACACCGACTGCGTCGGCCAGCGCGGCGTTGGGCAGGTAGCTGTCCTTGAGCGCGGCGGCGATCGGCTCGGTGGAGCCGCCCATCACCACGAACTCCGGTTCGTCGGCGATCGAGCCGTCGTAGGTGATCCGGTACAGCTCAGGGGGTTTGGACTCGCCGTAGTGGGCAACCTCGGCGACGCAGAGCTCCACCTCATACGGCTTGGCCTGCTCGGTGAAGATGGTGCCCAGCGTGGAGGCGTACCGGTTGGCCAGTTGCCGGCCGGTCACGTCGCGGCGATCGTAGGTGTAGCCGAGCGTGTCGGCGAGCTGAATGCCGCCGCGGCGCAGGTTGTCGAACTCGTTGAACCGGCCGACCGCGGCGAAGCCGATCCGGTCGTAGAGTTCGCTGACCTTCTGCAGCGACCGGGACGGGTTCTCCGCGACGAACAGCACCCCGTCGGCGTAGGCCAGCGCGACGACGCTGCGGCCGCGGGAGATGCCCTTGCGGGCAAGCTCGCTGCGCTCCCGCATGGCCTGCTCGGGTGAGATGAAGTACGGGAAGCTCATGACTGCTCCCGAATGTCGGTGTGCGGGCCGTGCGTTCGGCGCACGCTGGTGCGCTCGCGGCCGGCGATGATGCCCCGGGCCAGTTCGGCGATCCGCTCGGTGGGCACCTCCTCGGCGCCGTCGGCGCCGATGGTGACCGCGGTCGGGAAGATCCCGCGGACCAGGTCCGGTCCGCCGGTCGCCGAGTCGTCGTCGGCGGCGTCGTAGAGTGCCTCGATCGCCGCGGCCAGCGCGGAATCCCCGTCGGCCACAGCCGAATACAGCTTCTTCAACGAGGACCGGGCGAACAGCGAGCCGGAGCCCACCGAGTGGTAGCCCTCGTCCTCGATGTTCCAGCCGCCCGCGGCGTCGAACGACACGATCCGCCCGGCGTCGGCACCGTCGGGATCGTCAAGGTCATAGCCGACCAGCAGCGGCAGCGCGACGAAACCCTGAAGGGCCGCACCGAGATTGCCGCGCACCATGTTGGCGAGCCGGTTGACCTTGCCCGGGAAGCTCAGCGCGACGCCCTCGAGCTTCTCGTAGTGCTCCAGTTCGACGGCGTACAGCCGGGCGAATTCCACCGCGATGGCCGCGGTTCCGGCGATGCCGGTCGCGGTGTAGTCGTCGGTGATGTAGACCTTCTGCACGTCCCGGCTGGCGATCATGTTGCCCTGGGTGGCCCGCCGATCACCGGCGATCAGCACACCGCCGGGGTATTTCACCGCGACGATGGTGGTGCCGTGCGGCAGGTCGGCCCCGCTCATCGTCGTCGATCCGGTCGGCAGCAGCTGGGGAGCCTGCCGGCGCAGCAGGTCGGTGAACGAGGACAGATCATTGGCCGATCCGGTGAACAGTGCGCTGGGGTCCGGGCGTTCGTGAGACGACCGGGTCACTGGCCACCCTTTTGCACATAGGCGCGGACGAAGTCCTCGGCGTTCTCCTCGAGGATGTCGTCGATCTCGTCGAGCAGGTCGTCGGTCTCCTCGGTCAGCTTCTCCCGACGCTCCTGACCGGCGGCCGAGCTGCCGGCCAGCTCGTCGTCATCGCCGCCGCCACCTCCGGCGCGCTGCTGCTCCTGGGCCATCGCTGCCTCCCGGTCGAGTCGTCAAGTTCCTTCACCCTACCGGGCGAGCACCGCTCAGGACGTCAGCTGGTCGACGAGTTCGGCCGCGCTGTCGACCGAATCCAGCAGCGCACCGACATGGGCCTTGCTGCCCCGCAGCGGCTCCAGGGTGGGAATCCGCACCAGCGACTCGCCACCGAGGTCGAAGATCACCGAGTCCCAGCTGGCCGCGGCGATGTCGGCACCGAACCGGCGCAGGCATTCGCCGCGGAAGTAGGCGCGGGTGTCGGTCGGCGGGTTGGCGACGGCGTCGAGCACCTGCTGCTCGGTGACCAGCCGCTGCATCGACCCGCGAGCGACCAGCCGGTTGTACAGGCCCTTGTCCAGCCGCACGTCGGAGTACTGCAGGTCCACCAGCTGCAGCCGGGGCGCCGACCAGCCCAGTCCCTCGCGGGTCCGGAAGCCCTCCAGCAGCCGCAGCTTGGCCGGCCAGTCCAGCAGGTCGGCGCACTCCATCGGGTCGCGCTCGAGCAGGTCCAGCACCCGGGCCCAGGTCGCCACGACGTGCTCGGCGCGCGGGTCCGGGTCGCGGCGGTCCAGCATCTTGGCCACCCGATCGAGGTAGATGCGTTGCAGCGCAAGGCCGGTCAGCTCCCGCCCGTCGGCGAGCGCGACGGTGGCCCGCAGGCTGGGGTCGTGGCTGATCACGTGCACGGCGTGCACCGGGCGGGCCAGCGCCAGGTCGGACAGATCCGCGCCGTCCTCGATCAGGTCCAGCACCAGCGCGGTGGTGCCGACCTTGAGGTAGGTGGAGGTCTCGGCCAGGTTGGCGTCACCGATGATGACGTGCAGCCGGCGGTATTTGTCGGCGTCGGCGTGCGGTTCGTCGCGGGTGTTGATGATGCCGCGCTTGAGGGTGGTCTCCAGCCCGACCTCGACCTCGATGTAGTCGGCGCGCTGGGACAGCTGGAAGCCGGGCTCGTCACCGGAGGCCCCGATGCCGACCCGGCCCGACCCGACGATCACCTGGCGCGAGGCGAAGAACGGCATCAGCCCGGCGATCACCGCGTTGAACGGGGTGGCCCGGCTCATCAGATAGTTCTCGTGGGTGCCGTAGGAGGCGCCCTTGCCGTCGACGTTGTTCTTGTAGAGCTGCAGCCGGGCGGCGCCCGGCACCGAGGAGGCGAACCGGGCCGCGGCCTCCATCACCCGCTCCCCCGCCTTGTCCCAGATCACCGCGTCCATCGGGTCGGTGACCTCGGGCGCGGAGTACTCCGGATGGGCGTGGTCGACGTAGAGCCGGGCACCGTTGGTGAGGATCATGTTGGCCGCACCGATCTCGTCGGCGTCGATGATCGGCGCCGGCCCCGAGGATCGGCCCAGGTCGAAGCCGCGGGCGTCGCGCAGCGGAGACTCCACCTCGTAGTCCCACCGGGTGCGCTTGGCGCGCGGCACCCCGGCCGCGGCGGCATAGGCCAGCACCGCCTGGGTGGAGGTGATGATCGGGTTGGCGGTCGGGTCGGTGGGCGAGGAGATTCCGTATTCGACCTCGGTACCGATGATCCGTTGCATGCTCCCAGGGTATCGGTGCGCGACGGCCACCGGACCGGCGGCCGGATCGGCGGGACCAACCCGGGGCCGTCGACCCCGGGCCGGACCGCCGAACCGTCGCTACAGGTACTGGCCCAGGTTCGATTCGGTGTCGATCGCCCGGCTCGCACTCGACGATTTGCCGGTGACCAGGGTGCGGATGTAGACGATCCGCTCACCCTTCTTGCCCGAGATCCGCGCCCAGTCGTCCGGGTTGGTGGTGTTGGGCAGGTCCTCGTTCTCGGCGAACTCGTCGACGATGGAGTCCAGCAGATGCTGGATGCGCAGGCCGGGCTGGCCGGTCTCCAACACGCTCTTGATCGCGTACTTCTTGGCCCGGTCGACGACGTTCTGGATCATCGCCCCGGAGTTGAAGTCCTTGAAGTACATGACCTCCTTGTCCCCGTTGGCGTAGGTGACCTCCAGGAACCGGTTGTCGTCGATCTCTGCGTACATCCGGTCGACGACCTTCTCGATCATCGCCTTGATGCAGGCGCCGCGGTCGCCGCCGAACTCGCCGAGATCGTCGGCGTGCACCGGCAGCGCCTCGGTGAGGTACTTGCTGAAAATGTCCTGCGCCGACTCGGCGTCGGGGCGCTCGATCTTGATCTTCACGTCGAGGCGGCCGGGCCGCAGGATCGCCGGGTCGATCATGTCCTCGCGGTTGGACGCGCCGATCACGATGACGTTCTCCAGCCCCTCCACGCCGTCGATCTCGGCGAGCAGCTGGGGCACCACCGTGGTCTCGACATCGGAGCTGACGCCGGTGCCGCGGGTCCGGAAGATGGAATCCATCTCGTCGAAGAACACGATCACCGGGGTGCCCTCGGAGGCCTTCTCCCGCGCCCGCTGGAAGATCAGCCGGATGTGCCGCTCGGTTTCACCGACGAACTTGTTGAGCAGCTCGGGGCCCTTGATGTTGAGGAAGTAGGACTTGGCTTCCTTGGCGTCCTCGCCGCGCACCTCGGCCATCTTCTTGGCCAGCGAGTTGGCGACGGCCTTGGCGATGAGCGTCTTGCCGCACCCCGGCGGCCCGTAGAGCAGCACCCCCTTGGGCGGGCGCAGGGCGTATTCCCGGTAGAGATCCTTGTGCAGGAACGGCAGCTCGACGGCGTCGCGGATCTGCTCGATCTGCCGGGTCAGGCCGCCGATGTCGCTGTAGGAGACGTCCGGCACCTCCTCCAGCACCAGATCCTCCACCTCGGCCTTGGGGATCCGCTCGAAGGCGTATCCGGCCTTGGTGTCCACCAGCAGTGAATCGCCGGGGCGCAGCCGGCGGGCCCGCTCCTCGTCGGTCAGCGGGGCCAGCGGGTCGGCCTGCGGATCTTCCTCGACGATCAGCGGTTCGGCCAGCCAGACGATGCGTTCCTCGTCGGCGTGCCCGACGACCAGCGCCCGGTGCCCGTCGGCGAGCACCTCACGCAGCGCGCAGATCTCCCCGACCGACTCGTAGGCGCCGGCCTCCACGACGGTCAGCGCCTCGTTGAGCCGCACGGTCTGGCCCTTGCGCAGGGTGTCCGCCTCGATGTTGGGCGACAGCGTCAGCCGCATCTTGCGCCCGGAGGTGAACACGTCGACGCTCTCGTCGTCGGCGACCGACAGCAGCACGCCGTAGCCGCTGGGCGGCTGGCCCAGCCGGTCGACCTCCTCGCGCAGCGCGAGCAGCTGCTGGCGGGCCTCCTTGAGGGTGTCCATCAGCTTGGCGTTGCGGGAGGTGAGGGAGTCGACGCGGGTCTCCAGCTGCTGGATGTCGCGGGCACTGCGCAATCCGCTGCCGGTTCCGACCACGCTTTCGAGCTGCGTGCGCAGCGCGGCGGTCTCCCGGCGCAGCCGTTCCAGCTCGGCGGCATCGTCGGGCCCCGCGGGATCGCGGAAGTTATCTGAACGCTCAGACGGGCTCATGGTGCGCTCCTCCCCTCACCTTCAAGTTGGTGCGGTAACACCGTCAACGCTACCGGCGATTCAGTCCATGTGTGTGCTCTGGGAACTCGACACACCCCAGAAACTGTTAGCCTCGAAACAATCGCTTGGCCTTTGGGAAGGACCGCCGTGACCAAGAAAAACATCCTGACCGGCATCGTTACCGGTGCAGCCGCCGTGGCATTCACCGTAGGTGGCGCCGCGGGCATGACCTCGCTGACCGCCGCGCCGTCGACCCCGGCGGTGGCGCCGGTGGTGTGGGATATTCCGATGCCTGCCGCGCCGGCCCCCGAACTGCAGTCGGCGCTGACCCAGACCCTGAGCGGGCTGGCCGCGGGCGGTTCGTTCGCCAGCAAGCAGTCCTACATCGAGGGCGGCCTCGGCCGCATCGCGACCCGCGCCGCGGACGCCAAGTTCCAGCAGAAGCAGGCCGAGGGCGTCTTCCCGCTGACCTTCAACGTCATGGATATCGACCAGAACGGCCCGCTGGCCACCGCCAATGTCACCGCGACCTCGGCCACCGGCAATGAGGCGTCGATGCCGCTGACCTTTGTGCAGGGCCCCAGCCCCAGCGGCTGGCAGCTGTCGAAGGGCTCGGTGGGCGCCCTGATGTCGGCGATGAACTAGCAAAAGACCGGACGCCGGAGTACCGCACTGGTGCATCGCTACCCGACGATCATCCTGAGCGCCGCCACCGTCGTGGCGGCGCTTGGGCTTTCCGGCTGCACGACGGCGGGCCCGCCCGCGGCGACGCCGAGCAGCGTGGTCAGCGCCGCCACCCCGGCCGGGGCACCGCTGCCGGACCCGGCCGCCCTGATCGACGTGCTGGCCCGGCTGTCCGACCCGGCGGTGCCGGGGGTGCAGAAGCTGGCCCTGGTGGAGGGCTCCACCGAGGCTGACGCCGGTGCACTGGACGCCTTCGCCCGGGCGCTGGCGGACAATCACGCGCTGCCGCTGGGCATCGCGGCCACCGACCTGGCCTTCTCGGATCGGGATCCGGCGAACGTGACCGCCGAGGTGACGATCACCCCGGCCGGCGCCGAGCCGGACCGGGCGTTCTCCTTTCCGATGGAGTTCACCCCGGCGGGCGCGGCGTGGCGGTTGTCGCGCCAGACCGCCAACCTGCTGCTGACCATCAACGCCGGGCCGCCGGCGCCGCCGCCGGGTGCCCTGCCGCCACCGGGCGGCGCGGGCGAGCCGGTTCCGGCCGGCCCGCAGGCCCCCGCCCCGGCGCCGCCGCCCGGTCCCGCACCCGAGTCCCCGCCGGGCTGAGCCGATGTGGATCGGCTGGCTGGAGTTCGACATCCTGCTCGGTGCGGTGGCCTCGCTGAAGCAGAAACGCTCGGTGGTCCGGCCCATCGTGGCCGAGCTGCGCAAACGCTTCGCGGTTTCGGCCGCCGAGACCGGCCACCTGGACCTGCACCGGCGGGCCGGCATCGGGGTCGCGGTGGTCGCCGCCGACGCCGCGCACGTCACCGAGGTGCTCGACGCCGCCGAGCACCTGGTGGCCGCCCGACCGGAGATCGAACTGCTCTCGGCCCGCCGCGGGCTGCGCCGCAGCGACGACTGAGCGCCGCCGCGGCGCCGAAGCTCAGCCCGGCGCTCCGGTCACAACTGCCGCTGGGTGAACTCGGGCTTCTCCTTGGCCAGGCCGGCCTTGCGCGCGGCGGCGTGGTTGCGGCCGCGCAGCAGCCGGATCTGCAGCGCCTGTTCGACCGGGAACGACAGCCGGGAGCCGTTGTACCAGGTCTGCTCGAACAGCGCCTTCGCCGCGGCGACCGCATCCGGGGATCGTTCCCGCACCGTCGCGATCAGCTCGTCGGCCGCCGCCTGCGGATCGTCGGAGACCCCGGAGACCAGGCCCCACTGCAGCGCCTGCGCGGCGTCGAAGGTTTCGCCGGTCATGGTCAGCCGCTTGGCGACGTCGATGGTGGTCAGCTCGGCGATGCTGGCCGACAGCGACATGTCCGGGATCAGGCCCCAGCGCGATTCCATGATGGAGAAGTCGGCGTCGGTGGCCGCGAACCGGAAGTCCGCGCCGAGCGCGATCTGGATGCCGCCGCCGTAGCAGTGCCCGGTCACCACCGCGATCACCGGGACCCCGACGCTGCGCCAGGCCCAGCCTGCGGCCTGAAAATTGTTCGCCGCGGTCTGCCGCTTGGGGATCAGGTTGCGCATGATGCGGCCGCGTTCCTTGCTCGCCGAGGCGAAATCCAGTCCGGAGCAGAAGGATTCGCCGACCCCGCGCAGGACCACGGCGCGCAGTGACCGATCCTTGGCGGCCCGATCGGCGGCCTTGGCCAGATGGTCGATCATGTCGAGGGTCAGCGCGTTGTGCTTCTCCGGCCGATTCAGCCGAACGTGCGCGACGTCGCCGATCACCTCGTAGTCAATGTTGGTCATCGCACCAGTGTTGGCCATCGCTCCGGTGTTCGCCACCGCACCGGTGTTCGCCACCGCACCGGTGTTCGCCAAACGCCGTCGCGGGGCTAGATGTGCTTCTTGCGGCGCAGCGGCGTGGGCGTGACGGTGCCCGGCGCGAGCCGCCGGGCCGACACCAGGAACGCGGTGTGCCCGCGCATGTTGTGTTGCGGGCGGACCGCCAGGCCGACGACATCCCAGCCGCGCTGCAGGGTCTCCCAGGACCGCGGCTCGGTCCAGCACTGCTGCTCGCGCAGCGCCTCCACCACCCGCGACAGCTGGGTCACCGTCGCCACGTAGACGATCAGCACCCCGCCGGGCACCAGCGCCTTGGCGACGAGGTCGAGTACCTCCCAGGGCGCCAGCATGTCCAGCACCACCCGGTCGGCCTGCGGTCCGTCGTAGTCGGCCAGGTCGGCGATCACCAGGTCCCAGTTGTCCGGGCGCTCGCCGAAGAAGGTGTCCACGTTGCGGGCGGCGTGCACGGCGTGGTCGTCGCGCACCTCATAGGAGATCACCCGGCCGGTGGGTCCGACCGCGCGCAGCAGCGAGCAGGTCAGCGCCCCGGAGCCGGCGCCGGCCTCCAGCACCGTCGCACCGGGGAAGATGTCGCCCTCGTGGACGATCTGGGCGGCGTCCTTGGGGTAGATGACCTGGGCGCCGCGCGGCATGGACAGCACGTAGTCGATCAGCAGCGGGCGCAGCACCAGAAACGGGTCACCGTTGGTGGAGTTCACCACCGACCCCTCCGGCAGCCCGATCACCGCGTCGTAGGCGACGGCGCCGCGGTGGGTGTGGAACTCCCCGCCGGGGGTGAGCACCATCGTGTAATGACGCCCCTTGGCGTCGGTCAGCTGTACCCGGTCGCCCACCTGGAACGGACCCGTTTTCTCGGACACAACCGATCAGCCTGCCATGCCGGGGCGCCGCCGCCACACGGTGGCGGTCCGCCCCGTAGATTGGCCTGTCAGAAAGCCAGCGAGGAGCCCGCGTTGACCGACTGCTACTACCACCGGCTCGATGCCGCCGCCGACGGCGCGGTGTTCGCCTCCACCGACCTCACCCGCAGCAACTGGGGACCGCAGATCCAGCACGGCTCGCCGCCGATGGCGTTGCTGACCAAGGCGATCGAGGACCAGCTGGCCGGTTCCGGGCTGCGGATCGGCCGACTGAGCCTGGACATCCTCGGCGCGGTGCCGGTGACCGAGATACTGGTGCGGACCTCGACGCCGCGGCCCGGCCGGCGCATCGCGCTGGTGGCCGCCGAGATGGCCCCGGTCGCCGACCCGGATCGGCCGGTGGCCCGGGTGACCGGGTGGGCGCTGGCCCCCTCCGACACCGTCGAGGCGGCCACCGATCGTCATCCCGCGCTGACCCAGGGCGATGCGCGACCCGCGCCGGACTACTGGTGGACCGACCCGGGCTATCTGAGCTCGGTGCAGTGCCGCTGGGACGACGAGCAGGCCGGCGCCCGGGTGGCGTGGATGCGGTCGACGGTGGGCCTGGTCGATGATGAGCCGACGACGGCGCTGCAGCGGCTGACCATGGTGGTGGACTCGGCCAACGGGATCGGCGCGGCGCTGCGGCCGGACCGGCACATGTTCATGAACACCGACACCGTGGTGCACCTGCACCGGCTGCCGGCCGGCGACGAGTTCGCGATGCGGGCCCGCGCCTCGATCGGCCCGGACGGCATCGGGGTGACCACCGCCGAGCTGTTCGACCACGACGGGTTCATCGGAACCTCGGCGCAGACGCTGCTGGTGCAGGCGCGGTAGTCCGGCAGGGCCCGCCAGTCCGGCAGCCCGGCAGGGCCCGGCAGTCCGGCAGGGCCCGGCAGTCCGGCAGCCCCGGCAGTCCTAGAGCACCGCGGTCAGCGCCGCGATGCCCAGGCCGGCGCCGATCGCGACCAGCCCCTCCACCGCGGCCACCACGAACTCCCGGCGGTGCGCCACCAGCCGGCAACGCACACTGTGGCTGACGGTGGTGGCCAGCGCCGCCCCGAGCAGGCCGGCGCCCAGCCCGCTCCAGGGATAACCCCAGGCGGTGCCGAGGGCGGCGCCGGCAAATGCGCCGGTGGCCAGCCGGGTGGCGTACAGCGTCGTGGTGGTGCGGTCCGGGATGCGGGCGAGCAGGTCACTGATCAACTCGACGGCGGCCAGCAGGGTCAGCAGCGCGACGGTGATGACCTGGCCGAGCCAGGACGCCCAGGTGTCGTCGAAGTTCAGCCAGTGCAGCGCCGCGGCCCAGGCCACCGCCGCCGGTGCCGTGAATGCCCGCAGACCAGCGACCATGCCGATCAGCAGAGCGAGCAGCAGCACCAGCGAATGCACCATGCCCGGACGTTAACACGCCGGAGCCCGCCGACCGCCGCGGTGGAAAGGGGTGGGCGGCCTGCGCCGAGGCCCCAGCCGTCCGGCGGGCTCAGAACCGGCAGAACCGGATGTCGGAGGCCAGAATCGCCTTGGCGCCGATGGCGGCCAGCTCGTCCATGGTCGAGTTGACGCTCTTGCGCGGCACCAGCGCGCGCACCGCGACCCAGTCCGGGTCGGCCAGCGGCGCGATCGTCGGTGACTCCAGGCCGGGGGTCACCGCGGTGGCCGCCGCCAGCACCGAGCGCGGGCAGTCGTAGTCCAGCATCAGGTACTGCTGACCGAACACCACACCCTGCACCCGGGCCGCCAGCTGGTCGCGGGCCGGGTCCGCCTCGATGCCGGCCCGTTCGATGAGCACCGCCTCCGAATCGCACAGCGACCCACCGAAGGCCACCAGATTGTGCAGCCGCAGCGTGCGGCCGGAACCCACCACGTCGGCGATCGCGTCGGCCACCCCCAGCTGGATGGAGATCTCCACCGCGCCGTCGAGGCGGATCACGGTGGCCTCGATGCCCCGGGCGGCCAGGTCGTTGCGCACCAGGTTCGGGTAGGCGGTGGCGATCCGCTGGCCGGCCAGGTCGGCCACCGTCCAGTCCCGGCCCACCGGCGCGGCGTAGCGGAAGGTCGAGGAGCCGAACCCCAGTGCCAGCCGCTCGTGCACCGGTGCGCAGGATTCGGCCGCCAGGTCGCGGCCGGTGATGCCGAAGTCCAGCTGCCCGGAGCCGACGTAGATCGCGATGTCCTTGGGCCGCAGGAAGAAGAACTCGACGTTGTTCGCCGGGTCCACCACCGTCAGATCCTTGGGGTCGGTGCGGCGCCGGTAACCGGCCTCGGACAGGATCTCGGCGGCCGATTCGCTCAGTGCGCCCTTGTTGGGCACCGCTACCCGCAACATGGTGTTCACAGCTTCCGGTAGACGTCGTCAAGGGTCAGGCCGCGGGCCAGCATCAGCACCTGCGTCCAATACAGCAGCTGGCTGATCTCGCCGGCGAGCTCGTCGTCGCTCTCATGCTCGGCGGCGATCCAGACCTCGCCGGCCTCCTCCAGGATCTTCTTGCCGACGGTGTGCACGCCGGCCTCCAGCGCCGCAACGGTGGCACTGCCCGCGGGGCGGTCTTTCGCCCGCTGCGCCAGCTCGGCGAACAGGTCCTCGAAGGTCTTCACGGGTACCGATTGTTTCATGTGCCGGTCGGCGTCCCGACGGCGCTCGACGGTCAGTCGGTCAGCAGCTCGGCGTGCATGTCCTCCAGTGACACGCCCTTGGTCTCGCGCACGTACCTCCAGACGAAGACAAACGACAGCGCCGCGCAGATCGCGTAGAAGCCGTAGGCGCCGCCGAGGAAGTCACGCAGGCCGGGGAAGGTGGTGGTGATGATGGCGTTGGCCACCCACTGCGCGGAGGCCGCCAGGCCCAGCGCCGCGGCCCGGATCCGGTTCGGGAACATCTCACCGAGCAGCACCCAGACCACCGGGCCCCAGGACATCCCGAACGCCACGACGAACAGGTTCGCCGCGACCAGCGCGACGATTCCGGTGGCCCCGGGCAGGCTGACGGACCCGTCCGCCGCGGTTTCGGCGAAGAACCCGAAGACGGCGGCCATCACGCCCAGCGACAGCGCCATGCCCGCCGACCCGATCAGCAGCAGCGGCCTGCGGCCGATCTTGTCGATCAGCGCGATCGCGATGAGCGTGGTGACGATGTTCACGATCGAGGTGATGACGGTGATGGTGAACGACGAACTCTCGTCGAAGCCCACCGCCTGCCACAGCACGTTGGAGTAGTAGAAGATCACGTTGATGCCGACGAACTGCTGGAACATCGACAGCCCGACGCCGACCCAGACAATGCCGTAGAGCCCGCCCGCCGGCTTGCGCAGGTCACGCCAGGTCGGCGGCCGGTCGGCGGCCAGCGACTCCTGGATCCGGCTGATGGTCAGCTCCAGGTTCTTCTCCCCCAGCAGCATGGTGAGCACCGTGCGCGCCTCCGGGATCCGGAACTTGGCCACCAGATAGCGGGGCGACTCGGGAATCGTGTAGGACAGCCCGCCGTAGACGATCGCCGGCACCGCCATCATCAGGAACATCCATCGCCAGGCCTCCAGGCCCAGCCACAACTCCTCGCCGGATCCGCCGGCCAGGTGCGCCAGTGCGGCGTCGATGGCCAGCGAGATGAAGATGCCGCTGACGATCGCCAGTTGCTGCAGCGAGCCGAGCCGGCCGCGGATGTGCGGCGGTGAGGTCTCGGCGATGTAGGCCGGTGCGATCACCGAGGCCACCCCGACGCCCAGTCCCCCGACGACCCGGAACAGGCCGAACACCCAGACGTCGTGGGACAGCCCGGTGCCAAAGGCGCTGAGCAGGAACAGCAGCGCGGCGATCTTCATCACCGACAGCCGGCCGATCCGGTCGGCCAGCCGGCCGGCGACCATCGCACCGGCGGCCGCGCCGAGCAGCGCGGCCGCCACCGCGATGCCGACCGCAAGGTTGCCGATCTCGAACTTCCTCTGCACGGCGTCGACGGCACCGTTGATCACCGCGCTGTCGTAGCCGAACAGCAGGCCGCCGAGCGCGGCAACCGCGGCGATCCGCACCACCCGCCCCGAACCGGGCTCGGCCGCACCGTAGTCGGCGTACTCCTCGCTACCTACCGGACCGTGGGACATCACCGGTGCCTTTCGCCGCGCTGCCTGACCCGTCTCAGGGTAGTGAGTCCGCGCGCGCCGGTAGGGGTTATTGCGCGCCCGGCGCCCCGCGGCTTTCACAGCCCGGCGTGGATGTCGCGCAGGTCGGCGACGGTCAGGCCGAGCAACGATTCGGTGAAGGCCCGCCGCGGCGCCGGCGGCACCCGCACCGCGTTGGGGATCACCAGCACCGCGCAGCCGGCCAGCTGCGCCGACGTCGACCCGGTGACCGAGTCCTCGACGGCCAGGCAGTCGCCCGGGGCCACCCCCAGCAGTTCGGCGGCGCGCAGGTAGGGGTCGGGCGCCGGCTTGCCGCGGGGCACCTCGTCACCACACACCGTCACCGAAAAGTATTGCCGACCAATGCTGTTGAGCGCCTTCTCGGCGAGATCGCGCTGGGTGTTGGTGACCAGCGCGGTCGGTACCCGCGCCGCGGTCAGCTCCGCCAGGATGGCCTCGGCACCCGGGCACCACGGCAGGCCGGCCTCAAACAGTTCACCGACGTAGCCGTGCACCCAGTCGGCGGTGCGGGCCATCTCGGTGGCGTCGGGATCCAGGCCGAGGTCGGCGTAGAGGATCTGCATCAGCGAGTCGCTGGACCCGCCGACGGTGGACTCGCGGACCTGCGCGGTGAGCACCCGGTCGTGTTGCCGGTAGAGCTCCTCGACCGCCAGGTCCCACAGCTTTTCGGAGTCCACCAGGGTGCCGTCCATGTCCCAGAGCACCGCGCGCAGGCCCACCCTCAGTCCTCCGGGTTGTAGCCGAGGCTGGAGCTCAGCCAGCGCTCGGCCTCGGCCAGGGTCCAGCCCTTGCGCTTGGCGTAGTCGGCGACCTGGTCCTGGGCCATCCGGCCGACGACGAAGTACTGCGACTGCGGGTGCGCGAAGTACCAGCCGCTCACCGCGGCACCGGGCCACATCGCCATCGAGTCGGTCAGCTCGATGCCGGTGCGCTCCTGCACGTCCATCAGCGCCCAGATGGTGGTCTTCTCGGTGTGTTCGGGGCAGGCCGGATAGCCCGGGGCCGGCCGGATTCCGACGTAGCGCTCGCCGATCAGCGCGTCGTTGTCGAGCTGCTCGTCGGGCTGATTCGCCCAGAACTCGGTGCGGACCCGCTGGTGCATCCGCTCGGCGAACGCCTCGGCGAGCCGGTCGGCCAGCGATTCCAGCAGGATCGCGCTGTAGTCGTCCAGCGCCTCCTTGAACTCCATGATCTTGGCGGTGCTGCCCAGGCCCGCGGTGACCGCGAAGGCCCCGACGTAGTCGGCCAGCCCGGTGTCCTTGGGCGCGATGTAGTCACCGAGCGAGCGGTTCGGGATGCCCTCGCGGTGCTCGCCCTGCTGGCGCAGGTTGTGCAGCGTGGTGCGCACCTCGGTGCGGGTGTCGTCGGTGTAGACCTCGATGTCGTCGCCGACGGCGTTGGCCGGGAAGAAGCCGATCACCCCGTTGGCGGTCAGCCACTTCTCCCGGATCAGGGTGTCCAGCATGTCCTGGGCCTCGTCGTACAGCTTGCGGGCGGTCTCGCCGGTCGCCGGGTTGTTGAGGATGTCGGGGAACCGACCCTTCATCTCCCAGGCGTTGAAAAACGGCTGCCAGTCGATGTATTCGCGCAGCTCGGCCAGGTCGTAGTCGAGGAACTCCCACACCCCGGTGCCGATGGCCGGCGCCGGCGGGGTGTAGCCGTCCCAGTCGATCGGGGTCCGGTTGGCCCGCGCCTTCTCCAGGGTCAGCATCGGCCGCTCGTTCTTCTGCGCGTGCCGTTCCCGCAGCGCCGCATAGTCTTTCGCGGTCTCCTCCAGCAGCGCCGGGCGCTGCCGGTCATCGAGCAGCGCGGCGGCCACCGGCACCGAGCGGGAGGCGTCCTTGACCCAGACCACCGGGCCGGCCCGGCGCGGCGCGATCTTCACCGCGGTGTGCGCGCGCGAGGTGGTCGCCCCGCCGATCAGCAGCGGGATCTCCAGGCCCTCGCGCTCCATTTCGGCGGCGAAGTTGACCATCTCGTCCAGCGACGGGGTGATCAGGCCGGACAGTCCGATGATGTCGGCGTCGTGTTCGGCAGCGGCGGCCAGGATCTTGGCGGCCGGCACCATCACCCCGAGGTCGATCACGGTGTAGTTGTTGCACTGCAGGACCACCCCGACAATGTTCTTGCCGATGTCGTGGACGTCGCCCTTGACCGTCGCCATCACGATGGTGCCGTTGCTGCGGTCGACGTCGCCGGGTTGCTTCTCGGCCTCGATGTAGGGCAGCAGGTAGGCGACGGCCTTCTTCATCACCCGCGCGGACTTGACCACCTGGGGCAGGAACATCTTGCCCGCCCCGAACAGGTCGCCGACGACGTTCATGCCGTCCATCAGCGGGCCTTCGATCACCTCGATCGGGCGCCCGCCCGCCGCGGCGATCTCCGCGCGCAGCTGCTCGGTGTCCGCGTCGACGTGCGCGTCGATGCCCTTGACCAGGGCGTGGGTGATTCGCTCGCGGACCGGCAGGTCGCGCCACTGGGCGGCGGCCGGGTCTTCCGAGGCCTGGCCCTTGCTGTTGAACCGTTCGGCGATCTCCAGCAGCCGTTCGGCCGCATCCGCGCGCCGGTTGAGCACCACGTCCTCGATGCGGTCCCGCAGTTCCGGGTCGATCGAGTCGTACGGGACCAGCGCGCCGGCGTTCACGATGCCCATGTCCAGGCCGGCCTTGATGGCGTGGAACAGGAACACCGCGTGGATCGCCTCGCGGACCGGGTTGTTGCCGCGGAACGAGAACGACACGTTCGAGATGCCGCCGGAGATGTGCACGCCCGGCAGGTTCTCCTTGATCCAGGCGCAGGCCTGGATGAAGTCCAGGCCGTAGTTGGCGTGTTCCTCGATGCCGGTGGCCAGCGCGAAGCAGTTCGGGTCGAAGATGATGTCCTCGGCCGGGAAGCCGACCTGCTCGGTGAGCACCCGGTAGGCGCGACCGCAGATGTCCTTGCGGCGCTGCAGATTATCGGCCTGGCCCTGCTCGTCGAAGGCCATCACGACGACGGCGGCACCGTACTTGCGGCACAGCCGGGCCTCCCGGATGAACTTCTCCTCGCCCTCCTTCATGGAGATCGAGTTGACGATCGGCTTGCCCTGCACGTTCTTCAGGCCGGTCTCCAGGACCTCCCACTTGGAGGAGTCGATCATCACCGGGACCCGGCTGATGTCCGGCTCGCCGGCGATCAGCTTGGTGAACCGGTCCATCGCGGCGACGCCGTCGATCATCCCCTCGTCCATGTTGATGTCGATGACCTGGGCGCCGACCTCGACCTGCTGCAGCGCGACCGACAGCGCGGTGTCGTAGTCGGCGGCCTTGATCAGGTTGCGGAACCGGGCCGAGCCGGTGATGTTGGTGCGCTCACCGATGTTCACGAACAGCGAGTCGTCGGTGATGTTGAGCGGCTCCAGACCGGCCAGCCGGGTGGCGACCGGGATCTGCGGCACCTGCCGCGGTGCCTTGCCCTCGACGACCGCGGCGATCGCGGCGATGTGCGCCGGCGCGGTCCCGCAGCAGCCGCCGACCAGGTTGACCAGCCCCTCGTCGGCGAACTCCGCGAGGTAGCCGGCCTGATGTTCCGGGGACTCGTCGTACTCACCGAAGGCGTTGGGCAGCCCGGCATTCGGGTAGCAGGACACGAAGGTGTCCGCGATGCGCGCCACCTCGGCGATGTAGGGCCGCATCTCCGGTGCGCCCAGCGCGCAGTTCAGGCCCACCGCAATGGGTTTGGCGTGCCGGATCGAGTTCCAGAACGCCTCGGTGACCTGCCCGGACAGCGTGCGCCCGGACGCGTCGGTGATGGTGCCGGAGATGATCACCGGCCAGCGCCTGCCGCGCTGCTCGAACAGTGTCTCCACGGCGAACACCGCCGCCTTGGCGTTCAGCGTGTCGAAGATCGTCTCGACGATGAGCAGGTCGGCGCCGCCGTCGACCAGACCGGCCGCGGCGTCCAGGTAGGCGGCGACCAGTTGGTCGTAGGACACGTTGCGGGCCGCGGGGTCGTTGACGTCCGGGGAGATCGAGGCGGTGCGGGTGGTGGGCCCCAGCGCACCGGCGACGTAGCGCGGCTTGTCGGCGGTGCTGATCTCGTCGCAGGCCGCGCGGGCCAGCGCGGCACCGGCATAGTTGAGTTCGTAGCTCAGCTCCGCCATGCCGTAGTCCGACAGGGAGATCGCGTTCGCGTTGAAGGTGTTGGTCTCCAGGATGTCCGCGCCGGCCTGCAGGTACTCGCGGTGGATCTCGGCGATGATGTGCGGCTGGGTCAGGGTGAGCAGATCGTTGTTGCCGATCAGATCGCTGGGCCAGTCGGAGAACCGCTCGCCCCGGTAGCCGGCCTCGTCGGGCCGGTCCCGCTGGATCGCCGTGCCCATCGCGCCGTCGATCACCAGGATCCGCCGGCGCAGCGCCGCGGTCAGCTCCTCGGTGCAGTCCGGTCGGACGTTGGGCACCAAGGGGTTCGGCTCGGTGGCGTTCGGCCCGGTGGTGTTCGGTCCGGTGGCGTCCGGCTCAGCGGCGTCCGGCTCAGCGGCGTTCGAATCAGCGGCGTTCGAATCAACGACGTTCACGTGCTTCCTCCCTGACGGAAGGCGTCCTTGACTCTGCCGAGCGTGGCGGATACCGCGATCCGTTGCAACGCCTCTCGACCGATCGAGTCTACGTGGCCGCCCGATCCGGCCGTCCGCCCGGCCGTGAGCTGGAACTTCGCGTCGTTGCGCACCACCGTGGGGCGCAGATCGTAGGCTGGACGGGTGCCCCAGACGGACCTCGGCGACCTGCCCGAACTCCACGACACCGTCGTCGTGGTGGCCTTTGAGGGCTGGAACGACGCCGGCGATGCCGCCACCGATGCCGTCGAACACCTGGACACCCTCTGGAGTGCCCGGCCGCTGGTCGACATCGACGACGAGTCGTTCTACGACTACCAGGTGAACCGGCCGGTGATCCGCCAGATCGACGGGGTGACCAGGGAAATCCTGTGGCCCTCGATGCGGGTGTCGCACTGCCGTCCGCCGGGCACCGAGCGCGACGTCGTGCTGATGAGCGGCGTGGAACCGAACATGCGCTGGCGGACCTTCTGCGCCCAGCTGCTCGACATCGTCAACGCCGTCCACGCCGACACCGTCGTCATTCTCGGCGCGCTGCTGGCCGACACCCCGCACACCCGCCCGGTCCCGGTGTCCGGCGCCGCGTATTCGCCGGAGTCGGCCAAGCACTTCGGGCTGGAGGAGACCCGCTACGAGGGCCCGACCGGCATCACCGGGGTGTTCCAGGACGCCTGCGTGGCGGCGGGCATCCCGGCGGTCACGTTCTGGGCGGCGGTCCCGCACTACGTCTCGCAGGCGCCGAGCCCGAAGGCGACGGTGGCCCTGCTGCGCCGGCTGGAGGAGGTGCTCGACGTCGAGGTGCCGCTCGGTGAACTGCCCGCCCAGGCCGAGGAATGGGAACAGATGGTCACCGAGATGACCTCCGAGGACGACGAGATCGCCGAGTACGTCGCGTCGTTGGAGGAACGCGGTGACGCCGAGGTGGACCTCGGCGAGCAGCTCGGCAAGATCGACGGGGACGCGCTGGCCGCGGAGTTCGAGCGCTACCTGCGGCGCCGACGGCGCTGAGCCGGCAACGGGAACCAGCGCGGTCCGGGATTCAGCGCGGCCCGGGAATCAGCGCGGCCCGCGGAACCGGGCCTGGTAGTCCTCGAAGTCCCAGCCGGACAGGAACTGCCGGGCGGCGCCGTAGCCGTCGTCGTACAGGGCGGCCTTGCCGTGTTCGGACACGTCGAACTCCAGCACCCCGACATCGGAGGTGTCCACCGCGATGGTCCGCGCGGCCACCCACGGCAGGCTGAGCTTGGTCTGATCGTTGCCGACCAGGATGGTGGTGACCACCTTCTCCATCAGGGTCGGCGGGCGCACCCGGTGCAGCAGCCGCAGCGCCGGGAAGATCTCTTCGTTGTGGTCGGGCAGGCTGGGCATCAGGGTCACCCCGAAGGTCGGCCAGCGCGGCGGTTCGCGGTCGGGCCGGTCGAAGGTGTAGATCGGGTAGTTGGCCAGCAGGCCACCGTCGACGAGGGTGGACTCGCCGCCGTCGGGCCTGGTCAGGGTGGCCGGCTGGAAGAAGAACGGGATCGCGGTGGAGGCCCGTACCGCGTCGGCCACCGACTGCTCGTCGGGATCCAGGCCGTAGACCGAGGAATAGTCCCAGGGCAGCCGGACCAGCCGGCCCAGGCTGACGTCGGCGACGTTGACGACCAGCCGGTAGCGCTGTTCGGGCGGCAGGTGCGGGTCGTCCAGGGCCAGGTCGGCGAAGGTACGCACCCCGTAGGCGGCGAGCTGCTCCTCGATCCAGGCGTGCAGCGCGTCGCCGCGGTAGATGCCCTCCCCGGACAGCACCCCCCAGGCCGGGCCGAGCAGCGGGATCCGCTCCAGCGGCGCCTGGTCCAGGAAGGACGCGTAGTCCACGCTGAGCGCCAGCTGCTCGAGCTGGTGCACGGCCAGTTCGTCGGCGGCGGCCGCGGCCGCGAGCACCGCGCCGACCAGCGCCCCGGCCGAGGTGCCGGAGATCCGGTGCGGGGAATATCCGGCGTCCAGCAGCGCCGCCACCGACCCGACCAGGGCAATGCCCTTGACTCCCCCTCCGGAGAGCACCAGGTCGACGGGCTTGGTCTCGGACATCGTGGTCAGGCTATCCGGATGCCGAGCAGGGCGTCGACGGCGGTGGCCAGCGCGGCTGGCGCGGCGGCGTCGTGGCCGCCGTACTCCAGCGCGTCGGTGACCCAGCCGTCGACGGCGGCCAGCGCCATCGGGGTGTTCAGGTCGTCGGCCAGGTAGCGGCGCAGCCGGGCCAGCAGGTCGGCGGTGTCGGGGCCGGCCGGCAGCGCGGCGGCCGAGCGCCAGCGGGCCAGTCGCTGCTGCGCGGTCGCCAGCACCTCATCGCTCCAGTGCCGGTCCTGGCGGTAGTGCCCGGCGAACAGTCCCAGCCGGATCGCCCCCGGGTCGACGCCGTCGGCACGCAGCCGCGAGACCAGCACCAGGTTGCCGCGGCTCTTGCTCATCTTGTGGCCGTCCCAGCCGATCATCCCGGCGTGCACGTAGTGCCGGGCGAACCGGCGGGCGGCGGTGACGCATTCGCCGTGCGCGGCGGAGAACTCGTGATGCGGGAACACCAGGTCGGCGCCGCCGCCCTGAATGTCGAAGCCGACGCCGAGGCGATTCAGCGCGATCGCCGAGCATTCGATGTGCCAGCCGGGCCGGCCCGGGCCGAACGGTGCGTCCCAGCTGGGCTCGCCGTCGCGGGCGGCCCGCCACAGCAGCGCATCGAGCGGATCGGCCTTGCCGGGGCGGTCCGGGTCGCCGCCGCGTTCGCCGAACAGCTCCAACATGGCGGCGCGGTCCAGGCCGGATTCGTAGCCGAACTGGGCGGTCGCGCCGACCCGGTAGTACACGTCGGGGTGCTGCGGATCGTCGACGACGTAGGCCGCACCGTCGGCGACCAGCTTCTCCACCATTTCAACGACCTCGCCGATGGTCTCGGTGGCGGTGACGAAGTCGCGCGGCGGCAGGGCCCGCAGCGCGGCCATGTCGTCGCGGAACAGCTGGATCTCACGGTCGCCGAGCGTGCGCCAGTCGATGCCGTCGCGCGCGGCCCGCTCAAACAGCGGATCGTCGATGTCGGTGACGTTCTGCACGTAGTGCACCCGGTGCCCGCCGTCCAGCAGCACCCGGTGGATCAGATCGAAGCTCAGGTAGGTGGCGGCGTGCCCGAGATGGGTGGCGTCATACGGGGTGATTCCGCAGACGTACATGGTCGCCGTCGGGCCCGGCGCCACCGGCCGGACCTGCCGGTCGGCGCTGTCGTAGAGCCGCAACTGCGCTCCCCGCCCGGGCAGCACCGGAACGTCGACACCAGACCACGCCTGCATCCTTCGACTCTATGCGGTCACCGCCGCGGCACCGGCGGCCGGGCGCGTCAGCGCGGCTTGGCTCCGATGGCGGCCAGCAGCGGCTCGGCGAGTTCCGGGCGGCACATCAGCAGGTCAGGCAGGTACGGGTCGGGCCGGTTGTAGAGCATCGGGGAGCCGTCCAGGCGGGAGGCGTGCAGGCCGGCGGCCAGCACCACCCCGGCCGGGGCCGCCGAGTCCCACTCCCACTGCCCGCCGGCGTGCACGTAGGCGTCGACGTCGCCGCGGACCACCGCCATCGCCTTGGCGCCGGCCGAACCGATCCGCACCAGCTCGACGTCCATCCGCTCGGCGATCCGGAACAGCACCGCCGGGGGCCGATTGGAGGACGCGGTGATCCGGATCGGCCCGTCACCGCGCGCGGGACCCGCGACGACGGTGTCGGTGCGGTAGACCTCGTCGTAGGCGGGCAGCGCGACCGCGGCGTCGGTGATCCGGCCGTCCGGGCCGCCGACCCGCTGCCACAGCGCGATGTGCACGGCCCAATCACGGTGCCCGGGCAGCGAGTACTGCCGGGTGCCGTCGACCGGATCGACGATCCACACCCGATCTCGGCCAAGCCGGACCAGGTCGTCGGGGGCTTCCTCGGACAGCACCGCGTCCTCGGGACGTTCGTCGCGCAGCCGGGCCAGGATCCGGGCGTTGGCCCGGGCGTCGCCGGCGTCGCCGAGATCCCAGGTGTAGTCGAAGCCCATCTCCTCGCGGACCGCCAGCAGCAGCCGGCCCGCGTCGACGGCCAGGTCCGCGGCCAGGTCGGCGTCGCTGCGATCCTCGGGCCCGGTGCTCACCCTCCCAGTATTGTGGGTGGTCCGATACACCGATGAATGGAGGGTCCGGTGGCTTCGATCCGAGCCGCGGCGGGAGCCGCGGGACTGTTGACCGCGGCGGTGCTGCTGAGCGGCTGCCAGCCGGCCGCCGCGACCCCGAATCTGGCGGGCAGTTCCTGGGAGTTGGTGCAGATCCAGTCGATGGACGACGCGCAGGGTGTGACCACGATTCCCGATCCGAGCGCGTTCACCGTGACGTTCGGCCCCGACGGGCGGGCCGGCTTCCAGCTCGACTGCAACCGCGGCAACGGCAGCTATACCGCCGCCCCGGCCGACGACGGGCAGTCCGGGTCGCTGAGCTTCGGGCCGATCGGCGTGACGATGATGCTCTGCCCGCAGCCGTCGCTGGATTCCCGGGTGTCCACCGAGTTGGAGCGGGTCACCGGCTACCTGTTCGCCGACGGGCAGCTGCACCTGTCCACGAAGCTGGACTCCAGCGTGCTGACCTGGCGCCCGGCGCCCTAGCTTTCCCGCTGGCGCGGCACCCGCTCAGAACGCCGGCCAGGGTATTGGCCGCGCCCGCTGGTCCGGGCCGGGCAGCGCCGGGTCGGCCAGCAGCCCGCGGGCCCGGTCGCCGAGCGCGGCGAGCTCGGCGTCGGTGAGGTGCTCGGCGAGTTCCGCGCCGAATTCGCCGTCCAGCGCGGCGAGCAATTTCGTTATGTCGCAGAGTGTTTCGCCGCCGATCGGCTGGCCGGCCCAGCCCCACAGCACGGTGCGCAACTTGTCCTGGGCGTGCAGGCACAGGCCATGGTCCACGCCGTACACTCGGCCGTCGGTCCCGGCCAGCACGTGACCGCCCTTGCGGTCGGCGTTGTTGACCAGCACGTCGAACACCGCCAGTCGGCGCAGCCGCCGGTCGTCGGCGTGCACCAGCGCGACCTCGTTGCCGTCGTAATCCTGGGCGCGCAGCACCGGCAGGTAGCCGTCCGGCACCGCATCGACGGGGCAGATGTCGACGAGATCCGGTGCGACCTCGGCGTCCTCCGGCGGCTGCGGGGACCCGGCCAGGCCGTCGCCGGGCTGGTTGACCCAGCGCTGCACCATGCCGGGACCGGCCGGGCCGTCCCGGATCACCGTGTCGGGCACCAGGTTCCAGCCCAGCCGGTCAGAGATCAGGAACGACGCCCGCTCCCGGCCGGCCAGGGTGCCGTCGGGAAAGTCCCACAGCGGCTGCTCCCCCGCGATCGGTTTGTACACGCAGTGCAGCACCGCACCGCCGGCCCCGCCGCCACCGGCCCCGCCGCCGTCTGGCCCGTCGCCGAGTCGCGCCTCGCACAGGAACGTCGCGTTGCTGGCCGATCGGATCCGGCCGAGTATCGTCAGCGCGCCGTGACGCAGGATCCGCGCGGCCTCAGCCGGACTGGTCATCGCCGGGACCGAACGCCTCGCGGCGGTAGCCGTTGCTGCGCACGCAGATGTGCCCCTCGGCGTCCAGCGGCTCCTGGCACAGCGGGCACGGCGGCCGGCCCGCCGAGATCACCCGGTTGGACCGGGTGGCGAATTCCCGGGCCGACTCCGGGGACAGGAACACCCGCACCGCGTCGGGGCCCTCGTCGGTGTCCTCCAACACCACCGAGGCGTCGAACTCGGTGTCGCTGACCGCGAGCAACTCCACCACCACCGATTTGGCCTCGGCGTCCCAGCCCAGCCCCATGGTGCCGACCCGAAACTCCGCATCGACGGGGGTGATCAGCGGCGACAGGTCGCCCAGGTCGCTGATTTCCGGGGGCAGCGGGGTGCCGAACCGGCGGTTGATCTCGACCAGCAGCGCGGCGATCCGCTCGGCGAGCACTGCCACCTGCTGTTTCTCCAGCATCACCGACACCACCCGGCTCTCCCGCACCACCTGCAGGTAGAAGGTGCGGTCGCCGGGCTCCCCGACGGTCCCGGCGACGAACCGGTCGGGGCTGCGGAAGACGTGAATTGCGCGGGCCATGGCCTCTCCAAAGTACCGGTAGGCCCCGGTCAGTCGGTCGAGCCGCCGACCGGGGCGTCCCCGGCGGCCGGTCCGGGCGTCTCGGCGGTCTTGCCCAGCACCGCGGCGAGTTCGGCGCCGGTGTGGTTGACGTGCAGGACGAAGGGCCGGGCCGGGGTGTACCGGATGACGCTCATCGAGGCGGGGTCGGCGACGATCCGCTGAAAGCTGTCCAGGTGCGCGCCGAGCGCGTCGGCCAGCACCGATTTGATGACGTCGCCGTGCGTGCAGGCGATCCACAGCACGTCGTGCCCGGCGGCCTCGGCCAGCCTGCCGTCATGCTCACGGACCGCGGCGACCGCGCGGCTCTGCACGGCGGCCAGCCCCTCGCCGTCGGGAAACACCGCGGCGCTGGGCTGCTGCTGGACGACCCGCCACAGCGGCTCGGTGGCCAGTTCGGCCAGCGACCGGCCCGTCCAGGCCCCGTAGTCGACCTCGACCAGCCGGTCGTCGAGCACCGGGTCCAGGCCCAGCTGCGCCGACAGCGGTTCCAGGGTGGCCCCGCAGCGCCGCAGCGGCGAACGCACCAGCGCCGCGATCGGCAGCCCGGCCACCCGGTCGATCAGGTCGCGGGCCTGCGCTCGGCCGCGGTCGTCGAGGTCCACCCCCGGGGTGCGCCCGGCCAGCGTGTGCGCGGTGTTGGCGACCGAACGACCGTGTCGCAGCAGGATGACCGTCATGTCGCCGCCAGCACCCCGGTGCCCAGCAGCACCAGCACCACGGTCCCGAGCAGGATCCGGTAGCCGACGAACCAGTACATGCTGTGGTTGCTGACAAAGCGCAGCAGCCAGGAGATCGCCGCGTACCCGATGACGAAGGTGAGCAGCACCGAGACCAGCAGCTGCGGGCCCGTCGCGCTCATCCCCTCGGTCACCGGCCGCCAGGCGTTGGGCAGTTCGTGCAGGCCCGAGGCGAACACCGCGGGAATCCCCAGCAGGAAGCCGAACCGGGCGGCCAGCGCGCGGTCCATGCCGAGGAACAGCCCGGCGCTGATCGTCGCCCCCGACCGGGACACCCCCGGCACCAGCGCCAGGCACTGGGCCAGGCCGACCAGCAGGCCGTCGCGCGCGGTGAGGTCCTCAACGCGGCGGGTCTGCCGGCCCAGATATTCCGCGGCGGCGATCACCAGGGAGAACCCGATCATCGCGCTCGCGACGATCCACAGGTTGCGCACGTCGCCACGGATGAGCTGCTGGAACGCCACCCCGATGATGACGATCGGGACGCTGCCGATGATGACGTACCAGCCCAGCCGGTAGTCGGGGTCGCTGCGTCGCGCCGGGTTCCGCAAGCCGGCGAACCAGGCCCGCACGATCCGGACGATGTCCTTGGCGAAGTACGCCAGCACGGCCAGTTCGGTGCCGAGCTGGGACACCGCGGTGAACGACGCCCCGGCGTCGGCGGAGAAGAACAGCCGGGAGGTGATGGCCAGGTGCCCGGACGAGGAGACCGGCAGAAACTCGGTGAGGCCCTGCACGACGGACAGCACGATCATCTGCGTCCACGACATCGCCGCCACGGCTGTATCCACGCCGACGACCGTACCGCTCGATTCCACCGGCGTCGCAGCACCGGCGCCGGAGCCGCTTCGGACGCTCGGCCGCCGGGCATCGGGGCCCGGCGGCATAGACTCGACCGGACCCGTCACCGACCCGGAGAACGCCGTGCCCTTTTACGCCGCCCGCACCGCCCGGCTGGCCGTTGCCGGCCTGACCGCGCTGGCATTGCTCACCGGTTGTTCGGGCAACGAGCCGCTGGCCACCCCGCGGACCATCGAGCCGGGCCGGGCCGCCGATTCCCCGGCGACCGTCGTCACCCCGGCCGGCCAGATCCGCCCCATGCAGGGCACCGCGCAGTCGGCGATCTTCGATCCGGGTACCCGCTCGCTGGTGGTGCTGGCCGGCGGCCCGACGCCGGCGTTGCGGCTGTTCGGCGAGCAGCCCGCGGCGCGCACCGTCGCGCTGCCCGGCGGCGACGCGTCGGTGACCGCGCTGGCCGGCGACGGACCCGGCCGGGCCCTGCTGGCCGCCCGCGGCGGCTATTTCACCGTCGACCTGACGGCCGGCTCGGCGACCCGGGTGGACGTCCAGGGTCGGCCGGACGCCGAATTCACCGCCATCGTGCGGCGCGCCGACGGCGCACTGGTGCTCGGCGCGGCCGACGGCACGGTGGTCGTGCTCGACGGCCCCTCGGCCGTCGCGCACTCCTCGAAGATCTTCGCCCGGGTCGACATGCTGGCGGTGCACGACGACACCGTGCTGGTGCTCGATCGCGGGCAGACCCTGGTGACCGAGCTCAAGTCCGACGGCGGTCAGGACCAGGCGCTGCGGGCCGGGGAGGGCGCCACCATGATGGTCGCCGACCCGGTCGGCCGGGTCCTGGTGACCGACAGCCGCGGCAACGAACTGCTCGCGTTCGGGGTCGACCCGCTGATCATGCGGCAGCGCTACCCGGTGCACAGCGTGCCCTACGGGCTGGCCGGCTCGGCCACCCTGACCTGGGTCTCCACCACCGCCAACAACCAGATCGTGGGCTATGACCTGTCCACCGGCATCCCGGTGGAGAAGGTGCGCCATCCCAGCGTGCGGCAACCGGATCTGCTGGCCTACGACGACGGCACCGACACCCTGTATGCGGTGTCCACCCGCGGTGACGGGGTGCAGGTGATCCCGAACGCGTCGGGCCGCCAGTGAGCTCGGCGTACCGGGGGCGGCTGCCCGCGGCCTGGGCAGCCGAGCTGTCCGAGGACTACGAGTGGATACCGCTGCGGCTGCCCGCGGACGTGACCCGGCTGACCGCGTCCACCCGACTGTCGATCGAGGCGCAGTACCGCGGCTGGGAACTGACCCGGGTGCGCCTCTACAGCGACGGATCTGGCCGAGTCCTGTTGCGTCGCAAGAAAACCCGAAACCCGTTGGCCGATCAGGTGGTGGGACCCTAGATGTATGAGTTGCTGCGCTCGGCGATGTTCCGGGTGCCCCCGGAGCGCATCCACACGATGGTGTTCGCGGCGCTGCGGGCGGCCACCGCACCCGCCCCGGTGCGCGCCCGGCTCACCGCCCGGCTGGCCCCCACCGACCCGATCCTGGCCAGCACCGTCTTCGGGGTGCGGTTCCCCGGCCCGCTGGGTCTGGCCGCCGGCTTCGACAAGGACGGCCACGGACTGAACGCCTGGGGCGCCCTCGGATTCGGCTACGCCGAGGTCGGCACCGTGACCGCGGCCGCCCAACCCGGCAATCCGTCGCCCCGGTTGTTCCGGCTGCCGGCCGATCGGGCGCTGCTCAACCGGATGGGCTTCAACAACGACGGCGCCGCCGCGCTGGCCACCCGGCTGGCCGGCCACCACCCGGATGTGCCGATCGGGGTGAACATCGGCAAGACCAAGCTCACCGCGCCGGAACACGCGGTCGAGGACTACCGGGCCAGCGCCCGGCTGCTGGGCCCGCTGGCGTCCTATCTGGTGGTCAACGTCAGCTCCCCGAACACCCCGGGGCTGCGCGACCTGCAGGCGGTGGAGTCACTGCGCCCGATCCTGGCCGGGGTGCTGGCCGAGGTCGCCGCCGCGGGCACCCCGGTGCTGGTGAAGATCGCCCCGGATCTGTCCGATGAGGACGTCGACGCGGTGGCCGACCTGGCCGTCGAGCTGGGGCTGGCGGGCATCGTCGCCACCAACACCACCATCTCGCGGGACGGTTTGCGCACCCCGGGCGCCGCCGAACTGGGGGCCGGCGGGATTTCCGGCCCGCCGGTGGCCCGCCGGTCACTGGAGGTGCTGCGCCGGCTGCACGCCCGGGTCGGCGGCCGGTTGACCCTGGTCAGCGTCGGCGGCATCGAAACCGCCGATCAGGCCTGGGAACGCATCACCGCCGGCGCGGCGCTGCTGCAGGGCTACACCGGCTTCATCTACGGCGGCGGCCTGTACGCCAAGCGGATCCAGGACGGCATCGCCGAACGCCTGCGTGCGGGGGGTTTCGCCGCGCTGAGCGAGGCGGTCGGGTCGGCCGCACCCTGACCCTCGCGGCCCCGCCGCGGCCCTCGCGGCCTCGCCGCGGCCCCCGGCGCGGCCGTCTGTGGCGGCCCGATCCGCGGCCCGCAAGGCCGCGGTTTCGTTCCCGTCGAAAACAGGTAGTGACTACGCATGCCACCCGACCGATGGCTACGTAATCTTCTTTTCAAGGCACAGCGGACGGTTTGTTGAGGGGCAGGACGGCCGGGTCGCAGAGCTGGGGGGCGCGTAAGCCGCGTCCGTCCGCCGTCCGGTGTGCCCCAACGTGGACCGGGCGATACCGACGAGGGGTCGCCCGGTCCACGTTGGGTTTTCCCCACCTCAGCTGCGGGTATTGCCAAAATCCCGGAGCTTTGTCGGTGCCGCGCGGTTAACTTATTTCCGGCAGTTTGGGGATTGGCCAGGGGGTCGGGATGAGCTTTCACATCGGCGAAGTTCCCGCGAACACCGACGTGCTGGTGATCGGATCCGGGTTCGGCGGTTCGGTCGTCGCGGCCGAACTCGCGGCCGCGGGTACCCGGGTGACGGTGGTCGAACGCGGCAACCACTACCCGCCGGGCAGCTTCCCCCGCGGACCGGCCGGGTTCGCCACGAATTTCTGGGACCCGAAGGCCGGTCTGCACGGAATGTTCGACGTGTGGAGCTTCCGCGGGCTGGAGACCGTGGTGGCCGCCGGGCTGGGCGGCGGTTCGCTGATCTACGCCAACGTGATGCTGCGCAAGCCCGACGCCTGGTTCCGCAACCAGCCCCATCCGTACCGGCCCGGGGTCAGCGAAACCTGGTCGTTCACCCGCGCCGACCTCGATCCGCACTACGACGCCGTCCAGGCCGTCCTCGACGTCCAGGAACTGCCCACCGGGCCGGAGCCGCTGGATCCGGCCTTTCGGCTGCCCAAGACCGCCGCCTTCCGCCGCGTCGACGGGGCCCGCGCCGCGCCGCTGGCCGTCCAGTTCCGCGCCGGCCCCGACCGGCCCGCGATCGGCGCCCCGGTGCCCGATCCCGGCTACCCCAACCTGTTCGGCCAGCCCCGCCGCACCTGCCGGATGTGCGGGGAGTGCGACGTCGGCTGCAATGAGGGCGCCAAGAACAGCATGGACCACACCTACCTGTCCATGGCCGCCGCGCGCGGCGCGGTGCTGCACACCCGCACCGAGGTCACCGGCATCGCCCCCACCGACGGGGGATTCGAGGTGGCGCTGCGGGTGTATCCGGCGCCGCCGGCGGATCCGGCCGAACCCAGCCCCCCGCCGTCGGAGCACGTCATCACCGCCAGGCAGGTGGTGCTCGCCGCAGGCACCCTGGGCAGCACCTACCTGATGCTGCGCAACCGCGCCGCCCTGGGCCTGCACAACCCGGTGCTGGGATCCCGGTTCTGTGGAAACGGTGACCTGCTCGGTTTCATCCTCGGCACCACCGCGTCGCTGACCGGCT
Source organism: Mycolicibacterium fallax (assembly GCF_010726955.1). Taxonomy (NCBI): domain Bacteria; kingdom Bacillati; phylum Actinomycetota; class Actinomycetes; order Mycobacteriales; family Mycobacteriaceae; genus Mycobacterium; species Mycolicibacterium fallax. The sequence continues at coordinate 1,261,781 of NZ_AP022603.1, forward strand.
GGCGGGGGCCGGTGATCACCTCCTACCTCGGGTTCCCCGACGACACCGAGACCGGCGATCCCACCGACTTCGGCATGTACCTGCAGGACGCCGGATACCCGGAGTTCGCGGCCTGGCTGACCGACACCGCGGCCTCGCTGCGGCGGTTGCCGAAGATGGCGAAGGTGATTGTCGGCGAGGCGCTCGGGCGCCGGTTTCACCGCTCGGACACCTCGCTGTCGGCCGAGCTCAGCGAATTCCTCGGCCGGCCCACGGTGACCTCGCACGGCCTGCCGGTGCTGGGCATGGGCCTGGACGTCGCCGACGGCACCCTGTACCTGGACCGCGCCCGGCCGGCGATGATGAACAACACCTGGTCCACCCGATCCTCCGCGGAATACTTCGACATCCTGGTGGATCGGATGCGCCGGCTCGCCGAACAGCTCGGCGGCCGGCTGACGCTGAACCCCACCTACCGGTTCCGCCGGGTGATCAGCGTGCATCCGCTCGGTGGTTGCCCAGCCGACACCGACCGGTCAGCGGGGGTGGTCGACGGGTTCGGCCGGGTCCGCGGTGTCCCCGGCCTGCGGATCTGCGACGGATCGGTGTTCCCGGGCCCGGTCGGCGCCAACCCGTCGATGACGATCGCCGCGTTCGCCCGGCGCGCCGCCCGGCAGCTGATCGAGCACGGCGATCCGGCCGACTGGCCACCGGTGGTGCAGCCGTGAGCGTCGCCTTCACCGAGACCATGCGCGGGTTCTACGCACCCGGCGCACCGGGCTACGACACCGGCGATCTGCTCGGGCGCGCGGACGGCTTTCGGCTGGCGTTCCGGTTGACGATCAGCGCCCCCAACGTCGCCGCGGTCATCGCCGACCCGAACCACCAGATGGCCGCCACCGGCACGATCCTGGTCAAGGAATTCGGGCCCACCCCGCGTCCGGTCGCCGACGGCGGCACCTTCGGGCTGTTCGCGCCGGCCCGGCGCGGCCGCTACACCATGCGCTACCGGCTGCCGTTCCACACCATGACCGGCACCGCCATGACGCTGCTGGGTCACAAGGACGTCGGCGACGACCACGGCCCCGACCTGTGGCCGGACACCACCACGCTCTACACCCGGCTGCTGCGCGGCCACGTCGACTGGCCGCAGGACGAGGCCGGGCGGACCGATGAGTACGGCCGCGGCATTCTGCGGCTGACCGCACCGATGTTCGCCCGGCAGCTGACCACGCTGCGCGGCGAGTCTGCCGAGCTGGCCCGCTTCGGGGTGTTCTTCGGCCGCCAGCTGTTCGCCGCGTACCGCGGCCCGTACCGGCGGTATTCGGTGTGACCGTCGCCGCGCCCGTCACCGACACCGTCGATTTCGTCGCCGGGGACGGAATGCCGTTGAACCTCAAGCGGGTTCGCGGACCGAAGCCCGCCCGCAAGGGGCCGGTGCTGCTGATCCCGGGCGCCGGTGTCCGCGCGGCACTGTTCCGGCCGCCCGAGCCGGTGACCGTCGTCGACGCGCTGCTCGACGACGGCTGGGACGTCTGGCTGGAGAACTGGCGGGCCAGCATCGACGTGCCGCGCAACGAATGGAACCTGGACCAGGCCGCCTTCTATGACCACCCGCGCGCGGTGCGCAAGATCCGGGAGCTCACCGGCGCCGACACCGTCAAGGCGGTGGTGCACTGCCAGGGATCGAGCAGCTTCATGCTGGCGGTGACCGCGGGCCTGCTGCCCGAGGTGGACAACATCGTCGCAAACTCGATGTCGCTGCACCCGGTGGTGCCGCCGTGGTCACGGTTCAAACTGAGCTGGTTGGTGCCGGTGGTCGCCCCGCTGCTGCGTTACCTCGACACCCGCTGGGAAGAGCCCGGCCATCCCTCGCCGAACCTGGTGGCCCGGGCGCTGGTCGCCGTCGTGCACGCGTCGCACCACGAATGCGAGAACAGCTCGTGCCGGATGATCAGCTTCACCTACGGCTCCGGCCGGCCCGGGCTGTGGTCCCACGAGAACCTCTCCGAGGCCACCCACGACTGGCTGCGCAACGAGTTCGCCGACGTGCCGATGAGCTTCTTTCGCCAGATGGCGCGTTCGGTGCGGGCCGGCCGGCTGGTGCCGACCGGGCAGTTCGCCGTGCTGCCCCCGGATCTGCTTGACCACCCGCCCCGCACCGATGCCCGGATCGCGCTGCTGACCGGCGACGAGAATCGCTGTTTCCTGCCGCTCAGTCAGCACGCCACCCTCGCCTACCTGCGGCGCCACCGCCCGGCCGGGCAACAGTCGGTGCAGGTGCTCCCGGGCTACGGCCACCTCGATATGTTCCTGGGCCGCTACGCCGCCCGCGATGTGTTCGGCTACATCCTCGAGCAGCTCAACGCCTGAGCGGCGGTCAGCGCGGCGCCTCGGCGGCACCGAGCGCGCCGCCGCTGACGGCGGCGGCCAGGCCGAGCCGATCGGCGACACCGAGCTTGGTGCAGGACCGGTAGACGTGGCCCTCCACGGTGCGCACCGACAGGCACAGCTGCTCGGCGATCGCCTTGTTGCTGAGTCCCTCGGCGATCAGCACGGCGATGCCGCGTTCCCGCTCGGTCAGCGGCAGCGGGGCCAGCGCGCGTTCCAGCGCGGGCGTGACCGGCGAGCCGCAGGCCGCCGACCACATCGCCGCGGCGTTGCGGGCCCGCAACTCCCCCGGCGCGGATCCGGCCGCGGCGTGCCGCAGGCTGGCCTGCGCGGCGGCGTCGGCGGCCGCGGGCAGCTGGCCGTCGGCGGCGAACTCGTCGGCCACCTGCTCCAGCGCGGCGGCGTCGCCGTCGGCCAGCGCCCGCGCGTACCGGGCGATCCGGGCCGGCAGCTCGGCGGCCAGCCGGCCGGTGATCCGCGGAGCCCAGTCCGCGGCCCGGCCGTCGCCCAGCCGGACGGCGTCGAGCAGGGCGAGAGCGGCCACCCCGAGCTGACCGGAGCGCTCCGCGGCGACGACGGCGGCGCGCGCCGAGGCGATCGCCGCGGGCAGGTCGCGACGGGCGGCATGGGTCCAGGCCCGGGCCAGCTCGAGCTCCGGGCCGTACATCGCCGAGCGCATCCCGAAGACTTCCTCGGCCCGCTCCAGCACCGCGGCGGCGGCCGCGTGGTCGCCGCGCTGGCCGAGCACCCGGGCCTGCAGCATCAGTGCCAGCGGACCCCAGGAGTACCCGGTGTCGGTGAGCGCCACCGCGCTCTGCACCAGCAGGGCCGAGGCCTCGGCCAGTGCGCCGCGGGCCACCAGCACGGTGGACAGCAGGATGTCGGCGATGGCGCGGCCGGGCTGCTGGATCCCGGCGAACTCCAGACAGCCGCGGGCCATCGCCTCGGCCTGGTCGACGTCGCCGTGCAGCAGGGCGGCGGTGGTCTGGCCCAGCCCGATGGTGAAGCGCAGCAGGCCCGGTGGCAGCATCCGCAGGCCCCGTTCGGCCAGCGCGGGAACCGGTTCGGGCCGGCCCATCCGGGCGTTCGACAGGGCCGCGGTGGCCGACGCCCAGGCGATCGCGAGATCCTCGGCACTGTCGGAGATCAGTACCCGCTCTGCGGTGTGCAGCGCGTCGACCACCTCCCCGGAGTTCAGCGCAAAGGTGGCCGCCAAGGCGTCAATCACGTCGCGACCGCCGGGGTCGCTGACCCGGGCCCGGATGTCGGCGAGCAGTTTGCGGGCGTGCTGGGACTGGCCCTGCATCCAGAACTGGTTGGCCGCCTTGGGCAGCACCCAGGCCACCAGGTCTCCCTCGGACAGTGTGTCGATGTCGATCTCGGCGAGCACCGCGTCGGCCTCCGCGCCGCGGCCCTGCCAGGCCAGCGAATGCGCCAGCGGCAGCCGCGCGTACAGGCTGTCCTTGCCGTGCAGCGCGCCCAGCGCCAGGGTCTCGACCAGTTGCAGGTCGCCCAGGCGCATCGCCTCCCAGGCCGCGCCGAGCAACTCGTAGCCCTCCAGCGGGGCGTCGGTCTCCAGCGACAGCTCGGCCAGCCGAAGCCGGTCGCTGACGTGCTCGGGGCCGCGGTCGGCGATCTGGGCGACCAGCTCGGTGCTGATCCGCCGCCGGGTGAGCACCCCGAGCTCGCTGCGGATGCACTCGGCGTAGAGCGGGTGCTTGGGCAGCACCATCTCCCCGTCGCCGCGCACCGTGACCGTCACCGCCCCCGCGGTTTCGGCCTGCTCGACGGCGTCGGCGCCGGTCAGGGCGACCAGATCCCGCACCGCCAGCGGTGCGTCGATGGCCAGGTAGCGCAGCACGTTGAGCGCGCCCGGTGGCAGCAGGTCAAGGCGGCGACGGATCAGCGTCGCCAGCGGCATCGACAGCGTCGTCTCGCCGCGCAGTTGCCAGACGCCGTGCACACTGCGCAGCGCTTCGGTGCGCACCGCCTGGTCCACCAGGTGCCGGAGGAACAGCGGGTTGCCGTCGCTGATCGCGAACAGCCGGTCGGCGGTGCTGCTCTCCAGCGGACCGCCCAGCACCGATTCCACCAGCTCGGTGGTCTCCGCGGCGGCCAGCGGGCCGATGTCGATGCGAGTGACCAGTTGGTCCTTCCACAGCGCGGTGACCGCATCCGGCGGGACGCCGTCGTCGTCGCGCAGGGTCAGCACCAGCCGGATCCGGGAGTGGAACATCAGCTGGTGCAGCAGCGTCGCCGACATGGCGTCGAGGTGCTGCGCATCGTCGACGACGATCAGCATCCGGCGTTCGTCGACGTTCTGACACAGCGACACCCGAGCGGCCCGCAGCAACGCCGCCGATTCGGCGGCCGGGGCCAGCTCGAGCAGGTGGCTGAACGCCCCGAACGGGATGTGACTGGCCGAGGCGGTGGCGGCGATCCAGCGGGTGACCGCGCGCGGGTCGGCGGCGTGCCGGTCGGCCAACTGCCGGGCCAGCGCGGTCTTGCCGACCCCGGCCGGGCCGATCAGCGCGACGCCGCGATGCTCGGGGCGCGACAGCACGGCGTCGATCTGCGCCCAGACCGCCGGTCTCGGCGCCGTCCGCCAGCAGAGCTCTGTCACCATCCGAGGGTAAATCCTCGGCACCCGAAAGTTGTCGAGACCCCGCCGAATGCGCCGCCGGGGAACCGCCTACTGCTGGTAGGTGCCGTGAAGCAGGGCCCGCGCGATGGCGTTGCCGAACAGGTTGAAGCCCAGGAACGCCGGAGTGGCGTCGGCGGGGATGTCCAGGCGTTCCACGCCGACGGCGTGCACGGCGACGATGTACCGGTGCACGCCGTGGCCGGCCGGCGGGGCGGCGCCCAGGTAGCGGCGCAGGCCGGCGTCGTTGGCCAGGGTGAGCGCGTCACCGGGCAACAGGCTGCCGTCGCCGACACCGGCGGGCAGATCGGTCACGGTGGCGGGCAGGTTGGCCACCGCCCAGTGCCAGAAGCCCGACGCGGTCGGGGCGTCCGGGTCGTAGACCGTGACGGCGAAGCTGCGGGTCTGCTCGGGGAAGCCCGACCAGCTCAGCTGCGGGGACACGTCCTGGCCGCCGGCCCCGAAAATTCCGCTGACCTGCGGCAGCGCCAGCGGCGCCCCGTCGGTGATGGACTCGCTGGTGAGCGTGAAGCTCGGCAGCGCGGGCAGGAACTCATACGGGTCGTACGGAAACGCCACGGGCGCACCCTTTCTCGTGTCAACAGTGCTGCAGGAACCGGGCCAGCACCTCGGTGCCGAAGATCAGCGAATCCACCGGGACCCGCTCGTCGACGCCGTGGAACAGCGCCGCGAAGTCCAGCTCCGGCGGCAACCGCAGCGGGATGAAGCCGAAGCAGCGGATCCCCAGCCGGGCGAAGTGCTTGGCATCGGTTCCACCGGAGAGCATATAGGGCACCGTGCGCGCCTCGGGGTCGGTGGCCAGCAGCGCGTCGTTCATCGCCTCGACCAGATCACCGTCGAAAGTCGTTTCATACGAGGATAATTCGGTGATCCACTCGCGCTCGACATCGGGCCCGAGGATCTCATCGAGCTCACGCTCGAAGGCGGCCCGTCGCCCCGGCAGGATCCGGCAGTCCACCACGGCCTCGGCGGTGGCCGGGATGACGTTGGCCTTGTAGCCGGCGCGCAGCATGGTCGGATTGGCCGTGTCGCGCAGGGTCGCGCCGATGATCCGGCCGATCGGGCCGAGCTTGGCGACGGTGCCGTCGAGGTCCGGGGACTGCGGATCGAAGGCGTGACCGGTTTCCTGGGCCACCGCTTCGAGGAACTCGCGGACCGGGTCGGTCAGCACGATCGGGAACTGGTGCCGGCCCAGCCGCGCCACCGCCTCGGCCAGCGCGGTGACCGCGTTGTCCTCGTGCACGAACGAGCCGTGCCCGGCGTGCCTGCGGGCGGTCAGCCGCATCCACTGCATGCCCTTCTCGGCGGTTTCGATCAGGTACAGCCGGCGTTCCCCACCGTCGGCGCGCGGCACGGTCAGGGAGAAGCCGCCGACCTCCCCGACCGCCTCGGTCACCCCGTCGAACAGGTCGGGACGGTTCTCCACCAGCCATTTGCAGCCGAAGCTGCCGCCGGCCTCCTCGTCGGCGACGAAGGCGAACACCAGGTCCCGGGGCGGCACCACCCCGGCGCTCTTGAAGTGCCGGGCGACGGCGATCATCATCCCGACCATGTTCTTCATGTCGATCGCGCCGCGGCCCCACACATAACCGTCGGTGACGGCGCCGGAGAACGGGTGCACGCTCCAGTCCGCGGCCTCGGCGGGCACCACGTCGAGGTGACCGTGGATCATCAGGGCGCCCCGGTCACGGTCGGCACCCGGCAGCCGCGCGAAGACGTTGCCGCGTCCGGGCGCCCCGGATTCGACGTAGCTGGTCTCGTAGCCGGCGGCCTGCAGCTGGGCGGCCACCCAGTGCGCGCAGTCGGCCTCCCCCTTGGTGGTGGCCGGCTCCCCGGTGTTGGTGGTGTCGAACCGGATCAGGGTGCTGACGAGTTCGACGACCTCATCGGCGGGCCGGGCGGGGACGGTCACAGTATCTTTCCTACCACCCCGGGGTCGGGACGTGCGCCCGAAGCGGACCGGCGGTCCGGCCCGGCTGGTTTGGGCTTCGCGGGGGCCATCCGATAGCCTTAGCTGCCCGCTGCACGAGGCGGGCAATGTCCGAGTGGCGGAATGGCAGACGCGCTAGCTTGAGGTGCTAGTGCCCTATTAACGGGCGTGGGGGTTCAAGTCCCCCCTCGGACACAATTTCTTCACCATGCGAATGGAAAAGCCTGCTATGACCGAAGCGGAGCAGACGGAGCGCCGCGCCAAGGTCATCCGCTCGATTCGGCGCAGTTCCGAACTTGAAGGCTCGCGCAGCACCGCGGACACTCGTGCGGATCAAGACGACTATGTCCGCGGTGCCATCACGGCCGCCGAGCTGGGCGATCGTGTTCGTCGTCGCTACAAGATTCAGTAACCGGTCCACCAGTGGCGCACCCCTGGGACACCGGTGATCTCGGGCGCACTTGGCCCTCAGTTCATCGTGAGAACCATGCGGAAGCGCGCATCGCCGCTCATCATCCGGCCGTAGGCGGCCTCGGCCTGGCTGAGCGGCATCGTCTCGACCATCGGCCGTACCCCGGTCAGCGCCGAAAAGCGCAGCGTGTCCTCCGAGTCCTGCGAAGTTCCGGACGCGCGGCCCTGCACAGCGATCGACCTCATGATCAGTGCGATCGGCGGCACCTGTATCGGATCGGCGGACGCCCCAATCACCAGCAGTTGGCCTGGCGGCTTCAACCCATCCAGCACAGACGTCATCGCACCGGGGGCGGTGACCGTCGACAGCATCACCTTGGCGCCACCGAGCATCTTCAGTTTCGCGAGACGTCGGATGCCCTCGAATCGATGTAGTGGTGCGCGCCAAGCTCTTTGGCCAGTGGTTCCTTGTCGTGACCGCGTGCGATCGCGACAACTTCCAACCGCATCTTGGCAGCAAACTGAGTACCGAGGTGGCCGAGGCCGCCGACCCCGAGTATCCCGACGAGGTCCCCCGGCCGCGCGACTGAGTTGCGCAGGGCATTGAACGTCGTGATGCCCGCACAGAGTAGCGGGGCGGCGTCCACATAGGACAGGGTCGCGGGAATTCGTGCGAGCGCTTCCGCAGGGGCGACCAGCTACTCGGCGTAGCCGCCGTCGTAGCTGGCTCCGGCCGTCTTGCGATCCTCACAGGAAATGAAATCACCTCGGCGGCACGGCTCGCAGGTGAAGTCGCAACCACCGAATGCGCCGACGCCGACCCGGTCACCGACTCTCCACACGGTCACGCCGTCACCGATGGCGTCGACCTCGCCGGCGACCTCATGGCCCGGGGTGCGCGGGAAGGTGTTGCCGAGCGTCCCCTGCACCGTCATGGAATCGGTGTGGCACACCGCCGAGCGCGGTGGCGGATCAGCGCCGGGATGTTCAGCGCCTTGGAGGCGATGAAATAGGACTCCCCGGTGACCGCGACGACGCCGTGGTCGAGCCGCTGCAGGCTCATCGGCTCGGCGTCGGTGTTGCGCTGGCCGGCCTGGTAGAGCAAGGTCGAGATCACGCCCGGCGACGTCCTGGTCACCGACGGTGTGCACGGTGGTGGGCAGGTCCCGGCTCAGCCCGGCAAGCAACCCACCGAACGCCGGTCGGGCATAACTCATCGACACCATGGCGCCGACCTCGGGCGGGTTGAGCCGGGTGCGGATCTGGGCGAGCAGTTCGGCGTCGTCCAGGTCGGCCGGCCGCGCGGCGGTGCGGCCGGCGAGCAGCCGGCCGAAGTGGCCCTCGACGACCCGCGGCCAGTCCTGGGCCGGCAGCTGCGCGCACTGCAACTGCAGGTTGTACAGGCGGTACTGCATGCCGTCGCTGCCGACGAACCAGTCGTCGCCGGGGGCGTCCTCGGGTGCGGGCGTCACGGTGATGCCGCGGCGGGCCAGCGCGTCGGCAGCCGCGCGGCGCACCGCGGCGTGGCGCTGCTCAAGGGTCGGGGTGCCAGTCTCGGAGCTGCGGGAGAATCGACGGGACATCGGACTTTTTGCCCTCCACGTCGGCGAATCGGCCGGACGATGGTGACCGGCGCCGATCTCAGGCTACGACGGCGCAGGGCGGGTCGACCGCGGCAATCTGCGGCGGCCGAGGCCGGGCGGTGCTACTTGCCGTCGGCCGATTCGGCGTCGGTCTCGGCGGCGTCGTCGGCGGCCGCCTCGGCGTCGGCTGAGGCATCCTCCGCCGCGGCTTCCGCCTCGCCGGCTTCAGCGTCGGCAGATTCAGCATCCTCTGCTGCTGCATCGTCTGCTGCTGCATCGTCTGCTTCAGCGTCGTCTGCTTCAGCGTCGTCGACGGCCTCGGAAAGCGCATCGCCGGCCTCGTCGGACTCGACCTCAGCGTCCTCGATCGCCTCGGCCTGCGGCCCCGGGTCCGACTCCTTGGACAGCTCGACCGGATCCACGGCGTCCTCCGAATCCGCTGCCGCGGAATCGATTTCGTCGGCAGCACCGGAATCAGCCCCGGCACCCGGGAAGTCGGCGTCGAAGGTCTCGTAGGTGTCCTCGACGGTCTCGTCGTCGACATCGGCCGCCTCGTCGGACTCCTCGGACTCCTCGGTGACGGCCGGGGCTTCCCCGCGCTGACGCTCCCGGATGGCGTCGATGATCAGCAGGATCACCCCGAGCACACTGGATCCGATGCAGATCCAGGCCACCAGTTCATTGCTGGTGACAACCGCGGTGACCAGGGCCGCCAGGCCGATGACGGCAAGCACCAGTGCAACGATCAGCATTGGGGGTTCATCCCTTCCCGGGGCAACCTGAAAACGCGAGTGGGGCTAGTTCGCGCCGCGGTTGAACTGGTTGAAGCCACCATCCTGGCCGGCACCGGAGTCGACCGGCGCGGCCGAGCCGCGCTGACCGAGTTCCTCCAGCTGGGACTCCAGGTAGGTCTTCAGCCGGGTGCGGTACTCGCGCTCGAAGGTACGCAGCTGCTCCAGGCGGCCCTCCAGCACGGTGCGCTGCTGGTTGATGGTGCCCATGATCTCGGCGTGCTTGCGCTCGGCGTCGGCCTGCAGTGCGTCGGCCTTCTCCTGAGCCTGACGCAGCTGGGTCTCCGACCGGGTCTGCGCGTCGGCCAGCATGGCCTCCGAGCGGCTGCGGGAATCCGCCAGTGTCGTCTCGGCGGTCGACTTGGCCTCGGTGACCATCGCATCGGCGTTGGTCCGGGCGTCGCTGAGCAGCTTGTCGGCCTCGGCGCGGGCGCTGCCGGTCAGCCGGTCCGCGGTGTCCTGAGCCAGCGCGAGCACCTTGGCGGCCTTGACGTGGGCCTCTTCGCCGGGGACGGCGGCCGGGGCCGGGGTCTCGACGACGGGGGCCGGGGCCGGCTCGGGCTCCTTGTACAGCGGGATGGCCTGGGTGCTGCCGCCACCGGCACGGGCCGAGACGACTTCCTGGTCGAGCTCGCTGACCCGCTGACGCAGATCCGCGTTCTCCTCGATCAGCCGCGAGAGCTCGGCCTCGACCAAGTCGAGGAAGGCGTCGACCTCGTCCTCGTTATAGCCACGCTTACCGATCGGTGGCTTGCTGAACGCGACGTTGTGAACGTCGGCGGGTGTGAGCGGCATCCCTGCCCCCTTGAAGTCAATTGCGGTCGGACCGATCAACGAGTTTAGAACGACAGCCGATGGCTAGCCGATCTGTAACTGGAGTCCATCCTGTCACACCTGACCCGCCGGTCGCGATCAGACCAAGAATTAAGACGGATTCTTCGGATTTCCACGGGCCGGGCCGGCGGCGAATCCCCCGCCGCCCTCGGCCGCTATCGGGCGGCGGAGAAGGCCATGTTCATCCCGATGTAGGCCACCAGCAGCAACACCATGATGGACAGGTCCAGCCGGACGTTTCCAATGGTCAGCTGCGGGATCAGCCGGCGCAGCAGCTTCACCGGCGGATCGGTGAGGCTCATGATGACCTCCAGGATCACCACCACCGCGCCGCTGGGCCGCCAGTCCCGGCTGAACGAGCGGATGAACTCGATGACGATGCGGGCGATCAGCAGCAGCCAGAACAGGAAGAGCGCGAAACCCAGAATCTCGAAGAAGACAGCCACCTGTTACGTCCTATTCCATGGATCCGAGTCACCCGCCATACGGCAACCGGCCGGGGCTGTGGGCCCCGGCCGGAATCGAGCCTACCGACCGTCGTCGGCGCGGCCCGCTGCCACTAGTGCGAGTAGAACCCGGCCTCGGCCATCCGGCGACGCTCCTCGGGGGTGACCTCGACGTCGGCCGGCGACAGCAGGAACACCTTGGTGGCGACCTTGTCGAAGGATCCGCGCAGCGCGAAGGCCAGGCCGGCGGCGAAGTCAACGAGTCGCTTGGCGTCGGCGTTGTCCATCGTCACCAGGTCCATGATGACCGGGGTGCCGTCGCGGAACCGTTCGCCGATGGTGCGGGCCTCGCTGTAGTCCTTGGGGCGCAGGGTGGTGATCTTCGACAGCGGGGAGCCCTCTTCGAACAGCGTCTGCATCCGGCGGGGGTCACGCGCCAGCGCACCGTGGGTTGCGCCGCGCAGCGGGGCGAACCGCTGGGCCGGGGCGGGCCGGTCGAACTCGCGCGGCGCGTGGTAGCGCGGGTCGTCCTCGTAGCCGCCGCGGTAGCCGCCAGACGGCGGGTAGTCGCCGTCGTGGCGCGGGCCCTGGTCGTACTCGTGGTCGTAGCGGGGGCCACGGTCGTAGCCCTCCTCGGCGAAGCGCTCCTCACGGCGGGCGTAGCCACCCCGCGACGAGCGGTCGTCCTCGTAGTACTCGTCCTCGTAGTCCTCCAACGGGGCCATCCCGAAGTAGGCCTTGACCTTGTGCAGTGTGCTCATCGTGATGACCCTTCTCAAAAGAGCGGTGGCTCCGGTGACCCCGGCGGCAACTCTGGTGTGTGTGATGAAGATGTGACTGGAGTGACAACTGCCGGTGACGTTAGTGGCCGTTGCCCCATAAGCGCGGTTCCGACACGCACACACGTCGATCCGTATTTGACGGCAATTTCCAGATCGCCGGACATTCCGGCCGACAGCCGGTCGGCCTCCGGATGCGTCGCCAGCACCCGGTGCTGCTCGGCGGACAACCGGGCGAACGCCGGCGCGGGATCACGCCCGCGCGGCGGTACCGCCATCAGGCCCAGCAGCCGCAGACCCTCGGCGGCGGCCACCGCGTCACACACCGCGTCCACCGCGGCGGGATCGGCGACGTCGACACCGCCGCGGGAGACGTCGCCGTCGAGGCTGAGTTGGACGTAGGCCCCCAGCGGGCCGGGCCGGGTGTCGACGGCGGCCCGGCTCAGCGCCTCGGCGAGCCGAACACTGTCCACCGAGTGCACGACGTCGGCCCACCGCGCCACCGAGCGGACCTTGTTGCGCTGCAGTCGCCCGATCATGTGCCAGCGCACCTCGGCCGGCAGCCGGCCGGCCAGCTCGGCCGTCTTCGCCGCGGCCTCCTGGTCGCGGGATTCGCCGAACGCGCGGCAGCCCAGCGCCGCGAGGGCCTCGACGTCGGAGGCCGGAAAGTACTTGGTGACCGGCAGCAGCTCGATGCCGGCGGGGTCGCGCCCGGCCGCCGCCGCGGCATCCTCGAGTCGGCGCCGCAGGGCGGTCAGCGCGTCGGCGAGCGCGACCCGGCGGGCCCGCGGGGCGGTCATTCCATCCACACCAGCGACGCCAGCCGCCCGGTGGGCGCGCCGCGGCGGTGGCTGAACAGATTGCGGTCGGCGAATGTGCAACGCGTGTCGACGTCGATCGCGGTGACGCCGAGATCGACCAGCTGCCTTGCGATTCCGGCGCGCAGGTCCAACCCCGGGGTGCCCGCAGCGGTGCGGGTTCGGCTGCCCGGCAGGGCGGCCTCGACCTCCTCGGCCATCGCCGTGGGCACCTCATAGTTGGCGCCGCTGACGGCCGGGCCCAGCAGCGCCGAGATGTCCTCGGGGCGGGCACCAGCGGCGATCATCGCCTCCACCGTTCGGGCCACCACACCCTTGGCCGCACCGACCCGGCCGGCGTGCACCGCGCCGATCACTCCGGCCCGGACGTCGCCGAGCAACACCGGCACGCAGTCGGCGGTGATGACCGCCAACGCGAGCCGCGGTTCGGTGCTGATCAGCGCGTCGGTGCCGTCGACGGCGGTGTCGCGCGGTTCATCGACGCGCACCACTCGATCACCGTGCACCTGGTTCATCCACACCACCCGGTCCGGCGGCAGGCCGATCGCCTCGGCCAGCCGACGCCGGTTGGCTGCCACCGCGGCCGGATCGTCCCCGACGTGGTCGCCGAGGTTGAAGGTGTCAAACGGTGCGACCGACACCCCACCGGCCCGAGTGGTGGTTACCCTGCGAAGCCTCGCGGTCACCGCGGCACTAGTGCCGCATGAAGGGCGGGACGTCGACGTCGTCGTCATCGTCGCCGCCCCGCCGATGCTGACCGTCGCCCCGTTGGAGTAGGCCGGCGCGGGCGTCGGGTCGTTGGCCGGGAAGGCCGGCGAGCTCGCCGGGCGTCCGACGTCACCGGCCCGCGCGGTGCCGAACAATGCGCCGCCGGGCGCGGCGGCGGCGGCCGGCGCACCGGCCTGGGTACGGCTGTTGGGCGAGCCCGCCTCGAAGCCCGCGGCGATGACCGTCACCCGGACCTCGTCGCCGAGCGAATCGTCGATCACGGTGCCGAAGATGATGTTGGCGTCGGGGTGTGCGGCGTCCTGCACCAGCGAGGCCGCCTCGTTGATCTCGAACAGGCCCAGGTCACTGCCGCCGGCGACCGACAGCAGCACGCCCTGGGCGCCCTCCATCGAGGCCTCCAGCAGCGGCGAGTTGATCGCCATCTCGGCGGCCTTGAGCGCCCGGCCGTCGCCGCGCGCGGCGCCGATGCCCATCAGCGCGGTGCCCGCGTCGCTCATCACGCCCTTGACGTCGGCGAAGTCGACGTTGATCAGGCCGGGGGTGGTGATCAGGTCGGTGATGCCCTGGACACCGTTGAGCAGCACCTCATCGGCGCTGCGGAAGGCGTCCATCAGCGAGACGGCCGCATCGCCCATCTGCAGCAGCCGGTCGTTGGGGATGACGATCAGGGTGTCGCAGCTCTCCCGCAGCGCGGTGATGCCGGCTTCGGCCTGGTTGGAGCGGCGCTTGCCCTCGAAGGAGAACGGCCGGGTGACCACGCCGACGGTCAGCGCGCCCAGCTTGCGGGCGATGGTGGCAACCACCGGTGCGCCGCCGGTGCCGGTGCCGCCGCCCTCGCCCGCGGTCACGAAGACCATGTCGGCGCCGCGCAGCAGCTCCTCGATCTCATCCTTGGCGTCCTCGGCGGCCTTGCGCCCGACCTCCGGGTCGGCGCCGGCACCCAGGCCGCGGGTGGACTCGCGTCCCACGTCGAGCTTGACGTCGGCGTCGCTCATCAGCAGCGCCTGGGCATCGGTGTTGATGGCGATGAACTCCACGCCCTTGAGGCCCTGCTCGATCATCCGGTTGACGGCGTTGACGCCGCCGCCGCCGATGCCGACCACCTTGATCACGGCGAGGTAGTTGTGCGGGGGGGTCATTGGTCGTCTTCCTCCCAGAAATTTTTCTTCACGGTCTGCGGTCGAACCCCTTGCAAAACCTTCAACCTCAACTGTAGGCTTAGAGTTATGTCAAGTAGTTCTGTATGAGTCAGAACCGTAGGGCGATAACCGGAACCCGTTGCGCAGGCGCGCCGGAGTGTCCGGCGTGTTTTTTCCGATGATTTCGGCTCGCGGGTGCCGTCGCGTCCAGATCCGCGGTCCCCGCTGCCCGCAGCGGGGCCGCAACTCCCCCGGCGCCGCGACTATTTGACGGTCGGCAGGTCCGGGCTGGAGACGTCGTAGGTCTGCCCGGGCTGGGTCAGCAGCGCGGCCAGCTTCCCGGCCTTCTCCGGGGTGCGGTCGGTGGTCCCCCAGATCACCACCCGGCCATCGGTGAGCGTCAACGTCACCGAGGCCACCGACGCCGCGGCCACCCGGCCGACCTGACCGGCGATCTCCGGGCGCAGCGCGGTGAGCACCTGCAGCGCCGCCATCGTCGACGGATCGTTGGGACCCGGGTTGTCGACGTCCAAGTAGGGCAGGTGCACCGGCGGCGCGGCGAGGACGAAATCCACCCCGTCGCGGTCGTAGACCCGCGGTCCGTCGGGAAAGTCCCTGGTGGCCACCGGAATCCGCTCGGCGACGGTGATTCGCAGCGCCGACGGGTACTCGCGCTGCACCCGCGCGCTGGCCACCTGCCGAATGCCGGCCACCCGGGCCGCGACGGCGTCGGTGTCCACCTGCAGCAACGGTGTTCCGATCGGTACCGCGGCGGTCTCCAGCACCTGCTCCCGGGTGACCTCGCCGGTGCCGATCACCACGATGTCGCGCACCGACAGCAGGGGGGTCAGATACAGCACCACCCCGACGCCGATGACCAGAAGCGTCACCAACACGCCCCACACCATGACCTTGAGCCCGCGCACCACCCCGCGCGACGGGCCCCGCACCTGCTCGGTGCTCGCCTGGTGCACCTTGCGTTTGGCCTCCAGCCGCGCGGTCTCGATCTCGCGGGCCTTCTCCGTCAGCGCCCGCCGCTCGGCCCGCTCCCGCCGGGCCCGCCGGCGCGGGCCCTCGAAGTCGGCACCACCCTCGGCGTTGTCGCCGGGTGCGTCGGTCGCGTCCGGGGCGGCATCGCCGGCCGGGCCCGCGGCGGATGCGGCGGGCCCGGCCGGCTCCGGCGTGGGTTCGCCGTCGCTCATCACACGCCTCCGGGACGCCCCGGTGCACCGCGCTCGGCGCGGGCGTTGATCGCGGTCAGAATCTCCGGGCCCAGCATCGTGACGTCACCGGCGCCCATCGTGACGACCACGTCCCCGGGCACGGCGACCTCGGCGATCCGGCCGGGCAGCGCGGAGAAGTCCGGGACATAGCCGACCGGCACGGTGACCCGGGAGGCGATCGTCTCGCCGCTCACCCCGGCCATCGGCTGCTCGCGGGCGGCGTACACATCCAGCACGAACACCGCGTCGGCGGTGTCCAGCGCGGCGGCGAACTCGTCGGCGAAAGTCTTTGTGCGGGAATACAAATGCGGCTGGAAGACGGCCAGGGTGCGTCCCCCACCGCTCTGCTCGGTCAGGGTCCGCAGCGCCGAAAGCGCGGCGCGCACCTCGGTCGGGTGGTGGGCGTAGTCGTCGAACACCCGAACCCCGGCGGCGGTCCCGACCAGTTCAAAACGCCGCCGCACCCCCTCGAAGGTGGCCAGCCCCTCCAGCACCCGCTGCACCGGGGCGCCGGCCGCGCGGGCGGCCAGCAGCGCCGCCAGCGCGTTGAGCGCCATGTGCCGGCCCGGCACCGACAACCGCATCGCCCGCCGGTGGGATTCCCCGGACAGCGCGATCTCGGCGACCGCACCGGTGCCCTGCTGCTGCCAGTCCAGCAGGATGGCGCCGGCCTCGGTCCCGAGGGCGGCGGCCGCTTCGGTGTCACCGCCGTAGGTCAGCACCCGGATGCCGCGGGCCGCCGACCGTCGGGCCAGGGCCGCGGCGCCGGGATCGTCGGCGCAGGCCACCAGCAGTCCGCCGGGGGTGATCCGGTCGACGAACGCGTCGAACACCGCGACGTAGGACTGCTCGTCGCCGAAGAAGTCCAGGTGATCGGCCTCGATGTTGGTGACCACCGCCACGTCGGGGTGGTATTCCAGCAGCGACCCGTCGCTCTCGTCGGCCTCGGCGACGAAGATGTCGCCGCTGCCGTGATGGGCGTTGGTGCCCGCCCCGCCGAGTTCCCCACCGACGGCGAACGACGGGTCCAGACCGGCGTGCTGCAGCGCCACGATCAGCATCGAGGTGGTGGTGGTCTTGCCGTGGGTGCCACTGACCAGCAGGCTGGTCCGTCCGGCCATCAGCTTGGCCAGCACCACCGGGCGCATGATCACCGGAATGCCGCGACGACGGGCCTCCACCAGCTCCGGGTTGTCCTTGGGGATCGCCGCGCGGGTGGTGATGACGGCCGTCGCGCCGCCGGGCAGCAGATCCAGGGCCGACGGGTCGTGCCCGATCCGGACCTCGGCGCCGCGGGCCCGCAGCGCGGTCAGCGCGCGGGAGTCCTTGGCGTCCGAGCCCGACACCAGCGCGCCGCGGTCCAGCAGGATCCGGGCGATGCCGGACATTCCGGCGCCGCCGATGCCGACCATGTGTACCCGGGTCAGTTCCTCGGGCAGCGGGGCGGCCATCAGCGCCCGGCCTGCGCGGCGATGTCCAGGGCCAACCGGGCGACCCGCTCGGCGGCGTTGCGCCCGCCGAGGACGGCTGCGGCGGCGGTCATGGCGGCCAGCCGGTCGTCGTCCAGCAGCAGGTCGGCGACGCTGCCCGCGACGTATTGCGGGGTCAGTTCGGCGTCGTCGACCAGCAGGCCCGCGCCGGCGTCGACCACCGGCAGCGCGTTGAGCCGCTGTTCGCCGTTGCCGATCGGCAGCGGCACGTAGACCGCGGGCAGCCCGACGGCGGCGACCTCGGCCACCGTCATCGCGCCGGAGCGGCAGATGGCCAGGTCGGCGGCGGCGTAGGCCAGGTCCATCCGGTTCAGGTAGGGCACCGCGACGTACGGCGGGTCACCGGGGTTCGGCTCCGGCAGCTCCAGGGTGTTCTTCGGTCCGTGCGCGTGCAGCACCGCGATCCGGCGGCCGGCCAGGTCGGTGGCCGCGCCGGAGACCGCGCGGTTCAGCGACGCCGCACCCTGGGAACCGCCGAACACCAGCAGCACCCGGTCCTCGGGGCCAAAGCCGAAGTGCGCCCGGGCCTCGGCGCGCAGCGCCGACCGGTCCAGCCCGGTGATCGCCGCGCGCACCGGCATGCCGACCACCTCGGCGCCGGCCAGCCCGGAGCCGGGCACCGCGGCCAGCACCCGGGCCGCGCCGCGGGCGCCGACCTTGTTGGCGATGCCGGCGCGGGCGTTGGCCTCGTGGATGAGCACCGGGACGCGGCGACGGCGCACACCGCGGCGGGCGGCCAGGTAGGCCGGCAACGCGACGTACCCGCCGAAGCCGATGACCACGTCGGCGTGCACGTCGTCGAACACCGCGCGGGTCTCGCGCACCGCGCGCCGCACCCGCAGCGGCAGCCGGGCCAGGTCGGCGTTGAGCTTTCGGGGCAGCGGAACCGGGGTGATCAGTCGCAGGTCGTAGCCTCGCTCGGGGACCAGCCGGGTCTCCAGGCCGCGTTCGGTGCCCAGCGCGGTGATCCGCACGCCGGGCGCCAGGGTGCGCAGCGCATCGGCGACGGCCATCGCCGGTTCGATGTGACCGGCGGTGCCGCCGCCGGCGAGCACCACCGAGACCGCCGGGCCGCTCCCGGCGGCCTGGCTTCCGACCGCGTCATTCACGCGTAACGCTGACCTTCCAATGTGGCTCTGCCGCGCGCCCGGCGGGCGTCCGCGGCCGGCAGTTCGCCGTACTTCGCCGTCCCACCGGAACGCCGCGGGGTCGCGGCGGACCGGGCCGAACGGCCCGTGGCGACCTTAGCCGATGGCTCCGCACCGGCCTGCGCCGAGCGGCCCTGCGCCGCCCGCCGTGAACCCGACCCCGCACCGGCGGTGCCGGCGGCCGGGCGCTGCGCGCGCGACGGCCGGGCGGCGCCGGTTCGGGTGCCCGCGCCGCGGGCCGGCTCCGGCGCACCGCCGCGGCGGGTGCGCCCGGTCCGGTCGGCGGCGGCGGTGTTGGGCGCCTTGGCCGCCGAACGCCGTCCGGTCGCGGTGGCCGGGCCTGCCGTCTTGGCTGTCTTGGTCACCGGCGCCGGTTTGGCCGCCCGCGCCGGTTTGGCCGGCGGGGCCGGGCGCCCGGCCGACTTGGGCCCGGCCTTCTTGGGGGCGGCGTTCTTCGGGACCGCCTTCTTCGGCGCACCGTTCTTCGGCGCACCGTTCTTCGGCACCGCCTTCTTCGGGGCCCCGGTACCCGGTCCGGGCCGCGTCTTGGCGCGGCCAACCCCGGCGTCGTGCACCTTCGGGTCATAGGGCACCGGCAGCGGCAGCCGCAGGATCCGGTTCATCCTGTCGTCGCGGCCGGCCCGCAGCGCCGCGACCGCGTCGGGTTCATGTCTGGCGGCGTTGGCCATCAGCCCGATCATCACCAGCGTGGTGGCCGTCGAGGTGCCGCCGGCCGAGATCAGCGGCAGCTGCAGGCCGGTCACCGGCAGCAGGCCGATGACGTAGCCGACGTTGATGAAGGACTGGCCGATGATCCACAGCGTGGTGGTGGCGCACAGCAGCCGCAGGAACGGGTCGTTGGAGCGCTTGGCGATCCGCATTCCGGTGTAGGCCAGCAGCGCGAACAGCAGCAGCAGTCCCAGCGCGCCGACGAAGCCGAGTTCCTCGCCGATGATGGCGAAGATGAAGTCATTGTGGGCGTTGGGCAGATAGTTGTATTTGGCGGTGCCCTGGCCCAGCCCGTTGCCGAACACCCCGCCGTTGGCCAGCGCGAACTTGGCCTGACGGGCCTGATAGCCGGCGCCCTGGGCGTCCGAGCTGGGATCGAGCCAGGACTGCACCCGGGCCGAGCGGTAGCCCGCCGAGACCGCCATGAACGCCGCCGCGCCGACCACGGCGCCCATCGAGGTGACGAACACCTTCAGCGGCAGCCCGGCGTACCAGAGCAGGCCGAGCATGATGATGCCGAAGGACACCGTCTGCCCGAGGTCGGGCTGCGCGACGATCAGGCCGCAGGCGATCGCGGCGGCTGGGACCAGCGGGATCAGCAGCTGCCGCATGGAGGCGTGCTTGGTGCGGCGGGTCGCCAGCAGGTGCGCGCCCCAGACCGCGAAGGCGATCTTGGCCAGCTCCGAGGGCTGCATGGACATCCCGGCCACCACGAACCAGCCGCGCGAACCGTTGGACAGCGTGCCGATGCCCGGGATCAGCACCAGGATCAGCAGGAACACCGTGGCGACGAAGCCGGTCAGCGACAGTCGGCGCAGCAGGCCGATCGGCATCCGCAGCGCCATCCAGAACGCCAGCAGCCCGATCGCGGTCCACAGCACCTGCTTGCCGAAGATCCGCCACGGCGAACCGTCGAGGTCGTAGGAGTACACCCCGGATGCCGAGAGCACCATGATCAGGCCGAGGGTGACCAGCAGCGCGGCGATCGCGATGACCAGATGGAAGGAGGTCATCGGCTTGCCGAGCCACTGGCCGAAGCGGGAGTCGGCCAGGCTCACCCGGGCGCGACCGGCATCGGTGCTCGAGGTGCCGGCGGCGGACTGGCCGGTTGATGCGGCATCGGGCGACTGCTCGGCGGTCTCCGCGCCGGGCGCGGCGGCCGCCGGCTGCCGGCGCAGTCGGTCCAGGAGGGCGGGCACCGGGGTCTACCGGCTGAGATCGTGGACGGCGGCGGCGAAGGCGTCGCCGCGATCGGCGTACCCGGCGAACTGGTCGAAGGACGCCCCGGCCGGGGCCAGTAGGACGGTGTCGCCCGGTTTGGCCAGCCGGCGGGCGGCCGCGACGACCGCCGCCATCACCTGGGCCCCTAGGGTTTCTCGGGCACCGTCAACAACATGAGTCACATCAGCCTCAGAAGTCCCATGCACCACAGCATCCTCCCCCGCCACAACATGGATGACGGGTACATCGGGGGCGTGTCGTGATAACGCCTTGGCAACCTCGGCGCGGTCCCGGCCGATCAACACCGCGCCGCCCAGCCGATCGGCCACCCGGCACACCAGCTCGTCGACCGAGGCGCCCTTGAGCAGTCCGCCGGCCACCCAGATGCTGCGCGGGTAGGCCAGCAACGACGCCTCGGCGGCGTGCGGGTTGGTGGCCTTGGAGTCGTCGACGTAGCGCACCCCGTCCACGGTGGCCACCGGCTCGGCCCGGTGCCGGCCCACCCGAAACGACGCCAGCGCCGCGGCGATCGCCGCCGGCCCGACCCCGACGGCCCGGGCCAGCGCGGCCGCGGCCAGCGCGTCGAGCACCCCGACCGGACCGGCGACGGTGATGTCCGCGGCCCGGGCCAGCGCCAGCTCGCCGTCGCCGAACGCCCGGTCGACCAGCACGCCGTCGCGCACCCCCAGCTGTCCGGGTCCCGGGGCGCCCAGGGTGAACCCCACGGTGACCGGCGCTTCGGCGGCCGCCAGCAGTTCCCGGGCGCCGCCGTCATCGATTCCGGCGATGGCGACCCGGCCGTGCAGGGCGACGGCCTTGGCCGCGGCGTAGGCGTCCATCGAGCCGTGCCAGTCCAGGTGATCCTCGGCGATGTTGAGCACCGCGCCGGCCTCCGGGCGCAGTGACGGCGCCCAGTGCAGCTGGAAGCTGGACAGTTCGATGGCCAGCAGTTCGCTCGGGGTGGACAGCACGTCGATCACCGGCCGGCCGATGTTGCCGCACAGCAGCGAGGTGCGCCCGGCGGCGGTCAGCATGTCGTGCAGCATCGAGACGGTGGTGGTCTTGCCGTTGGTGCCGGTCACCACCAGCCAGCGCCGCGGCGGTCCGTAGTGTCCGGCCGCGTCCAGCCGCCAGGCCAGCTCGACGTCGCCCCAGATTGCGGTCCCGGCGGCCGCCGCGGCGGCGGGCACCGGTGCCGTCGGCGCCAGCCCGGGGCTGGTGACCACCAGGTCGTACTCGGAGATCCGGGCGACGGCCTCGGCGGTGCCGAGCACCCGCGCGCCGGGCGAATCTGCCAGCGCGGCGGCATTGTCGTCGGTGAGGTCGGCGGACACCCCGAGTCCGGCCAGCGCCCGGCAGACCGCCTGCCCGGTCATTCCCGCCCCGGCGACCAGCACCCGGGTGCCCGGGCCCGGCACGGTGTCCATGCTCAGTCGCCGATCGCGGTGAGCCACTCGCTGTAGAACAACGCGACACCGAGCCCGCAGGCGATCGCGGTCAACAGCCAGAACCGGATGATGACCGTCGTCTCGGCCCAGCCGACCAGCTCGAAGTGGTGGTGGAACGGCGCCATTCGGAAGACCCGGCGCCCGGTGGTGCGGAAGGCCACGATCTGCACGACGACGGAGACGATCTCGGCGACGAACAGTGCGCCCAGCACCACCGCCAGCAGCTCGGTGCGGCTGGTGACCGACAGCCCGGCGATGACGCCGCCCAGCGCCAACGATCCGGTGTCACCCATGAAGATCTTTGCCGGCGCGGCGTTCCACCACAGGAAGCCGATGCAGGCGCCCGCGGTGGCGGCGGCGATCAGCGCCAGGTCCAGCGGATCACGGACGTTGTAGCAGCCGGCCTCCGGCGCGGTCGCGCACGGATTGCGGAACTGCCAGAAGGTGATGATCACGTACGCGCCGCTGACCATCGCCATGCAGCCGGCGGCCAGGCCGTCGAGCCCGTCGGTGAAGTTGACCGCGTTCGACCAGGCCGACACCAGGATCACCACGAACACCACGAACAGCACCGGCCCCAGGGCGACGGTGGCGATGTCGCGAACATAGGACAGCTGCGTACTGCCCGGGCTCAGGCCCCGCGCGTTGGCGAACTGCAGCACCAGCACACCGAAGATGACCGCGGCGCCGATCTGGCCCACCGTCTTGGCGGTCTTGTTCAGGCCCAGGTTGCGGGACCGGCGGATCTTGATCAGGTCGTCGGCGAAGCCGACGGCACCCAGCGAGCTGGCCAGGCCCAGCACCAGCAGCCCCGAGGCGGTCGGGCCGTCGCCGCCGAGGCCGGCGCTGACCAGCGTGGTGACCAGGTAGCCCGCCCAGATGCCGGCCAGGATCGCCACGCCACCCATCGACGGGGTGCCGCGTTTGGTCTTGTGGCTGGGCGGCCCATCCTCGCGGATCTCATGGCCGAAGCCCTGCTTGGTGAACAGCCGGATCAGCACCGGTGTCAGCAGGATCGACACCGCCAGCGAAACGCCGACAGCGATCAGGATCAGTCTCATCGCGGAGCATCATCCCGCACCGGGCCCGGGTGCCGCGCACCCGGGTCGCCAGCGATGTCGGCCGCGACCGTCTCGGCGAGCGCGCCCAATCCCGCCGAGTTCGACGCCTTCACCAGCACCACATCACCGGGCCGCAGTTCGGTGCGCAGCAGCTCGAGGGCGGCCGCGGCGTCCTCGACGGCGATCGCCTCGCTGCCCCACGAGCCCTCCATCACCGCGCCGTTGAACATCGCGCCCATCGGCCGGGAGGTGCCGACGACGATCAGCTGGGACACGTCCAGCCGCACCACCAGCCGGCCGATCCGGTCGTGTTCGGCGATCGCGTCCTCCCCCAGCTCGGCCATCTCGCCGAGCACCGCGATGCTGCGCCGCCGCTCGGCGCCGGGTTCCCCGCGGGCCATCCAGGCCAGCGCCTTGAGGCCGGCGGTCATTGAATCGGGGTTGGCGTTGTAGGCGTCGTTGACGACGGTGACGCCGTCGGCACGGGTGCTGACCTGCATCCGGCGGGCCGACACCGGCCCGGCGCCGGCCAGCGCGTCGGCCACCTGGGTCAGGTCGGCGCCGCATTCCAGCGCGACCGCGGCCGCGCACAACGCGTTGGACACCTGATGGTCGCCGTGCACGGCCAGCGCGACCGGCACGGCGTCGCCGTCGGGCCGGTGCAGCCGGAACCGCGGGCGGGCCAGCCCGTCGAGCACGACGTCGGTGGCCCACAGCCCGATGCCGGTCCCGGGCGCCCGGGACACCCGGATCACCCGGGCGGCGGTCTGCTCGGCCATCGCGTCGACGGCGGGATCGTCGGCGTTGAGCACCACCGCCCCGCTGGCCCCGACGGCCTGGACCAGCTCGGCCTTGGTGTCGGCGATGGCCTGGCGCGAACCGAACTCACCGAGGTGGGCGGTGCCGACGTTGAGCACCACCCCGATCGACGGCGGCGCGATCCGGGCCAGCGCCGCGATATTGCCGGGGTGCCGGGCCGACATCTCCAGGATCAGGTAATCGGTCGAGGTGGTGGCGCGCAGCACCGTCCAGGGATGGCCGAGCTCGTTGTTGAACGATCCGGGCGGCGCGATCACCTCCCCCAGCGGCGCCAGCACGGCGGCCAGCAGGTCCTTGGTCGAGGTCTTGCCCGACGAGCCGGTCACCCCGATGATGGTCAGCCCGTCGGCGGTCAGCCGGCGGGCCACCTCGGCGGCCAGCTTGGCCAGCGCGGCCAGCACCGCCGCGCCGGAGCCGTCCCGGTCGTGTTCGAGCACCCCGGCCCCGGCGGGCCCGGCCGCCGGCGGGGCGATGATCGCCGGCACCCCGACCGGCCGGGCGGCCAGCACCGCCACCGCACCGGCGGCGATCGCCGCGGCGGCGTGATCGTGGCCGTCGGTGCGCGCACCCGGCATCGCCAGGAACAGGCCGCCGGAAGTGACGGCGCGGGAATCGAATTCGACGGTCCCGGTGACCCGGGTGGCCGCCGCGGCGGCGTCGTCGATGTCCGCGAGCCGGCCGCCGACGATGTCGGCGATCTCGGCGAGGGTCAGCGCGATCACAACGGTGTCCCTCCCTGGCCGCGGCGCCGGCCCAACGCGGCGGCCAACTCGGCTCGATCGTCGAACGGACGGGTCTGCCCGCCCGCGGTCTGGCCGCTCTCGTGTCCCTTGCCGGCGATCAGCACGACGTCGCCGGGCCGGGCCCAGGCCACCGCGGCGGCGATCGCCTCGGCCCGATCGCCGATCTCCCGGACCTCGGTGGTCGCGGCCGCATCGATCCCGGCGAGCACCTCGGCGCGGATTGCCGCGGGGTCCTCGTCGCGCGGGTTGTCGTCGGTGACCACGACCAGGTCGGCCAACTCGGCGGCGACCGCACCCATCGGCGCCCGTTTGCCGGTGTCCCGGTTACCGCCGGCGCCGAACACCACCGCGATCCGCCCGGTGGCCCGGCGGCCGCGCAGCGTCTCCAGCACCGCGCGCAGCGCGCCCGGCTTGTGCGCGTAGTCGACCACCGCCAGAAAGTCCTGGCCGGCGTCGACGGGTTCCAGCCGGCCCGGCACCCGGGCCTCCCGCAGGCCCGGCGCGGCCTGCTCCGGGCCGACCCCGACCGCGTCCAGCAGCGCAAGCGCCAGTAGGCAGTTGGCGACGTTGAACTGGCCGGGCAGCGGGATCGCGATGCGGTGGTGCCCCCCGCCGGGGGCCACCGCGGTGAACTCCTGGCCGCCGGTCGCGGTGGCCGCCGGATCGGCGGCGGTCCAGTCCGCCGGGCCGGTCGCCGAGACCGTCACCGGGTCGGTGGCCCGGGCGGCCATCGCCACGCCGGCGTCGTCGTCGACGCAGACCACGGCGGCGCCGGCGTGCACCGCCGAGGCCGGGTCGAACAGCCGGGCCTTGGCCTCGAAGTAGTCGGCCATGCTGGGGTGGAAGTCCAGGTGATCGCGGGACAGGTTGGTGAACCCGCCGACCGCGTACCCGGTCCCGTCGACCCGGCCGAGTTCCAGGGCGTGGCTGGACACCTCCATCACCACGGTGTCGACGCCGCGTTCGGCCATCACCGCCAGCAGGGCCTGCAGCGCGGGCGCCTCCGGGGTGGTCAGGGCGCTGGGCACGTCGACCCCGTCGATCCGGATCCCGACGGTGCCGATCAGCCCGGCGACCCGGCCGGCCGCCCGCAGGCCGGCCTCCACCAGGTAGGCGGTGGTGGTCTTGCCGGAGGTGCCGGTGATGCCGATGAGTGTGAGCCGGCGCGACGGGTCGCCGTAGACCCGGGCGGCAACGGCGCCGAGCACCGCGCGCGGGTCGGGCACCACCAGCACCGGGACACCGGCGTGCTCGGCGCGCTCGGCCCCGGTGGGATCGGTGAGGATGGCGACCGCGCCGCGGGCCACCGCGTCGGCGGCGAAGTCGGCGCCGTGCGCGGCGGTGCCGGGCAGCGCGGCGAACAGGTCGCCCGCCATGACGTCCTGGGCGCGCAGCGTCACCCCGGTCAGCAGCAGATCGGTGCCTGGTCCGCTGCCGGCGGCCTGCTCGGTGAGTTCCGCCAGGCGCACGCCCGCAACATGTTTGGGACGAAGGGGTGCGGGCATCGGGACAGCTTAGCCAGTGACCGGTGTCGCGGTCATCGGGTTGCTCGGCCTCGGCCGGTGCCCGGGCACCCGCTAAATGACCTCGAGCAGCAGCGGCGGGCCCGGATCGGCCGACAGCGGGACGTTGGCGCGCTGCATCAGCCACGCGGAGATGTTGTGGAACAGCGGGGCCGCGGAGTAGCCGGGCGTGCCGTCGGCGTTGCGGCTCGGGGCGTCCATCATGATGCCGATCACGTACCGCGGGTCGTCGGCGGTGGCCAGTCCGGCGAAGGTGATCCAGTAGACGTTGTCGTAGTAGCAGGCGCAGGCCGGGTTGATCTGCTGGGCGGTGCCGGTCTTGCCGGCCATCTGATAGCCCTCGACCGAGGCCGACGGCCCGGTGCCCTGCTGGTAGCCCATCGGGTCGCGCTGGACCACGGCCCGCAGCATGTTGCGCACGCTGCGCGCGGTCTCGGCCGAGACCACCCGCACGCCCTCCGGGCGGCGCTCCTCGGTGCGGTTGCCGTCGGCGTCGATGGTGGCCTTGACGATGCGCGGCGGAATCCGCATCCCGTCGTTGGCGATGGCCTGGTACATCCCGGTCATCTGCAGCAGCGTCATCGAAAGGCCCTGCCCGATCGGCAGGTTGGAGAAGGTGCTGCCCGACCACTGATCCATCGGCGGCACCAGGCCGGCGCTCTCGCCGGGCAGCCCGACGCCGGTGCGCTGGCCGAGGCCGAACTTGCCGAGCATGTCGGCGAACCGCTCCGGGCCGACCCGCTGGGCGATCATCAGGGTGCCGACGTTGGAGGACTTTCCGAGGATCCCGGTGGTGGTGAACGGCACGGTGCCGTGCCCCCAGGCGTCCTTGATGCTGACCCCGCCCATCTGGATGGTGCCGGGTACCTGGAAGACCTCGTCGGGGTTGGTCAGCCCCAGTTCGATCGCGGTGGCCATGGTAATGATCTTGTTGACCGAGCCCGGCTCGAACGGCGCGGACACCGATGGGTTGCCCATCTGCCGGTGTTCCTGCCGGCCGATGTCCTGGGACGGGTCGAAGGTGTTGTCGTTGGCCATCGCCAGCACCTCGCCGGTGCGCGAGTCCATCACGACGGCCGAGACGTTCTTGGCCCCGGACAGGTCGCGGGCCTGCTGGACCTGCTGCTGAACGTAGAACTGGATGTCGTTGTCGAGGGTGAGCTGCACCGTCGAGCCGTCCACGGCGCTGTGCTTGTTGCGGTAGCTGCCGGGGATCACCACGCCGTCGGAGCCGCGGTCGTAGGTGATCGAGCCGTCGGCGCCGGCCAGCACCGAGTCCATCGCGCTTTCCAGACCGAGCAGGCCGTGACCGTCCCAGTCGATGCCGCCGACGATGTTGGCCGCCAGCGCGCCGCCGGGGTACTGGCGCAGGTCCTGTCGTTCCGCGCCGACCTCCGGGTATTCCTTGGTGATCGCGGTGGCGATGGCGGGATCGACTGCGCGGGCGAGGTATTCGAACGGCTTGGTGCTGCGCAGCTTCTTGAGCACGGTGACGTAGTCCGGCTTGTTGTTCAGTCGGGTCGACACGCCCTTGGCGATCTCCCGCAGCCGCGCATCAGGTTCGGGTTCGGTGCTCGACTTGTCGCGGGCGACCTGCAACTGCTTGCGGACCACGTCGGGCTGGAAGGTCAGCGCGCGGGCCTCGACGGTGAACGCCAGCTTGGCGTTGTTGCGGTCGACGATGGCCCCGCGTACGGCCTGCTCGACGTCGGTGACCTTGAGCTGGCTGGCGGCCTGGGCCTGCAGCGCCGGGGCACCGGGGACCTGCAGGTAGAACAGCTGGGCGGTGGCGATGACCAGCACCAGCGCCATCACGATGTTGCCGGCCCGGCTGCGGAACGCGAACGACGCGGTGCTGCTTACCGTTTCGGTTGCCTCACGGGTTCGGCGCTGATCGGCCTTGTGACCGGCGGTCAACGCCCGGCCCTCGGCCGCCGGGGGCGCCGGCCGGCGCTGCCGGTCGCGGCTCATGCCGCGGCTCCGGGCACCGGCGCGACGGGTGCCGGCGCGACGGGGACGACGGGGTCGACCGCCGGGGCGGTGGGCGCGGGACCGGGCAGCGCCGGGCCGGGTGCGACCGGCGCGCCGGCCAGCGGGGAAACCGGCTGCGGGACAACGGCTCCGGGCAGCGGCGCGGCGGCCGGCGCCGGAGGCAGGGCCAGCCCGGGCACCGGCCGGGGCACCGGCGCCAGCGCGTCGCCGTGCGGGGTGACCGGGACCGGCACCTCGGCGCCGGGGGTGACAGCGCCGGGGGCACCGGGGATCGCCGCGCCGGGCACCGGAACACCGGGTACCGGCGAGCCGGCCAGTGGCACGGTGGGCGCGCCGGCCGCGGACGGTCCGGGCACCACGACCGGGCGTTCCAGGGCCGCGGCCGGGTCGGGCTTGCGGGCCGGCGGCGGGGCCGGCTTCTCGTCGGGCAGTTTGACGTTCAGCGGCGGCGGCGACACCCCCTCGGCAGGCTTGGGCGTACCGACCACCATCCAGGCCCCGGCGGCATCCTGCACCAGGTGCGCGGTGTTGCGCGACGGGATCATGCCCAGCTCGCGGGCGGCCTCGGCCAGCGCGGGCGCGGCCTGCGCCTCCAGCACATCGCGCTCCAGCGATTCCTTCTGCTGCGACAGCGCCTGATTGAGCTGCCGCTGATTGCCCAGTTGGTAGGACCGTTCGGCGGCGTCGGTGGACAGCCACAGCGTGGCGGCCAGACCGAAGCCCAGCGAGCCGATCACCAACACCACAAAGGGCACCTTGGCGGCCAGGGTGCGCGGGTTCAGGTCGATCGAGGACAGCCGGTTGATCAGCCGAACCCGCAGCGGAACCCGAACCAGCTTGGGCGCCTTCGCCTTACGCGCCTTGGCCCGAGCCTTCGCCTGGCCCGCGCTGTTGGCCCGAGTCCGGGCCGGCGCCGCGGCAGTGCGCGGCGCGCGGGGTCGACCCTCGCGGGCCGGCGCCGGGGAACCCGGGGTGCGCGCCCGGCCGGCGCGTTCGGCGGGCGGACGCTGGCCGCGCACCGGGGCGTCGGCGCCGCGCCGGGACGCCCCACCGGCAGCCGCGGCCTTGCGACGGCCGGGCTGCTCGGCGCGCCCGGATCCGCTGCGGCCCTGCCGAACCGGCTCGCCGCGACGCCCGCGGGCGGCCGCCGGTGATTCCCCCGCCTGGCTCTTGCGCCCGGTCTTCATCGCCCGTCCCCTTCCATCCGGCGCTGCACGGCACGCAGTCGTACCGGCGCACTGCGCGGATTGCGTTCGATCTCGTCGTCGTCGGCACGCTCGGCCCCCCGGGTCAGCGCGGTGAACTCCGGTCCGTAGCCAGGCAGTTCGACCGGCAAACCGGCCGGCGAGCGACTCGCCGTCGCGGCGGCGAAGACCTGTTTGACGATCCGGTCTTCCAGCGACTGATAGGCCATCACCACCACCCGCCCGCCGGGGCGGACGGCCTCCAGCGCCGCCGGCAGGGCCTGCCGCAGCGAGTCGAGTTCGGCGTTGACCGCGATCCGCAGCGCCTGGAAGGTGCGCTTGGCCGGGTGTCCGCCGGTCCGCCGGGTCGCGGCCGGAATCGCTTGGTAGAGCAGCTCGACCAGCTCACTGGTGGTCCGAAGCGGGGCGCTGGCGCGGCGGCGCACCACCGCGCCGGCGATCCGTCCGGCAAAGCGCTCCTCGCCGAATTCCCGCAGAATCGCGGCGATTTCGCCCTGCGGATATTCGTTGAGGATGTCGGCGGCGGTGACCGAGAGGCCATCATCCATCCGCATGTCCAGCGGCGCGTCGGCCGAGTAGGAGAAGCCGCGTTCGACGCGATCCAGCTGCATCGAGGACACCCCGAGGTCGAACAGCACCCCGTCGATGGAAGCGGTTGCCGGCAAGCCGGATTCGGCCAGCGCCCGGCCAATCTCGTCGTAGCGGGCGTAGACGGCGGTGAACCGGTCACCGAAGCCGGCCAGTCGCTGCCCCGCGATCGCCAGCGCCGAGGGGTCGCGGTCCAGGCCGATCACCCGCAGTCCGGGATAGCGCGTCAGCAGCGCCTCGGAATGGCCACCGGCACCCAGGGTGGCGTCGACGATGACGGCCCCGGTGCCGTCGGACTGGGCAGCGGTCAGCGCCGGCGCGAGCAGTTCGATGCACCGGTCCAGCAGCACCGGAACATGCCCGTATCGCCCGGGATCGTCGGCCACCGCACCACCTCCACATCGATTCCGAATCCCGGCCCGTGCACCGTGGCCCCTGTCCGACGTCGCGCACCTGGCGTTGGGGAAGTACGCCAGGGTCGGTTCGGACAGAGACCGCGGTGCGCGGTCCGGGTTGACCTCCAGATCAGATGCTGTCGCGAAGTGCTTCATCGCCGGCCGCGGAGAAGTTCTCTTCGTGGGTCTGTTGGTAGTCCTGCCAGGCCTGGGCGTCCCAGATCTCCAGGTAGTCGACCGAGCCGATCACTACGCAGTCCTTGGACAGGTCCGCGTACCGCCGGTGGTCGGCGCTCAGGGTGATCCGGCCCTGCGCATCCGGATGCTGCTCGTCGGCCGCTGCGGCGAACACCCGCAGGTCGGCCCGCTTTTCCGGGTTGGCCTTCGCGTCGGCGACGGCCTTGCGGGCGCGTTCCTCGAACTCGGCCCGGGGAAACACGGCGAGGCTGTGATCTTGGCCCTTGGTGACCATCAACCCTCCTGCCAGTGCGTCGCGGAACCTGGCCGGCAGCGTCAGCCGGCCCTTGTCGTCGAGCTTGGGCGTGTAGGTACCGAGAAACACTCGACACCTCCCCGCCTTGGGCCCGGGGAGCGAGGGCCGGGATCCATTCGGCCGCTCGCTCCGATGTCAGCCACGATACCCCACAATGCCCCACATCGCTCCATATAGATCCACTCAGAACGTGTCGCGCCCCACTTTTCCCCCGAAGTTGGCCCAGGAACCCGCCCGGGGCCCGATCTGACCGCCGGCAGAAATGACGAAAGCCCAGGTCATAGACCTGGGCTTCGCGTGGGGGGAGAAGTGGGGCGCGGTGGCCGACTACTCCTCGAAACGGCGCCGGAACCGATCTTCCATGCGGTTACTGAACGATCCACCGTGTCCCTTGCCGCGCTTACCGGCGGCGGAAATGTCGGTGACGTTCGGCGCGGTCGGTTTCCGGGAGCCGGTGACGGCGAACAACGCGCCGCCGAACATCACCAGGAAGCCGAGCACCGACAGCACCGGGAAGTCGCCGATCCGGGTGGCCGTGACGGCCACCCCGGTCACCAGCATCGCCAACCCCAGCACGACCAGTCCGGCGCCCCACAGGCGCCGCAGCGCCGACGGCGCACGCATCGAGCCGCCGCGCACGCTGGAGGCGAACTTGGGGTCCTCGGCGTACAGAGCGCTCTCGATCTGGTCGAGCATGCGCTGCTCATGCTCGGAGAGTGGCATTCTTCCCTCCTTGCCGGGGCGGCGGTCGTTTTTCCGATGACGAGGTTGTCCGAGCAATGCCGGACGGTTGGCTCCATGATACGAGGTGATCCAGCGCTGTACCACCTTGTTCCTCAGTGATTCTAGTCCGTCGGGCGCCAGCTCCAGACGCCGAGTCACTCCGGCACCGTGCGTACCGTGTGGACAGCTCCGGTCCGGACCCGACGATAATGGGAAGCCACGGCGCCCGACGGTGCCATCGTCCCCGCCCACCAGGTCTATCGGGAAGGCCCGCGATCGTGACAGGCTCCTCGACCACCCTCTATCTCATCGATCTGTCGGTCGACGATATGGCCGGCCGGTTACGGGAGGCGCTCGGCGTCTACGTGCAGGCGATGCGCTATCCGCGCGGCACCGAGAACCAGCGCGCCGCGCTCTGGCTGGAACACTCCCGCAGGCCGGGCTGGAAGGGTGTCGCCGCGCTGGAGCTCGACCGGGCGTTCGGACCCGAGGCGCCCCCGGCGGACGCCGACCTGCGCCGGGGCCGGCTGCTCGGGGTGGCCTACGGCTACCGCGGTGCCCCCGACCACTGGTGGCAGCAGCAGGTGCTGGCCGGGCTGCGCCAGGCCGGGCTGCCCGAAGCTCAGATCGCGGCGCTGATGACCAACTACTTCGAGCTCACCGAGTTGCACGTCGAACCCGGCGCCCAGGGCCGCGGACTGGGCGAAGCCCTGGTCCGCCGGTTGGTGCAGGGCCGTACCGAGGCGAACGTGCTGCTGTCCACCCCGGAGATCGACGGCGAGGACAATCGGGCCTGGCGGCTGTACCGCCGGCTGGGATTCGGTGACGTCATCCGCGGCTATCGCTTCGCCGGCGATCCCCGGCCGTTTGCCATCCTCGGCCGGTCTCTGCCGCTCTGAGACCCCCGATCTGGCACGATGGCCGGGTGCGCGCCCCCCGTCGAGCCCGTCGAATCCGCCTGCTGGCGCTGGTCGCTGCGCTGCTGCTGCTGTCCCCGCTGGCCGCCGGCTGCGTGCGCGTCCGCGCCACACTGACCGTCTCCCCCAACGACACGGTGTCCGGCTACATCATGGCCGCGGCCAAGCCCCGCAATGACGCGGACCCGGGGCCGCAGTTCAGCAAGGACCTGCCGTTCGGCCACAAGGTCGCCGTCACCAGGTACAAGCGGGACGGCTTCGTCGGCTCGGAGGCGGTGTTCTCCAACCTGACCTTCGCCGAGGTCCCGCAGCTGGCCGACCTCAATTCCGACGCCGCCGGCGTCGACTTGGCGTTCCGGCGGGCCGGCGAACTGGTGATCCTGGAGGGCCGGGTCGACCTCACCTCACTGGGCACCGACGACAACGAGGTCAAGCTCAGCGTGGCGTTCCCCGGCGAGATCACCTCCACCAACGGCGAGCGGGTGTCCACCTCGACGGTGGAATGGCAGCTCAAGCCCGGCATCGTCAACACCATGACCGCCCAGGCCCGCTACACCGACCCGAGCACCCGGCTGTTCAACGGCGCCGCCAGGTGGATGGCGCTGGCCGCGCTGGCCGTCGCCCTGGCCGTCGGCGCGTTGGCCTGGAAGACCCGGGATCAGTCGCCGCGGGTGACCGCACCCGAGCCGACCCGGGACTGAGTCAGCCCGAGGTTCGTCAGCACCTCGCTGGTCGCCTTGGCGAAGTTCAGCGTGCAGAAGTGCAGGCACGGCACGCCCTCGTCGATCAGCCGTCGGCTCATCTCGGTGGCCAGCTCGATGCCGGCCCGACGCACCGCATCCCGGTTCTCCGCCGGCCCGTCGCCGGCGGCCCGGCTCAGCCGCTCCAGCACCGACGTCGGGATCTGCGAATCCATCAGCTCCACCATCCGGCTGACCGACCGCAGTGAGGTGATCGGCATCAGGCCCGGGATCAGCGGCTTGGCACCCTGCTCGGGGTCCGCCGCGCAGACCCGGTCCCGCAGCCGCAGGAAGTCCTCGACGTCGAAGAACATCTGGCTGATCGAATACTCCGCGCCGGCCCGCAGCTTGTTGACCAGGTTCGCGGTGTCGGCGGCCAGGTTGATCGCGCGCGGATGCCCCTCCGGGAAGGACGCCACCCCGACGTGGAAACCGCCGGCGGCGGTGATCAGCTCCACCAGTTCGACGGCGTATGCCAGCCCCTCGGGGTGCTGCACCCACTCCTGGCGGACCCCGCCCTGCGGGTCGCCGCGCAATGCCAGCACGTTGTGCACCCCGACCGCGGCGAAGTGGTCGATCAACTCGCGAAGCTCCGCGACGCTGTGCCCCACCGCGGTCAGATGTGCCACCGGCAGCAGCGACGTCGTCGCGGCCAACTCCCCCACGATCCGCGCGGTGCGGTCCCGGGTGGTGCCACCCGCCCCATAGGTGACCGAGACGAACGCCGGGTCCAGCGGCTCGAACGCGCGCGCGGCACGCCACAGCTGCGCCTCGCCGGCTTCGTCGCGCGGCGGGAAGAATTCGACCGAGAAGGGCGTCCGGGCTACGGCGATCTCGGCAATCCGGTCCACCACCGACACCGTCGGGCCATCGGGATGCTGGGCGCTCACCCCGCCAGCATAGGAGGCCTCGCCGGCCGGGCTGGGCCGGCGAGGCCCTTCCGCCGGCAACGATCCCGGGCGAAATTGCGCCGATCCCCGGCCGTCGTTCGAAAAAATCCCCGACGATCTAGGCTGTAGAGCGCAATACCGCAGGAGAAAGGGGCGCTGCTCTGAGCGACAACGCAGCGGCACCGTCGGTCATGGAACTGGCCGGTGCCGTCACCGAGCAACTCCGGACATATCTGTCGACCCGGCGTCGGGATGCGGCGTACATGGGCCCGGACTACCACCGGCTGATCGGCGCCCTGGAGGACTTCGTCCTCAACGGCGGCAAGCGGGTGCGCCCGGCCTTCGCCTACTGGGGCTGGCGCGCCGTCGTCGAGGAGACCGCCGACGGCGACGCACCCTCGGACGCCGCGGTGCTGCCGCTGTTCGCCGCGCTGGAACTGCTGCACGGCTGCGCACTCATCCACGACGACGTCATCGACGACTCCGGCACCCGGCGCGGCATGCCCACCATCCACGTCCGCTTCGCCGACCTGCACCGCAGCAACGATTGGGGCGGCTCGTCGGAGAAGTTCGGCATGTCCGCGGCCATCCTGCTCGGCGACCTGTCGCTGGTGTGGGCCGACGACCTGGTCGCCACCCTCGACCTGCCCGACGACGCCCGCCGACGGGTGCAGCGGATCTGGTCCGACATCCGCACCGAGGTGCTCGGCGGCCAGTACCTGGACATCGTGGTGGAATCCTCCGGCGCGCCGACCATCGAGTCCGCCATGCAGGTCGCCACCTACAAGACCGCGTCCTACACCGTCGCCCGGCCGCTGCAACTCGGCGCCGCCGCGGCCGCCGACCGCCCCGACGTGCAGGCCCTGTTCCACGGGATCGGCAACGACCTGGGGGTGGCGTTCCAGCTGCGCGACGACCTGCTCGGGGTGTTCGGCGACCCGGCGGTCACCGGCAAACCGTCCGGCGACGATCTGCGGTCGGGCAAGCGCACCGTGCTGCTGGCCGAGGCGGTGGAACGCGCCGCGGCGACCGACCCGGCCGCGGAGCGGCTGCTGCGCAGCTCTATCGGCACCGACCTCAGCGACGCCCAGGTGCGCGAACTCTGCGCGGTCATCGACGCGGTGGGCGCGCACGCGGCGGTGGAGGACCGGATTCGGATGCTGAGCACCCGGGCCCTGGACCAGCTCGCCGCCGCCCCGATCAACCCGCAGGCCAAGGCGGGACTGACCGACCTGGCGCGGCTGGCCGCCCACCGCAGCGCCTGAGCCGCCATGACGACCGGCTCCTCCCCCGACGTCCACACCGGCACACCGGCCGGGCAGTGGCAACGGCTGCGCGAATTCACCCGCTCCGACCGGTCCCGCCCGGCGATGCTCGGGCTGGCCGGCGCGGTGGCGGTCACCGCGGGCGGCCTGGGCGCAGGCAGCACCCGGGTGCACGACCCGCTGCTGGAGACCCTGCACCTGTCCTGGCTGCGGTTCGGCCACGGGTTGGTGGTGTCCTCGGTGCTGCTCTGGGGCGGCGTCGCGGTGATGCTGGTGGCCTGGCTGTGGCTGGGCCGGCGGATGCTGGCGGGCCGCACCGACGACTACACGATGATCGCGACGACGGGATTCTGGCTGGCCCCGCTGCTGCTGTCGGTGCCACTGTTCAGCCGCGACACCTACTCCTACCTGGCCCAGGGCGCGCTGCTGCGGGACGGTTTCGACCCGTACGCGGTCGGCCCGATCGAGAACGACAACGGGCTGCTCGACGACGTCAGCCCGATCTGGATGACGACCACCGCCCCGTACGGCCCGGCCTTCATCCTGGTCGCCCGGTTCGTCACCACGATCGTCGGCGACAACGTGGTGGCCGGCGCCATGCTGCTGCGACTGGGCATGCTGCCCGGGCTGGTGCTGCTGATCTGGGCCGCCCGCCGGATCGCCCGGCACGTCGGCGCCAACACCACCTCGACGCTGTGGGTGTGCGTGCTCAACCCGCTGGTGATCCTGCACCTGATGGGTGGCGTGCACAACGAGATGCTGATGGCCGGGCTGATGGCCGCCGGGATCGCGCTGATCTTCGCCGACCGAGCGGTTACCGGGTTCACCCTGGTGGCGCTGGCCACCGCGGTCAAGGCCACCGCGGGCATCGCCGCGCCGTTTTTGGTCTGGGTGTGGATGCGCAACCTGGCCCGCCGGCGCGGCTACCGCTCGCCGGTGGCCTTCCTGGTCGCCGGGGCGAGTTCGGTACTGATCTTCGTCGTCGTGTTCGCGGTGTCCTCGCTGGCCGCCGGCGTCGGACTGGGCTGGCTGACCGCCCTGGCCGGCTCGGTGAAGATCATCAACTGGCTGACCATTCCCACCGCCGTGGCGAATCTGACCAACGCCATCGGCGGGCTGTTCATGACGGTGAACTTCTACGCGGTGCTGGAGGTCACCCGGATCGCCGGCCTGCTCATCATCGCCGCCGCCCTGACGGTGCTGTGGTGGCGGTACCGGCGCACCGACCGGGACGTGCTGATCGGGATGAGCCTGGCCATGGTCGTGGTGGTGCTGTTCGTGCCGGCCGCGCTGCCCTGGTACTACAGCTGGCCGCTGGCCGTCGGCGCGGCGCTGATCGCCTCGCGGTCCGCGATCGCGCTGGTCGCCGGGTTCTCCACCTGGATCATGGTGATCTTCAAACCCGACGGCAGCCACGGCATGTACTCGCTGCTGCACGTCGCGCTGGCGACCGGCTGCGCGATCGGGGCCTGGTATTACCTGTCCCGCCCCGAGCAGGCCGGCGACGACGCGGCGGCGCAGCAGCCCGCCGCGGCGAGCTGACGCCGGCCGACCCCTCCCTGCCCGGGAGGTTTCAGAAGGCGCGTGCCTGCGCGCGGCGCATCACCTCGCGGGCCTGATGGGAATGCAGCGCGTCCACCGGGCGGGCGTTGTGCACCGGTTCGGCGGATCCATCGAGGGTGATCGTCAACGTGTCGTCCGCGGTGAACAACCAGCGCAGGATCTCGGTGTCGTCGTAGCCGCCGTCGTTCAGCACCGCCAGCAGGCCCGGCAGCTGCTTGACCACCCGGCCCGGTGGGGTGAAGAACGCCTGCGGGATGACGATCACCTTGTCGCGCCGCACCGCGACGAGATGGCGGTCGCGCAACTGCTGATGCACCTTGGTCACCGGGATACCGAGCATCTCGGCGACCTCGGGCAGCGTGTAGGTGGGCTCGTCGGGATCGAGCACGTCCTGACCGGCGGGAATGCTACTCACCGGGCAAGTGTAGGGCCAAGCCCGCAGACTCGGCCCCTACGATGGGTCCGTGACACCGGAAGAGTTGCAGGGCGCCACCCTCGACGGCCGCTACCAGGTGCAGAACGTCGTCGCCTCCGGCGGCATGTCCACCGTCTACCGGGGCGTTGACCTGCGGCTGGACCGCCCGGTGGCGCTGAAGGTGATGGACTCCCGCTACGCCGGCGACCAGCAGTTCCTGACCCGGTTTCAGCTGGAGGCCCGGGCGGTCGCCCGGATGTCGCACCCGGCCCTGGTGGCGGTCTACGACCAGGGCGTCGACGGGCGTTCGCCGTTTCTGGTGATGGAGCTCGTCGAGGGCGGCACGCTGCGGGAACTGCTGCGCGAACGCGGTCCGATGCCGCCGCATGCCGTCGCGGCGGTGCTGCGCCCGGTGCTGGCCGGGCTGGCCGTAGCGCATCACGCCGGGCTGATCCACCGTGACGTGAAACCGGAGAACGTGCTGATCTCCGACGACGGCGAGGTCAAGCTGGCCGACTTCGGGCTGGTCCGGGCGGTCGCGCAGGCCGGCATCACCTCCACCAGCGTCATCCTCGGCACCGCCGCCTACCTGTCCCCCGAGCAGGTCAGCACCGGCGACGCCGATCCGCGCAGCGACATCTACGCCGTCGGGGTGCTGGTGTTCGAGCTGCTCACCGGCCACACCCCGTTCGACGGCGACTCTCCGCTGGCGGTCGCCTACCGGCGCATCGACACCGACGTCCCGGCGCCGAGCAGCCTGATCGGCGGGGTGCCCGTGCAGTTCGACGAGCTGGTCGCCCGCGCCACCCGCCGCGACCGCGACGAGCGCTACGCCGACGCCGACGAGATGGGCGCCGACCTGGAGGCGATCGTCGAGGAACTGGGGCTGCCACCGTTTAGGGTGCCCGCTCCGCGCGACTCCGCCGAGCACGCCAGCGCCGACCAGGTCGGCACCGAGCGCGTCGGCACCGAGCCGGCACGCCATCGCACCCGGCACCTCACCCGCGGTCCCGGCGACTGGGCCGGCACCGCCGACGAGCGGGAAACCGACCGCCATCCCCGCGGGCGGGTGGCGCACGACGTCACCGCGATCGCCGAGGACGGCTACGGCGACTTCGAGGTGGATCCCCGCGAAACCGGTTATGCCCGAACCCGGTTCGCCGGTGTCGAGATCGCCGATCTGGCCTGGGAGCGGCACCGCGGGCAACGCAACCTGCTGATCTCGGTGCTGGTCGTCGCGGTGCTCACCGCGCTGGTGGCGGCGGCCGGCTGGGCGCTCGGCGCGAACCTGCCCGGATACTTCTAGTCAGCCGCGCAGCATCTCGGCGGTGTCCGAACGCCGAGCCTGCCGCGCTGGTCGCTGCGCTCCTTAACCGCGCAGCATCTCGGCGGTGTCCGAACGCCGAGCCTGCCGCGCTGGTCGCTGCGCTCCTTAACCGCGCAGCATCTCGGCGACGAGAAACGCCAGTTCCAGGCTCTGCTGGGTGTTGAGCCGCGGATCGCACGCGGTCTCGTAGCGGCCGCCCAGGTCGTCGTCGGAGATGGCCTGCGCGCCGCCGAGGCATTCGGTGACGTTCTCACCGGTGATCTCGACGTGGATGCCGCCCGGGTGAGTGCCCAGCCCGTGGTGCACCTCGAAGAAGCCCTGCA
Source organism: Mycolicibacterium fallax (assembly GCF_010726955.1). Classification (NCBI taxonomy): domain Bacteria; kingdom Bacillati; phylum Actinomycetota; class Actinomycetes; order Mycobacteriales; family Mycobacteriaceae; genus Mycobacterium; species Mycolicibacterium fallax. The sequence goes on from NZ_AP022603.1 coordinate 1,300,514, forward strand.
CCTCGTCGACGATCCGGTCGAAGTGCCGGGTCTTGTACCCGGTGGACGACTCGTGAGTGTTGCCGTGCATCGGATCGCACTGCCAGACCACCAGGTGGCCGGAGGCCTGCACCTTCTCGATGATCGGCGGCAGCACATCGCGGACCTTGCCGTTGCCCATCCGGCTGACCAGCGTCAGCCGGCCCGGGACATTGTGCGGATCCAGGCGTTCGACGTACTCGACGGCCTGCTCCGGGGTGGTCGTCGGGCCGATCTTGACGCCGATCGGGTTGGCGATCACCTCGGCGAACGCGATGTGCGCACCGTCGAGCTGACGGGTCCGCTCGCCGATCCACAGGTAGTGCGCGGACAGGTCGTAGAGCTTGAGGTTGCCGCCGGCCTCGTCGGAGTCGTCGGCCAGCCGCAGCATCGCGCGCTCGTAGTCCAGCACCAGCGCCTCGTGGCTGGCGAACAGGTCCGCGGACTCCAGGTTGCGGTCGTTGACCCCGCAGGCGGACATGAACCGCAGCGCGCGGTCGATCTCCCCGGCCAGCGCCTCGTAGCGGGCCCCGGCCTTCGAGGTGCGGACGAACTCCCGGTTCCAGTCATGCACCAGGTGCAGCGAGGCCAGTCCCGAGGAGGTCAGCGCCCGCACCAGGTTCATCGCGGCGCTGGCGTTGGCGTAGGCCCGAACCAGCCGCGACGCGTCGTGGTCGCGGACCGCGGCCTCCGGCGCGAAGCCGTTGACCATGTCGCCGCGGTACGACTTCAGACCCAACGCGTCGATGTCGGAGGACCGCGGCTTGGCGTACTGCCCGGCGATGCGGGCGAGCTTGACCACCGGCATGCTGGAGCCGTAGGTCAGCACCACCGCCATCTGCAGCAGCGTGCGGATATTGGCCCGAATGTGCGGTTCGGTGTTGTCGGCGAACGTCTCGGCGCAGTCGCCGCCCTGCAGCAGGAACGCCTCACCGCGGGCCACCTGGGCCAGCTGAGCGCTGAGCTTCTCCACCTCCGAGGGCACCGTGATCGGCGGCACGCTCTCCAGCACGGTGCGCATGGCCTTGGCCTGCTCCGGGTCCCAGCTGGGCTGCTGCACCGCGGGCTTGTCCAGCGCCGCCTCCAGCCGCGCGCGCAGATCCTCCGGCAGCGGGGGCAGGGAGGGCAGCTGTTCGATGGGAACGTCGACAGTCCAGTTCACCCGTCCATGGTAACCGTGATGCACCAGCGAATTTCCCGGCGGCGGGGCCAGCGGAAAACCCCGGGAGAAAACCCGGCCCCGCGCCCGACCAATAGTCATGCGCGAACCGTCGCGCCACCCGACCCGACCTAGGATTGACAGCCATGAACTGCGACGTCGCCCGCGAGGCGCTGTCGGCCCGCATCGACGGCGAGCGCGAACCGGTGCCCGCCGCCCGGGTCGACGAGCACTTAGCCGGCTGCGCCGACTGCACCGACTGGCACATCCGGGCGCGTCGGCAGGCCGAGCTGCTGCGGGGACTGGTGGGCCGGGGCGGCCCCGCTTTGACCGCGCTGAACCCCGACGATGACGACCGCGCCGCGCCCGCCCGGCCATCCCGGCGGGAGCCCGCGCTGCGGATCGCCCTCGGCGTGGTCGGGGTGACCCAGATCGGGTTGGCGGGGCTGCAGGCCGGCACCGGCGACCTGGGCATCGGCCACGGCGCCGGCCATGGCGCCCACCTGCTCAACGAATCGACCGCCTGGACGCTGGCGCTCGGGGTGGCGATGCTGGCCGCCGCGCTGCGCCCGGTGGCCGCCGCGGGCCTGGCCGTCGTGCTGGCGGCGTTCACCGTCGTGCTCGGCGGCTACGTCGTCGCCGACGCGATCGGCGGGGCGGTGACCCCGACCCGGGTGCTCTCGCATCTGCCGGTGCTGATCGCGGCGGTGCTCGCCGTGCTGCTGTGGCGTTCCACCGGCCACGGAGGTTCGGGGACGCCGGTGGGCGCCCAGGATTCCTCGGCCCCGGTCGTCGTCCCGGACCGGGCCTCCCCCGGCCGTCGTCGGCACCTCTGGCCGACCGACGGCTCCGCCGCATGAGAAGGCCGACCGACGGCTCCGCCGCCTGAGAAGGCCCCCGGACCGCTTCCGCCGCCTAGGAGGCCTCGCCGGAACGTCAGGAAGCCGACTCCCAGGGATTCAGCAGGCGCACGCCGGTACGTTGGAAGTCCCTGACGTTCCGGGTGACAAGCACCAGGTCGCGCACGATGGCCGTCGATGCGATGAGGGCATCCATCTCCGGCAGCGGGTCCGGGATGTGCAGCCCGGCGGCCGTGATCGCCGTCGGCTCATCCACCGGAAGCAGGCGCCCCTCGAACATGGGCCGGACGTCCTGCTCAAGCCAGAGACGGAGCGGCCGTGCACCGCTGGAGTCGGTGCGCTCCTTTCTCCGGACACCCCGTTCGAGCTCCAACATGGTGATCACGCTGAGCGCCAGGTTCCCGATCTCCTGGCCTGCCAGCCAGGACATCAGCGCCGAGGACCGCTTCAGTCGGGCATCGCTGATGACGTTCGTGTCGAGGAGGAGCTTCACAGGTCGAGCTCGCGCGGCGTCTCCACGCGTCGTTCCGGCAGCTCCAACTCGATGTCTTCGGTACCCCGCGCCCACAGTCGGTCGCCGACGAGGTCGCCGCCGCCGGTCAGGCGGTCGAAGTCCTCCGCGGTCAGCAGGACGTGCGAACGCCGCCCATGGTCGGTGATCGTGACAGGCCCGTGCTCGGCGGCTCGCTTGGCCGCTGAAACGTCGCGGTTGAACTCGCGACTGGTGATTGTGGTGCCCACACCGCCCCCTATGTACCTACTGTAGGTATTTTAACAGGTTCCGGGGCCGAGAAGGCAGAGCTCTACAGCATCACGGCGAACATGATCGCCATGCCGGCGGCCATCATGGCCTGCCCGAGCACCCCGGCGTCGTCGGCACTGAGCTCGGGCGCCGCGCTGCGGTGCTGCCGCCGGCCGTCGAAGTAGCGGTACGCCAGGATCACCGCGGCGACGGCGAAGAACCCGGTCCAGAACCAGTTCACGCCGGTGATCCAGCCCGGGTCCGCCGCGGCTGCACCGGCCGGATCGGGCATCGCGCCCATGCCCAGGTGACCGGCCATCGCGTGCTCACCGGCCATCGCGTGCTCGCCGTGCTGTCCGCCACCGTGCTGTCCGCCGCCATGGTGTCCAGACCCGTGCTGCCCCGGCACCAGCGCGCCCATCACGGCGTACATCCAGGCCATCGCGGCCATCATCGCGGCGTGGTACCAGGCGATCGGCCCGCCGCACATCGCGCCGCTCCCGCAGGCTCCACGCAGCAGGAACCATCCGGTGGCGAGCAGGAAGAACACCATCCCCGCCGCGTTGGGCACCCCCAGCCCCCACGGCCAGGCCATCACCGCCATCGCCACCGCCATCACCACGTGCAGCAGTTCGCTGACCCGGCGCGGCCCGGACGCTCGCCCGGAGGCCAACGCGGTCACGAAAATGCCGGCGGCGACGACGAACAGCACCGTCACCACCCAGCGCAGCAGCGGATCGGCGATCATGCGGCGGGACCCCGGCGGGCGGCGGGCACGGTGTTGGTATCCACATCGCTATGGTCGACTACAGGAGGCGCACGGTTCCCCGCGGGTCGGAGATCTACGACGCCGCGTCGTAAAATCGGAGGCATGATGCGTCGCTCGTGGCCCTTGATCGGCGGATACACGGCCTCAGCGATTGCCCTCGCGGTCTACGCCCTGCTCACCGCCGAGCGCCGGTTTGCCGAGTCCCGGGTCGCCATACCCGGCCCGCTGACCACCATCGCCGGACCGGTCGGCTACTTCACCGCAGCCCTGGCCGGCGCCCTGACCATCGGCGCGCTGCTCTACGTGGTGATCACCGGCCGCCCCGATGACAACGGCACCATCGACGCGCCGGCGTTCCGGCTGCACCGCCTCGCCGAGATCAGCTCCGGGATCTGGCTGCTGGCCGCGGTGCTGATGGTGCCGGTGCAGGCCGCCAACGCCGTCGGCACCGACACCCTGACCGTGCTGAGCAGCGGCCGGCTCTCCGACGCGCTGGCGGTATCGGAAATGGCCCGCGCCTGGGTCGTGGTGGCGGTGTGTGCGGCGGTGCTCGCCGTGACGCTGCGACTGACGCTGCGCTGGGTTCCGCACGCGGTGCTGCTGATCCCGGCGGCCGTCGCGGTGGTCGCGCTGCCGGTCAGCGGAAACGCCGCCCAGGGCGCCGACCACGACTACGCCAGCAGCGCCGCGATCGTGTTCGCCACCATGGTGGCGGTCTCGGCCGGACTGCGGGTCGCGACCATGATCGGCCGTCCCGCGGCCGAACTCCACAAGCGCATCACCACGGTACTGCTGGTGGTCGGCGCGATCGCGCTGCTCTACGGCGCGATGCTGGCCGCGGTGCTGCTCGGCTCACCGGCCGATCTGACCCAGACCGGCTACGGCCGGCTGCTGACGCTGGCCGCGGTGCTGATGATCGGGGTCACCGTCAACGACGCGATCAACCGGTACCTGCTGCGGGACAAGCCGGCGTTCGGGCCGGGCTACCCGATCGGCACCGGGCTGGCCATGATCGCCGTGCTCGCCGCGGTGACCGCGATGGCGGTCCGCGCGGCACCGCGGCTGTTGAACTTCGACGCGACGATCTGGGACATCTTCCTGGGCTACGAACTGCCGGGCGCGCCCACCGCGCTGCGGCTTGCCACGGTGTGGCGCTTCGACACCTTCATCGGGGCGGCCGCCCTGGTCGCGGCCGGGCTCTACCTGGTCGGCTACCTGCGGTTGCGGCGCCGCGGCGACGCCTGGTCGATGGGCCGGCTGCTGTCCTGGCAGATCGGCTGCCTGCTGCTGGTCATCGGCACCGGCTCCGGGCTGCGGTCCTACGGGTCGGCGATGTTCAGCGTGCACATGGCCGAGCACATGCTGCTGAACATGTTCGTTCCGGTGCTGATGGTGCTCGGCGGTCCGGTGACCCTGGCGCTGCGGGCGCTGACCCCGGCCAGCCACGATCAGCCGCCGGGCCCGCGGGAATGGCTGCTCAAGCTGGTGCATTCCCGGGTGACCGGGTTCCTGGCGCACCCGGTGACGGCCTACATCCTGTTCGTCGCGTCGCTCTACGCGGTCTACTTCACCCCGATCTTCAACACGCTGGTCCGCTACCACTGGGGCCACGAGTTCATGAGCCTGCACTTCTTCCTCACCGGCTACCTGTTCTTCTGGGCGATCATCGGCATCGACCCCGGCCCGCGGCGACTGCCGTTCCTCGGCCGGCTGGCGCTGCTGTTCGCGGTGATGCCGTTCCACGCGTTCTTCGGCATCGCGCTGATGACGATGAAGGAAATCCTCGGCGGCCCGTTCTACGGGTACCTGGACCTGCCGTGGGTGCCGAACCTGGTCGACGATCAGCACCTGGGCGGCTCGATCGCCTGGGGCTCCTCGGAGCTGCCCATCGTCGTGGTGGTGATCGCGCTGGTGGCGCAGTGGGCGCGTTCGGATGAACGTCAAGCCCGCCGGGCCGACCGGCACGCCGATGCCGGCTACCCCGACGAGGGCGATGACCTCGACGCCTACAACGCGATGCTCGCCGAGTTGGCCAAGCACCGGCAGTAGCCGGTCAGCGGGTGCCGAACTTGCGCAACCGCAGGCTGTTGGACACCACGAAGAACGACGAGAACGCCATCGCCGCGCCGGCGATCAGCGGGTTGAGCAACCCGGCCGCCGCGATCGGGATGGCCGCCACGTTGTAGCCGAACGCCCAGGCCAGGTTCACCTTGATGGTGCGCATGGTGGCCCGGGCCAGATCCAGCGCCTGCGGCACCACGTCGAGGTTGTCCCGGACCAGGATGACGTCGGCCGCGCCGATCGCCACGTCGGTGCCCCGCCCGATCGCCAGTCCCAGGTCGGCCGACGCCAGCGCCGGGCCGTCGTTGATGCCGTCGCCGACCATGGCAACCACTCGGCCCTGCTCGCGGAGTTGCTCGATGACGTCGACCTTGCCCTCCGGCAGCACGTCGGCGATCGCCTCCTCGATGCCGACCTGCTCGGCGACCGCGCCGGCGGTGGCGGCGTTGTCCCCGGTCAGCAGCACCGTCCGCAGGCCGCGTTCGTGCAGCGCGGCGATCGCATTCGGCGCCGACTTCTTGACCGTGTCGGCGACCGCGATCGCGCCGCACACCTCGTCGTCGACGGACACATAGACCAGCGTCTCGCCGCGATGCTCGGCGCAGCGCCGGGCCGCCGACAGGCTCGCCGGCGCGTCGCCGCCCCGGGTCACCCAGGCCGGCCGGCCGACCTCGACGCGGCGCCCGTCGACCAGCCCGGACACCCCGCGGCCGGCGGTGGCGACGAATTCGGTCACCTCCGGCGGCTCGGCGTCGGCCAACGCGGTGGTGATCGCCACCGCGACGGCATGCTCGCTGGCGCTCTCCACCGCTGCGGCCACCGCCAGCACCTCGGAACGCTGCCAGCCCTCGGTGACGGTCACCTCGGTGACGGTGGGCCGCCCGATCGTCAGGGTGCCGGTCTTGTCGAACACCACGGTGTCCACCGCCCGGATCGCCTCCAGCGCCCGGTAGCCCTTCAGGAAGATGCCCAGCTGAGCGCCGCGCCCGGAGGCGACCATCATCGCCGTCGGGGTGGCCAGGCCCAGCGCGCACGGGCAGGCGATGACCAGCACCGCCAGCGCCGCGCCGAAGGCCTTGTCCGACCCGGCGCCGGCCAGCAGCCACCCGGTCAGGGTGGCCGCGGCGATCACGAACACCGCCGGGACGAACACCGCCGAGATCCGGTCGGCCAGCCGCTGGGCGTCGGCCTTCTGGGCCTGGGCCTCCTCGACCAGCCGGACCATCCCGGCGAATCGGGTGTCGGCGCCGACCGCGGCGGCCTCCACCACCAACCGGCCGTCGAGCACCACGGTCCCGCCGATCACCTGGTCGCCGGCGTCGGCGCGCACCGGGGTGGCCTCGCCGGTCATCGCGCTCATGTCGATGGCGGCCCCGCCGTCGACGACGAGGCCGTCGGCGGCGATGGTCTGGCCCGGCCGGACCACAAACTTCTGCTGTTCCTTGAGCTCGCCCGCGGGGATCACCAGCTCGCTGCCGTCGGGCATCAGCACCGCGGCGTTCTTGGCGCTCAGCGCGGCCAGCGCCCGCAGCGCGCTGCCGGCCTGGGACTTCGCCCGGGCCTCGAAATAGCGGCCGGCCAGCACAAACACCGTCACGCCCGCGGCCACCTCGAGGTAGATCGAGTCGCTGCCGGTCAGCGCCGCCCAGATCCCGTCGGGCCTGCTGGTGTCGGCGCCGGACGGCCCGAACATGGTGTACAGCGACCAGACCGTCGCCGAGGTGACCCCGACCGAGATCAGCGTCTCCATTGAGGCGGTGCGGTGCCGCGCGTTGCGCAGCGCGACCCGGTGGAACGGCCAGGCACCCCAGGTCACGATCGGCGCGGCCAGCGCAAGCAGCACCCACTGCCAGTGGTCGAACCGGCTGCTGGGCACCACCGCGAACATCACCGACAGGTCGGCCAGCGGAACGAACAGCACCGCGGCCACCGCCAGCCGGCGCATCAGCTCGCGGGCGGTGTCGGAGTCGGTGTCCCGGCCGGGTCCGGCGCCCTCGACGTGTGGGCTGGCCTCATAGCCCGCCTTGGTGACGACCTCGCACAGCGCGTCCTCGTCGAGGCTGCCGGGGGCGTCGATGGTGGCGACGCCGGTGGCGAAGTTCACCGACGCGTGCACCCCGGGCTGCCGGTTGAGTTTGGTCTCCACCCGCGCGGCGCACGCCGCGCAGGACATCCCGCCGACATCGAGGCGGACCCGGTGTGGCGCCGCATCCGGTTCGGCGATGACCTCGGCGGTCACTGGCACTCCTGACAAAAGGTGGTCGTTTTTTGCTGCTCGCCTCATTGGTCGGCCCGGTGTGGCCCCGGGTTCCCGGAACGCGGCGGTCGGTTAGCATCAGCGGGTGGATTTCTCCGGTGACACCGACCAAGTTACCTGGTGGGCGCTTGCCGCGGGCCGGGGCGACCCGGCCGCCCTTGAGCAGTTCATCAAGGCCACCCAGCGCGATGTGTGGCGTTCGGTCGCCTATCTGGGCGACCCCGGCACCGCCGACGACCTGACTCAGGAGACCTACCTGCGGGCCATCCGCTCGCTGCCCCGGTTCACCGGCCGGTCCTCGGCGAAGACCTGGCTGCTGTCCATCGCGCGCCGCGTCGTGGTCGATCAGATCCGGCACAATCAGGCCCGTCCGCGCGCCGCCTACAGCGTCGACGTGGACCGGATGCTCCAGCGCCACGGCCCGACCGCGCGGTTCGAGGAGTTCGTCGAGGTCGGGATGCTGCTCGACGGGCTGGACACCGACCGTCGGCACGCCCTGCTGCTGACCCAGGTGATGGGGCTCAGTTACGCCGAGGCCGCCGAGGTGTGCGGGTGCCCGGTGGGCACCATCCGCTCCCGGGTCGCCCGGGCCCGCGAGGACCTGCTGGCCGCGGCCTCCCGCGACGAGGCCACCGGTTAGCTCGGCCGCCGGCGAAAGCCGCTGATCGCCGCGTATTTGGCCAGGTTGTGCCGGGCGTCGACCAGGGCGTCGTGGTTGTCGTCGGGCAGCGCCGGCAGCGGCGGGCGGCCCGCCTCGTCCCAGAGCTGCTTGAGCTCCCGGGTGAACCGCGGGATTCCCGCCGGCAGGCCGGTCATCGGCCCCCACAGCTGGGCCAGCACGACGTGGTCGTAGGCGCCGACCCAGGCCCACAGTTCGACCGGTTCCGGGCCGTCGATGCCGAAGAAGCCCTCCAGGTCCTCCCGGATCTGCCGACGCGAGCGCCACAGTTTGGACGCCGGTGACGGCAGCTTGGGCAGCACGTTGGCCCGCACCCACGGCCCGGCGTCGGCCGGGTTGAATTCGGTGGACACCGCGTAGTACTCGCGGCCGTCCTCGGCGACCACGCCGATCGAGATCAGCTCGATGGTGCGGCCGTCGTCGATGAACTCGGTGTCGTAGAAGAAACGCACGGCTGCGACCCTACCGGCGGGCGCGGCGCGGCGGCGGCGTGGATCTCGCGGTCCAACTCGGCCTCCACGGCGCCGTCCTCGGGGAATCGCGGCATCCCGGCCAGCACGCTCTGCAACCACAGGTTGGTCTTGACCAGCGGACGGCGGATCCGTCGCTCACGTTCCAGCGCGCGACGCATCCGGGCCGGGTGGTCGGTGTAGTGCCAGCGGGCCCACGGTGCGTGCGGACGCGACAGCCGCAGCGCCGCGACCACCAGCAGCGGCGGAAAACCCATGCCCAGCAGGCCGGTCCACAGCTTGCCCTTGAGCAGGGCCACCACCGCCAGGGCCAGCGCCAGCACCGCCCAGCCGACCACCAGCAGCCGCGCGCCGACCGAGGCGTCCGCACGCCAGATGCTGAGATCGAAGAACGACAGCGGGTTGAAGCCCAGCACCAGCAGTCCCGCAACGGCGATCGCGACGAACACCGCGTCGACCGAGGTCCGGCCGTCCTCGGCCCAGTAGACGTCCTCCAGGTGCAGGATCAGCGCGAACTCATCGAGCACCAGCGCCGCGCCGATCCCGAAGAGCACCGCCGCGACGGTGAATCCCGCCGCCGGGCCGCCGCCGGACATGGTGACCATGGCGACCCCGGACACCAGCACCAGGATCACCCCGAACACGACGTGGTGCAGGTGGAAGCCGCCGATGGACAGGTTGTGCGGCCGCCACCGGCGCGCCGGGCCGGGCCGGTCGGTCCCGGCCTGCGCGCGGATGTAACGGACGACGCCGCGGGTGACAAAGAAGGTGAGGATGAACGCGATCAGGCACAGCAGCAGCGGCAGCCGGTCGGGCGCGATGAGTTCGACGTGCCAGGACCAGGCCCCGTCGATCTCGCCCGCCGCCACCGTCACGTGCCGAACTTACGCCAGTGCGACCTGCGGCGCGGACCACCGCACGGATACCCTTGGAGGAACATGATGACTCGGCTGCCCGACACGGGTGCGAATGTGACTTCCCGGCGGCGCGGCCCGCGGTGGGTGTGGCAAGCGGCGATCCTGATCGCGTTCGGCGCGGTCTCCTGGTGGCTGTTCACCCACACCAACTACCGGATCGACATCGACGTGTACCGGATGGGCGGACGGGCCTGGCTCGACGGCAAGGAGCTCTACGCCGCCGGTTCGTCGTTCCACACCCAGGCCGGCATCGACCTGCCGTTCACCTATCCCCCGCTGGCCGCGATCGTGTTCGCGCCGTTCGCCTGGCTGGGGTTGCCCGCGGCCAGCGCGCTGATCACCGGTATCACGCTGGTGCTGCTGGTGGTCTCGACGCAGATCGTGCTGGCCCGCCTGGGTGTGCCGGCCGGCGGCACCGCCGCCCGGTGGTGGCTGGCCGCGGCGATCACCGCGCCCGCCGCACTGCTGCTCGAACCCCTGCACGCCAACTTCGACTTCGGCCAGATCAACGTGGTGCTGATGACGCTGGTCATCGCCGACTGCGTGCCCCGGCGCACCCCGTGGCCGCGGGGGCTGCTGATCGGTCTTGCCATCGCCGTGAAACTGACCCCGGCGGTGTTCCTGCTCTACTTCCTGCTGCACCGCGATTTCCGGGCGGCCCGCACCGCCCTGCTGTCCTTCCTGGCCGCCACCGCGCTCGGGTTCGCCCTGGCCTGGCGGGATTCGGTGCAGTACTGGACCACCACGATCCACGACACCGACCGGATCGGCACCGCGACGCTGAACACCAACCAGAACATCTCCGCGGCGCTGGCCCGGCTGGGCCTGGCCGAGGGGCCGCGATTCCTGCTGTGGGCGGTGCTGTGCGTGCTGGTGCTGGCCGTCACGGTGTGGGCGGGCCGGTACACCGAGCGGGCCGGCGAATCGCTGCTGACGCTGATCGCCGTGGCGATGTTCGGTCTGGTGGTCTCGCCGGTGTCCTGGTCGCATCACTGGGTGTGGGTGTTGCCGACGCTGCTGACCCTCGCGGTGCTGGCCCGCCGCTGGCGCAGCGCCGGGTTGGCCGTGCTGACCGCCGCCGGACTGCTGCTGTTGACCAGCTACCCGCTGCTGCTGATGCCCGAGCACCGGGAGGCCGAGGCGGCGTGGTGGCGCCAGCTGATCGGCACGTCGTATCTGTGGTGGGCGCTGGCGGTCATCGTGGTGATCGGCGTGGTGTGCCGAACTCGGGCCCGGATCAGCCCGCCGCCGACTCCGGCAGGCGGGACCCCGACGGGGCCGGCCGCGCCGGCGCTGCGACCTCTTTGAGCGTGGCCGCGTAGATGTCGACGTACTCCTGACCGGACAGTTCCATCAGCGAGTACATCACCTCGTCGATGACGGCGCGCTCGATGAACCGGTTGCCGGCCATCCCCTCGAACCGGGAGAAGTCCATCGGCTTGCCGAACCGCACCTCGACCTTGCCGAACCGCAGGCTCTTGGCGCCGGGCGGGTTGACCACGTCGGTGCCGACCATCGCGACCGGGATGACCGGGACGCCGGTCTCCAGGGCCAGCCTCGCCAGGCCGGTCTTGCCCTTGTACAGCCGACCGTCCGGGCTGCGGGTGCCCTCCGGGTACATGCCGAGCAGCTTGCCCTGGCTCAGGATGCGCTCGGCGGTCGCCAGCGCGGCCTGCGCGGCGTCGGCGTCGGCGCGGTCGATCGGTACCTGCCCGGCGACGGTGTAAAACCAGGCCAGCAACCGGCCCTTGACGCCGGTGCCGGTGAAGTACTCCTGCTTGGCCAGGAAGGTGATCCGGCGCCGCACCATCAGCGGCAGGTAGAAGCTGTCCATCACGGCCAGGTGATTGCTGGCCAGGATTGCCGGTCCGTCAACCGGCAGATGCTCCATGCCGCGTGTTTGCGGGCGGCCGATGACGTACAGCAGCGGTCCCAGGAAGATGTACTTGAACAGCCAGTACCACATGCAGCCTCCCAGATTCTTCGGGCCAACTTTACCCACCGGGTACCAAGGCCGCGCACCGAAGCCGACCGCCGCCGGGCTCCGTCCCCGCCGGGCTCAGTCCTCGACGGGCTCAGTCCTCGACGGTGACCGGGATCGTCTGATACCGGCCGTTGGTGTTAGTCGTGTTGGTTGTCTCGGTGTTCGTTTTGCTGTCGTGTTCGGCCTCGGGCACCGGACCGCTCGGGTGTTCCGGGGCCGGCGGGGCCGGCGGTTCAGCAGCGCCGGCCTGATCCGGTGTCCCGACCATCATCCGGACGACGGCCAGCAGCGCGACGCTGTGCTCGGCGACGACGCTCAGCAGCGGATGTTGCTCGCCGTTGATCAGCGCGGCCAGCGCGCAAACCGGGCACCACACCTGCCGGCAGGCCCCCGGCTGCTCGCTGACCGCCCGGGCGGCGGCCGCCCGCACCGCCGGATCGATGCGGTCGAGGATGAGCTGCGCGAGTTGGCGCAGCTCCGGACCGATATCGCCGTGTGTACCGGTCATGCGGGCCACACCTCCGGATTCGGTCGAAATCGCACGGTCAGTTCGGTGCCCCGCAGGGCGGCGTCGACGACGATGCAGCGCCGCAGCACCGATGCCAACCGGACGCGGCGTCGCATTCCGCCCACACCGATCACCAGATCGTCATCAACTCGGCCCAGGGTCAGCGAGCCGGAGTCCACCTGCGGCAACTCTAGTCGCATCCGGTAGACGGCGGTCAGCCCCGACCCCGATTCCCGGTCCACCACCGGCCGCAGCGGCCCCGGAGGCGCGGCGCCACCGCGGTGCCGGACGTTGTCGAGCAGCCGGGCCAGCGCACGCGGCCCGATCGGCTCCCCCGGCTGGTGCGGTGCCAGCACCAACTCGATGTCGCCGATGGAGGCGGCGAGTTCGTCGAGCACCCGGCACTGTTCGGCGATCCGCGCGCTGTACCAGTCGAAGGCCGGGTGATCGGGCAGGTTGGTGTAGGCGTAGGACTCGTCCTGCAGCAGCACCTGGTTCACGATCAGCTGCGCGATCCGCACGCCCATCAGCGACAACGCGCTCAGGGTGCGTGTCGCCTCTGCCGCGACCACCTTCTCCGGGGTGAGCACCAGGTGCGCGGCGACCCGGTCACCGGCGGCCAGCAACTCGGCGAGCCGGTCCATCCCGGCGGTCATCCGCTCCAGCAGGTCGACCAGCCGGGCCGTCGGGCCGTCGGTGTCGGTGCTGAGCCGACGGTGCCGGGGCCAGGCCCGCTCCAGGTACAGGCCGAAGGTCGCAGGCAGGGTCAGCATCCGCAGCGCGTCGGCGGTGGAGGCGCAGTCGACGATGACGTGGTCCCAGGCCCCGGAGGCGGCGAGGTCGCCGACGGTGTGCAGGCCGAGCACCTCCTGGACGCCCGGTAGCGCGGACAACTCCTGGGGCGCCAGGTCGCCCAGCTCCGAGTCGGGAAACCGCGGGCCGACGGCGCCGGCCACCTCGACCCAGCCCTGTTCCAGCAGCGCCAGGGTGTCCAGCGCCAGCGCGTCGAGCAGGCCGCCGGGCGTCCCGGCCGGCGACGACGGGTCGGTGAACACCCGCACCGGATCGGGCAGCCCGGTCGGGGGCACCGAAACGCCGAGCACCTCGCCGAGCGAATGCGCCTGGTCGGTGGACACGATCAGCACCCGCTCGCCGCCGCTCGCGTCGCGCACGGCCGTCGCGCAGGCCAGCGTCGACTTACCGACGCCCCCCTTGCCGAGGAACAGGCTGATCCGGGCGGGCGCCGGCGGCGGCGAACTCAGCCCTCGGCCCGCTTCTTCAGGTCCTTGAGCGCGGTGTCGGTCAGCCGCCGCTCGGCCTTGCGCTTGAGCAGGCCGATCATCGGGATCATCAGGTCGACCGACAGCTCGTAGGTCACCTCGGTGCCGCTGCCCTTGGGGGCCAGCTTGTAGGCCCCGTCCAGCGCCTTGAGCAGCGAGCTGGACACCAGCGACCAGCGCACCGAGGCGCGGTCGGCGGGCCACTCGTAGGCCAGCACCATGGTGTCCTTGAGCACCGCGGCGTCGAGCACCAGCCGCGCGGTCTTCGGGTTTCCGGCCTCGTCGACCTGGAGAACCTCGGTCTCCTTGTACTCCTTGACCCAGTCCGGGTAGGAGGCGATGTCGGCGATGACGTCCATCACCGCGCTCGGCTCCGCCTCGATGTAAATGGTCTGTGCCGTCTTGTCCGCCACGTTCGCGCTACCTGCCTGTTTCTGCCCGGCACTGCGCCGGTTTCCCGGCAGAAACGCTACCCGCCCGGCGGCCGCGGCGTCCGCGGCCCACCCCGATCGCGGTCAGACCCCCGGTGCGCAGCCGACCGGCCGGCCGGCCTCCAGCTCCGCTTTGACCTCGAAGGACATCTTCTTGCCCGCCACCCGGCGCCGATGGTTGAGCGCCGCGAGATCCAGGTTCGCGACATCGGTGCTGCCCGTGGGTTCGGCGTGCAGGTAGTAGTGCAGGATCACCCCGTCCAGCATCGGTTCCAGCCAGATCTCCATGGTCCCGGTCAGCGACCCGGCGACCTGCCAGCGCACTCCGGCCGGGCCGCGTTCCTCGATCACCGCCAGCCTCAGGTCCGGCCACCACCGCCGCCAGCGCGCCGGATCGCCGACCACCGCTCCGACAAGCGCACCGTCTGCCGCCACAAACGTTTCGTCGGCCACCTGGATGCTGTTCACCGCCCTAGCTTCACACATCGGCTCCGGCCCTCCACCAATGGGTGAAGCCGCTCACATCCGCCCGGCCGAGGTGTCTAAGCTGTGCGTGAACCACAACATCGGAAGAGGTCCATCCCGTGCGCGAATTCAACGCTCCCGCATCCTTCGTCGTCGACGAAAAGGACAACGCGGTATCGGCGGTGTTCGAACACGAAAAGAACGACCCGCACTACCCGATTTTCCAGCGCCTGGTCGACGGGGTATGGACCAACGTGACCTGCGCGCAGGCCGCCGCCCAGATCCGGGGCGCCGCCCAGGGCCTGATCGCCCGCGGCGTTCAGCCCGGGGACCGGGTCGCGATCCTGTCCGCGACCCGCTACGAGTGGGCCATCCTCGATTACGCGGTGCTGTCGGTCGGCGCGCTGACCGTGCCGATCTACGAGACCTCCTCGCAGGACCAGATCCGTTGGGTGCTGCAGGACTCCGGTGCGGTGCTGCTGATCGCCGAGACCCCCGAACATGTTGCGATCGCCGCCGAGCTGCGCGCCGACCTGCCGGATCTGCGCGACGTGCTGACCCTGGAGGTCGCGCCGGGCGGCGACGCGCTGGCCGTGCTGACCGCCGACGGCGCCGACGTCGATCCGGCCGAGGTTGATCGCCGGGTCGCCGCGCTGCGCGCGTCGGATCCGGCGACGATGATCTACACCTCGGGAACCACCGGCCGGCCCAAGGGCTGCCAGCTCACCCACTCCAACCTGATCTACGAGCTGCGCGGCGCCAAGGACGCGCTGCCGGACCTGCTGAGCCGCAATCAGCGACTGCTGGTGTTCCTGCCGCTGGCCCATGTGCTGGCCCGCGCGCTGGCCATCTCCGCCTTCCACAACCTGGTCACCGTCGGGTTCACCAGCGACATCAAGAACCTGGTACCGATGTTCTCGGTGTTCAAGCCGACCGTCGTGGTGTCGGTGCCGCGAGTGTTCGAGAAGGTGTACAACACCGCCGAGCAGAACGCCTTCAACGACGGCAAGGGCAAGATCTTCCGGATCGCCGCCGACACCGCGATCGCCTGGAGCGAAGCGCAGGACACCCCCGGCGGCCCGAGCCTGCTGCTGCGCGCCAAGCACGCGGTGTTCGACAAGTTGGTCTACCACAAGCTGCGGGCGGCCCTCGGCGGCGACTGCGGGGCCTCGGTGTCCGGTGGCGCGCCGCTGGGCGCGCGGTTGTGCCACTTCTACCGCGGCGTCGGACTGACCATCTATGAGGGCTACGGGCTGACCGAGACCTGCGCGGCCATCACCGTCAACCGGATCGGTGACATGCGGGTCGGCACCGTCGGAAAACTGTTGGGCGGCAACAGCATGCGCATTGCCGACGACGGCGAGGTGCTGGTCCGCGGCGGCGTGGTCTTCCACGGCTACTGGCAGAACGAGAAGGCCACCGCCGACGCGGTGCACGACGGCTGGTTCTACACCGGCGATCTCGGCTCGGTCGACGAGGACGGCTTCCTGACCATCACCGGCCGCAAGAAGGAAATCATCGTCACCGCCGGCGGCAAGAATGTCGCACCGGCGATCCTGGAGGATCAGCTGCGCGCACATCCGCTGATCAGCCAGGCGATGGCCGTCGGCGATGCGCAGCCGTTCATCGCCGCGCTGATCACCATCGACCCGGAGGCGTGGGGCCCGTGGAAGGCGCACCACGGCAAGCCGGCCGAGGCAACGGTCGCCGAGCTGTCCACCGACCCCGATCTGACCGCCGAGATCGACCGGGCCATCGAGCACGCCAACCAGGCGGTGTCGCACGCGGAATCGATCCGCAAGTTCGTGATCCTGCCGGTGGACTTCACCATCGAGACCGGTGAGCTGACGCCCACCCTCAAGGTCAAGCGCAACGTGGTGGCCGAGAAGTTCGCCGACGACATCGCCGGGCTCTACGGCGGCCGCGGCTAGCCGGTCAGCAGTACTAGCCGGTGCTCATACGGCCAGGCCCGCTGCGCAAACCCTCCGTACCTCCGGGTTTGCTTGCGACCTAGCCGGTCAGCAGCCCGGCGAGCCGGTCGGTCCACAGGTCCCAACGCCACTGCCGGCACACCCACTCCCGGCCGGCGGCGCCCATCGCGGCGGCCCGGGTCGGATCGGCCAGCAGGTCAGCGACCGCCACGGTGATCTGCTCCAGGTCCCGGCCGTCGACGACGGTTCCGGTCTCGCCGTCGAGCACGGTTTCCGGCGCGCCACCGGAATCGCCTGCGACGACGGGGATTCCGGACGCCGACGCCTCCAGAAAGACGATGCCCAGGCCCTCCACGTCCAGGCCCGCGCCGCGAGTGCGACACGGCATGGCAAAGACGTCACCCATCGCGTAGTGCGCCGGCAGCTCGTGCCCGGGCACCCCGGCGGTGAACACCACGTGCTCGGCCACGCCGTGCGCGGCGGCCAGGGCGTGCAGGTGTTCGGCGTAGGGGCCTCCGCCGACGATCACCAGGGCCGCACCCTCGACCCGGCGGCGGATCTCCGGCAGCGCCCGGATCAGCATGTCCTGGCCCTTGCGCGGCACCAGTCGGGAGACGCACACCACGGTGGGCCGACCGCCCAGCCGGTAGCGGTGGCGCAGTTCGGCGCGGGCGACCTGGTCGGGGGTGAACCGGTCGGTGTCGACGCCCGGCGGCAGGTGTTCCAGGGCCGCGTCGGGCCCGAACGCCGAGGCGAATCGTCCGCGGGTGTAGCGGCTGACGAAGGTCACCGCGTCGGTGCCCTCGCCGATCCGGCGCAGCGCCGAGCGCGCCACCGGCAGCATCGACCAGCCGACCTCGTGGCCGTGGGTGCTGGCGATGACCCGTCGGGCACCGGCGCCGCGAGCCCGCCCGGCCAGCAGCGCTAGCGGCGCGGCCGCCCCGAACCAGACCGTCTCGATGTCCCGTTCGGCGATCAGCGACCGCATCCGGGCGTCGACCGTCGGCTCCGGCAGCATCAGCGTGGTGGGGTGCCGAACCACGTCGTAGCCGCCAGTGCGCGCCGCCGCGTCGTAGTCGGCGCTGCCCTTCCATTTGGGGGCGTACACCGTGAGCCGGTGTTCGCCTTCGGCGGCCAGTCGGGTGACGAATTGCTCCAGGTAGGACTGGATGCCCCCGGGCCGGGGTGGGAAGTCATTGGTAACCAGCAGAACCCGCGTCATCGGAGGACAGGCTAGTCCAGCCGCGGATCAGGCCGTCGCACGCCACTGCGCGAACAGCTCCGCGGGGTCGACCCCCAGCGTCCGGCGCAGCGCGGTGTCGGGGTCGGGATGGCCCGGTCCGGCGCCGGCCGCGTACAGGGCCCGCAGCCGGTCGGGGCCGTAGCGCTCGGCGATGAACCGGGCCAGCAGCCAGGCCCGGTCGTAGCCGGCCGACAGCGCGGCTCCGGTGCCGGTGAAGTCGGCGTCGTCGGGCAGCCGGTCCGGTACCGCCGGGTGCCGGGGGGCGGGCCGGGCGACGTAGTCGGCGACGCCCTCCTGCAGCCAGCGCGGGGCGTCCAGGGCGGTGTGCGCGCGGGTGGCGTAGTGGAACAGCTCGTGGGTCAGCACGGTCTGCAACGCGTCGTCGCCGATGCCCGCCGCGCCGGGGGCGATGACGATGGCCTGGCCGGCGGCGATGCCGCGGGCGGGGTCGACCCAGCCGGCGACCGCGGCGGCCGCCATCGGCTCGCTCAGCCCGGTGCGGGCGGTGAACTCCCGGTCGCTGTCGACGGTCTCGATGACGATCTCGGTCGGCCAGTCGGTGCCCCAGAAGCCGTCGACGGCGGTGATCGCGGCGCCGATGTGCGCGGTCACCCGCTGCCGGATCGGGCCGGGGGCACCGCCGACGATGATGCGGCGGCCCTCGATGGTCGGCGGGACCGGTTCCGGCGCGGCTGCGCCGGCGGGGGCGGGCGGCGCGGCGCGGGGCGCCGGGTCCGGCGGCGCCGCGCCGAGCTGGGTCAGCGCGGCCAGCCCGGTGGCGACGAGCACGGCGGCCAGCACCGGCCGGGCCCACCCGGGGCGGGCGGGCGCGGCGGCGGGCTCAGTACCGGCGGGCGTTGTAGAACGGGCCGGCGGCATCGAGCGGCACGACGCGGACGGGCACACCGTAGGTCGAGGCGTGCACCACCATGCCGTCACCGATGTAGATGCTGGTGTGCGAGGCGTCGGAGTAGTGGTTCACCACGTCGCCGGGCTGCAGCTGATCCCGGGACACCGCCTGGCCGCCGGCGGCCAGCGCGTAGCTGGAGTGCGGCAGGCCGATGCCGGCCTGCTGGTAGGCCCACATCACCAGGCCGGAGCAGTCGAACGCGCCGGGGCCCGAACCGCCCCAGCTGTACGGCGAGCCGATCCGGCTCAGCGCGGCCTGCACCACCGTCGAACCGACCGGGTTGCCGCCGGGCATCGGGGCCACGTCACCGGGCGGCAGATCCCCGGGGGCGCCCGGGCCGGGGTCGGCGGGCGGCTGCGCCTCGGGCGGCAGGCCGGGAGCCGGCGGGGCGGCAAGAATGTCGGGGCCGGGCGGGGCCGGCGGCGCGGGCACCGGTCCGGGATCGGCGAGCGCGACGCGCTGCTGCGGGGTCAGCAGGTTGTACTGCGAGCGGACCACCGCGATCTTGAGCTGCAGGTCGCTCTGCTTGGCCATCAGCCCGGCCCGCACGGTGGCGGCCTGCTCGGCGGCGGTCTTGGCGTCGGCGGCGGACTTGGCCGAGGCGGCCTCGGCCTTGGTGGTCTCTTCGCGCGCGGCGCGGAAGTCCGTCATGGTCTGGGTCATGTAGGTGCCGATGGCGTGCTGGACGCTCAGCCGATCGATCAGGTTCTGCGGTGAGGTCGCAACCAGCACGGCGTTCATGTCGTCGGTGCGACCGCCCATATAGCTGGCGACAGCGAAGTCGTCGACGCTGGTCTGGTAGTTCCCGAGCCGGGTGCGCGCGCTCTCCAGCGCGGCCTGATCACCGACATGCTGCTGCTCGGCGGCGGTCTGCTCGGCAAGCTTGGTGGTGAGGTCGATCTGGGCGGCGTTGACGGCCTCACTGACCTGCTCGGCCTGCCGGGACAGCTCGTTGAGTTTCGCCAGCGCGTCCTGTGCCGGGTCGGCGTAGCCGACCGTGATCAACGAGGCGGAAAGTACGCCGACGCCGACGAATACACCGACCGCCGGTCGTTTGAGCACGCGTTTGACCAGGTCAGAGCTAACAAGCCTCAAGAGTGTGTGTCCTTATACTGCCTTCGGCACGACGCTGACGCGTCACCACCGAGCCGCCTTAGGTCTCAAATAGGTTACGAAACGGTATCGGCGTTGTCCATCCCGCAGCTCCAATCTAACCCACGGTGACCTGGCCTGCCAGCCGACGCGAACACCCCCAGCACTCTCTCAGGCAGCGCCGGAGCGGCCACCGGGATGGATCGGTACCAGCCGCAGCCGTGGTGCCATGCCCGCCTCGGCGAGCACCTCCAGTGCCGCCCGCTCATCGGCCAGCAAACTTTCCGGCGTGCCGAGCAGCACACTGACCACGCACTCGCGGCAGCCCGGGCCGCGCACCGCACAGTCATCGCAGTCGATCAGCATCGGCTCGTCGTCGCCGGCGCGGTCCTGCTCGCGCGGGGGTTCGGGGGGTCGGATCTGCTCGGGGGGTCGGATCTGCTCGGGGGGTCGGATCTGCTCGGGGCGTCGGGTCTGCTCGGGGCGTCGGATCTGCTCGGGGCGTCGGATCTGCTCGGGATGTCCCATCTGCACTGTCCCTTCGTCTGCGGCCCGGCCGATCCGGGTCTGCGCGGCTGTTCGGGACGCTAGATGAGGGCACCGACAGCCCCGGGTGCGGCGAGCTTGTCGGCCCGGGCGATTAACGTCACCGACCGTGCCCCGCGATGGCAGCGCGCAGCTGAGTTTCGCCGACCTCGACGCCGACCTCGGCCTGATCGACACCACCTTCGTGGTGGTCGACCTGGAGACCACCGGTGGCAGCTCCAAGACCGACGGGATCACCGAGATCGGCGCGGTGAAGGTGCGCGGCGGCCGGGTGCTCGGCGAGTTCGCCACCCTGGTGGACCCGGGCCGCGCCATCCCGCCGCAGGTGGTGCAGCTGACCGGGATCACCACCGCCATGGTCCGTGACGCACCGACCATCGACGCGGTGCTGCCGATGTTTCTGGAGTTCGCCCACGGCGCGGTGCTGGTGGCGCACAACGCCGGCTTCGACATCGGGTTCCTCAAGGCCGCCGCGGCGGACTGTGAGATCGACTGGCCCCGGCCGCAGGTGCTGTGCACGGTGAAGCTGGCCCGCCGGGTGCTGTCCCGCGAGGAGGCACCCAGTGTTCGGCTGGCCACCCTCGCCGGATTGTTCGGCACCGCCTGTCAACCCACCCACCGCGCCCTCGACGACGCCCGCACCACCGTCGAGGTGCTGCACGCGCTGATCGAGCGGGTCGGCAACCAGGGCATCCACAACCTCGCCGAGCTGCGCGGATACCTGCCCGACGTCACCCCGGCGCAACGCCGGAAGCGGACGCTGGCCCAGGGGCTGCCGCACCGGCCCGGGGTGTACCTGTTCCGGGGGCCCGGCGGCGAGGTGCTCTACGTCGGCACTGCGGTCGACCTGCGGCGACGGGTCGGCCAGTACTTCACCGGCGCCGACCCGCGCGGCCGGATCAAGGAGATGGTCAACCTCGCCGAGGCGGTCGATCACGTGGAGTGCGCGCACGCCCTGGAGGCCGGGGTGCGCGAGCTGCGACTGCTGGCCGCGCACGCCCCGCCCTACAACCGGCGGTCCCGATTCCCGCACCGCTGGTGGTGGGTGCGGCTGACCGACGAACCGTTTCCGCGGTTCTCGGTGGTGCGACGGCCCGGCCACGACCGGGTGATCGGGCCGTTTCGGGCACGCTCGGACGCCGCCGACACCGCGGCGCTGCTGGCCCGGTTCACCGGGGTGCGCAGCTGCACCGGACGGCTGGGCCGCGGCGCCCGGCACGCCTGCCCGGACCGGGAGGTGGCGCCGTGCCCGGCCGGCCGGGACCTCACCGCCACCGAGTACGCCACCGCGGTGGCCACGGCCGGCGACGTCATCGAGGGCCGCTGCGCCGGCCCGCTGGCCGCGGCGATCGCCCGGGTGGGTGAGCTGGCGGCCGCCGGCCGCTACGAGAACGCCGCCCGGCTGCGCGATCAGGCCGCCACCGCGGCGGAGGGACTGTGGCGCGGCCAGCGACTGCGCACCCTGGCCGGGCTCGACGAGCTGGTGGCGGCCCGGCCCGCGGACGGCGGCGGGTGGGAGCTGGCGGTGATCCGCCGGGGCCGGCTGGCCGCCGCCGGGAACGCGGCGCGCGGTGTACCACCGATGCCGGTGATCGACGCGTTGTGCGCGGCGGCGCAGACCGTGTTGCCGGCGGCTGAACCGTTGGGCGGCGCGCTGGTGGAGGAGACCGGGCTGCTGGTCCGCTGGTTGACCGGACCGGGTGTGCGCATCGTGCGCGCCACCGACGGCTGGGCCACCCCGCTGGGCGCCGCCGGGCGCTGGGCGCAGTGGGCGGCCACCGCCCGGTCCGCCCGGCTGGCCGCCGAGCAGGCCCTGGCCGGGCAGTCCCCCGACGAGCTGCCCCGACGGACGCATCCCGGCGCGCAGGCGGCGCCGTGGCGCGGCCCGACCGAGCGCCCGGGCCCGACGACTAACGCCGCTGGGTGAACGTGGCCCAGCGGGCGAGCAGCCGGCCGGCCGCACCGGAGTCGATGGCCTCGGCGGCCTTGGCCAGTCCGCGCTCCCAGGACGGCACCCAGCCCGCGTCCGAGGACAGCCCGGCGTAGGCGACCAGCGCGCCCGCGGCGTTGAGGATCACCGCGTCGCGCACCGGACCCGTCGCACCGGAGAACACCGCGCGCGCCTCGGCCGCGTTCGCCGCGGCATCCCCGCCGATCAGCTCCGACACCTGCGCCCGCGGAAAGCCGAACCCGGCCGGGTCAAAGGTCAGCCGGTCGATGGTCCCGGCCTGCACCCGCCAGATGGTCGAGGTGGTGGTGGTCGTCAGCTCATCGAGGCCGTCGTCGCCGTGCACCACCAGCACGCTGCAGCGCCGCGCGGCGAACACCCCGGCCATCACCTCGGCCAGGTCCCCGAACGCGCAGCCGATCAGGCCGGCCCGCGGGGCGGCCGGGTTGGTCAGCGGACCGAGCAGGTTGAACACCGTCGGCACGCCGATCTCCCGGCGGGCCACCGCGGCATGCCGGTAGGACGGGTGCACCAGCGGCGCGAACGCAAAGCCGATGCCGATCTCCTCGACGCACCGGGCCACCTCGTCGGGCTCCAGCTCGACCCGGACGCCGAGCGCCTCCAGGGTGTCCGCACCGCCGGACAGCGAGGATGCCGCCCGGTTGCCGTGCTTGACCACCGGGACGCCGGTCGCGGCGACCACGATGGCGGCCATCGTGGACAGGTTGACGGTGTTGGCGCCGTCGCCGCCGGTGCCCACGATGTCGACGGTCTCGTGGCCGATCCGGTCGGTCGGCAGCCGCCGCGCGTGCGCGAGCATGGTGTCGGCCAACTCCCCCACTTCGGCCGAGGTGGGGCCCTTCATCTTCATCGACACGCCGAAGGCGGCAATCTGAGCCGGGCTGGCAGACCCGGTCATGATCTGCTCCATCGCCCAGGCCGACTGGCCCGGTAACAGCGTCTGAGATTCGGTCAATCGGCCCAGGACCTGCGGCCATGTGGTCTGGATGTCGGGTTCCCGGGGGGTCACACTCACCGGTAAATCGTCGCACGGAGCCGGGAACCACCGGCCCTCGGCACCCGACTTCCAGAACTAATTCCATCCCCGGGTGGAGTTCACCAACTACATAGCGTCATACTTGCTCCTGTGACGAGCGCTGTGGGAACTTCGGGTACGGCAATTACGTCGCGCGTACATTCGCTGAACAGGCCAAACATGGTCAGTGTCGGCACCATCGTGTGGCTCTCCAGCGAGCTGATGTTCTTCGCTGGTTTGTTCGCGATTTACTTCACTGCGCGCGCCCAAGCAGGAGACGGTGGCTGGCCGCCGCCGCCAACCGAGTTGAACCTCGGTTTGGCGGTACCGGTGACGCTGGTGCTGATCGCCTCCTCCTTCACCTGCCAGATGGGCGTGTTCGCCGCCGAGCGCGGCGACGTGTTCGGCCTGCGGCGCTGGTACTTGCTGACCCTCCTGATGGGCACGTTCTTCGTGTTCGGGCAGGGCTACGAGTACATCCACCTGGTCCAACACGGCACCACCCTGGCCAGCAGCGCCTACGGCACGGTGTTCTACCTGGCCACCGGCTTCCACGGCCTGCACGTGATCGGCGGCCTGGTTGCCTTCGTGCTCCTGCTCATCCGCACCAAGTTGAGCAAGTTCACCCCGGCGCAGGCCACCGCGGCGATCGTCGTGTCGTACTACTGGCACTTCGTCGACATCGTGTGGATCGCACTGTTCGCCATCATTTACTTCGTCCGGTGAGGTCGCAGTGACCCACGAGACGAATCCCCTGACCAAACAGCCCCAGCCCCCAACGGACAGGAGTGCTCGGTTGAAGAGTTCGCGGTTGTTCCCATCGACCGGCGGAGCCCGGTCCCGACGCCGGCTGCGACGCCGGCTGACGGCCGGCGTACTGCTCGTCGCTGCATTGGGCTTCGCCGGCGGCCTGGCCGCGGTGTTGACCCCGCAGCCCCAGGTCGCCGTCGCCGACGAGTCCCAGTCGGCGCTGCTGCGTGAGGGCAAGCAGCTGTTCGAAACCTCGTGTGTGTCCTGCCACGGCGCCAACCTGCAGGGGGTGTCCGATCGCGGGCCCAGCCTGATCGGTGTCGGCGAGGCCGCGACGTACTTCCAGGTCTCCACCGGCCGGATGCCGGCGATGAGCCTGAACTCGCAGGCCCCCGCCAAGGACCCGGCCTTCGACGACCACCAGACCGACGCCCTTGGCGCCTACATCCAGGCCAACGGCGGCGGCCCGCTGGTGCCCCGCGACGCCGACGGTTCGATCTCCTCGGAGTCGCTGATCGGCCCCAACGTGGCCCGCGGCGGTGACCTGTTCCGCCTGAACTGCGCGTCCTGCCACAACTTCACCGGTAAGGGCGGCGCGCTGTCCTCCGGCAAATGGGCACCGGATCTGGGCAACATCGCCCCGGCCGGCATCTACACCGCGATGCTGACCGGCCCGCAGAACATGCCGAAGTTCTCCGACCGTCAGCTGACGCCGGAGGAGAAGAAGGACATCATCGGCTACGTCCACGACGCGACCATCAGCCCGAGCCCCGGCGGCTACGGCCTGGGTGGCTTCGGCCCGACCTCGGAGGCCACCTTCATGTGGTTTGTCGGCATGGTCGCCATGATCGGTCTGGCCATGTGGATCGGAGCACGAGCATGAGTGACAGCCACGACATCCCCACCGACGAGCAACTCGCCGCGATGTCGCGGGAAGAACTGGTCGAGCTCGGTGGCCGGATCGACGGCGTCGAAACCGTCTTCAAGGAGAACCGCTGGCCCGTCGAGGGCACCCGCGCGGAGAAGCGTGCCGAGCGCCTGGTCGCGCTGTGGCTGCTGATCGGCGGCGTCGCCGGCCTCGCGCTGCTGCTGATCTTCCTGTTCTGGCCGTGGGAGTACAAGGCCGCCGGCGAGGAGGGCAACTTCCTCTACAACCTGGCCACCCCGCTCTACGGGCTGACCTTCGGACTGTCCGTGCTGGCCATCGGCGTCGGCGCGGTGCTGTTCCAGAAGAAGTTCATCCCGGAGGAGATCTCCATCCAGCAGCGCCACGACGGCGCGTCCCCCGAGATCGACCGCAAGACCATCGCGGCCAACCTCACCGACGCGCTGGAGGGTTCGACCATCAAGCGGCGCAAGATGATCGGCGCCTCGCTGGGCCTGGCGCTGGGCACCTTCGGCCTGGGCACCGTGGTGGCCGGCGTGGGCGGCCTGATCAAGAACCCGTGGAAGCCGGTCGTGCAGACCGCCGAGGGCAAGAAGGCCGTGCTGTGGACCTCGGGCTGGACCCCGCGGTTCCACGGCGAGACCATCTACCTGGCCCGGGCCACCGGTGACAGCCACTCCCCGTTCATCCGGATGCGGGCCGAGGATCTCGATGCCGGCGGCATGGAGACCGTCTTCCCGTGGCGCGTCTCCGACGGCGAGGGCACCGATTCCGAATCGCACGGCAAGCTGGCCGGCATCCTGATGGGTGTCCGCAACCCGGTGATGCTGATCCGCATCCGCCCCGAGGACGCCCACAAGGTCGTCAAGCGCAAGGGCCAGGAGAGCTTCAACTTCGGCGACCTGTTCGCCTACACCAAGGTGTGCTCGCACCTGGGCTGCCCCTCCTCGCTCTACGAGCAGCAGACCTACCGGATCCTGTGCCCGTGCCACCAGTCGCAGTTCGACGCGCTGAGCTACGCCAAGCCGATCTTCGGCCCGGCCGCGCGGGCGCTGGCACAACTTCCGATCACCATCGATCAGGACGGGTATCTGGTCGCCAACGGTGACTTCATCGAACCCGTCGGACCGGCCTTCTGGGAGCGCAAGTCATGAGTTCGAAAATTGGTGAGCGGTTGGCCAAGCAAGGCAACGAAATCGATTCCCGGTACCACCCGTCGGCCGCGGTACGCCGCCAGCTGAACAAGGTGTTCCCCACCCACTGGTCGTTCCTGCTGGGTGAGATCGCCATGTACAGCTTCATCGTGCTGCTGATCACCGGCGTGTACCTGACCCTGTTCTTCGACCCGTCGATGGCCGAGGTCACCTACAACGGTGTGTACCAGCCGCTGCGCGGCATCGAGATGTCCAAGGCCTACGCCTCCACGCTGGACATCAGCTTCGAGGTTCGCGGCGGCCTGTTCGTCCGCCAGGTGCACCACTGGGCGGCGCTGATGTTCGCGGCGTCGATCATGGTCCACCTCGCCCGGATCTTCTTCACCGGCGCGTTCCGGCGCCCGCGTGAGGCGAACTGGGTGATCGGCACCCTGCTGCTGATCCTGGCCATGTTCGAGGGCTACTTCGGCTACTCGCTGCCCGACGACCTGCTGTCCGGCATCGGTATGCGGGCCGCGCTGTCGTCCATCACCCTGGGCATGCCGGTGATCGGCTCCTGGCTGCACTGGGCGCTGTTCGGCGGTGACTTCCCCTGTGGCGGCGTCGGCTACGAGTGCGAGGCGTCTGGGGCGGGCATCATCATCCCCCGGATGTACGCCCTGCACATCCTGTTGATCCCGGGCATCATCCTGGCCCTGATCGGCATCCACCTGGCGATGGTGTGGTTCCAGAAGCACACCCAGTTCCCCGGCCCCGGCCGTACCGAGCAGAACGTCGTCGGCGTTCGCGTCATGCCGGTGTTCGCGGTCAAGTCCGGTGCGTTCTTCGCGATCACGGTCGGCGTGCTGGGTCTGATGGGTGGGTTGATGACCATCAACCCGGTCTGGACACTCGGGCCCTACAAGCCATCGCAGATTTCGGCGGGCAGCCAGCCGGACTTCTACATGATGTGGACGGAAGGCCTGGCGCGTATCTGGCCGGCGTGGGAGTTCTACCCGTTCGGCCACACCATCCCGGCGGTGGTCTGGGTTGCGGTCATGATGGGCGTGATCTTCGTGATGCTCGGCGCGTGGCCGTTCCTGGAGAAGAAGTTCACCGGCGACCGTGCGCACCACAACCTGCTGCAGCGTCCGCGTGACGTGCCGGTGCGCACCGGTATCGGCGCCATGGCGATCGCGTTCTACATGGTGCTGACGCTGTCGGCCATGAACGACGTGATCGCGCTGAAGTTCCACATCTCGCTGAACGCGACGACCTGGATCGGCCGGATCGGCATGATCGTGCTGCCGGTGATCGTCTACTTCGTCACCTACCGGTGGGCCGTCGGCCTGCAGCGCAGTGACCGCGAGACCCTGGAGCACGGCATCGAGACCGGCATCATCAAGCGGACGCCCGAGGGTGCCTACATCGAGCTGCACCAGCCGCTCGGCCCGGTCGACGAGCACGGCCACCCGATTCCGCTGCCCTACGAGGGCGCTGCACTGCCCAAGCGGATGAACAAGCTGGGTGCCAGCGGCAAGCCGGGCTCCGGCAGCTTCCTGCGGGCGGATCCGCCGGCCGAGGACCAGGCGCTGGCCCGGGCCGATCACGAGTCCCACCATCGGGCGCTGACCGCGCTCAAGGAATACCAGGACGACGAGACCGCCGCGCGCGACGGCGATCACTGATCGTTCACCAACGACGGTGGCCCGGGGAGCAATCCCCGGGCCACCGTCGTTTCT
Organism: Mycolicibacterium fallax; assembly: GCF_010726955.1. Lineage (NCBI taxonomy): Bacteria > Bacillati > Actinomycetota > Actinomycetes > Mycobacteriales > Mycobacteriaceae > Mycobacterium > Mycolicibacterium fallax. Next base: position 1,328,331 of record NZ_AP022603.1, read on the forward strand.
GCCACTCCCCTCCCCCACCGGCCGTCGGCAACCAGCCGACGCTCTCAGCCGCCAGCGGCCGGCCACCGGGTCTCAGCAAGCCGGTCTCAGAGCGCCGGCCGCGGTCCGGTCAGGGTGGCCGGCCGGCAGCACAGCGCCGTCAGGGCGCACAGCACCGCGGCGACCACGAACGCGGCCTGCACGTTGAGCAGATCCGCGGTGCCGCCGAGCAGTGCGGCCGCCAGCGGGCGGGAACCGACAAAGCCGACCAGCCACAGCGCCATGATTCGACCGCGCAGTTCCTCGGGGGCCCGCTCCTGGACCACGGTGGCCAGGCCGGTGGTCGCCCAGCCGAAGCCCAGGCCGGTGACCGCGAACCCGACGGCCGCGGCGGTCGGTGAGGTCACCAACGCCAGCATCGCGCAGCCCGCGGTGACCCCGGACAGACCCACCGAGGAGACCCGGGCCGACGCGAGCCGACCACCCAACAGGGCCAGCACGCCCATCCCGACGGCCGCCCCGATGCCGAACGCCGCGGACAGCAGTCCGACCAGCCGGGTGCCGCCACCGAGTTCCTCGGCCATCGACGGCGTCAGGGTGATCGGCGGGTCCGAGGCGATGCCGACCACCGTCACCGCCAGCAGGGCCAGCAGCAGCGGGCGGTCGCGCCAGACGTAGCGCAGCGCGGCGCGGACCCGGTCGTCGACCCCGCTGGAGCGCTCCGGGGGCGCCGGAAACCGGACCGCGACCAGCAGCAGGGCGAACACCAGGTGCAGCCCGGCGCTGACCGCGAACCCGCTGCCCACGCCCAGCTGGGCGGCCAGGTAGGCGCCCGACACCGGGCCGACGATCCGGCCGATGGTCATCGGGATGCTGTTCAGGGCCATCGCGGTGGGCAGTTCGCCGTCGCGGATCAGATTCGGCACGATGGACTGCATGGCCGGGCCACCCACCACGAACCCGAAGCCGACGATCAGCGAACCGACCAGCACGGGGATCGCCGCGATGGATCCGGCCAGGTCGGAGTCGAGGTAGAACCAGGCGGCGGTGAAGCCGGAACCGAGGACGCAGATCACCCGTCCGAGCAAGATCTGGCGGGCCGGGTCGCCGCGGTCGGCCCACTTTCCGCTGGTGGGCGTGAGGATCAGCTGCGGCCCGAACTGGACAACCCCGACCAGCCCGACCATCAGCGCCGATCCGGTGGCGTCGTACATCACGATGGCCGCGACAATGCCGTGCGTCCACACCGCGATGACCGAGGCCATCTTGCCCCAGAACAGTGCACCGAACGCCGGCGTGAAGATCAGTCTCAGCGCCCCGCGGGGTCGCGGCGGCGCGGTCGCTCCGGCGGTCATCCGGAACCGTGGCCGGCCCGCGCGGAGCCGCGTCGCCGGCCGGTCAGAGCATCACACACCACAGATATATACATAGCATATGAATATATCTGTGGGTGGCCCGGCCGCAGCCGGGCCGATCAGGCCGGGATCTCGATATCCTCGTCGAGGTCGGCCACCGCGGTCTTGAGTTCCTTGACGAACAACTCGGGGATCGCGATCAGCGCCAGCGTGATCACCCCGGCCACCCCGATGCACACCCACGCGCCGGTGTCGTATCCCTCGGCCATCAGCAGCGTGCCCAGCGCCACCAGGGCCATGCCCAGGCCGGCGCCGGTCATCACACCGACGCCACCGCGCAGCAGGATGCGGTCCAGCGTCTCGGCCGGCAGGCCGGCCCGCTGCGGGGCGCCGGAGCGCTCCGGCGGGTCCCGGTCGACGGCCTTGCGCAGCACCGGACGGCTCACCGCTCGACGCGCCGGTTCGGACTCCGCCGCGCGACGGGCCCGGACCAGCAGCGGGATCGATCCGGCGATGATCACCGCGGAGACGGCGATGATGACCCACAGCCACCAGGTGGAGACGGCGCCGCCGGTCTCCTCCACGCCGGCCTGCTCCGGGGTCGCCATGTCGACCAGGCCGACAATCGCGGCGACGCCCAGCGCCAGCGCGATCAGCCAGACCACCGCGCAGGTGATCACGCCGGCCCGGTCGGCGGTCTCGGACGGATCCGTGAGCATGCCCAGCGGTTTGCGATCAGCCATGTTCGTACCCCGTTCCATCAGCAGGCCGTCTGTGCGGAATTGCTCTGATTCGACGACAGCGTCTGCCCGTCGCTGGTGGTGATCGAGCAGTTCAGCCTGCTCACCAGGAACAGGCTGGAGGCCTGCACCGAACCGATTTCGGACTGCGAAATAGGTGTCACCGTATATGACCACGGGATGTAGACGTTCCGCAGTGTCTTGCTGCGTCCGTTCGCGTCGACATAGGTGACGGTGATGATGTCACCCGGCGACTTGGTGCCGGTCACCGAATAGGTGACCTGCCGGGGCGCGGCCCTGGTCGTGGTGGTCGGCGGCGGCGTCGTGGTTGTCGGCTCCGGCTCCGGCGCCGGCTCCGGCTCCGGCTCCGGTTCGACGACCGGCGGCGGCGGGGTCACCGTCACCGTCTCCGGGGGTGGTGGCGGAGGAGGAGGCGGGGGTGGCGGTTCCTCGCTCGGCGGCGGCGGGGGCGGCGGCGGGGGTTCCGGCGGCGGGGTGTGCTTGGTGATCTCGTCCTGCACCGGCGGTCCGGCGACGGTCGTCGTCGACTGGTTCGCGGTGTCCCTGGTCTCGGTGCGGGTCACCAGCACCGACACCGACACCACCAGCGCGATCGCGGCGACGATCGCGGTGACACCGACCACCCACGGCCAGCGCGGCGGCCGGACATCCTCGTACTCGGTGACCCGGTCGTAGTTGTCGTAGTCGTAGAGCGCGATCTCGGCCGGCACATACGGTGCGCTGGTGATGTGCTCGGATTCCGGCGCCGAGTAGGCGTGATAGGTCTGCGGATCCGGATCCTCAACCTCGGCGGCCTCGGCGAAGTCGTCCAAGTCGTTGGTGCCCAAGTCGTCTGCACCGACGATTTCGGTGGCGTCGTCCGCCGGCCCGGAGTTCGGATCCCGATGACGGCCGCCGGCCGCATCGCCTGGCTCCGCCTCGCTCATTCTGGCTGTCCTTCTCGACGACATCGGCCTGCCGACGGCAGGTGCTCCTGCCGCGTCACCCTACCCAATCGCGGGCCCAGGACCCGGGATTGGTTGCGGTGCGGCAGCCGACTGAATCGGCCGGCCACGAACGGGGTCAGTGCTTCTCGGGTCCCACGTGGTACTCGGTGACCAGGCCGCCGACCGAGCCCAGCACGAAGACGATGCCGGTGATCAGCAGCCACGGCATCCACAGCGCGCCGCCGACGGCGGTGACCGAGGCGGACAGCGCGATCAGGATGGGCCACCAGCTGTGCGGGGCGTAGAAGCCCAGCTCGCCTGCGCCGTCGACGATCTCGGCCTCGTCATAGTCCTCGGGCCGGGTGTCCAGCCGTCGCGCGACGAACCGGAAGAAGGTGCCGATGATCAGCAACAGGCCGCCGGACAGCGCCAGGGCCACCACACCGACCCACTCGATGCCGCCGGTGGCGAACATGTCGGTCAGCACGACGTAGGCGATGGTGGAGACGACGAAGAATCCGGCGAGGATCTCAAAGATCCGGGCTTCGATATGCATGTCTGTGTCCTCAGTCCCTAGCTCTTGGGCTCCGGCGCCAGCTCGCCGCGCCGGCTGTCGAACGGATGGGTCACCGTCGAAACCGGCGACTTGCCGATGGCGACCAGCGCGTCGGCGTTGGACAGGCCCTGCTCACGCTTGCCGATGTAGGTCTTGAATTCGTCCGGGCTGACCGCGAGAACCTCGAAGTTCATCATCGAGTGGTAGGTGCCGCACATCTCCGCGCAGCGGCCCACCACCGGGCCCTCGCCCATGCCGGTGATCTGGAAGCGGTTGACCTGGTTGTTGGCCTTCGGATGCGGCATCACGTCGCGCTTGAACAGGAACTCCGGCACCCAGAACGAGTGCACGACGTCGGAGGCGTTCAGCACGAACTCGACCCGCTTGTTGGCCGGGATGACCAGCACCGGGATCTCCGAGCTGGTGCCCAGGGTCTCGATCCGGTCGAAGTTCAGGAAGCTGCGGTCCTCGGAGTTGTTGCCGTGCAGGGCGCCGCGGCGCTCCTTGCCGTGCTCATCCTGCCCCTCGGGCTTGGACACCATGGCGGCCTTGCGCTCCGGGTCGGCGCCGTCGTAGGTGAAGCTGCCGTCGGCGTAGTCGACGCTCTGGTAGCCGAACTTCCAGTTCCACTGGAACGCGGTGACGTCGACGACGACCTCGGGATCGTCGGTCAGCTCCGTCATCTTGTCCTGCACGATGACGGTGAAGTAGAAGAGCACCGAGATGATCACGAACGGGATGACCGTCAGGACCAGCTCCAGCGGCATGTTGTAGCCGAACTGCCGGGGCAGCTCGGTGTCGCCCGGCTTGTGCCGGTGGAACGCCGTGGTCCAGAACATCAGCACGATCACGATCAGACCGACGACGGCCGACGTGATGACGACGCCGAGCCAGAAGTTGTAGTTCGCGTGCGCCTGGTCGGTCACGCCCTTGGGCCAGCCGAGCCCCGCGGCGTCCTGCCAGGTGCAGCCGCTCAACCCGACCGCCAGAATCCCCAGCATGCCGGTCAGAACGATTGGCCGGAGCCGGCGTGAGCGGCGTCCGGAAAAGCCTTGCCCGCGGTCTCTCACGGTGGCGCCTCCTGTGTGCAATTCCAGTCGCATGGGCTGCGTCGCGAATCGAATACTACGCAGCGTAGACCACAAGGGTTAGGCAGACGCGACACACCTACCCAATCGGGCATACTTGCGTCGATGTGCGGTCTGCTTGCCCTGGTATGTGCCCCGGAGACGCCGGTCACCGATGATTTGATCGACGCCGTCGCCGGCGCGTCGCACTTGATGCGGCACCGCGGGCCCGACGAGCCCGGCACCTGGTCGGACGGCCGCGCCGTGCTCGGCTTCAACCGGCTGTCGATCATCGACATCGCGCACTCCCACCAGCCGTTGCGCTGGGGGCCGCCGGAGTCCCCGGACCGCTACACGCTGGTTTTCAACGGCGAGATCTACAACTACCTGGAGCTGCGCGCGCTGCTCGCCCGCGACCACGATGTGACGTTTGCCACCGAGGGCGACGGCGAAACGATCGTGGCCGGCTACCACCACTGGGGCCCCGACGTACTCACCCGGCTGCGCGGCATGTTCGCCTTCACGATCTGGGACACCGTCACCGGCGAGCTGTTCTGCGCCCGCGACCCGTTCGGCATCAAGCCGCTGTTCGTGGCGACCGGCCCGGGCGGCACCGTGCTGGGCAGCGAGAAGAAGTGCCTGATGGCGCTGGCGGATCGGCTCGGCATCGACACCGACATCGACGTGCGCGCCGTGCAGCACTACACCGTGCTGCAGTACGTGCCCGAGCCGGAAACCCTCAACGTCGGGGTGCGCCGGCTGGAGTCGGGCAGCTATGCCCGGATCCGGCCCGGCGGCCGCCCCGAAATCACCCGGTACTTCCGGCCGCGGTTCTCCGCGGTGCCGTTCCGCCCGGACGACGAGCAGGCCCGCTACGACGAGATCACCGCGGTGCTGGAGGACTCGGTCGCCAAGCACATGCGGGCCGACGTGACCGTCGGCGCGTTCCTGTCCGGCGGCATCGACTCGACCGCGATCGCAGCGCTGGCAATCCGGCACAACCCGCGGCTGATCACCTTCACCACAGGGTTCGAGCGGGAGGGCTTCTCCGAGATCGACGTGGCGGTGGCGACCGCCGAGGCGATCGGCGCCCGTCACATCACCAAGGTGGTCTCCCCCGCCGAGTTCGTCGAGGCCCTGCCGGAGATCGTCTGGTACCTCGACGAGCCGGTCGCCGACCCGGCCCTGGTGCCGCTGTTCTTCGTCGCCCGCGAGGCCCGCAAGCACGTCAAGGTGGTGCTCTCCGGGGAGGGCGCCGACGAGCTGTTCGGCGGCTACACCATCTACCGCGAGCCGCTGTCACTGAAGGCGTTCGACTATCTGCCGCCGAAGGTGCGCCGGTCCGTCGGCAAGATGTCCAAGCCGCTGCCGGAGGGGATGCGCGGCAAGAGCCTGCTGCACCGCGGCTCGCTCACCCTGGAGGAGCGCTACTACGGCAACGCGCGCAGCTTCTCCGATGACCAGTTGCGCACGGTGCTGCCGCACTTCCGCCCGGACTGGACCCACGTCGATGTCACCGCCCCCATTTATGCGGAGTCGGCGGGCTGGGACCCGGTGGCCCGGATGCAGCACCTGGACCTGTTCACCTGGCTGCGCGGCGACATTCTTGTCAAGGCCGACAAGATGACGATGGCCAACTCGCTGGAGCTGCGGGTCCCGTTCCTGGACTCCGAGGTGTTCGCGGTGGCCTCCCGGCTGCCGTTGGAGCAGAAGATCACCCGGACCACCACCAAGTACGCGCTGCGCCGCGCGCTGGAACCGGTGGTCCCGCCGCACGTGCTGCATCGGGCCAAGCTGGGCTTCCCGGTGCCGATCCGGCACTGGCTGCGGGCCGGCGAGCTGCTGGACTGGGCCAATCACATGATCAACACCTCACAGGCCGGGCACCTGATCGACCTGGCCGGGGTGCGCCGGATGCTCGACGAGCACCGCACCGGCGAGATCGATCACAGCCGCCGGTTGTGGACCGTGCTGATCTTCATGCTGTGGCACGCGATCTTTGTCGAGGGCACCGTGGTGCCCACCATCTCCGAGCCCAGCTACCCGGTCCAGCTGTAACTACGGCCGCGGCTACAGCAGGGCGGCCGCGATGGCACTTGCCGCGGCGGGGCCGTAGGCGCCGCGGACCCGTTCGATCCCGGCTTCCTTGTTCCACGCCCATTCCTGGGTGCCGGTGGTCTCCAGCACCAGCACCGCGACCAGTGAACCCAGCTGCGCGCTGTGCTCCAGGCTCAGGCCGGCACTGCGCCCGGTGAGGAAGCCGGCCCGGAACGCGTCCCCGACGCCGGTGGGGTCCACCTTGGCGGTCTCCGGCACGACGTCGACGTGCAGCGTGGTGCCGTCGGGTTCGACGATGTCGACGCCCTTTTCACCCAGGGTGGTGATCCGCAGGCCGATCTGCGCCATCACCTCGGCCTCGGTCCAGCCGGACTTGCTCAGCAGCAGGTCCCACTCGTAGTCGTTGGTGAACAGCATCTCCGCGCCGTCGATCAGCTGCCGGATCTCCGCACCGGACAGCCGCGCGAGCTGCTGGGAGGGGTCAGCGGCGAAGCGCAGACCCAGCGTGCGGCACTCCTCGGTGTGGCGGAACATCGCCTCCGGGTCGTTGGCGCCGATGATGACCAGCTCCGGGGTGCCGCTGTGCTCGACCAGCGTGGCCAGCGAGATGTCGCGGGCCTCCGACATCGCACCCGGATAGAACGACGCGATCTGTGCCATGTCCTCATCGGTGGTGCAGACGAAACGGGCGGTGTGGGCGACCTCGGAGATCCGCACGTGGTCGCAGTCCACGCCCGCGGCCTCCAGCCAGGCCCGGTAGTCGGCGAAGTCGACGCCGGCGGCGCCGACCAGGGTCGCGTTTCCGCCGAGCACGCCGATCGCATACGCCATGTTCCCGGCCACCCCGCCGCGGTGCACGATCAGGTCATCGACCAGGAAGCTCAGCGAAACCTTCTGCAGGTGCTCGGCGAGCAACTGTTCGGCGAACCGGCCGGGAAAGCGCATCAGGTGGTCGGTGGCGATGGAACCGGTGACGGCGATGCTCACGGGATGGGCCGCCCTTCGTGTTGTGGGTGTCGGCCCCGGTCGGGGCGCATTCGGCGAACGTTACCCAAGATCGGCGCCCCGGCGGCAATCGCCCGCGTTGCGCTAACCTGCCTAGCAGAGCCGGTGCCACGCCCGCCCGGGGCTGGCTCCGACGCAGGCCGGAGGCCGTTGCGTCCCGCCAAACCGTCCCCGACCAGGAGCTTTTGATGACTGATGCGCACCCGCCGTCACCGGAACCCGGGGTGGAGCCGACGCCCGCCGGGGAGCCGCAGGCCGGGCAGGACGCAGCGACCGGCGCCGGGCAGGACACCGGGCAACACGCCGCGGCCGACGCCTCAAACAACGCCGCCGACGCCGCGCTGACCCCCGAGCCGGCCGAGCAGGCACCGCAGCCGCAGGAACCCGCGCAGGCAGCCCCCGCCGAGCCGGCCGTGGAGTCCGGGCCGGCGACCGATCCGCACCTGGCCATCCCGGCCGCGGTCGCCAATTCGGGCGCGATCCCCGTTCCGGGCGCGCCGCTGCCGTATCCGCAGACCCCGGACGACCCGCGCACCGGGCCGCAAGCGCTGTCCGGCCCGCACGCCCTGTCCGGGCCGCAGGCGCTGTCGGGTCCGCTGTCCTACCCGAGCGCCCCGGCGCCGGCCCAGCCGTACTTCCCGCCGCCGGCGGCCCCCGGCTACCCCGGTTTCCCTCCGGGTCCCGGTGCGCCCCCGCCGCCGATGCCGTACCCGGGCTCACCGGAGTACCGCCAGATGTACGGGTCCAACCCGGCACCGGCGTATCCGGGGATGCTGCCACCGGCCGTGCCCTATCCGCCCCGCCCGCCGCGGTGGAAGTCCTGGGGGCTGCCCGCAGCGGTGCTGCTCGCGGTGGCCGCGATGCTGATCGCCGTCGTCGTCGCGGTGCGCGGCGACTCCACCGTCGACCCCGCCCAGGGCATCACCGAGGCCTCGGCCACCCAGGCCATCCAGACCTTCCTCAACGCCCTGGCCGACCAGGACCTCGACGAGATCGCCCGCAATTCGCTGTGCGGGCTCTATGACCAGGTCACCGATCTGCGCGGCGAGCTCGCGGTGTCCAAGCTGGCCGCCCAGGCCTACGACAAGCAGTTCTCCAAGACCGAGGTCACCTCGATCGACAAGATGGTGTTCGTCTCCCCCAGCAACGCCCAAGTGCTGTTCACCATGCGGACCACGCCGGGTTCGGCGGTCCGCGGCACCGGCACCGCCGAGCGTCAGGCCATCGTTCAGCTGCAGGAGTCCGACGGCCAGATCCTGGTCTGCTCGTATGTGATGCGCGGCGGATCGTTCTGATCGCAGGCCGTCGGCACGGCAAAACGCGGCCGCCCCGGTATCCCGGGGCGGCCGCGTTTTTCGTCGGAGCTGGTGCTGCCCGATCAGTTGAACGAATCGCCGCAGGCGCAGGAGCCGGTGGCGTTCGGGTTGTCGATGGTGAAGCCCTGCTTCTCGATGGAGTCGACGAAGTCGATGGTGGCGCCCTGCACGTACGGCGCGCTCATCCGGTCGACGGTCAGCTTCACGCCGGCGAAGTCGACGACGAGGTCACCGTCGAGGCTACGGTCGTCGAAGAACAGGTTGTAGCGCAGGCCGGCGCAGCCGCCGGGCTGCACCGCGATGCGCAGGGCCAGATCGTCACGGCCCTCCTGATCGAGCAGCGACTTGGCCTTGGCCGCCGCCGCTTCGCTCAGGGTCACGCCGTGCGCCTCGGTCGCGGTGTCGGTCTGCGCGGCGTCGGTCTGCACTGCCGAGTCGTCCTGCAGGGTCATTACGTCTCCTTGATTCCGCTGTGCGGGCTGCGGTCGGACCGGCCCGCGACTGTGCTGAGGGTCCTAGTGGCTTAACCGTACCCCTGCCGGGAGTTATTCCCGATCTTCGAGGTGTCCGAGGTCCGCCGCCGTGCGCGCGGCCAGGCCCTGCAGTTGACCGGCCGCATCCGCGATCGCCAGCTCCGTCGACCCGGCGTAGTCGGCCAGCGCCGCGGCCGCGGCGATGCCCGCGGCGGCCAGCGCGGCGTCGTCGAGCTCCAGCTGGCCTACCAGCGCGATCAGCGGCACGTGGCGGGCCCGGGCCGCACCGCCGAGGGTGCCGATCACCTTGCCGTGCAACGACTGGTCGTCCAGGCGGCCCTCGCCGGTGATGATCAAGTCGGCGGCGGCCAGGTTCTCGTGCAGGCCGGTGTGTTCAGCGATGACCGCCGCCCCGGATTCCCGGCGCGCCCCCAGTGCCAGCAGCGCCGCGCCCAGCCCGCCGGCGGCCCCGGACCCGGCCTGCTCGGACACCGGGGTGCCGGCCAGCCGGTCCAGTACGGCCGACCAGTCCCGCAGCCGTCGTTCCAGCAGCGCCACGGTGGCCGGGTCGGCGCCCTTCTGCGGGCCGAACACCGCCGCGGCGCCCATCGGGCCGAGCAGCCGATGCTCGACGTCGGTGGCCGCGATCAGCTCCACCCCGGTCAGCGCCGCGGCCGCGGCCACCGGCCCGCCCAGCGCGTCGATCATGGCCCGCCCGCCGTCGGTGCAGCAGCTGCCGCCCAGCCCGACCACGATCCGCCGCGCGCCGGCGGCCAGCGCGGCGCCGATCAGCTCACCGACCCCGCCGCTGTGTGCGGCCAGCGCGGTCTGCGGCGTCGGCGGCCCGTCCAGCGCGGCCAGCCCGCAGGCCTGCGCGGACTCGATGTAGCCGGTGCGGCTGTCCGCGTCGTAGACCCAGGCCGCGGTGCGCAGGTCCGCCAGCGGGCCGCGCACCGGCGTCCGCCGCAGCGTGCCGGACCCAGCGGCGAACACCTCCAGGAACCCCGGGCCGCCGTCGGACTGCGGGGCGAGGATCAGCCGATCGTCGGGGCGCGCCGCCCGCCAGCCGGCGGCGATCGCCCGGGCGGCCTGCGCCGCGGTGAGCGTGTCACCGAAGCAGTCCGGCGCGATCAGCACCCGCAGGCCCGTCATGGGCTCACCGTAGTGCCGGGGGCGCTCGGGTGCCTGCCGGAGGACCGCGTCGCCCGACGTACCCTGGTCGGCGTGAGCTTGTTGGGCCGTAAGAAGACACCCGCCGACGACGCGACCGATGTCGCCTCGACCGCCGCCGAGTTGACCGGCGCCGAGGACGTCCGTTCGACCGGCGCCACCCCGCCGAAGGGCCGGCCCACCCCCAAGCGCGATCAGGGCCGCCGCGGCCCCGTCGCGCCGGCCCCGCAGAGCATGTCCGAGGCCCGGGCCCGGCGGAAGGCACTGCGCGGCCCGAAGCTGTCCAAGGAGGACCGCAAGGCCGCCCGGCTGGAGCGGCGCGCCCGGATGGATGACCGGCGGGCCCGGATGATGGAGGGCGACGAAGCCTACCTGCTGGACCGGGACAAGGGCCCGGTGCGCCGCTACGTCCGCGACATCGTCGACTCCCGCCGGTTCAGCCTGCTCGGACTGTTCATGTACGCCGCGCTGGCGATGCTGGTGGTGATGTTCGCGATGCCGCAGCGGTTCGCCACCATGGGCTCCACCCCGATGCTGATGTTGATGCTGCTGATGCTGATCGACGCGATCATGCTGGGCCGCCAGGTCGCCAACCGGGTCGACGAGAAGTTCCCCGACAACGCCGAGGGGAAGTTCCGGCTCGGCCTGTACGCCGCGGGCCGGGCCTCCCAGCTGCGCCGCATGCGGGCCCCGAAGCCGATGGTCAACCGCGGTGACATCATCGACTGAGGCCCCCCGACTGCTGGTGCTCGGCGGGATCCGGTCCGGTAAATCGGCGTTCGCCGAGCGGGCGGTCACCGCGGCCGCCTCCGACGGCCCGGTCCGCTACCTGGCCACCGGGGGCACCGGTCGCGACGACGACGGCTGGGCGGCCCGGGTGGCCGCGCACCGGGACCGCCGGCCGGCCGGCTGGCAGACCGTGGAGAGCACCGACGTCGCCGGTGTGCTGACCGCCGCCGATCCGCTGCCCACCCTCGTCGACGACGTCGGCGGCTGGCTGACCGCGGTCTACGACGCCGGCGACTGGGCCGCGGGGACCGCCGAGCCCGCCATCACCGCGCTGGTCGGGGCCGTCGCGGACTACCGGGCGCCGCTGGTGCTGGTCAGCCCGGAGGTGGGGCTGAGCCTGGTGCCCGCCAGCGAATCCGGCCGGATGTTCGCCGACGCGCTGGGCGAGGTGAATCAGCGCCTGGCCGCGGCCTGCGACCGGGTGGTGCTGGTGGTCGCCGGCGTCGCGGTGCCGATCAAGGGAGCACGATGACCGAGTCCTGGCCCGAGGTGAGCCCGCCGGATCCCGACGCCGCCGACGCGGCCCGGGCCCGGCAGCACCGGCTGGCCAAACCCGCCGGCGCGCTGGGCCGGCTGGAGGAGCTGTCGATCTGGCTGGCCGGCTGCCAGGGCAACTGTCCGCCGCGGCAGTTCGCCCGAGCCCGGATCGTGGTGTTCGCCGCCGACCACGGGGTGGCCACCGCGCGGGTGTCGGCCTATCCCCCGGAGGTCACCGGGCAGATGGTCGCCACCATCGGTGCCGGCGGCGCGGCGATCAACGCGCTGGCCCGGATCGCCGATGCGGGGGTGCGGGTCGTCGACGTCGCGGTGGACACCGAGCCCGGCGCCGAGGCGCCGCACCGGATCCGGCGCTCCAGCGGCAACATCGCCGTCGAGGACGCGTTGACCGCCGAGCAGACCGCCGCGGCGGTGGCGGTCGGGCGGGCGATCGCCGACGAGGAGGTCGACGCCGGCGCCGACCTGCTGATCGCCGGCGACATGGGCATCGGAAACACCACCGCGGCAACGGTTCTGGTCGCCGCGCTGACCAAGAACGAGCCGGTGGTGGTGGTCGGGCGCGGCAGCGGGATCGACGACGCGGGCTGGGCCCGCAAGACCGCCGCGGTGCGCGACGCGCTGTTTCGGGCCCGCCGGGCCGAACCGGTGGACCTGCTGCGCATCGCCGGGGGCGCCGACCTGGCCGCGATGGCCGGGTTCCTGGGCCAGGCCGCGGTGCGCCGCACCCCGGTGCTGCTGGACGGGCTGGTGGTGACCGCGGCGGCGCTGGTCGCCGCCCGGCTGGTCCCGGGCGCGCCGCAGTGGTGGCGGGCCGGGCACCGCTCACCGGAACCCGCGCACGACCTGGCACTGAAATCTCTTGGGCTGGAACCGATCCTGGATCTGGGCATGCGGTTGGGCGAGGGCACCGGGGCGGCGGTGGCGCTGCCGGTGCTGCGGGCGGCGGTCGAGACGCTGGCCACCATGGCCACCTTCGACTCCGCACACATCTCGGCTCCGGCCCCGTGATCGGCCCGGTGGCGGCCGCCTTCACCTTCGGCACGGTGTTGCCGATCCGGTCCCGGACACCGTTCGGGCGGGCCGCGCTGGCCGCGCTGCCGCTGGTCGGCATCGTGTTGGGCGCCGTCGCCGCCGGGGTGGCGATCGGCGGCCGGGAACTGTTCGGTGCGGCCAGCCCGCTGTCCGGGGTGCTTGCGGTGGCCGCGCTGGCGTTGTTGACCCGGGGCCTGCACCTCGACGGGTTGGCCGACACCGTCGACGGGCTGGGCTGCTACGGCCCGCCGGAGCGCGCGCTGGCGGTGATGCGCGACGGCGGCGCGGGCCCGTTCGGGGTCGCTGCAGTGGTGATTGTGCTGCTGCTGCAGGCATTTTCGTTCGCGGCGCTGCCGGTGGCCGGGATCGTCGCGGCGGTGGCCGTCGGCCGGGTTGGCGCGCTGCTGGCGTGTCGCCGCTCGGTGCCCGCCGCGCCCGGCAGTTCGCTGGGCGCGCTGGTGGCGGGCAGTCAGCCGTGGTGGGTCATCGCCGGCTGGGTGTCGGCGGCCGGGGTCGCGACCGCGTTCCTCACCCCGCGGCCCTGGCAGGGCCCGGTGGTCGTCGTCGCGGCGCTGATCCTGGTGGCGGTGCTGGTGAGGCACTGCGTGCGACGATTCGGTGGCATCACCGGGGATGTGCTCGGCGCCGCGGTCGAGACGACGACGGTCCTGCTCGCACTGGGTTTGGCGGCCGGTTAGCTTCCGTCGAGCACCGAAGAGGCATCGCGCTCGTAGTACAACAGCTCACCATGGTCGACCGGCTTGCCCGTGTCGCGCATCCGCTCCGCTGCCCGCTTACCGATCGCCAGCAGCCGAACAGCCAGATCCTCCTGCCGCAGCCTGACCAACCGTTCCTCTACGGACGTGGCTACGGCTTGCGCCGGAGATTCTCCGGTCAGCTCGGCGAGCCGCTTCACCCGGTCGTGCACGACTGGGTCCTCGATATTCAGCGCCATCGTGGTACCTCTTGCGTCAACCCAGCCGGGTCATCCAGCCGTGGGTGTCGGCGAAGGTGCCGCGCTGGATGCCGGTCAGGGTGTCGCGCAGCGCCATGGTGATCTCGCCGGGGGTGCCGTCGCCGATGGTGAACTCGCCACCCTCGTATTTGACAGTGGAGACCGGGGTGATGACCGCCGCGGTGCCGCAGGCGAACACCTCGGTGATCTCCCCGCTGGCCGCGCCCTTGCGCCACTCCTCGACGTCGATCTTGCGTTCCTCGACGGCGAATCCGGCGTCAACGGCCAACTGCAGCAACGAATCCCGGGTGATGCCGGGCAGCAGTGAGCCGGACAGCTCCGGGGTGACCAGCCGCGCCGAGCCGCCGCTGCCGAGCACGAAGAACAGGTTCATCCCGCCCATCTCCTCGACGTAGCGCCGTTCGATGGCATCCAGCCAGACCACCTGGTCGCAGCCCTGCTCGGCGGCCTGGGCCTGGGCCAGCAGCGAGGCGGCGTAGTTGCCGCCGAACTTCGCCGCGCCGGTGCCGCCCGGGCTGGCCCGGACGTACTCGGTGGACAGCCACACGCTGACCGGCTTGATCCCGCCGGAGAAGTACGCGCCGGCCGGCGAGGCGATCACCAGGTAGCGGTACTGGTTGGCCGGGCGCACACCCAGGCCCGACTCGGTCGCGATGGTGAACGGGCGCAGATACAGCGCGGCCTCTCCGCCCGCGGCGGGCACCCAATCGGCCTCGACGGCGATCAGCCGGCGCAGCGACTCCAGGAACACCTCGTCGGGCAGGCCCGGCATGGCCAGCCGGTGCGCCGAGGCCCGCATCCGCGCGGCGTTGGCCTGCGGCCGGAACGACACGATGGAGCCGTCGGGCCAGCGGTAGGCCTTGAGTCCCTCGAAGATCTCCTGGCCGTAGTGCAGCACCACCGCCGACGGGTCCAGCTGGATCGGCCCGTACGGCAGCACCTGCGCATCGTGCCAACCGCGGTCAACGTCGTAGTCGATCGACACCATGTGGTCGGTGAAGAACTTGCCGAAGCCGGGGTTGGCCAGGATCTCGCGCCGTACCTCGTCGCTTGCCGGGTTGGGATTGCGGGCAAGCGTGAAATTGAGGTCGGCTTGGGTCATGCTGCGATTGTATAACCGCGGGTCCAGCTGATTATTTCGGTGCTGCGGCCACAAACGGCGGCTTGAGCACCTCGCACTCCACCGCCCGCCCGCGCACATCGACGCTGACCCGGTCGCCGTCGGCGATCCCGGCGGCCGAATCGATCAGGGCAAGGGCGATACCGACTTTCAGCGTCGGGGAGAACGTGCCCGAGGTGGTGACGCCGACCGGGCGGTCGCCGGAGAGCACGGTCAGGTCGGCGCGCAGCACCCCGCGACCGACGGCGCGCAGGCCGCGCAGCCGACGTGCCGGGCCCGCGGCCTTCTCCGCCAGCATCGCCTCGCGGCCCCAGAACGCGTCCTTGCGCCAGCCGACGGCCCAGCCGCAGCCGGCCTGCAGCGCGGTGATGTCCAGCGACAGTTCGTGCCCGTGCAGCGGGTAGCCCATCTCGGTGCGCAGCGTGTCGCGGGCGCCGAGCCCGGCCAGCTGCCCGCCGGCGGCGGTCACCGCCGGCTCCAGCGCGTCGAACACCGCGCCGGCGTCCGCCCAGGCCGGCAGCAGCTCGTAGCCGTGCTCGCCGGTGTAGCCGGTCCGGCAGACCCGCACCGGCACCCCGGCGCATTCCCCGTCGGTCCAGGACATGTAGCCCAGGTCGGTGGGCACGCCGAGGCCGGCGAGCACCTCGGTGGACCGCGGGCCCTGCACGGCCAGCACCGCGCGGGACCGGTGTTCGTCGGTGACGGTGATGCCCGCCGGGGCCACGGCCGCCAACGCGGCGACGACGGTCGCGGTGTTGGCGGCGTTGGGGATCAGGAAGATCTCGTCGTCGGAGACGTAGTAGGCGATCAGGTCGTCGATCACCCCGCCGCGGTCGGTGCAGCACAGCGTGTACTGGGCCTGCCCGGGGCCGACCCGGCCCAGGTCGTTGGTGAGGGTGGCGTTGACGAACGCCGCCGCGCCGGGCCCGCGCACCAGCGCCTTGCCCAGGTGGCTGACGTCGAACAGGCCGACCGCGGTGCGGGTGGCGTGGTGTTCGGAAACCGTCCCGGCGTAGGACACCGGCATCAGCCAGCCGCCGAACTCGGCGAAGCTGGCACCGAGGGCGCGGTGGCGATCTTCCAGGGGTCCGTGTTGCAGTTCGCTCACGACAAATGACCCTAACCGGCAGACTGGTTTGGGTGGTCGATTGGGATGCGCTGGAGGCCGCGGGCGTCGCCGACGCCCGCGCGCGGATGCCGCTGATCAACTATCTCGACAGCCTGGGCTTCAGCGTTGAGCAGATGGCCGAGGCCGAGCAACGCGGCCGGCTGTTCGGGCTGGCCGGCGATGTGCTGGGCTGGTCCGGGCCGCCGATCCACAGCCTGACCAGCGCCGCCGTCGAACTCGGCGTCCCGGTTGCCGACGTGGAGCGGGCCTGGTCGCTGCTGGGCCTGAGCGTTGCCGATCGCGATACCCCGGCGCTGAGCCACGCCGATGTCGATGCGCTGGCCACCTGGGCGGCCATGCGGGACCGGCTCGGCGACGCCGTCGAGGGCTTCCTGCGGGTGCTCGGTGCGACGATGGCCCGGCTGGCCGAGGCCGAATCATCGATGATCCGGATCAGCCAGCCCGACGTGTGGCTGGGCCACACCCAGGACGAACTCATCACCGCCCGGGCGTGGCGGTCGACCGCCGCGTTCATCCCGCGGATCGGTGCGGTGATCGACGTGGTCCATCGCCATCACCAGGTCAGCACCCGGACCTTTCTGGAAGGTCTGGCCGCCGGTCCGTCGGCGGGCATCGTGGTTGGCGTCGGGTTTGCCGACCTGTCCGGTTTCACCGCGCTGACCCGGGTGCTGACCTACCAGCAGCTCTCGGCGCTGCTCGCCGAGTTCGGCAGCACCGTCGCCGAGGTGGTGCAGGCCAACGGCAGCCGGGTGGTGAAGTTCATCGGCGACGAGGTGATGTGGGTGAGTTCGACGCCGCAGCAACTGGCCCGGACCGCAATCGAGCTGGTCACCCATCCGGACGCCGATGCGGCCGGCCTGCGGGTGCACGCCGGCCTGGCGTTCGGCGAGGTCGTCCCCATGCTCGGCGACTATTTCGGCAACCCGGTGAACCTGGCGTCCCGGCTGGCCCATGCCGCCGGCCCCGATCAGATCCTGATCACCGGGGACCTGCGCGAGCTGCTGGCCGATTCCCCGGCCCGCGAGTTGGATCCGCTGCACCTCAAGGGTTTTGACGAGCCGGCGGCGGTCTACGACCTGAACGGGACGGGTTGACCTACTGTTGACCGGGTGAGCAGCCACCTCGACCGCCAGTCCCCCGCCGTCTCCGTCGCCGCGACCCTCGCCGAGGCCGTCGCGGCCATCGACGAGGCCACCGACACCGCCGCCGTTCTGCCCGAGCCCCGGCCGCGGGCGCTGGTCGTCGGGATCGTCGCCGGGGCCGACGGCGGCCCCGCCGTCGTGCTGGCCAACCCGTTCCTCGACGCCGAGGCCACCGGGCAGATCGAGAGCCAGCTGAGCGCGCTGGGCGCCAAGACCGGCGCCGAGCAGGTGACCCGGCTGGTGGTCCCGGCGCTGCCGTTCGACAGCGTGCTGGCGGTCGGGCTGGGCAAGAGCGCCGAGGAGTTGCCCGCCGATCTGATCCGGCGCTGCTCGGGCGCGGCGGCGCGGGCGGCCTCCGGGGTACCGGTGCTGGTCACCGCCCTGGCCGAGGTCGACGTGGCGGCGGCGGTGGAGGGCACCCTGCTCGGCGGCTACCGGTTCGCCGAGTTCCGCAGCACCAAGACCGCCCCGACCGAACCCGGGCTGGACACCGTCGTCGCGCTGGCCACCGCCGCGGGCGCCGCGGCCGCCGCGGACCGGGCCGCGCTGGTCGCCGACGCGGTGGCCGTCGCCCGCGACCTGGTCAACACCCCGCCGAACGCACTGTTCCCCAAGTCGTTCGCCCGCCGCGCCGAGGCGCTCGGCGAGGAGTTCGGCCTGGAGGTCGAGGTCCTCGGCAAGAAGGAGCTGAAGAAGGCCGGTTACGGCGGCATCGTCGGCGTCGGGAAGGGTTCGGACCGCTCGCCGCGGCTGGTGCGGTTGCGGCACCGCGGCGCGGGCGGCAAGAAGGTCGCGCTGGTCGGCAAGGGCGTCACCTTCGACACCGGCGGCATCTCGATCAAGCCGGCCGCCTCGATGCATCACATGACCTCGGACATGGGCGGCGCGGCGGCGGTCATCGCGACCGTGGTGCTGGCCGCCCGCCTGGAGCTGCCGATCGAGGTGACCGCGACCGTCCCGATGGCCGAGAACATGCCCTCGGGCTCGGCCCAGCGCCCCGGCGACGTGCTCACCCAGTACGGCGGCACCACCGTGGAGGTGCTCAACACCGATGCCGAGGGCCGGCTGATCCTGGCCGACGCCATCGTGCGGGCCTGCGAGGACGAACCGGACTACCTGATCGAGACGTCCACGCTGACCGGCGCGCAGTTGGTCGCACTGGGGTCCCGGATGCCCGGCGTGATGGGCAGCGACGAGTTCCGCGACCGGGTGGCGCGGCTGTCGGCCGGGGTCGGCGAGAACGCCTGGCCGATGCCGCTGCCCGACGAACTCGCCGACGACCTGAAGTCGACGGTGGCCGATCTGGCAAACATCAGCAGCCAGCGGTTCGCCGGCATGCTGGTCGCCGGGGTGTATCTGCGGGAGTTTGTCGCCGACGGCGTCGACTGGGTGCACATCGACGTCGCCGGCCCGTCCTACAACACCGGCAGCGCCTGGGGTTACACGCCCAAGGGCGGCACCGGGGTGCCGGTGCGGACCATGTTCGCGGTGCTGGAGGACATCGCCGCCAACGGGTGACCGACCGGGTGCCTGAGCCCGCGCCAAAGCTACCGCCCAGTAACAAAAATCGACCGCAACCTGAGTGGATAGACCCCCGACCGCAGTGACAGGATGGGGGCGACCGCAGTGGACGATCGACCGATCTTCGAGGAGCCAACAAACATGGCCGTCTCCGTACAGATGCCTGCACTCGGTGAGAGCGTGACCGAGGGGACCGTCACCCGGTGGCTCAAGCAGGAGGGCGATACGGTCGCGGTCGACGAGCCGTTGCTCGAGGTCTCCACCGACAAGGTCGACACCGAGATCCCGTCCCCGGTCGCCGGTGTGCTGACCAAGATCGTCGCGCAGGAGGACGACGTCGTCGAGATCGGCGGCGAGCTGGCGGTCATCGGGGAGGCCGGCGAGCAGGCCCCGAGCGCGCCGGAACCCGCCGCCGAACCGGCCGCCGAACCGGACCCCGAGCCCGCCGCACCGGCTGCCGCCGAACCGGCCGCCGAACCGGCCGCCGAACCGGCCGCGCCGGCCGCACCGGCTGCCGAGTCCGCGGCCGCCGCGACGTCGGTGGTCATGCCGGAGCTCGGCGAGTCGGTCACCGAGGGCACCGTCACCCGCTGGCTGAAGAAGGTCGGCGACCCCGTCGCGGTCGACGAGCCGCTGGTGGAGGTGTCCACCGACAAGGTCGACACCGAAATCCCGTCCCCGGTTGCCGGCGTGCTGGTGGCGATCTCCGCCGAGGAGGACGACGTCGTCGCCGTCGGCGGCGAACTGGCCCGGATCGGCGACGGCTCGGCCCCCGCGGCCCCAGCCCCGGCCGCCGCCCCGCCTGCCGCCCCCGCCCCGGCCCCCGCCGCCGCGGAGCCGGCCTCGGTTCCGATCCCCGAGCCGGAGACCCCCGCACCCGCCGCCCCGGCGGCCAAGGCCGAGCCCGCCGCCGAGGGCAGCCCGTACGTGACGCCGCTGGTGCGCAAGCTGGCCGCCGAGCACAACGTCGACCTGAGCACGGTCACCGGCACCGGCGTCGGCGGCCGGGTCCGCAAGCAGGACGTGCTGGCCGCCGCCGAGGCCCAGCAGCCCGCCGCCCCGGCGGCGGCCCCGGCGGCGGCCCCCGCCCCGGCCGCGGCCGCCCCGGCTCCCGCGGCGCCGGCCGCCGCGGCCCCGAGCCCGCTGGCTCATCTGCGCGGCAGCACCCAGAAGGCCAACCGGATCCGGCAGATCACCGCCAAGAAGACCCGGGAGTCCCTGCAGGCCACCGCGCAGCTGACCCAGACCCACGAGGTCGACATGACCCGCATCGTGTCGCTGCGGGCCCGGGCCAAGGACGCCTTCGCCGAGCGCGAGGGGGTCAACCTGACCTACCTGCCGTTCATCGCCCGCGCGGTGATCGACGCGCTCAAGGCGCACCCGAACGTCAACGCCAGCTACAACGAGGCGACCGCGGAGATCACCTACTTCGACGTGGAGAACCTCGGCTTCGCCGTCGACACCGAGCAGGGTCTGCTCTCCCCGGTGGTGCACAACGCCGGCGACCTGTCGATCGGTGGCCTGGCCCGGGCGATCGTCGACATCGCCGCCCGCGCCCGCTCCGGCAACCTCACGCCCGACGAGCTGTCCGGCGGCACCTTCACCATCACCAACATCGGCAGCCAGGGCGCGCTGTTCGACACCCCGATCCTGGTTCCGCCGCAGGCGGCGATGCTGGGCACCGGCGCGATCGTCAAGCGCCCGCGGGTCGTCGTCGACGAGGGCGGCAACGAGTCCATCGGCGTCCGGTCGATCTGCTACCTGCCGCTGACCTACGACCACCGGCTGATCGACGGCGCCGACGCGGGCCGCTTCGTCACCACCATCAAACGCCGCCTGGAAGAGGGCGCGTTCGAGGGCGAACTCGGGCTCTAGGCACCCGGTTGTCTCAGCCCCCCGCCATCGCCGTCGCCGGATCCTCCGGGCTGATCGGCTCGGCACTGACCGCGGTGCTGCGCGCCAGCGACCAGCCGGTGCTCCGACTGGTCCGGCACGCCCCGAACCAGCCCGACCAACGGTTCTGGAATCCCGACGTCGGGCAACTGGATCCGGCTGCGCTGCAAGGTGTTTCGGCCGTGGTCAACCTGTGCGGCGCGCCGATCGCCGGGCAGCGCTGGTCGGGTTCCTACAAGCAGTTGCTGCGTGACAGCCGGATCGGCCCGACCGAGGTGCTGGCGGCGGCCTGCGCACGGGTCGGTGTCCCGACCCTGATCAACGGCAGCGCGATCGGCTACTACGGCGACACCGGCGCGACGCCGGTCGACGAGACCGCACCGGCCGGCAGCGGGTTTCTGGCCGGACTGTGCCGGGACTGGGAGGCCGCGACGGCGCCGGCCGCCGCGGCGGGCACCCGGGTGGTCACCGTCCGCACCGGGCACGTGCTGTCGGCCACCGGCGGCCTGCTGGGCCGGCTGCGGCCGCTGTTCGCGCTCGGCCTGGGCGCCCGATTCGGCAACGGGCGCCAATACCTGTCCTGGATCAGCCTGGAGGACGCCGTGCGGGCGCTGCGCTTCGTGCTCACCGAGGACACCATGGCCGGTCCGGTGAACCTGACCGGGCCGGCCCCGGTCAGCAACGCCGAGTTCACCGCAGCCCTGGGCCGCGCCGTGCACCGGCCGGCGCTGCTGCGGGTGCCGGGCTTCGCCGCCAAGCCGCTGCTCGGCGAGTTCGCCGAGGAGGGCCTGCTGATCGGCCAGCGGGTCACCCCGGGGGCCCTGACCGGTGCCGGGTTCGCGTTCCACCACAGCACCCTGGACCGGGCGCTGGCCTACGCCGGCGGCGACTGAGGCAACCGCGGCGGCGGGGGCGCGTAGCGTGACCGGCATGACGCCCTCCATCCGGCGCTCGACCGACCCGATCGACGTCCGCAACCTGGATCGCATCGACTACACCGATGCCTGGGCGCTGCAGCGCGAACTGGCCGACGCCCGGGTGGCCGGCGGACCCGATGTGCTGCTGCTGCTCGAGCACCCGCCGGTGTACACCGCCGGCCGGCGCACCGAGGCGCACGAGCGGCCACTGGACGGGACCCCGGTCATCGACACCGACCGCGGCGGCAAGATCACCTGGCACGGCCCCGGTCAGCTGGTCGGCTATCCGATCGTCGGGCTGACCGAGCCGCTGGAAGTGGTGAATTTCGTTCGGCGCCTTGAGGAAGCCCTGATCGCGGTGTGCGCATCGTTCGGCCTGCCGGCCGGCCGGGTGGACGGCCGGTCCGGGGTGTGGCTGCCCGCCGACGGCCCGCGCCCGGAACGCAAGATCGGCGCGATCGGCATCCGGGTGGCCCGCGGGGTCACCCAGCACGGCTTCGCACTGAACTGCGACTGCGACCTGAACGCCTTCGGCGGCATCATCCCGTGCGGCATCGTCGACGCCGGGGTGAGTTCGCTGTCGGCCGAGCTGGGCCGCCGCGTCGGGGTCGGCGAGGTGCGCGAGACCATCGCCGATGCGGTGTGCCGCGCCCTCGACGGTGCACTACCCGTCGCCGAGCACCGCCTGGCCGATCCCGGCCGCGTACCATCGCAGCTGTGAGCGTCGACCCCGGAAACCGCAAGCTGCTGCGCCTGGAGGTCCGCAACGCCGAGACCCCGATCGAGCGCAAGCCGCCCTGGATCAAGACCCGGGTCCGGATGGGCCCGGAGTACACCGAGCTCAAGTCGCTGGTCCGCCGCGAGGGCCTGCACACGGTGTGCGAGGAGGCGGGCTGCCCCAACATCTACGAATGCTGGGAGGACCGCGAGGCCACCTTCCTGATCGGCGGCGAGCAGTGCACCCGGCGCTGCGACTTCTGCCAGATCGACACCGGCAAGCCGGCCGACCTCGACCGCGACGAGCCGCGCCGGGTCGCCGAGAGCGTCGCGGCGATGGGGTTGCGCTACTCGACGGTGACCGGGGTGGCCCGCGACGATCTGCCCGACGGCGGGGCCTGGCTCTACGCCGAGACGGTGCGCGCGATCAAGGAGCTGAACCCGGGCACCGGGGTGGAGCTGCTGGCGCCGGACTTCAACGGTGACGCCGAGTTGCTGCGTGAGGTCTTCGAGTCCCGGCCCGAGGTCTTCGCCCACAACCTGGAGACGGTGCCGCGGATCTTCAAGCGGGTCCGGCCGGCGTTCCGCTACCAGCGCAGCCTCGACGTCCTCACCGCGGCGCGCGAGTTCGGCCTGGTGACCAAGTCCAACCTGATCCTGGGCCTGGGTGAGACCCCGGAGGAGGTCCGCGACGCGCTGGTCGACCTGCACGAGGCGGGCTGCGACATCGTCACCATCACCCAGTACCTGCGGCCGTCGCCGCGGCATCACCCGGTGGAGCGCTGGGTCCGGCCCGAGGAGTTCGTCGAGCATCAGCAGTACGCCGAGCAGATCGGGTTCGCCGGGGTGCTGGCCGGGCCGTTGGTTCGCTCGTCGTATCGGGCCGGCCGGCTGTACACCCAGGTGATGGACGCCCGCCGGGCGGCCGAACCCGATGCCGCCCGGGTGGCGCCGCACGGCGCCGCCGTATCCTGATCCCCATGGCGAAGACGCGTAACAAGGCCGAGTTGAAGGCCGCCAAGGCCGAGGCGAAGGCGACCCGCAAGACGGCATCCAAGCAGCGCCGCCAACAGCTGTGGCAGGCCTTCCAGATGCAGCGCAAGGAGGACCGCCGGCTGGTCCCCTACATGGCGCTGACGTTCCTGGCGATCACCGCGATCTCGGTGGCCATCGGCGTCTGGTCCGGCGGCCTGTCGATCGTGCTGTTCAGCATCTTCGGCGTGGTACTGGGCGCGCTCGTCGCGTTCATCATCTTCGGTCGCCGCACCCAGAAGTCGGTGTACGCCAAGGCCGAGGGCCAGTCCGGGGCGGCCGCCTGGGCGCTGGACAATATGCGCGGCAAGTGGCGGGTGACCCCCGGCGTCGCCGCCACCGGTCATCTCGACGCGGTGCACCGGGTGATCGGCAAGCCGGGGGTGATCTTCGTCGGCGAGGGCGCACCGGCGCGGGTCAAGCCGCTGCTGGCGCAGGAGAAGAAGCGCACCGCCCGGCTGATCGGCGACACCCCGATCTACGACATCATCGTCGGCAACGGCGAGGGCGAGGTCCCGCTGGCCAAGCTGGAGCGGCACTTGACCAAGCTGCCGGGCAACATCTCGGCCAAGGAGATGGATTCGCTGGAATCGCGGCTGACCGCGCTGAGCACCAAGGGCGGCCCGGGCGCGGTGCCCAAGGGCCCGATGCCGCCCGGGGCGAAGATGCGCGGCGTGCAGCGCGCCGTCCGACGCAAGTAAGGTCGGCGCAAGAAAAGACTTCAGCGCCGCACGACGGCGGTGCCGGTCACCCGGTCCTGAATGCCGCGGCCGTCGGAGTCGGTGAACAGCGCGGGCACCACCAGGCCCACCAGCACCCCGCGTGCCAGCGCCCGCCCGATGCCGACCTGCTGGCGGTTGTCGATGGAGGCCACCCGCATACCGAGCAGCAGCTGCCCGGGGCTGAAGCCGTAGAGCCGCACCGACACCGCGCCGAGCAGCAGCCAGATGCCCATGATGAGGCTGGGCCCGACCGGGCTGTACAGCAACTGCTCACGGCTGATCAGGCCGACGCCGACGGCCAGCCCGGCCAGCCCGTAGGCGATCATCCAGTCGGCCAGCATCGCCGCGATGCGCCGGCCCATGCCGGCAATCGAGCCCGCTCCGCTGCGCGGCAGGCCGAGTCGCTGTCCGGGGAATTCGCTGTGCCCGGCGGCCGAATCGGGCAGATTCGTTCCGGACAACCAGTCGCCATAGGGTCGGCTCATGGTTCACAGGCTAGTCGGCGCGGGTCGGCCTGCGCCGAACGTGCCCGCCGAACCCGGCGATGCCCGTAACGTCAGCGCAACATTTGGTTGACTGCGGCGCAACATGGGCTTCATAGCGTCAGCCGCGAGTCACCCGCACGCCTGTGCCCGAAGCCGTGCACGCAGAATGGGCGGGTACCCAAGCAAAAGGAGCAGTCCGTGGCAGAAACGACCGCCGACGACATCTTCAAGCTGATCAAGGACGAGAACGTCGAGTACGTCGACATCCGGTTCTGTGATCTGCCCGGTGTCGTCCAGCACTTCTCGATCCCGGCCAGCGCATTCGACAGCAGCGTGTTCGAGGACGGGCTGGCCTTCGACGGATCATCGGTGCGCGGGTTCCAGTCCATCCACGAGTCCGACATGATGCTGCTGCCGGATCCCGCCACCGCGGTTCTCGATCCGTTCCGCAAGGCCAAGACGCTGAACATGATGTTCTTCGTGCACGACCCGTTCACCCGCGAGGCGTACTCCCGCGATCCCCGCAATGTCGCCCGCAAGGCGGAGAACTACCTGGCCAGCACCGGTATCGCGGACACCGCCTACTTCGGCGCCGAGGCCGAGTTCTACATCTTCGACTCGATCGCCTTCGAATCGAAGATCAACGGCTCGTTCTACGAGATCGACTCCGAGTCCGGCTGGTGGAACACCGGCCAGCCCACCGAGCCGGACGGCTCGCCGAACCTCGGCTACAAGGTGCGTCCCAAGGGCGGCTACTTCCCTGTCGCACCCTATGACCACTACGTGGACCTGCGCGACGAGATGTCGACGAACCTGACCAACGCCGGATTCACCCTGGAGCGCGGTCACCACGAGGTCGGCACCGCCGGGCAGGCCGAGATCAACTACAAGTTCAACACCATGCTGCACGCGGCCGACGATGTGCTGCTGTTCAAATACATCATCAAGAACACCGCCTGGGCCAACGGCAAGACCGTCACCTTCATGCCCAAGCCGCTCTTCGGCGACAACGGGTCGGGCATGCACGCCCACCAGTCGCTGTGGAAGGACGGCAAGCCGCTGTTCCACGACGAGGCCGGCTACGCTGGCCTGTCCGATCTGGCCCGGCACTACATCGGCGGCATCCTGCACCACGCGCCCAGCCTGCTGGCGTTCACCAACCCGACGGTGAACTCCTACAAGCGCCTGGTCCCCGGCTACGAGGCCCCGATCAACCTGGTCTACAGCCAGCGCAACCGGTCGGCCTGCGTGCGCATCCCGATCACCGGCAACAACCCGAAGGCCAAGCGCCTGGAGTTCCGCTGCCCGGACAGCTCGGGCAACCCGTACCTGGGCTTCGCGGCGATGCTGATGGCCGGCATCGACGGCATCAAGAACAAGATCGAGCCGATCGCCCCGATCGACAAGGATCTCTACGAGCTGCCGCCGGACGAGGCCGCCAACATCCCGCAGGCGCCGACCTCGCTGGGCGCGGTCATCGACCGGTTGGAGGCCGACCACGAGTACCTCACCGAGGGTGGGGTGTTCACCGAGGATCTGATCGAGACCTACATCTCCTACAAGCGGGACAACGAGATCCTGCCGGTGCAGATCCGACCGCACCCCTACGAGTTCGACCTGTACTACGACTGCTGAGGCAGTGCCGACCCGGGCCGGGCGCCGCGACAGCGGAGCCCGGCCCGCGCCGTCGGCGGTTAGTTAGTGCCCTAACAATATTTCGGATAGAGTGGCGGGGTGACCGGCGCGGAACCCAACCTCTGGCAGCGAATCACCTACATCTACGGGCGCCGCCTGCCCGACTCGATGGCCGACTGGGTTCGCCAGGATCTCACCGGCAAGGGCGCGATCCGTCGGCACATGCTCCGGATGTCCATCCCCCCGGCGCTGGTGCTGGCGCCGCTGTGGCTGCTGCCCGCCTCGCTCTACGTGCACATCGAGATGACGGTGCCGATCTACGTCTGGGCGCTGCTGATGGCGCTGGCACTGAACAAGCCGTGGCGGCGACACCGGCTCGGCCAGCACGGCCTGGACATCAACCTGGTGGACACCCGCAAGTCCAAGCGGGCCCTGCAGATGCAGCAGAACTACGTCGAGAAGTACGGACCCCGCCCCGAGGAAGCGCGCTGGCAGTCCAACAGCAGCCCGTTCTGACCCGGTGCGGGTCCTGGTCCAGCGGGTCAGCTCGGCGCGGGTGCGGGTCGACGGCCGGGTGATCGGCGCGATCGAGCCGGACGCCCAGGGGCTGGTCGCGCTGGTCGGCGTCACCCACGATGACGACCCGGCGATCGCCGCCAAACTCGCCGCCAAACTGTGGCAGCTGCGCATTCTCGACGGTGAGCGCAGCGCCGCCGACATCGCCGCCCCGGTGCTGGTGATCAGCCAGTTCACCCTGTACGCCAACACCGCCAAGGGCCGCAGGCCGGCGTGGAACGCCGCCGCGCCGGGGCCGGTCGCCGAGCCGCTGGTGGCCGCGTTCGCCGACGCGCTGCGCGGGCTGGGCGCCGAGGTGGCCACCGGGGCGTTCGGGGCGCACATGCAGGTCGAACTGGTCAACGACGGACCGGTCACGGTGCTCCTCGAACTGGAAAACTAGGGTGATACCCATGGCCACCAAGCACATCCCGTCCTGGTACGACGACGAGGTCAGCGCGCTCTACGAGCTGGCCCTCGGCTTCTTCGAGCGCGAGGTCGTCGCGCACAACGAGAAGTGGGACGCGCAGCGCCACATCGACCGCAGCGTCTGGCTGGAGGCCGGCCGGCTTGGCCTGCTGCTGTGCTCGGTGCCGACCGAGTACGGCGGTGGCGGCGGCACCTACGCCCATGACCTGGCAGTTTTCACCGCGCAGGGCTATGCCGGCGACCTCGCGGTCGGCATCGGCGTGCACAGCGGAATCACCGCGCACTACGTGCTGGCCTACGGGTCCGAGGAGCAGAAGAAGTACTGGCTGCCGCTGATGGCCACCGGCGAGGTGCTGAGCGCCATCGGCATGACCGAGCCCGGCGCCGGCTCGGACCTCAAGGCGCTGCGCACCACCGCGGTGCGCGACGGCGACGAGTACGTCATCAACGGCTCCAAGACGTTCATCACCAACGGCGGCTCGGCGGACATGATCGTGCTCGCGGTCAAGACCGACCCGAAGGCCGGCGCCCGGGGCATCTCGCTGCTCGTCGTCGACCTGCGCGACTGCCCCGGATACCAGGTGACCCGGGTGCTGGACAAGGTCGGCATCCACGGCGGCGACACCGCCGAGCTGGCCTTCACCGACGTCCGGGTTCCGGTCAGCGCGTTGCTGGGTCCCGAGGAGGGCAAGGGCTTCGGTCAGCTGATGGCCCAGCTGCCGCAGGAGCGGCTGTCGGTCGCCGCCTCGGCGATCGGCGAGATGGAACGCGCCGTCACCGACACCGTCGCCTACACCAAGTCCCGGGACGCGTTCGGGCACAGCCTGTTCGAGTTCCAGAACACCGCCTTCGAGCTCGCCGAGTGCCAGACCATCACCCGGACCTCGCGGATCTTCTTCGACCACTGCGTGCAGTCACACCTGCGCGGCGAGTTGAGCGACACCGACGCGGCGATGGCCAAGTACTGGCTCACCGACCGCCAGTGCGAGGTGATCGACCGCTGCGTGCAGCTTTACGGCGGCTACGGCTACATGCGCGAGTACCTGATCGCCCGGATGTACGAGGACGCCCGGGTGCAGCGCATCTACGCCGGCGCCAACGAGGTGATGAAGCAGATCATCGCCCGCTCGCTGTAGGGCTCAGTCCAGGCCGTTGTCGGCCCGGAACCGCGCCAGCCCGTCGATCTTCTCGGCCAGCGTGGCGTCCGGGGCGCAGTAGAACATCCACGGCGCGGTCAGCACCGCGCTGACTCCCCCGGCCTCCGCGCGGGCGTAGTGCTCGGGGGTGTAGGCGTCGGCCAGCGGCGTGATGACGGTGAAATCCTCCATGCCCAAGCCCTTTTCGGCACGCAGTTCCCGGATTCGGCCGATCGAGCTGAGCACCTGGTCGGTGGTCAGCAGGTCGCCGATCCAGCCGTCGTGCCGGGCGGCGCGGCGCAGCGCCACGTCGGCCTGGCCGCCGATGTAGATCGGGATCCGCGGCGGGGTGGGCTCCATCTCCAGCCGCGGGGTGCGGTAGAAGTCGCCGTCGAACTCGGTCCAGCCCGGCGACCACAGCCGGCCCATCAGCTCCAGCATCTCGTCGGTCCGCCTGCCGCGGTTCTCGAAATCCTGTTCCATCAGCGCGAATTCGTCGGCGCACCAACCTACCCCGGCGCCGAGCTCGAGCCGGCCGCCGGCCAGGGCGGCTGCGGTGCCGATGGACTTGGCGGCCAGGTACGGGTTGCGCAGCGCCGGCACGTAGACGGTGGTGACGAACCTGATCCGGGTGGTGACCGCGGCCATCGCACCGATCAGCACCCACGGGTCGGGCCACGGGGTGAACGGCTGCCAGCGCGGTTTGCCGTCGCTGGTGTAGGGGTACGGCGTGGCCAGCGTCTCCAGGTTCACCACGTGGTCCGGGATGGCAATCCCGTCATAACCCAATTCGTCTGCCGCACGGGCGATCTCCACCGCCTCGTGGACCTCCATAAAGGGCGTTCCGACGTAGAACCTCACCAATTCTCTCCTCGCGCCCATGCGGGTGTGATGAACACGCCCTCGGCCTGTACGGTCGGACCGTCGGCGTCGGCAATGTGCCCGCGCGCGTAGGTCTTGATGCCGTCGACGCGCTCGATGAACGCCTCGGCGCGCAGCGCACCCAGCGGGGTGGCGCGCAGGTAGCGGCAGCTGATGGTCCCGGTGAAGGTGGGTGTGGTCAGCCCGTTGCTGGCCGCCTCCCCGAGCAGGTGGTCGAGAATCAGCGCACTGATCCCGCCGTGCACGTGACCCGGCGGCCCCTCGTACGGCGCGCCGAGGGTGAACTCGGTCCACACCCGGCCGTCGTCCGCGCGGTTGATCAGTACCGGTGGCGCCATCGGGTTACGCTCGCCGATCACCGGGTTTCCCCAGCTCACCCCGCGTCCGTCGGTGGTGAACCGGACCCCGTGGGTGCCGGTGATCTGACGTTCGCGCAGCGTCGCGGTCAGCGCCTCGACGGCCCGGGTGGCCTCGGCGACGGTCTGCTCGTCGGCCTCGGTGCGGATGGTCGCGTCGATCAGTTCGCGCACCGACCTCGTCAACGGTTCGTAGCGGGCGCGCAGTCGCTCGTACTCGGTGTCGTCGATGGTTTCCTCGGAGAACCTCACCGGACATTCATAACACCCGGACCGCACCGGATCACCGCGCCGCGACGATTGCGGCAGCCGCCGTTCAGGTGTCGAAGACCTCGCGGACGACGGCCTTGGCCCGGCGGGTGACCCGCAGATAGTTGTCCAGGAAGGCGCCGCCGTCGTCGTCGGACCAGCCGGCGGCCACCGCGACGGCGTTGAGGAACCGGCCCGGTCCGGGCAGCTGATCGGTGGGCCGGCCCTTGACCAGGACCAGGGCGTTGCGGCTGGCGGTCGCGGTCAGCCAGGCCCAGCGCAGCTTCGACACCTGCTCGGCCTCGAGCAGGCCGGCCCCTTCGATGACGTCCAGGCACTCCAGGGTGGAGGTGTTGTGCAGGCCCGGAACCTCGTGGGCGTGCCGCAGCTGCAGCAGCTGCACCGTCCACTCCACGTCGGCCAGTCCCCCGCGGCCCAGCTTGGTGTGGGTGTTGGGGTCGGCGCCGCGCGGCAGCCGCTCGGCGTCGACCCGGGCCTTGATCCGGCGGATCTCCTGCACGGTCTGCGCCGAGATGCCGTCGGCCGGGTAGCGGAACGCGTCGACCATCAGCAGGAACCGCCGGCCCAGGTCGAAGTCACCGGCCACCCGGTGCGCGCGCAGCAGCGCCTGCACCTCCCAGGCCTGCGCCCACTGCCGGTAGTAGGCCTGATAGGAGGCCAGCGTGCGGACCAGCGGGCCGTTGCGGCCCTCCGGGCGCAGGTTGGTGTCCACCTCCAGCGGCGGGTCGGAGCTCGGGGCGCCCAGCAGGGTGCGGACCTGCTCGGCGATCAGGGTCGCCCATTTCACCGCCACCAGGTCCTCGACGCCGTCGGTCGCCTCGCAGACGAACATCACGTCGGCGTCGGAGCCGTAGCCCAGTTCCGCGCCGCCGAGCCGGCCCATCCCGATCACCGCGATCCGGGCCGGCACCGGGGCATCCTTGGGGGCGTGCGCGCGGACCACCGCATCGAGTGCGGCCTGCAGGACCGCCACCCAGACCGCGGTCAGGGCCCGGCACACCCCGCGCACATCGAGCATGCCGAGCAGGTCCGCCGAGGCGATCCGGGCCAGTTCGCGGCGGCGCAGCGACCGCGCGGCCGCGATCGCCCGGACCGGGTCGGCGTGCCGGCCGGCCGCGGCCACCAGGGACTTGGCCACCCCGTCGGGCCCGGTGTCGAGCAGCTTGGGGCCGGTCGGGCCGTCGGCGTAGGACTGAATGACCTCCGGCGCCCAGATCAGCAGCTCCGGCACGTAGGCCGAGGTGCCCAGCACCCGCATCAACCGCTTGGCGACCGCGCTCTCGTCGCGCAGCGTGGCCAGAAACCAGCGCTGGTCGGCTAGCGCCTCGGACAGCTTGCGGTAGGACAGCAGCCCACCGTCGGGATCCGGGGTGTCCGAGAGCCAGTCCAACAGGGTCGGCAGCAGCACGGTCTGCACCCGGCCGCGCCGGCCGCCGGCGGAGGTCAGCGCCGCCAGGTGCGTCAGTGCACTGCCCGGGGCCTGGTAGCCCAGCGCCGCCAGCTGCCGCTGCGCCGCCTCGGCGGACAGCCGGGACGGGAATTCCATTGAGCCACCGACGGATTCCAGCAGCGGCTGGTAGAACAGCTTGGCGTGCAGCCGGGACACCCGCATGCTGTTGCGCTTGAGCTCCTGGCGCAGCACGCCGAGCGCGTCGTGATTGCCGTCGGGCCGAATGTGCGCGGCGCGGGCCAGCCAGCGCAGCGCCTCGACATCGTCGGGGGCGGGCAGCAGGTGGGTGCGCTTGAGCCGCTGAAGCTGCAGCCGGTGCTCCAGCAGCCGCAGGAACTCGTAGGAGGCGGTCAGGTTCGCGGCGTCGTCGCGGCCGATGTAGCCGCCGGCGCCGAGCTCGTGCAGGGCCTCGACGGTGGAGGCCACCTGCAGCGCCTCGTCGTTGCGGCCGTGCACCAGCTGCAACAGCTGGACCGCGAACTCGACATCGCGCAGGCCGCCGGTGCCCAGCTTGAGTTCCCGGCCGCGCACGTCGGCGGGCACCAGCTCCACGACCCGACGGCGCATGGCCTGCACGTCGGTGACGAAGTCGTCGCGCTCGCGGGCCTTCCACACCATCGGCATCAGCGCCTCGACGTAGTCGCGGCCCAGCTCGGCGTCCCCGGCGGCCGGCCGCGCCTTCAGCAGCGCCTGGAACTCCCAGGTCTTGGCCCAGCGCCGGTAGTACGCGACGTGCGAGTCCAGGGTGCGGACCAGCTGGCCGGCCTTGCCCTCCGGGCGCAGCGCCGCGTCGGTCTCGAAGAACGTCTCGGTGGCAAAACGCATCAGTTCGCCGGCCACCCGGGTGGTGACCGCATCGGCCTGCTCCGCCACGAAGATGATGTCCACGTCGCTGACGTAATTCAGTTCCCGCGCACCGCATTTGCCCATCGCGATGACGGCCAGCCGGGGCGCGGGCTGCTCGTCCCCGCAGACCGTCGCGACGGCCACGGTCAGCGCGGCCTGCAGCGCGGCGTCGGCCAGATCCGACAGGTGCCGGCCGACCGTCGCGAATTCCAGCACCGGCTCGTTCTCGACGGTCGACGCCACATCCAGGGCGGCCAGCACCAGCAGCTCATCGCGGTAGCGCCGGCGCAACGCGGGACCCGCTGCGGCGCCGAGGTTTTCCTGCGCGCAGGCCACCAGCCGGGCGCGCAGCTCGGTGGCCGACGGCAGGGTCACCGACCCGGCCAGCAGCCGCCAGGAATCCGGGTGGGCCACCAGGTGATCACCGAAGCCCAGCGATGAGCCAAGCACCGCGAACAGCCGGCCGCGCAGGCCGACGTCGACCCGCAGCGCGGCGGCCAGTTCGTCCCAGTCCGGCCCGAGCACCTCCGAGAGCCACACCAGCGCGCGCAGGGCCGCGTCGGCGTCGGGGGCTCGCGACAGCGCCCACAGCATTTCGACGTGCGCGTTGGTCACCCAACCGAGTTGTTCGAGGCTGGCCCGGGCGTTGGCGTCGACCAGGCCCAGCCGCCCGACGCTGGGCACCGTCGGCCGACCGGTGGCCGGACCTGCGGGGACCTCGAACACGTCAGCCACCGTAACGCACCGCGGCCGCGCGCAGGCCGATGCCGCCGCTACAGCGACAGGTAGTGCTGCAGCTCGTAGGGGGTCACGTTGCTGCGGTAGTTCTCCCATTCCCGGCGCTTGTTGCGCAGGAAGAAGTCGAAGACGTGCTCGCCGAGCGCCTCGGCGACCAGCTCGCTTTTCTCCATCGCCTCCAGGGCCTGCCCGAGGCTGCTGGGCAGCTCCCGGTAGCCCATCGCCCGGCGCTCCCCCGGGGTCAGGGTCCACACGTTGTCCTCGGCCTCCGGGCCGAGCTCGTAGCCCTGCTCCACCCCGCGCAGGCCGGCGGCCAGCAGCACCGCGAAGGTCAGATACGGGTTGCAGGCCGAGTCCGGGCTGCGGACCTCCACCCGCCGCGACGACGACTTGTTCAGCGTGTACATCGGGACCCGCACCAGCGCCGAGCGGTTGGCCGCACCCCAGCAGGCCGCCGTCGGGGCCTCACCGCCGTGCACCAGCCGCTTGTAGGAGTTCACCCACTGGTTGGTCACGGCGCTGATCTCGTTGGCGTGCTCCAGGATTCCGGCGATGAACGACTTGGCGACGGTGGACAGCTGCAGCGGATCGTCGGGACTGTGGAAGGCGTTGGCCTCACCCTCGAACAGGCTCATGTGGGTGTGCATGCCGGAGCCGGAGTACTCGGTGAACGGCTTGGGCATGAAGGTGGCCCGCACGCCCTCGGCCAGCGCCACCTCCTTGACCAGGTGCCGGAAGGTCATCACGTTGTCGGCCATCGACAGGGCGTCGGCGTAGCGCAGGTCGATCTCCTGCTGCCCGGGCGCGGCCTCGTGGTGGCTGAACTCCACCGAGATGCCCATCTTCTCCAGCGACTCGATGGCGTTGCGGCGGAAGTTGGGCGCCGAATCGTGCACGGCCTGGTCGAAATAGCCGCCGTTGTCCGACGGCACCGGGACGCTGCCGTCGTACGGGCCGGCCTCCAGCAGGAAGAACTCGATCTCGGGGTGCACATAGCAGGAGAAGCCCAGATCGCTGGCCTTGGCGAGCTGGCGGCGCAGCACATGCCGGGAATCCGCCCAGGACGGCGAACCGTCGGGCATGGTGATGTCGCAGAACATCCGGGCGGT
Source organism: Mycolicibacterium fallax (assembly GCF_010726955.1). Lineage (NCBI taxonomy): Bacteria > Bacillati > Actinomycetota > Actinomycetes > Mycobacteriales > Mycobacteriaceae > Mycobacterium > Mycolicibacterium fallax. The sequence continues at coordinate 1,362,376 of NZ_AP022603.1, forward strand.
GTGCAGGTGCCCGTTGTGGGCCCGCCACGGCAGGATCTGGAACGTCGACGGGTCAGGCCGGGCCACGCAGTCGGACTCCGACACCCGGGCGAACCCCTCGATGGAGGATCCGTCGAAGCCGATGCCCTCCTCGAAGGCGCCCTCCAGCTCCGCCGGGGCGATCGCCACCGATTTGAGGAATCCGAGCACATCGGTGAACCACAGCCGGACGAAGCGGATGTTCCGTTCCTCCAGGGTGCGCAGCACGAACTCCATCTGGCGATCCATGGTGGCGACCCTAGGCTTTGGCTGTTAATTCCGTGTTACGTCGGGCGGATTCGACGGCCGGTCACGGGCAGCGCAGATCCGGCGGGGGCGCCACCGCGTCGATCAGGAAATCCAGCGTTGCGACATCGATGCACTCATAGCCGTTGAACACCACGGTGTGCTGGGCGCCCTCGAAGGTGACCAGCGAGGCGCCCAACTGCCGGGCCAGATTGACCCCGGCCTGATACGGCGTGGCGGGGTCGCGGGTGGTGGACACCACCATCACCTGGCCGGGCGCCGCGGGCTTCGCCGGCGCCGGGGTCGAGGTGGCCGGCACCGGCCAGAACGAGCAGATGTCCCGCGCCGCGTAGCCGGTGAACTGCCCGTAGGAGGAGAACGGCGAGACCTGGCGGATTCGCTGATCGGCGGCGGCCCACACCGCCGGATCCCGCGACCAGGTCGCATCGACGCAGCGCACCGCGTTGAACGCGTCCTGATCATTGGTGTAATGCCCGTTGCGGTCTCGGCCCTGGTACTGGTCGGCCAGCATCAGCAGGTCGCCGGGGTCGGACCCGCGGGCCAGGCCGAGCAGGCCGCTGGTCAGGAACTTCCAGTACTGCGGGGTGTAGAGCGCGTTGAAGGTGCCGGTCACCGCGTCGGCGTAGGACAGCCCGCGGGGATCGCTGGTGCGGGCCGGTCGGGTGGCCAGCGGGTCGATCAGGGCGCGGTAGCGGGCCACCGATTGTGCGGGGTCGGTGCCCAGCGGGCAGTCGGTCGACTTCGCGCAGTCCGCGGCGTACACCTCGAACGCGGACTGGAAGCCGGCCATCTGGTCGATGGTCTGCGCCACCGGGTCGGCGGACGGGTCGATGGCACCGTCGAGCACCATCCGGCGCACCCGGTTGCCGAACTTGTTGAGGTATTCAGTGCCGATCCGGGTGCCGTAGCTGAAGCCGAGGTAGTTGATCTGGTCGTCGCCGAGGATCTTGCGCACCTCGTCCATGTCCCGGGCGGCCTCCCGGGTCCCGACGTGGCCCAGCACATCCTTGCCCATCCGGGCCACGCACTGGTCCACGTAGCGCTGGGTGAGCGCCTCGATCTGCGCGACGCCCGCCGGGCTGTAGTCGACCATCGGCTCCCGGCGCCAGGCGTCGAACTCCGCATCGGTGCGGCAGCGCAGCGCCGGGGTGGAATAGCCGACGCCGCGCGGGTCGAAGGCGACCAGGTCGAAGGCCTCGTTGATCGGGCTGCCGGCCAGCGCCGCGCCCATCCCGACCGCGGTGTCCACCGCCGAGGAGCCGGGCCCGCCGGGATTGACGAACAGCGAACCGATCCGGGTTCCCGCGGCCGGGATGCGGATGACGGCGATCGCCATGGTGCCCGACGACGGGTTGTCGTAGTCGACCGGGACGGCCAGCATCGTGCACTGCGCCCCGGGCACGTCGTCGGCGTTCTGCACCGCCGGCGCGCAACTGCCCCAGTTGACCTGTGGAGCAGCCGAATTCGGTGCGGCGGCGGCGATCGGTGCGGTACCGGCCGCCACCAGCGCGAGCGAAAGCAGCGCAGGGCCCAGCCAGGAGGTGCGCTGCATGGCTAAATGGTCGCACGCCGGTACGACCACGGCCGTACCGGAAAGGTCACGCCTCGGTGTCGATCCGCGGCTACGGGCAGCGGGCGCCCTCGGGCGGCAGCGTCCCGTCGATGAGATAGGCGGTGGCGTAGTCGTCGACGCACTGCTGGCCCTGGAACACCACGGTGTGCTGGGTGCCGTCGTAGGTCAGCAGCGCACCGCCGAGCTGGCGGGCCAGCTGCACGCCGGCCTCGTACGGGGTGGCCGGGTCGCCGGTCACCGAGACCACCAGCGGCGGCGCCAATCCCGGCACCGACACCTCGTGCGGCACGCTGGTCGGCGGGACCGGCCAGAACGCGCAGGTTCCCATCGGTGCGTCACCGGTGAAATCGCCGTAGCTCAGGAACGGGGCCGCCTCGCGGCTGCGCCGATCGGCCTCGATCACCTTGTCACGATCGGTCACCGGCGGGCGGTCCACACAGTTGATCGCCACCCGCGCGTCGGTGGAATTGTCGTAGCGCCCCTTGGAGTCCCGCCGCATGTAGATGTCGGCCATGGTCAGCAGGGTGTCGCCGCGGCCGTCGCGCAGCTCGGTGAGCCCGGTCTTCAGATGCGGCCAGAAGCTCTTCGAGTACATCGCCAAGATGGTGCCGACGATCGCGTCGTTGTAGGACAGCCCACGCGGATCGGTGGTCGTCGCCGGATGCTGGACCAGCGGTTCCACCATGGCCAGGTAGGCCTCGACGGCCTTGGCCGGGTCGGTGCCCAGCGGGCAGTCCTCGTCCTTGGCGCAGTCCGCGGCAAAGTCGTTGAACGCCTTCTGGAATGCGGCGTCCTGGGCGATGTCGGCCTCGATCGGGTCGGCGTTCGGGTCGATCGCACCGTCGAGGATCATCGCGCGCACGTTCTGCGGGAAGGCCTCGGCGTAGGCGGCGCCGATCCGGGTGCCGTAGGAGTAGCCCAGGTAGGTCAGCTTCTCGTCGCCGAGACCGGCGCGCAGCACATCGAGGTCCCGGGCCACGTTGTCGGTGCCGACGTTGGCCAGGAAGTCATCGCCCATCTTGTCCACGCAGCGCTGAATGAACGCCTTGGTCTCGCCCTCGATGTGCGTGACGCCCTCGGGGGTGTACTCGACGGTCGGGTCGGCACGCAGCCGGTCGTTGTCCTCGTCGGAGTTGCACCACAGCGCGGGCCGGGACATGCCCACCCCGCGCGGGTCGAATCCGACCAGGTCGAAGCGTTCCCGCACCGGGGCGGGCAGGGTATCGACCATGTTGATCGCGGCCTGGATGCCGGATTCGCCCGGGCCGCCGGGATTGATCACCAGCGAGCCGACCTTGGTTCCGGTGGCCGGGATCCTGATCAGCGCGAGGGTGGCCTCCCGGCCGGTCGGGTCGTCGTAGTCCACCGGGACGGCCATCGTCGCGCACTCGCCGGAGCGCACCGAGTCGGGCGCCTGCTCGGTGAACGGGCAGGGTCGCCACTGCACCGGCTGCGGAACCCAGGCGGCGGGGGTGCGGTGATCCCGATCGACCAGCAGCGACAGCGTCGTTACGCCGCCGACCAGGGCGACCGTCAGCACCATCGCGGCCGCCACGACGGCCCAGGTGCGGCCGCGCCGCCGGGGCGGCGCGGTAAAGGCCGGTGTGGCCTCGGGCAGCTCGGGGGTCCCCGGCGCGGGGGGCTCGAACGGCACCGGAGAGCCAAGGCCCCCCGAATCGGGTGGTTGAGTCACTGCGGCGCTCCTAGGCGACGGCCGGGTGGGAGTCTCTGCGGCGCACGACGGCAGCTGTCCGGGGCGCGAAAAAGCGCTGGACCTGTGCAACGCTCCGCAGGTTCATCGCAGACCATGCTGCCATGCGCTGACGGGAAAGCCCGCCAGCGCCGGTCAGGCGCGGGTCGCGGCGACCAGCTCGGCCATCCCGACGGCGAAGTCGTCGGCCATGTCCCACAGGTCCGGCAGCAGGTCCGGGCAGGAGATCAGCCCGACGTCGAGCTGGCCGGCCAGCGACATGACGGTGATGTTGAGCCCGGACCCGTGGAACACCGGGCCCAGCGGGTACATCGCGGTGACCTCCGCGCCGAGGAAATACAGCGGCTCCTGCGGCCCCGGCACGTTGGACACCACCAGGTTGTGCACCGGGCGCGCCTCGGTCAGCCGGGAACTGGCGTACACCCGCATGGCCGCCCCGAACACCGCGGGCGCGGCGAACTGGCTCCAGTCCTGCAACAGGCTGGCCGGGATGGCCGAGCTGTGTTCCTTGGCCACCACGCTGCCTTCGGCGATCGCCCGCAGCCGGTCGCCCGGATCGGCGATGTCGGTGTGCAGGCTGGTGAACATGCCCGACACCTTGTTGCGGCCGGGCCGGTCGGAGCGGCCGTGCACCGACACCGGGACCATCGCGACCAGCGAGGCATCCGGCAGTTCGTCGCGCTCCAGCAGGTACTGCCGCAGCACCCCGGCGACCAGCGCCATCACCACATCGTTGACCTTGACCCCGAAGTGGTTCTTGACCAGCTTGACGTCGTCGAGGTCCAGCCGCGCGTAGGAGACGTTGCGCCGCCGGGTGATCTTGGCGTTGAAGGCGGTCTGCGGCGCGTTGAACGGGCTGGCCATCGCCTGCCCGCTGAGCGCGCGACGGGCGGTGTCCACCACGGTGTTGACGGTGTCGGGCAGCACCCGGGTGGCCAGGTTGATCGGCCGGGTGGCGTACCGGGCCAGGCCGCGGGCGGCGATCGTCAGCGGGCCTGCGCCACCGGGTGCCTCCACCGGCTCGGGCGCCGGGGCGTCCGGATCCGTCGAGCACAGCTGCGACATCAGGTTGGCGCCGGTCACGCCGTCGACCGCGGCGTGATGCACCTTGGTGATCACCGCCAGCCCGCCGCCGTCGCGGGCATCGGTGCCGGCGACGTTCTCGATCACCAGCATCTCCCACAGCGGGCGACTCCGGTCCAGCGGCAGCGACGCGAAATGCCCGGCGATCTCGGACATCTCGGCGCGCCCGCCGGGGGCCGGCAGCCCGATCCGGTGCACGTGGTGCTCGACGTCGAACTCCGGGTCCTCCACCCACACCGGGTGGTCGATGTTCAGGAAGCTGTCGCTGAGCTTCATCCGGAACTCCGGCATCGCCCGCACCCGCGCGGCCAGCAAATCACGCAGCTTGTCGAAGGTGTAGCCACCCGGCATCGTCGAGGTGTCGAGCTCCAGGATCGAGCAGACATGCAGCGGCTGGTTGGCCGTCTCCAGGTACAGGAACGTTGCGTCGAGGCCACTGAGCCTCTGGTATCCGGACATGTCCCGATGCTATGCCCTCGGCTTTAGCCGTTGTGAGGAAGTCCACTGATCAGCGGGTTCAGCTCGGGGTGCCCGCAATGGCACACTGAGGGGGTCAGACGACCCGGGGACCCGTGACGGGCCTCGAGGATCGACCCGACGAGCAACCGAGGACAATGATGTCTGCGCATTCCGAGACCCCCGTGTACGGCGCCGCGAACACCGACGCCGCCCCGAAGCGGACGAAGGTTCGCACCCACCACCTGCAGCAGTGGAAGGCCGAGGGGCACAAGTGGGCGATGCTCACCGCCTACGACTTCTCCACCGCCCGCGCCTTCGACGACGCCGGGATCCCGGTGCTATTGGTCGGCGACTCCGCGGCCAACGTGGTCTACGGCTACGACACCACCGTGCCGATCTCGGCCGACGAGCTGATCCCGCTGGCCCGCGGCGTGGTCCGCGGTGCCCCGCACGCGCTGGTGGTGGCCGACCTGCCGTTCGGCAGCTACGAGAGCAGCCCCGAGCAGGCGCTGGCGACGGCCACCCGGTTCCTCAAGGAGTCCGGTGCGCACGCGGTCAAGATCGAGGGCGGCGAGCGGATCGCCGACCAGATCGCCACCCTGACCCGGGCCGGGATCCCGGTCGTCGGGCACCTCGGCTTCACCCCGCAGAGCGTCAACAGCCTGGGCGGCTTCCGGGTGCAGGGCCGCGGTGACACCGGCGAGCAGATCATCCACGACGCGATCGCCGTCGCCGAGGCGGGCGCGATCGCCGTGGTGCTGGAGATGGTGCCCGCCGAGCTGGCCACCCAGATCACCGGCAAGCTGACCATCCCGACGGTCGGGATCGGCGCCGGGCCCAACTGCGACGCCCAGGTGCTGGTGTGGCAGGACATGGCCGGCATGACCGCCGGGCGGACCGCCAAGTTCGTCAAGCGCTTCGGGGACGTCGGCGCCGAACTGCGCCGCGCGGCCAGCGACTACGCCCACGAGGTGGCCGGCGGGACCTTCCCCGCCGAGCAGCACAGCTTCTAGGTGCCCGGGGCCGCGCCGGTGACCGGTCTGAACCTGCGCGACCGGGACGCCGAGGTGGAGGACCCGGCCGCCGACCTCGCGCGCGGCCGGGCGCTGCGCGCGCAGACCCCACGCCGGGCCCTGGCCGAACTCGGCAGCTGCGGTCGCAGCGCGACGGAGATCCTGCTCGAGCAGAACCTCGGGCGGGTGCCCGACCTCGTCGGGCTGCGGATGGCCCGGATGCTGGTCAGCCCGCTGCACTTCTTCCGGGGTGCGGCCGCGGTGATGGCCGCCGACCTGGCCGCCGGCCCGAGCAGCAACATCGACGTGGTGTCCTGCGGGGATGCTCACCTGTCGAACTTCGGCGTCTTCGCCTCCCCCGACCGCGCGCTGGTGTTCGACCTCAACGACTTCGACGAGGCCGCCCAGGCGCCCGCCGAATGGGATCTCAAGCGGCTGGTCACCAGCGTCATCCTGGCGGCGCGCCAGCGGCAACTGCCCGAGCCGACCGCCCGCGACATCGCCGAGTCGACCGCCGCGGCGTACCGCCGCGCGCTGGCGGCGGTGCTGCAGATGAGCGTGCTCGACCGGTTCTATCTGCGCGCCGCGCTGACCGACCGGCCCGAGCTCGGCGCCGACGGGCTGGCCGAGGTGACCCGGCGAACGATCGAGCGGGCCCGCAGGCGCACCTCCGAACGCGCCTTCGCCAAGCTCACCGAGCCCGACGCGGCCGGCACTCCCCGTTTTCGGGAGTCGCCGCCGCTGACCCGGCACGTCCCGCTGGCCGATGAGGCCGCGCTGCTGGCCGCGGTCGCCGAGTACACCGCGTCGGTCCCGGTCGATGTGCGCGTGCTGCTGTCGCACTTTCGGGTGACCGACATCGCGATGCGGGTGGTCGGGGTCGGCAGCGTCGGCACCCGCTGCTACCTGGCGGTGCTCGTCGATGCCCGCGGCACCCCGCTGATCCTGCAGATCAAACAGGCCAACCGGTCCGTCCTGCAGGATTACGGCGGCCGGGTCCAGCCGCAGTCCCTGCAGTCCGCGATCGCCGCGCACGGCCAGGGCCGGCGGGTGGTCGACGGCCAGCGGATCCTGCAGGCGGTGTCTGATCTGCTGCTGGGCACCGTGCGGATCGACGGCGACGACTTCTACCTGCGCCAGTTCCACGACATGAAGGGCAGCGTCAACATCGACGAGCTCGACGCGACCGGGCTCGGCGCGTACGGCCGCGATTGCGCCGCGGTGCTGGCCCGGGCGCACGCCCAGAGCGCCAACGCCTCGGTGTTTCACGGCTATTTCGGCGGCGGCGGCAAGGCGATCGACGCCGTCGTCAGCTGGTGTTTCCGCTACGCGGACAAGACCGTCGCCGACTTCGACCAGCTCACCGAGGCCGCCCGGGCCGGGGCGGTCGAGGTCGCCGACCATCCGCTGCTCGGGTAGGTCAGCCGAACTGCGGGCTGCGCTTGTTGAGGAAGGCGTCGATGCCCTCCTTGCCGTCGGCGGCGTCGGCGTTGGCCGCGATCAGCGCCGCCTCCAGCGCGAGCTGCTCGGCGTAATCGTTGCGGTAGGTCTCCCGCAGCAGCCGCTTGACCGCGCCGTTGGCGGTGCCCGAGCCCGCCACGATCTCGGCGGCCAGCTGATCGGCGCGGGCCGGCAGGTCCGCGGCCACCTCGGTGACCAGCCCCCAATCCAGCGCCTCGGCCGCCGACAGGGTGCGGTTGGTCAGGATCAGTTCCTGGGCTCGGCGCAGCCCGACCAGCCGGGGCAGCAGGTAGGAGCTGCCGCCGTCGGGGCTGAGCCCGGCCCGGGTGTAGGCCATGGTGAACGACGCGGACTCATCGGCCAGCACCAGATCGCCGCTGACCGCCAGGCTGAAGCCGGCTCCGGCGGCGGTTCCGTTGACGGCGGTGATCAAGACGGCATCCATCCGGGCGAAGATCTGCATGGCGGTGTGCAGGTCGTCGGCGATGCCCTTGACGAACGCGCCGGGCCCCAGCGGGGAGGCCGCCATCGCGCGCAGATCGCCGCCCGCACAGAAGAATCGGCCCGAACCGGTGAGCAGGACAACCTTCGCCTCGGAGCACCGGGCGGCCGCGTCGGCGAGCTCGGCGCACAGCACGTCATCGAGTCCGTTCGCGGCGTTCGGCCGGTTCAGGGTGATGCGGGTGATGGTGCCCGGCTCGAACAGCAGCGTCTGGTATTCCATAGCCCGACGTTAGCCGGTCGCTCAAGGCCGGTGGGCAGCGACCTCGCTGTGGATAAGGTGGGTCTATGGCGGCCAAAAGATCCAAGGAAGTGGAACGCAAGTACGACGTCACGGACACCACGGTCTCCCCGTCGTTCGAGGGCCTGGCCGCCGTCGCCCGGGTGGAGCAGGTCGCCCCCCAGCAGCTCGACGCGGTCTACTACGACACCGCCGGCGGCGACCTGGCCCGGAATCGAATCACGCTGCGGCGCCGCACCGGTGGCACCGACGAGGGCTGGCATCTGAAGCTTCCCGGCGACGGGGACGCGCGTACCGAGATCCAGGCGCCGCTGGCCGACACGCTGCCCGACGAGTTGCGCGACGTGGTGCTGGCGATCGTCCGCGACCGTGAACTGGCTCCGGTCGCCCGGATCCGCAACGCGCGCCAGCTGCAGCGCCTGTACGACGCCGCCGGCGCGCTGCTGGCCGAGTTCTGCGACGACCATGTCACCGCGACGGCCGGCGACGGCGACGAACAGCGTTGGCGGGAATGGGAATTGGAGTTGGGCACCGGCAACAAGGCGCTGCTGAACCGGCTGGGCACCCGGCTGCTCGACGCCGGCGCGACCCCGGCCGGTCACGCCGCCAAGCTGGCCCGGGTGCTCGGCGATCCGCCCCCGTCGCCGCCGGTCACCGACGACCCGATCCACCGGGCCGTCGCGCAGCACGTCACCGAATTGGCCCACTGGGATCGGGCGGTGCGCGCCGACGAGTGGGATTCGGTGCACCAGATGCGGGTCACCATCCGCAAGCTGCGCAGCCTGCTCAAGGAGTCCGAGGAGTCCTTCGGGCTGACCGAGGATTCCTGGGTGCTCGACGAGCTGCGCCAGCTCGCCGCGATCCTCGGCGTCGCCCGGGACGCCGAGGTGCTGGCCGAAAAGCACCAGCAGACCCTCGATGAACTGGATCCGGACCTGATCCGCGGCCCGGTGCGCGAGCGGCTGGTCGACGGGTCTCGGCGGCGCTACGACGTCGGGCTGCGCCGGTCGGTGACGGCGATGCGCTCGGCCCGGTACTTCCGGCTGCTCGACGCGCTCGACGAGTTGGCCACCGCCGAGCCGATGCCGGCCGAGGAGCACGCCGCCGAGCCCGGCAATCTGGGCGGGGCGTACAAGCGGCTGCGCAAGTCGGTGAAGACCGCCAAGGCCGCCGAGCACACCCCGGACCGCGACGAGGCGCTGCATCGAATCCGCAAGAGCGCCAAGCGGTTGCGCTACACGGCCTCGGCGATCGGCCGGCGCAAGGTGTACGAGGCGGCCAAGACCGTCCAGACCCTGCTCGGTGACCATCAGGATGCCCACGTCAGCCGGACCCATCTCGCGCAGCAGGCCGACGCCGCCCACGCCGCCGGGGAGGACACCTTCACCTACGGGGTGCTCTACCAGCGTGAGGACGACCTGATGCAGCAGCGGCGCGGCGAGCTGAACGCCGCCCTGGATCAGCTGAAGAAGGCCATCGGGCACTGAGGGCGAACGAGTTGGTCTGTAAGCCGGATTCTGTTCTGCACCGGTGGTGCAGCGGCGACCATCCATCTGGACACACCGTCGCCGGGTGCCTCAAGCGGCCTACCCGCAGGCATGGGCGAGCAACCCGCCTGCGCAGTCGCCGTAGCGACCTCTTGGCCTTGCTTCGGGTGGGGTTTGCCTAGCCATCCCGGTCACCCGGGATGCTGGTGCGCTCTTACCGCACCGTTTCACCCTTACCATTTCTGGCGGTCTGATTTCTGTGGCACTGTCCCGCGAGTCACCTCGGATTGCCGTTAGCAATCACCCTGCTCTGTGAAGTCCGGACTTTCCTCGAATTTCTCCGCGGCCGCCCGACCAACTCGTTCGCGCAGGTAATCCTAGTTCGGCTCGGCGCCGCGGCCAAACCCCGGTTCAGGCGCCGCCCGGTTCAGGCGGCCGCAGGTTTTCGGAGCAGGTTGCGCAGCGCGGCTTCCATCGGGCCGTCGGGTGGACTGCCCGGCAGGATCGGCGGCGCGGTGCTGAGGTAGCTGTGACCGGTGGGGGTGGTGGTCACGGTGGTGTGCCGGCCGGTGCCGGTCGTCGTGACGCGGACACGCCAGCGGGGTGCCTGCTTGTTGTAGTTGCAGGCCTCGCACAGGCCGTCGCCGTTGGGGTAGCTGGTGGGCCCGTCGTCGGCGGCGGGACGGATGTGGTCGGTGTGCCGGATCTCGGCGTCGCAGTAGGGGGTGCGACATTGTTGATCGCGGAACCCGATCAGCATTGCCAGGGCCTTGGGGAACAGCCGGGACCGGGACTGCATCGCCACCAGCGCGCCGCTGCCCGGCCGGGCGTACAGGTTGCGCAGCGTCGCCCGCGATGCCGGGTCGGTCACCGCGTTGGTGATCAGGCCTCGCGCGATGGTCGCGGGCACCGGTCCGACCCCGGGAATCAGCGCGGGGCCGGTGCCACCGGTCAGGGTGTCATCGGAGAGCACCAGGCTCACCGCGATGGGTTCGGGCACCTCGGCCGGGCGTCCGGTGATCCGTTCGATCAGGGTGTCGGCCATCACCTGTCCCCGGCTGCGGCCGTCGCCGCAGCTGTCGGCCTCCCGGCGCAGCGCGGCGTACACCGAGACGCCCTTGACCATCGGCAGCAGGGCACTGAGATAGACCATGTTGTCCGGGGCCGGCCGGATGCTCACCCGCCGGTCCTTCTCGGCCCGGACCGCCCGGTCGACGACGGCGTGCGGGTCCAGCCGGTAGGCGATGGCCTTGGCCTCCGCGGCGATGCGCTTGTTGCCCCGTCCCGCCAGACCGGCGACGTCGGCGCACATCTCGGCGTCCAGGGCGCGCCGATCCGCAACGTCCAGGCAGGCCGACTCGCGGACCAGCAGGGTGGCCCGCCACTCACTCAACGCCCCGGATTCCAGGGCGGCCAGGGTGTGCGGCATCTCGTTGATCAGCGCCTGGGCGAAACCCAGATGCCGGTTGCCGCTGTGCGGGGAGTCGTACCGGGCCAGGGCGACCTCGGCGGCCAGCCCCCGACCGCGCCGCGCCGCCGGCAGTCCCGCGGCAGCCTCGGCGTCGTGGCGCACCGTCGCCAGCTGGGCGGTCAGTCGGGCCTGCAGGGCGGCGGCCCGGGATTTGGCGCGTTCGAGTTCGGTGATGCCGGTGACCAGCGCCGCCTCATCGGAGAGATCCACTCCGGACCCAACCAAGTCGAACATACGTTCGACTGTACGCGCCTTTTTTCACCACCACAAGCCCCCACCGCAGCGCGGTGATCCGGATCGGATTCAGCCGCCGTGCTGCCCCCGGCGCACCACGATCACGTTGTCGACCAGGTGCGCGGGCTGCCCGTCGGGCCCCACGGCGTCACGCTCGGCCGACCCGCAGCGCAGCACCTGCCAGCCCTGCCCCAGCTCCAGCCCGTCGAGCACCCGCTGCGCGCTGGGGAACTCGTGGTGGTGGGCCTGCAGCGCCGACGCCCACGGCGGAGCCTCGCCGTGGTCGACGATCAGCAGCGTGCCGCCCGGCGCGATCGCCGCCGCCGCGCGCCGCAGAATCCGCTCCCGGTCCAGGTCGGCATGCGAGTGCAGGAACTGCGCCGACACCAGGTCGAACTCCCCGTCGGGAAAGTCCGTGTTCAGGTCGCAGGGCCGGAAGTCGATCCGCGCGGCCAATTGCCCGGCGTCCGCGGCGCCGCGGGCCAGCGCGGTTTCGGAGACATCGACGGCAACCACCTGCCAGCCGCGGGAGGCCAGCCAGATCGCGTCGGCGCCCTCCCCCGCACCCAGGTCCAGGGCGCGGCCGGGCGTCAGCTCGCCGGCGATCTCGGCCAGCCGGGCATTGACCCGGCCGCTCCAGATCCGGTCGGACTCGCCGTAGCGCCGCTCCCACGCCGTGCGGGCGTCCTCATCCGATTCGGTCATTGGCTCACCTGCCCAGATAGTCGGTCTGATTGACCAGTCGCACCGACGACAACCCGTCGGAGTAGTACTCGGCGATGCTCAGCGACGCCAGGTCCAGGTGCAGCCGGTAGAGGATGTCCGGGCCGGCGTTGAGCGCCATCCGCAGCAGCGTCTTGATCGGCGTGACGTGCGAGACGACCAACACCGTCGCACCGCCGTACTGGGCGATCAGCCGGTTGCGGGCCCGGCGGACCCGATCGTGCACCGCATCGAAGCTCTCGCCGCCCGGCGGCACGACGGCGGTGTCGGCCAACCAGCTCCGGTGCACCTCGGGGTGCGCGGCGGCCGCCTCACCGAAGGTCAGGCCCTCCCAGCTGCCGAAGTCCGTCTCGATGAGGTCCTCATCGACGGTGACGGGCAGCCCCAGCGCGTCGGCCGTCGCGGTGGCGGTCTGCCGGGCCCGCTCCAGCGGGGAACTCACCACCGCGGCGATGCCGCCGCGCGAGGACAGATAGGAGGCGGCCGAAAGTGCCTGCCGTCGACCCAATTCGGTCAGTTCCGGGTTCCCGCGTCCGGAATAGCGGCGCTGCACCGACAGTTCGGTCTGACCGTGCCGCAGCAGCAACAGCCGGGTCGGCACGCCTTGGGCTCCGGTCCAGCCCGGCGCCTTGAGCGCCGAATCTTCCTTCGTACCAGCCGGTTCCGCCGCAGCCGGTTTGGCCGCAGCCGGTTCGGCCGCAGCCGCGGGCTTCTTGGCGGCGGGGTTCTTGACCGGCAGCCCGGCGGCGGCATCCATCGCCTCGTTGGCCAGCCGGTCGGCGTGCTTGTTGCGTTCCCGGGGAATCCAGCGGTAGGAGACGGTGTCGAACCGGGCCGCGATGGCGCGGGCCTGCCGGTGCAGTTCGGCCAGGTCGGGGTGCTTGACCTTCCACCGCCCGGACATCTGCTCGACGATGAGTTTGGAATCCATGTACACCTCGACCGTGGAGGCGCCGAGGTCGGCGGCCTCGGTCAAACCCGCGATCAGCCCGCGGTATTCGGCGACGTTGTTGGTCGCCCGCCCGATCGCCGATTTGCTCTCGGCCAGCACCCTCGAGCGGTCCGCGGAGAACACCACCGCACCGAACCCGGCCGGCCCCGGATTGCCCCGCGATCCGCCGTCGGCCTCGACGATTACCCGCACCGCGGTCAGTCCTTGATCCGCAACAGGATTGCCCCGCACTCCGGGCAGCGCAGCACGTCGTCGTCGGCCGCCGCGGCAATGCGGGCGGACTCGCCGCGGTCGATCTCGATCCGGCAGGCACCGCAGTGCCGGCCCCGCAGCACCCCGGCGCCGACCCCATTGGCCGCGCGCTGACGCTCGTACAGCGCCAGCAGATCCGCGTCCAGCTCCCCGGTCAGCTCGGCCCGGGAGTTCTCCCAGTGCGCCCGAACCTCATTCACCTCGGTGCGGGCCCGGTCGCGCGCCCCCTCGGCATCACGCAGGTCATTGCGGGTCTGGTCCAGTTCGTCGGTGGCCTCGGCGTGCCGCGCCGCAAGCGACTCACGCTGCTCCATGATCTCCAGCTCGGCGTCCTCCAGATCGGACTGCCGGCGCTCCAGGGTCTGCAGCTCGTGGGCGAGTTCGGCCTGCTGCTTGTCGTTGACACCGGAGTCCAGCAGCGCGCGGTCCCGATCTTCCCGCTTGCGCACACCGTCGATCTCGTTCTCCAGCTTGGCAATCGCGCCGTCGAGATCGGCCAGCGCAATGCTGACCGCCGCGACCGCGTCCTCGGCGGCGGTGACCGCGATCAGCAGCTCATCGACCCGCTGCTGCTCCACCAGGGTCTTCGCGCGATGCCCGATCCGGGCCAGCTCGGCATCGTTGTCGACCAGTTGACGCAGACGACGCTGTTGCGTCACTTCGGCTTTCATCAGAAGTCCCCTCGGGATTGGGCGTGCAGGTTCCAGGGATCGGTACGGATATCACAGACGTCGACCGGCAGCCGGTCCCCGAACGCGCCGCGCAGCAGCCCGGCGGCCTGCGCGCACCACGGGAATTCGCTGGCCCAGTGCGCGACGTCGACCAGCGCCATCGGCGCGGTGCGGCGCTGCTCGTCGGCGGGATGGTGGCGCAGGTCGGAGGTGAGGTAGACATCCACCCCGGCCCGGGCGGCGGCACCGAGCATCGAGTCCCCGGACCCGCCGGACACCGCGACGCGCGAGACCAGCGCGTCGGGATCACCGCTGGCGCGCACCCCCCAGCTGGTGGCGGGCAGCCGGGCGCCGGCGCGGGCGACGAACTGGGCCAGCGACTCCGGCTCGGGCAGCTCACCGATCCGGCCGATCCCGACACCCGAGGGCAGGCCGGCCAGCGCGAAGACGTCGAACGCGGGCTCCTCGTAGGGGTGTGCGGTGCGCAGGGCGGCCAGGATCGGCGCCCGCAGCCGGGCCGGGGCGATCACCTCGATGCGGTCCTCGGCCAGCCGTTCCACCCGCCCGACGGTCCCGACGGCCGGCGCGGCGCCGTCGTGCGGCAGGAACTGCCCGGCGCCGGCGACGCTCCAGCTGCACCGCGAGTAGTCGCCGATCTGGCCGGCGCCTGCCCCGAACATCGCCGCGCGCACCGACTCGGCGTCGGCGGCCGGCACGAAGACCACCCACTTGTCCAGGTCGGGCCCAGCCGGGACGGGCTCCAGCACGCCGGTGACGGTCACACCCAGGGTTTCGGCGAGCGCATCGGAGACCCCGGGCGCCGCGGCGTCGGCGTTGGTGTGCGCGGTGAACAGCGCCCGCGAGGTGCGGATCAGCCGGTGGATCAGCGCGCCCTTGGCGGTCGAGGCGGCGACGGTGTCGACGCCGCGCAGCAGCAACGGGTGGTGGGCCAGCAGCAGGCCGCCGTCGGGCACCCGCGCGATGACCTGCTCGGTGGCGTCGACGGCGACGGTGACCGAGGTGACCGGCTCGGCCGGGTCTCCGCACACCAGACCCACCGAATCCCAGGACTGCGCCAGCGCCGGCGGATAGGCCGCCTCCAACACCGCGATGACCTCGGAAAGACGGATGGACACCTTGCAAACAGTAGTGGTCGCCGCATCGGGGACAATGGAGGCGTGACCGATCTGCGCTGCGACACCCGACCCGATCTGGTGCTGTTTGATCTCGACGGCACGCTCACCGATTCCGCACCCGGGATCGTGGCGAGTTTCCGTCATGCCATGACCGAGGTCGGCGCCGACGGCGTCGTTGCCGACGACGATGCCGCACTGGCCACCCGGATCGTCGGGCCGCCGATGCACGAAACCATGACTGAGCTGGGCCTCGGCGGCGCCGACGGGGCGGCGATGGCGGCCTACCGCGCGCATTACACCAGCCACGGCTGGTCGATGAACGCCCCGTTCGACGGGGTGGCCGAGCTGCTCGTCGACCTGCGGGACGCCGGGGTGCGGCTGGCGGTGGCGACCTCGAAGGCCGAGCCGGCCGCGCGCCGCATCCTGGCGCACTTCGGCCTCGACGGGCACTTCGAGGTGATCGCCGGGGCCAGCGTCGACGGCGTCCGCTCGGCGAAGACCGATGTGGTGGCGCACGCGCTGGCCCAGCTGGGGCCGCTGCCGGAGCGGGTACTGATGGTCGGTGACCGCAGCCACGACGTGGCGGGGGCCGCCGACCACGGCATCGACACCGTCGTCGTCGAATGGGGCTACGGCCGGACCGATTTCGACGGTGACGAGCCGGCACCGGGGGCCGGGTTCGTCGCCGACGTCACCGAGCTGCGCGAGGTGCTCGGTGTCTGAGCTGCATGTGACGTTCGTCTGCTCGGGCAACATCTGCCGTTCCCCGATGGCGGAGAAGATGTTCGCCCACCAGCTGGCCGAGCGCGGGCTGGCCGACCGGGTGCGGGTGTCCAGCGCCGGGACCGGCGGCTGGCACGCCGGCGACGGCGCCGACGACCGGGCCGTGCAGGTCCTTGTCGGGCACGGCTATCCGGGCGAGCACCGGGCGGCCCAGCTCGACGAGGATCACCTGTCGGCCGATCTGGTCATCGCGCTGGGCCGCAACCACGAGCGGCACCTGCGCCATCACGGCGTGGACCCGCAGCGGCTGCGGATGCTGCGCTCCTTCGACCCGCGCTCCGGCGCGCACCCCGACGACGTCGAGGACCCCTACTACGGCGGCCTGGCCGACTTCGAGGAGACCTTCACCGTCATCGCCGCGGCACTGCCCGGGCTGCACGCCTGGGTGGACGAGCGCCTGGGGCAGTGACATGCGCCGGCTGAAGATGCTGTTGCAGCCGAGTTGGCTGGCGCTGGCGGCGGTCGCGTTGCTGTTCACCTACCTGTGTTTCACCGTGCTGGCGCCCTGGCAGCTGGGCAAGAACGCCCGGGTGTCCAAGGAGAACCACCAGATCGACGTGTCGCTGACCGCCGACCCGGTTCCGGTGACCGATCTGCTGCCGCACCAGGATTCGACCGCGCCCGAACAGCAGTGGCGCCGGGTGACGGCGACGGGTCACTACCTGCCGGACAAGCAGGCACTGGCCCGGCTGCGGGTCATTCAGGGCGCCCCGATGTTTGAGGTGCTGGTGCCGTTCGCCGTCGACGGCGGACCGACGGTGCTGGTCGACCGCGGCTGGGTGGCCCCGCTGGAGGGCTCCCGGCCGCCGGCGATCGAGCCCGCGCCGGAGGGTCGGGTGAGCATCGCGGCGCGGCTGCGTGACGCCGAGATCGCCCCGCCGGACAAGAAGCCGTTCACCGCCGACGGCTCGCTGCAGGTGTACGCCATCGATCCGACCCAGCTGTCCGGGCTGGTCGACGTGCCGCTGGCCGGGGCCTACCTGCAGTTGGAGGCCGACCAGCCCGGCGGCCTGGGGGTCATCGAGCTGCCGCACCTGGACGCCGGGCCGTTCCTGTCCTACGGCATCCAGTGGATCGCGTTCGGCATCGTCGCCCCGATCGGGCTGGGGTATTTCATCTACTCCGAGGTCAAGGTGCGCCGGCGGGAACGGGAAAATCGGGAACTCCTCGATGCCGCCGCCGACGACGAGGCCAACCGCCCCAACACCGACGACGAAGACGCCGCTCCGGGCACCGAGGACACCCGGGCACCCGCCCCGGAGTCGGTGCAGCAGGCCCGCGTCGAGCAGAAGCTCACCGACCGGTACGGCCGGCGCCGATAGCCAGCAGCAGTCCCGCCGCAAGCGCGGCGGCCGCGCACTGGACCAGGGTCGACAGTCGCGCCGCCCGGCGCAGGTCGGCCGACCCCGGCGGGTCACCGTCACCGAGGGTGGGCCGGATCTCCAGGCCGTGGTGGTACGGGGTCGGCCCGCCCAGCCGAACGCCCAGCGCCCCGGCGAACGCGGCCTCCACCACCCCGGCGTTCGGGCTGGGGTGCCGGGCCGCGTCGCGGCGCCAGGCCCGGATCGCCGCCGCCGGTGAGCCGCCCACCGCCGGCGCGCACGCGACGACCAGCGCCGCGCAGACCCGGGCCGGCAGGTAGTTCGCCAGGTCGTCGAATCGGGCCGCGGCCCAGCCGAACCGGGTGTAGCGCGGCGAGCGGTAGCCGACCATCGCGTCCAGGGTGTTGGCGCCGCGGTAGACCAGCACCCCGGGCACCCCGCCGACCGCGGCCCACACCAGCGGCGCGACGGCGGCGTCGGAGGTGTTCTCGGCGACCGATTCCAGCGCGGCCCGGGCCAGCCCATCGGCATCCAGGGTAGCCGGGTCGCGCCCGCACAGCGACGGCAGCAACCCGCGCGCGGCGTCCAGATCCCCGGCGTCGAGCAGGTCCGCCAGCTGCGTCCCGGTGCGGGCCAGCGAGCGTCCACCCAGGGCGACCCAGGTGGCCGCGGCCAGCGCGGCGGCGGCTCCGGCCGGCCGGCGTCCGGCGGCGCTCTCGGCCGCCGCTCCCCCGGCCGCCAGCGCGCCGAGCAGCACCGCGACGTGCAGCACCCCGGCCCCGCGACTGTCCCGGTAGGTCAGTGTCTCCAACCCCGCCGCGGCGGCCCCGAAGCCGGCCACCGGATGCCCGCGGCGCGGATCACCCAGCGCCCGGTCGGCGAGGTAGCCGGTGAGCAGGCCGATCGCCCGGGGTCTCGTCGCTGGCACCGGGGCAGCTTCTCACAGCCGCGCGGGGCATCGGCCGGCCGGAACGTAGGTTCTTCAACCATGAGGATCGGTTTGATGGTCGGCTCCGACCGGGAGCGTTCGCGCGCGGATCGGCTGTCCGGGCTGTTGGAGGATGCCCGCGGCGCCGAGGCGGCCGGCCTCGCGTCGTTCTGGATGCCGCAGGTCCCGGGTTACCTGGACGCGCTGACCGCCGTCGCGCTGATCGGTCAGGTGACCGAACACATCGAACTCGGCACCGCGGTGCTGCCCATCCAGACCCGGCACCCGCTGATCATGGCGCAGCAGGCGCTGACCACCGACCTGGCCTGCGGCGACCGGCTCGCCCTCGGCCTGGGCCCGTCGCACCACTGGATCATCAGCGATCAGCTGGGCCTGTCCTACGACCGGCCGGCCCGGCTGGTCCGGGACTATCTCGAGGTGCTGACCGCATCGGTCACCGGGCCCGGACCGGTGCGGGTGCGCAACGACAGCTATGCCGTCGACGCGACGATCGACGTCGCCGAGGCGCCGACGATGCCGATTCTGCTTGCGGCGCTGGGGAACACGATGTTGCGGCTGGCCGGCGAGCGGGCCGGCGGAACCATCCTGTGGATGGCCGACGAGCGCACCATCGCCGACCATGTGGTGCCGCGCATCACCGCCGCCGCCGACGGTGCCGGCCGGCCGGCACCGCGGATCGTCGCGGGCGTGCCGGTCGCACTGTGCGCGGCCGGCGAGGTCGACCGGGCCCGCCGGTATGCCAGCGAGGTGCTCGGGCACGCCGAGCTCTCGCCGAACTACCTGCGGCTGTTGGAGCACGGCGACGCCCGGGACGTCGGCGACACCATGGCCGCCGGCGACGAGGCCGCCGTGGCCGCCCGGCTGCGTCGCTACCGGGATGCCGGGGTCACCGACCTGGCCGCCCGGATCGTGCCGCTTGGCGACGACGCGGCGGCCCGGGCCCGATCACGCGCACGCACCCAGGAGTTCCTGGCCTCGATCGCCGCCGGCCGGTAGCTCATTACTGCGCCCGCTCAGCAGACCGGCGAATGATTCCTTCGAACTGCACGAACATTGGTGGGCGCGACAGGTATCGAACCTGCGACCGCTGGTGTGTAAAAGCCACGATACGACGTTTCCGCAGGTCGCCGCTAAACGCCGCGTGCTGGCGACCTGGGCTTTTGCGTCGGATCGTCCACCGCGCCCGGACAAAATGGGTCATCGGTGGGTCATCGGTGGGTCATCGGTGGGTCATCGGTGGGTCATCGGTGGGTCACCCGTACCGTCGCATCAACTCCTTTCTCCCCCAAACCCTGGAGGCCCCGATGTACCCCGAACTCTCCCGCGTCGCCCTCACCCGCCCGGTCCCCGCATATGGCCTCCCCGCTGGCACCGTCGGCGCCGTCGTCGGCGCGTACTCCGACGGGGTCGGCTATGAGGTGGAATTCGTGGCCGCCGACGGCCGCACCATCGCCGTGCTCACCCTGACCGCCGACGACCTCGCCGCGGTGCCGGGCTGAGAACAGAGACCGGCCCGGATCCAGCAGCGGATCCGGGCCGGTTCTGGGTGGCGGTTAGGGCACGGGCAGGCAGCGGCCGCGGGCCCGGTCCCACGCGTAGTTCCAGCCGTCGGGCCGCTTGCAAACGCCCTCGCCCAGCGGCTCCGCGGGCAGCTGCTCCGCGCCACCGCAGCGCTCATCGCCGGCGACGACCCGGTCGGTGCCGTGCTGCAAGTACCCGCCGACCGGATCATCGAGCAGCCAGCGGCGGCCGTCGATCACGGCGTAGTCCACGCACTTCGACGTCTGCGTGTCCCAGCCGCTCATCACCCGCGCGGAGTCCGCGCCGGTCGGATCCTCGCCCTCGGCGGGGACGCAGCCCATGTTGGGCAGCGGGTCCAGCAGCTGCACCCGCGTATCCGCGCGACTGTCCAGAAAAACCCCGTAAACCTGCGCGCCGAGGTGCAGCTCAAACCGCGAGCCGCAGACGCCGTCACTGGCCCGCAGCACGGGCCCATCCGGGAACACTGGCAGCGCGACGACGACCTCCTCCCGCCCCGCCTGGCGCCCCTGCTGCTTGCCCACCGCCAGCCCCGCCGCCAGGACCCCTCCGACCACCGCGACGGCCAGCACCGCGGCGGCCGTGGCGCGCACCCGAGGCCGGCGCGCGAACCCCATCACCTTCTGCATCACTTTCCCTCCTCCTTTGTGTTGCAACAGTTGCTGGGCCAGGCCCCGGCGGGCAGCGCATCCGGCACCGCCGCCGCCCCCGCCGGGGGCACCACTTCCACCTGCACCGGGGCCTGCCGGTGCGTGGCGTTCAGCGTGATGCTCGCCGCCAGCAACGCGGCGATCAGCACCAGCAGCAGGGCCGTCAGCGGCCGGCGGCGTACCACCGCGCCCAGCCCCCGCAACTCAGTACGCGCGTTGCGCATCACGTCGCGCATCAGGCCACCTCCCAGCTGCGGGCGGCCGGCTCGGAAACCGGCTCGGGATCGGGTGCCGGATCGGGCTCCGGATCGGTCTCCGGGGCGAGGCCCAGCAGCAGCTCCAGCTGCGCGATGCCCCGCAGCCTTTCGACCGCGGCCTTCACGTCGCGCGGGCGCTGCGCGGCGGCGGCTTCCCTGCCGGCCGATGCCCACGCGGCGGCGACCAGTTCGGCGACCGCGGCGTGCACAGCGCGGCGGCTGGCTCCGGCATCAACCAGCTGCACTACGGCGGCCGCGTCAACGCCCGCCGGGAGCGGGGTGGTCAGCAACAGCCGCGCGACTCGTTCCGGATGGGGCTGCGTGTTCATTTCAGTACCTCTTTCTGTTCGTGTTTTCGGTCGGTCTGCGGTGGTGGCGTGCGGGGAGGCATCAGTCAGGGGCCACCTCCACTCGGCGGATCAGCAGGATTTCCGCCGGCCGAAGTCGCACGAAAGCCCGCCACCTGCCCAGCCCCCGCAGCGTCAGCAGCTCGCGCAGCACCTCCGCCAACCGGACGGGGTCGGAGCCGACCGGGGGCGTCACGGTCGCCAGCACGTGCATGGGGGTCGGCGTCACGGCGAGGCGGTAGCGGCCGGTGTCGGCGGGGGCCAGGGCCGCGGTGACGGCGGCGGCCAGCAAACCCGCCGCAGAACCCGTATCGACCCGCGTATCTACCCCTGTAGCCACCCCCGTATCGGGGGCTGTATCGGGGGTTGTAGCGGGGGTTGTATCGGGGGTTGTAGCGAAAAACGGGGGTGCATCCGGTATGCGATTCTGCTCCCGATTCGCACACCGCGTGCCAATACTCGCGCGCGCGCGCGTTGGGCCCATATCGCCCGGCCGAAGTCCCCCGAGCGGAGATAGCGCGGCGGTCACGCGGCCCGTGCCGGCGGCGATCATCGCGCCGCCCCCTCGCCGCCGAAGCCCATGCGATTCACGCGCCAGCAACCATCCGCGCCGGGGTTCAAGTCCTCACCGCGCGCCGCGGCCAGATCCGCCACCGGGGCCAGCAGCCGATCCAGCGACGCCGGCCGGATGCCCAACGCACGCGCCACCGCGCTGCGGGTGATGCCACCCACCAGGCACCACGCGATATACGTCGCCAGTGCCTGATCCACCTGCCGCTGGGCCTGCCGCAGCTGCACCGCCGCGGCGAGGGCAGCGCGCGGATCAGCGGCGTGCACGGCGGGCCGGGTGGCCACCTGCTGCAACGGCTTGGAAGATTCCGCCACGGCCATCACCACGGCGCGGGCGGCGGGGCCGATGCTGGCGGCATACGCGGCGCGGCTGCGCGGGTCGCGGGTGCGGATTTGGGGGCTCATGCGGAGGCCTTTCAGTAGCTGGCGGGGGCGATGTGGTCGGGGTTCAGCAGTGGAACTCCGGGGTCATAGGCATCGGATAGCGGGTCCCAGCGGCCCGCTGCGCGGTCGGGCCGGCCGTCGATCCCGTCCAGCACCACCACCGGCAGTTGGGCCACCGTGGGCAGCTCGCCGGTGGTGCGATCGCCCGGGAAAAGCGACCATCCCTGCCACTCGCCGGAGCCGTCCAGCGGGAAGCGCCAGCCCCACCGACGGACACGCGGGGTGCGCTCCAGGGCATCGCGGGTGCGCGCCCAACTGGCGGCCAGTTCGGCGTCCCCGGCGGTCTCCGGATGCTCCGCCGGGGTGTACCCGTAGTGCGCCTGGAACTGTTGCACTTTGCCCGCGGCGTCAGCCACGATCCCGCGGCCGCGCATCCCGTCGGTGATGCCCTCGGCGGCCTCAACGGCGGCCGCCTTGTCGTCCTTGAACAGCACCTCGATCGGCCCGGCGGGGCCGGGCTTCGGGCGGCCGAAAACGATGCGCGTGGCGGCGTTCTGGGCGATGCGACCGGGTATCGCGCTGGCGTAAGTGTGCTGCGTCGACAACACCAGGTGGAGTGCGAAACTGCGGCCCTGCGCGAAGATTTTGCTGGCCACATTGACCATCGCGGCACCCGCCCCGCGCTCCGCGGGATCGGCGGATCCGAGCAGCTCGTCGAGGCCCTGGCCCCACTCATCGATAAACACGACGACGGGTTCCCACACCGGCCGGCTGATGCCCCGCCGGGCCAGCAGCGGCATCAACGCCGACCGGCGCTCCAGCTCATCCCGCAGCCACAGCAGCAACCGCGAAATGCCGCCGATCGTGGTGCTGTAGTGCACCACCCCCGGCATCCGCGCGCCGTAGAGAAACTCCAGGTCAGGGTCCACCTTGAACGCCCCGATTGCGACCGCTGCCCCCTGTAGAGCCAGTCCTGTGATCATGGTCAGGATGGATCGGGTTTTGCCTGCACCGGACGTGCCCGCGATCACCACGTGAGGCCGCTTCGCGAGCGGCACTTCGATGCGCTCACCCGCCGCGGTAACCCCCACCGGCAGAACCAGTTTCGGCGCTACCACGAACCGCTGCTCCGGGCTGTGCGGAAGCCAGAACTGCGTGGGCTCCATGTGCACGAACTT